>NZ_JBNYXP010000001.1:0-1212738 GCF_051380725.1 Janthinobacterium glycogeni | reverse complement strand
TTGGTGGTTGTTCTCGACAACCTTGTTACGATGCTTGCCGTTGGGCAGGCGCAGCGCGCAGTCGAGCTTGGCCTTGGCAACGTCGATTCCTAAATTAAACATGCTGTGGTCCTCTTGCGATCTACCTTGCAAATGCGGGCTAACCGGCATGCCGGTGCCAAAGATACTGTCCGATCTTGACATGGAGGATGGGTAACTGGTGCGAGATCTACGGAGCTGGCTCGGGGCCTAAGGGCGGATACGGCATCCAGTTACCCGGTCTTGATATGCCTACCAAGATTTTGACAGCGGTCGATACCGTTCGCAATACCACGAACGGCATGAGGGGAAGAATACAAGGTCGGATTAGCGCGGCCATGCCGCGCTTAATCCGACAACATGGTTTGCACTGGTGGTGACGTCGGCTTACGCCCTTTGGGCTAAGCCGACCTACGCCCGACCTACGCCGCCTTTGGCTTTTGCCATTACAATCTGGGCATGAGCTCCAGTTCCCCGCAAGCCACCCCATCTCCGCTTCCCCGTTCCGTCTACCTCGGTGGCCTGGCCATTGCCGTGGGCGGGGCGGTGCTGTTTTCCACCAAGGCCATCGTCGCCAAGCTGCTGTACCGCTACCAGATCGACGCCGTCACCCTGATCGCCTTCAGGATGATCTTTTCGCTGCCCGTGTTCGCCGTCATCGCCTGGTGGAAGATGCGCACGGAGCCGCCGTTATCAAACAGCGACCGGCTGCGCCTCGTCGGGCTGGGCCTCGTCGGCTATTACCTGTCCAGCTACCTGGATTTCCTGGGCCTGCAATACATTTCCGTGGGGCTGGAGCGCCTGATCCTGTTCCTCACGCCCACCTTCGTGCTCCTGATTACCACCGTGTACTTCAAGCAGCGCATCAGCCGCCTGCAATGGCTGGCCTTGCTCACCTCGTATTGCGGCATCGTGCTGGTGTTCGTGCACGACTTGCAGGGCGGCGCCAGCAATGTGGCGCTGGGGTCGACCCTCGTGCTGGGCTCGGCCTGTTCGTATGCCGTATATCTGCTGGGCTCGGGCGAACTGGTGAAACGCATCGGCTCCATGCGCCTGGTCAGCTACGCGATGTGCGTGGCCAGCTTTGCCTGCATCGCCCAATTCTTCATCCTGCGCCCCGTCGAATTGCTGATCCAGCCCATGCCCGTGTATGGTTTGTCCTTGCTCAATGGCATTTTTTGCACGGTGATGCCCGTCTTCATGACGATGATCGCCGTCGAGCGCATCGGCGCGCCCGTCGCTTCGCAGGCGGGCATGATCGGCCCCGTGTCGACCCTGTTCCTGGGCGCCTTGATCCTCGATGAACCGATCACCAACTGGCAGCTGGCTGGCACCAGCCTGGTACTGGCGGGCATATACTTGCTATCCAAAAAGAAATAACTTCTCCACCCACTGAAATGGTCCTCACCATGAAAACACGCATCGCCCTGATTGCCCACGACAAGAAAAAAGATGACATGATTACCCTGGCGGGCGAATACCTGGACTTTTTGAAGGGTTGCGAACTGTCGGCCACGGGCACCACGGGCGGCCGCCTGATCAACGAGCTGGGCCTGGCGGTCGAGCGCAAGCATTCGGGGCCGTTCGGCGGCGACTTGCAGATCGGCTCGCTGCTGGTGGAAGGCTTGATCGATTGCGTGATTTTCCTGCGCGACCCGATGACACCGCAGCCGCACGAGCCGGACATCAACGCCCTGGTGCGCGCCTGCGACGTGCACAACGTGGCGTGCGCAACGAATCTGTCCTCGGCGCACCTGGTGCTGTCGCAGCTGCAGGCGCGTGCCAGCGCAGCCGTCTGATTCACCCAAACAAGGAGAGAAGCATGAGCGCAGCGATTACCACCAAGGCCATCCGCGTACAGCGCGTGGGCGGCCCGGACGTGATGGAATACGTGGACGTGGAACTGCCGCCGCCGGGCCCCGGCGAGGCGCGCGTGAAACACGAGGCCATCGGCCTCAATTTCATCGACGTGTATTTCCGCACGGGCCTGTATCCGCAGCCGCTGCCCAATGGCCTTGGCGTCGAGGGCGCGGGCATCGTCGAGGCGGTGGGCGAGGGCGTCACGGAAGTGAAGGTCGGCGACCGCGTGGCGTATGCGGCGCGCATCAATGGCGCGTATGCGCAGCAGCGCAACCTGCCGGCGGCCCTGCTGCTGGTGCTGCCCGAGCGCATCGGCTTCGATACGGCGGCCGCCATGATGCTGCAAGGCTTGACCGTGCAATACCTGTTCCACCGCACGGTGGCCCTGAAGGCGGGCGATACCATCCTGTTCCACGCGGCCGCGGGCGGCGTGGGCCTGATCGCCTGCCAGTGGGCCAAAGTGCTGGGCGTGAACCTGATCGGCACGGCCGGCTCCGATGAAAAGGCGGCGCTGGCCAAGGCGCACGGCGCGGCCCACGTCATCAACTACAACACGGAAAACTTCGTCGAGCGCGTGCGCGAGATCACGGGCGGCAAGGGCGTCTCCGTGGTCTACGATTCCATCGGCAAGGATACGTTTACGGGCTCGCTCGACTGCCTGGCGCCGCTGGGCATGATGGTCAGCTTCGGCAACGCGTCCGGTCCCGTGCCGGCATTTACGCTGAGCGAACTGGCGTCGCGCGGCTCGCTTTTCATCACGCGTCCGGCCCTGTTCAGCTATGCCTCGAACCGCGCGAACCTGGAAGAGATGGCCGCCTCGCTGTTCGGCGTCGTCAGCAGCGGCGAAGTCAAAATCGAGATTAACCAGCGCTACAGCCTGGCCCATATCGCCCAGGCGCACACGGACCTGGAAGGGCGCAAGACGACCGGCTCGACCATCATCGTGCCATGAGCGGCGGCAATGACGGCACGCCGAAGTTCGGCCGCCTGCTGATCGTGCTGTTGTTGGCCGTGGCCCTGATCGGCGCGCTCACCTTTGCCGCCGAGGCGTATTATTCTTAGATGAAAAAAAACCGGCTGGCACATTGCTGCACCAGCCGGTTTTTTAAAGTACTCCAGACTTCTCGCGCCTGACAAAACCGTAGCGAGCGGCAGTGATTTGTGGCCGAGAAGCGCAACCGTACTTTAGTACGGTGAGCATCGCCAGCCGCAAAGCGCGACGCGCAGTAGGTTTTGGCTGGCGCTCTCAGTTACTCTATTTTGACTTCCACCTTGCGCGGCACGCCGCTCTGGCCGGGGAAGTCGGCAAAGGCGCTCGCTACCATGGCTGGCATCACTTGCGAGGTGGCGCGCTTGTTGCTGGTCGATTGCACGGTCACGTCGTACAGTTTCTTGCCGTTGCGGTCATTGATCGTGATGCGCAATTCGCGCTCGTATTTGTGGCGCACGCTTTCTTCCACGTCCAGCGGACCATACCAGTAGGGGTTGTAGCCGAAGCGGCCATAGCCCGGCCATGCGCCGTAGCGGTAGCCGTAGCGGCCAGGCCAGTAGCCAGGGCCATACCAGAATGGGTCGGTGGCCTGCAGCACGCGTTCAGGATAGTCGACGGTGGAAAAATGCATCGCCACGCGCAAATTGGCTGCCGCAGGGCCGGAAGCTTCGCCGAAGCCGTGCTTGGCCAGTTCCGCGCGCACCAGGTTCTGGTAGCTGCGGTATTCCAGCGTGTCGTTTTCGGCATCTGGCGCTTCGAACGCATACGATTTGTCCTGCAATTGCGCAGGCCACTCGTGGAAAACGGTCACATCGCTGCGTATGGTGGTGGCGCATCCGGTCAGCAACACGGTCAATGCAGCCATCATGATGGTGAGATAACGTTTCATTGCATGACCTCCTGAGTAGTAGACACAATTCATCGCTTAGTATTATAAGAATAGTTCTATTTGTTTCTATTCATTATTACAGAATGTTACGGAGCATGTCGGCGTGTAAGGGAATCGAACATTCCTGAGCTGAATCGCGACCATCGGGGGCTGGTGTTGGTAAAATAGGCTTTTGCCTCCGCTCCCACCCAAATCCCTATGCGCACAGACAGCCCTCAGACGATTTACCGCAAAGATTACACGCCGCCCAGCTTCCTGGTCGACAGCGTCGAACTTGGTTTCGATCTTGATCCCGCCCGCACAGTGGTGGCGAGCCGGATCCGCATGCGCCACAACCCGGCCAGCACCAGCCGCAGCATCGAATTGCATGGCGAACACATCGAGCTGGTGATGGTGCGCCTGAATGGCAAGCAGCTGAAACCGTCGCAATACAAGCTGACGGCCGGCATGCTGACCATCCCCAAGGCGCCCGACGACGTCGAACTCGATATCGAGACCGTGCTGGCGCCGCAGGACAATACCTCGCTGTCCGGCCTGTACGTGTCGAACCACAATTTCTTCACGCAGTGCGAAGCGGAAGGCTTCCGCCGCATCACCTTCTTCCCGGACCGCCCGGACGTGATGGCCAGGTACACGGTGATGCTGCGCGCGGACAAGGAACGCTATCCGGTGCTGCTATCGAATGGCAACCTGATCGAAGAGGGCGACCTCGGTGACGGCCGCCATTACGCCAAGTGGGAAGATCCGTTCAAGAAGCCGTCCTATCTGTTCGCGCTGGTCGCCGCGCGCCTGGTGTGCCAGGAAGAGCGCTACACGCTCAAGTCCGGCCGCGAAGTGCTGCTGCAGGTGTGGGTGGAAGAGGGCAACCTCGATAAGACCGACTATGCCATGCAGTCGCTGAAAAACTCCATCCGCTGGGATGAGGAGCGCTTCGGCCTGGAGCTGGACCTGGACCGCTTCATGATCGTCGCCGTGGGCGACTTCAACATGGGCGCCATGGAAAACAAGGGCCTGAACATCTTCAACACCAAGTATGTGCTGGCCAATCCGCGCGTAGCGACCGACGTCGATTACGCGGGCATCGAGGCGGTGGTGGGTCACGAATACTTCCATAACTGGACCGGCAACCGCGTCACGTGCCGCGACTGGTTCCAGCTGTCGCTGAAGGAAGGCTTGACCGTGTTCCGCGACCAGGAATTCTCGGCCGACATGATCGGCACGGACACGGGCCGCGCCGTCACGCGCATCGACCAGGTGCGTACCCTGCGCCAGGCGCAGTTCCCCGAAGACGCCGGCCCGATGGCCCATCCCGTGCGTCCCGATTCTTTCGTCGAGATCAATAACTTTTATACGGTCACCATCTACGAGAAGGGCGCCGAAGTGGTGCGCATGTACCAGACCCTCGTGGGCCGCGACGGTTTCCGCAAGGGCATGGACCTGTATTTCGAGCGCCACGATGGCCAGGCCGTCCAGTGCGACGACTTCCGCGCCGCTATGGCGGACGCGAATGGCCGCGATTTCACGCAATTCGAGCGCTGGTACAGCCAGGCAGGCACGCCCGTCGTCACCGCTTCCACGCGCTATGACGCCGCCAGCCGGACGTTCGAGCTGACCCTGGCGCAAAGCTGTCCCGCCACGCCGGGCCAGCCGAAAAAACTGCCATTCCACATTCCCATCACCGTCGGCTTGCTGGCCGCGGACGGCCGCGACCTGCCGCTGCACGTCGACGGCGTGGTGGCCAATGGCGCCACCAGCGTCGTGCTGGAATTGACGCAGGCGTCGCAGACTTTCCGCTTCACGAATGTGACGGAAGAACCTGTGCCATCGCTGCTGCGCGACTTTTCCGCGCCCGTGGTGCTCGAATACGCCTATACCGATGCCGAGCTGCTGCACCTGTTCCGCCACGACAGCGATCCGGTGAACCGCTGGGAAGCGGGCCAGCGCCTGGCCATGGAGCGCCTGCTGAAACTGACCGCCGCCGTCGCCGCCGGCGAGACCCTGGCGCTGGACGACACCTTCATCGCAGCGCAGCGCGCCCTGCTGGCCGACGACACGCTCGATCCGGCCTTCCGCGAGCTGGCCCTGATCCTGCCGTCGGAAACCATCATCGCCGAGCGCATGGCGCAAGTCGACCCGCAGGCGATCCATGCGGCGCGCCAGTTCATGCGCCGCACCATCGCGGCAGCCCTGAAACCTGAATTGCTGGCGCAATACCGCGCCAACCAGACGCCGGGCGACTACAGCCCCGACGCCCTGTCGGCCGGCAAGCGCGCGCTGAAAAACCTGGCCCTGTCGTATTTGCTGATCGCGCCCGAAGCGGCGGAGCTGGACCTGGCGCGCCTGCAATTCGACAATGCCGGCAACATGACCGACCGCGCCGCGGCGCTGGCGGCGCTGATTCATTCCGGCTCGCAGCCGCATGCGCAGGCGGCCTTGACCAGCTTCTATACCGACTTCGAGAACGAAGCGCTGGTGGTCGACAAGTGGTTCGCCATGCAGGCGGCCGCGCCGACGACCGACGTCCAAGCCGTGCGCCAGCTGATGACGCATCCGGCCTTCACCTTGAAAAATCCGAACCGCGCGCGCAGCCTGATCTTCAATTTCACCAACGGCAATCCATCGCAATTCCATGCGTCCGACGGCAGCGGCTACGCCTTCTGGGCCGAGCAGGTCATCGCGCTCGACGCCCTGAACCCGCAGGTGGCGGCGCGCCTGGCGCGCTCCATGGACCGCTGGCGCCGTTACGTGCCCGCGCTGCAAAGCCACATGCGCGACGCGCTGGAAAAAGTCGCCGGCCAGGCCAGCCTGTCGAATGACGTGATGGAAGTGGTCAGCAAGGCATTGGCCAATTGACGGTGTGTCGGATTACGCCCTGCGGGCTGATCCGAGCTACGCGACGTCATGATTTCGCAGGTCGGCTTGGCGCCAGCGGCGCGTAAGCCGACAATCACCGCACGCGACATTTAAAATAACGACATAACCAACAAAGGGAATTCATGAAACGCATCAGTCTTACGCAATACCTGGTTGAAGAGCAGCGCTCGAACAACAGCATTCCGGCCGAACTGCGCCTGCTGATCGAAGTCGTCGCGCGCGCCTGCAAGACCATCAGCCACGCTGTCGGCAAGGGCGCCCTCGGCGAAGTGCTGGGCACGGCCGACACGGAAAACGTACAGGGTGAAGTACAGAAAAAACTCGACATCATCTCCAACGAGATTTTGCTGGAAGCGAACGAATGGGGCGGCCACCTGGCGGCCATGGCGTCGGAAGAGATGGAATCGATCCACCCGATCCCGAACCGCTATCCGAAGGGCGAATACATGCTGTTGTTCGATCCGCTCGATGGCTCGTCGAACATCGACGTCAACGTCTCCATCGGCACCATCTTCTCGGTGCTGAAGGCGCCGGACGGCATGGGGCAGCCGACCGAGCAGGATTTCATGCAGGCGGGCAGCAAGCAAGTGGCGGCCGGCTACGCCGTGTACGGCCCGCAAACCATGCTGGTACTGACCTTCGGCAATGGCGTGAACTGCTTCACCCTGGACCGCGAGATGGGTTCGTGGGTCCTCACGCAAAGCAATATGCAGATTCCGCCGACGACGAAGGAATTCGCCATCAACATGTCGAACGCGCGCCACTGGCATCCGCCCGTGAAACGCTATGTCGACGAACTGCTGGCCGGCGACACGGGCCCGCGCGGCACCAACTTCAACATGCGCTGGATCGCCTCGATGGTGGCCGACGTGCACCGCATCCTGAACCGCGGCGGCATCTTCATGTATCCGGCCGACCTGCGCGACACCTCGATGCCGGGCAAGCTGCGCCTGATGTACGAAGCGAACCCGATGGCCTTCATCGTCGAGCAAGCCGGCGGCGCGGCCACCGACGGCCAGCAGCGCATCATGGACATCGCCCCGCACAAGCTGCACCAGCGCGTGCCCGTCTTCCTCGGCTCGAAAGACGAAGTGGCCCGCGTGACGGCCTACCACGCGGAGTAAAAAGCCGCACTTTTCCACGATTTTTGGCGGCCCGTAGCCGGGCCGCTAAAAAAATGCAAAAAAATTCGCGTTGACACTAGCAAATTTTGTGCATTGTTTGTAGAATGTGGGTCTTCGCCGTTGTAGCTCAGTTGGTAGAGCAGCACATTCGTAATGTGAAGGTCGCCAGTTCGATTCCGGCCAACGGCACCAAGTATTCGCAGTTAAATCAAAGGGTTACACGCTTCGGCTTGTAGCCCTTTTCGTTTTGTGAGCTGCATGGCGATGCCGTGTAACCGCTGTGTAACCCAACTCTCGAAATTCTTTCTCCGACCGTTTGCCACAAGGAATGCTATGGAAAAACTAGATACGCAGGCAAGAATGAGATGGTTTGAAGCCGGCGCAAATTATGTGGCGTCGTGTGGGAGCATCGTCGGATTTATTGCTGCGGTGCTCTTTGGTTATGCTCTCGAATTTGGGTGGATTCGGTGTAGCCCCGTAAAGGCATTTGTAATTGGCGCAGGCATCATCTGGATGGCGATGTTTGGTGCCATGCTGGTTGCACAAGGCATTTCTGCGGCGATAGTGAAAGAGTAAGTCTTAACGCTGACGTTCCGCCATCGCGCATGCGCGCGAAACCAGCAGCATTTCCACCATCGCGCGCGCCTCTGTGCGCGTCTGGTCCGTTATTTCCCTCTATCGGGTCGGCGGTCGCTTCCTTGCCTCTCCCAGTAACAGACGCTCCAAAGCCCTTCCTCCGCACTCGTTGGCCCTCCGTTCTTGCTCCAAGAAAGCCGCCAGGTCAGGATGCACATAGACGGACAGGCGCTTAAATCCGGCCTCCTTCATCCTCGTTTTATAGGCATGCAGGCGTTCGGCGTTTGTGGTGTTCATGTTGTCTAGCTCCTTCGGTTAATTGTTTAGTTTTCGCGGCATATGGTCAGCATCGCACTGCACTAGACTTGTCGCCATTCCAGCCCCTTGCTTCCAATGTGCTGCGGACTGAAGCGATGACGGCGCGTTTGCAGGATGCCTTGACGGTCGGCGTGATGAACTCTCCCAGTGCTTCGGACCATTGACCGGCTGGCCGCTCGTCATCACGCTCACGCTGATAATCTCCTTCGGTGTCGGTCGGCTGTGGCGCGGATGCTGTCACATGCGTTTCAGTAAGTGACGGTGCGACGGTGGACGGTGGCATATCTGCCGCTTCCGGTAAATGCCCCGTGCTGTCGGCTGGCGCTGCTTGGCTGTCGTCGTCGGCCTGCTCCATCATCATGGTGGCGCTCATTATCGTGGCCCCGGTGATAGCTGGCTGCGGCTCGTTTGACGGTGGAAATGATGGTGATAATTTGGCGAACCCTACACAGGATAGGGTTTGCTCATTTTCGGGCGCTGCGGAACTATCGAACCCTATAGGCTTCTTCTTGCCGAACCCTATAGGTTTTTCCGGCTTGCATGGCTTCGTCATCATCTTGACGAACTCGCCCTTGACGATTACCGGTGTCGGCATGGTCAAACCCAATGCCAGCAGCAGCGGTGCAGGATTGCCCAGGTGTGGTGTCAGCAGCGCCAGCAGCACGGCAGCAGAAATCCCGCTATTCGCTTCCAGCACATCAAACGCGGAATCTATCGCTTGCTTCCGTGTCGCAGCGCTGGGGCGCTTCTGTGCCGTTTGGCGGGCCAGTCCGTACCGTTGCCCTATCTGTGCGTAAAAGTCGGCTTGCATGGCTTGCAGTTTGGCGCGGCCTCCCATCAAGTCGCTGCCAACCATCCGGCCATCAACCAGCGGCAGCAGCAGGATATGGCAATGTGGCGCGGCTTCGTCGTTGTGAACGATGGCGCTGATAACTGGCGCGGCGAAGTATTGGCCCGCCCACTGGACCGACTCATTAAAAAAACGGTCGTGGTCGATGGGCGAATCAGGCGGCAAGCTGAAAATGATTTCAAGCGCTCTCACGGCATCCTTGCGCGTCGCCTTGATTCCGGCAGCATCCATCAACGCTTGCGCCTCACTTGCCACCGCTGCGGCTGTTCCATGTCCACGTAAGACGCGATTCAAGCCAACTCGCGCCGGGTCAATGCGGCCACCTGACGCGGCTCCAAGTTCGGCCAGTATCTCGCGGCAGTTGTGACGTGCGGCCACCTCGATAATGGCCTTGCCTGTTAGCTTCTTGATGCGCAGGAATTGGGCGTATGTCATACGCTCCCCCAAGCCGTCAGCGCCAGCATTGCGGCTAGCATCACAGCATCAGTGGGCACGGTGGCGACGATGCGCGCCAGTCGGAAGAGGGCGCGCCTCACAACTTGGCCCCGGCATCGCGATTGCGCAACCAAACATTGACGGCGCGGCGGTCGTCATCGTCAAGTTCATAGATGCCAAACTTGATTAGGTAGCCATCGCGGTCTATTCCCGGCGTCAGTTGACAGTGAAAGCGCAGGCCACGGCGGCGCAATTCAGCGATAAGCTCAGGCCCGTTTGATGCGCCCGCAATGCGGTCGATTTCCTCGCGCTTCCTTGAGCGAATCATTGCCGACTGAATCACGCGCAGGTGTCGCGGGTTATCCGTGCCGGTGAATTTGCGAACGGCCTTTGCTGTAGAATCCTCGGTGTCGCCAAGGTCCAATTCTGCTATCAGTGGGAGTTGGGCCTTTTTCATTACAGCCCCCCGTCCAGCAGGCGGCGAATATCAGCCACGGGCCATGCCAACCGGCCCATGATGCGAATCGGGCGCAGCGGCCCATTTTCAAGGCAGGCCCAGGCGCGCAGCGTTTGCGCCTTGCGGGTCAGGTGGAAGGCAGCGCATGAAGTGTCAACATGGCTGCGGTTTTCTTGGTCGAGCGGGAGGAAGTTTTGAGTAGTTTGCATTTGAATCACCTTGTCGCATCGCTGCGTGTTGAAGATGATTCATTGGAAACTGGGGTGCTAGTGGGGCCGCAAGAGTAGGGTTGTGGGGTATTTTCGCCCTACTTTCCCGAAAATTTATTGTGGTCAGCCATTCGTAGCCGTGGAGGACTAGAGGTAATCGCCACCTTCCACGCATCATTAAACGGGTCAGAACCGCCCCCGAACAATACTCGATTTGATTCTCGGCATTGATTCCTTAGAATCGTCTTTCCTCCGGTTGGAATGCTCACCACATCGTAACCTTGCGCAGCAGCGGCGGCTTCTATTGCGCGTATTTGCATTTCTCGCCTGGATAGCACTGCGTCGTCTGTTTGTTCTGGCAGCACGGCAGCAGGCGTCACCGACTTGATTGCTCCTTGCGCAGTAGGAAATTCAGGCCGCGCCCCAGTTGGTGGCGTTCCGTCTAGTACTTTCTCGGCTTCCATCCACGTTTTCAGCGTTGTACGCAACACCCTCCATTCACCAGGTGGCCGGATGAATGAAATGCCACCGGGCAATGTGCTTCGGTGTTCAGTCCAACTTTTCACACATGATAGCCGTCCTTCTTGCGCGCCCTCGGTCAGCAGCGCCAGCCACATTTCCACCTCCGCAGCGTTGCTCCCCGCCAAGCTTTTAGCAGCATCCAGCAGACTTATGAAATTCTGGTTCATCGTGCACCCCTTCAGGTGTCAGCCTTCATAAAACGGGGCACCAAGCAGGCGGTGAAGGTTTCCGCTTTTCTCCCCGTCGGGATAGCCTGGCGCTTTGAACTGTTGTCAGATACCGTCAGGCGGCGGCCACCACGCGCAGGCCCGGCGTAACTGGTACGAAGTCGATAGCGGCCTGCTCCAGCATCCACGCTTCAATCTTGACGTGCCACATGCGCAGCAGGTCCAGCGGGCGGCGTATGTAATGCTTTTCAGCGATGGCACTCGGCTTGTGGCCCATGATTTGCGCCACCACGCCAGCCGGGCATTCCACCCACTCGGACAACGTGCCAAAGGAGCGGCGCAAGCCGTGAATTGTCAGGTGTGGCAGGGCGGCAACGTCGAGCGCCTTGTTATGCGCCGTGCGCGGCTCCTGGATGCGGCCACTCTCGGCGGTCGGGCTACTGAAAACCCATTGATTGCGGCGGGGCAGGGCGGCCAGCAGGTGCGCCACATAAGGCGGCAGCGGAATCGTGCGGCTTCCTTCCACCTTGTCGCGTATGGACAGTGCGCCCCATTGAAAATCCACGTCGTCCCATTGCAGTTCGGCCAGTTCTTCGCGCCGTGCGCCAGTTATGAGCAGCGATTGCAGGTAAGCACTGATAACGGGATTGGATACCTTGCGCACGGCGTCGAACCACAGCAGCAACTGTTCGCGCTGCAAGCAATCATCTTTCACTGATGGCTTGGGCAATTCGTCCCTTGCCGTGCGGGTCGCGCAGGCGTCTGCATGGGCTTGGTGCTTGTATTCTGGCCGGGTTGCGCACCAGTTCAGGAAGGCGCGCAAGCGTACAAAGGCGCTCATGGCAACCGTAGGGCGTCGGACTTCGTCCTGTAGCCATTGCCGTACACGGTCGGCGTCAATCTGTTTGAGTGGCAGCGCCAGCAACGGGCGCAACACGCCGGGCAATGTCGTATCGCTTTCGCCTTTCTTGCGGCCCCGTGTTTTGTTCTTGCCCCCGGCATCGTTTAGTCGCTCATGCTCCAGCAAGCTGCGGGCGCTCCAGCGTGGCGTGCGTGCCTTCAAATAGGCTTCCCATGCGTCTATCGCTGGCGTCGCGACTTGGCGGCTTACCGCACGCTTTGCCGCTTGGTCGGCTTGTATTTCGGCCTTCTGTATGCGCGGGTCTTTGCCATTGTCGGTAATCACTTTCAAGCGGCGCGCTTCGGCTTGCGCTTCTGGAATGGTCCATGTGCCGGGAGCGCCGATGGTTACACGAATTGCCTGCCCGTTCAGCTTTGCTTGAAACATGTAGGACTTGGCACCGTTGGCGGTCGCACGAAGCCCCAGGCCGGGCGCTGCGGCGTCCCACAGGAAGGATTGATTCTTGCCATCCTCGCATTTATAGCTGTCAATCCGGCCAGCCGTGAATTTTACTTTTGCCATCGTTGACCACTCCAATGTAACCGCTGTGTAACCCGGATTGGAGTATATCAATCAATATGGCTGAATGCAAAGGCTCGGTATTGGTAATGTAAGATATTGATTTTTAATGTATTTGTGAAAAATAAGAATCTCAATCAATGCCCACAAATTGCATATTTTTCACATTCGTAATGTGAAGGTCGCCAGTTCGATTCCGGCCAACGGCACCAGGTTTCATCAGAAAGCCCGCTGACTTGCAAAAGTCAGCGGGTTTTTTGTTACTGTTATCTTTCCTGCTTCAGATCCACTGATCGTTCTCCACCGTGCGCTCGCCAGCCTCGCCGTCGCCCGTGTTGACCACGCCGCGCGGCTCGATCAGCAGCAGCCTGGTTTCGGCCAGGGCGCACGGTTTATGTTCGATACCCTTGGGCACCACGGCCATCTGGCCGGCAGTCAGCACGATGGCGTGTCCTTCCGCGTAACCAGGGCCGCGCAGGGCGATGCGCAATTCGCCGTCCAGCACGATGAAGGTTTCATCCGTATCGGCGTGCCGGTGCCACTGGAATTCGCCCAGTACCTTGACGACCTTGAATTGGTAGTCATTCATTTCGGCGATGACGCGCGGCTGCCAGTGCCCGTCAATCAGGGCGACCTTGCCCGCCAGGTCGATGGCTTGGCCCTGGCCGCGCGTGGTGATGGTAGTGATGGTGGTGGTGGACATGCTGTGCTCCGTTCAAGTGGCGATGCAGCCAGAATACGCAGGCGCTTGCCGGCCGTATTGAACGATCGTGGGTGTTTTCAGCTCTTGATGCTACCGCCGGCGTAGCGCAGCCAGCGGCCAGGCGTCAGTCCATGGGTCTTCAGGAAATGCCGCGTCATGTGGCTCTGGTCGGCAAAGCCCGCAGCCATGGCGGCCGAGGCGAGCGTGCTGCCTGCCAGCAGCAGGCGCCGCACCATTTCCAGGCGCCGCATCGTCAGATAGCGGTACGGGCTGGTGCCATAGAACACGCGAAAGTCGTGCGACAGGCTCCAGCGGTCGCGTCCCGTTGCCGCTTCAAGTTCCGCCAGGGTGACGGCCTGCGTGCAGTGCGCCTGCAGGTAGTCGCGCGCACGGCGCGCCGCCAGGAAGTCGCCTCGCAAGCGCCGAGCCGGCGTGCCGGCCGCCGCCGCCAGCGCATGCGCCAGCTCGGCCAGCGCATCGCTCTGTTCCAGCGCTTCGAGCGGGTGGCCGTCGTGCGGCAGCAAGGCGGAGGTGGCGGCCGCTAGGCGGGGATCGGTCGACACGCCGCCTTCGATGAAGGGCAGCGCGCGTCCGCCCAGCACATCCTGGAACAGCGCCGGTTCGATATACAGCATGCGGTAGCGGAAGCCGGCGTCGGTACCCGCCTGGCCGTCGTGCGCCTCGTCGGGATGCAGGATCATGGTATTGCCGGGCAGGCTGTCGCGCTGCCCGCGGCGGTAGCTGAAACGCTGCACGCCCGCCAGCGTGCGGCCGATGGCGTAAGTGTCGTGGCGGTGCATGGCATAGGCTTTGCCCTTGAACCACGCCTCGATGCGTTCGACTCCTTGTACCGGTTCGGCGCACTTGACCCAGTCGCTGCGCGCCGGCGCTGATGCTCGCTTCATGATGTTTGTCCGTGGATGCCCGCCCTGGTTGCCGATTGCTGACTGTACCCGCCGCGCGCGGGGCTGTCCACGAAAACCGTGAATCAGAAATTGTGCCGGATTCCCAGCGCCACGCCCGACATGGTGGCGCCCTTAGTTGCTGCGTCGCGTCCCAGGCTGTTGATGGCAAAGTCGGCGATGCCGTGGCGGCCGTTGGCCAGGCGCGTGTAGTAGGCATACAGGCTGCTGCGTTTCGACAGCTGGTAGTCGTAGCCGGCGGTGGCGTGGGTGGCGCCCGTACCGGCTCCTGCGCGCAGCGTGCCGATGGTTTCCAGCGCGCCGCCGCTGGCGCTTTGGGCATGCGCCAGGCTGAAACGCAAGCCATGGCGGCCGGACTGGCGCGTGGCGGAGACATACACCGTGCGGCGGCGCAGTTCGCCCGTGGGCGTCGCATAACGCAGGCTTTCCAGCGCCACCGCCAGCTGCGTGGCGCTGTCGAGGCGCCACGCGAGGGCCAGCTTGCTGCCACGGTCGGTCAGTCCCCGTCCCTGGTAGTCGTGATGGTCCTCCTGCGCCAGGGTGGCGTACAGGGCGCCGCCGTCGTAGATCAATGCGGCCGAAGTCAGCGCCGGATGCGCGCCGCTGGCGGGCCGCTCTTCCCCCATGCCGCGCGCCACGCGCAGCGACCAGCCCTGCCACTGCGGCGTCCAGTAATGCACGCTGTTCTGCTGGCGCCGGTCGAAGGAATACGTGTTGCTGGTATTGCTTTCGCTGGCGCCGGCGCCGTTGCCCATCAGGCTCATGTAGCCGGCCGTGGTGGGGTAGAACGGGTCGAGCGCGGAGGTGGCGCTGTTGTAGGGCAGGGTCCAGTTCCCGCCAAAAAGGGTGCCCCACGGGCCGGCAATGCCGACGCGCGTGTCGCGCGCGGCGATGGACCCCGCGCCCGTGTCGGGTGCCAAGGTGCCCTCGACCTGGAACAGCGCCTGCCAGCCGCCCAGGTCTTCGCTGCCGCGAAAGCCGAGCACCGAGCGGTTGTTGGAGACGCGCTGCACGCTGTCGCCGCTGCCTGACGAGTGCAGCGCTTCGAGCGCCACATTCAGGCGGCCGTACAGCTGCACATTCTGTTGTGCCGCGGCGGGCAGGGCTGCCGCCAGCGCCAGCGCGCCGGCCGCCAGCAAAGGCAATCGCGTCAGCATGGTCTCAGAACGCAAAGCAGCTGCACCCCAGCGCGCCCCAGAAGCCGGAATGGCTGGAGACGGGCACGGAACTCTTGCGCGCCACGTCGTGGGCGTGGGCGTGCACGCCGCAGGCGCCCTGGCACTGGTGCTGTTGTATGACGCTGCTCTTTTGCGGCGGCGCGGCGCGGTAGTGGCCGGCCACGTTTTTCACGGGCGACCAGTCCGGCAATACCGGGATGGGAGGCGGCGCCAGATTGCTAAATTCCGCCTGGCCGTAGACGATCTTGCCTCCGACGATGGTGAGCACCGATTCGATCGACTTGATGGCCTCTTCAGCGATGCTGAAAAAGTCCGCGCTCAGCACGGCCAGGTCGGCCAGCATGCCTTCCTGGATGCGGCCCTTCTTGCCTTGCTCGCTGGAGAACCAGGCGCTGCCCGCCGTCCACAGTTCCAGCGCCGTGTCGCGCGACAAACGGCTGCCCGCGTCGTACAGGCGCAAGCCGCCCACGGTGCGGCCAGAGACCAGCCAGTACAGCGCCGTCCACGGGTTGTAGCTGGCGACCCGGGTGGCGTCGGTGCCGCCACCCACCGGCACGCCCGAGGCAAGCATGCGCGCGATCGGCGGCGTGGCCTTGGCCGCTTCCGCGCCGTAGCGGTCGACAAAGTATTCGCCCTGGAAGGCCATGCGGTGCTGGATGGCGATGCCGCCGCCCAGCGCCTTGACCCGGTCGATGTTACGCGGCGTGATGGTTTCGCAATGGTCGAACATCCAGTGCAGACCGTCGAACGGGATATCGCGGTTGACCTTTTCAAAGACCGTCAGCATGCGGTCGATCGATTCGTCATAGGTGGCGTGCAGGCGGAACGGCCAGCGCTTGGAGACCAGGTGGCGCACGACCTTTTCCAGTTCGTCGTCCATGCCGGGCGCCAGGTCCGGGCGCGGCTCGAGGAAATCCTCGAAGTCGGCTGCGGAAAACACCAGCATTTCGCCGGCGCCGTTATGGCGGTAGTAATCGTCGCCCTGGCCCGGCGTGACCATCTCCGTCCATTTTTCAAAATCCTCCAGTTCGCGGCCCTTGTTTTGCGTGAACAGGTTGTAGGCGATGCGGATGGTCAGCTGCTCTTTTTGCGCCAGTTCCTCGACCACCGCGTAGTCTTCCGGATAATTCTGGAAGCCGCCGCCCGCATCGATGGCGCTGGTCAGCCCCAGGCGGTTGAGTTCGCGCATGAACTGGCGCGTGGAATTGACTTGCAGTTCGCGCGGCAAGGTCGGGCCCTTGGCCAGGGTCGCATACAGTATCATCGCGTTCGGCCGCGCGATCAGCATGCCCGTCGGGTTGCCGGCCGCGTCGCGCACGATCTCGCCGCCCGGCGGGTTCGGCGTATTTTTGTCGTAGCCGACCACGCGCAATGCGGCGCGGTTGAGCAGGGCGCGGTCGTACAGGTGCAGGATGAAGACGGGGGTGTCGGGCGCGGCGGCGTTGATTTCGTCGAGGGTCGGCATGCGCTTTTCCGCGAACTGGAATTCGTTCCAGCCGCCGACCACGCGCACCCATTGCGGGTTCGGCGTGCGCAGCGCCTGCTCCTTGAGCATGCGCAGGGCGTCGGCCAGCGAGGGCACGCCTTCCCAGCGCAGTTCCAGGTTGTAGTTCAAGCCGCCACGGATCAGGTGCAGATGCGAGTCGTTCAGGCCGGGAATGACGGTGCGGCCGCCCAGGTCGATCACGCGGCTGTCCGGCGCGCGGTGGCGCATGACGTCTTCAAGATCGCCGACGGCGAGGAATTTGCCGTCGGCGATGGCCACGGCGCTCGCCTGCGGGCACGACTTGTCGACGGTGTGGAAGCAGCCGTTGATCAGTATCAGCGGCGCGGCGGAGGAAAGGGACGGTTCGGTCATGATGCAGCTCCATGGTGGCAATGCGGGGGAGGCCGGGGCGCGGCCAGGATCTGCGGTCAGTGTAGCCCAGGGGCCGGGAGCGGACACTGGCCAAAAGATCAGGTATCGCAGGTATGGCAGCGCGCCGACTGGTCTAAGGGCGGGTGCGGCGGCGCGCGACATGGATTACCATGCCGGCAGTAGCGGCTGGGCATGCGTCCGGATGCATTTTTTATCGCGGTTTACCGCATCGCAGGGAGTCCTCATGGATCAAGCACCACACAGCCGTTTATACGGCACCAGCCTGGGTTTTTTGGCCGGGTATGTCGATACGCTGGGCTTTATCGCCCTGTTCGGCCTGTTTACCGCCCATGTCACGGGCAACTTCGTGCTGATCGGCGCCGCGCTGGCCGAACCGACGCGCATCCCCATCCTGCTGAAAATCCTCGCCTTTCCCGCCTTTATCGCTGGCATCGTCGTCACGCGCCTGATGGTGCTGGCCATCGAGCGCCGCGGCGGTCCGGCGCTGACGCTGGCCTTCCTGCTGCAATGGATCTTGCTGGCCGGTTTCATGGTGTTCGGCGTGCTGGCCGAGCCGGTCGGCAAGGAAGTGGGCACGCTGGCGATGCTCGCCGGCTTGCTGGGCACGGCCGCCATGGGCGTGCACAGCGCCACCAGCCGTCTGCTGCTGGCGCATCTGGCGCCGACCTCCATGATGACGGGGAACGTGACGCAGATCGTGCTCGACACCGTCGACGTGCTGCGCGGCGCGGCCGATGGGGGCACGCGCGCGCGCTGCGGCAAGTTCTTCTGGCCGCTGCTGGCCTTTGCGCTGGGCGCCATCGCTGCCGGCTTTGGCTACCTGGTCTTCGGTTTCGCGGCGCTGGCCGTGCCGCTGGTGCTGCTGGGCGGCCTGATCGTGGTGGAGCAGCGTAGCGGACGGACCGCCGTGCCAGTGTCCTGACAGCCGCCATGCGCGCCTTCCTGCTGTGGCTGATGTTCATGCTGGCCAGTCCTTGCGGGCTGGCCATCGATGCCGCACGTGGCATCCATCAGCTGCAGCACACGCGCTGGACGGCCAGCGACGGCGCGCCCGACGATATCATCGTCATGACACAGGGCCATGACGGTTTCCTGTGGCTGGGCACGCATGCGGGCGTGCGCCGTTTCGACGGCTTGCGCTTCGAACCCGTGCGCGCGCGCCAGGGCAGCTTTCCCGACACGGTGGCGCTGGCGCTCAAGCGCGCCGCCGACGGCGGCATGTGGATAGGCTGGCAAGTGGGCGGCATCAGCCACGTCAAGGATGGCGTGGTGCGCAATTACGCCGAGCCGCAGGGCGTGCAGGCGGGCGCCATCTGGGGCTTTGCCATCGGCGGCGACGGCGCCGTGTGGGCGGCCGGCGTGTCCGGCATCTCGCGCTTCGATGGCCGGCGCTGGCAGGCGATGGGACCGGCGCAGGGCTACACGGCGCAAAAGGCGTCCGCCGTGTTTGCCGACCGCGATGGCCGCATCGCCGTGTTCAGTGAGAACGGCCTGTTCATGTGGCAGGCGACGCAGTCGCGCTTCGCGCCGCCCATCGGCCGGCTTGACCTGCGCGCGCCGCCGCAGCAGGGACCCGACGGCCGTATTTATTTGCTGGAGATGCGCGGCATCCGCATCATCGAGTCGCTGGAACGCTACGAGCAGCTCGATCATCGGTGGATTTACCGCGATACCAGCGGCACCAGCGGCAGCATGCTGGTCGATCGCGCCGGCACCTTGTGGTTCGACAGCCAGTACGGCTTGCACCGCACGCGCAGCGGCGGCGCGCTGGCGCCGGGGCAGCTGGGCATCAGCAGCGACACGGAATCGTTCCTGCCGCGCGATGGCTTGAGCAATGTCCTCATCGGCTCCATGTGCGACGACAATGAAGGCAATGTATGGGTTGCCACGTACGGCGGCCTGGACCGTTTCCGCCAGGCCGCGCCTGTGGTCCTGCGCACGCGTGCCACGCCCGGCGTGGCCGAAGTGTTCCGTACCCAGGAAATGCTGGCCGGGCCGGCAGGCGCGATGTGGCTGTCGCGCGATGACGTCCTGGGGCCGCTGCTGCTGGCGCGGGCCGACGGCACGGTGCTGCGCGCGCCGCGCCTGGGCCCCATCAGCGCCATCCTGGAAGTGCCGGGCGGCCTGTGGGTGGCGGCCCGCGCCGGCCTGCAGCAGCTGGCCGGCGAGGATGGGCGCGTACTGCGCACGATCGCCTATCCATCCGGCGCGGCCGCGGTCAAGCGCATGCGCGCCGGCGTGCTCGCGCCCGATGGCAGCATCTGGGGCGTGTTCAGCGGCGCCGGCGTTTTCCAGTACCGCGACGGGGCCTGGCGGCGCGAACCGCTGCTGCCCGATGGCGGCGCGAAAGTGCCGCTGGCGCTGCTGGCCGACGCGGCCGGGCGCCTGTGGCTATCGTATGCCGATGGCAGCGTCGCCATGCTGGAACGGGGGCGGCTGCACACCTTCGGTCCCGCGCAGGGCCTGGACCTGGGCAAGATTCCCATGCTGATCGAATACCATGGGCAGGTGTGGGCGGGCGGGCAGCGTGGCGTGGCGCTGTGGCGCGGCGGCCGCTTCGTCACCCTGCGCAGCGAGCCGGCCAGCGCCACCGAGGGCGTGGTGGGCCTGCTGCGCGCGCGCGACGGCAGCCTGTGGCTCAATCACGGCAGCGGCGCCGCGCACGTTCCCGCCGAGGAAGTGGACCTGGCGCTGCGCGACGCCGCCCATGCCATGCGCGCCACCTCGTACGACGCCGTCGATGGCTTGAACGGCAGCATCGGCATGCTGCACAACCGCTCGGTGGCCGAAGCGGACGATGGCAAGATCTGGTTTTCGCGCCAGAGCGCGACGTTCTGGATCGATCCACGCCAGGCGCTTGCTCCCTTGCCGGCGCCACGCGTGGAAATCGGCGCGCTGCTGGCAGACGGCCGCCGCGTCGATTCGCCCGCAAGCGCCGGCCTGCAGCTGGCGGCCGGCACGCGCGACGTGCAATTCCATTACAACGCCGCCAGTCTGGGCACGCCGGAGCGTTTGCAGTTCCGCTACCGGCTCGACGGCTACGATACGCAGTGGCAGCAGGCGGGCGGCCGGCGCCTGGCGCAGTACACGGGCCTGGGTCCGGGCAGCTACCGCTTCGAAGTCATCGCGGCCAATGGCGACGGCGTGGCCAGCGCGGTGGCGCAACTGCCGTTCCGCGTGCAGCCCGCCTTCCACCAGACCTGGTGGTTCCGCAGCCTGTGCGCGGCGCTGCTGCTGGCCGCCGCGTACGGCGCCTGCCGCTGGCGGCTGCGCCAGCACGCCGCGCGCCTGCGGGTGCGGATGGAGGCGCAGCAGGCCGAGCGCGAACGCATCGCGCGCGAGCTGCACGATACCCTGCTGCAGGGCACGCAGGCGATGATCCTGCACTTTCACAATGCCAGCATGGCCATCGCCGAGGATGATCCCGCGCGCGCCGCCATGCTGCGCGCGCTCGACGACGCCGACCGCATGCTGGGCGAGGGGCGCGACCATGTGCACGACTTGCGCGCCGGCGACGATGCCGGCGCGCGCTGGAGCGCCATCCTGCAACGCGAAGGCGAGCGGCTGGCGGCGCAGCACGGCATCGTGTTCCGCTATGCGCAGGAAGGCGAGGCGCGCCCGCTGCATGCGCGCGCCGCGCATGAAATCTACCGCATCGCCAGCGAAGCGCTGCGCAATGCCTTCCAGCATGCGCGTGCACAGGTGGTCGAGGTGACGGTGTGCTATGCGCGCGGCGGCATCGAACTGGCCGTGCGCGACGATGGCCAGGGCTTGCCGCCGGTGGTGGCGGCGAACGGACAGATTCCCGGACACTGGGGCATGCCCGGCATGCGCGAGCGCGCCGCCAGGCTCGGTGCGCGCCTGTCGGTGGACGGGCGCGACGGGGGCGGCACGCAGTGGCGCCTGCGGGTGCCGGCGCGCCGCGCCTGGCCGGCGGAGCACGGCCCGCTGCGCCGCTGGTGGCAGCGCTGGCGCCGCTCAGGCGTCGAGGATGCCGCGCCGTAGCGCGATGGTGACGGCGTGGGTGCGGTCCCTGGCGCCCAGCTTGGCCAGGATGGTGCTCATGTGCGCCTTGACGGTTTCTTCCTTGATCTGCAGCAGGGCGCCCGTTTCGCGGTTGGAATTGCCTTGCGCGACCTGCTTGAGCACGTCCAGTTCGCGGTTCGACAGCACGTCGCTGCAGGCATACAGGGCCAGCTCCGCCTCGATCTCGGGCGTGATGTGGCGCCGCCCCGCGTGCACGTTCTGTATCGCCGCCAGCAATTCGTGGCGCAGCGCGCTTTTCAGCACATAGCCGCAGGCGCCCGCGCGGATGGCGCGCAGCACCTGCGTGTCGCCCTTGTAAGTGGTCAGCACGATGATGCGCGCCTGCGGATGGCGCGCGCGGATGGCGCCGATGGCGTCCAGGCCGCTCATGTGCGGCATCTGCAAATCCATCAGCGTGACATCGGGCTGCAGCGCGTCAAATTGCTGCACCGCCTGCTGGCCATCGGTGGCCTGGCCCACCAGCGCCACGCCGGGAAAGGCGCGCAGCAGGGCCGCGATGCCGTCGAGCAGCAATTGATGGTCGTCGGCGATGAGGACGCGTATCGGTGCCGTATCGCTGCGCATGATGTTGCCTGGCAAAGAGGAGTGATCGATCAAGAGTCGTCGGAACAGGGTGAGCAAAAGGTATTTTACCGCAGCGCTCGCCACCCTGCAGGGGGGGATTGCCCGGGGGAACCTATATTTAGATAGTGGCGCGGGCGCGCCGCCAGGCATACGATGCACGGCAGTACCCACTCAACCCTTTCTTCATGGATGACATCATGACCAATCCGAAACTGGAAGTCCTTACCCCCGACAATTGCCAGATCATCTTCATCGACCAGCAGCCGCAAATGGCCTTCGGCGTGCAGTCGATGGACCGCCAAGCGCTGAAAAACAATACCGTGGGCCTGGCCAAGGCCGCCAAGGTGTTCAACATCCCCACCATCATCACCACCGTCGAAACGGAAAGCTTCTCCGGCCACACCTATCCGGAACTGCTCGACGTTTTCCCCGGCAAGGATATCCTCGAGCGCAGCTCGATGAATTCGTGGGATGACCAGAAGGTGCGCGATGCGCTGGCCGCCAACGGCAAGAAAAAAGTCGTCGTCTCGGGCCTGTGGACGGAAGTGTGCAACAACAGCTTCGCCCTGTGCGCGATGCTCGAAGGCGATTACGAGATCTACATGGTGGCCGACGCCTCGGGCGGCACTTCGAAGGAAGCGCACGACTACGCCATGCAGCGCATGATCCAGGCCGGCGTGGTGCCCGTGACGTGGCAGCAGGTGCTGCTGGAATGGCAGCGCGACTGGGCCCACAAGGCAAGCTATGACGCCGTCATGGCCATCGTGCGCGAACATTCGGGCGCCTACGGCATGGGCGTCGACTACGCCTACACGATGGTGCACAAGGCGCCGCAGCGCATCCATGGCGAACACGCCACCCTGGCGCCGGTGCCGGCCAAGTAAACCTCGCGCGGCTGTGCCATGCGCCGCGCGCCTGACCGCGCGCGGCGTTTTTTTTCATCGAAAGGAATGCGCCATGAAGTTATATGTGATTTCGCTGGCCGTGGGCTTGCTGGTCGGCATCATCTACGCCGTCTTGCAGGTGCGCTCGCCGGCGCCGCCCGCGATAGCCCTGATCGGCTTGCTGGGCATGCTGATCGGCGAACAGATCGTCCCCAGCGTCAAGCGCCTGATGGCGGGCGAAGCCATCACGGTGTCGTGGCTGCGCAGCGAATGCGTGCCGAAGATCAGCGGCGTGGAAGCGAAGCCAACGCTGGCCAAGGCCGCGCCGCAGCAGAAGGATGACGGCGCCGCCTGATATTCCCGGCAGCTAGAACGCTCCCAGCAAGCCGCGCCGGGCGGCCACCGTGGCCGCCTCGGTGCGGCTTGAGACGTTGAGCTTGGTCAAAATATTATTCACGTGAAATTTGACGGTGCCCACCTCGATGCCGGCGCTGCGCGCGATCATCTTGTTGCTCATGCCCGCTGACAGGTGCAGCAGGATGTCGTGTTCGCGTTTCGACAGGCGGTTCGCCTCGATGCGTCCGGCCTGCTGCGCCGCCAGTTCCGGCGGCAGGTAGTGCCTGCCGGCGGCCACCTGGCCGATGCACTGCGTCAGTTGCAGGAAGCCGGAATCCTTCAGCAGGTAGCCGCGCGCGCCGGCGCGCAGGGCACGGTGCACGCTGTCCTCGCCCTGGTAGGTGGTGAGGATGACGATCTTCGCTTGCGCGTCGTCCGCGCAGATGCGCTCGATCGCCTCGACGCCATGCATTTCCGGCATGTTCAAATCCATCAGCACCACGTCGGGCCGCAGCTGCCGGTACAGCTCCACGGCGGCGCGGCCCGTGCCGGCCTGGCCCAGCAGGCGCAAGCCCGGCAGCGAGGCGATCAGCGAGGTCAGGCCGGCCAGGATCAGCGGGTGGTCGTCGGCGATCAGCAGCGAGACAGGCGGCGCGTCGTCGTCGCGGGGCGTGTGCATGGTGGTATTCATGGTGCTGGCAGGGTGAAGTGGAAGACTGTGCCGTGCGGCGCGCCGGGCGCATGCCACAGACGGCCGCCGTGCGCGTCGAGGATGCGGCGGCAGATGGCCAGGCCCATGCCCATGCCGTCCGGCTTGCTGGAATACAGGGCGTGGTACAGGCGCCCGGCCGCCTGCGGCGCGATGCCGGCGCCATTGTCGGCGACGCGGAAATGCTGCACGCCCCCCTCCAGGCGCGAGGACAGCAGCACCGTGCGCGGCCGGCCGCAGGTGCCCTGCAGGGCCTCGATGGCATTCATCAGCAGGTTCAGGAGGACTTGCCGGAATTGCACCGGATCGGCCTCCAGCAGCGGGCGGCCCGGCGCCAGCCGCGTTTGCAGGTCGATGGCGTGGCGCTGCAGTGGCGCGCGCAGCAGCGGCAGCAGCTCCTGCACGGCGTCGTTGGCGACAAACTGAGCATGGCTGCCCGGCGCATGGCAGGCCAGGCCATGCACGCTGCGCAGCACGGCGCTGGCATGGCTGCCGGCGCTGGCGACCAGGGCCAGCGCCGCGCGCGCTTCATCGAGGCGGGGCGGATCGTGGTCGAGCCAGCGCAAGGCGGCATCGGCATTGAGCGCGATGGCCGCCAGCGGCTGGCGCACCTCGTGCGCGACCGATGCGGCAAATTCGCCCATGCCGCCCATGCGCTGCGCCTGCGCCAGGGCGGGGTCTTGCTGCTGAGGGAAATAATGCATGCTGGCCATCGCCGTGCTCCTGTCGCTGTCGCGGCGTATGCCGCATTGCAACAAGTATGCATGGCATTGTTGCCAGGGCACTTATACGAATGGGGGAGGCGGACGGTTTTTTTGCAAGGCAGGGGCGGTAAACACCGCCGGGCGGACCGGCGGCGCGGGAGCGAAGAGCAGATCAGGACTTGATAAAGGCCAGCAAGTCTTCGTTCAGGCGGTCCTTGTGGGTGGCCGGCAAGCCGTGCGGCGCACCTTCATAGATGATCAGCTTGGCGTTCTTGATGAGCTTGGCCGCGGCCTTGCCGGAAGCGTCGATCGGCACGATCTGGTCGTCGCCGCCATGCACCACCAGGGTCGGCACGGAGATTTTCTTCAGGTCGGCCGTGAAGTCCGTCTCGGAAAACTGCTTGATGCAATCGTAGGCGTTCTTGATGCCGCACTGCATGCCCTGCAGCCAGAATGTGTCGCGCATGCCTTGCGACACCTTGTTGCCGGGACGGTTGGCGCCGAAGAACGGCACGGTCAGGTCCTTGAAGAATTGCGAGCGGTCGGCCAGCACGCCGGTGCGGATGCCGTCGAAGACGGACATCGGCAAGCCGCCCGGATTGGTGTCCGACTTGACCATCTGCGGCGGCACGGCGCCCACCAGCACGGCCTTGGCCACGCGCTTTTCGCCATGGCGGCCGATGTAGCGCGCCACTTCGCCGCCGCCCGTCGAATGGCCGACCAGGGTCGCGCCCTTGATGTCGAGCGCGTCGAGCAGGGTGGCCAGGTCGTCAGCGTAGGTATCCATGTCATTGCCCTGCCATGGCTGGCTCGACAGGCCGTGGCCGCGGCGGTCATGCGCGATCACGCGGTAGCCGTGGCTGGCTAGGAACATCATCTGGTCTTCCCAGGCGTCGCCCTGCAATGGCCAGCCGTGGCTGAAGACGACGGGCGTGCCCGTGCCCCAGTCCTTGAAATGGATGACGGTGCCGTCCTTGACGGTGATGCTGTTGACGGTGAGCTTGCCCGGCGCGGCGGCAGCGGTGGCAGGCTTGGCGGCGGCGCTGGCGCCGCCGGCGGCCAAGAGGCCCGCGCCGGCGGCGACGCCGGCGACGCTGACGAGCAGCTTGCGGCGGGAGTTGACTTCTTCGGCTTCGATTTTCTTCGACATGATGCTTTCCTTCGGGGATGGGGGAGGGGCCGCTTGCGGCCTGGACCAGTGATGGCACCGGCCAGTCTAGGCCTTCGCGCGCGCCGGCGCCTCTGCCAAAAGACCAGTCGCGCCGGTTCTGCCGCCTGCCTATGATGGCTGGCGGCGGCGCGCCGCGCCGCCTGGCTTTTCAATGGAGCGAACATGAAGAAAAACTGGATGGCGGCGCTGGCCGGCCCCTTTTTACCCGATGCCGGCCTGCTGTTTGCGCGCGTGGCGGGCGCGCTGCTGGTGCTGCACGTGCACGGCTTGCCCAAGCTGCTGCATTTTTCCGAGGAACTGGCGCACATCGACGACCCGCTGCGCCTGGGCCGCGCCGTCACCCTGTACTGCGCCCTGTTCGCGGAAATCCTCTGCCCGCTGCTGGTCGCCGCCGGCCTGCTGACGCGCTTGGCCTGCCTGCCACTGCTGTTCCTGCTGGGCGTGTCGATGCTGCTCGTGCATCCGGACTGGAGCATCGCCGACGGCCAGTTCGGCTGGCTGCTGATCATCGTCTTCGGCACCATCGCCATCGGTGGTGCGGGACGCTATTCGCTCGATGCGCGGTTGCGCGGCTAACTCACATGATCCCCGCCCGCGCCACCCGGCTGGCGGGGATTGTTATTTCCATCAGGAATTTAAGTCTGTGCTTCAAGGTGTGGCAGCGCACGGTGGCGCGCGGCGGGCGCGGTTAAGGTAGTGCCAACAGCTTGCTGCTGATCCAAAGTTTGATATGGCTCAGCCCGGCAGCGTTTAGCCGCTTCTACATTCCCAGAAGCGAGGAGAATCATGATTCGGTCACGGCATCGAGCATGGTTGATTTATTCACCTTTGAAGGAAACCATCATGAACGCGATTGAAAAAACCAGCTCCGAGATCAACGGCACCGCCCAGGATACCCGCCAGGATTTGCACCGCACCATCGACAAGGTGGCTAGCCAGGCACAGCCTCTGGCCGACAAGGTCGCCACGCGCGCGCATGACAGCGTGGACCAGGTGGGCCAGCGCATCGAGCAAGTCAGCGACACCGTCAGCAAGGCATCGGAACGCCTGATGGCGCGCGGCAAGGAACTGGGCGTCGCCTGCCAGCGCGCCGGCGAGACGGGCCGCGATTACGTGCGCGAGCGCCCGGCCATGTCCCTGCTGATTGCCGCAGCGGCCGGCTATGGCCTGTCGAAATTGCTGGGTTCGCGTAAATAAGTTTTACGCCTTCCTGAAAGTATTTGTCGTGGGCGTTGTTCCCTTCGCCGTCATGGCGGAGGACGCAGCGCCCATGCGCACAAGGTAGTAGCTAGTAGCAGGCAGTAAAGGAGAGTGATGATGCGCTCCATTTTGTTGTGGTTGATTGGCATACCTATTCCCATCATTATTTTGATTGCCCTGTTCGTGCGCTGAATGAGGGAGTTGTAGCGTTACTTCCCGGGGCAGACTACTCACAGGAGATGTAATGGCTACCACCAAGAAAACGCCGTCCACGGACGGTGCCGGTTCCGTATTGAGCAGCATGTCCGGCCCATCCGACAGCAATGCGCCGCACAGCCTGGGCGCGGACAATGACGTGACCCGCGCGCTGCTGCAAAAGACGGCCGCCAGCCAGCAGCTGTCCGCCGCCATGGCCGACAATCCCAAGGAAGATGGCCAGTATGGCGAGGCGGCGCGCACGCCGATCGAAGGCGTGCATGTGGCAGCCGGCGAACCGCTGGCCACGGCCAGCACCACGGGCGAAACGCTACCGTCGCCGAAGACGGGCGATGGCCAGCCCGCGCTGGGCGAGAATGCGCGCAACGCCTCGCTCGATGGCGCCCGCAGCGACGACAGCGGCTGCGTGTTGACCACCAACCAGGGTGTGCCCGTGGGCGACAACCAGAACTCGCTGAAGGCGGGCTTGCGCGGCCCCACCCTGATGGAAGATTTCATCCTGCGTGAAAAGCTCACGCATTTCGACCATGAGCGCATTCCCGAGCGCGTCGTGCATGCGCGCGGCTCCGCCGCCCACGGCTATTTCGAATGCTACAAGGAACAAAGCAAGCTGACGCGCGCCGCGCCGTTCGCCAAGGCGGGCAAGCGCACGCCCGTCTTCGTGCGCTTTTCCACGGTGGCCGGCGAGCGCGGCTCGACCGACACGGCGCGCGACGTGCGCGGCTTTGCCGTGAAGTTTTATACGGACGAGGGCAACTGGGACCTGGTCGGCAACAACATCCCCGTCTTCTTCATCCAGGATGCGATGAAGTTCCCTGACCTGGTGCACGCTGTCAAGCCCGAGCCGCACAATGGCATGCCGCAGGCGGCCAGCGCGCACGACACCTTCTGGGACTTCGCTTCGCTGTCGCCGGAAATCACGCACATGCTGATGTGGGCCATGTCCGACCGCGCCATCCCGCGCAGTTTCCGCATGATGCAGGGCTTCGGCGTGCATACTTTCCGTCTCGTGAATGCCAAGGGACAGTCCGTGTTCTGCAAATTCCACTGGTCGCCGATGGCCGGCACGCATTCGCTCGTGTGGGACGAAGCCGTCAAGATCAGCGGCGCCGACTCCGATTTCCACCGGCGCGACCTGTGGGAAGCCATCGAGTGCGGCGAGTATCCCGAATACGAGCTGTCTTTCCAGGTCTTCACGGAAGCGCAGGCCGAAGCGTTCCCCTTCGACGTGCTCGACCCCACCAAGCTGATCCCCGAAGAACTGGTGCCGCTTGTCCCCGTCGGCAAGATGGTCTTGAACCGCAATCCCGACAATTTTTTTGCGGAGACGGAGCAGGTGGCGTTCTGCACGGCGCACATCGTGCCCGGCATCGATTTTTCCAACGACCCGCTGCTGCAGGGGCGTATCCACTCGTATGTCGATACGCAGCTCACGCGCCTGGGCGGCGCCAACTTCCATGAAATCCCCATCAACTCCCCGCTGGCGCCGCTGCACAACAACCAGCGCGACGGCATCCACCGGCAGGCCATCAACAGGGGCCGGGTCGCTTACGAACCCAATTCGCTGGCGGGCGGCTGCCCGTTCCAGGCGGGCGCGAAGGGTTTCAACAGCTTTCCAGCGTCAACCGAAGGCGACAAGGTGCGCGGCAAGCCGGAGAAATTCGCCGAGCACTTCGGCCAGGCGCGTTTGTTCTGGATCAGCCAGACGCCGGTCGAGCAAGACCATATCGTGCATGCCTTCCGCTTTGAACTGAGCAAGGTGCAGACGGTGGCCATCCGCAAGCGCATCGTCGCCATGCTGCGCAATGTCGACGAGATCCTGGCGCAGCGTCTGGCCGATGCGCTGGGCCTGGCGCTGCCGCCCGTGATGCCGCCCGTGTCCATGCTGCCGATCCCTGCGTATCCGCCGTCGCCGGCCCTATCGCTCTTTTTCCGCCCCGGCAAGACGGGCATCCATACGCTGCGCGTGGCCATCCTCGTGGGGCCGGGCAGTGACGGCGCGCAGGTGCGCAATATCTATGCTTCGCTGCTGGCCGAGGGCGCCGTGCCGCGCCTGGTGGGCAGCCATCTGGGGAAAGTCGACACCAGCGGCGGCGTGCCGCTCGACGTGGAAATCTCGCTCGAGACGGGACCGTCCGTGCTGTTCGACGCCGTCGTGCTGCCCGATGGCCAGGGCGCCGTGCAGCAGCTGGGCGGCGACGCCAACGCGCTCGACTTCCTGCGCCTGCAATATCGCCACTGCAAGCCGATGCTGGCCATCGGCGCGGGCAAGGGCTTGCTGGACAAGGCCGGCGTGCCGGTGACCCTGCCCGACGGCAAACCGGACCCCGCCATCATCGTCGTGCCGGCGGGTGACGTGGTGAAAGGCGTGGCGGCCTTTAAAAAGGCGCTGGCCGCGCACCGGGCGTTTGCGCGCGAAACGGATCCGCCCCGCGTGTGATGCCCGCTTGAGCGTCAGCGGGGCAGGCCTGGCTTGCCCCGCTGACGTAACCGTGCGCAACAGTGCGCAACAATGTAAACAAGAAAAACGTCCTGCGATGATATGCTGCTGATTAGAACTGTTCATTTGCAACTATTTTTATAACTGCAGCAAAGAACGGCTTCAGCAAACCGGATCGCGATTACCGCATGGACAAGTACACACCTCGCACCTGGGGGCCGGGCGAACGTCCGACCTTGCCCGGGTCGCCATCGATGCCCGAACATTCGACGCCCAAGCGTGTCGCGTATTTCATCGTCGGCCTGATCGTCGCGCTGACGGGGGGGCTCGGGAACGGCCTGGTGACGGCCAATTTGCTGAACCTGCAAGGTTCGCTGGCCGCCTATGCCTACCAGATGCAGTGGCTGCCGGCCGCCTACGTGATGACCATCGTGTCCATGAATCTGCTGCTGGTGAAGTTCCGCCAGCAGTTCGGCCTGCGCCTGTTTACGGAAGCGTTCCTGGTGCTGTATGCGCTCGTGACGTTCGCCCACTTGTACGCCAATACCTTGCCGTCGGCGATCGCCGTGCGCGCCGCGCATGGCATGGTGGGCGGCGCGCTGGGTGTGCTGGGGCTGTACTACACCTTGCAGGCGTTTCCCGCGCGGCACCGTCTGAAAGGCGTGGTGCTGGGCCTGGGCTTTGCCCAGCTGGCGCTGCCGCTGGCGCGCATCTTCACGTCCGAACTGCTGCAGATCGGCGAATGGCACGGCCTGTACCTGTTCGAGCTGGGACTGGCTCTGCTGGCGCTGGGCTGCGTGCTGGCCCTGAAGCTGCCGCCCGGCGACCGCGTGCAGACGTTCGAACCGCTCGATTTCCTCACCTTTATTCTGTTCGCGCCCGGCGTGGCCCTGCTGTGCGCCGTGCTGGCGCAGGGGCGCACGGCGTGGTGGATGGAGTCCGAGTGGGTGGGCGTGTGCCTGGCGGCTTCCATCGTGCTGATCGCCGCCTCGCTGGCCATCGAGCATAACCGCGCGCGCCCGCTGCTCAACACGCGCTGGCTCACCACGGGCAAGATCGCCAAGCTGTTTTTATCGGTGCTGCTGTTTCGCGTCGTGCTGTCCGAATCGACGGGCGCCGTGGGCTTTTTGCAGGCGCTGGGCCTGAACACGGACCAGATGCAGAACCTGTTCATCGTGGTCCTGCTGGGCAGCGTGGCGGGCCTGGTGGTCAGCGCGCTGACGATCAATCCGGCCACCCTGAACCGCTCGCTGATGTTCGCGCTGCTGCTGATCGCGGCCGGCGCCCTGATCGACGCGCACGCCACCAGCCAGACGCGCCCCGTCAACATGTATGTCAGCCAGTTCCTGCTGGCCTTTGGCGGCACGTATTTCCTCGGCCCCACCATGGTGGCCGGCATGGGCGCCGTGATCGCCGAACCGCGCAACCTGGTGAGTTTTTCCGTGATGTTTACCATGACGCAGAACCTGGGCGGCTTGCTCGGGTCGGCCATCGTCGGCACCATCCAGACGGCGCGCGAAAAATACCATTCCAGCTATCTGGTCGAGCACCTCACCATGCTCGACCCGCAGGTGGCCGCGCGGGTGCAGTCGGGCGCCGCAAGCTATGGCGGCGTGCTGACGGACCCCGCCTTGCGCAGCGCCCAGGGCGTGGCCCGCCTGGGCGCCGTCGCCACGCGCGAAGCCAATGTCCTCGCCTACAACGACGTCTTCTTGATGATCGCCGGCGTCGCCATCGCGACCCTGATCTGGATGCTGGTCAGCCAGTTTTGGACCCGCATCACCACCGGTGCGCGCCGCCTGGTCGGCCCCGTGCGCGATGCGCAGACGGCCATGGCCATCGTCCCCATTACCAATTCGGAACCGAGCAATGACAGAAAATAACACCCCACCGCCCGCACCTGCACCCGCACCCGCACCCGCGGCGCCACCTGCGCCAGCGGCCAGCGGCACGCCGCCGCAGCCGGACCGGCGCCACCAGTGGCTGTCCGCGCTGGCCTTTGCCGCCGTGGCCCTGGTGGGCGTGCTGATCGTGCTGTATGCGTGGCGTCTGCCGCCGTTCACCAGTCCCATCGTGACGACGGAAAACGCCACCGTGCGGGGACAGGTGACGATCATCGGCACGCAGCTGTCGGGCTATGTGGTGGAAGTGACGGTGCAGGACTTCATGGACGTCAAGGAGGGCCAGCTGCTGGTGCGCATCGATGACCGCATCTACCAGCAGCGCTACGAGCAGGCGCAAGCCCAGCTGGCGGCGCAGCAGGCGGCGCTGTCGAACTGGGCGCAGCAAAAGGCCAGCGCGCAGGCGGGCATTTCCGTCAGCGAGGCAGCGCTGGCCAACGCGGAAGCGCAGGCGCGCAAGGCCAGCGCCGACCTCAATCGCGTGGACCAGCTGGTGGCCGACGGCTCGCTGTCGCAGCGCGAACACGACCAGTCGCGCGCCACGCAGGCGCAGATGGCGGCAGCACTGGCGCAGGCCAGGGCCAATCTCGACATCGCCCAGCAAAGCGTGCATAGCGTGGTGGTCAACAAGCAGGCGCTGGAAGCGGCCGTGGCGAACGCGCAGGCGGCCCTCAAGGCGGCGAAGATCGACCTCGATAACACGCGCATCGTGGCGCCCTCCGACGGCCAGCTGGGCCAGGTGACGGTGCGCCAGGGCGCGTACGTGAATTCGGGCGCGCAGCTGATGGCGCTGGTGCCGCGCCAGATGTGGGTGATCGCCAATTTCAAGGAAACGCAGATGAATGGCGTGCAGGAAGGGCAGAGCGCCACTTTCCACGTCGACGCGCTCGACGGCGCCGTGCTGACGGGCCAGGTGGAGCGCATTTCGCCGGCCACCGGGTCCGAGTTTTCCGTGCTGCCGGCCGATAATGCGACGGGCAACTACCTCAAAATCGCCCAGCGCATTCCCGTGCGCATCCGCATCGATCCGGGCCAGGCGAATGCGCGCCGCCTCGTGCCGGGCATGTCGGTGGTGGTCAGCGTCGACACGTCCGCCGTGCTGAACGATTCGGCGGAGAATCCCGCACCCCCGCCGCCGCCGAAAAAAGCAGCCGTGAAGGCCAAGCCATGAAGCGCCGCGTATGGCTGATGGCCGGTGCGCTGGCGCTGGCCGGCTGCGCCGCCAACGCGCCGCCGCAGCCCGCATCGGCACTGCAGTTGCCGTCCGGCTGGCGCGCGCAAGCCATCGGCGCACCAGCGGCGACGGGTGCCCATGTCGAGCAACTGTGGTGGCAAGCCTTCGGCGATCCGGTCTTGAGCGACCTGGTGGGCGAGGCGCTGGCGCGCAATGGCGACTTGCGCGTGGCGCGCGCCCGGGTGCAGGAATACCGCGCGCGCCTGGCGCAGGCCGACGCGAACCGCGCGCCCAATCTGGCCTTCGACGGTTCGCCGTCGCGCACGCGCACCCTGGCGTCCAGCGGCAAGCCGTATGTGACGAATGTCTTCCAGGCCGAACTGCAGGCCAGCTATGAAATCGACGTGTGGGGCCGGCTGGCGAGCCTGAGCGATGCGGCCGGCGAGAGCTACCGCGCCGAGCAGGCCAGCCTCGATGCCGCGGCCCTGTCGATCGCCGCCAGCGTGGCGACCGCTTACCTGAATCTGCGGGGACTCGACGCGCAGCTGGCGCTGACGCAATCGACCTTGCAGCTGCGCGAACAGTCGCGCGAGCTGGCGCGCAAGCAGTTCGAGGTGGGTTACAGCTCGCGCCTGGAATGGCTGCAGGCGCAATCGGAATACCACGCGGCGGCCGAGCAGGTGCCGCAGCTGCAGCGGCAGATCTTCGAACAGGAAAACGCGCTGGCCATCCTCGTCGGCGGCAATCCCGGCCCCATCGCGCGCGGCTTGCCGCTGGCCGAGCTGGCGGCGCCTGGGGTGCCGGCCGGCTTGCCGTCCGAACTGTTGCGCCGGCGGCCCGACATCGCGCGCGCGGAACACAACCTGGCGGCTGCCAACGCCAGCCTGGCCGCCACGCGCGACCAGCTGCTGCCCTCGTTCAAGCTGACGGCCGTCGGCGGCGGGCAAGCCACGACGCTCACGGATTTCCTGCATGCGCCGACCGCCTTGTGGCGCCTGACGGCGCTGGCGGCCGGCCCCCTGTTCGATGGCGGCCGCGTGCAGGCGCAGACGGACGCGGCCGGCGCGCAGCGCGACCAGCTCGTGTACGCGTATGAAAACGTGGTGCGCAACGCCTTCGCCGAAACGGAAAACAGCCTGGGCGCCCTCTACCGCCTCCAGCAGCAGGCCGTGGAAAACGACGCGCGCCGCGCCACGGCGGCGGACACCCTGCGCATCGCGCACAACCGCTACCGCAATGGCTATGCCTCGTACCTGGAAGAACTCGACGCCCAGCGCACCCTGTACAGCGCCGACGTGGGGCTGCTGCAGCTGAAGACGCGCATCCTCGTCGCCTCGGTCGACCTGTACCGCGCCATGGGCGGCGGCTGGTCGGCCCAGACGCAATAGACGTGTGTGCACGGCGCGGCCAGTGTAATATTCTGACCAGGGAAAGCGGCGGCGCCGTGCCAGCTGCTCCCGTCACGAACGAACGAGGTCGCAGCATGACGATTTTTGGCATAGGCATCCACATCCTGATCGCGGTATTTTTTGCGATCCACGTGGTGCGCAACGGACAGCAGCTGTACTGGCTGCTCATTTTATTCATGTTCCCGTTGCTGGGCAGCGTGGTGTATTTCTTCGCCATCTATCTGCCCAATTCGCGCCTGCCGCAAGGCGCGCGCAAGGTCGCTTCGGTGGCCGTGCAGGTGCTCGATCCGAACCGCGAATTGCGCGAGGCGAAAGCGGCCTTCGAGTACACGCCGACGGCGCAAAACCAGATGCGCCTGGCCAGCGCGCAGCTGGAGGCGGGCGATGCGCAGGAAGCGGCATCGACGTACGAAGCCTGCCTGCGGGGGGCGTTTTCATCGGACCTGGAAATTCGCCTGGGCGCGGCACGCGCCTATCTGGAATGCGCGCGCGGCGCCGAAGCGCTGACGCACCTGGAATTCATCCGCCGCACGGATATCCATTTCCGGCCCGAGATGGTGTCCCTGCTGACGGCGCGCGCGCTGGCGCAAAGCGGGCGACAGACGGACGCGAAGGCGGAATTCGACGATGCGCTGACGCGCTACAACAGCTTCGAGTGCCGCGCCGAGTGCGCGATCTGGGCGCTGCAGCAGGGCGACAAGGTGCTGTCGGAGCGCTTGCTGCTCGATATCGACAGCGCCATGGCCCGCTGGAGCAGCCATACGCGCTCGATGTATGCGCCGCTGCTGGCGCGCCTGGAGGCGGCACGCAGGTAGCTGGCTAGCGCGGGGTCCGACCCGGCGGGGCTGACCCCGGGGCTGACCCCATTACACGCCAGGCACCGTATTCTTGCCCTCGACCAGCTTGTATCCCTTGCCATCGAAGCCATAGCGCGCGTGGCCGTTCAGTGGCGTGGCGATGCGCGGCGGGTCTTCGTCCGGCTTGACCTTGACGCCCGGCTTGATCTTTTCGGAGGCGCCCTTGAAGTCGATCAGCAAGTCATCGTAGGCGGCGCCATTGCGCGCCGGCGCGAAGCGCCAATTCCCCTTGACCATCCAGCACTCGTCCGTTTCAGGACCGCAGGCCCCCATATTGTCCGAGTACAGGTCGATGGCGCCATCGAGTGAAGTGACCTTGCCGTCGCCGATTTCAAACAGGGCCAGTTGCGTGATGGTGTAGCCCTGGCCCGTATAACCGTAGCGGATCGCCAGTCCCGGCTTGTTCGCGCCCAGCATGACCCAGTGGACTTCGCCGAGCTGCCCCGACGAGCCCAGGGCGGCGATGTTTTCCAGGCGTTTCACGACTTGCCACTGGCCGTCTTCCGGCGTGCCCTTGGGCTCCAGGAAAAAGACATTCAGCAGCCCCGGAGAGGCATGCGCCGATTCGGCCGTGCCTTCCGTGTTGGCCGTTTCCGCATTCGCCACCAGGATGGCGCTGCCATCGGGCAGCAGCTTGTGGCTGACGGCGCTGACCACGTAACTGAGCTTGTCGACGTGGTTGTCCGGATCGGGCAGGTCGGCCAGCGCATCGTCGCTGTCGTCGCGGTAGGCCTTGCCGAAGACGGCGCGCATCATGCCTGCTTCGCGCTCGCGCGCCTGCGGCGTGTTCATCGCTTCCGTCCTGGGCGCGGTGGCGGACGGCGGCGGCACGTGTTCGGCCGATGCCGTCGCATCGGCAGCGGCGGGGACGGCGGCTGCCACGTCGGCTGCCACGTCGGCTGCCAGGTCGGCGCTGGCGGGGGCGGTCTTGTCCGAGCAGGCGCCGAGCAGTGCGGAGGCCATCAGCAGGACGAGCGGGGTGCGGTAATTCATAGGCAGGGCAGATTGCGGTCATGGAGAATGGGCGCAGTATGCCAGATAGATGAAAGCGAGGGAGCGCGGCCTGGCGGCCGCTCCCTCGCTTCCTTGCCCGCAGGGGGCGATTTTGCAAACAAGGGCGGCGCTTATTTTTCCAGCGCCGCCCTGTCATCGCGCCGCAGCGGCGCCTTCTGGCGGCGCAGTTTCGCCATGCCGCGCTTGAGCAGGTGCTCCAGGTCGTCGATATAGGTGAACACGGCCGGCACCACCAGCAGGCTCAATAAGGTCGAGGTGATCAGGCCACCGATGACGGTAATGGCCATCGGCGAACGGAAGCTGGGGTCGGCGCCCCAGCCCAGCGCCAGCGGCATCATGCCGGCACCCATGGCAATCGTCGTCATCAGAATGGGGCGGCTGCGTTTGTGGCAGGCGTCGACCAGCGCGTCGAAGCGGTTCATGCCGGCCTGGCGCGCCAGGATCGCATAGTCGACCAGCAGGATCGAGTTCTTGGTGACGATCCCCATCAGCATGATCAGGCCGATCATCGACGGCATCGACAGGGCGCTGCCGGTGATCAGGAGCGCCACGAAGGCGCCGCCGATCGACAGCGGCAGCGCCGCCAGGATGGTCACCGGCTGCATGAAGTCCTTGAACAGCAGCACCAGCACGCAGTAGATGCACAGCACGCCGATCAGCATGGCCAGGCCGAAGCTGGCGAACAGCGAGGCCATTTCCTGCGCGTCGCCCAGTTCGGCGATCTTCACGGACGGCGGCAAATTCTTCATCGACGGCAGCGCGCGCGCTTCTTCATTCAGTTCGCCGAGCGTGCGCGAACCGAGTTCCACGTCGAGGGTCACGTTGCGGCTGCGGTTCAAACGGTCGATCTGCGCCGGGCCGCTTTCCATCGTCACCGTGGCCACGTTCGCCAGGCGCACGGGGCCATTCTTGCCGGGTACGGTCAGGCGCTCGATGGCGGCCAGGTCGGCGCGCACGCTGTTGGGCAGCTTGACGCGGATCGGCACCTGCCGCTCGGGCAGGTTCATTTTCGTCAGGTCCGTGTCGTAGTCGCCGGCCGTGGCCACGCGCACGGTCTCGCCGATGGCTGCCGCCGTCACGCCCAGGTCGGCCGCCTTGGCGAAATCGGGGCGCACGATGATTTCCGGACGCACCAGCGAGGCGCTGGAATTGACGTTGCCGATGCCTTTCAGGCCGCGCAGTTCGCGCTCGACCTTTTGCGCCGCCGTCGTCAAAGCCACCGGATCTTCCGAGCGCAGCACCAGCTGCATCTTGACGCCCGTGTCGGGCGGCCCCACCGTGAAGCGCGCGCCGGGGATCGTATCGAGCTTGTGGCGCAGCTGCGTTTCCAGGTCCGCCATCGATTCCTTGCGCTCCGTGCGGTGCACGGTGGTCAGGGTCAGCACGGCGCGGCGCGCCTCGGCTGCCGCGCCGGGGGCAAAGGCGTCGCCGCTGGAGCCGCCGCCGATCGAACTGAAGACGCCCTGGATGCCTGGTGTGCGCATGGCCGCATCGCGCGCCAGGGCTGCCACGGCCTGCGTTTCGGCCAGGGTCGAGCCGGGCGGCAGTTCCAGGTTGATCTGCGTCTGCGCGCGGTCGGCGGCCGGCACGAAACCGGTCGGCAGCAGCGGCACGAGCGCGATGGCGCCGACAAAGAACAGGGCCGCGGCGATGGCCGTGATGCCGCGGTGGTTCAGACACCAGCGCATTACGCGCAGATAGCGCGTCATCAGCCAGCCGTCCTGTTCTTCCTTGTGCGGCAGCGGTTTTAATATGTAGGCCGCCATCATCGGCGTGAGCAGCCGCGCCACCACCAGCGAGGCAAGCACGGCCAGCACGGCCGTCCAGCCGAACTGCTTGAAGAACAGGCCGGGAATGCCGCTCATGAAGGCCGTCGGCAGGAACACGGCCACCAGCGCGAAGGTGGTGGCGATCACCGCCATGCCGATTTCGTCGGCCGCTTCCATGGCCGCTTCCATCGGCGACTTGCCCATGCGCAGATGGCGCTCGATGTTTTCGATTTCCACGATGGCGTCGTCGACCAGCACGCCGACGACCAGGGCCAGCGACAGCAGGGTGACGGTGTTGAGCGTGTAGCCGAACCAGTAGATGCCGAGGAAGGCCGGCATCACGGACAGGGGCAGGGCGGCGGCGGCGACCAGGGTGGCGCGCCAGTCGCGCAGGAACCACCACACCACCAGCACGGCCAGCAGCGCGCCTTCGTACAGCAGTTCCATCGAACCGTCGAAGTTTTCCTCGACGGGGAAGGCATTGTCGATCGACTGCTGCAGCACCACATTCGGGTTTTCCTTTTGCAGGTCGGCGATGGCGTCGCGCGCGCCCTTGGCGACGGCCACTTCGCTGGCGCCCTTGGTACGGAATACCTCGAAGGCGACCACCGTCTTGCCATCCTGCTCGGCCAGCGCGCGCGGTTCGGCGATGGTGTCGCGCACGGTGGCCACCTGGTCCAGGCGCACATGGCGGCCGTCCGGCAAAGGCACTTCCACACGCGACAGTTCATCGGCCGTCTTGACGGTGGCGATGGTGCGCACCGATTGCTCGGCGCCGCTGATGTCGCCCCTGCCGCCCGGCGCTTCGCGCTGCACCAGGCGCAGCTGGCGCGAGACGTCGAGGGCCGAGACCTTCAATGCGGCCATGCGCGCCTCGTCGAGCTCCACCTGGATCTCGCGGTAGACGCCGCCCACGCGGGTGACGGCGCCCACGCCGGGCACCGTCAGGAGGCGCTTGGCGACCGTGTTGTCGACGAACCAGGACAGGTCGGGAGAGTCGAGCGGGTTGTCCACGCCCGGTTTTGCCGTGGCGATAAAGGTCAGCACCACGCGCCCTGCGGTGGACGCCTTGGTGACGGTGGGGTCGCGCAGCTCGGCCGGCATGTCCGCCTTGACCCGCGCGACGGCGTCGCGCACATCGTTGACGGCTTCGGCGATCTGCTTTTCCAGGATGAATTCGACGGTCACCGTGACGACGCCATCGAGCACCTTGGTGTAGATGTTTTTCACGCCTTGCAGAGTGGCGACGGAGTCTTCGATCTTGCGCGCCACTTCCGTTTCCAGCTGGGCCGGCGCGGCGCCGGGCAACACCGCGCTGACGGTGACGATGGGCAGTTCGATGTCGGGGAAATCCTGCACCGGATTGGCCTTGTAAGCCAGCAGGCCTGCCAGGGTCAGCAGCGCGAACAGCATGATGGCCGGGATCGGATTCTTGATCGAGAGGGAGGAAAAATTCATGGCTTGCCTTACTTTTTCGCTGCCACGGCGGCCGGCGCAGCCGGCTTGGCTGCAGCCGGTGCGGCTACCGGGGTGGCTACATTGCGTACCAGGTCGCCGTCATTGAGAAAGCCTGCGCCGCTGACGACAATCGTCGTGTCGGCCGTGACGCCGCTCAAAATCTCGATGCGGTCGCTCAGGCGCCGTCCGGCCTGCACCTTGATCTGGCTGACCCGCTGGTCGGGATTGAGGCGGAAGACATAGCTGAAGCCATCGCGCACGGCAATCGCCTGCTGCGGCACCGTCAGCGCGCCCGAGGTGCCCAGTTCGAATTCGCCGCTGGCGTACATGCCGGCCTTGAACGGCGCGTTGCTGCCGGTGCTGGCCGGCAGGTCCACGTAGACGAGGGCCGAACGCGTCTGCGGGTCGACGGTCGGGGCGATCATGCGCACCTTGCCCGTCAAGACGCTGCCGTTGGCTGCCTTCACTTGCGCCAGGGTTCCTGGTTTCAAATTGAGCAGCTCGGTGGCCGTCACTTCGGCGCGCCATTCGAGGCGGCCCTGGCGGATCATGCGGAACAATTCCGTGCCGGCGCCCACCACCGAGCCCACGGTGGCAGAGCGCGAAGAGATGATGCCGCTGTCGGGCGCCACCACCTGCGTGTATTTCAGGCGCAGCTGCTGCGACGCCAGCTGCGCCTTGCTTGAGGCGATGCGCGCGTTGGCCGTCTGTTCTGCCGTCAGATACTGGCTGATCTGCTGCGCGCTGATGGCGCCTGTGCTTTGCAGCGAGCGGGCGCGCTGCGCGTTGGCGGCCGCTTCTGCCGCATTCGCTTCCGCTTCCAGCACGGCGGCCCTGGCCTGCGCCACGTCGGCGTTCACCGTGTCGTTCGAGAACACGGCCAGCACCTGGCCGGCGCGCACGACGTCGCCGACATTCACGCGCACGTCGGTGAGGCGCAAGCCGTTCGACTCGCTGCCGATGACCGCTTCCTGCCAGGCGGCGACGTTGCCGTTGGCCTTCAGCTTGATGGGCAGGCTGGCCGTCTGCGGCTTGGCCGTGGTGACGGTGAGGGCGGGCTTTTGCGCCGCGTTTTTATCCTTGGCGTCGTCGGCCGCCGTGGAGGAAGGGGAGTACAGGGTAACGCCGGCGCCCAGCAGCACACACAGGGCTGCCAGCGCGAGCGCCATCGGTTTCAAGGTCAGTTTTTTCATGTTGTCGTATCCGTCAAGGTGCGTTGTTGGCGATGGCGCTGCTGCCGTTCCAGCCGCCGCCGGCGGCGCGGTACAGCGCCACCCAGGCGGCGCTGCGTTCGCGCTCGAGGTTGACCACCGTGTTTTCGGCGGCCAGGCGCGTGCGGCGCGCGTCTTCCAGTTCGATCAGGCTGGCCAGGCCGTTCTTGTAGCGGTCCTCGGTGGCGACAAACGACACGCGGTAGCCTTCCAGGGCCGTTTTGGCGTGGCCGCTGCGCTCGTCCGTGCTGGCCAGGTTGACCAGCGCCTCTTCCACTTCACGCACGGCCTGGCGCACGCCGGCGCGGTATTTCACCACCGCCTCGTCGTAGCGCGCCGTGGCCGCATCGACCTGGGCGCGGCGGGTGCCGCCGTCGAAGATGGGCAGGCTGACGGCCAGCGGGCCGATGCTCCATGTGCTGGCCGTGATGCTGGTGCCGCCGGCGCGGATATTGCCCTTGCCGATGGCGCCGGCCAGGGTCAGGCGGGGATAACGCTGCGCCTGCGCGCCGCGTACCTCGAAGCTGGCGGCCGCCACTTCGCGTTCGGCGCTGTAGACGTCGGGACGCTGGCCCAGGGTTTGCGCCGGCAGTTGCGCAATCGCCACGGGCGAGGGCAGGACCGCCGGGCTGGCCGCCAGCTTCTGGCGCAGCGATGCTTCCGGCATGGCCGACAGGGCTACCAGGGCCTTGATGTTCACGTCGCAGGCGGCCCGCTGTTCGATGGCGCGGCTGGCGCCTTCGGCGGCGCTGGCGCGGGCCAGGGCGGCGTTGGCGGGCGGCTGGAAGCCGGCGCCGGCGCTCAGTTCCGTCAGGCGTGCCGAGTCGCGGCGCGAGACGGCATCCTGCTCGGACACGGCCTGTAATTGCTGGCAGGTGCGCAAGGCGTAGTACTGGTTTGCCACTTCGGCGGCGACCGAGACGCGGGCCTCATGCCAGAGCGCGCGGGCGCTGTCGTAGCGCTCCTGCGCCGCATCGCGCGTGGCGCGGTTGGCGCCGAAGACGTCGATTTCCCACGACGCCTGCAGCGCGGCCTGCGAGGTGGTGCCGCCGGGCTGGGCCGATTGCTGGCTGGTGCGCACCACGCTGCCCGTCGCGTCGAGCTTGGGCGCCAGCGCGGCGCCGCTGGCGATGCTGTCCGCGCGCGCCTGCGCGATGCGCGTGCCGGCGGCGGCGATGGTCGGGCTGACCTGCTGCGCGTCGGCGATCAATTCCACCAGCAGGCTGTCGCCCTGGCCTTGCCACCAGCTGGCCAGGTCCGTCAGCTTGCCGTTATGCGGCAGCGGCGCCTGCCACTGCGCGGGCGCACTGGCGGCCACCGCCGCGGGCGGCCCCTGCAGGGCGCAGCCGCCCAGCGCCAGCACGATGCTGGCGGCCAGGGCGCGTTGAACGGTGCATCGAATAGTCGTCATGCTGGTCCTTCTGCTTGTCGTTGAGCGGTAGGGGGAGAGGGAGGATGGGCCAGGCGCCGGCGCTCCACGTCGGCCATGGCCAGCGCGTAGTCGGTCATGCACGCCAGCCAGGTATCGATGGCGTGCGGCGTTTCCATCAGTTGCGGGCGCAAGGTGTGCAGCACGTCGGCGCCGACCATGTGCTGCAGGGCCAGCGAGGCGATGGAGAACGCCAGCCGGTGCATGTCGTCGCTGTCGTCGGGCGCGCCCAGGTGGCGTGCCAGCACGCGCGTGAGCGCCTCGTGTTCGGCACGGATGTTCTGGTCGACCTCGCGCGCCCACAGGCCCGTCGGTTCGAGCATCTCGCGGCACCACAGGCGCATGCAGTCGCGCGCGATTTCTCCCTGCTGCATGGGGGCGAGCAATTGCGCATAAAAGCCTTCCAGGCTTTGGCGCAGGGTGAAATGCGGTTGTTCGTACAGGGCGATATTGTCTTGTGGATTCGACAGTTGATGGGAGAAGGCGGCGCGGTACAGGCCCGCCTTGTCGCCAAAATAGTAGCGGATGGCGGCCGCGTTGGTGCCGGCCGCCTGCGCCAGTTCGCGCGTGGACGTCTTGGCGTAACCTTGTTCGGCAAACAGGCGGATGGCGCTGAGCAGCAACCGCTCGCGCGACTGTTCGCCATCGGAACGGGGCTTGCGCCCGTCGTCGGCATTTGGTGTGTGGGAAATGTTTTTTTCAATCATGTCGGAGATTTAATCATATATCTCAAACGATTGATATAACTAAATCGCTTGATTTAGTTAAGGAAAGATGAAGATGCGGTAAAACGCGGGCAAAAAAAAAGCCCGCGAACTGGCGCGGGCTGAATCCAATGTTCAGGGAACGAATTGGAGGAGACAGTTCCACTATAGCGCTGAAAATGGTGCAGTGCAATACCGTAGAACTACGGTATCGGCCCGTTTTGCATGGCAAAAAAACCATATTTTATGTTGCGGCGCACCGGGATCAGGGCTTGCTGCGCAGCGCCAGGGTAAACGTGCTGCCGGAACCGTAGTCGCTGTTGAAGAACAGGGCGCCGCCGATGGCGTTGGCCAGGTTCTGGCACAGGTACAGGCCCAGTCCCGCGCCTTCCACATGGCGCGTGGAGGTGGAATCGAGTTGCGAGAAGGCCTGGAACAGCTTGGCCTGGTCTTCTTCCTTGATGCCGGCGCCGCTGTCGGCGATGCTCATTTCCGTCACCAGCACGCCGTCTTCCTCGCGCTGGGCCAGGCAGATGCGCACTGTGCCCTGTTCCGTGAACTTGATGGCGTTGTTGAGCAGGTTGATGAGGATTTGCGTCAGCGCGCGGCGGTCCGTGTCGATGATGACGGGCGGCTGGCCCGCTTCTCCCAGCGCCATTTCCAGCGCCAGGCCCTTTTGCTGGGCCAGCGGGCGCAGGGTGTCGGCCACTTCGGCCATCAGGTCCTGGCAGTGCACGGGTTCGATCGACAGGGTCAGTTTGCCCGCCTCGATCTTGGCCACGTCGAGGATGTCGTTGATCAGCGAGAGCAGGTGGCGCGCGCTGGCGCGGATGGTGTTCAGCTGCTTGTCCTGGTCCGACGTCAGGGGGCCGGGCAGTTTCATCAGCAGCGCGCCCGTGAAGCCGATGATGGCGTTGAGCGGTGTGCGCAGTTCATGCGACATGTTGGCGATGAAGGCGGACTTCATGCGGCTCGCCTCGGCCAGTTCCAGGTTTTTCAGGGCGATTTCGCGGTTGATGGTTTCCAGTTCGGCCGCATGGTGCGCCAGGCGCATGTTCAGCTCGATCACCTGGCGCTCGCGCGCCTGCAGTTCGCCGTTGACCTGCACCGCCTGTTCATACGTGGAGATCAGCAGGTCGAGGATTTGCTGGCGTTCCGCATTGATGAAATGCTTCTGGTCGCCCAGGTACAGGGCGATGCCGATTTCCACATTCTGGTTCTTGCGCAGCTTCTGGTTCATCAGCATGTGGCTGATGCGGTTGAGCAGATAGTCTTCCGCGTAGGGCTTGCGGATGAAATTGTCGGCGCCGCACTCGATGCCGCGGATGATGTCCTTCGGGTCGTTGAGCGAGGTGACGAGGATCACGGGGATGTCGCGCAGGGTCGGGTCGGACTTGATGGCGCGGCACAGGTCGTAGCCATTCATTTCAGGCATGACGATATCGGACAGCACCAGGTGCGGCTTGCGCTCGCGGATGGCGGCCAGGGCCAGCTGGCCATTCGCCGCCACGCGCGCGTTATAGTGCAGCGACTGGATCAGGCGGCGCAAGCGCTCCGCCTGGGTCGGGCTGTCCTCGACGATCAGGATCTCGATTTCGTCAGGCTTGATTTGGTTGTTGGAGTCCACAGACCTCTCCCAGGATTTCAGTGTGGTGATGCTGGGCGCGGTGAGCGCGCAATATCGACATCGTATGACTATATCGGATTTAGGTCTGTAAAAGTAACTTCCAAGTAACTATTTTGCCCACAGGGAATGCTGTGGCCGCTTGTCAGTTTTCGCCCTGGAACTGGCCTGCGCGATAGGTCAGCACGAGGGTGTCGCGGTGGCCGTGTTCGCCGATGGGCTGGATCGGCGTCGATTCGTGGATCACGGCAGCGTCGTCGAGCAGCAGCAGCGACCATGGCTCGGTCAGGGTAAAGCGTTTGCCATTGGGACCATCCGCTTCGAAGATGCGCGTCTCGCCGCCCTTGACCTGTTCGCGCCCGATCAGCAGTACGGCGACGAAATCGACGCCGTCGCGGTGCGCGCCTTCCGGCGTGGGACGGCCGATGCCATCGGTCGTATCGATGCGGAACTGGTGCGCCTCGATGAACCACGGCTGGCTGCCCTTGACCTGCGAGCAGGCGTCGCCCAGTGCGCGGATCAGCTGCTGCCAGGCCGCTTGCGCGACGATAGCCGGCTCGACCGGTTCGAACAGGCGGTGCATGCCGCCGTGCAGGGCGTTGTATTCCACCGGCTGCCAGTGCGGACGGTGCGCCGTCTGCGTCAGGCGCTCGCCATCCTGCACGAAGCACGAATGGCGCCGGCGGCGATAGCGGCCGCCATCCTTCAGGTAATTGTCCAGCGCCAGGGTATTCCAGCTTGGTTCCAGCGCGCGCAGCGCGTCCAGCGGGCAGCCGGCCAGCGCGGCCACGTCCTGCGGGCGCAGAACGGCATAGCCGTCATCGCGCAAGGCGTCCTTGACGTGGGACGGGTCGGTAAAGATCGGTGCGGAAGTGCTCATGGCGGTGCGGGCCGGAACGCGGCCTGTCTCAGTTTATCCAGCCTGGCATTCTACGACTTCGCGGCGTTTCCTGTGCAGTGCGACAGGAATTATTCTTGTTTACTTAAAAATTCTTTACCAGGGTCAGACGCAGCGAGCGCGACTCCACCGGATGGAAGTGGATGTCGTCGACGGGCTGCGCCTCGCCGGGCAGGCGCGAGGCATAGTAGTAGTCGATGGCCGAGTCGCGCCGGTTGGCCAGGTTGTAGCCTTCCATTTCCACGCGCCAGGTCTTGTCGACCTGGTAGGCGATGCGCCCGTTCAGGCCTACGCTGGCGGCGGAGCGCACGCTGTTGTCTTCGATCAGCGGGCGCGGGCCGAAGTAACGCAGGCGCAAGGAGCCCGACCACCGTCCCGGCGGCGTCAGCGTCATGGCCAGCTGGGCCACGCCCTCGATGGCGCCGGGGATGAAGTCGCCCGCCGGGGCGCTGCCGCGCGAGCGTGCGCGCGCATATGCGAGGTCCAGGTCCAGCGACAGCCAGCCGGCCGCCTTGTAGTAGCTGGAAAACTCGATGCCGTAGCGGCGGCTGGGGCGGCCCGCCTCCGTGGCGCCCGCGTCGCCGATGAACAGCAGCTCGGAATCGAAGTCCAGGCGGTACAGCGACAGCGAGGTTTGCAGGCCGGCGATGGCGGCGCTGCGCAAGCCCAGTTCCAGGCCGCGCGAGCGCACCAGGGGCGTGACCTTGTCTGCCGCCTCGCCCGTCTTCGGGTCGAGCGTGATCGTCGTGCCGCGCGCGTCGTTGCTGTGAAAACCGTTGCCGATGTTGAGATACGCTTCCGTGTCGCGCCACGGCCCGGCGATCACGCTCAGGCTGGGGCTGAACAAATGGTCGCTGGCCGTGCCCGAATTTTCCGGCCGGTCACTGCGCACGTCAAAGCGGTAGGCGTCCGCGCGCAGGCCGGCCACGGTGCGCAGCGATCGCGACCAGCGCGTGCTGTTTTCGCCATACACGCCGATGCTCGTTTCGACGATATGGTCTTGCCGCGTGGTCGACACGATCTGCCGCTGGCGCGTGGTGTACAGGCCATTGTGGATATTGTCGTTCTGCAGTTGCAGGCCGATGGTGGTGTCGCTGCTGCCCCTGTCCGTGTGGCGGTGCCAGGTGTGGCTGGCGTCGAGGCCGGCCGTCACGCGGCGGTCGGGCTGGGCGAACTGGTCGCCGTTGAGCGGATCGTCCAGCGCATACGTAAAGTTCGAGAACAGGGCCAGGCGGTTGGCGATCACGTACGCGCTGCCCCTGGACGACGCGTCGTCCGTCGTCTGGCGCCAGGCGCCCGACAGGCTGTAGCGCTGCGCCTTGCCGCCGTCGCTGGCATCGATGGCGTCGAAGCGGCCCAGGCTGCCGTCCCGCACGGCGCGCAGCGGAATCTGGTCGGTGGCGTTCCAGCTGGCGTCGTACGTCATGGCCGTGACGTTGAAACCGTTGTTGGCATAGCCTTCGCTGTAGCGCAGCACGCCATTGCGCTTGCGGTAGCGGTCCGGCTGCGAGAAAGGGCCGTCGTTGTGCTGCGCTTCGAGCGCGTACAGCAGGCTGCCGTCGCCCGCATCGACGGAGTCGGCCAGCAGGGCGCGGCGAAAGCCGTTTTGTCCGATGCCGGCGCTGGCGACGCCCTGCGTCAGGCGATTCGCGTAGACGACGGACGCCGCTCCGGCCGAGGAAAAGTCGCCTTGCGCCGCCGCATACGGCCCCTTCCTGTAATCGAGGCGCATGGCCAGTTCGGGGATCAAAAAGTTCAGGTCCGTCCAGCCTTGTCCGTGGCCATGGCTGCGCTGGTTGACGGGCATCTCGTCGACGGTGGTGCGCAAGTCCGTGCCGTGATCGAGGTTGAAGCCGCGCAGGTAGAACTGGTTGGCCTTGCCCTCGCCGCTATGCTGGCTGACGATCAGCCCCGGCACGGCTTCGAGCAATTCGCCGGACCGGTAGCTGGTGCGCGCGTCGAGCTGCTGTTGCGTGACGCTGCCCGCGTTGGCCGAATCGGCCACGCCCAGCTGGTTCAGGCGCGAACCGTCGACGAGCACGCGCTGGAAAATGTCGTCGGCGTGGGCGGCGGTGGCGGAAAACAGGGCCGCGAAGAGGAGCGAAAGGGAGCGTGGCGTCATGGGGGGCGGGGATTAGCGGATCGGCAGTTCCGTGTTCTGGCGGTCGAACATCAGCGTCTGGATGGCGCCGCTGTCCTGCACGTTGAGGGTGTTGCGCTGGCTGGGCAGGAAATCGATCAGCAGCTGGTTGTGGATGCGCGTGGCGGGGGCCAGGCGCGTGCCTTCGATCTCCTGGAAAATCACCACGTTGTCGGCATTGACCTTCATGCCGACCCAGTTCAGGCGCAGGCGCTTGCCATCCGGCCCCACGAGGTAAAACTGTTTCTCGACATAGCGGCGCAGCGCCGCTTCGCTGTCTTCCCGGCTCAGGTCGAACTGGCGCTGGTACAGATTCGTCAGCAGCGCCTCGACGTCGTGGCCCGTGTAGGTGTGGACCACTTCCGTGCTGCCGCTGGTCCCGTTATAGCGGATGTCGGCGATACCCATGTGGAAATTATGGGCGGCCGCGGCCATGCTGGCGCAGGCCAGCGTGGCGGCCGCCAGCGCACGCCAGCGCTTCATGCCTCGTCGCCCTTGGCCGAGCCATTGCTCTTGCCTTTCAACGGCGGATGAAAGTCGCGCATCAGGTTCTCCTTGGGTGATTTTTCGCTCTTGAACAGTTCCAGGCGCGAAGGCGTGACCTTGTGCGCCGGAGGCGGTGCGGTAGGTATTCGGGGTGAAGCCGAACGGTATGCGCATGCTCACCTTGACGTTGTTGTAAGGAAATAGTGGCAACTATTCTATACGCAGGGTGGCGCCATCGTTGTTTCGATGTGCAAGAAAGAAAGGCGGATGATGGACCGGCTTTTTGCCGGGCGCGGTCAGGGGGGGCTTTGCCTGATTTTGCTGGGGAAAGCAGCGCTTTTACTCGCTTTTCATCAGGCTGTCGCGCAACTGGTTCAGTTGTTGTTTCATGTCCACAATCTGTTCCACGCTGCAGTGGCTGGCCGTCAGGATGGCTTCAGGCAGCAGGGCCGCTTGATGGCGCAGCTGGTCGCCCTGCTGCGTGAGGGAAATGATGACCTGACGCTCGTCGCTGGCGGCGCGCGTGCGCGTCAGCAGGCCCGATTGCTCCATGCGCTTGAGCAAGGGCGTCAGGGTGGCCGAGTCGAGGAACAGGCGCTCGCCCACTTCCGACACCGTCAGGCCGTCGCGCTCCCACAACACCATCATCACCAGATACTGCGAATAAGTCAGGCCAAGCTTGCGCAGCAGCTTGCGGTACAGCTTGTTCATGGCAAGCGAGGTCGAGTACAGCGCAAAGCACAGCTGGCCGTCCAGGCGCGGCACCTGGTGCAAGGGGTTGGGGGAGGTGGTATCCATGGGCACAGTATATATAGTGCGCTACTTAGTTGCAAGCGACCTCAATGCCGCCAATGCCTGCGCGTCGAGCCTGAGCGCGCCGGCGGCGACATTCTCGCGCAGATGCGCCACCGACGACGTGCCTGGTATCACCAGCATGTTCGGCGCGCGCTGCAGTAGCCAGGCCAGCGCCACCTGCATCGGCGTGGCGTGCAGGGCGGCTGCCACCTGGTTCAAGGTATCGGACTGCAGCGGCGAAAAGCCGCCCAGGGGGAAGAAGGGCACATAGGCGATGCCTTGCGCGGCCAGGGTGTCGATCAGCGCATCGTCCGCGCGGTGCGCCAGGTTGTAGTGGTTCTGCACGCAGACGATGGGACTGAGCCGCTGTGCCTCGGCCACCTGGCCCGCATCGACATTGGACAGGCCGATATGGCGCACCAGGCCTTCCCGCTGCAGCTGCACCAGCGCGGCCAGCGGCTCGGCAAGCGACGAGCCGTCCGGGCCGTCCAGGCCCGGCGCGCGCAGGTTGACCACGTCGAGCACGTCGAGGCCCAGGTTGCGCAGGTTGTCGTGCACGGCGTCGCGCAGTTGCTGTGGCGATGCGGCCGGCAGCCAGGACTGGTCGGCGCCGCGCATGAAGCCGATCTTGGTGACGATGGTCACGCCGTCGCGGTATGGATGCAGCGCTTCGCGGAGGATCTGGTTGGTGACGTGGGGGCCGTAAAAGTCCGACGTATCGATATGGTTGACGCCCAGTTCGATGGCTGCGCGCAGCACGGCGACGGCGGCGGCGCGGTCCTTCGGCGGGCCCCAGACGTGCGGGCCGGCCAGTTGCATCGCGCCATAGCCGAGGCGGTTGAATGCGATGTCGCAATGGGCGGGCATAAATCGGTCGCTGGCGGGGGAATACGTGTGCATGGGAGCTCCTGTGTAGTGGTAAGGGACGGGAGCGGCCATCGTAAGGGCGATTGCGCTGTATGATAATCGGGTCAATCCGGCACAGGCTGTACTTATTTACGCACAATCTCGCCCCGTGAAAGCTCTCCTCATGCATGCAGACAACCCTTCCATGGCCGACCTGTCCGCCTTTGCCCTGGTGGCCGAGCACCGGGGTTTTCGCCAGGCCGCGCGCGCCAGCGAGCAGTCGGCGTCCGCGCTGAGCGAGGCGCTGCGCCGGCTGGAGCAGCAACTGGGCATCCGCCTGCTGGAGCGCACCACGCGCAGCGTGACGCCGACGGCGGCCGGCGCGCTGCTGCTGACGCGCTTGCGCCCGGCGCTCGAGGAAGTGAGCAGCGCGCTCGATGTGCTGAACGACTTGCGCGACAGTCCGCGCGGCACCTTGCGCCTGAACGTGCCCGTCAACGCGGCGCGCTTCTTTTTGCAGCCCATGGTCGACCAGTTCCTGCGCGCCCATCCGCAGATCAGGGTCGAACTGGTGGTCGACAATAATTTTGTCGATGTCGTCGCCAGCGGCTGCGATGCCGGCATCCGCTATGGCGAGCGGCTGGAGCAGGACATGATCGCCATCCCGATCGGCCCGCGCACGCAGCGCTTCGCGGTGGCGGGCGCGCCCTCCTACCTGGCGCAGCGCGGCGTGCCCGAGCATCCGCGCGACCTGTTGCGGCACGCCTGTCTGCTGGGGAAATTCCTCAGTGGCGCGATTCCGCCGTGGGAGTTCGAACGGGATGGGCAAAAAGTGAGCGTGGAGCCGGACGGCCCCGTGATCGTCACGCCGACGGCGGCCGACTTTGCGGTCAGCATGGCCATCGCCGGCCATGGGCTGGTGTATCTGTTTGAAGAGTGGCTGCAGCCGTACATCGATGCGGGCCAGCTGCAGCCCGTGCTGGAAGACTGGGCGATGCCCTTTCCCGGCCCGTTTTTATACTATGCGGGCCGGCGCCACCTGCCCGCGCCGCTGCGCGCCTTCATCGATTTCGTGCAGGCCAATTTTGCGCCGCCTCTCCCGCTTCCTCAACCGGCCGGATAGCGCTGGCGCAGCAGCTGCAGCATGGCGACGTTTTGTTCCCACGCGTCGCTCACGGGCTGCTGCGTGTATGGCAGCGTTTGCGTGTAGGGCGCCGGGCCGAATTCCGGCGTGAACGTCATGCGCTCGGCGCCGGCCGCGCGGCGCAGGGCGACGATGGCGTCCCACCAGGCCAGGTGGGCGTCGAGCGCGGGCTTGGCTTCCGGCGCGCGGAAGTCGGCCACTTGCGGCCCCTGCGCATGGCCCACGCGCGCATGCACGTGGCGCACCAGCGGCAGTACCTGCGCCAGGGTCTGCGGCTGGTCTTCCAGCAGCGATTCGCAGGCACAGCACCAGTGCGACAGGTCGGCCGTCAAGGGCAACTGCGGAAATTGCTGCAGATACGGCAGCAGCAGCATCGGGTGGCCGGAAAATCGGCTGCGGTGGATTTCATGCACGATGGGCACGCCGTGCTTTGCCGAGATGGCGGCGGCCAGGTCGATCAATTCCGCGTTCTGCGCCTGGGTATAAAAATCTTTGCCCGTGTGCGTGTTGACCAGCACGGGGCGGGCCAGGCAGGCGTTTTCCAGCAGTTCGGCCAGGGCGGCGCGGTGCAGCTCGAAATCGCCGTGGAACACGGTTTCCCACTGCGCGGCGATCAGATCCAGGCCCGCATCGGCGATGCGCCCCGTCCACTCCTCGCGCAGGGCGGCGTCCAGCGGCAGCGACATCTCGATGCCGTCGAAGCCGGCCGTCAGTACCCTGTCGATGAAGACCTCGGGCGGCAGGTCGTTATTGCCCCAGTGGGCGGCGAAGACGTCGATGCGCATCAGACGAAGCCCCGCACGGGGAAGGACGCGTCGCGCTGTATCCAGTTGTGGGCCGCGTATGCCGTCCGGCCGTCGGTGGCGTGCAAGGTATAGGCGTGGCGCGAGACGGGCGAGCGGTTCGGCGCGCTGTAATGGGGCAGCAAGCCGTGGAAGCAGACGAGGGCGCCCGCCTTCACTTCGAGCGGCACGGCCGTGCTGTCGTCGGGCCAGGGCATGGCGTCGAGTTTTTCCACGCGCACGGCGTCGCCGTTGCGGATGAAGCGCTCGCGCAGGGGGCCGCGGTGGCCGCCCGGTTCGGCCCACAGGCAGCCGTTGTCCAGGGTCGCGTCTTCCAGCGCGAACCAGAAGGTGGTCACGCTGATGGGCGTGGTCTCGAAATACGTGGCGTCCTGGTGCCAGCGCACTTCGCCGCCGATGCCGGGCTGTTTGAAAATGTACATCGATTGCCAGACCTGCGCATCCGCCAGGCCCAGGTCGCGCGCGACTTCGGCCAGTTTCGGGTCGGCCGAAAAAGCGCGGAAGACGGGGTCCAGGTCGTGCATGGCGTGGCCGATCTTGTTGATCGACAGCGATTTCGCCTGCTTCAGCTGGCCGTCTGCACCGAACGCCTCTTCTTCGAAGAAGCAGCGGATGGTGTTGTCGGAGGCGAGAAAATAATCGTTGGTGTTCTTCGCCTGGTCGCGCGTGGTGAAGATCGACTGGCTGACGCCGGGATCGAATTCGTTGACAATCTGTTCGGCGCGCGCGCGCAGGGCGGCGATCTCGTCCGCGCCCTTGAAATCGGGCAGGATGATATAGCCGTCGCGTTGGTATTGGTCTTGTTGTTCGATCGTCAGCATGGCGGCGGCTCCGGAGATTGGTAGAAGGCGCCATTGTAGGATGGGGACAGTGCGCAAACAATCGCCCAGCGGTTGACAGATTGTCGCCAAAGCGCAGACAATCTTTGACATGGATCAACTAAAAGCGATGGAAATCTTTGTCGAAGTGGCGCGCCAGCGCAGCTTTACGCTGGCCGGGCAGCGCCTGGGCCTGACGCGCGCCATGGTCAGCAAGACCATCATGCAGCTGGAAGAGCGTCTGCATGCGCGCCTGCTGCACCGCTCCACGCGCGAAGTGAGTTTGACGGACGCGGGCCGCGCCTATCTGGCGCCGTGCATGGCCACCGTCAGCCAGGCGCAGGAAGCGGCGCGCATGGTGGCGCACGTGGCGCAGGCGGGAGCGGGTGCGGAGCTGGCCGGGCCGCTGCGCATTCAGGCGCCATCGAGTTTCGGCAGCGCGTGGCTGGCCGACGCCGTCGCCCGTTTCAGTTTGCTGCACCCGCAGGTACGGGCCGAACTGTTTGTCGACGATGCGCTGCTCGACCCGATACGCCACGGCTTTGACTTGACCATCCGCGTGGGCGGTATCCCGGACAGCAGCGCGCTGGCCATGCGGCCTTTGGCGCCGTGCCGCGCGGTGCTGTGCGCCAGTCCCGCCTACCTGGCGCAATGGGGCGTGCCGCAGACGCCGCAGGACTTGTTACAGCACCAGTGCCTGCATTTCAGCCACCTGACCGATGGCACGAACTGGCATTTCCAGCGCGGGGAAGGCAACAAGCAAGAGGACGTGAGCGTGCGCGTGCAGGCGGGTTTTACGGCCAATAATGGCCTGGTGCTGCACCAGGCGGCGCAGCGGGGGCTCGGCATCGTCTACAGCACCACGTTTCTCGCCTGGCGCAACCTGCTCGATGGCAGCCTGCTGCCCGTGCTGTCCGGCTGGGACCTGCCCCTGAATCACTTGAGCGCCCTGTATCCGGCCAGCCGCCAGCCGTCGCCCAAGGTGCGCGCGCTGATCGATTTCCTGGTGGCCGAATACCAGCCCGTGCCGCCGTGGGACCGCGAGCTGGCAGCGGCCGGATTTTTCAGCTGACGGTCAATTGAACGCGACGGGTTCCACTGTCCACGCGCCATCGGCATACACGCGCTCGTCGTCCAGGTAGACGGCTTCGGTGACGGCGAAGATGTCGACGTGGTAGCGCGCATCCTTGCGCTTGAATTGCGGTTTTGCATACACGCCGTGCTTGGCGCCCAGCGACAGATGGATGCCGCACATGCGCTCATACGTGCCGATGTCGTTGACCAGCTGTTCGCGCGAAAAGGCGCGGTTCATGCCGAAACCCAGTTCGCGCACCCACACTTCGCCTTCATGCGCGCGGATGATCTCGAGCATGGCCAAAAATTCCGGCGTGGCGTTTTCCGTGCCCGTGACTCTGCCCTTGTCGATGATCAGGGTGATCGGCGTGTCGGGGCGGTTGACCATGAAGTGCGTATCGCCAAAGACGAAGATGCGCACGCGCCCGTTCACCGTTTCCAGGTCCTGCGCTTCCGTGAATACTTCGCCCAGGGGGAACTGGCCGCCGATATTGTTCATGCCGCTGTAGTCGCCGATATTGAGCTTGGCCGATTCGAACGGGGAAGCAAACACCAGTTGCTCGCCGCCGCTGTCGACCATGCCGTGGCGGGCGCCGTCGATGCGCGCTTTCAGTGCATGGCCGACGCCGCGGTAGTAGGCGGGATCGTAGGCCAGCGAGGCGATGTAGTGCAGCCCCTGCACGCCAGGCATGCGCGACAGATGCACGTGCTCGATCACTTTCAGGCCCCGCTTGAACAGCTCGATGCGGATGCGGAACGCTTCCAGGCGGAAGCTGGTTGACTGGATCAGCACGACGAGGCTGCCGGCCGGCAGTTCGGCAAACGCGGCCAGCACGGCGTCGGGCGTGACCTCGTCGAAATCGATGAAGGTGGCGTCCGGCAAGGCCTGGCGATACGCTTCCGTCAGTACCACGTTGAGCCAGCTGCGCTTGTCGCAGACGATCAGGGACGGTTCGTCCGGGCGGTGGCGGATGGCCATGGCCAGCAGGTCGGCCACGTTTTGCGCGGCCACTTCGGTGGCGGCGGCGCTGATGGCGTCGAGCCGGCTGGTGTCATTCTCGGGAAGCGTCATGGTGCGAAGGTGGGGGGCGTGAAGTAATCGCAGCATTATAAGGTGATTGCTGCTGGGCACACCATTCCCCATCCGGCGGAGGACAGGCGTCTGCCGGGTCCCTGATTATCTTGTGCAGTGCTTTACGGCAATGTATTATTTGATAAATGGTATAGCAGCGAGCCTGGAAGCGGCCCGGCGCAGCGGCAAAGGCGCGCATGCGCACGGTGGCATGCTTCCAGTGAAGCAGGGACAACAAGCCAACAGGCGAAGACTAAGAGTGTGATGTGATGAGCATAATTGGACAAGATATTCCCATGGAGCGGCCGGATACGGATGGCCGTGCTGCCGTGTTCGTTCCCGTCACGGGCGTCAAGGAAGATGTCCTGTTGACCATACGCAAAGGGGCGGCCATCGTCGGTTTTGCCAACCACGACCGCACCATTACCGTGTATTTTGAGAGCAACCGCTTTGACGACCCAGCGCTGGCCAAGTGGGAGCACAAGGCGCGCAAGGCCTACGACCGCCTGGTCGACAATGCGCCCACCGTGTCGAAGCTGACCACCAGTCCCGCCAATTTCGAGCAGATCGGCTATATCAATGGCAAGGGCATCACCATCCGCCGCATGGAAAGCCTGCAGCGCTGGCTCGCGTATTCGGATGCGATGGAGTCTTGCCCGGCGACGGATATTATTCCGCGCACGGTTATTGCAAAATCTGAAAGCGTCAAGGTATAAGAGCGGTTGATAAAACGCCCAGGGCGTTGTTGCCTGCCCCTCGCCGTACTGAAGTACTGTCTTCGGGGCGGCGCCTAGCCCTGAGCATTTTCTCAGCCGCTCCTGGTGTGCATACGGGAGCCAACGATGTTGTCGGATTACGCGCGGCTTTGCCCCGCCTCGGCGGCCCCGCTAATCCGACCTACGCGACCTACGCCTGACCTCGCTCACGATCCCCATCACACCACGACGATATTCGCCTGCGCCTTGAGCGGGCAGGGCAGGGTGTCGTCGAAGGTGATTTCGATGGCGCTGGCGACGAACATGCCGCCGATGTGCTGGGCGGCGATGTTGGGCGGCGTGCCGGGCTTGGTCAGGTTGACGTCCTGGGCGAAGACGAAGACCCGCCAGGTGCCGTAGACCGTTTGATCATATCGCAGCAGGGTGCGGTAAGCCCGCTTCAAGTCCAGGCTGCCCGCGTACACGCCGTCATTGGCGCCCGGGTCGAAGCCCAGGCCGTTATCGGTCAGCGATTCCACGAAATACAGGCCCTGCGGCGCCTGGAACAGCACGAACGCGTACAGTTCCGTGCCGCGGAACACATTGCCATTGTCGCGCTTGAAACTGGCGCGCAGCCACAACGGTTCGTACGCTTGCACGACGGTGGGCGTATCCGTTTCCACGGGCCCCGCCACATGGATGTTGACCTGCGTTTCGGTGACGGCATGCTGGTAGGTGGCGCCCGTGGTGAATCGCTGATATTCCCAGCTGATGTCGGCCGTGTACGGCAAGCCCGCGTTCGGTGCTTCCGGCAACACCCATTGCGCCACCACTCTTTCGGCCAGCGTCAGTTCGCCGGCGGCCGGTGGTGTTGCTTCCTGGCCACGCCAGAACGGGTCGGCGATATCGGAGCAGGCGACGGCGATGGCGCCCGAAGCGATGGCCGAGGCCACGCCCGCCACCGTGAATTCGGGCTGGCCCGAGCCGGCCCCTTCCAGCGAGCAGCAGTCGACGCTGGGATCGGTTTCCTCGAACGGACCGCCCACACTGAAGCTGGCCTTGCCGGAACCGAGCGCGGCAGAAATGATGGCGACCAGGGCGGCGATGATGGCGATGATGATGGCGAGAACCTTCCACCACGGGTCGGAAAACGGCAGATCCACATGCGTGCCCGCGTAGGCGGGATTCGGCGTCCAGACGAGGGTCATGCCGGTCGGCACGATCGGGCCCAGGCCGGGCGGGCAGCGGCACTCCTTCCCGTCCGTGCCCGTGCTGCCCCAGCGCTTGCCCGGCAGGTGGCCTTGCGGCTTGGACAGTTCCAGGGTGCCTTCCTCGACCGTGCACGTGTAGGTGTTGGTGGCGCTGTCGAAGCGCGTCTGCGAGACGAAGATGTGCTGGATCGAACGGTGCGGCGTGTAGCCGTCGGCCTTGGCGACAAAGCTGACGAGGCGCTTGCCGGGCGCCGCATGCTGGAAGTCGGCATCCCACATCACCAGCATGGCCGCGCCGGCGGGAATGCTGGCAAAGAAAAAGGTGCGCGCCACGGGCACGATGCCGGGGTCGCCCACGCTTTCCAGGTACACGGTGACATTGTTCAGGGCGCTGCCGGACATATTGGTGACGTGGGCGGCGATGCGCAAGCCATAGATGGCATTGTCGAAGATGCCATCGGGCAGCATGATATTGGTGACGGGCTCGATCGCGAACGGCCGCGTCAGCACCTGCAGGGGGGTGTCGCTCATGATGCTTGCTCCTCGGGGCTTTGCTGTTCTTGCGCTTGCTCTGCTTGCTCTTTCTCCAGATCGGTGACGACATACGTGACGCCGCCCAGTAGCTTGCCTTCCTGGCTTTCCAGCACGCGCAGCAGCGCATACTGGCGTGGCGGCAAGGCTTCGGCGCGCACGCTCAGATACACGGCCTGCGCCTGGCCGCGCGGCACGTCCAGCGCCAGCTTTTGCTCGCCGGGCGCGTCGCCATTGCAGTGGGGCGTGCGCGCCAGGCCCGCTATCAGGCGAGCGTCCCTGGCTGGCTGCCAGCGCTCGAGGCCCAGGGTGGCCAGCAGGTGCTCCGGCAGCTCGCCGCCATACTCGATCTGCAGTTCCACTTTTTTCGTTTCACGGGGCAGGGCCGCCACCGCGATGGCCAGCAATTGCGCGCGCCGCGCCGCCAGCACCACGTTGACGTTGCGCTGGGCGATCTGCTCGTGCTGCTTGGGCTGGAAGGGAAAACCGTTGGGCAGCGGGTCGGGCAGCGGGTTGACGTCGCCAGGCCCGTGGGCCACGGCCAGCAGGCATTCGTGGCCGCCATTGACGATGACGGGAACCCATGGCACCAGGCACAGCACTTCCTGCGTGGCGCCGGGCGGCAGGTCGGCAAACGCGGAACCGATCTGCGTGGCGGCGCCGACGGCGATCTGGCCGGAAGGATCGGCCCAGTAAAAGTCCACGCGCACGCCGGTCGAGGCGCTGTTGCCCGTGTTATGCACGCGGCCCCACAGGTAATTGCTGGTGCCGGCGATGGGCGCGCCGGGCGGGCCATTCGGATCATTACCGGGCACGACCCAGATATCGGCGCTGTCCCACCAGGGCTGGCCGTCTTCGATGATCAGGTGGGCTGGCATGGCGTTCTCCTTGTCCTTGGCCTGTGCTTGTAGCTTAGGCCCCGGCGGTGTAGGCTTTTTGATTGGTATCAATGCACGGGAAGACGGGGCCGGTGCACCGTTGTCTTGCCCGCGTAAGGTACTATTGCGGCAAAACGCAGTGGAATGACTTCAGGAAAAGGTTGGAATGTGCTTGAAACAGTGAATGACGTTTGCATCAACGCCGCCTGCGGCCGGACCTTGCCGCTGCGCGTGGCGCATTGCCCGTTTTGCGGCGCGCGCCAGGCGGCGCAAGCGCCGGTTCTGGAGAAGGTAGTGGCGCCGCCCCCGGTGCCGCGCATGCCGCCGCCGGTGCCGGTCGCGCCGCCCGTTCCTGCGCCGCCGCCCGCGCCCCAGCCTGCCGCCGCTCCCGCCCCCGCTTCCGTCCCCAATCCCGTCGCGCCAGCGGCCACCGCGCCAATCAAGGCGCCGCCCGCGAAACCGGCCAGCAAGGGTTCGGTGCCGCCGCCGCGCCCGCCCGTGCGCTTGCGCACGTGGATTGCGGCGGCCGTGGTGCTGACCGGTATCTGGTTTTATAACAAGCCGGCCGACAAGCCGGCCAGCGTGGCGGAACAGGTCGAGATCGCCACTGCATTGGCGGCGCAGTGCGACCTGGATGGGGCGCGCAGCGCGCTGGCCGTGCTGAAAAGCGCCAAGGCGCCCGCCGCGCAGATCAAACGCTTGCAAGCGAACATCAGCAAGTCCGCCGCCGCGTGCGACAGGCAACAGCAGCGGGCGCAGGCGTGGACGGCGCTGCAAGGCGGCGTCCAGCAGGCGCTCGATGCGGGCAAGCCGGAGCTGGCCGCCACGCGCCTGGCCGCCTATGTGAAGCGCTGGGGCGACGATCCCGACACGCTGGAACTCGACGCCAAAGTGAAAGTGGCGCAAGCCAGCGCCCAGCTCGACCTGGCCGACGCCTGCCTGGCCAAGGGGGACCGGGTCTGCCTGGAAAACAGCCTGATCGCCGCCGAGCGCTACAAGCGGCCGGAACTGGCGGCGCGCACGCAGGCGCTGCGCACGGCCTTGTCGCAATTGCTGGAACGCTCGCTGCTCGATGCCTCCCCCGGCCAGTAGCGCCAACAACTAAAACGCCCGCCGCGGCCACGCGGGGCGGGCGCAGCTACTCAGCCTTACTCTTGCGGCACCAGCGCCAGCGCCGCGCTGAAGTCGCCCATCGGCCTGCCGCCATTGGCCACCAGCGCCTTGTCGCGCGTGCTCAAGCCGTCGAGCACGGGCAGGCCAAAGCGGTGCGTGATGGCGCGCAGGATCGAAGCCGAGTCGTATTGCGTATGATCAACCAAACCCTTTTTCACGTACGGCGAGACGAGGATGGCCGGCACGCGCGTGCCCGGGCCCCAGCGGTCGCCCTTCGGCGGCGCGGCGTGGTCATAGAAGCCGCCGTTTTCATCGTAGGTAACGATGACCAGCATGTTTTTCCATTGCGGACTCTTTTTCAGCTGGGCGATGACGCTGGCAATGTGCGCGTCGCCGTCGGCCACGCTGGCGTAGCCCGCGTGCTGGTTCAAATTGCCCTGCGGCTTGTAGAAGGTCACGGGCGGCAGCTTGCCGGCGCCCGCGTCGGCCAGGAACTGGCTGTCGAAGTCGCGCAGGTGGGCGGCGCGGTAGGCGGGCGCTTTCACCGGGTCCATATTCGCAAAGTAATTGAAGGGCTGGTGGTGGAACTGGAAGTTGGGCGGATTCGGGAAGCTGCCGGCGCGCGCGCTGGCCGTGGCCAGGGCCGTCGTGTCCTTCCAGGCGCCCGCATACCAGGCCCAGTCGATGTTCTTGCCTGATAACAGGTCGCCGATGTTCGTCTGCGTCTGCGGCGGCAGGGTGTTGGCCTTGCCCGTGTCCGCATACAGCTTGCTGCTGTCGGCCGATGCCGGGGCGTTGCTGCTGGGCTGGAACGGCGGCTGCATGGTGTTGACGGCGTAGAACATGCCGGTGCTGTCGGCCGGCGTCAGCGCGCCGTCGTTGGCGTAGGCGGGCGCGCCGTTCAGGACCGTGGTCGGCGCCGTGGCGGACGGCGTCAGGCGCACGAAGTTGCCGTTGGCGTCGACGTCGATCTTCGCGATCGAGCCCTTGGCCACCGAGGTGTCGGCGTTCGGATAGGTGGGCGCGCAGGCGCAGATCAGGTACTGGTGCGTGAGGAAGGAGCCGCCGAAGGCGCCGATGAACAGGTTGTCGGCCAGCGCATATTGTTTGGCGATGTCCCACAGCTGCATCTTGCTGCCGTCGTAATAGCCCATGGACAGGCCGCCCGCGTCGGAATAGGCGGCGAACTTGTCGTTGGCGCCGCCGTTGATCTGCATCTGGTTGTTGTAGAAGCGGTGCACGAGGTCGCGCGTGATCACCGATTGCGGCAGGTACAGGGGGCTGCCGGCATCGTCGATCTGGAACGGCTTGTTCGGCAGGTTGGCCGATTGCGCCTGCGTGATGACGGTGCTCTGGCCGGCCGCCGTCATGCCGCCCCAGGTGGGCGGCAGCACGGGCAGGGTGCTGCCGTCATAGTCTTTCTGCGGCACGTAGGCGGAAGTCGATGTGGGGTTCACGCCCGGCACGCCGTTCGCGCCCGGGAAGAGGCCGTACAGATTGTCGAAACCGCGGTTTTCCGCATAGATGACGACGATGGTCTGGATATTGTTCAGCGCCAGGGCGCCGTTCAGGGCGGCCAGCGCGTCGGCCGGCGCCGCTTGCGCGCTGGCGCTGGCGATCAAGGCCGTCACGCTGGCGTTTTCCGCCTTCAGTTTCGCCAGCTCGTCGCCGCTGGCCTTGTTGAAGTCGGACGCCAGGCCCGCTTCCGACACGCCCAGTCGCGCGGCCAGCTTGCCGCTGGCGGCCGCAAAGTCGCCGCCGTTGCCATCCATGACTTGCGCCAGTTCCGTCGACAGGGCGCTCACAAACGCGCTGTGGCCGGCGGGAGCGCGCAGCAGCAGTTTTTGCGTCACCTTGCTGCCGGCGTCGCCGATGGCTTCATGGCGGATGGCGTCCGTGCCGACGGTTACCAGCACGGCGCCCTGGCCGTCGAGCGTGTAGCTGCCGTCGGCGGCAGTGCGCACGGTGGCGGAGCCGCTGTCGCATGTCAGTTTGGCGGTGGCGCTTTCCAGGCATACCTGGGCGTTTTCATAGTAGCTGCCGATCACCTGGCCCGTGGTGCTGGGCGTGATCGCATAGTCGCTGCCGCAGGCGGCCAGGCCCAGCGACAGTAACAACGGCAGGGGCCGTAAAGAGGTTTTTGCGTGCGAGTTCATGTTCATGCCTTCTGGGTGGAAAACGTCGCATGCTAGGCAGGCAATATGTCAGCTGCGTGACATGTCAGCGCCTGTTACATGACGTAATGTACGGACTTGATACATTACGTTTTGCAGGGGCTTGTCACGTAGCGGTCACATGCCGTTGCTACGCTGCCAGCCCATGATGAAACCGATGCCCTCCCTGCTGCTTGCCTGTGTAGCCGCCTGCCTGCTGGCCGCCTGCCATCCGGCAGCGCAAAAAGAAGCCGCGGCCAAGCCCGCCTATCTGGCGGGCGCCTATGCGCCCACCCTGCAACGCCAGCCTTCCGTGGCCCAGATGACGGCCATGGGCCGCGCCATGTTTTTCGAGCCCAGCCTGTCCGTGTCGGGGAAGATGTCATGCGCCAGCTGCCACAGTCCCGAACACGAGTACGGTCCGCCCAACGCGCTGGCGGTGCAGCTGGGCGGCCCGGAACTGAAGGATGCGGGCACGCGCGCGGCGCCCTCGCTGCGCTACCTGCAGACGGCGCCTGCCTTCACCGAACATTTTCATGACGACGATGGCGACGACAGCGTCGATGCGGGCCCCACGGGCGGGCGCAACTGGGATGGCCGCGCCAGGTCGGGCCACGAGCAGGCGCTGGCGCCCTTGCTCTCCAAGCGCGAGATGGGCAACCGCGACGGGGATGCCGTCGTCGCCAGGCTGCGGGCCGGCCCCCTGGCGGCACAGTTCCGTCAGACGTATGGCGCCGATATCTTCGAGCAGCCGGGTCAGGCCTTGCGCTGGGCGCTGATGTCGCTGGAAGTGTTCCAGGAAAGCCCGCTAGATTTCTATCCGTACACGAGCAAGTACGACGCCGTGCTGCGCAAGCAAGCCAGCTTGAGTCCGCAGGAAGCGCGCGGCCTGGCCCTGTTCAATGATGAGCGCAAGGGCAATTGCGCGTCCTGCCATATCAGCCAGGTCAGTGCCGGCGGCGCCTTTCCCCAATTTACCGATTACGGCTTGATCAATATCGGCGTGCCGCGCAATGGCAGACTGCCGGCCAATGCGGACCCGGCGTTCTTCGACATGGGCTTGTGCGGCCCGGACCGCACCGACTTGATGGAACACAAGGAATATTGCGGCAGCTTCAAGACGCCGTCCCTGCGCAATGTGGCCCTGCGCAAGGTGTTTTTCCACAACGGCAGCTTTACCAGCCTGGAACAAGTGCTGCGTTTTTACGTGCAGCGCGACACGGCGCCGCAAAAATGGTATCCAAAGGATAAGAACGGCAAGGTGCGAAAATACAACGATATGCCGCCGGGAATGGAAGCGAACGTGAACGTGGACGCGCCGTTCGACCGCCAGCCGGGCCAGGCGCCCGCCCTGAACGCGGCGGAGATCGCCGATGTGATCGCCTTCCTGCGCACCTTAACGGATGGCTATCGGCCGGCCCCTGCCGCACATTGAGCGAGACATTGAAAAAATAGGCTATGTCACCGTCAGATGTGGGAATGCCCCCAGCGTTGCTTTCAATAAGGTTTCTGGTGAGCGGATACACCTGGCGTACCGACCGGGAGTCGAGCAGGCAGTCGGCATAATCGAGTCACAACGATTTATGGCGCAGGCGAGCCAGCGGCGTGCCGGTGAGCGCATTGAAGGTGCGCCCGCAAGGCACGCAGCGGTAGTGCTGCAGGCCGCGCGCATGGCCATGCCGGTGCAGGTGGGGCGAGTGGCAGGCGGGACAGGCCAGGCGCGGCTGCGCCACGCCCTCCAGTAGCCCGACGGTCGCGTCGTGTGGCGCGTTGCCACGCAGCAGGGCCATGCCTGTCTGCCGCTGGCGCCGGTTCAGGCGAGTAAACTGGGCGATAAAGCGGATCCATTTGGCTGGCTGCATGATCTGCTCCCTGTGTGGTGGGTATGCAGAGTCAGACAGCACCGCCAACGGAAGATTCCCGCATGTCCCCTACTTGCCGATGACAGAGCCAAAAATATCAAGATACCATTGCTTACAACTACGCTACAAAAGCCTGTTTTTATGTGCGTTAGCGCACGCTAGAAAATTTTAGGCAGGTGTATATTGCGAACTGATCTGTGTCTTTTGATAACAATGAAAGGGAATACCATGAAAGTAAGCAAAAATTGGATGACCGTGTGCGCCGCCGGCATGATGGTTGTGGCACTGGCTGCCTGCCAGAAGAAGAGCGATGTTGCCGCAGGTCCTGCGGAACAAGCTGGCCAGAAGATCGATGCGGCCGCTGCCAAGGCTGAAGCCGACATCAAGGCCGCAGCGACCAAAGCTGACGCCGCCGTGAGCCAGGCCGCTTCCGAGACGGGCGCCAAAATGGACCAGGTCGCCGCTGACGCCGACAAGAAAATGAGCGAAGCGGCCGATGCCGTCGGCAAGAAAGTGGAAAAAGCCGGTGAAAAGATGCAGGACGCCGCGCACAAGTAATCATCGTAGTCACCGCGCCAGGACCTGCTGACGCCGGTCCGGTTCCCGCAGCTGCCGTCAGGTGACGGCAGCTGCGGCGACGCCATCGCTCGCTTGGCCGTCTGGCGTCAACGTCGCCGTTCCAGCCGTCTCCGTCCTGTCCGCCTCGTCCGTCCCCCCCAGCACCACGCTCAAATCGACAAAGCCGTCGCGCCACGCGCGTTCCAGGTCTTGCTCCACCGCTTCCAGGGTCGTTCTTTCCACATGATGAAAACCGCGCAAGCCATACGCCCGGTTGCGTCCGTGCGCCTTGGCCAAGTACAGCGCCATGTCGATCAGGTTGACGCTGCGTTCCCACGTGAGCGGCCGTCCCAGCGGCGCCAGCGGATAGGGCGCAAAGCCCACGGACACCTGCACTTCGATGGTCTGTCCCTGGTAGTCGATGCTTTGCGCCGCCATGCCGTTGAGGATGCGCCGCGCGATCTCGTCGAGCCCGTCGCGCGCGACGGCCGGCAGGAAGGCAAGGAATTCCTCGCCGCCCCAGCGCACGATCATGTCCGTTTCGCGCAACACGTCGTGCAGGGTTTCGGCGATCGTCGTCAGTACCAGGTCGCCCGCCGCATGGCCGTAGCGGTCGTTGATGTGCTTGAAATGGTCGACATCGAGCAGGAACAGCGCGCCGACGACGTCGCCGCCGGCATAGGCCGGCTGCGGCTTGCCCGCATGGCTGCGCATGAATTCCTGGAAATGGCGGCGGTTGTACAGGGCCGTCAGCGGGTCGCGCGAACTCTGGCGCTTGAGTTCCTGGTTTTTCACCTTCAGCTGCACGTTCGCATGGCGCACCTTGCGGTACAGCAAGCCGACGATGGCGGACGCCATGGCCAGTACCAGCGCCAGCAGCCACCACACGCGCTGCTGCAGGCGGCGGTTGTCGATTTCGGTGCTCTTGAGCTGATTTTCGCGGCTCAGCAGCTCGATCTGGCGCTGTTTCTTTTCCGCCTCATACTTTTCTTGCAGCTCATACACGGCCTTTTGCCGCTGCTTCTCGAACAGCTGGTTGGAAATGCCGCGCTCGCGGTGGTATGCGGCGACGGCGCCGCGCATGTCGCCGGCCTTTTCCAGCGCCATGCCGTATTCCAGCAGCACGGCCTGCATTTCCGGCTGGTTGGCCGTGCGTTCATAGTAGGCCAGGCCCGTGGCCACGCTTTGCTTGCCTTCCTGCAGCCGTCCCTGGCCGATCAGCGCCTGGCCGATATTGAGCCGCGCCGTCGCTTCCACCTGTTCATCGTTGACGAGGCGCGCCGCCGCGATCGCTTCATTTGCATAGCGCAAGGCGCGTGCGTAATCGCCTTCCTTCAGGTAGCTGTCCGACAGGTTGACGAGGGTCACGGCGACCATGCCGCGCGCGCCCAGCTGGCGTTCCAGCGCCAGGGCCGCCAGCAGGGCGCGCTGGCCCCGCTGCGGCTGCTTCGCGTCGAGCGCCAGCCCGTATTCCGTATTCTTTGCCTGCGCCATGCGCCCCGGTGACGCCAGTCTCGCGGAGACTGTCAGCAACTCGTCGAGCACCTCGAAGCCCTTGTCGTATTCGCGCATCTGCGTGTACAGCAGGGTGAGGGCATTCAGGGCGGCGGCCAGGCTGGAGGGGGACTTGCTCTGGCGCGCCAGGTCGACGGCCGCCTGCAGTTTGGCCAGTGCAAACGGGAAATTGCCTTCCTCGGCCCACGACTGGCCCGCGCTGATGGTCGCTTGCACGCGCACGGGCAGGTCATCCGTGCGGTTGGCGATCTTTTCCGCTTCGAAGGCCAGCAGATGCGAAGCGCGGCCTTCGTTCCTGGCAAACGTGATGTAGGCCTTGTTGAGCATGCCTTTCGCCAGCGCCACATCGCTCTTGTTCATGCGGGCGTAGGCGATCAGCTCCTCGGCCAGCTGCATGGCGATATCGTTCTGCCCCAGGCGCATGCGGGCGTTGCTCAGTTGGGTAAGGAATTCCGCGCGCACGGGCAGGGGAGCGCTGCGCGCCTGCGTTTCGACTTCCTGCAGGCGCTGCAGCGCGCGCGCGGGCACGTAGCGGCCATCGTCGCGCACGGCGGCGAGATACTGCTCAAGATCGCCGACCTGGGCGCGTGCGGCAGGCGGCAGCAAGCAGGCCAATACCAGCAGCCAATGCGCCTTTCGCCATGATGCCCGTCTCTGTCTGCCTGCCAACGTCCCGCTCCCGCAATGACCACCTGTCTGTAACAGATTATATTCTGTTGCAATCCAGAAATATCATGCAGTGCGCTGAAATTTGCGAAAGTGCACACTTTGCCTGAGCGTCAGCGCAGGGGCAGGGCGGCCGGGGCCGGCCCGCTGCCCTTCAGGCGGAAGATGGCGACGGCCGCGATCAGGGCTTGCGCCTGTTCCTGCAGGCTTTCGGCAGCGGCGGCCGCCTGCTCGACCAGGGCGGCGTTCTGTTGCGTGATGTTGTCCATCTGCGTGACCGCCTGGTTGACCTCGCTGATTCCCGCGCTTTGCTCGTGGCTGGCGCTGGTGATTTCACTCATGATGGCGGCCACCTTCTGGATCGATTCCACCACCAGCGCCATGGTGCGCCCCGCCTCGTCGACGAGCTTGCTGCCGGCGTCGACCCGTTCCACGGAGGCGCCGATCAAGGTCTTGATCTCCTGGGCGGCGGCAGCGCTGCGGTGTGCCAGGCTGCGCACCTCGCCGGCGACGACGGCGAAGCCGCGCCCCTGTTCGCCTGCCCGCGCCGCCTCGACGGCCGCGTTCAAGGCCAGGATGTTGGTCTGGAAGGCGATGCCGTCGATGACGCCGATGATGTCGGCGATCTGGCTCGAACTTTCCTTGATCGCGCCCATCGTGCTGACCACCTGGGCGACGACGGCGCCGCCCTGCACGGCGACGGCCGAGGCGGTCGCCGCCAGCTGGTTCGCCTCGCCGGCGTTGCTGGCGTTTTGCCGCACCGTCGCCGTCAGCGTTTCCATCGAACTGGCCGTCTCTTCGAGGGAACTGGCTTGCGCTTCCGTGCGCGCGGACAGGTCCGCATTGCCCAGCGCGATTTCGTGCGTGGCCACCGACATTTCGCCGGTGCCGCTGCGGATGTCGCCGATCAGCCCCGTCAGGTTGGCGTTGATGGTGTTCATCGCATGCAGCAGCACGCCGATTTCATCGGCTCGTTCGATGACGGCATCGATGCTCAGGTCGCCGCCGGCGATCAATTGCGCCGTGGCGATCGCCTGGTCCAGGCTGCGCTTGATGTGGCGGTACACGAGGAACAGGCACAGCAGCGAGACCATGACCGATACCAGCAGCACGCCGACGGTGACGGAATAGGCCGCCATGGTGCCGCCCGTCGCCGTCTGCACGGCCGCGCTCGTGCGCTGGTCGAGCAGCGTGAGAAATTCATTCACCGGCTGCATGATCTTGCCCTTGTTGCGGTGGTATTGAACATCATGCATGATGGCGCGGGCCATTTCCAGGTCGGGCGGACCCTTCCTGGTAAAGTTACCGCTGCCGTCGTCGAACAAGCCCTTGACGGCGTTCATGGCGATCACCTCGGTCTTCACCAGGCCGTCGGAATTGGCCTGGGCCTCTTGCAGTTTGGCAAATTCCTGCTCGCTGAAGCCGGCTTTGCGCATCAGCTCGGCCAGTGGCACGCTGGGGCCCGTCGATGCCGGCACGGGCATGCCCGCCGCCACGAAGTCCCAGTAGATGCGCTCGTAATGGTCGGGGCGCGGCTTCTTGCCGTTGCGGATGTCGAGGATGTCCATGTATTGCTGCTCGTAGCTGGCGTCGCCCGTGACGACGTAGGTGCGGGCCAGCCGGGTCAGGTCGTCCGAGCTTTGCCGCAATTCATCGGCCAGCAGATAGGATTGGAAGCGCGTTTCAGTGACCTGGTTCGCTTCGGCCTGTTTGGTGGCCACGCGGAACAGGGCCAGCAGGCTGACGATGGAGAGCGCCAGGCTAAGTAGAAAAATGGCGGCAAAGATATTCCTGATCGACAGTTTGCTGCGCATGGTATCCCCCGGAAGTGTGGTTGGGGCTGTTGGCGCTGCCCGCCAGATGAATATACTCCGGTCTGTACGGCAATTTTAATGCCGTACAGAAAAAAGGTGGCGCCATGCAACGGCGCCCCATGGCTATCAAGTTGCCAGTTGCTGCAGCAGGTAGAGGCGCTGGTACAGGCCGCCTTCGATCTGCATCAGTTCCTCGTGCGGTCCCGCTTCCGTGATGCGGCCGTGATTGAGCACGATGATACGGTCGGCTTCGCGGATGGTCGACAGGCGGTGGGCGATGGCGATGATGGTGACCTTGCCGCGCAGCTCGTTGAGGGCCGTCTGCACGATCTGCTCTGTCTGGCTGTCGATGCGCGACGTCGCTTCGTCCAGCAGCAAAATGCGCGGCTGGCCGGCCAGCGCGCGGGCAATCGCGATCAGCTGCTTCTGCCCCGACGACAGGCGCGAGCCGCCTTCGCCCAGCGGCGTGTCGTAGCCGTGTTCCAGCGCCGCGATGAAGTCGTGCGCATGCGCGGCGCGCGCCGCCGTCTCGATCTGCTGCTGCGTGTAGCCGCGGCCCATGTCGATGTTTTCGCGCGCCGAGGCGGCCAGCAGGAAGGGGTCTTGCGGCACCAGGCCCACGTCGGCGCGGAAGCGCTCGTTGTCGATGCTGTCGAGGGCGACGCCATTGATGGCGATGCTGCCCTGCGTGACGGGGTAGAAGCGCAGCAGCAAGGAGAGCAGGGTCGACTTGCCGCTGCCCGTGTGGCCGACGATGCCGAAGAAGGCGCCCTGCGGAATGGTCAGCGACAGGTCGTGCAGCACGGGCTGGTTTTCCGCGTAGGCGAAGGTCAGGTGCGAGATGGCGACGGCGGCCTGGCCGCCGTGCGCTGCCGCCTGCCGCAGGGCCGAAGTCTCCCTTCCCTGTGCGTGTTCCAGCGCCTGCGCTTCGTCCAGCAGGGCCGAGACGCGCGCCGTGGCCACCACCGATTGCTGCAGCTGGCTAAATTGCATCGTGATCTGGATCAGCGGTTCGATCACGCGCGCGATGTAGCTGATGAACGCATACAGCACGCCCACTTCCACGGCGCCCATTTCACGGCGGCCGAAGCTGAAGATGACGACGGCCAGCAGCACGATGTTGAGCATGTCGAGCGCGGGGCGCAGCAGCCAGGCGTTGGCGCGCAATTCCTGCATGCGCGCCGTGTAGTGGTCCTGGTTGATGCCCGTGAAGCGCGCGCCGAAGCGCTGCTCCGCGTTATTCGCCTGCAGCACGCTCATGCCGCCGATCGATTCGGCGATCTGGCCGTTGATTTCGCTGCGCAGGGCGCGCGCGCGCGTGACGGCCGGCGCGCTCCAGCGCTGGTACAGGAAGACGATCGCCAGCACGGCCGGCAGCAGGGCCAGCACGATCAGCATCAATCGCCAGTCGAGGAAGGCCATGGCGGCCATGGTGCCGACCAGGACGATGGAGCTGTCGAGGATGACGAACAGCACCTGCACGTACAGCGATTTCACCGCTTCCGTGTCGTTGGTGACGCGGCTGACCAGTTGCCCCGTGATGGCGCGGTCAAAGAAGGACATGGGCAGGCGCAGCACGTGCTGGTAGACGGTTTCGCGCAGGCGCTGCACCGAGCGCATGGCCAGGCCGGACAGGCGCACCAGCTGCAAATAGCGCAGGCCGGAAGCGACCCAGCCCGTCAGCAGGCAACCGCCCAGCAGCAGTGCCATGCGCGTCCAGTCCAGGTGGCGCGGCAGCAGGTGCTGGTCGATCAGGGCCTTGCCCAGGATCGGTCCCGTCACTTCGAGGGCGGCGGCGAGGATCAGCCAGAACGTGGCCCAGTACAAATGGCGCAGGTCGGGTGCGGCGGCGCGGCGCAGCAGGCCGATCGCTTGCGCGGCCTGGCGGCGCACGGATGGCGTGGCGGTGGTGGCGTGGTCGGTCTTAGATGGCATCGAGGCTGGCCTCCAGTTGTTGATAGCGCCACTGGCTGGCATACCAGCCGTCGCGCTGCATCAGCGCGTCGTGGTTGCCCGTTTCCGTGACGTGGCCGTCGCGCAGCACGAGGATCAGGTCCGCGTTGACGACGGCGCTCAGGCGGTGGCTGGCGATGATGGCGCAGCGCTCGGGGCGTTTGCGGCGCAATTCCTCCAGGTGCTGCAGGATGCGCGTTTCCGTGCCCGTGTCGACGGCCGACAGCGCATCGTCGAGCAGCAGCAAGCCGTTGTCGGCCAAGAGAGCCCGGGCAATCGCCACGCGCTGGCGCTGGCCGCCGGACAGGGTGATGCCCTTTTCGCCCACGTGGGTGGCATAGCCTTCGGGGAACTGCAAAATGTCTGCGTGGATGTCGGCCAGCTGCGCCGCCCGCTCCACTTCCTCGCGCGTGGCGCCGGGGCGGGCCAGCGCGATATTGTCGGCGATGGTGGCGGAGAATAAAAATGACTCCTGCGGCACCCAGCTGATGGCCGCGCGCAGCGCGTGTAACGTATATGCGTCCAGCGCGTGTCCATTCCACGTGGCCGTGCCCGATTGCGGCGTGACCTGGCGCAGCAGCACGCGCAGCAGGGTCGACTTGCCGCTGCCCGTGGGGCCGACCAGGCCCAGGGTCTGGCCCGGCTGCAGGCGCAGCGAAATGCCAGACAGCGCCGGCGCCGTCTGGCCCGCATACGCAAAGCCGACGTCCTGCAATTGCAGGGGGCCGGGCGTCAGCGTGGCGATGCTGCCATGGTCGTCGATGGCCAGCGGCGCGTCGAGCATCGGCTGCAAGCGTTGCCAGGCGGCGCGGCCCCGTTCGATCAATGACAGTACCCAGCCGGCGGCGAACATGGGCCAGATCAGCTGGCCCAGGTACATGGAAAAGCTCGTCAGTGCGCCGATGGTCAGCTGGTCTTGCCACACGAGGTAGCCGCCCAGGCCCAGGGTCAGCGCCGTGGCCGCCGTCAGGGTCAGGCCGACGGCCGGTTCGTACGCCGCTTCCCAGCGCTGCGCCGTCAGGCTGGCGTTGGCCGCGTGGCCGGCCAGGGTGGAGAACTGGGCGCTGCTGCGCTCTTCCAGGCCCAGCGCGCGCAGGGTGCGCACGCCCGACAGCGATTCCTGCACATGGTCGTTCAGCGCGGAAAAGCGTTGCAAGGAATCCGTCGACGCCGTGTGGATATGGCTGGAGATGCGCCAGAAGGCCAGTCCCATCAGCGGGAAGGGCAAGAGGGCGATGCAGGCCAGGCGCCAGTCCACGCCCAGCAGCATGATGCCGAGCACCATCAGCAAGGTCAAGGTGCCGTCGAAGCCGGCCAGCATGGCTTCGCCGGCGGCCATTTCGATAGCGTCGATGTCGTTCGTCGCCAGCGCCATCAGGTCGCCCGTGCGCTGGTTCTGGTAGAACGACGCGCCCTGCTGCGACATGCGCGTGTAGAAGCGCGTGCGCAGCATCACGCCCAGCTGGTAGGCGGCCTTGAACAAGGTGATGCGCCAGCCCACGCGCAGGAAGTAGATGACGACGCCGACGGCGAGCAGGGTCAGCAGCTCAAGCCACAGTTCGGCAGCCGTCATGCGGTGCGCGGCCAGCGCGTCGATGATGGCGCCCACGCGGCGCGGAATCCAGACGGTCAGTGTTGCCACGCCGGTCAGCATGACGGCGGCGGCGGCATACGCCGGCCAATGCTGACGCACGAAGCCGGCGATGAGCCTCGATAAACTCATGGTTACCTTTTGTTTTGAGTAATGGGGTGTCGCGGGGCGGAAGGACGGGCACGCGGACGGAAAGTACGCGTAGGATACAACAAGGCGGAAAAGCGCGCTGTGGACGGGCACGCAAAAAACGGGCCGTAGCCCGTTGTTTTGCTGCGTCGGTGCGGTGCGCGAGGCTTACTTGCGGCCGCCGCCTTTGCCGCCGCCCAGCATGTCGAGCTGTTTCGATGGCACGCCTTTGGGGGCGGCCTTGGCTGCCGGCTTGGCGGCTGGCGCAGGGGCGTGCTTCACGGCCGCCTTGGCCACGGTCTTGCCGGCGGCGCTGGCCGGCTTGGCGGCCGGTTTGCTCGAAGGAAATGGTTTCGCGGCCGGTGTGGCCGGTGCTGGCGCTGGTGCGGCGGCTTTCGCTGGCGCGGCGGCGGGCGCCGGTGCGGGCTTGGCCGCTTCTGGCTTGGCCTCTGGCTTGGCTTCCAGTTTGGCTGCCGGTTTGGCTTCGGCCGCTTTCACGGCGGGCTTGTCGGCGGGCTTGTCGGCAACCTTGGCGGGCGCTGCTAGCGGCTTGGCTGCGGGGGCGGCGACAGGGGCGGGTGCCGCCTTGGCGGCAGGCTTGACCACTTCGGCCGGCTTGGCGACGACGGGTGCAGGTGCCGCTGCCGGCGCTGGCGCAGCGACAGGGGCAGCCAGCGCGGGCTTGGCCGCGACAGGAGCAGGGGCGGCGACTGGCGCGGCCGCATCGAGGCGCGCCTTGGCCGAGGCCAGCAATTCTGCCTGGGTGCTCGAGGCGATGCCGAACAGCTGGCGGCTGTAGGCCAGCACGCTTTCGATATTCGGCTGCGCCTGGCTGGTGCTGTAGCTGAAGAAGTCGCGCGGGTCCTGCGTGACCAGCAGCTGCTGCGCCGTTTCCGCCGTGTGCGACAGGGCGGCCTTGCCGGCGTTCAGGTTCAGGGCGATGATTTTCTCGGCGCTTTCAAAGACTTTGCTGGTCAGAAGGCTGAAGATTTGTAGCTGGTTTTCCAGTTGCGATTTGGCGGCGCTGGAAAATTGTTCAGGAAGCGGAAACATATTTACTCCTTTGTACGGATTAAAATGCTGGCAAAACGCTCTGCAAAATCCCGAAAACCAGAGTTGGCCGCGTTTTGTAAAGTGGGTAGCGTGCTAAATAGCTGATCATAGACTTTTTATGATGCAACGCAATATGAATATTCTAGCGGTGATTCGAGTTAGTTGAAAGTTATTTTCTCAAGGGCTTGCGCTGCGTGCCTGGCGCGCACTTGGCGTATTCACGGGCCTGGAAACATTTGCGGAAAGTTTGCGCACGCGCAAAGCGTTGTCATGAAATCTATGGCTACGCTTTTGCCAGTGACAATATTCGTGCACTGCAGCATCCTTGAGCAAAGAAGATGAGAATGCACTGGAAGCACCCGATACCGTAGTCAACCGAAGGAGTGTCCGCATGGACCTAGTCATCCGCAATGCCAGCCTGCCCGACGGGCGCCGCGCCATCGATATCGCCATCGAGGGCGGCCGCATCGCCGCCGTCGGCCCCGCCTTGCCCGTGACGGGCGCGCAAGAGATCGACGCCGCCGGCGACCTCGTCACGCCGCCCTTCGTCGACGCCCACTTCCACATGGACGCCACGCTCAGCTACGGCTTGCCGCGCGTAAACGCCTCCGGCACCCTGCTCGAAGGCATCGCCCTGTGGGGCGAGCTGAAACCGCAACTGACGCAGGACGCGCTGGTCGAACGCGCCCTGCAGTATTGCGACTGGGCCGTGGCGCGCGGCCTGCTGGCGATCCGCTCGCACGTGGATATCTGCGACCCGCGCCTGCTGGCCGTCGAAGCGCTGCTCGACGTCAAGCGGCAGGTCGCGCCTTACCTGGACTTGCAACTGGTGGCCTTTCCGCAGGACGGCATCCTGCGCAGTCCCGGCGCCTTCGATAATTTAAAGCGCGCGATCGCCATGGGCGTCGACGTGGTGGGCGGCATCCCGCATTTCGAGCGCACCATGGCCGACGGCGCGGAATCCGTGCGCCTGCTGTGCGAATTCGCCTGCGAGCGTGGCCTGATGGTCGACATGCATTGCGACGAATCGGACGACCCGCTGTCGCGCCATATCGAAACCCTGGCCTTCCACGCCCAGCGCCTCGGCATGCAGGGCAGGGTGACGGGCTCGCACCTGACCTCCATGCACTCGATGGACAATTATTATGTGAGCAAACTGCTGCCCCTGATCCGCGAGGCGGGCGTGGCGGCCATTGCCAACCCTCTCATCAACATCACCCTGCAGGCGCGCCACGATACATATCCGAAGCGGCGCGGCATGACGCGCGTGCCCGAGATGCTGGCCGCCGGCATTCCCGTCGCCTTTGGCCACGACTGCGTGATGGACCCGTGGTACAGCCTCGGCTCGGGCGACATGCTGGAAGTGGCGCACATGGGTTTGCACGTGGCGCAGATGACGGGCCAGCAGGCGATGCACGACTGCTTCCTGGCCGTCACCGAGACGCCGGCGCGCATCCTGGGCCTGGACGGCTACGGCATCGCGCCCGGCTGCCATGCGGACTTGCTGATCCTCGATTGCGGCTCCACGGTGGAAGCGCTGCGCCTGCGCGCGGCGCGGCGCCTGGTGCTGCGCCGCGGGAAAGTCGTCAGCGAGGCGCCGCGCGCGCAATCGCGCCTGCATCTGCCGGGGCGGCCCGACAGCGTGAACTTTCGCCTGGGGCGCTGATACAATCGGCCATCACTTGTTATCGGGAGCACCGCCTTGAAAGAAATTGATATCCGCCCGGCCAATGAAGCCGATTTCGACGCCATGTGGCCGATCTTCCAGACCCTGGTCGCCGGCGGCGACACCTATACCTTCCCCGCCGAGACCACGCGCGAAGAGTGCCACGCCTACTGGTTCGGTCCCGGCGTGCAAAGCTTCGTCGCCGTGATGGGCAGCGAGCGCCTGCTGGGCATGTACAAGCTGGTGGCGAACCAGCCGGGCCATGGATCGCACGTGGCCAATGCCTCGTTCATGGTCGATCCCGCAGCGCAGGGCGTGGGCGTGGGCCGCCTGATGGGCGTGCACTGCATGGAAGAGGCGCGCCGCGCGGGCTACCTGGCGATGCAGTTCAACTTTGTCGTCAGCACCAACCTGGCCGCCGTCACGCTGTGGAAAAAACTGGGCTTCGCGGTGGTTGCCACCCTGCCGCTGGCCTACCGCCACGCGCAGCTCGGCTATGTCGACGCCTACGTGATGTACCAGCTGCTGACCGACCCGATGCAGTGGCCGGCATGAGCGGCGCCGTCACCGTCATCGAGACGCCGCGTCTGCGTCTGCGCACCGCCACGCTGGACGATGCGGCCTTCTACATGGAGCTGGTCAACGACCCGTCGTGGATCGCCAACATCGGCCAGCGCAATATCCACACCCTGGAGGCGGCCCGCGCCGCGCTGGAATCGGGACCGATGGCGCAGTTCCGCGAGCATGGCTATTCGCTGTACATCGTCGAACGCCGCAGCGATGGCGCGCCGGTGGGCATGGCCGGCCTGGTGCGGCGCGACAGCCTGCCCGGCCCCGATATCGGCTACGCCATGCGTCCCGCCTACTGGGGCCAGGGCTATGCCTGGGAAGCGACGGCCGCCATCGTGCGGCATGCGCAGCAGGTACTGCGCCTGCCCACCCTGTACGGCATCACCTCGCTGCAAAACCAGGCCTCGATCAATCTGCTCAACAAGCTGGGGCTGCGCTTCGAGCGCTTTACGCGCCGCCAGCCGGATGGCAAGGATACGAATGTCTACCGCCGCGATTTTCGCCTGGATTGAATCGGCAATGCGGATCGAAAGACTGCAAAATAGTATTTAAAATCTGGCCGTTTTTGTAGTGGTGGCGCGCGGTCTTTGTTTTTATAGTTGGCATACCGGTGGAAAACCGCCGGACTATAAAAATTGGAGACTCGTGATGAAAATCGTTACTGCTATTGCATGGGGCGGCGTCATGTCCGCCGCCTGTGCATCGATGCCGGCGGCATCGGCGCAAAGCTGCTCGGTGCCCGTCCTCAAGGTGCTGGCGCAAAAAAGCCTGGGCCTGACCGTGATGGAAAAGACCCTGGCCGAGTATGAAAAGAAAAACGGCACCAAGGTACAAATCAGCTATTTCGGCGAAAACGACCGCCGCTCCAAGGCCCGCCTCGACGCCTCCACCAAGGCCGGCTCCTACCAGATCTATTACATCGACGAAGCCAACGTGGCCGAATTCGCCACAGCCGGCTGGGTCGTCCCCCTGCTTAAATATCTGCCGAAGGACGCCGACTACGACGACTTCCTGCCGGGCCGCCGCGCTGTCGCCTCGTACAAGGGCGTGGCGTATTTCGCGCCCCTGATCGGCGGCAGCGACTTCCTGTTCTACCGCCGCGACCTGCTGGAAAAGGCCGGCATCGCCGTGCCGAAGACGCTCGACGAACTGGTCGCCGCCGTGAAAAAACTCAACAGTCCGCCGAACGTGTATGGCTGGGCGGCGCGGGGCCAGCGCGGCTCGGGCATGAATGTGTGGCGCTGGGCGCCGTTCATGCTGGCCGCCGGCGGCAAGTGGGAAAACAATGGCGTGCCGGCCTTCAATTCGCCGCAGGCCGTGAAAGCCACCACCCTGTACCGCGAGCTGTTCAAGTATTCGCCGCCGGGCGGCGCCACCTATGACTGGAGCAATGCGCTCGAAGCATTCAGGTCGGGCAAGGTGGCCTTCATGATCGAATCGACGCCGTTCGCCGACTGGATGGAAGATCCGAAAAAGTCTTCGGTGGTCGACAAGGTCGGCTATGTGCGCCCGCCATCGCCGCTGCCGTCGGCCGCGTATGGCCACGGCCTGGCCATCTCCGCCACGGGCGCCAGGGATGAATGCACGCGCCAGGCGGCTGGCAAGTTCATCGCCTGGGCCACGGGCAAGGAGCAGGAACAGGCGCGCCTGAAGGACAACGTCTTCAGCGACTACAACCGCAGCAGCACCATCGCCAGCGACTACTTCCGCAAGCACGTCAAGCCGCAGATCCAGGCGGGCCTGACGGACACCACGCCCGTCTCGCGCGTCACCATCTGGCCCAGCCCCGAGTGGCCGGACATCGGCGACAACCTGGGCGTGGTGCTGGAAGAAGTGTTTACGGGTACGCGCGGCGACGTGCAGAGCGCGCTCGATGAAGCGAATGAGTATGCGACGGAAGTGATGCAACGGGCCAGCAAGCGCAAATAGAGACATCTGACCAAACCTGCTGCGCGTCGGTATAGGCGGCCTGCGATGCTCACTGTGCATAAAGCACAGTTCCGCTTCTCGGCCACCTCTACCTTCCGCTCGCTACGGTTTTGTCAGGTGTCGTAACGCAGCCTGTTTGCTTGTCCGTTCTCGTTTGAAAGCCATCACCATGCCGCACTCTATCCGTAAAAAACGCCACACCTGGCTGCCGGCCGTCTTTCTGACGCTGCCGCTGCTGGTCCTGCTGGTACTGGGCCTGGTGCCCAGCATCGCCGCCATCAACCTGGCCCTGCAAAACCGCGTGCTGCGCTACAGCGACAGCGACTACGTCGGCTTCGCCAATTTTCTCCGCCTGTTCGGCGACCGCCGCTTCCTCAATGCCGTGCAGGTGTCGGCCATATGGGAAGTGGTCACCGTGGCCGGCTCGCTGCTCGTCGGCGTGCTGCTGGCCGTGTTTCTGTTCGAGAAAGTCAAGGGGCGTACCCGCGATCTTCTCGCGCTGCTGCTGATCGTGCCCGTGCTGCTGCCGCGCGTCTCGGCCGCCTTCATCTGGAAGTTCATGTATTCGCCGCTGATGGGCATCCTTAACTGGCTGCTCGAATGCGTGGGCCTGGGCGGCACGGCCTTGCTGTCCGACCCCGCCACGGCCCTGTACGCGGTGGCGCTGGTCGATATCTGGCAGTGGGGCCTGTTCTTCGGCGCCGTCATCCTGAAGCTGCTGGAAACCCTGCCCGCCGAACCGCTGGAAGCGGCGCGCCTCGATTACGCCAGCACCTTGCAGGTGTATGCCTACATCGCGCTGCCGATGCTGAAGGTGCCGATCATGAGCCTCGTGTTCATCAAGATGGTCGAGTCGCTGCGCTCGTTCGACCTGATCTACGTGATGACCAAGGGCGGCCCCGGCATCTCCACCGAAACGCTGGACATGTACGCGTACGCGCAAGGCATCGGCCTGATGGGCAAGGTCTCGTATGCGTCCAGCATGGCCGTGCTGATGATGCTGGCCACCACCGTCATCTTCACCTTACTCTGGAAGCGGGTCGCCAAATGGGAAAATTAACGATCAGGCGCGGTGCGGATCATCTCGCCACCACCGCCATCACCACCGTGATTGTCCTGGTGGCGCTGTTCCCCATCCTGTGGGCCGTGCTCAATTCCTTCAAGGAGCTGATGGACATCGTCACGCCCGTGCCGCGCTTTTTCTTCAGCCCGACCCTGGCCAACTACCAGCAGGTGCTGGCCAGCCCGGAAGTGCTGACGGGACTGGGCAACAGCGTGGCCATTGTCGGCGTGGCAGTCTTGCTGGGCGCCGTGCTGGGCGTGCCGGCCGCGTATGCGATCGCCCGCTATCCGATCCCGGCCAAGAAGGATATCCAGTTCTTTCTGCTGTCCCTGCGCTTTTTGCCGCCCGTGGCCGTCGCCATTCCCCTGATCTCGATATGGATCGACCTGGGGCTGTACGACTCGCGCCTGTCGATGGTGGTGACGTATCTGCTGGTGACCCTGTCGACCATCATCTGGCTGTCGATTCCTGCGTTTGCCCGCATCCCGAAGGAAATCGAGGAAGCCGCCGCGCTCGACGGCTACGGCCCTTACCAGGTGTTCTGGCACGTGGCCCTGCCGGTGGCGTCGAAGACCCTGATGGGCGGCATCGTCTTCAGCTTCGTGCTGGTCTGGAATGAACTGATGATCGCGCTGGCGCTCACCTCCTCGAAGAGCATGACCCTGCCCGTGGTGGCGTCGGCCTTCACGTCAATGGGACAGGAAGTGCCGTGGGGCGTGGTGAACGCTTCCACCGTGCTGCTGGCGCTGCCGCCGCTGCTGTTCGTCGGCATCCTGGGACGGCTGCTCAACTCCATGCTCAAACATAAATAAGGAAGGCTATCATGCAAGCACTCGTACTGGAACAAGCGCATTCCATCACCCTGCGCGACATCGACGTGCCGCTCGTCGTCGGCCCGCGCGACGTGAAGATCAAGATTCATACTGTCGGCATCTGCGGCAGCGACGTGCATTACTACAAGCACGGCAAGATCGGCCCCTTCGCCGTCGAGGCGCCCATGGTGCTCGGTCACGAGGCGTCCGGCGTGGTGGCGGAAGTAGGCGATGAGGTGACGCATTTGAAAGCGGGCGACCGCGTCTGCATGGAGCCGGGCGTGCCGCAGTTCGATTCGCCGGCCACCATGCGCGGCCTGTACAACCTCGATCCGGCCGTGCGCTTCTGGGCCACGCCGCCCATCCACGGCTGCCTCACGCCGTACGTCGTGCATCCTGCCGCGTTCACCTTCAAGCTGCCGGACAACGTCAGCTTCGGCGAAGGCGCCATCGTCGAGCCGCTTGCCATCGGCCTGCAGGCGGCGAAGAAGGCGGCCATCAAGCCGGGCGACGTGGCGGTGGTCATCGGCGCGGGCACCATCGGCGCCATGACTGCGCTGGCCGCGCTGGCGGGCGGCTGCTCGCGCGTGATCCTGGCCGACCTGGTGCCGGAAAAACTGGCCCTGTTCGCCGATAACCCCGCCGTCACCACGGTCGACGTGCGCCAGGCCAGCCTGGCCGACACCGTGCGCGAGGCCACCGATGGCTGGGGCGCCGACATCGTCTTCGAGGCCAGCGGCAGCATGCGCGCCTACGACAACATCACCGACCTGCTGTGCCCGAACGGCTGCCTGGTGCTGGTCGGCATGCCGCCCGAGAACGTCCCCTTCGATATCGTCGCCATCCAGGCCAAGGAAGTGCGCATCGAATCGGTGTTCCGCTACGCGAACATCTTCCCGCGCGCCATCGCCTTGCTGGCCTCCGGCAAGATCGACGTGAAACCCTTCATTTCGCGCACCTTCGGCTTTGCCGACGGCGTGCGGGCGTTCGAGGAAGCGGCCCAGGGCCATCCGCGCGACGTCAAGATCCAGATCGAACTGGCAGGAGACTGATCATGGCAAATATCGCCTGCAGGCAGCTGCACAAGACCTATGACCAGAAGACGGCCGTGCTGCAGCCGTTCGACCTGGAAATCGCCGACGGCGAATTCATCGTCCTGCTGGGGCCATCGGGCTGCGGCAAGTCGACCCTGCTGCGCATGATCGCGGGACTGGAAGACATCAGCGGCGGCGAGCTGCTGATCGGCGGCGCCATCGTCAACGATTTGCCGCCCCGCGCGCGCAACGTGGCGATGGTGTTCCAGAACTACGCGCTGTATCCGCACATGACGGTGTACGACAATATCGCCTTCGGCCTGCGCCGCCTGAAGGTGCCGAACGACGAGATCGAACGCCGCGTGCGCGAGGTGGCTGCCATTCTCAGCCTGGACAGCCTGCTCGATCGCAAGCCGCGCGCCATGTCGGGCGGCCAGCAGCAGCGCACGGCGATTGCGCGCGCCATGATCAAGACGCCGCAAGTGTTCCTGTTCGACGAGCCGCTGTCGAACCTCGATGCCAAGCTGCGCGCGCAGCTGCGCGCCGACATCAAGCGCTTGCACCGGCGCCTGCGCACCACCACCCTGTACGTCACGCACGACCAGCTCGAGGCCATGACCCTGGCCGACCGCGTGGTGCTGATGAAGGGCGGGCACATTGAGCAGATCGGCACGCCGGCGGACCTGTACAACCATCCGCGCACGCTGTTTGCGGCAGGATTCATCGGCACCCCTGCCATGAACTTCATCGATGGCGTCGTCGAAAAAGACGGCGGGCAAACGGTGCTCGTGTGCGCCGGCTACCGCTGGCCATTGACGTCGCCCCGCTTCGCCGCGCTGCCGGCGGGCATGCGCGTGGTCTTCGGCCTGCGCCCGAATCATTTGCGCGCGGCGCAAGTCCCGGCACAAACGCAGCAGCCGTCAGGCACGCATGGCCTGGCGTGCGTGATCGACCTGGTCGAGCTGCTGGGCGCCGAAGCGCTGATCAGCTTCCAGTGCGGCGCCTTGAGCCTGTCGGCCCTGCTGCCGGCGAATGCGGCCAACAGCGCGGCGCAGGTCGGGCAGACCCTGGCGCTGGCTTTCGATGAAGAGCATATGCACCTGTTCGACGCCGACAGCGGACTGGCCGTGGCGGTCGGTGGTCAGGTAAGTGGGTAGAATAGCTGGCAACGAGACCGCGCAAGGAACTGCCGTGACGCCTGACCTGGAACTGATCCACAAACCGATCCATGAATCGTTTCGCGCATGGGCGCACGGCTTTCCGCACACCGTGGCGAAATGGCATTTTCATCCCGAGTACGAACTGCACTTCATCATCACCTCGAACGGCAAATTCTTCATCGGCGACCATATCGGCAGTTACGGGGCGGGCAATCTGATCCTGACGGGGCCGAACCTGCCGCACAACTGGGTCAGCGAACTGCCGGAAGGCGTGGTCCTGCCCGAGCGCGACCTGGTGCTGCAGTTTTCCAGCGACTTCATCGAGCGTTGCGCGCTGCTGTTCCCGGAAATGGCGCCCCTGAAAAGCCTGCTGGGCGAGGCAGCCAGGGGCTTGCAATTTCCCGATGCGCTGGGCCTGCGCCTGGTGCCGCTGATGAAGGAATTGACGACGGCGCAGGGCTTGCGCCGGGTCGAACTGTTTACGCGCCTGTTCGGCGAGCTGTGCGAGTGCCGCGAGCGGCGTCCGCTGGCCAGCGTCACCTACCTGGCGCAGGCGGGGCGCTACATGTCGTCGACCATCAACCTGGTGCTGGCCTACATCAAGCAGAACATCACGCTCGATTTTTGCGAGCAGGACGTGGCCGACGTGGCGGAGATGAACACCCTGAAATTCACGCGCTTTTTTCGCAAGCATACGGGCACCTCGTTCATTCAATACGTGAACCAGGAGCGCATCGCGCTGGCCTGCGAGCTGCTGATGAACACGGACATGAAGGTCACTGACATCTGCTACCGCACGGGATTCAACAACCTCTCCAATTTCAACCGCCAGTTTTTGGCGCACAAGCAGATGTCGCCGTCGAAATTCCGCTCCTGCCTGCTGATGAACATGCCCGAGCCGTCCGGCGACGGCCATTCTTAACTCTCTTTTGGAATCAAATGACTTATCTCGGTATCGATATCGGCACTTCCGAAGTCAAGGCCATCCTCACCGATGACGCGCAGACCATCCTTGCCAGCAGCGGCGTGACCCTGCGCGTCTCGAGCCCCCATCCAGGCTGGTCGGAACAGAATCCCGAAGACTGGTGGCACGCCACCCTGGACGTGATCGCCGCCATCCGCGCCGCGCAGCCGGTGGCGTTTTCCGGCTTGCGCGGCATCGCCCTGTCGGGCCAGATGCATGGCGCCACCCTGCTCGACAAGCAGCAGCACGTGCTGCGCGCGGCCATCCTGTGGAACGACACGCGCGCCTTTGCCGAATGCGTGGAACTCGAGGCGCTGGTGCCCGAGTCGCGCGCCATCACGGGCAACCAGGCCATGCCCGGCTTCACGGCGCCCAAGCTGCTGTGGCTGCAAAAGTACGAGCCATCGCTGTTCCGCGCCACGGCCAAGGTCTTGCTGCCCAAGGATTACGTGGCCCTGCGCCTGACGGGCGAATATGTCTCCGATATGTCCGACGCTTCCGGCACCCTGTGGCTGGACGTGGCCAGGCGCGACTGGTCCGAGCGCATGCTGGCGGCCACCGGCCTCACGCGTGAGCATATGCCGCGCCTGGTCGAAGGCAGCCATGCCGCCGCGCAGGTGCGCCCCTCGCTGTGCCAGGAATGGGGCATCGCGCACGCGGTCGTGCTGGCCGGCGGCGCGGGCGACAACGCCGCGGCGGCTGTCGGCCTGGGCGTGGCGGAGCCGGGCGCCGGCCTGCTGTCGCTGGGGACCTCGGGCGTGCTGTTCGCCGGCAGCGACGGCTTCGCGCCCAATCCGGGCCAGGGCGTGCACGCGTTCTGCCATTGCCTGCCCGAGCGCTGGCACCAGATGAGCGTGATTCTCAGCGCCGCGTCCAGCCTCAGCTGGGTGGCGCGGCTGACGCAGTCGAACGACATCGGCGAATTGGTGACGCTGGCGGAAAATGTCGAGGCGCGCACGGCGCCCGTCTTCCTGCCGTATTTGAGCGGGGAGCGCACGCCGCACAACGATGCGTCCGCGCGCGGCGTGTTCTTCGGCCTGTCGACGGAACACGGGCGCGCCGAGCTGGCCTACAGCGTGATGGAAGGCGTGGCCTTTGCCATGGCCGACGGCAATGCGGCCTTGCGCAGCGCCGGCACGCAGCTGGAAGAAGCGTCGTTCGTCGGCGGCGGTTCGCGCAGCCGCTTCTGGGCCCAGCTGTGCGCAAATGCCTCGGGCTTGCACGTGCTGCGCCACGACCACGGCGTGGCCGGCGGCACCCTGGGCGCGGCGCGCCTGGCGCAGATGGCGGCGACGGGCTTGCCGCCTGCGCAAGTGTGCACGCGCCCGGCCGTGCAGGAAACGGTGGCGCCGCAGGCGTCCGGCGTGCTGGACGAGCGCCTGGCGCGCTACCGGCGTCTGTATCCGCTGTTGCGCGAAGAATTCGCGGGCGCGGCGGCGGCAACGCGCTGACGGGGCCGGCAAGATTGCCGGCCTGACCATGCCGCGGGCGCGTCAATATGGCCAGACAGTCAATCTTCCTGTGTAATTTGTTGTTTCTATGTTGAAAGTGTTTCCCTGGCGAAAGCGCCGCTTGGTTTTTTGCGGGGCGGGCCGCATGATTTCCCTGTTTGGTGGGAATTGGATAGATTTGGCGGCGCCTTTGTTGCCATCCTGTTCTTGCCGCCGGGAGAAACATATGCAACTCGCGAATCTGAAAATCTCCGTCCGCCTGGGTCTGCTGGGCGCCTTCTTCTTTCTTGCGCTGGTGTTCGTCGGCGTGCGTGGCTGGAGCGCGCTCGACGCGGCCAGCGCGCGCAGCGCGGAGGCCATGCAGCGCTCCGTGGCACTGACGGAAGCGGTCGACGCGGCGCGCAGCGCGCAGGTGGAATTCAAGATCCAGGTGCAAGAGTGGAAAAACATCCTGCTGCGCGGCGGCGACGCGGCCGCCTTCCAGCGCTACCGCGAAGCGTTCGTCGCCAGCGGCGCGCAGACGCGCAATGAATTGAAAGGCCTGCAGGCGATGATGGGCGCATTAAAACTCGACACGGCGCCCGTGGAGCAGGCGTTGCAGGCGCACGACGCGCTGGGTGTGAGCTACCTGGCAGCGCTGCAAAAATTTGATGGCGCGCGCGCCGACAGCGCCCACACGGTCGATGCGCTGGTCAAGGGCATGGACCGCGAACCGACGCGGCAGATCGACGCCATCGTCGCGGCCATCGGCAAGCAGTCGCACAGCCTGATGGCGCAGATGAAGGAGCAGGATGATGCCGCGCATCGCAGCGCCAGCATCGCCATGCTCGTCACCGTGCTGGTGACCCTGGTGGTCGGCAGCGTCACCGTGTGGTGGCTGATCCGCAGCATCACGGTGCCGCTGGACGCGGCCGTCGGCATCGCCCAGCAAGTGGCGGCCGGCGACCTGCGCGCCGTGGTGGCCGACGGCAGCCGCGATGAAATCGGCGACCTGCTGCGTGCGCTGAAAGCGATGAGCGGCAACCTGGCCGCCATCGTCGGCAGGGTACGCGTCGGCACGGACGCCATCGCCATGGCGTCCGGTGAAATTGCCAGCGGCAATATGGACCTGTCGTCGCGCACGGAAGAACAAGCCAGTTCGCTGGAAGAAACGGCCGCCTCGATGATCGAGCTGACCACCACCGTGCGGCAGAATAACGACAACGCCGACCAGGCGCGCCAGCTGGCCGGCGGCGCGTCCGACGTGGCGCAGCGCGGCGGCGCGGCCGTGGCGCAGGTGGTGCAGACCATGAACCATATCAATGCCTCCTCGAAGCGCATCGTCGACATCATCGCCGTCATCGACGGCATCGCTTTCCAGACGAATATCCTGGCCCTGAATGCGGCCGTGGAAGCGGCGCGCGCGGGCGAGCAGGGACGCGGCTTCGCCGTCGTGGCCAGCGAAGTGCGCAGCCTGGCGCACCGCTCGGCCGCGGCGGCCATGGAAATCAAGCAGCTGATCGGCGAATCCGTGCGCACGGTGGAAGAGGGCAGCGTGCTGGCCGGCCAGGCCGGGCGCACAATGGATGAGGTGGTGAGCAGCGTGCAGCGCGTGAACGCCATCATCGGCGAGATCGCCGTGGCCAGCGTGGAACAGCGCGACGGCATCGAGCAGATCAGCATCGCCATCAGCCAGATGGATGGCGTGACGCAGCAGAACGCGGCCCTGGTGGAGCAGGCCGCCGCCGCCGCGGACGCGCTGCAGCAGCAGGCGGCCAGTCTGGCCGACGCCGTCAGCGTCTTCAAGCTGCACGGCACGCCCGGCGCGGCGCTACCTGCCGGCGCCGCCCTGGCGCGGACGCTGTCGCTGGCCTGAAGCCCGCATGGAACGCGCCGCTTGATGCCAGTCAAGCGGCGCCCGATCAGGCAAGTATTGCGCCAAAATTCTTATATTATTTCCTTTCAGCATGTATCTGCGCCCGGCCGCATGGCGCGCGTTGCAAAGGAAAACCATGTTCCGACCTTTCCGCCTGCCGGGTGACGCATGACGGCGCTGCTGCTGGCGCTGTGCCTGACCCTGACCATGGTGCTCGCCGTGCTGCTGGCCTGCCAGTGGCGCGCGGCGCGCACGTGGCGCATGCGCCATGCGACCGGCGCGGTGCTGCAGGCGGCGCAGGCGCGGCGCATGGCCGATGCGCTGGCGCTGCTGTACGCCTTGCCGGCGGCCGTCATCGGCACCGACCACGACGGCGTGGTGCAATATCTGAATCCCCGCGCCAGCGCCATGGGCGGGCTGCTGGGCGACGATGGCCTGGGCCAGCCCGTGACCGGGCTGCTGCCGCTGTTCCATGACGGCACGCCCATCGATGCGGCGCGCCAGGTGCGCGACTGCGTGGCGCGGCAGGAGGTGCTGGAAGTGGCGCGCGGCGCCGTGCTGCTGCGCCATCTCGACGGCAAGCGCATCGACGTGCAGTACAGCTGCGCGCCGCTGGCGCAGGGCGGCGCGGTGCTGCTGCTGCACGATGTGTCGGCCCGCCGGCGCGCCGAGCAGCAGCTGGAATTCATCGCCCACCACGATGGCTTGACGGGACTGCCGAACCGCCTGCATTTCCAGATCCGCTTCGAGCACGGCATCGCCTACGCGCGCCGCCACCAGGCTTTGCTGGCCGTGCTGTTCGTCGATATCGACCGTTTCAAATCCATCAATGACAGCCTGGGGCACGACGTGGGCGACCAGGTGCTGACGGAGTTCGCGCGCCGGGTGCAGCAGTGCGTGCGCAAGGTCGATACGGTGGCGCGCCAGGGCGGCGACGAATTCATCATCCTGCTGACGGAACTGCGCACGGCGCACGATGCGGAGCGGGTGGCGGAAAAGATCGTCGCCGCCATCGCCGCGCCCTTTGTCATCGGCGAATACAGCCTGTCGGTGGCGGCCAGCGTGGGCGTGGCCCTGTATCCGGACGACGACGACGACGTCAATGCGCTGATCGAAAAGGCCGACCTGGCCATGTATGCGGCCAAGCGCCACGCCCCCGGTACCTGCCAGCGCTATGCGCCGCGCATGCAGACGCAGTCGTATTCGCGCACCATCCTCGAGACGGCCCTGCGCCACGCGCTCGAACGCAACGAGTTCGTGTTGTACTACCAGCCGCGCATGGACTTGAAGACGCGCAGGATCACGGGCGTGAAGGCGCTGCTGCGCTGGAAACATCCGGAACTGGGCTTGATGATGCCGCTCGACTTTTTGCCGGTGCTGGAAGAAAGCGCCTTGATCCTGCCGGTGGGCGCCTGGGTGCTGGCCACGGCCGTGGAGCAGGCGCGCATCTGGATTGCGCAGGGGCAGATGCTGACGGTGTCCGTCAGCCTGTCGGCGCGCCAGTTCTACCAGCGCGATATCGCGCGCAATTTCGCCGCCGCGCTGGAGGCGGCCGGCGTGCCGGGCCATTGCATCGAACTGGAAATCGCCGCCGGCATCCTGATCGACAGCAACCAGAACTGCGAGCTGATACTGCGCCAGTTCCGCCAGCTGGGCATGGCGATTGCCATCAGCGATTTCGGCACGGGCGACGCTTCGCTCACTTACCTGAAACGCTTTCCCACGGATGCCGTGAAGATCGAAAAGTGTTTCATTGACGACCTGGACAAGCCGGGCGGCGATGGCGCCATGGTGCGCGCCATCGTGGCGATGGCGCGCACGCTCGGACTGCGCACCATCGCCGGCGGTGTGGAAAGCGGCGCGCAGCTGGAACTGCTGGCCGAAATGGGCTGCGACGAGGCGTTTGGCTATTTTCTCGGCCGCGCCATGGCGCCCGAAGGCATCCATGTGCTGCTCAAAAGTAGTGACGTCATTCAGAACTGATAACGCAGCGACAGCATGGCGTTGCGCGGATCGCCGTAGTAGCCGCCCATGCCCGTCGAATAGTAGCGCTTGTCGAAGACATTGTTGACGTTCAGGGTCGCCACCAGCTGCTTGCTGACCTGATATTGCGCCATCAGTCCCGCCACCGCATATGCCTTCTGCGTGAAGCGCTCACCGTTCGGCCCGCGGTCGTCCATGTAAATATCGCTTTGCCAGTTCACGCCGCCGCCCAGCACCAGGCCAGGCACGCCTGGCGCCAGGCGCCAGGTGGTCCAAAGCTTGGCCATGTTCTGCGGCTGGTTGGTCTGGATGCGCGCGCCTGCCGCATTGCGGATGCGGCTGTGGGCATAGCTGGCCGTCAGCTGCCAGTCGGGGCGCAACTGGCCCGACAATTCCGCTTCGAAGCCGCGCGTGGTAGCACCCTTGACCGTATGGTAGGCGTAGGAGCCGCCGCCCGTGCCGATGATCCAGACATTGCCCGGATCGGCTTCGGCCAGGTTTTCCTGCTTCAACTGGAAGAGGGCTGCGCTGGCGGTAAGCTTGCCGCCGAAAAATTCGCCCTTGGCGCCCATTTCGTAGTTCTTGCCTTCCAGCGGCGCCAGGAAGCGGCTGTTGGCGTCGCGCTGGCTTTGCGGCGTGAAGATGCTGGTGTAGCTGGCGTAGGCCGACCAATGCCGGCCCAGGTCGTAGACGAGGCCCGCATACGGCGTGATCTTGCCGTGTTCGCGCATCGCGTCGTACAGGTCCGTGTCATTGACATAATCGCTGCGGATGTCGCGCTTCCAGTACGACAGGCGCGCGCCCAGGATCACCGACAGCGCGTCCGTCGGGCGCAGGCGGAGGGTCGAATACAGGCCGCTTTCCCGTTCCTTGTCGTACGAACTGCCCAGGCGCGTGCCGCTGTAGTCGGGCACCGGCATGGCGCCATTCCAGGCGTGGATATCCGGCACCGTATGGTTGTAGCCATCGAGGCGCCAGCCCGGGTAGATAGGGCTATTCGTCTTGAGTTCGGAGGCGCTCACGCCCAGCACCAGTTCATGCTGGCGGCCGAAGGCCTGGAACGGGCCGCTGACATAGGCATCGAGCGAGGTTTGTTGCGGCTTGCTGTGCCAGTTGGCCAGCCACAGCCGCATGCCGCCACCCGTCACGCGGTCCGGGTAGCCATTGCCGGAAAAGCCCTGCAAGGCGTCGTACTGGTTGCTGCTACGGCTCACGGCCAGCTTGGCGATCCAGTCGTTGGCGAAGTAGTGGTCGAGCGTGGCGAACAGCATGCTCTGTTCGCGCTCATATGTGCTCCACGCGGCCGTGCCGTTCATCGAGCGGGGGAAGCGGGTCTGCGAGCCGTCGCTGTAGAAGATGGGGAACTCGCGTCCTGCGCCCTTGAGCTTTTCCTTCTGGTAGTTGACGCCAGCGCCGAGCACCGTCGATGGCGTCAGGTCCGCTTCGACGATGGCATACAGTACGTCTTTCTTCTGCCGGTAGCGGTCGATGAACGAGTGCTGGTCTTCATGCGCGGCGACGATGCGCGCGCGCACCTTGCCGTCCATCGTCAATGGCGTCGAGACGTCGCCTTCGATGCGATAGCGGTCCCATGAACCGAGCTGCGCGCCGGCCGTGGCGGCAAAGCTGCGGCCCGGACGCTTGCGCACCAGGTTGACGGCGGCCGACGGGCTGCCCGTGCCGCTGATCAGCCCCGTGGCGCCGCGGATGACTTCGACCCGGTCGTAGATGGCCATGTCGAAGGTGCGCGCTTCCAGGTTCTTGCTGGTCGGGATGCCGTCGAACATGTACGACGTCACTTCGAAGCCGCGTGAAAACACCTGGTCGTATTCGCGCGTGCTCGAGGAATGGTCGACCGTGATGCCGGGCGCTTGCACCAGCACGTCCTGCAAGGTGCGCAAACCCTGGTCGTCGATCTGCTGGCGCGTGATGACGCTGACGGCCTGCGGCGTTTCGCGCAGCGACAGGTTCAGGCGCGTGGCGCTGGTCAGGCCCGCGTAGCCGCGCTTGCCTTCCGTGGTACCGTCGCGCAGGGCGCTGGAGCTGACGGCCACTTCATCCAGGGTGGCTGCGATCGGCGCGCCGAGCGATGCAGTGCCTGCCTTGCGCAGCACGTAGCTGCGTTCCCCGCTGGGCAGTGCCTCGAGGCCCGTGCCGGCCAGTAGGCGGGCCAGTGCCTGCGGCACCGTGTAGCTGCCGCTCAAGCCCGGCGTGCGTACGCCTTGCAGCAGTTCGGCCGCCGCGCCTACGCTCACTCTTGCTTCGATGGCAAAGCTGGCGATGGCGGCGGACAGCTCGCCGGCCGGCACGTTAAAGACTGTTTGCGCGGCGGCCGGCGCGGCGGCTTCGGCTGCCATGGCCGGCGCCTGCGCCAGCGACAGCAGGATCACGGCGCTGCCGATGGCGCGCGCGAGGGGAGTCAAACGGGGTGGATGCATGGTCTGGCCTTTCCGGTGGAGTGTCGTTGCAATACCAACAGGACAGGCCATGGTGAAAAAAAGGGCCAACTTTTATAAACTATTTTTTGCGGGCCGTGAGGGTGACCCAGTACGGCGTGCGGTACAGCACGTCGACGGGCAGCATGCGCGCCAGGCTTTCCAGCACGGCGTCCGTGTCGTCGAGCTGGAAGGCGCCCGACAGGCGCAAGCCCGCCACTTGCGGCTCCACGCGCAACAGGCCGGGGCGGTAGCGTGACAGTTCAAAGGCGAACGCATCGAGACGCATGTCCTGCGCCGCCAGCATGCCGCGTGCCCATGCATCGGCTTGCAGCGGCGCCGGCGTGGGCAGACCGGTGTGGTTGGCGTCGAAGCGGCTGTGCTGGCCCTTAGTCACCGTGCGCACGGTGGCCGAGGGCGCGCGCGGCGTGATTTCCACCGCGTGTTCAAGTACCGTCACGCGGCTGCTGTCGTCGTCGACGCGCACGGTGAAGCGCGTGCCCAGCGCACGGATGCGGCCATGGCAGGTGGCGACGATGAAAGGGCGGCTGCCCGCATGATCGGGGCGCGTCTGCACCAGCACTTCGCCGCGGCGCAGGGTCAGCCGGCGTTCGGCGGCGCCATACGCCACATCGACGGCGCTGTCCGTGTTGAGCACCAGGGTGCCGCCATCGGGCAAGGATATCTCGCGCCGTTCGCCCACGCCGCTGCGGTAATCGGCCAGCACGTCGTGGCGCGCCAGCAGCCAGGCGGCGGGCGCCGCCATCAGCGCCAGCAGCACTTGCACGGCCACGCGGCGCTGCGGCCGGCGCAGCACTGGCACGGCCAGATCCGGCGGCAGCAGGCCGGCCGTCCGGCTCACCTGCTGCACCCTGTGCCAGGCGCGCGCATGTTCCGGGTCGCGCGCGCGCCATTGGGCCGATGCCGCCAGGTCTTCCGGCGTGGCCTGGCCCGATTGCTCCAACAAATACCATTCGACGGCCTGGCGCGCCACCTTGCGCGACAGCGGAGGCGATGGCGGAGCGGCGGTGCTCATGGCAGCAAGTCCGGCGCCAGCAGCACGCATTCGGTCAGCGCCTCGGCCATGTAGCGCTTCACGGAGCGCTCGCCGATGCCCAGCTGCACGGCGATGTCCGCGTAGGCATGGCCTTCGATCTGCGCCAGGATGAAGACGGCGCGCACCTTCGGTTTCAGGCCGTCGAGCATGGCGTCGACCGCTTGCAGCGCCTGCAGGATTTCCGCGCGCCGCTCGGTCGACGGGGCATGGTGTTCGGGCAGGGCGGCCAGCGCGGCCAGCCATGCGCGTTCCAGCGACTGGCGGCGCAGGTGGTTGATCAGCAGGTGTTTGGCGATGGTCGCCAGGTAAGCCTTCGGCGCGCGCAGGGCCGGCGTGTGCGGCTGCACTGGCGCGCCGGCCAGCAGGCGCGCGAAGGTATCCTGCATCAGGTCGGCCGCATCGAAAGCATTGCCCAGGCGTCGCTGCAGCCAGTGTGCCAGCCAGCCGTGGTGTGCGCGGTAATGGCTTTCCAGCTGCGTGGGCAGCAGGGAGGAGGGCGCGAACGGACTGTCTGGCATGGCCACGATAGCTACAGTACCGCCAGCGCGACGGCGGCCAGTACGGCCGCGCCGCCGATGACGCGCGCCAGGCGCATGGCCTGGTGCGGCGCATACGGCAGCAGCCAGATCAGCAGCAAGCCGCAGCCCGTCAGGCTGCCGACCCAGTAGACGAGGCCATAGCCGCCGCCGGCGATGTGCATGGCCCAGGCCAGGCCGGCCGCCAGCGCCAGCGACCCGGCCCATTGCAGGCGGCGGCGCAGCGGCGCGGGCGGTTCGGCGCCGCGCCCGTGCAGGTCGGCATAGTGGCGGTCCATGGCCAGGCACAGCGAGGACAGGCCCGCATAGCACAGGGCGAAGACGAGGAAGTTCGACAGCAGTTCCATCACGCGGCCTCCATCGTCTGCGCCGGTTTTGCCGGCGCCGCCCGGACCGCCTTCGCGGGCAGCGGTTTCAATTTGAACGCCGCATACGCGAGGCCCAGGCCCAGCACCAGCACCACCAGGTCGAAGGCGGCCACCGCCACGGGGCCGCGACCCAGGAACAGGGTCACGCCCAGGTGCGCATCGCTCGTGAAGACGTTCAGCACGGGCAGCGCCGCCAGCAGGAAGGCGCCGGCGGCCAGCTGCATGCGCCACATGGCGCGCGACGGGCGCAGCTGGGCGATGATGGCGGCCAGGGCCCAGGCGCCGAAGAAGCAGGCGATTTCCTCTTGCGGCCGGTCTTCCATCGCCACCGGCAGCAGGCGGTTGGCCCAGAAGTAGGCGCCGAAGGCGATCGGGATGCCGGCGATGGCGCCGATGTTGAGCGCCTCGACCAGGCGCAGGCCGAAGCTGGCGCGCTTGCCGGCGGCCAGCGCCTTGGCCTGTTTCTGGCGCGTCTTGACGGCCCACAGCAGGGCGCCCGTGGCGACCATGGCGCAGCCGGCCAGGCCTGACAGGAAGAACAGGGCGCGCAGCAGCGGTCCGCTGAAATGCGCGACGTGCAGGCCGACCATCACGCCGTGCGTGGCGGCCGCGCCAGGCTGCGCCTCGCCGTCGGTCGACAGCAGCTTGCCGGACACGCCGTCAAATTCCATCGACGGCTGCTTCGACGACATATCGCGTCCGCCGGCGCGCGTCAGCGTGATGGTGGCGTTGGTGTCGCCCGGATGATTGACGGAGATGCGCTCGACCTTGCCGCCCCACTGCAGTTCCGCCTGGCGCACGAGCGGCGCGATCGGCGTCAGCGGCGCGGCCACGCCGGCCGGCTTGCTGTCGCCCGAGCGGCCGGGAAACGCTTCGGCGAAGAAGGCGTCCTGGTCGCCCTTGTAGGCGGCCGTGGCGCCGGACGGCATGTACAGGAACATCAGGGTGACCAGGCCTGTGTAGGTGATCATGATGTGGTAGGGCAGGGCCAGCACGGCCGTCACATTGTGCGCGTCGAGCCACGAGCGCTGGCCCTTTTTCGGCCGGAAGGTAAACAGGTCCTTGAAGATGCGCTTGTGCGTGACGATGCCGCTGATGATGGAGACGAACATGAACATGGCGCAGAAACCCACGATCCAGCGGGCCCAGATGGCCGGCATGTAGTGCAGGTCGAAGTGCAGGCGGTAGAGGAATTCGCCGCCCCGCGTGTCGCGCGGCTTGGACAGCACCTGGCCCGTGGCCGGATCGGCTTTTTCGCTATGAAAATTACCGCGTCGTCCGCGCTTCTTTTCGCCGGGCTTCGATGGCTTGCTCCAGCCCAGTTGCGTGGCAGGGCTGCGCTCGCCGGGCAGGCTGATGAACCAGCGCGTGGCGCCTTCGGCCCGCTCCTGCATCGCCTGCTGCGCGACCTTGGCCGCTTCCTCGGTGCTCACCTGACCGGAGGCGGCGCCGTGCAGTTCGGGCTGCATCCACAAGGTGATTTCATTGCGGTAGTAGCTGGCCGTGCCGGCGCAAAACACCAGCAGCAAAATCCAGCAGACGAGCAGGCCGGACCAGGTGTGCAGCCATGCCATCGACTGGCGGAAACCTTCTTTCATGCGAGACTCCAGGATAGTGCGTCCATCGACTGCAGGATGGCGGCGATGACGGCGGCCGGAATCAGGAGACCCAGCCAGGCGCGCAGGGCGCTGCGCGTGGCAAAGACCCACATCACGGCGCAGGTGTAGATGGCAAACGACAGCAGGGTGGCCGTCATGACGGCTTCGGAGCGGGCCATGGGCAGGCTCATCGACAGCAGCATGGTGACCAGCGCGGCCAGCACGTAGCCGCCGACGATGGCCGCCACGCTGCGCGAAGCCACGCCGAGGCGGTACACCGCGTCGGCGGACAGGCGCAGGCGCGCAGGTTTTTCAATCGTTTCAGTGGTGGCTGGCGCTTGCATGGTCAGTCGTGATCCTTGCTCGGCGGCAGGGCCGGGCCGGCCGGCAGCGGCGTCACGCCGTGCGGCTGCACCAGGCTCAGGGTGGTCACGAACATGGCCTTGTCATACGCTTGCGCGCCGCGCTGGCCGGCCGTCTTGTCCGTGTGCTGCACTTCCAGCACATAGCTTCCCTTCCATGGCAGCGGGAAGCTGACCAGGCCTTGCGCATCGCTCCACGCCTCCTTGCCCCAGCCCGATTGCACCACGGCGTTGACCTTGGCCTGCGCCAGCGGCTTGCCCTGGTAGCTGACCTGGAACTGGCCCGGTTTGCCGGTCGGCACCAGGTCCAGGGTCAGCGCGGGCGCCTGCGCCTTGGCGTCGGCGATCAGGCGCGCGGCCGGCACCCACACGGTGCGCGTGGTCTTGCCATCCTTCTTCTCTTCCCACGACGGGTACTCGTTTTCCTCGACGATGATGCTTTCGCCGGCGCCCGCCTTGCCATTGAGGAGGAAGGCGCCGGCCGTCTTGCTGGCCTGCAGCGGCTGCGCGCCCTTGGCCGACAGCCACGTCACGTTCCTGATGCTGAACTTGTCCAGCAGGCCGGGCGACGCTTCGCGCAGGTTGTCGCCGAATTCGCCGAAGTACACGCTGGCCGCCTTGCCGTCCTGCTGCAGCCAGATCTGGTGCGCGCTGGCGCTGCCGCAGGCGAGGGCCGCGCCCAGCAGGGCGGTGGCGAGGGCGCCGGGGCGCGCGATGGAAGTGAGGTGCATGGTGTATCCCTTATCTTGTTATGTGAGTGGAAAAAGCGGCCGGTGGTGCATCAGTACTGGTAGCGCAGGTTCAGCGCCACGTTGCGCGGCTCGCCGTAATAGCCGCCGTTATAGAAGCCCACGCGGCGGAAATACGTCTTGTCGAACAGGTTGTTGACGTTCAGGCTGGCCGACAGTTTCGCGCTGATCTGGTAGCGCGCCATCAGGTTGGCCAGCACGTAGCTGCCCTGGCTGACGCGGATTTTGCTTTTGTTCGGCAGGGTGGCCATCGTCCAGATGTCGCTCTGCCAGTTCAAGCCGCCGCCGACGGTGAGATTTTGCAGCTCGCCCGGCAGGCGGTAGGTGGTCGAAACGCGCAGCATATTGGTCGGCTGGATGGTGTTGGTCACCACGCCCTTGCCCGTCTTCGATTTGCTGTGCGTATAGCCGGCGAACAGCTGCCAGCCGCGCAAGGGGCTGCCCGACACTTCTGCTTCGTAACCTTTGCTTTTCGTGCCCTTGCCCGAAGAGACATACGGACGGCTGCCGTCCGGCAGCACGAAGGTCGGCGACACCGACTTATCTTCCTCGCCCAGATTGTCCTGCTTCGCTTCATACACGGCGAACGAGGCATTCACGGCGCCGTCGAAAAATTCGCTCTTCACGCCCGCTTCCACGTTGCTGCCCGTGATCGGGTCGAGGAAGGCATTGCCCTTGTCCTTCAGGTTCTGCGGCTTGAACAGGTCCGTGTAGCTGGCGTACAGTGACGTGCTCTTGCTCACGTCGAGCACCAGGCCCGCGTACGGCGTGACGACATCGTCCGTTTTGTACGCGGAGCTGCGCTTGACGAAACGGCCCTGGGTGTCGTAGCGGTCGTTATACGTTTCCCACCTGGAGACGCGCGCGCCGGCCAGCACCTTGAAGTTGTCCATGACGTTGATGCGGGTGGCGATGAAGGCGCCCGACTGTCTGGTGGTGACGACCTCGCGCGCGCCCGTGCGCGTGAGCGCCGGCTCGGGCACGTCGCCCGTCCAGTGGCGGAAGTCGGGGATGGTGGTGGCGAACGGCAGCGGATCGGGCAGCAAGGTTTCATTCGTCGTGCCGGTGCGCTTCCAGCCGTTCACGCCCAGCACCAGGTCGTGCCGGCGGCCGAACAGGGGGAAGGCGCCATTGGCCGACAGGTCGAAGTTGTCCTGTTTTTCCTCGTAGGGGAAGGCGCCGCTCCAGACTTCCAGGCCGCTGCCGTCGCGCTTCGGATAGCCGCTGCCGCCGTAGAACAGCTTGCCGTTCGAGGAGCTGTCGAGGCGTCCGTAGGCGGCCTTGAGCTTCCAGTCGTTGGCGAAGCGGTGTTCGAGATAGACATAGCTGTTTTGGAACTCGCGCTCCCAGCTGCTCCACTTGGCCGCCATGTTGAACGAGCGGGGCATGTTGGCCGGCGTGCCGTCCGAGAAGAACAGGGGCGTGGTGCCCCAGCTCGTGCCTTTCGGCGTGTTCTTTTGATAGTCGATGCCGGCCGTCAGCAAGGTGTCCGGCGTCAGGTCCGCCTCGACGATGACGGCGCCCGCCAGCTTGCGTTCCTTGTACAGGTCCATGTAGGAATGGCGGTTCTGGCCGGCCACGACGATGCGCCCGCGGATGCTGCCATCGGCGTTCAGCGGCGCGCTGATGTCGCCTTCGAGCCGGACCTTGCTCCAGGAAGCGACGGTCAGGCCGGCCGAGGCGGAAAATTCCTTTCCGGGACGCTTGTGCAGCATGTTGATGGTGGCCGACGGGTCGCCATTGCCGCTGACCAGGCCCGTCGCGCCGCGCACGATTTCGATGCGGTCATAGATGGCCGTGTCGAACAGCGCGTTCGATCCGGAATTGACGGCCACGCCGTCGATCTGGTAATTGCCGATGGAAAAGCCGCGTGCCGAAAAGTTCGTGCGTTCGCTGTCGTTTTCCTGCACCGTCACGCCCGTCGACTGCACCAGCACCTCGGCCAGGCTGTTCAAACCCATGTCGTCCATGCGCTGGCGCGTCACCACGGAAATCGATTGCGGCGTTTCGCGCATCGACAGGCCCATGCGCGTGGCCGTGGCCATCTGTCTGGTGGTGTAGGAACCCGTGTGCTCGGTCGAAGCCTGGTCTTGCTGGCTCAGCACCTTGATTTCGCTCAGGGTGGCTTCCTCTGGCTTGGCGGGCGTATCGGCGGCCAGGGCCGTGCCGGCGCCCAGCGTCGCCGCCAGCAATGCCGCCTGCACGGCGGCGGCCAGCGGACGCAGGGCGGTTTGGCCAACGGTTGGGAAAAACAGGCCGGCCACCATGCCGGCCAGCGAAACTGCTCGCGCCATGAAACATCCTTCTTCTCGTGTGCCCGCCGTCGGGCGGCTGGCGTTTTTGGTATGGGAGGCTTGCTTGGCGGTGGTGCCTGGCTGGCGCAGCATGTCATCCAGCCGCGCATCGGTCGGCGACTGTGCGCAGACTCGGGTGGGAATTGCAAATGTGAATGAGAACTATTCTTATTATAGTACGGGGTTGTGAGACATGCAAGAGTACGATGTTGTAAACGCTGTAAACGCGCACGGCCGCCCCCTTCCTGGCGGCGGCCGTGCGTGCGCGGGAGCGCGGGCGTTTACAGCTGGCCGCGCAGGGTCAGCATGGCGTTGCGCGGTTCGCCGTAGAAGTTCGAGCCGTAGGCGGCCCACACGCGCGTGTAGTATTTTTTGTCGAACAGGTTGTTTACCGTCAGCGACAGCTCCAGCGCGGGACTGAGGCGGTAGCCCGCCTGCAAGCCCACCGTGGTGACGGGACCCTGTTCGAATTTCACGGGGCCGTTCAGGCGGTACATGCTGCTGACGCTGCGCAAGCCGCCGCCCACGCTGACCTTGTCGAGCGCGCCGGCCAGCCGGTAATGGGTCCACAGGTTGAAGTTATGGCGCGGTGCGATGAAGGAATACAGCTGCGCCTTCTGCTCGTCGCTGCCTTCCAGGGTGCGCGTGCTGGTGTAGGAATAGCCGCTCGTGATATTCCAGCCCGGCAGGGGGCTGCCGCTCAACTCGGCTTCCACGCCCTGGCTGCGCATCTTGCCCGCGCCGATGGAAAACAGCGGATTGGCAGGATCGGGCATGACGCGGTTTTCGTCTTCCATGCGGAACAGGGCCGCATGCGCGTTGACGTTCTTGTCGAACAGCTCCGCCTTCAGGCCCAGTTCGAACTGCTGCCCCTTGCGCGGCTTCAGGGTCTGGCCGGCGGCGTCCGTGGTCGACTGGGGCGAGAAGATGCGCGTGTAGCTGCCATAGGCCGACACCTGCTTGTCGAGCTCATAGACCAGGCCCGCGTAGGGCGTGAACCTGGCGTTGATCTTGTTGCTGACGTCGGTGAACTGGTTGAAATATGCGTTGCGGTTGACGGTGTGGTTGTCCCAGTGCGTCAGGCGCCCGCCCAGGTTGACGGCCAGGCGGTCGGTGGCTTGCAGGCGGGTGCGCGCGTAGAGGCCGAACTGCTTGGTGCGGTTGTCATTGCCGTTGGAAAAGGTGTAGCTCGGCTGCGCGATATTGTTATCTGGATGGAAGATGTTGATGGGCGCATTGTCGCCGCCGCCGTACCGGAAATGCTTGTGCACCTGGCGGTAGTCGGCGCCCACGATCAGGTCGTGGCTGCGGCCAAACGCCTGGAAGGGCGTGGCCAGGTAAGCGTCGAGTCCCTGCGTCTTCCAGTGGCTGCGGTAGTTCCAGCTGACCAGGCAGCTGTCGCCCGTGACGGGATCGGCCGAGCAGTCGGACCAGCCGAAGTTGCGCGACGGCTCATCCTGTTCGCGGTACAGGGCCGTCACCTTGAACTGGCCGCCGTTGTCCAGCTTGTGATCGAGTTCGGCAAAGTACTCGGTGACCTGTTCCGTGATGTGGTTCCAGGCCGGGTCCAGATAGGTGGAGCGGGGCACGTCGAGCAGGCGTCCGTCTTCATACGCGGGCAGGCCGAAGGCGGGGCGGCCTTTGTATTGCTGCCAGGTGACGCCGCCCGTCAGCACGGTGCCGGGCGCCACGTCGACGGCGACGGTGCCGTACAGCAGCGGTTTTTCCGCATACACGTGATCGACGAAGGAGCGCCGGTGCTCATGGGCGGCCACCAGGCGGCCGCGTACCTTGCCATCCGCGCTCAGGGGACCCGTCACGTCCGCTTCCGCGTAGTAGCGGTCCCAGGAACCCGCGCTGAGCACGCCGCTGGCGGCAAAGGTGTCGCGCGCCCGTTTGCGTACCAGGTTGATGGTGCCGCCCGGATCGCCCGCGCCCTGAAACAGACCGGCCGGTCCGCGCAGCACTTCCACCCGGTCATAGATGGCCAGGCCGAAGCCGGCCGACAGGTCGTTGCCCGTGCTGGCAGGCGTCATCACGCCATCGACCTGCACCGCGTCAAGCGCATAGCCGCGCGAATAAAAGTTGCCGTGGTTGCCGCCCGTGCTGCTGGCTTCGACAGTGATGCCCGTCACGCCGCGCATGGCGTCGTCCAGGTTCAGCAGGTTCTGGTCGTTCAGCTGCTGGCGCGTCAGCACGGAGACGGACTGGGGAATCTCGCGCAGGCTTTGCCGGCCCTTGCCGATGCTCACCGCTTGCGCCGCATACGACTTGGTCAGCTCGGTATCGATGGTCGCGTCCTGGCGTGCGCTGACGGTGATTTCCGCCAGGGTCGCCACCTTGCCCGAGGCGACGGGAGCCGGGCGGATGATGACGCTGTTGCCGTCGATGACAGCCGTCAGGCCGCTGCCGGCCAGCAGCCGCTCGAGGCTGTCGGCCACGCTCAGCGTGCCGCTGACGGCGGGCGCCGTCTTGCCGGCCACCAGCTCCGGTGCGAACAGCAGTTGCAGATTGGCTTGCCGCGCCAGTTCATTCAGGGCTTGTCCCAGCGGCTGGGCGGCGACGGCCAGTGTGACGGCAGGTAAGGATTGCGCCTGCGCCACGTTGAGCGTGCCCAGGGCCAGCATGGCGGCCAGGGCGAGGGGAGCGGGTGTCAGATTGAGGCGAGGGGACCACATGTTGCATTTCTCCAGGTTAATTTGTTATCGATTCACCTGGTAGACGCGGCAGCGGAGAAAATCCTCACCTGCGAATGCGACTTATTTTCATTTATTTTGTTGCAGTTGCATGGCCGGCGCCTGCGCAGGCATTTTTGCCGCCATGCGGATTTCGTTGGCGCTGCCGCTGCGCACGATCTGTACGGGCAGCAGCTGGGGCAGGGCGGCGCCGAAACGGTCGAGCTGGGTCAGGCTGAAGCTGCCGCCGATGCGCAGGCGCGCCACGGCCGGATCGCGCACGATGAAGCCCGTGTCGCCATAGCGCTCGAATTCGGCCAGCGCCGTGCCCAGCGGCACGTTGTCGAAGGTGATCCTGCCGTTGCGCCAGGGCGCTATGCTGTCCGGCGCCAGGCTGGCCACCGCAGACAGGCGGCCGCTGGCGTCGGCCGCGACGCCCTGGCCGGCCGTCAGGTCGACTTGCTCTTGCCGCGCGCCCGCCACGCGCACATGGCCATGCTGCACGGCCACGCGCAGCTGGCCATCGTGTGCGAGTGTATTGCGCACGGCAAACTGCGTGCCCACCACCGTCACCGTCAAAGGGCCGCTGAGCACGTCGAAGGGCTGGCCCTGCTTCGCTTGCACCTGGAACAGCGCTTCGCCCTGCGCCAGGCGCACTTCGCGCCGCTGGCGGTACACGGTGACGTGCAGCTGCGTGGCCGTGTCGAGCTGCACCTGGCTGCCGTCGGGCAGGGCGACGGCCAGGCGCTGCCCGCGCACGGTGGCGTACGAATGGCTGAAGACGGGTTGCTGCCACCAATGGTAGCCGCCCGCGCCCACGCCGAGCAGCAGCATGGCGGCCGCCGCATACGGCAGGGTGCGCAGCCAGTGCCGGGCGGGAGCGGACACTGGCGCAGGGGAAGGCTGGGGCACCGTCCAGCGCGCGGCGACGTGTGCTGGAATCCGGCGCACGGCGCGGTGCGTGTCTTTGAGCCGCGCATATTCTTGGGCGTGACGCGCATCGGCCGCCAGCCAGGCGGCGAACTCGGCCTGTTGCTGCACATCAAGGTTCTTGCGCCGGCTGAACCAGGTGGCGGCCGCCAGCGCCAGCGGGTCTTGTGCGGCGGTAAAAGCGGCGTGCTCGCGCAAGTCCGCCTGCTCCTGGGCGGAGGGGCCGAAATCATGGCGGGGCGGTTGGGCGGTCATGGGCGCCATTATGTGGCTTCCCGCAAGGAATGCAACTGCTGCAACTGCGCCTGGCAACTGAGCATGCCCCGTGCGATATGTTTTTCCACCATGCTCACGGAAATGCCCATGCGCGCGGCGATCTGCGCGTGCGGCAATTCCTCGAACACGTGCAGCACGAAGGCGTCGCGGCAGCGGGGCGGCAGGGCGTCGATGGCGGCCACGCAGGCTTGCCAGTCCTGGCTGCTTTCGAGCTCCTGTTCCGGCTGCAACTGCAGCGGCCCTGCCGGATGCGCGGCTTCCGGCAGGGCGTCAAGTTGCTCGTGCTGGCGCAGGGCGGCGCGGCGATGCTGGTCGATCATCAGGTTGCGCGCCGTGCGGTACAGCAGCGCGCGCGGTTCGCGCACGGCCTGTTCGCCCAGCACGCGCGCATAGCTTTCCTGCACCAGGTCCAAGGCAGCCTCGCGGTTGCGCAAGCTGCGCCAGCAAAAGTTCAATAGTTCTTGGTAATAGCGTGCAACCACGGCGTCCGATGTATGAGTCCGCAGCCAGGAATGCCGCATATGAGAATGATTCTCATTATACGATAGGCCGGGATGCGGCGTTAAGCGGCTTGCCGCACCGTGGCAGGCGTACAACGCTTTGCCGGGCGGCCGGCATCGGTTAACATGGGAAGTTAACAGGGAGGCAAGATGGCTATTCAAATTATTAATACGGCAGCGATTGCCGGCCAGCGCCCCGGCACGTCGGGCTTGCGCAAGAAGGTGGCGGTCTTCAGCGCCCCGCAATACATGGAAAACTTCGTGCAAAGCGTGTTCGACACGCTCGGCGACTGCCGCGGCCAGACCCTGGTGCTGGGCGGCGACGGCCGCTTCTACAACCGCGCGGCCATCCAGACGGTGCTGCGCATGGCGGCCGCGCACGGCTACGCGCGCGTGCTGCTGGGGCAGGGCGGCATCCTGTCGACGCCGGCCGTCAGCTGTGTGATCCGCAAGCATGGCGCCAGCGGCGGCCTCATTCTGTCGGCCAGCCATAATCCGGGCGGCCCCGATGGCGATTTCGGCATCAAGTACAACATCGCCAATGGCGGTCCGGCGCCCGAAAAGGTCACGGAAGCCATGTTTGCGCGCACGCAAACGATCACCGAATACCGCATCAGCGACGCGGCCGACATTGACCTGGACGCCTTGGGCACTGTGCGCATCGAGCAGATGACGGTCGAAGTGATCGATCCTGTTCTTGATTACGCGGAGCTGATGCAGCAGCTGTTCGACTTCGACGCCATCCGCGCCCTGTTCGCGGGCGGCCTGCGCATCTGCTTTGACGGCATGCACGCCGTTTCCGGCCCGTATGCGACGGCCATCCTGGAAGGCATGCTGGGCGCGACCAAGGGCAGCGTCATCAACGGCGTGCCCCTGGAAGACTTCGGCGGCGGCCATCCCGACCCGAACCCCGTCAACGCGCAGGAATTGATCGCCATCATGGCGGCCGGCGATGGGCCGGATTTCGGCGCCGCCTCGGACGGCGACGGCGACCGCAACATGATCGTCGGCCGGCGCTTCGACGTCACGCCGTCGGACAGCCTGGCCATCCTGGCCGCCAATGCCAGCGTGGCGCCCGGCTACCGCGCCGGCTTGAAGGGCATCGCCCGCTCCATGCCGACGTCGGGAGCGGCCGACCGCGTCGCCAGCGCGCTGGGCATCCCCTGCTACGAGACGCCGACGGGCTGGAAGTTCTTCGGCACCCTGCTCGACGCCGGCATGGCCACCCTGTGCGGCGAAGAAAGCTACGGCACCGGCTCGAACCACGTGCGCGAAAAGGATGGCCTGTGGGCCGTGCTGTTCTGGCTCAACCTGCTGGCAGAGAAAAAACAGTCGGTGGAAGACATCGTGCGCGCGCACTGGGCCACGTATGGCCGCAACTATTATTCGCGCCACGATTACGAAGAAATCGACAGCGCCGGCGCGCAACAGCTGATGGAAGCCGTGCGCGGCCAGCTGGCCGCCCTGCCGGGCCAGGTGTTCGATGGCTACACGGTGGCGCTGGCCGACGATTTCAGCTACACGGACCCCGTCGACGGCTCCGTGGCGACGCAGCAGGGCATCCGCATCATCATGACGGACGGCGCGCGCATCGTGCTGCGCCTGTCCGGCACGGGCACCGAAGGCGCCACCCTGCGCCTGTACCTGGAGCGCTACGCAGCCGATCCCGCGCAGCATGACATCCCGAGCCAGCAAGCGCTGGCGGGACTGATCGCCGTGGCCGAGCAGGTGGCGCAGATCCGCGAGCGCACGGGGCGCGACGCGCCGACCGTGACGACGTAAAAAAAGGGCGCCCGAGGGCGCCCTTCTTCATTGCGGCTGATTAAACTGCCATCACGCTTTTGCCGGGATGGCCGTCTGGCGGTAGTTGTCGACCATCTTGTAGCGCTTCGCATACAGGCCGAAGGCCAGCATCGCGACGGCGGCGAAGGCGGCGAAGAAGAACATCTGGAAGGCCGTCACGCTGATGCCGCTTTCGGCGATCTTGCCGATCACGCCTTCGTTCATGACGCTGCGGTTGACGATCAGCACCCACAGGTTGCCCACCGTGGTCGACAGATTCCAGAAGCTCATGATGGCGCCCTTCATCGAGACGGGCGCCTGGCTGTACGCAAACTCCAGTCCTGTCGCCGAGACCAGCACTTCGCCGAACGTCAGCAGGGCATACGGCAGGATCTGCCACATGATGGAGACGGCGTTGCCGCTGTCGAGGGCCAGTTGCAGCAAGCCGATGACGATCCAGGCCAGCGAGGAAAAGCCGATACCGGCCGTCATGCGGCGCAGGGCCGTCGCTTCCAGGCCGAAGCGGTTGAGCATCGGGTACAGCACCAGGTTGTTGAACGGGATCAGCAGCATCACCAGCATCGGGTTCAGCGCCTGCATCTGCGCCGGCAGGAACCAGCTTGGTTTTTCCATGGTGTTCGCCTGCACGATCCACGTCGAGGCCTTCTGGTCGAACAGCGAGAAGAAGGGCGTGACGAGGGCGAAGATGACGAGGATGCGCAACACGGCGCGCACGCCTTCGACGGCTTCGTCCGGGTGGATGCCGCGCGCGCGTTCCAGCTGCATGGCCGTGCCGATGCTGCCGAAGGCCAGCAGCAGGACCAGCGCGGTACACGCGGAAATCACGAAGCCCCATTCCGGGATGCTGTAGAACGCATACAGGGCGCCGATCACGCCGACATACGCCACGTACAGGCCAGGGCGCGAACCGCCGTCGATGCGCGCCAGCAGGGCCGTGCGGGCCACGCGGGTGAACGAATCGGGATTCGGCGGCGCCGGCGGCACGTGCACGTATTTCTTGGCGCCCATCCAGAAGACGATGGTGGCGGCCAGCATCATCAGGCCGGGAATGCCGAAGGCGATCGACGGACCGAAGTCGCGCAGGAACATCGGCATCAGCAGCGAGGCGAAGAAGGAGCCGAAGTTGATGATCCAGTAGAACAGGTCGAACACCAGCTTGGCCTTGTGCTTGTTGGTCTGGTCGAACTGGTCGCCGACGAAGGACGCGACGAGCGGCTTGATGCCGCCGGAACCGAAGGCGATCAGGAACAGGCCGAAATAGAAGCCGTTGACGCTGTTTTCAAACAGGGCCAGGCAGGCGTGGCCGGCGCAATACACGAGGCTGAGCCAGAAGATGGTGTTGTATTTGCCGAAGAAGCGGTCGGCCAGCCAGCCGCCCAGCAGCGGGAAGAAATACACGCCGATGACGAAGGTGTGGAACACGTGCTTGGCTTCGCCCGTGCGCTGGTCGATCGGGATCATCAGCAGCAGGGTGCTGATGAGGAATGGCGTCAGGATGTTGCGCATGCCGTAAAAGCTGAAGCGTTCGCAGCCTTCGTTGGCGATGATGTACGGTATTTGCCGCGGCATTTTGCCCGTGGCGGTTTGTGTCTCGGCCGATGACATTGGCTCTCCCCCAAGTTTTTTTTGTAAGCCGCGATGCTAAGGCCTGCCGCGTTTGCTTGCAACAGAAAAAACGGCCTGTCCGCTATTTCGCAGGGATTTGTAAGGTATTGATTTTCATAAAGACATTACTTTCGGCACTTGCACTGACACTGGCACGCGCCGGGCGGGGCAGCATGAGCTGCATTTGCAGCATGCCGTCCGCTGCGGGGCCGTCCGCCACGGTAAAGCCGCAGCCCAGGTACAGGGTCAACGCCGCGTGGTTGTCCTGCGCCACGGCCAGGCGCACGCGGGCCAGTTCGGGAATGGCGCAGGCATGGGCGATGGCCGCCTGCACCAGTTGCCGTGCCGCGCCGCGCCCGCGCGCCTGCGGTGCCACATACACGCCCCACAGGCTGGCCTTGTCATGCACGACGGCGATCGGCTCGCGGCGCAGGCCGGCAATGGCGATCAGTTGTTCCTTGTCGAAAGCGCCAAATATTATTTGGTATGAAGTGACACGCAAGCGCTCGGCTATCCGTGCCAGCGGCAAGCCGCTTTCCGCCGCATGCGTGGTGCAGAAGGCGGCGGGCAGTTCGGCGATGCCGGCCAGGCGCAGCGCGCGGTAGGCGGCAACGTCGTCGGGCGTGAGGGGGCGGACGGTGGTGGCGGGCATGTGGGCGAGTATCGGGCTTCGATGCCAGAAAGTAAACCTTGCGTTGCGGTGGTTTCGATCATAAGATATATCTTATTGCGATATATCTTAAGGAATCATCATGTTCCATCTTCTGCGCGGAATGCACCCCGTGCGCGCGGCAGCCCATGGCCAGGGCGATGCGCCAGGCGCGCCTGGCCATCCCGTTGCCCGCGGGCCGAAAATGTTTGACGCGGGCACCTTGCGCTATCTGGTGCTGCAATTGATCGCCGACAAGCCGCGCCACGGCTACGACATCATCAAGGCCATCGAACAGCGCGCCGGCGGCGCGTATGCCCCGAGTCCCGGCGCCATCTACCCGCTCATGCATGGTCTGGTGGGCCACGGTTACGTGGCCGTCAGTCTCGATGGCAACAAGAAACTGCACAGCATCACGCCCGAGGGACGGGATTTCCTGGCAGCGAACCGCGCCTATGTCGATGCGATTGCCGCCAGGGTCGATGCGCCGGCCGGCGCGGACGACGATTTGCGCCACCTGATGCACGAACTGAAGGCGGCCGTGCTGGCGCGCGGGCGCGCGGGCGAGCCGGATGCCGTGCGCCTGGACGCCATCCGCGCCATCCTGCGCCAGGCCCGTGCCGAGATCGAGGCGCTCGCATGACGGCCGCGCCGAAGGCCGCGCCCGTTCCCGTGCTGACGCCGGCGCGCGAGCGCGCGATGCTGTGGCTGCTTGCGCTGACGCAATTTACCGTCATCATGGATTTCATGGTGATGATGCCGCTGGCGCCCCAGCTGATGCAGGCCTTCCATATCGGCCCGGCCGCCGTCTCGGGCGCCGTCTCGGCCTACGCCTGGTGCGCGGGCCTGTCCGGCTTGCTGGCGGCCACGTATATCGACCGCTTCGACCGCAAGAAACTGCTGTTGACCATGTTTTGCCTGTTTACCCTGTCGAACCTGGCTTGCGCGCTGGCGCCGACCTTCCACGTGCTGCTGTGGTCGCGCGCGTTTGCGGGGCTGACGGGCGGCGTGCTGGGGGCCATGGTCATGGCCATCATCGGCGACGTGATTCCTGCCGAGCGGCGCGGCGCGGCCACGGGCATCGTCATGACCTCGTTTGCCATGGCGGCCGTGGGCGGCGTACCCATCGGCGTGGTGCTGGCTGCGCACTTTGGCTGGGCCTCGCCGTTTTTCCTGCTGGTCGTGCTGTCGCTGCTGGTCTGGCTGGGCGCGGCGCGCGTGCTGCCGTCGCTCACGGCGCACATGGGCGCGGCTCCCACGCCGCTGCGCCAGGTGCTGCCGAACCTGCTGGCGCTGTTCCGCGAGCGGCGTCACCTGCAAGCGTTTGCCTTGTCGATTGTCAACATGACGGCGGGCATGCTGGTCATTCCCTTCATTTCACCCGTGCTGGTGGGCAATATGGGGCTGGCGCCGGCCGACGTCACCTGGGTGTACCTGGCGGGCGGCTGCGCCACGATCTTCACGGCGCGCCTGATCGGCCGCTGGGCGGACCGGGCCGGCAAGCAGCAGGTGTACCGCTGGGTGTCGCTGCTGTCGATCGCGCCGCTGCTGTTCATGACCCATTTGCCCCAGCTACCGCTGCTGGGGCTGATGCTGGCGTTTCCCTTCTTTATGGCCCTCGTCTCGGGCCGCATGGTGCCGCTGCAGGCGCTGCTGACGACCATCCCGGAACCGCACAAGCGCGGCGCCTTTCTCAGCGCCAATTCGGCCCTGCAAAGCCTGGGCAGCGGCCTGGGCGCCTGGCTGGGCGGCTTGAGCCTGCAGACGGACGCGGCCGGTCACATCAGCGGCTATGGCATCAATGGCTGGCTGGCGGCGGCTTTGTCGCTGTGGACGGTGTGGTGGGTGGCGCGCGTGCGCGCCGCAGCGCCGCAGGGGGCGCCGGCGTAGGCACTTACTGGGTGGCGATGCGCTGCATGGGCGCATTGTCCTTGCGCCATTGTTCCAGGCTGATCAGCTCACCGCTGACGACATCGTCGACGAGGATGCGCTTGCCATCCTGGGAGACAACGAAACTCTCCCAGCGGTGCGCCGCGTCCGGCGTGTTTTCCACAAAGTTCAGGTCATAGTAGGGCTTGCCATCGATGAGGCGCACGTCGGGCGACGTTTCCATCACGGCGCCATGGGCGCGGCCGCCCGACGCCTTTTCGATATGCGCCGACCAGGCCTTGATTTCCGGCAAGGCCATCAGCGCGTCGACGGCGCGCGCGCTCTGTTCCGGCGCCGCCTGGCTGTTCGCGGCCGGGGCATTGCCATCGTGCGGCGCGGCCTGCCGGTGCAGGTAGAAAGCGCCGAGCCCGGCGGCCAGCAAGCCGGCCAGGATGCCGGCGATGATGGTGGTTTTGGAAGAAGAGGCGCGTGGCGGCATGATGGTGGCGTGAGAAAGAGGGACGATGGCGGCCATGCTAAAGCAAAACGTGCAGGCGGGCAATCGTTGAAATTTCTAAAAAGCAAGACGAAAAAAAGCCACCTTCCGTGGAAGATGGCTCTCGGGGCTGCCGGGAAGGCGCTGGCAGCTTTTGGTCTGCCTGTCCTGTCCCGGCGTGGCGGCCGCGCGCGCCGTCGCCTGCGCGCGCGGCCGCCTGGATTACATCATGCCGTCCATGCCGCCCATGCCGCCCATACCACCCATGCCGCCGCCCATGCCGCCGGCTGCCTTGTCGTCAGCGATTTCGCAGACCATGCAGTCGGTCGTCAGCATCAGCGAAGCGATCGAAGCGGCGTTTTGCAGCGCCGAACGGGTCACTTTGGCTGGGTCCAGAACGCCCATTTCCACCATGTCGCCATACGTGCCGTTGGCAGCGTTGTAGCCGTAGTTGCCCGTGCCAGCCAGTACGGCTGCCACGACGACCGAAGCTTCTTCGCCAGCGTTTTGCACGATCATGCGCAGTGGCTCTTCCATTGCGCGCAGGACGATCTTGATGCCGGCATCTTGATCAGGATTGTCGCCCTTGACCGTGATGTTGGCGCGTGCGCGCAGCAGGGCTACGCCGCCGCCTGGCACGATGCCTTCTTCCACGGCAGCGCGGGTCGCGTGCAGTGCATCTTCAACGCGGGCTTTTTTCTCTTTCATTTCGACTTCGGTGGCTGCGCCAACCTTGATCACGGCAACGCCGCCGGCCAGTTTGGCCACGCGCTCTTGCAGTTTTTCACGGTCGTAGTCCGAGGTCGCTTCTTCGATCTGTACACGCACTTGTTTCACGCGTGCTTCGATCGAGGCAGCTTCGCCAGCGCCATCGATAACGATGGTGTTTTCCTTGCCCACTTCGATGCGTTTCGCTTGGCCCAGTTCGGCCAGGGTCACTTTTTCCAGGGTCAGGCCGACTTCTTCAGCGATCACTTGGCCGCCGGTCAGGACAGCGATGTCTTCCAGCATGGCTTTGCGGCGGTCGCCGAAGCCAGGGGCTTTCACTGCGCAAGTTTTCAGGATGCCGCGGATGTTGTTCACCACCAGGGTCGCCAGCGCTTCGCCTTCGATGTCTTCTGCGATGATCAGCAGTGGACGGCCAGCTTTGGCGACTTGTTCCAGTACCGGCAGCAGGTCACGGATGTTCGAGATTTTCTTGTCGCACAGCAGGACGAATGGGCTGTCCAGGACGGCAACTTGCTTCTCTGGGTTGTTGATGAAGTATGGCGACAGGTAGCCGCGGTCGAACTGCATGCCTTCAACGATGTCCAGCTCGTCGTTCAGCGACTTGCCGTCTTCTACCGTGATCACGCCTTCTTTGCCGACTTTTTCCATCGCTTCAGCGATACGCTCGCCGATCGAGTAGTCCGAGTTGGCCGAGATCGCGCCAACCTGGGCGATTTCCTTGGTCGTGGTGCAAGGACGGGCGATTTTCGCCAGTTCTTCGACGGTGGCGGCAACAGCTTTGTCGATACCGCGCTTCAGGTCCATCGGGTTCATGCCGGCGGCAACGAACTTCATGCCTTCGCGCACGATGGCTTGTGCCAGCACGGTCGCGGTGGTGGTGCCGTCGCCGGCGTTGTCGCTGGTGCGGGAAGCCACTTCCTTGACCATTTGCGCGCCCATGTTCATGAGCTTGTCTTTGAGTTCAACTTCTTTCGCTACCGAGACACCATCCTTGGTGACGGTAGGGGCGCCGAACGAGCGCTCCAGGACCACGTTGCGGCCTTTCGGGCCCAGCGTTACTTTGACTGCGTTGGCGAGGATGTTGACGCCTTCGACCATCTTGGCGCGCGCTGCGTCGCCGAATACTACTTCTTTAGCTGCCATGTTCAATTCTCCTGAGTTTCGGGATGTATCTGTCTATAACGTGGAAACAATTACTTGACGACGATCGCCATGATGTCTTCTTCGCGCATGACCAGCAGCTCATCGCCGTCAACTTTGACGGTTTGGCCGGCGTACTTGCCGAACAGGACGCGGTCGCCCACTTTGACATCCAGAGGACGGACTTTGCCGTCGTCGAGAATCTTGCCATTGCCTACGGCAAGGACTTCGCCTTGATCCGGTTTTTCAGCAGCTGCATCAGGAATGATGAGGCCGGACGCAGTCTTGGTTTCCTGGTCGAGGCGTTTGACGATGACGCGATCGTTCAATGGGCGCAGATTCATACAAAACTCCTTAAAGTTCAATGGATAGGTGTTGCTAAATGAATACATGCCTGGCACAGCGCCAGACGTGCTTTCAGTGACCGCCGTTGAAAGCAGCCCGCAACGGTCAAGCAAACCCCATGGCATCGGGTGCATGCCGGCGCTGGGCAGTGGTGGCATCGCGGCGTCGCCCGCCGCGTAGCGTTCCCTGCTGTTGCCCGGCAGACACCATCATGTCCTGAGGATTGCTACGAAAGAGTTTGTTAGCACTCTCTACTAACGAGTGCTAATTATAGGGACGGTAGGGGGCTTATTCAAGGGCTTATTCTCCGGGAAGATATGCATAGACGTTCTGCGCAGCCTGCATTTACGCAGGGTTTGCGCAAACGCAAGCCTTGCTCCCGGGCGTCAGCAACAGGCGCGACTCTAGCATGCCCGTCAGGCGAAGGGCGTTCCTGTACGCACAGGAAACAGAGTTTTACTATGGACTTTGATAAGATGATTGTAATTGCATATCAATATCGCCACATATCGCCACCTGCACGAGAAAGCACACCATGCCATCGACTACTTCCCGTCCCGCCCTGCGCCTGCTGGGCGCCACCCTCATCGGCCTCGCCTGCCTGGGCAATGCCGCCGCGCAAACCATCGTCGACGAGATCACCGTGGCGACCCTGACGCCGCTGGAAAAGGAAATGCTGCTCAATGACTTGTTCAACGATTTGAACAAGGATGACGACGACCAGGAAGCCCATGTATGGGACAACGGCGCCGACAAGGGCGTGCCGGTGAAAGTCACGTACAACTTCAGTAACTCCGGCATGACGGAGCACAGCCTGAAGGCGCACGTCTGCCGCGACCTGAAATTCGTCGTCACGGCGGCCGGCAAGTCGCAGGACCTGAGCCGCCGCACCTGTTCGCAAAATAGCGGCCGCTGGGATGTGCAGGGCAAGGACCCGGCGCCCGTCGTGGCTCCGCCCTTCCTGTCCGACGTGACCATCGCCAGGCTCAATGCGAAGGAACAGAAATCCTTGTTGACGGCCGCCGTGCGCACCCTGAAAGATGAAGAGGATGGCAAGAGCCGCCAGTGGAACAACAAGGGCCTGGGCAATGCGGCGCCGCTGGCAGTGCGCCTGACGCCCTCGGGGACGGACGCCAAACCTGGCAGCTACCGCCGCACTTGCCGCGACTTGACGATGGTGCTTGACGGCAAAGGCGGACAACAGACGCTGACGCGCCGCTCTTGCGAAAACCGCTATGGCGGACTCGATATCGAACCCGATTACGTCGACGAGTAACACGCTGCCATCGCGGCGCCGGCGGATGCGTGCAGATGGCGAAACGCGCCGGAAAAAGCGTGTATTTCACGGCAACTGACCTGCATTGATGTAAATATGTGTGACAGCGGCGTGATTCGATTGACGCCCATGGAGCGTCCGCCCTATAGTGGCGGGATGATTTCCGAATTCAACGAATTATCCGACAAAATAGGCCTGCTGGCCGAAATGACCCATGCGCTGCGTCGTGAAAACGCGCAACTGCGCAAGGACAATGCCGCGCTGGCCGCCGAGAACGCCCTGTATGTGCAGCGCATGCGCGAGGCGCAGGAGCGGGTCGAGGCGTTGCTGGAAAAAATTCCCGAACTGGTGCAAGCCGGCCTGGAGCAGGCAGCTTCGGAAGCGGGCGCCTATAGTGCCGAGAACGAGAAGGAAGCGTAATGCCGCGTGTCGATGTCAATATCATGGGCCAGTCCTACAGCATGGTGTGCCGCGACGGCGAAGAGCGCGCGCTGCGCGAAGCGGCGATCTATCTCGACAGCAAAATGAAAGCCATCCGCGACGCGGGCAAGGTCAAGGGCAACGACCGCATCGCCGTGCTGGCCGCCCTGGGCGTGGCCGCGGAATTCCTCTCCGTGAAGTCGCCGCAAGGTCCGCTGTCGGAACTGACGATACTGGAAGTGAAGCAGAAAATCTCGGCCATGCACACCGTCCTGGACAGTGCACTGACGCCCCAGGAAAACCTTTTTTAAGCGTGCACGCGACGATTTGTCTTTGCGATGCGCGATCAAAGGAGTAAACTTGGGTCTACCCTGCGGTGTTCGCGATTGCCATATATTCCTTGAACCATTTATGCGCATCGGTTGCGAATTTTGTTTGATGGGAGTGAGCGTCGCTCGTTCGACGAACCCGAAATTGAACTAACGTGACCACCTTGAACCGTTTGGTTCGGGATGCCGGCATAGCGGCACAGGCGGGGCCCAATTTGCATTACGTTTGTAAGTACAACTGTAAGTACAACTGTAAGTACAACTGAAAACGGTTGACGCATCGCTGCGCAACCGTTTTTTTACGTCTGGCGCTTTGATACGGAGGCTGCATGAAACAATACTGGCTGATGAAATCCGAACCCGATGAAGTGAGTATCGATGACCTGATGGCCGCGCCGCAGCACACCCTGCCGTGGTTCGGCGTGCGCAACTACCAGGCGCGCAACTTCATGCGCGACGGCATGCAGGTCGGCGACGGCGTGCTGTTCTATCACTCGAGCTGCCCGCAGCCGGGCGTGGCGGGCGTGGCCGAAGTGGCCAGCGGCGCGTATCCCGATCACAGCCAGTTTGAAGAGGGCGGCAAGTATTTCGATGCCAAGGCGACGCCTGAACAGCCGCGCTGGATCAGCGTCGACGTGCGGGGCCTGAAGAAGACGGCGCTGCTGCCCCTGTCCGAGATGCGCCAGATGCCGGAGCTGGAAGACATGCTGCTGCTCAAGAAGGGCAGCCGCCTGTCCATCACGCCGGTGACGCCGGCGCAATGGAAAGTGATTACAAGCAGGTTACAGGCTTAAGCTGTTCATCCGGCCGCGCGGGCCTTGGTGGGCGGCGTGCCCATCACCTGGCTTTTATACGCCCACACCAGCAGCGCGATGGCGCCGACGATCATCGGCAGGGACAGCATCTGGCCCGACGTGATCGGCACGCCCAGCCACACGACTTCCCAGTCCGGCGTGCGGAAGTATTCCGTGAAAAAGCGCGCGCAGCCGTACAGCAGCGTGAACATGGCGCCCACGGCCATGCGCGGGCGCTGCTTGCGCGCATACAGCCACAGGATGATGAAGACTAAAATACCGTCGACCAGCATCTGGTAGATCGGCGACGGGTGCACGGGATACGGAATGCCCGGCCATTGCATGGCCCACGGCAGGCTTTCCGGGGCGATGCGGCCCGGCAGTTCGGCATTGATGAAGTTGCCCAGGCGGCCCGCGGCATAGCCGAGCGGCACCAGCGGCGCGATGAAGTCGAGCACGTCGAACAGGTTGCGGCCCGCCTTGCGGCTCCACAGATACATGGCCAGGATGACGCCGAGGAAGCCGCCATGGAAGGACATGCCGCCATGCCAGACCATGAAGATCTCGAGCGGATTGTGCAGGAAGTATTCGGGACGGTAAAACAGCACTTCGCCCAGGCGCCCGCCGATCACCACGCCCAGCATGCCGTAGAACAGCATGTCGTCCAGGTCTTCCTTCTTCCAGCCCAGCACGGCGATATGCGGCTGCTTGATGCGCACTCTGCCCAGGAGAATGAACAGGGCGAAGGCCAGCACATACATCAGGCCGTACCAGTGCACGGCGAGCGGGCCGATTTGTATGGCGATCGGGTCGGGCATCGGGTGTATCAGCATGGGGTTTCTTTCTTTGTTTAAAGCTAAGGTTGCGTAGTATGGGGGCGCTGGCGGTTTTTTGCCTTAGCGGCCACTTAATTTATCGTGCTGGGTGGCCTATCTGCCTGCGCAGCAGCGCCAGAAAGCCCTGCAACACGGCGGACGGATTGTCGCGGCGCCAGGCCAGGCCCGTTTCCACCAGCGGCGTGGCGTCCTGCAGCGGCCTGTATTCTACGCCCGGGCGCATCAGATTCGATACCGATTGTGGCACAAGCGCCATGCCCATGCCAGCCGAGACGAGGCTGACGATGGTTTGCATCTGGATCGCCTCCTGGCCGATCTGCGGCGTGATGCCGGCCGCGCGGAACACGCCGAGGATGGCGTCGTGCAGGGCGGGCGAGATCGCGCGCGGGAAGATGATCAGGGGCAGGGGCGGCAGGTCGCGCAGGCGCACGGGGCCGGGCGACTTCAATATGTCGAGGCCGGATGGCGCGGCCAGCACCAGCGGTTCGGCCAGCACGGGCAGGTAATCGAGTTCTCCTTTCGCCTTCTCGGGCAGGGGCGGGATCAGCAGGCCCGCATCCGTGCGCCCGGCCAGCAATTCGTCGAGCTGCAGGTCGGAGGTGGCTTCCTGCAGGGCGATCTGCACTTGTGGATAGGCCGTCCGGTAGGCGCGCAGCAAGGGCGGCAGCACGCTGTAGTCGGCCGACGAGACAAAGGCCAGGCTCAGACGCCCCGCCTCGCCCTGCGCGGCCCGCCGCACCAGCGCGGGCAAATCGAGCGCCTGCGCCAGCAGTCGGCGCGCCTCGGGCAGCAGGGCCGTGCCTGCCGGCGTCAGCTGCACCTCGCGGCGCGTGCGCACGAACAGCGGTGCGCCCAGCAGTTCTTCCAGGGCCATGATCGTCTGCGACAGGGGCGGCTGCGTCATGTGCAGGCGCGCGGCGGCGCGGCCGAAGTGCAATTCCTCGGCGACGGTGACGAAATAGCGCAACTGGCGCAGCTCAAGGTTCATATGCGTTTCCATGCAGATTGAATGCTGTGATATGTAAAACGACTCACAGACACGTGCATCATATATTTGACAGTGGGGCGCGCGCAAGGCAATCTGGCGTACCCCCACTGCATGCAGGGTTTTACTGCAAACCCGCGCAGTCCGGCACCCATTACTCTTGGAAGGTCCCCATCATGCCGCAATACCGCTCCCGCACCACCACCCACGGCCGCAACATGGCTGGCGCCCGCGCCCTGTGGCGCGCCACCGGCATGAAGGACGGCGACTTCGACAAGCCGATCATCGCCGTCGTCAACTCGTTCACCCAGTTCGTGCCCGGTCACGTGCATCTGAAGGACCTGGGCCAGATGGTGGCGCGCGAAATCGAGGCGGCCGGCGGCGTGGCCAAGGAATTCAACACCATCGCCGTCGATGACGGCATCGCCATGGGCCACGGCGGCATGCTGTATTCGCTGCCCTCGCGCGACCTGATCGCCGACTCCGTCGAATACATGGTCAACGCCCACTGCGCCGACGCCATGGTCTGCATCTCGAACTGCGACAAGATCACGCCGGGCATGCTGATGGCCGCCATGCGCATCAACATCCCCGTCGTCTTCATTTCCGGCGGGCCGATGGAAGCGGGCAAGGTCGTCAAGGTCGTCAACGGCAGCCAGAAGATCATCAAGCTGGACCTGGTCGACGCCATGATCAAGGCGGGCGACAGCACCGTCTCCGATGCCGACGTGGCCGAGATCGAACGCTCGGCCTGCCCAACCTGCGGTTCCTGCTCCGGCATGTTTACGGCCAATTCGATGAACTGCCTGACCGAGGCGCTGGGCCTGGCCCTGCCCGGCAACGGCACCATCCTCGCCACGCACTCGGACCGCCAGCAGCTGTTCCTGCGCGCGGGCCGTCTGATCGTGGAACTGGCCAAGCGCCATTACGAGCAGGACGATTACTCGGTGCTGCCCCGTTCCATCGCCACCAAGGCCGCTTTCGAGAACGCCATGGCGCTCGACGTCTCCATGGGCGGCTCGACGAATACCGTGCTGCACCTGCTGGCCGCCGCGCACGAGGCGGAAGTGGCATTCACGATGGCCGACATCGATCGCATCTCGCGCAAGGTGCCGTGCCTGTGCAAGGTAGCGCCGATGACGGACAAATACCATATCGAGGACGTGCACCGCGCGGGCGGCATCGTGGGCATCCTGGGCGAACTGGCGCGCGCCGGCCTGCTCAACACCACCTTGCCGACCATCCACGCGCCGACCCTGGCCGACGCCATCGCGCAAAACGACATCAAGTGCACGGACGATCCGGCCGTGCATGAACTGTTCCGCGCCGCGCCGGGCGGCGTGCCGACGCAGACGGCGTTCTCGCAGTCGGAGCGCTTCGCCGCCGTCGATACGGACCGCGCCACCGGCTGCATCCGCGACAAGGCCCACGCCTACTCGCAGGATGGCGGCCTGGCCGTCTTGTACGGCAACCTTGCCGAAAAGGGCTGCATCGTCAAGACGGCGGGCGTCGATGAAAGCATCCTGAAATTCTCGGGCAAGGCGCGCGTGTTCGAAAGCCAGGACGCGGCCGTCGCTGCCATCCTGGAAGACACCGTGCATGAGGGCGACGTCGTCATCATCCGCTACGAAGGCCCGAAAGGCGGCCCCGGCATGCAGGAAATGCTGTACCCGACTTCGTACATCAAATCCAAGGGCCTGGGCAAGGCGTGCGCGCTGTTCACGGACGGACGCTTCTCGGGCGGCTCCTCGGGCCTGGTGATCGGCCACGCCTCGCCGGAAGCGGCCGAAGGCGGCGCTATCGGCCTGGTGGAAGAGGGCGATTTCATCGACATCGACATCCCCGAGCGCACCATCAACCTGCGCGTGACGGATGCCGAACTGGCCGCGCGCCGCGCCGCCATGGAAGCGAAGGGCGATGATGCCTGGCTGCCCGTCAACCGCGACCGCTATGTGTCGCAGGCGCTGCAGGCGTATGCGGCCCTGACGACGTCGGCCGACCGCGGCGCCGTGCGCGATCTCTCCCAGCTGAAGAAGCAGAAACGCTGATTTGTTGCATAAGTGCGACGGCCGGCCCCGTTTGACTGGACGGGGCCGGCCGTCGTTACATCGCCTTACAAACAACATGGTCATGGGCGCGCAGATGGGGCAGAATAGGACTGCCTTCTGACGACATTGCGTTACTACATTGAAACGCTTGATCTGGGCTCGTGGTGCATCTGCGGAAACACAGTAAAATGCCGCAGGAAGTAACTTTGGAGAAAAGACAATGAAACGTTTTATGTTGGTGAGTGTATTGACCGTATCGGCTCTGGCATCGCAAGCAGCGTTGGCCAATCCGGATCTGGCGAAAGCAAAGAACTGCATGGCTTGCCACGCGGTGAGCACGAAACTGGTGGGCCCTGCGTTCAAGGACGTGGCTGCCAAGTACGCCGGTCAGAAAGACGCTGAAGCCAAGCTCGCGGCGAAAGTCATGAAGGGCGGTTCCGGCACCTGGGGCGCGATCCCGATGCCAGCCAACCCGCAAGTGAGCGATGCGGAAGCCCACACCCTGGTTAAATGGGTACTGGCACAGAAATAATCTGTGCCGCAGTACTGCAATTAGCGCGCCGGCAATCCCGGCGCGTTTTTTTTGTCCGTCGCCTGTTGCAGATTGCCCATGCCCTCCAATGTCGCCCGCACCGCCTCGTCGAGCGGCGTATGGGGCTCCTGGCCCAGCAAGGCCAGCAGCCGCGCATTGTCCAAGGATAAAGGCGTTTGCCACAGATAGCGCATCTCGCGCATTTCGCGCAGGGTCGCCACGAACGGCGACGCCAGCGCCACCAGCCACCACGGAAAACGCCGGATGGCGGGCGCGGTTCCTGTCGCCTGTGCCACCACGCGGACAATCGCCCCCGTCATTTGCCGGCCGTCGTGGTCCCAGTGGCCGGCCATGTGAAAGCGCGCAAACGCGGGCAAGGTGGCGCGCATGGCCAGCAATTGCACCATCGTGCGCGCCACGTCGGGCAGGTAGGACCACTGGTGGCCCACGCCGGGCGCGCCCGGATACAGCACGCTGCGCACGCTGTGGCCCGGTTTCACCAGCCCTTGCGAAAACCAGTTGTTGCCGGCGCGGGGGCCGAAGAAGTCGCCCGCGCGCACGATCAGCACCCTGGCGCCCTGCGTGCTGGCCCGTTCCAGCCGCGCTTCCAGTTCCACGCGGATGGCGCCCTTGCGCGTGAGCGGATGCTGCGGCGCGTCTTCCGCCAATACAGGAAAGGCGTCGGGGCCGAAGTTGTACACGGTGCCGGGCAGCACGATGGTGGCGCCCTCGGCCATCGCCGCGGCGATGGTGTTGTCGAGCATGGGCAGCACCAGCCGGCCCCAGTGGCGGTAGCCGGGCGGATTGACGGCGTGCACGATGACGGCGCAGCCCTTGGCGGCCGCCAGCACGTCCGCGCGCGCCAGCGCATCGCCGCGCAGCCACTCGATGTTATCGCTCCGTGGCGATGGCGTTTCTCCCCGCGTCAGGGCGCGTACCCGCCAGCCTGCCGCCAGGAGCTGGCGCACCATCTCGCCGCCGATGCCGCCCGTGGCGCCCAGTACCAATGCCGTTTTCGTGTTTTCCATCCTGACCTCCGTGTGGTTGATGGCGCCAGTATCTGCCGCGCAAGGCTGATTGGGAATTGACGAGCATCGAGCACAAGCTATACATTTATGTATGACCGCCACATCCATCGCCTGGGAATACTACCGTTCGCTGCTGGCCGTGCTGCAGCACGGCTCCCTGTCCGGCGCCGCGCGCGCGCTGGGCATCACGCAACCCACCGTGGGCCGGCATATCGCCGCGCTCGAGCAGGCGCTGGGCGCGACCCTGTTCACGCGTTCGCAGCTGGGCTTGCTGCCCACGGAAGTGGCGCTGGCGCTGCGGCCCCATGCGGAAACCATGGAGCACACGGCCGCCCTGATGGAGCGTGCCGCCAGCAGCCAGGGACAGGGCGTGGCCGGCACCGTGCGCATCGCGGCCAGCGAAGTGGTGGGCGTGGAGGTGCTGCCGCCGATATTGGCCCGGCTGCGCGCGCGCCATCCTGACTTGATCATTGAATTGGTATTAAGCAACAAGGTGCAGGATTTGCTGCGCCGGGAAGCGGACATCGCCGTGCGCATGCTGCGCCCCCGCCAGGAACAGCTGGTGGCGCGCAAGGTGGGCGATATCGAACTGGGCCTGCATGCGCACGCGGATTACCTGGCGCGCCATGGCACGCCGCTGGCACTGGCCGATCTGGCACGGCATGCCGTCATCGGTTACGACGAGGCGAGCCCCTTCGTGCGCAACGCGGGCGCGGCCTTCCAGGGATTTTCGCGGGACAACTTTGCCTGGCGCAGCGACAGCGACCTGGCGCAGCTGGCCCTGATCCGCGCGGGCGCCGGCATCGGCGTGTGCCAGGCGGGGCTGGCGGCGCGCGATCCGGCCCTGCGGCGCGTGTTGCCGCAAGCGTTTTCGCTGCCCATGGAAACCTGGGTCACCATGCATGCCGACTTGCGCGGCAGCCTGCGCTGCCGCGCCACCTTCGACGCGCTGGCCGAAGGCTTGCTGGCTTATGTAGCCGGACAGCAAGAACCGTAGCGAGCGGATGTGAGTTGTGGCTGAGAAGCGGAGCTGTGCGAATGCACAGTGAGCATCGCAGGCCGCAAATCGCGCCGCGCAGTAGGTTCTATTATTTGACCACTTCCATCTTGGTCTTCTTGCCATCCCGATAGGTGAACAAGGTCAGCGCGCCATCCTTGATGTCGCCGTTGGCGTCGAACGAGATGGGGCCCGTCACGCCCTGGTAGTGCACCTTGGCCAGGAAGGGCAGGTAGACGGACGGTTTCGACGATTTGGCGTCGGCCATGGCGGTGGCCATGGTCATCACGGCGTCGTACACGTACGGCGCGTACAGCTGCACTTCCATATTGTACTTTTGCTTGTAGCGGGCGCGGAAATCGTCCATGCCTTTTTGCTGCGCGCCCGTCACGCCGCCCGCTTCCGCGCAGGTGACCATGTCTTCGCCCACGGCGTCGCCCGCCAGCTTGCCCAGCGGTTCCGTGCACAGGCCGTCGCCGCCCATGAACTTGGCCTTGATACCCAGCGCCTTCATCTGGCGCAGCATGGGGCCGCCCACGGAATCCATGCCGCCAAAGAAGATCAGGTCGGGATTTTTCGACTTGATGCTGGTCAGGATGGCATTGAAGTCGGTGGCGTTGGCATTGGTAAATTCCTTGCCGACGATTTGCACGCCTGGCGCCGCCTTCTTGGCGCCCTTGACGAACTGTTCCGCCACGCCCTGGCCGTAGGCCGTGCGGTCATCGATGACGGCGATTTTCTTCGCCTGCAGCTTGCCCACGGCATACGCGCCCAGGGTGCCGCCCAGCTTGTTGTCATTGGCGACGACGCGGAAGGCCGTATTGAACTTTTGTTGGGTATACGTCGGGTTGGTGGCGGCCGGTGAAATCTGCGGAATGCCGGCATTGAAGTAAATGCGCGAGGCGGGAATCGTCGTGCCCGAGTTCAGGTGGCCGACCACGCCGTTGACCTTGGCGTCGACCAGCTTTTGCGCCACGGCCGTGCCCTGCTTGGGATCGGCCGCGTCATCTTCGGGCACCAGCACGAATTTCACGACTTTGCCGTCGATCTTGAAGCCTTTGGCGTTCAAATCTTCGATGGCCATCTTGGCCGCGTTCTCGTTATCCTTGCCCAGGTGGGAGCTGGCGCCAGAGACCGGGGCGACGTGCCCGATCTTGATGATTTCCTGCGCGCCCGCATGGCCGGCAAAGGCGAGGGCGACGGCGAGAGGAAGGACTTTGGTCTTGAGCAGCATAAACATTCTCCAATGGATAAAGATACGGCGGCGTCTCGTGAAAAACCGCTTCGACAGGCGGTGCGTGTGAAGAAAGGTACAACAAAAAACAGGCGGCGCAAAGCCGCATTTCGGGCTTTTTGCATTTTGTCGCAACAATCACCAAAGTGAGGAGCGATGCACCGATTTCGCAGGCGCGAGCGCACCAAAGAATGGCGTTGGGAGGGGGAAAGGTGTAGGGGGAATGCCGGGGTCAGACCCGTCGGGTCTGACCCCGGATTTTTGCCGGTGGGTGAAATGGTCCCACCGACAGACGGACATGCAGCTACTGCGCGGGCGGATGTAGGTGCGTAGGTCGGGTTAGCGCGCAGCGCGTAAGCCGACTGCTCAGGGCTATGCGGGTGGGTGCAGGTGACCTAATTCATGGCTGACGGCATGCGCCACGATCTGTTCCAGCGATTGCTGCAAGTCTTCGCGCAGGGCGCCGCGCATGCCGATCAGGGCGTTTTGCAGGGCCGTCTGCAGGACATGGGCGATGCGCTCTTCCAGCAGATGGTCGATCTTGCCCTGCACCTGATGCAGGATGCGCTGTGTGAGCCGCTGTTCGATGGCGTCCCAGTCGGGTTGCGCCACCGCTGGCGGCAATGCCGGCGGTGCCGCGACAGCAGGCTCTACCGGGATGGCGGGAGCTATTTCCGGTCCCAGCAGCACCTCCGTCAGCAGGGGGATGCCCTGGTCGAATGGCGGCTGGTTCATGCTTTACCCGCCACGAAATGCGTCGGCTGCACGTCCTGCTGGCGGTAGTGCAGGAAGCGCTGGCGGCCTGCCTGCGCATCCTGCTCATCCATGGAGACGATCTCGAAGACGCGCTGGAATTGCGCGTAATTGGCGGGCGGCAACTGCGACAGGTTGACGAGGATGTCGTGGTGCGGCAGCTCGGCCGCCGCGTCATCGGTCAGGATGATGGGCGTTTGCGCCGCCAGCGGATCGCCGGCCAGCACATGCGGGAGGAAGTCCGTGGCGGAAATGGTCCACATGGCGCTGTTCAGGGCGTCGAGCTGGGCGCCGTCAGCCACCAGCACGACGACCTTGTTGCCGGCCATGTAGGCCTTGCGTGCCAGGCGGCAGGCGTAGGCCAGCTTGTCGGGCACGTTGCTGTGAAAATCGACGCGGCTCATGACGGTCAAGCGGCCATGCCGCTGTGGCGCAGCAGGGCGTCGATCGACGGTTCGCGGCCGCGGAAGGCCGTGAACGATTCCAGCGCGGGGCGCGAGCCGCCGACGGACAGGATTTCCTGCAGATAACGCTTGCCTGCCGCCGTGGTGGCGGCCGGTCCCAGCGCGCGGGCTTCCTCGAACGCCGCATAGGCGTCGGCGGACAGCACCTCGGCCCATTTGTAGCTGTAGTAGCCGGCCGCGTAGCCGCCGGAAAAGATATGCCCAAAGGAATTCTGGAAGCGGTTGAAGGCGGGCGGGATGATCAGCGCAAACCTGGCGCGCACGCCGTCGATCAGCTGCTGCACGCTCTGGCCCGTGCCGGCGTCATAGTCATAGTGCAAATGCATGTCGAGCAGGGAAAACTCCACCTGGCGCAGGGTTTGCAGACCGGACTGGAAATTCTTGGCTGCCAGCATCTTGTCGTACAGCGCGCGCGGCAACGGCGCGCCCGTGACGGCGTGCGCCGTCATGTGTTCGAGCACTTCCCATTCCCAGCAGAAGTTTTCCATGAATTGCGACGGCAGTTCTACGGCATCCCATTCGACGCCGGCAATGCCCGACACGCCCAGCTCGTCGACGACGGTGAGCATATGGTGCAGGCCGTGGCCGAATTCGTGGAACAGGGTGATCACTTCATCGTGGGTGAACAATGCAGGCTGTGCCTTGCCGTCGACCACGGCCGGTTCCGTGAAGTTGCAGGTGAGATAGGCGATCGGCGTTTGCACGTGTTGCGTGTCGGCGCGGCGGCCGCGCGCGTCGTCCATCCAGGCGCCGCCGCTCTTGCCCGCGCGCGCATACAGGTCCAGGTAGAACTGGCCGACCAGCTGGCCGTCGCGCTCGATGCGGTAGAAGCGCACGTCCGGGTGCCAGACGGGTGCCGTATCCAGTTTGACCTCGACGGCGAACAGGTTCTGGATCTGGCGGAACAGGCCGTCGATCACCTTGTGTTCAGGGAAATATTGTTTGACTTCCTGGGCCGAGAACGCGTAGCGGCGTTCCTGCAGCTTTTCGGAGGCATACGGCACGTCCCACGCCTGCAGTTCGTCGATGCCCAGCTCTTCGCGGGCGAATTGCTTCAGTTCGGCCAGGTCCTTCTCGGCGAACGGACGCGCGCGCTTGGCCAGGTCTTCCAGGAAGGCGATGACTTGCGCGGGCGAGGTGGCCATCTTCGAGACCAGCGACACTTCGGCGAAATTGGCGTAGCCGAGCAGTTGTGCCTCTTCGTTGCGCAGCCGCAACAGGGTGACGATGTTCTGCGTGTTATCCCACTCGTCCTTCTTGCTGAAGACGTCGCCCTGGTCCGATGCCTTGGTGGCATTGGCGCGGTAGATGGTTTCGCGCAGCGCGCGCTTGTCGGCAAATTGCAGGATCGGGTAATACGAGGGGAAGTGCAGCGAGAATTCATAGCCTTGCTTGCCGGCCTTGTCGGCGGCGGCGCGCGCGGCGGCTTTCACGTCGTCGGGCAGGCCGGCCAGGTCGCTTTCTTTCTCGACCAGCAACTTGTAGTCATTCGTGGCGTCGAGCACGTTTTCGGAAAAACGCGTCGAGACGGCCGCGTGTTCTTCCTGGATGGCGCCGAAGCGCTCTTTCTTGTCCTCGGGCAACTCGGCGCCGCCCAGGCGGAAGTCGCGCACGGCATTGTCGACGATGCGCCGGCGCGCCGGCGACAGGCTGGCGAAAGCGGGGCTCGCCTGCAATTGCTTGTATTTGCCGAACAGGATGTCGTTCTGGCCCAGCTCGGTCCAGAATTCCGTCACCTTGGGCAGGTTGGCATTGTAGGCGGCGCGCAGCTCGGGCGTATCGATCACGCTGTTGAGGTGGTTGACGATGCTCCAGGCGCGGCCCAGGGTTTCGGCGATCTGGTCCTGGGGCGCGACGAAGTTGTCCCAGCTGACTTCTTCCATGGGCGCTTCCAGCTGCGCCACCGTGGCGCGCGCTTGGGCAAGCAGGGTATCGATGGCAGGCGTGACATGCTCGTGCGTGATCGCGTCGAAGCGTGGCAGGCCGGAAAAATCAAGCAGGGGATTGGTAGTCATCGTCGGTTCCATATATTAAAAGGGGCGGTCAGGCCGCCCCGGTGTTTTTACACGCGCTCTGCGGCCTCGACGGTATTCATCAGCAACATCGTGATGGTCATCGGACCTACGCCACCCGGTACCGGGGTGATGTGGGACGCGACGTCTTTCACTCCGGCAAAATCCACGTCGCCGCACAGCTTGCCGTCATCGTCGCGGTTCATGCCCACGTCGATGACGATGGCGCCCGGCTTGACCATGTCGGCCGTCAGGGTGTTGCGGCGGCCGACGGCGGCCACGACCACGTCCGCCTGGCGCGTGTACAGGCCCAGGTCCGGGGTCGCACTATGGCAGATGGTGACGGTAGCGTTCGCTTGCAAGAGCAGCAGGGCCATCGGCTTGCCGACCGTGTTGCTGCGGCCGATGACGACGGCGTGCTTGCCGCGCAAGTCGACGCCCGTGCTTTCGATCAGTTTCATGCAGCCGTACGGCGTGCAAGGGCGGAAGCCGGGCAGGCCCGTCATCAGTTCGCCGGCGCTCAGCACGGAATAGCCGTCGACGTCTTTCGTCGTGGCGATCGCTTCGATGACCTTGTGCGGGTTGATGTGCTTGGGCAAGGGCATCTGCACGAGGATGCCGTGGATGGCCGGGTCGGCATTCAGGCTGGCGATGCGCGCCAGCAAGTCGGCTTCGGACAGGTCCGCTTCATATTTTTCCAGCACCGAGTGGAAACCCACGTCGCCGCACGCCTTGACCTTGTTGCGGACATACACCTGGCTGGCCGGGTCTTCGCCGACGAGGATCACGGCCAGGCCGGGCTGGGTGCCCTTGGCCGTGAGGGCGGCGGCGCGCGTGGCGATCTCGCTGCGCAGTTTTTGGGAGAGGGCGATTCCGTCGATCAGTTGTGCTGGCATGGTAGGGAGGCTGTGTGGGAGGGAAAAGACAGATTATAAAGCCGGGCGGCGCAAAGGGGCGGTTTTGGCTATGCAAAGCCGTCACAACAGCGGGCCACAGACGCGGGCCTGAGAAAATGCCGATGGCGGCGTTGCAGCTCCTTGCCGTACTGGCGTACTGTCTGTGTCGCCGCGCCTTGCCCTCGACGTTTTTCAGGCCCGCTTGGTCCGGCATAAAAGCGGGCCAGAGACGCGGGCCTGAGAAAATGCCGATGGCGGCGTTGCGGCTCCTTGCCGTACTGGCGTACTGTCTGTGTCGCCGCGCCTTGCCCTCGACATTTTTCAGGCCCGCTTGACCCGGCATAAAAGCGGGCCAGAGACGCAGGCCTGAGAAAACGCCGATGGCGGCGTTGCGGCTCCTTGCCGTACTGGCGTACTGTCTGTGTCGCCGCGCCTTGCCCTCGACGTTTTTCAGGCCCGCCTGGCCCGGCATAAATGCGGGCCAGAGACGCGAGCCTGAGAAAATGCCGATGGCGGCGTTGCGGCTCCTTGCCGTACTGGCGTACTGTCTGCGTCGCCGCGCCTTGCACTCGACATTTTTCAGGCCCGCTTGGCCCGGTATGCCTGTGCCGACGACTGCGGCGTTAATGCGTTTTTCTGGTGTGCTGGTGGCCTAGGGAGCGCAAGGGCCTTCGGTTCTCTTGGCGCCGTTTTTGGCACTTTGATCATCCTAATTTCCGGGCAGAATTTGCGGCAGTGCAGCATAAATTTCATAGGGTAATTTCATAATATGAAATGCTATATCGTAATTTGAAAAATAGTAAATACGCTGTTAGAATCCCCACACTAAACCGACTTAATAGTAAATAATCAGCGAAATACCGTCCGACAGCGATCCGGAAAATCGGGGTGGGGCGTTCACAAAGGAGACTCAACAGATGTCAGCTCAACTGAACCAGGTAACGACACAGATCGGCACCGACCCGGATATGCAGGAAACCAAGGAGTGGCTGGACGCGCTCGAAGCCGTGCTGGAAAATGAAGGTCCGGAACGCGCGCATTACCTGATGGAGCGCATGGTTGACCTGGCCCGCCGCCGCGGCGCCCAGATCCCGTTCTCCAGCACCACCGCCTACGTCAATACCATCCCCACCAAGCAAGAAGCACACTGTCCCGGCAACCTGGAATACGAAGAGCGCCTGCGCTCGTGGATGCGCTGGAACGCCATGGCCATGGTCGTCAAGGCCAACCGCGCCGACGGCGACCTGGGCGGCCACTTGTCCTCGTTCGCTTCGCTGGCGAACATGCTGGGCATCGGTTTCAACCACTTCTGGCACGCGCCGACGGCCGACCACGGCGGCGACCTGCTGTACATCCAGGGCCACTCCTCGCCCGGCGTCTACGCGCGCGCCTTCCTCGAAGGCCGTTTGACGGAAGAGCAAATGCTGAACTTCCGCAAGGAAGTCGACGGCAAGGGTCTGTCCTCGTACCCGCATCCTAAATTGATGCCTGACTTCTGGCAGTTCCCGACCGTGTCGATGGGCCTGGGCCCGCACATGGCGATCTACCAGGCGCGCTTCCTGAAATACCTGCACGCACGCGGCATCGCGAAAACCGACAACCGCAAGATCTGGGCCTTCTGCGGCGATGGCGAGATGGATGAGCCGGAGTCCTTGGGCGCGATCGGCCTGGCCGCACGCGACATGCTCGACAACCTGGTCATCGTGGTCAACTGCAACCTGCAGCGCCTGGACGGCCCTGTGCGCGGCAACACCAAGATCATCCAGGAGCTGGAAGGCGAATTCCGCGGCGCCGGCTGGAACGTCGTCAAGGTCATCTGGGGCCCGGGCTGGGACGCCCTGCTGGCACAGGACAAGGAAGGCATCCTGCAGCGCGTGATGATGGAAACCGTTGACGGCGAATATCAGAACTACAAGGCGAAAGACGGTGCCTACGTGCGCAAGCACTTCTTCGGCAAGCATCCGAAGCTGCTGGAAATGGTTGCCAACATGACGGATGACGACATCTGGCGCCTGACCCGTGGCGGTCACGATCCGCACAAGATCTACGCGGCCTTCAAGATCGCCCAGGAACACAAGGGCCAGCCTACCGTCCTGCTGGTGAAAACCATCAAGGGCTACGGCATGGGCAAGTCGGGCGAAGCGCGCAACACGGCGCACCAGACGAAAAAACTGGACGATGAAGCCATCCGCGAAATGCGCGACCGCTTCTCGCTGCCTATTCCTGACGACAAGCTGGCCGACATCCCGTTCTTCAAGCCAGCCGACGACGCGCCGGAAATGGTCTACCTGCACGAGCGCCGCAAGGCCCTGGGCGGCTACCTGCCGCAGCGCCGCCAGAAGTCGGAAGAAACCCTGCCCGTGCCTGGCCTGGACGCGTTCAAGAACGTGCTGGAAGCCACGCCTGAAGGCCGTGAAATCTCGACCACGCAAGCCTTCGTGCGCGTCATCTCGACCCTGCTGAAAGACCCGAACCTGGGCCAGCGCGTCGTGCCTATCCTGGTCGATGAATCGCGTACCTTCGGCATGGAAGGCCTGTTCCGCCAGATCGGCATCTACAATCCGAAAGGCCAGTTGTACGAGCCGGTCGACAAGGACCAGGTCATGTACTACCGCGAAGACAAGGCCGGCCAGATCCTGCAAGAGGGCATCAACGAAGCGGGCGGCATGAGCTCGTGGATCGCCGCGGCGACGTCGTATTCGACCAACGACCGCATCATGATCCCGTTCTACACCTTCTACTCGATGTTCGGCTTCCAGCGCATCGGCGACCAGGTATGGGCGTCGGCCGACATGCGCGCCCGCGGCTTCCTGATGGGCGGCACGGCCGGCCGCACGACCCTGAACGGCGAAGGCTTGCAGCACGAAGATGGCCACAGCCATATTTTCGCCGCGACCATCCCGACCTGCATGCCGTACGACCCGACCTTCAGCCATGAAGTCGCCGTCATCATCCAGGACGGCCTGCGCCGCATGATCGCCAACCAGGAAGATGTGTTCTACTACATCACGATCATGAACGAAAACTACGCCCAGCCAGGCATCAAGCCAGGCCAGGAAGAAGGCATCCTGAAAGGCATGTACAAGCTGCAGGAAGGCAAGGCTGACGCCAAGCTGCGCGTACAGCTGATCGGTTGCGGCACCATCCTGCGCGAATCGATCTTCGCCGCTGAATTGCTGGAAAACGACTGGGGCGTGGCCGCGGACGTATGGTCGGCGCCGTCGCTCACCCTGGTGGCACGCGATGGCCAGGATGCGGAACGCTGGAACATGGTCAACCCGTCGAAACAGCAGCGCGTGCCGTACGTGACGTCGCTGATGCAGGACACGGACGGCCCGATCGTCGCCACGACCGACTACATGCGCGCATTTGCAGAACAGATCCGCGCCTTCATGCCGAAGGGCCGCACCTACAAAGTGCTCGGTACCGATGGCTTTGGCCGCTCGGACAGCCGCGCCAAGCTGCGCGAGTTCTTCGAAGTGAACCGTTATTATGTCACCGTGGCCGCGCTCAAATCGCTGGCTGACGAAGGCAAGATCGACGTGTCGGTGGTGGAGCAGGCGATTGCCAAGTACGGCATCGACGCGAACAAACCGAATCCGGTGACCCAGTAATCGTTGTGCGGACCCGATGATGCCAGGGCGGTGCGAAAGTGCCGCCCTGGCGTGTGTGCGGGTCCATCTGACAAATAAAATAACGGAGCAAGCTATGAGCATTGTGGAAGTCAAAGTCCCGGATATCGGCGATTTCAAGGAAGTCGAGATCATTGAACTGATGGTCAAGCCAGGCGACACGGTCAAGGTCGACCAGTCCCTCATTACCGTCGAATCGGACAAGGCCAGCATGGAAATTCCATCGAGCCACGCCGGTGTCGTCAAGGAATTGAAAGTCAACGTGGGCGACAAGATCGCCGAAGGTTCGCTGGTCCTGCTGCTGGAAGTGGCGGACGACGCCTCGGCCCCTGCGCCAGCCGCCGCTGCCGCCCCGGCACCTGCAGCTGAAGCTGCCCCCGCCGCCGCTCCTGCGGCCGCGCCTGCGCCTGCCGCCCCTGCCGGCGCGCCGGCCCTGGTCGACGTGACCGTGCCCGATATCGGCGACTTCAAGGAAGTCGAAGTCATCGAACTGATGGTCAAGGTCGGCGACACGATCAAGGTCGACCAGTCGCTGCTGACGGTCGAATCGGACAAGGCCAGCATGGAAATCCCGTCGAGCCACGCCGGTGTCGTGAAAGAATTGAAGGTCAAGGTCGGCGACAAGGTCGCCAAGGGTAGTCTGGTGCTGGTCGTGGAAACGACCGGCGGCGCTGCCGCTCCTGCCGCTGCCGCCCCTGCCGCCGCGCCTGCACCGGCCGCGCAAGCTGCCGCCGCGCCTGCGGCCGCCGTCGCTTCGGCGCCGGTCGCACCTGCCGCAGCACCTGCCGCCGTGCCTGCCGTGAACGGCAAGCTGGCGCACGCGTCGCCATCGATCCGCAAGTTCGCGCGCGAACTGGGCGTGGAACTGGCGCTGGTTGGCGGTTCCGGTCCGAAGGGCCGCATCACCCAGGAAGACGTGCAGAACTTCGTCAAGGGCGTGATGTCGGGCGCCGTTGCCGCGCCAAACGCGCCGGTCGCTGCCAAAGGCGGTTCGGGCGTGGGCCTGGACCTGCTGCCATGGCCGTCGCTGGACTTCAGCAAATTCGGCACGACCGAATTGCTGCCGCTGTCGCGCATCAAGAAAATCTCGGGTCCGAATTTGCACCGCAACTGGGTCATGATCCCGCACGTCACGCAGTTCGACGAAGCGGACGTGACGGACCTGGAAGCGTTCCGCGTCGACACCAACGCGGCCAATGCGAAGAACAAGGATGCGGCCAAGCTGACCATGCTGGCCTTCGTCATCAAGGCCTCCGTCGCCGCGCTGAAGAAATTCCCCGCGTTTAACGCGTCGCTCGACGCCAAGGGCGAGAACCTGATCCTCAAGCAGTACTACAACATCGGCTTCGCTGCCGACACGCCGAACGGCCTGGTGGTACCGGTGATCAAGGGCGCGGACCAGAAGTCGGTCTCGCAGATCGCCCGCGAAATGACGGAACTGTCGCTGCAGGCGCGCGAAGGCAAGCTGAAACCGGCCGACATGCAGGGCGCCAGCTTCACGATTTCGTCCCTGGGCGGCATCGGCGGCACGCACTTCACGCCTATCGTCAATGCGCCGGAAGTGGCCATTTTGGGTCTGTCGAAAGCCTCGATCAAGCCGGTATGGGATGGCAAGGCCTTCCAGCCACGTTTGATGATGGGCACCTCGCTGTCCTACGACCACCGCGTGGTCGATGGCGCGATGGGCGCGCGATTCTCCGTGTACCTCGGCGAAGTCCTGGCCGACATGCGCAAAATTCTGCTGTAAGGAGCGATTGATGAGCACAGTAGAGGTAAAAGTACCGAATATCGGCGACTTCAAGGAAGTCGAAGTCATCGAACTGATGGTCAAGGTGGGCGACACCATCAAGGTGGACCAGTCGCTGATCACGGTCGAATCGGACAAGGCCAGCATGGAGATTCCGTCGACCCACGCGGGCGTTGTCAAGGAATTGAAAGTCAAGGTCGGCGACAAGATCGCCGAAGGCAGCGCGCTGCTGGTGGTGGAAGCATCCGAAGGCGCGGCTGCGGCAGCTCCTACGGCCGCTCCTGCGCCTGCTGCAGCCGCTGCGGCACCGGCTGCGGCACCGGCGGCACCTGTCGCCGCCATCCCGGCCGGCAATTACAGCGGCCAGGTCGACATCGACGTCGACATGATGGTCCTGGGCGGCGGTCCCGGCGGCTACTCGGCGGCGTTCCGCGCGGCCGACCTGGGCATGAGCACCGTCATCGTCGAGCGCTACGCCACCCTGGGCGGCGTGTGCCTGAACGTGGGCTGCATCCCGTCGAAGGCGCTGCTGCACGTGGCATCCGTCATCGATGAAACGGCGCACATGTCCAACACGGGCGTGACGTTCGCCAAGCCGACGATCGACATCGACCAGGTACGCAAGTACAAGGAAGGCGTGATCTCGAACATGACGGGCGGCCTGGCCGGCATGGCCAAGGCGCGCAAGACGCAAGTCGTCACCGGCGTGGGCCAGTTCCTGTCCGCGAACCACATCGAAGTGACGGCTGGCGACGGTTCTAAAAAGGTCGTGCAGTTCAAGCAGGCGATCATCGCCGCCGGTTCGTCCGTGGTGAAGCTGCCCTTCGTGCCGGAAGACCCGCGCATCGTCGATTCGACGGGCGCGCTGGAATTGCGCCAGATCCCGAAACGCATGCTGGTCATCGGCGGCGGCATCATCGGCCTGGAAATGGCGACCGTGTACTCCACGTTTGGCGCGCGCATCGACGTGGTCGAAATGATGGATGGCCTGATGCAGGGCGCGGACCGCGACGCCGTCAAGGTGTGGCAGAAGTTCAACGAGAAGCGCTTCGATAACATCATGACCAAGACCAAGACGGTCGCCGTCGAGGCGTTGCCGGAAGGCATCAAGGTCACGTTCGAAGCGGCCGAAGCGGGTGCGACGGCACCGGCGCCGCAAGTCTACGACCTGGTGCTCGTCGCCGTGGGCCGCAGCCCGAACGGCAAGAAGATCGCTGCCGACAAGGCCGGCGTGAACGTCACCGACCGCGGCTTCATCGAAGTCGACAGCCAGATGCGCACCAACGTGCCGAACATCTTCGCCATCGGCGACCTGGTGGGCCAGCCGATGCTGGCGCACAAGGCCGTGCATGAAGCCCACGTGGCCGCGGAAGCGGCTTCCGGTCAGAAGTCGCACTTCGACGTCAAGGTGATCCCGTCGGTCGCCTACACGGATCCGGAAGTGGCATGGGCCGGCATCACGGAAGACGAAGCCAAAGCCAAGGGCATCAAGGTCGAGAAGGGCCACTTCCCGTGGGCCGCTTCCGGCCGCGCCGTGGCCAACGGCCGCGCCGAAGGCTTCACCAAGCTGCTGTTCGACGCTGAAACGCACCGCATCATCGGCGGCACCATCGTCGGCACGCATGCGGGCGACATGATCGGCGAAATCGCGCTGGCCATCGAAATGGGTTGCGACGGCACCGACATCGGCAAGACCATCCACCCGCACCCGACCCTGGGCGAGTCGATCGGGATGGCGGCCGAAGTCTACGAAGGCGTATGCACGGACTTGCCGCCGCCGCGCAAGCGTTGATGCTGTAGCGCTGTGACACTCAAAACCCCGCAAGCGATTGCGGGGTTTTTTATTGTCCAAATACGATTAAATACCTCACCGGCGGCGGCAGCGTCGGCACCCGCACCCGCACCCGACCCTGGGCGAGTCGATCGGCAGCTTGGCAAAAGCGCACCGAAGTGGACGAAGGCGTGTGCACGGACTTGCCCCCGCGCAAGCGCTGATAAAAAATTAACTTTCAGTACAAAAAACGGGACGTGTTCCCGGGTTTTTTTATTTCTCTTGACCTTCAGTATGGTAAAAAACGTGGCACGGCGGCACCATGTGAAAATTGGTGAGTATTGCCGTATGGAAAAAATGGCAGAATGGCGGTCTGTAACCATGTTTTGCTTCTATGGAAGCGTGTGATTTTTCCAGGAATGTTGCCAGCGTGGGAGTCGGTCAAGTTCCGCTGTACTGAGAAGGTTTGCAACGATGAAAGAATTTACCGCCCTCCATATCGCCGATGTCCGTTTGCGCAGGGCTGATGAGCAAGAGCAAGCCGTGATGCTGCATGCCTTGTACCAGGATGTGGCCGCTATCCTGGCGGCGGGCAAGAGGATCGATGCGATTTTCTTCACGGGCCAGCTGGTGGCGCCGGACGCCTGTGCCGGCACGACGCCCGTGTACGTCTACGAATACTTCCTGCGCCCCTTGCTGCAGGCGGCCAGCCTGCCGGGCGCGCGTTTCTACCTGGTGCCGGGCAGCCGCGCGCAGGGTGTCGCCGCGGCGACGCTGGGCGATGCCGGCTTCAGCTTTTTCTCCGCCGACGAGCACGCCAGTGCCGAGCAGCGCGCGCACTACAAGAATGTCCACGCCGTGTTCCATGGCCATCAGCATACGGGCGATGCCAGTTCGCTGATGAAGTCGCTGGGCATCTTGTACAAGAGCAATCCCGGCAGCCTGTACGGCGCGAATGGCCAGATGGCGGCGTTTTCCGTGCTTGAGTTCGGCACGGGTGCGGCCGATGGCGGCGGGGCAGGCACGCAGTGGACGGTGTCGCTGCGCGAGTTCGATGACGTGAGCAAGAACTTCGCCCTGTCGGTGCTGTACACGCCGAACGGCCAGGAAACGGGGTCGGTGGATGCCGAGTATGTGTTTGCCACCTTGCTGCCGCAGCTGGCAGGCGATCGCGTCTATCTCGATGGCCTGCTGGGCAAGGCGGGCGCGCAGCGGCACGAGGACGCCGGCGTCGCTGCCGATGCGCGCGAATTCCTCATCGAGCTGGCGTTCGTGATGTTCGAAGCCAAGAGCGTGTTCCTCAGCGAGGCGGAACTCGAGCGTTTTGCCAGCGACTATTGCGGCGTGAAGGGCTGGAGCATGGTGGCCGGGGACTGGCTGGCGCCGCTGTATGCGCATGGCTTGCTGGCGCGGGACGATGGCCAGGTGGCGTTTTCCTTCGATTACTTCCGCACGTATTTCCTGGCGCAACGCTTTGAAACCTCGTTCGACCTGATGCGCTACGGCCCGGAGCGCTACGATGGCAGTGAGTCTTCACTCGCTCTCGATGGCGCGTCGGCGGCCCAGCCCTTCCTGCGCGCGATGGGCTTGAGCGACGACCATGCCAAAACGGCGTTGCCGGAAGACTGCAGCCGTCCTGGCTGACTTCCGCGGCCAGCCGTCCCGCGTCAGCCCGCCAGCGGCTGGCGCAGGGTGCCGCGCAGGAACAGGTCGAGGCTGACCGCCACCTTTGCGCGCAATTGCGCCACGTCCGGTTGCGCCTGTGGCGGAAACAGCAGGCGCGACATCTGGTCGCCCAGCAGGCAATTGAGCAGGTGCAGCGCCAGCATGGAGGGCGTCAGTTCCGCGCGGAACAGGGGCGCGATGTCGGGGCGGCTGAAAAACTTGACCAGCATCTCGCGCGTCTGCCCCGGCCCCACCTTGTAGAATGTTTCCGCCAGTTCCGGGTGCGTGGCCGCTTCGGCCACCACCATGCGATTGAGGCGGATCGCCGCCGGCATGGTAACCAGTTGCACGAACAGCAGGCCGAACTCACCCAGGATGGTGGCCAGGGGCCGCATATCCGTTTCCAGCGCCGGCATGGTCGAGAAGTAGGCGGCGCGGCGCAATTCCACCACGGCATTGAAGAGTCCCGACTTGCCGCCAAATTTCACATAAATCGTGCGCACGGCCACATGGGCTTCGCGGGCGATCATTTCCAGGCTCACCTTTCCATACCCTTTTTCCAGAAACAAACAGCCGGCCGTGTGCAGCAGGTTGTCCATGCGCGCTTCCATGTCGGCCGCGCGCGGGCGGCCGGCTGGCTTGCCGCAGCAGGAAAGCTCCTGGGCGGCGTCGTCGGATTCTGTATCGGTAGGCAAGGTGTCGCTGAGGCCGGGATCGGACATGGTCTGGGTCTCTTTATAAGTGGAAAGGTAAGTGATGGCTCACACTGTAGTGCAAATTAAAATGAAATGCAATCGTTTCATTTCTTGACTTTGGCTTTTCTTTGCCCAATAATGAACCTATATCATTTCATTTTCGGAGCGAGTATGTCCAACCAGCCAGGCCAAGCAGAGCACAAGGTGCTGAGCGCCGTCCCACCCGCGGCCCCGGCCGCACCTTCCACGCCCGCCGCTTCCGCCAGCTCCGCCCCACCTAACAACCGCGTGAAAATCATCGCCGGCCTGATCGTCCTGGTCGCCCTGGGCGCCGGCGCGCGCATGTGGTACCGCAGCCACTATTTCGTGGAAACGGAAAACGCCTATGTGGCCGGTCATGTGCATCCCGTCTCGGCGCGCATTTCCGGCGTCGTCACCAAGGTCTTCATCGACGACAATCAGATCGTGAAAGAGGGCGATGTGATCGCCGAACTCGATCCCTTCGACCAGCGCGTGAAAACCGAGCAGATCGCCGCGCAGATCGCCAGCGCCGAGCAGCAAGTGCTGCAGGCCGATGCGCAGATCGCCCAGGTGCAGGCGCAGGCGAGCGCCGCCCAGGCGCAAGTGGCGCAGGCCGATGCACAACTGCTGCGCGCGAAACAGGATGCGGAGCGCTATGGCCAGCTGTACACGAGCCAGATGAAAGCCGTCTCGAAAGCGGAACTGGACGCCGCCAATGCGGCCCGCTCGAGCGCCGTGGCCGACCTGGCCGCCCGCCGCGACAGCGCCTCCGCCGCCAAGGCGCAGATCGGTGCGGCGCAAGCCGCGCGCGACGTGGCCAAGGCGCAAGTGGCCGTGCTGCGCGTGCAATTGAAGGATGCGGAACAGCAGCTGCAATACAACCGCATCCTGGCGCCCGTCGCCGGCCGCATCGGCAAGCGCAACGTGGAAACGGGCATGCGCGTGCAGCCTGGCCAGCAATTGACGGCCATCGTGCAGGACAACGTCTGGGTCACCGCCAACTTCAAGGAAACCCAATTGGCCGACCTGCACCGCGGTCAGAGCGTGCACGTGACGATCGACGCCATGCCAGGCAAGAAACTGGTGGGTACCGTGGACAGCTTCGCGCCTGCCTCGGGCGCGCAATTCGCCCTGCTGCCGGCCGATAACGCCACCGGCAACTTCACCAAGATCGTCCAGCGCGTGCCCGTGAAAATCGTCTTCCAGCCGGAAGACATCAAGGCCATGAACGGCCGCCTGGTGCCGGGCATGTCGGTGATCGCCGAAGTGGAAGTGAACCAGCCCGCGTCGGACAAGGCCGAGGCCCCGCGCCACGCGGCCGCGCCAGCCGCCCAGACCACCAGCCGCTAAGCTTCCATGAGCAGCCCCTCCACCACGCTGGCGAAGCCGCCAGCGTTTCCCGTGATCGACGAAAAAGTCTCCGGGCGCACCTGGCTGGCGGTCGCCGCCGGCATGCTGGGCGCCTTCATGGCGGTGCTCGACATCCAGATCACGAATTCCTCGCTCAAGGATATCCTTGGCTCGCTGTCGGCCACCCAGGAAGAGGGCTCGTGGATTTCCACGGCCTACCTGGTGGCGGAAATCATCGTCATTCCCCTCACCGCGCTGCTGGCGCGCGTGTTCGGTCTGCGTACCTACATGATCGGCACCACCGCTTTCTTCCTGCTGTTCTCCACCCTGTGCGGGGCGGCCTGGAACCTGGAAAGCATGATCGTCTTCCGCATGCTGCAGGGGTTCACGGGCGGCGCCCTGATCCCGATGGCGTTCACCCTGGTGATGCTCAAGCTGCCGGCGTCGAAGCGCGCCGTCGGCATGGCCATCTTCGGCCTGACGGCCACCCTGGCGCCAGCCATGGGCCCCACCCTGGGCGGGTATCTCTCCGAGCTGTATGGCTGGCCTTCGATCTTCTACATCAACTGGGTACCGGGCGTGCTGCTGATCGCCGGCATGATCTATGGCCTGGACAAGGAGCCGATGCAGCTCAAATTGTTCTGGAAGGCCGACTGGCTGGGCATCTTCTTCATGGCCCTGGGCCTGGGCTGCCTGACCATCTTCCTGGAAGAGGGCAATTCGAAGGACTGGTTCGACTCGGGCTTTATCATCGCCTTCGCCGCGCTGGCCCTGACGGGCATCCTGGGCTGGGTCGTCACCAGCGCCACGCGCGCCGAGCCGTTCGTCAACCTGGCCCTGTACGGCCAGCGCAATTTTCTGGTGGCCACCGTGCTGTCGGCCGTGACGGGCATGGGCCTGTATGGCTCGGCCTTTTTGCTGCCGCTGTTCCTGGGCCAGATCGCCGGCTATTCGCCGATGCAGATCGGTGAAGTCATCATGTGGGTGGGCTTGCCGCAGCTGTTCATCATGCCGTTCGTCGCCAAGCTGTCGTCCAAGGTGGACAACCGCATCCTGTGCTCGTTCGGCCTGCTGCTGTTCGGCGGTTCGTGCATGATGAATGCCTATATGGACGCTTCCACCGGCTACGACCAGCTGCTGTGGTCGCAGGTGGTGCGCGCGCTGGGCCAGCCCTTCGTCATGCTGACCTTGTCGAACTTCGCCATGAAGGGCATCGCGCCGAAGGACATGGCGTCCGCTTCGAGCCTGTTCAACATGACGCGCAACCTGGGCGGCTCGATCGGCATCGCCCTGCTGGCCACTGCCCTGAGCACCCGCGAGCACTTTCACTCGCAGCGCCTGGGCGAAGCGATCAATGCGTATTCCAGCGCCACGCAGCTGCGCATCGACCAGCTGACGTCGTCGTTCATGGCCAAGGGCTATGACGCCGTTACGGCCGGCAACCAGGCCTTGCAGGCGATCGACGGCATCGTGCGCCGCGAAGCGTATGTGATGGCTTACAACGATGGTTTCTTCCTCGTCGGCGCCATCCTGCTGGCCTGCATCGTGCCCCTGTGGCTGGCCGACAAACTCAAAGCTCCCGGTGGCGGTGGCGGCGGTCATTGACCGCGCACAGGCCGCACGTGCAGCACCTCAAGAACAAGAAGGTACACATCATGCAAACAGTATTGACGAAAATCGCGCTGGCCGCTTCCCTTGCCGTGGCGCTGTCCGCCTGCGGCACCGTGGGCCAGGATTTCACCGCCCCGGCGAATGTGGCCGGCATCGACAACGCATCGTTCCGCCACGGCGCGGCCGCGGCCGATGCCGCGCAATTGCCCAAAGAGTGGTGGAGCATCTACGGCGACGCCACCCTGGACCGTCTCGAACAGGCCGCATTGCAGGACAATCCGAGTGTCAAGGCGGCCGGCGAGCGCCTGCTGCAGGCGCTGGCGCAAAGCGGCACGGCGCGCGCCAACCAGGGACCGAGCGTCAACGTCAGCACGGGCATTTCGAACTCGCGCACTTCGGCCAACACCTCGCAGGGCCTGGCCCTGGGCAACCGCTCGATCAGCGGCAATAACTTCTCGGTGGGCGGCTCGCTGTCGTATGAAGTCGACTTGCTGGGCCGCGTCAAACGCATGGTCGAAGCGGCGGACTCGCAGGCGCTGGCGGCGCAGGCGGACCGCGACGGCGTGCTGCTGATGCTGTCGGCGCAAGTGGCCAGCAATTACTGGCAGCTGCGCGGGCTGGACGCGGAAATGGCGATCCTGAATGGCGCCCTGGACACGCGCCGCGAATCGGCGCAGCTGGTCGAGGCGCGCTTCAACGCGGGCCTGACGAATGAGCTGGACCTGGCGCGCGCGAAAGTCGAACTGTCGAACGCGCAGGCCGACCTGCATGAAGTCAAGCGCCAGCGCAACCAGCTGGAAAACAGCCTGGCCACTCTGACGGGCAAGCCGCCGTCGGCGCTGCAATTGCCGGTGGCCGCCGATCCGTCGATCTTGCCGCTGCCGCCAGGTATCCCTGTCGGCTTGCCCGCCAGCCTGCTGGCGCACCGTCCGGACCTCGTTTCCAGCGTGGCCGGCCTGCGCGCGGCGAACGCCCAAGTGGGCGTGGCCGAAGGCGCGTTTTACCCGTCGCTGCAATTGACGGGCAATTTCGGCTACGCCTCCGAAAAGCTGCGCGACCTGGCGCAGGGCGGTTCGCGCCAGTTCAGCTTTGGCCCGCTGGCCCTGTCCCTGCCGATCTTCGACGGCGGCCGCAATCAGGCGAATCTGGACCTGTCCAAGGCGCGCTATGCGGAAGCCGTGGCGAACCATGAAACGAAACTGCTGACGGCCTTGCGCGAAGTGGAGGACGCGTTGTCCGACGTGGAGCAGCGCCAGTTGCAGGGCGATGCACAAGCCCTGTCGCAGGCAGCGGCGGCGCGCGCCTACCTGGTGGCGCGCACGCGCTATGAGCGCGGCATCTCGACCTACCTCGACGTCACCGATGCCCAGCGCAGTTCGCTGGCAGCAGACCGCGCCGCCGCGCAGATCAAGACCCAGCGCCTGCTGGCGACGGTGGCCGTGGCCCGCTCACTGGGTGCCGGCTGGCAGCGTTGAAGGACACCGGATAAAACCTACTGCGCGTCGCGCTTTGCGCCCGGCGATGCTCACCGTACTAAAGTACGGTTGCTCTTCTCGGCCACAAATCACTGCCGCTCGCTACGGTTTTCTCAGGTGTCGCAATGTTAACCATGAGCAACAAATGACAAGGCTATCCAACTAGTTACGTGAGCGTGGCCGGCGGCGGTGTCGCCGCCGGCCCGTAGCGTTCCAGCAGAAAATCGATGAAGGTCGTCAGCTTCGGCGTGGGCTGGCGGTCGCGCGCATACACGAGGTGCATGGGGCGCGGCGCCGGCACGTAGTCGGCCAGCAGCGGCACCAGCCTGCCGGCGGCGATATCGCCAGCCATCAGGATTTCCGCCTGCATGACGATGCCGAAGCCGTGCAGGGCCGCCATGCGCAGGGCCTGGCCGTTGTTCGAGCGGAAGCGGCTCTCGGCCGTCACGCCATCGTGGCGCGCTTCCTTGCCGCTCAGGCGCCAGCGCATGTGGCGCGACCACTGCATGAAATCCACGCATTCGTGGCGCGCCAGGTCGTCCGGCGTACGCGGCGTGCCGTGTCTTGCCAGGTAGGCGGGCGCGGCGCAGATCACCATCGCGTAGGGCCGCAAGGGCCGCGCCACCATGCCGGAATCCTCGAGCGCGCCGATGCGGATGGCCGCATCGAATCCTTCCTCCACCAGGTCCACCATCCTGTCGTTCAGGTTCAGTTCCAGGCTCACTTCCGGATACGCATCGAGGTAGTCGGCCATCAGCGGCGCGATGCACTCGCTGCCGAAGGACACGGGCGCCGTGATCTTCAGCTTGCCGCGCGGCGCCGCGCGCATGGCTTCCGCGCCCCGTTCCGCCGCATGGATACTGGCCAGGATCTGGCGGCACTGTTCCGCATACTGCTGGCCGATTTCCGTAAGGCTTTGCCGCCGCGTCGTGCGCGCCAGCAGCCGCGCGCCCAGCCGCTCTTCCAGGTATTTGATGTGCTTGCCCACCATCACGGGTGAAATCTGGAACGCCTCGGCGGCAGCCGTGAAACTGCCCGCATCGACGACGGCGACAAACATCTCCATGCTGCGCAATTTATCCATGACGTCCTGATTGCAAACTGTAGATTAGTAATCTTGTAAATTCTAGCGTATTTATTCCTTTTTGTAAGCGGCGCATACTGGCTCCATCGTTCAACTCACACAAGGAAGCAGCATGAAAATCGTCATCATCGGCGCCAGCGGCACCATCGGCACGGCCGTCGCCGCCCAACTGGCGCAACGCCATGAAATCATCGAAGTGGGCAGCCGCAGCGGCACGCACCAGGCCGACATGAGCGACATCGCGCAGGTGCGTGCCTTGTTCAAGCGCATCGGCAAGGTCGACGCCGTCGTCGTCACGGCCGGCAAGCTGCATTTCGGTCCCCTGGCCGAATTTACGCCAGAGCAATTCCGGCTGGGTCTGGACAGCAAGCTGATGGGCCAGGTCAACGTGGCGCTGGTGGCGCAGGAATACGTGAATGACGGCGGTTCGATCACGCTCACGAGCGGCATCGTGGCCGAGCAGCCGATCCGTTTCGGCACGGCCGCCAGCATGACGAATGCGGCCGTGGAAGGCTTCGTGCGCGGCGCCGCCATTGAACTGGCGCGCGGCGTGCGCATCAATGTCGTCAGCCCCACGGTGCTGGCCGAATCGCTGGAGTCGTATGGCCCCTTCTTCTACGGTTTCGAGCCGGCCGCCGCCAGCCGCGTGGCCCTGGCCTACAGCCGCAGCGTGGAAGGGGCGCAGACGGGGCAGGTGTACAAGGTCTGGTAAGCCGCTTGCCATGCCATGGGGCAGGTGGGACAATCGCAGGCTGAACAAGGAAGCGGCCGCGCCGTGATGGTGCGGGGCGCTTGCTTGCTGTGAACCATACACCGAGGCCCCATGAAAAACATCCTGATTCCCCTGCTGCTGGCCGCCGCCGTCGGCAGCGCCTGCGCCGCGACGCCAGCCGCCGCACCAACCACCCCGGCCACCGCCGCGCAACTGACCGCCATGAGCGCCCGCTACGCGCCCGTCGCGCTGACCGCCGATGTCACGCACCTGTCCGCAGGCGACCGCCAGGCCATTGCCAAGCTGGTCGAGGCGGCCAAGCTGGTCGACGTGCTGCAGCTGCGCCAGCGCTGGTCCGGCAATGAGGCGCTGTGGGCAGCCCTGAAGACGGACAAGTCGGCCCTGGGTCAGGCCCGCCTGAATTATTTCTGGATCAACAAGGGTCCATGGTCGGTGCTCGACGCGCACGCGTCCTTCATGCCGGCCAGCTATGCGGGCATCGCCATTCCCGCGCACAAGCCGGAAGCGGGCAATTTCTATCCGCAGGGCGCCACCAAGGCCAGCCTGGAAACGTGGATGAATGGCTTGTCGCCAGACGACAAGCAGCAGGCGCAATGGTTCTTCACGACCATCCGCGCGGGCAAGGATGGAAAGTATCAGACCGTCAAGTATTCGGATGAATACAAGGTCGAGCTGAAACAGCTGGCCAAACTGCTCGACGAGGCGGCCGCCGCCACGGACAACGCGTCGCTGAAGAAGTTTTTGAGCCTGCGCGCCAAGGCTTTCCTCGACAACGACTATTTACCGTCCGACTTCGCCTGGATGGACCTCGATTCGCCCGTCGACATCACCATCGGCCCGTACGAGACGTACAACGACGAGTTGTTCGGCTACAAGGCCGCGTTCGAAGCCTATGTGAACATCCGCGACCAGGCGGAAACGCAAAAGCTCAACTTCTTCGCCAAGCACATGCAGGAACTGGAAGACAACCTGCCGCTCGACGCCCGGTACCGCAACCCGAAAGTGGGCGCGCTGGCGCCGATGGTGGTGGTCAATCAGGTGTACGGCGCCGGCGACGGCAACATGGCCGTGCAGACGGCCGCCTACAACCTGCCGAACGACGAGCGCATCATCAGCGCGCGCGGCTCCAAGCGCGTCATGCTGAAGAACGTGCAGGAAGCCAAGTTCAAGGCCACCCTGACGCCGATCTCCAAGTTGGTGCTCACGCCCGACGCGCAGCAGGATGTGGATTTCAATTCCTTCTTCACGCACATCCTCGCGCATGAAATCATGCACGGCCTGGGCCCGCATGCGACCGTGGTCGACGGCAAGCCATCGACGCCGCGCCAGGACTTGAAGGAAGCGTATTCCACCATCGAAGAAGCCAAGGCCGATATCACGGGCCTGTTCGCGCTGCGCTACATGATGGACAAGGGGCAGCTCAACGACACCCTGGGCCAGGGCGAGGCGGCTGAGCGCAAGCTGTACAACACTTTCCTTGCCTCCGGTTTCCGCACGCTGCATTTCGGCCTGACGGATTCGCATGCGCGCGGCATGGCCATTCAGATGAATTACATCCTCGACAAGGGCGGTTTTGTCTCGCTGGGCGACGGCAAGTTCGGCGTCGATTTCGGCAAGATCAAGCAGGCCGTGATCGACCTGGACCGTGAATTTTTGACCATCGAGGCGACGGGCGACTATGCGCGCGCGCAAGCGATGATGAGCAAATACGTGGTGATCCGTCCCGAAGTGCAGGTGGCGCTCGACAAGATGAAGGCCGTGCCCAACGATATCCGCCCGGAATTCGTCACGGCCCGCGCGCTGGACCAGGCGGCGAAGAAATAAGCCGGGGCTCGACTATTGTCAGTGTGAAAAGCCGGCGCCTCTGCGCCGGTTTTTTTTCGTCTTTATTTATGAAAAGTTGCCAGTTTTTCCTTGTGGAAATATCCGCGCCGCTTACCCTGCAATGGTCAATCCGCTTTTCTTCCCGCCGATCCCATGCCCAATCCGCTCTTGGCGATGCGCTTGCTCATCGTTTTGTCTGCTGTGCCCGCCGTGGCTGCCGCCCAGCTCACCGACCTGGAAACGCGCTGGCTGCAGGCGGGCCAGCCCGTCATTGCGTTTGCGCGTGCACAAGGTTTGCCCATCGATATCATCGTGCAGCCGCAGGAGACGCCCGGCGCCGTGCCGCTGGCGCTGGGCTACGAAGCAGGGCGCTGCAAGCTGGTGCTCTCCTTGCGCGGCAATGCGCAGGCGGACAGTGTCCTGCAAGGCGTGCCGGCTGCGCGCCACGGCCTGATGGTGGAAGCGATGACGGCGCATGAAATCGGCCATTGCCAGCGCTATGCGCAGGGCGACTGGCACGCCTTGCCACGCGGCTTTGTCGAGCCGCGCAGCATGCAGCGGGGCAAGTTGACACCGCTGGCGCAGGAGCTGCGCGAGACGCGCCGCGAAGAGGCCTATGCGGACCTGGTGGCCCTGGCCTGGATGCATGGACGCCACCCCGGGCAGTACGAGAAGGTGCTGGCCTGGATGCGCGGCGTGCGCGCGGCTGGCGACGGCGCAGGCGGTTCGCACGCCACGCAGGCATGGCTGGCGCTGGCCGATGGCGAGGGTGCATTTGATGACCCCGCTTCACCATTTGAACAGGCGCAAGTATTGTGGCGGAAGGGATTGAGCGGCGACAAATAAACGGTGATTTTTAGGCGAATGGACTGTCAGCGTGTGCTGTCGCACGGAGCTTTGCGCGCGGCAGGGGTCTAATCTGGGCATCAACTAACCAGAGAGGAACCATCATGAACAAAATGATCGCACTCATGCTGGCCGCCAGTGCCAGCGCTCTGCTTGCCGCCGCGCCCGCGTATGCGCAGGATGCCTCGTACAAGAGTTTGACGGACAAGGCAACGGCCGACTACAAGCAGGCCAAGGCCGCTTGCGACAGCCACAGCGGCAACGCGAAAAAAGTCTGCGTGGAAGAAGCCAGGGTGGCGCGCGCCAAGGCCGAGTCGGATGCCGTGGCCCAGTACCGCAACACGCCGCGCGAGCTGACCAAGGCCCGCAAGGACGTCGCCAATGCCGAGTATGACCTGGCCAAGGCCAAGTGCGGCGACCGCACGGGCGCCGACAAAACCACGTGCATGAACGATGCCAAGGCGGCCAAAACGGCCGCGCTGGCCGACGCCAGTACGGGCGCCAAGGCCGGCACCAACGTGGCGCAGAATCCGCCCGCCACCACGAAGGAGAATTGCGACGCCATGGATGCGACGGCCAAGGCCGCCTGCGTGGCGCGCAATGCGGCCGGCAGCACCAAGACGGCCGTGGCCGACTCCGTCATCACCACCAAGATCAAGGCGGACCTCGTCAAGGACAATGACTTGAAAGCGCTCGACGTGCACGTGGAAACGGTCAACGGCGTCGTCATGCTCAGCGGCTTCGTGCCTTCCCAGGCGCAAGTCAAGAAAGCCGCCGACCTGGCCAGGGGCGTGGAAGGCGTGACGGATGTGAAGAATGGCTTGAAGGTGAAGTAATGTTTGGGGTCAGACCCGCCGGGGGAATGCGTCCCAGTGGGACGCATTCCGATCACGCAGTGACTGACCCCATTTCATCAGCTTGAAGCCAGGACTGGAGCCGCACGCAGCAGTGTGACTCCAGTTTTTTTGATTGCATAAATTACGATCATAATATAACATGCGGGAAATCCCATCGGCCGATGCTGACCGGCATCCACGCTTTCTCTTCACTCTTTCTCATGAGGACTGCATGCTTTCCTATCCTTTTTCGCAATGGCTGGAGCGGCGCGGCATGCACTTTGCCTGGGTCATCGTCGCCATCACTTTTCTCACGGCATTGACCTCGTCTGCTGCGCTGGGCTTGCCGGGCGCGCTGATGCAACCGTTGAGCCGAGAATTCGGCTGGGATGCCGAACAGATTTCCTCGGCCCTGGCCGTGCGCTTCGTGCTGTTCGGTTTGATGGGGCCGTTTGCCGCCATCCTCATGGAGCGCTTCGGCTTGCGCAATATCATCTGCGTGGCCCTGGGGCTGATCGCTTGCGGCATGCTGCTGGCCACGCGCATGACGCAGTTCTGGCACCTGGTGGCCCTGTGGGGCATCCTGCTGGGGCTGGGTTCGGGCATGACGGCGCTGGTCCTGAGCGCCGTGGTGGCGAACCGCTGGTTCGAGACGCACCGGGGCCTGGTGGTGGGCGTGCTGACGGCCAGCTCGGCCACGGGCCAGCTGCTGTTCCTGCCCGTTGGCGCCTGGCTGATCGAGCACTACGGCTGGCGCACGGCCGTCATGCCCGTGTTTGCCGCCTGCGCCATCGTCGCCGTGCTGGCTTTCCTGTGCATGCGCAACCGGCCGCAGGACGTGGCCTTGCGTCCCTACGGCGCCGATCCGGCCACGCCGCTGACGTCGCCAGTGGCCGCAAAAATGACGTTTGCCACGCCTTTTTTGATCCTGCGCAGCGTGGCGGCGAACCGCACCTTCTGGATACTGTTCGGTACCTTTTTCATCTGCGGTCTCAGCACCAATGGCCTGATCCAGACGCACTTCATTTCCCTGTGCGGCGATTCAGGCCTGTCCGCCGTGCCGGCCGCGTCCGTGCTGGCCGTGATGGGCGCGTTCGACCTGTTCGGCACAATCCTGTCCGGCTGGCTGTCGGACCGCTATGACAACCGCAAACTGCTGTTCTGGTACTACGGCTTGCGGGGCTTGTCGCTGTTCTGGCTGCCGTATTCGGAATTCACCCTGTACGGCCTGTCGCTGTTTGCCATGTTCTATGGCCTGGACTGGATCGCCACCGTGCCGCCCACCGTCAAATTGGTGGGCGCCACGTTCGGCCGGGAGCGGGCGGGCATGGTGTTTGGCTGGATCTTCGCGGGCCACCAGCTGGGCGCCGCCGTGGCCGCGTATGGCGCGGGCCGCATCCGCACCCTGATGCTGACTTACAACCCGGCCCTGTTCGCCGCTGGCGCCGCCTGCCTGCTGGCCGCGCTGCTGGTGCTGGCGATACGGCGCCAGAAAGCGGCCGTGGCCGCTGCCCAGAGCGCATGAAAAAAGCCAGGCCCGCATGCGCGGAGCCTGGCTTTTCAAGAAGCGTACAGCGTGATTATTTTAAATACTTCGCCAGCCAGCCTTCCACTTCGCTATAGAAGAAGCGGCTGTTCTCGCCTTTTAAAATCCAGTGGTTTTCGTCCGGGAATACCAGCAATTTTGCCGGCACGTTCAGGCGCTGTTGCACGGCAAAGTTCATCAAGGCATTGTTGGCCGGCACGCGGTAATCGAGCTCGCCCACGGTGATCAGGATTGGTGTCGTGAAACCCGTGCCTTTTTCGTGGTTGCCCGCTTGCATGACCGGGCTTTGATCGCGCCACACGGGCAGGTTGGACCAGACGGGGCCGCCTGCATTCGTTTCACGGCCGAAACCGCCATCGCTGGTGCCCCACTGCATGATGAGATCCATTTCGCCCGCGTGCGAGACGATGGCCTTGTAGCGCGTGGTGGTCGCCTGCAGCCAGTTGGCCAGGTGGCCGCCATAGCTGGCGCCGCCGGCCGCCAGTTTCGTGCCGTCGATGAACGGGTATTTCTTGATGGCTTCATCGACACCCTGGTTGACCTCCTCGCCCGGACCTTTCAAGGGGTCGAACTGAATCGAGCGCGCAAATTCCTCGCCGTAGCCGGTGGAACCCTTGTAGTCCGTCAGCAGCACGACATAGCCGGGTTTGGCCAATAAATGGTAGTTCCAGCGCAGCACGAACTGGTCGCGCCACATGCTGGCCGCGCCGCCGTGGATGACGGTAAACAGCGGGTATTTCTTGTTCGGATCGAAATTGGCCGGCTTGACGAGCATATTGTGGATCTGGCGGCCGTCGGCCGTCGTGAACCAGAAGTGCTCGGGCGCCTGCCAGTCGATCTTGCTCGCTTTCTCCGTGTTGAAGGCCGTCAGGCGCTTCGGCTGCTTGCCGTTGAAGGCATAGATTTCCGGCGGGTTGATGGCGGACTCCCACACGCCGACCAGGGCCTTGCCGCCGCTGCTCAGCGAGTTGATGGTGCCCGTCGGCAAGGATGGTTCCTCGCGCACCTCGCCGCCCCTGGCGTCGATCGAGTACAGCTTTTCCAGGCCAGCATGTTCATAGCTGAAGAGGACGCGCTTGCCGCCTTCGGGCAGCACGAAGCGGGAAATTGAACGGTCCAGCTTGGCCGTCAGGATGCTCGGCACAGGGTTGCTCATCGGCCAGGCGAAGCTGGCCAGGCGTTTCACGTCATACACCTTGCCCGGCGTTTGCGCGTCGCTCAGGGCGAACAGGGTCTTGCCATCGGCGGCGAATTTCAGGGAGCCGTAGCTATGTTGGTCCTGCGTCAAGCGCTGCGCTTCGCCGCCCGCCACGGGCAGCAGATACAGTTGCGAGTAGACGGCTTCGCGCTGGGCCGCATCGCGGTTGGTGGCCGCGTTGAAGACGACGGCCTTGCCGTCCGGCGTCCAGACGGCGTCCAGCGATTGTCCCTCGTCGCCCTGGCCGCCGCCAAAGCCCGGCAGCGCCACCAGTTGCGTGCCCGACAGGATATCGCGCGCGGTGTTGTCACCTCGTGCAGCGACGTCGGCATCGATGATGAACAGGCGCACCTGTTTGTCGGTCAGCCACTTGTCGAAGTAGCGGGGCGCCGTCGTTTCATACGAACGGGCGCTGACCTTGCGCTCCTTGCGCTCCTTCGCGCTTTGCTTGACGTCGGCTTCCGTCTTGTTGCCCGGATAGATGTCGCTGATGAACAGCAATTGCTTGCCGTCCGGGCTCCATTTCGGCATGCGCGCACCGAGGGTGAGCGAGGTCAGGCGTTGTGCTTCGCCGCCAGCGGCCACGTCGAGGCGGTAGATCTGTCCCGCTTCATCGCCGTCGCGCTTGGCGACAAACACCAGCTGGCGGCTGTCCGGCGACCAGGCCACGGCGCTTTCGCCGCCCTTGGAGAACGTGAGGCGGCGCGGGGCGCTGTCATCAAGCAGCGACTTGATCCACAGGTCCGACCATTGCTCTTGGCTAGAGTAGGCGCTGTCGACCACGGAGAACACGGCCCACTTTCCATCGGGGCTGGCGACGGGCGCGCCCACCCGTTTCATCAGCCACACGTCTTCATGCGTGATGGCATGTCTGGCCTGCGAGCCGGGAACTGGGGTAGTGGCCTTGGTATCGGCGGCGTGGACGGTCGTTGCCAGCGAGGCGCAGGCCGCTGCGATCAGCAGGGAGCCGAGGGAACGGCGAAGACGGGGTGAGGTCATGGGCGTGGTCCGGGTAGTGAAAAAAGTACAGCGGGCAACATTATTGCCCATCGTTTCCTGCACTGCCAAGGCTGAGTACCGTTACTTACCAGGCGGGATGGGCGCGTATCGGGCGGGCGCGGCCTGGCTGATCAGTTAAACTTGCCGCTTTACTCACGCTGGCGCCTATCCAACATGAAAATTTGTCTACCCTTATTGAAAACGCTCTTGCTGGGGGCGGGCGCGCTGCTGGCCAGTCCGGTTTTTGCCGCCGCCGCCGCACCGTACCCGAATACCAGCGCCATGGGCGTGGGTCATGCGGAAAGCACGGCCTGGTATGCGGCTTGTCTGAAGGTCAAGGATGCGGCGCCGCCGCCGGCCGACCAGCCGGCGCCGTCGGCCGCGGCGTCGCTGCAGCAGTGCCAGGCAACGGACCTGTATTACGATACCAAGAGTATGTCCTCGCCCAAGCCGGCCGACTGGCGTCCCGCGCGCCATTGCGCCATGGCCACGCAGAATAGCGCCGTCTTGATGATGCTGTACCAGAATGGACAGGGTGTGCAGAAGGACCCGTTGCTGGCGCTCAAGTATGCGTGCAGCATCGATGCGGCGCCGGCCGAGATGCAGGGCCGCATCGAACATTTGCAGCAGATTAACGCCAGCGGGCGCGGCCTGATCGATTTGTGCGACGACATCACCAGCGGCTACATGATGGGCGTGTGCAGCGCCATCGATGCGCGGCAAAAGCAGCGCGTGCGCGCGCAGGCGGCAGGCAAGGTCAGCGCAAGCATGCCTGCCGTGGCGCAAGCGTCGCTGCAAAAGCTGCAGGCAGCAGCAAGCAAGTTTGCCGATGCGCGCGCGGCCAACGAAACGGACTTGAGCGGCACGGCGCGCGCCGCCCAGAGTATCGCGGCCCGCACGGCCGAGCTCGATCTGCTGGCGCACGATCTGCGCGAATACGAGGCGGGCAAGCTGCCGCCAAGCATGACCAAGGAACAGGCGGCGGCGCTCGACAAGGAACTCAACGCCATCTACGGCAAGCTCATGAAGAAGCCGGCGGAAACCCATGCGGGCGCCGTGGACAAGGATGGCATCCGCGCCACCCAGCGCCTGTGGCTGGCCTACCGCGATGCCTGGATGAACTTTGGCGCCGTGCGCTATCCGTCCGTCACCAGCGAAACGTGGGCCGGCCGCCTGACGTCGCGGCGTAATGCGCAACTGCAAGATTTGCTGGAGAATTAAGCCATGCGGGAAGCGTATTACCACGAAGACGATTTTTGCATGATCGAACTCTTGCCATTGGATAACTTGCAGCACTGTTTGACGCAGATGGGCGAGGGCGAGCAGCAGGCGTTCGCCGACGCGCACCGCAGCGGCGCCGGCTGGACGGACATGTATGTGATCAAGGCGGCACCTTCGCCACTGTCCGTCCTGGGCATGACGGCGGACCAGCTGCGCCTGGCGCTGGCCGACGCCTTGCCGCCGTATGACGCCGTCTACACGGGCTACAGCAGTTACCGGGTGGAATGCAAGAACGTGCTGGCCTTTGGCGGCGACAAGACGGAAACATTATTCGCCGGCCTGGACGAGCACGGCATCGTGTGCGACCTGTGGTGCAGCGATGGCATGCCCGAGTTCATGCTGCTGCCCATGAAAGAGCAGTTGCTGCTGGCCGACTGGGGCGCGGGCGTTGCGTGTCCGCTGGCCGATGGGGAACTGTTTGCCCGCTACTTGCAGGAATACGAACTCGGCTGATTACTCGCAGGCGATGGCGTTCGGCTGCGCCACCTTGACCACCGACGCCAGGCGCGCCATATCGTTGCCGTCGCCTTGCTCGACATACGGTTGATAGCTGTCGATGATGATGCGCGCACGCGCCTGCCAGCCGCAATTGTCGGCCTGGCGCGCGGGCACGCGCAGCAGGCGGCGCGCCTCGCCATCGTTGGAAAAGCAAAACCATATCTCATGCCGGGCGGCCGGGCGGGGCAGGCGCCCCCATTGTGCCTTGTCGGGCGCGAAGCAGACGCGGTTGCCGATGATCTCCAGGCTCATCTCATCCGTGCGCGCGGTGTACTGGCCGTCGAGCACGATGGGCGTTTGCGCCTGGGCGGACAGGCAGGCGGTGGTGAGGAGGAGGGCGGCAAGTTTCATGCGTTTCTTTCATGGCTGGCAAGACGAAGAGCCAGTATAACCGTGAGGCCGGAAACGCAAAAAAGCCAATCCCGGAGGATTGGCTTTTTGGTACTGCGCATTCGTGGTAGGCCGTGCGGGATTCGAACCTGCGACCAACGGATTAAAAGTCCGCTGCTCTACCAGCTGAGCTAACGACCCGAAAGAGGCCGCATTATATATCAGTTGAAAAAGAATGCAAAGTATTCCTGCACGAAAAAGAATATGGCTCAATGCAGGGCTGCGGTGAGCTTGAGCACTTCATCGATGCTGGTCGTGCCATCGATGATCTTGCGCGCGCCGGCAAGGCGCAGCGGCGTCATGCCGTCAAGCAGGCTCTGGCGGCGCAAGGCGTGCAGGTCGGCGCCTGCCTTGACCAGCTGGCCGAACGCTTCCGTCACGCAGAGCAGTTCATAGATGCCGGCGCGCCCCAGGTAACCGCTGTGCCGGCACAGGGTGCAGCCGACGGGCCGGTACGCTTCCTGGGGCCGTTCCAGCTGGCCGCCCGTCAGGCGCTGCCAGGCAGCGTCGTCCGGGGTGGCGCCCGGCTGCTTGCAGCCCGGGCACAGGCAGCGCAGCAGGCGCTGCGCCAGCACGCCGGCCAGGCACGCCTCCAGCAGATAGGCGGGCACGCCCAGCTCCAGCAGGCGCATGACGGCGGAAGGGGCGTCGTTGGTGTGCAGGGTCGACAGCACCAGGTGTCCCGTCAGCGCCGCCTGGATGGCCATCTCGGCCGTGGCCAGGTCGCGGATTTCGCCCACCATGATGATGTCGGGGTCTTGCCGCATCAGCGCCCGCACGCCGTCGGCAAACGACAGCTCGATGCCGGCCTGGGTTTGCACCTGCATCTGGTTGAAGGCCGGTTCGACCATTTCGATGGGGTCTTCCACCGTGCACACATTGACTTCGCTGCCGGCCAGCGCCTTCAGGGTGCTGTACAGGGTGCTGGTCTTGCCCGAGCCGGTGGGGCCCGTCACCAGCACGATGCCGTGCGTGCGCGATGTCAGCTGGCGCCAGCGTTCGGCGTCCGCGGGCGGAAAGCCCAGCTCGCCCAGGCTCTTGACGGCCACTTCCGGGTCGAAGATGCGCATGACGAGCTTTTCGCCGAAGGCCGTGGGCAAGGTCGACAGGCGCAGCTCGATTTCCTGGCCCTGCGCATTGCGCGTCTTGATGCGGCCATCCTGCGGGCGGCGTTTTTCCACCACGTCCATGCGTCCGAGCAACTTGATGCGCGCCGTCATGGCCAGCATGACGACGGGCGGCAGCTGGTAGGCCTGGTGCAGGCGGCCGTCGATGCGCAGGCGCACGAGGCCCGCGTCGCGTTTCGGTTCCAGATGGATGTCGGACGCGCGCTGGGCAAACGCGTATTGCCACAGCCAGTCGACGATGCGCACCACGTGCTGGTCGTTGGCGTCCAGGTTGCCCTTGTTGCGCCCCAGTTCCACCAGTTGCTCGAAGTTGTGGCGCAGCGCCATGTCTTGCGTGGACGCCTGCCGGGCCACCTTGACGGAACTGGCCAGGCTGAAAAATTGCGCGATGGCGTCGGCGATGTGCAGCGGGTTGGCGATGACCAGGCTCAGCTTGCGCGGCGCCAGGTTGCCCAGCTGCGCCTGCCAGGCGAGCGCGTAGGGCTGGGCCGTGGCGATGACGATGCGTTCCACAGTGCTTTCCACGGGCAGGATGTTGAAGCGGGCCGCATAGCCGGCCGTCATGACGTCGGCCACCTGGCTGAAATCGATGTGCAGGGGATCGATGCGCAGATACGGCAAGCACGCGCGTTGCGCCAGCCACGCGCACAGTGCGTCGAGCGTCAGTGCGCCGTGGGCGATGCTGCACAGCGGATGCAAGGCGGGCGCCGGCAGCAGGGCGGCCTGGGCGTTGATGGCGGCCGCTTGCGCAGCGTCGAGCAGGCCGTCATCCTGCAGCCAGGCCAGCAGTTGCGGCAGTTCCAGCGGCGTGTCGGAAGAGGTGGAAGAGGGAGGAGGGGAAGCGGGCATGGCCGGCGTCTTTCAGGACTGCCGGCCTTGCCTGGGAGTGCCGGCGCTTACAGGGTGCTGACGATGCCCTTGACCCAGGACTTGGCGGGCAGCTTGGTCTCGGCGACGATCTGCTTGGCGCGCTCGAGCAGGGCCGCTTGCGCTTCCGTATCGAGTGCCACTTTTGTCTTGAAAGCGATCGCCACCACGTTCCCATCATGGACTTCCGGCAGGCAGATCACCTGTTCAAACGCAAACTTCATCGCCTTGATGTTCTTCGCGTAGCTGGGATGGTCGCCGAACAGGTTGACCGTCATGATGCCGTGCGGCGCCAGGCAGGCGCAGCAGGCGGTATAGAAGTCGGCGCTGTCGAGCACGGGACCGCGCGCCGTGGCGTCGTACAGGTCCACCTGCAGGGCGTCCAGGGTGCCGTGGTTGGCGTCGTCGTTGACATAGTCGAGCGCATCCATCTCGCGCACATGCAGGCGCTCGTCGTTGGGCGGCAGCTTGAACATCGATTCGCAGATGGTGATGACGGACGGGTTCAGTTCGATGGCCTCGACTTGCGCCTGCGGGAACTGGCGGTAGCAGAACTTGGTCAGCGCGGCCGTGCCCAGGCCCAGCTGGGCGAGACGCTGCGGCTGTTCGATCCACAGCATCCACGCCATCATCTGCTGCGCGTATTCGAGCTCCGGCCAGTCCGGCTTGCGGATGCGCATGGCGCCCTGCACCCATTCCGTGCCGAAATGCAGATAGCGCACGCCATCCATTTCCGACAGGGTGACAGGGGCATAGCGGGGCTTGCGCGCAGGGCGCGAGGATTCGACTTGTTCGATGGATTTTCGTTTGATAAGCATAAGGCGGCCTGAAAGTGTGCCGCATTATAGCCCGCGCCGGGGCGCCATAAAAAATGCCAGCCCCATGAGAAAGACATGGGGCTGGCATTTTAGTACTGAGTAACAACGCTTGACAGAAGCGTCGCGAGCGGAAGGCAGAGGTGGCCGAGAAGCGCAACCGTACTCCAGTACGGTGAGCATCGCAGGCCACCTATGCCGACGCGCAGCAGCTTATGTCAGGCGTTACTGTTGAGCCGGCTCGATCGAGACGCGCAGGCGGATGCGTTCGCCCGGATCGTAGGACATGATGCTCGTGTAGTTGCGGCCGCGGTAGTCGTAGGTGACCTGGTAGCCGTTGTTGCGCGATTCCCAGTGGTCGACCTGGCGGCACTGCTTGACGGCTTGTTCCTGCATGCCGCCCTGGTAATTGTTCTGGTTGTCGACCCGGTCACCCACGACGGCGCCGGCAATCGCGCCGGCGGCGGCGGCGGCCGTGCGGCCATTGCCGCCACCGACCTGGCTACCGAGCAGGGCGCCGGCGATACCGCCGACGATGGAGCCGCCAGCGCTGCGCTGTTGCGGCGGTGCCTGCACTTGCACGTATTCCGTACGGCATTCCTGGCGTGGACGGTTGATCTGTTCCACTTGCGGCACGACGCGTACGACTTTGCCGAAATCTTCAAAGTCGGCGGCCTGGGCGAGTGGCAATGTGCCGAGACAAACGGCTGACAACATCAATTTGGCTTGCAAGTTCATTTGTAACCTCGTTATCTAGAGAATCTTTCAGGGTATTTTTTACAACTTGGGACTATAGTAATCCCGCCAGACCGGGGCAAGTGTTTCGCATGGCAACAAAATGTAACAGCCCAAGCCCCTTGCCCCACAGTCTGTAACATGCACTTTCAATCGATACAAGATGTTGAAGTGACTTGAAACCAGCGGTTTGTAACAAATCTTGCGTTTGACATCATATTCGGGTTGATTCATGCAGGACAACACGTTACCCTAATACGCGTATGGCTTATATAAAATCGCACTGAATCGCATAAAAGTTGATACAGATCGAATCACCGCGTGCGCATTGACCCGCGTGCGGGGATGCAATAAGAAGAGCAGCTAGAACAGATCCATACATAACAGGTCGATTTGAGGGAAAAATGAGTTTGTTACTAACCGTGCCGCCCAACCTTGTCCAGTCCATCCGTGCCTTTCGCGTGACCGAATTACAAGACGAGGCGATCCGTCTCGGGCAGCACTTTTTATATGCGCATTGCCACGCTGGACAGACCAAACAACAAGTCATCGGCATTATTGCGGAAGCCTTCCTGTTTCCGAAAAACCTGGCAAAGAATTTCGATGCCCTGCGCCTGTGCCTGACGGACACCATGTTCAAGGCGGGCACGCAGACGGGTTTCCTGGTGGTGCTCGAGCAATTGCCAAATACGCAAAAATTCGACAAGGAAGCACGCGAGATCCTGCTCGACGTGTTCCGCGACGCGGCCGACTACTGGGCCGAGAAGAAAGTCCCGTTCCGCGTCTTCTATTCGTTCGAGTAAGTACCTACTCACGCTGCGGTGCCGTCAAGCCAGCCTTTTTTGCCCTTGTTGGGCCGCGTAATCCGGCAGCGGCGGCGGCCCGGAAGGTATGTTGCGCCGCAACAATAATAGCGGCCTTTCTTGGTTCGCATCGCCATAGCGGGTACAATGCGCGCTATGAAAAATATCGTTATCCTCATTTCCGGACGCGGCAGCAACATGGAAGCGGTCGTGCGCGCGGCGCAAGCCGAGCAATGGCCAGCCCGTATTGCCGCCGTCATCAGTAACCGGGCCGATGCCCAGGGACTGGTTTTTGCCGCGGAACATGGGATAGCGACCGCAGTCGTTGCCAACAAGGATTATGCCAGCCGCGAACAGTTCGATGCGGCGCTGCAAGCCGTGATCGACGGCTTCGCCCCCGATCTGGTCGTGCTGGCCGGTTTCATGCGCATCCTGACGCCGCCCTTCGTCGAGCATTACGCGGGGCGCATGCTCAATATCCACCCGTCGCTGCTGCCGCTGTTCCCGGGTATGGCGACGCACCGCCAGGCGCTCGAGGCGGGCGTGACGGAACACGGCGCGACCGTGCATTTCGTGACGGCCGAGCTCGATCATGGCCCGGCCGTGGCGAGCGCGAAAGTCCCCGTCTTGCCAGGCGACACAGAAGAGAGCTTATCGGCGCGCGTGCTGGTACAGGAACATCTGCTTTACCCGCGCGCCATCCGCCTGTTCATTGACGATAAACTGTCAGTCGAGCATGGCCAGGTCCGCGTGGACCCTCAATAAAATATTACAGAAAGAATAACAATGAGATTGCCACCAGCGATACTTGCCAATGCTGAAGAAGTATTGCGCGAAATTTTACGTTTCACGGCCCCGGCCGACACCACCCTGTCGCGCTATTTCCGCGACCATCCGCGCCTCGGTTCGCGCGAACGCGGCGCCATCGCCGAAGGCATTTATGCCGTGCTGCGCAACAAATCGTTCTTCACGGATTTCGCCGAAGCGGGCAGCGGTCCCACCATGCGCCGTTTGACCATCCTCGGCCTGGCCGAAGCGGTGGGCGCCGATTCGCTGGGCGGCCTGACGGAAGAAGAAGTGGAATGGCTGGAACGCATCACGCAGATCGACCGCAGCCTGATGCCGTCGAACATGCGCGCCAACATGCCGACCTGGCTGTTCGACAAGCTGATCGCCCAGTTCGGCGAAGCGGAAACCATGAAGCTGGCCGATGCGCTGAACGCGCCGGCGCCGCTGGACTTGCGCGTCAACTCGCTCAAGGCCACGCGCGACGACGTGATGCTGGCCCTGGCCGAAGCGCCTATCCTCAGCACGCCAACGCCGTATGCCCCGCTGGGCTTGCGCGTGATCAAGAAGCCTTCGCTGCAAAACCTGCCTTTGTTCCAGAGCGGCGCCATCGAAGTGCAGGATGAAGGCAGCCAGATCCTGTCGCAGATCGTCGGCGCCAAGCGCGGCGAGATGGTGGTCGATTTCTGTGCCGGTGCGGGCGGCAAGACTCTCGCCTTGGGTGCGCTGATGCGCAACACGGGCCGTTTGTACGCGTTCGACGTGTCGGAAAAGCGCTTGGCCAAGCTCAAGCCCCGCATGGCCCGCAGCGGCCTGTCCAACGTGCATCCGGTGCAGATCGCGCATGAGCGCGATGCCAAGATCAAGCGCCTGGCCGGCAAGATCGACCGCGTGCTGGTCGATGCGCCATGCAGCGGCCTGGGCACCCTGCGCCGCAATCCGGACGTGAAATGGCGCCAGCAGCCGAACTCCATCGTCGAGCTGCAAGCCAAGCAGGCAGCCATCCTGGCCGGCGCGGCGCGCCTGGTCAAGGGCGGCGGCCGTCTGGTGTACGCCACCTGCAGCTTCCTGAACGAAGAAAACGATTTTATCGCCGAGCAATTCCTGGCTGCGCATCCTGACTTCACCCTGGTGCCTATGAGCAAGGTACTGGCCGAACAGAAGATCGAGCTGGAAATGGGCGACTACCTGAAATTGTTGCCGCACCTGCACCAGACCGACGGCTTCTTCGCCGCCGTGTTCGAACGCAAGGTCATGCCGAAAAAAGTCTACGCCGATGAAAAACCGGCCGGCGACGTTGACGCTGAACCAGCCGAGTAAGCTGGTCACGGGCCATCGCTGCAGCATCGCAGCGGTGGCCATGCACCTGCGCCAGCCAGTCTGGCGCATGCTGTGGGCGTCCCGCCCGTTTGTTTTCCCGCACCACCTTCCAGATCCCATCCGCCATGAATGAAACCCCGCTGCTCAACCTGATCACTGATTTTGTCGACGATTTCCGTCAGCCGGCTATTTTGTGGCAGGCGCTGGCGATCATTGCCTGCCTGGCCCTGAGCTGGCTGCTGGTGCGGCAGTTGCGCGTGTTCCTGCATAAACGGGCGGAAGCGGCGACGACGCCGGCCACCCCGGAAACCCTGCAGCGCACGGACAGTTTCATTCGCATCCTGACACCCGTGCTGGCGGCCATGCTGCTGGGCATTGCGCAGCATTTCCTGGCCAAGTTCCAGTCGGTGAACCTGCTCAGCATCGCCATCCCCCTGTGCACGTCGATGGCGCTGGTGCGCTTCGGTTTTTACGTGCTGCGCCGTATTTTTTCCCGCCATGGCGACATCAGTCCCACCATGTTGTTGCTGGAAAAGATCTTCACGGTCGTGGTATGGGCCGGCATGGCCCTGTACATCACGGGCCTGTGGCCGGAACTGCATGCCTTCCTGGAAAGCATCGTCGTGCCGCTGGGACGCAACAAGGTGTCGGTGGCTGCCATCTTGCAAGCCGCGATTTCGGTAGCCGTGCTGCTGGTGCTGGCCATGTGGGCCGGCACGTCGCTCGACGAACGCCTGATGAAAATGCAGGGCTTGCACACCTCCCTGCGCGTGGTGCTCTCGCGCATGGGGCGCGCCGTGCTGATTCTCGTTTCCGTGCTGGTCAGCCTGTCGCTGGTGGGCATCGACCTGACGGTGCTGTCCGTGTTCGGCGGCGCCTTCGGCGTGGCGCTGGGCTTTGGCTTGCAAAAGATCGCCGCGAACTTTGTGTCCGGTTTCATCATTTTGCTGGACCGCAGCCTGACCATCGGCGACATGATCACGGTGGGTCAATTCACGGGCAAAGTCACGCAGATCAATACGCGCTATACTGTGTTATTGGGTGGCGATGGCGTTGAATCCATCGTGCCCAATGAAATGCTGATTTCCGGCGGCGTGCAGAACATGTCGCTGAGCAACCGCATGGTCTGGTTGTCGACGGCTGTGTCGGTAGGCTATGAAACGGATCTCGATGTGATCTTCCCCTTGCTGGAAGCGGCCACGGCCAAGGTGCCGCGTGTGTCGCAAAGCAATCCGCCCTCGGCGACGCTCGTGCGTTTCGGCGCCGATGGCCTGGACGTGCAGATCGGTTTCTGGATCGCGGATCCGGAAAACGGCACGGGCGGCGTGAAGTCGAATGTAAACCGCGCCATTTGGCGCACCTTGCAGGAACATAAGGTCACTGTACCGTTTCCGCAACGCGAATTGCGTATTGTTGGTACGCCTCCTGCCCCGCTCGCGGGCGCGGCAGACGGTGAGTCCCCGCCATCCGGCACCCAGCCTTAACCTCGCTGCCTGCCTCCGATTTTGCCTGATAGCACCCATTAGGGCGTACAATCACGCCTAAAATTAACTCTGCCGGACCTCCAGAGTCACTGGAGCGACCGTGCGCACGCCCTGTCCACTTGGAGTAGTAGTAATGACATTGAGTTCCGTTTTACACGACGTTTTGCAGTTCATGGCAACTGGCGTTACCGACCTGTCTGCATGGCAAGTTTTCCTGTACACCATGGTGGTCACGCACATCACGATCGCCAGCGTCACGATTTACCTGCACCGCCACCAGGCTCACCGGGCGCTGGAATTGCATGCGATCCCCAGCCATTTCTTCCGTTTCTGGCTGTGGCTGACGACGGGCCAGGTCACCAAGGAATGGGCGGCCATCCACCGCAAGCACCATGCCAAGTGCGATACGGAAGAAGATCCGCACAGTCCCGTGACGCGCGGCATCAAGAAAGTGTTCTGGGAAGGCGCCGAGCTGTACCGGGCTGAATCGAAGAACATGGAAACCATGGCGAAATATGGCCACGGCACGCCGACGGACTGGATCGAGCGCAACCTGTACACCAAATACAGCTGGCTGGGCGTGGTGTCGCTGTTCGTCATCAATTTCGTGTTGTTCGGCGTGATCGGCATTTCCGTGTGGGCCGTGCAAATGATGTGGATTCCGATTACGGCGGCCGGCATCATCAACGGCATCGGCCACTACTGGGGCTACCGCAACTACGACTGCGCCGACGCGGCCACCAACATCATTCCGTTCGGCATCCTGATCGGCGGCGAAGAGTTGCACAACAATCACCATACCTATGCCACGTCGGCCAAGCTGTCGTCGAAATGGTATGAAATCGATATCGGCTGGGCGTATATCCGCGCGCTGGAAATGCTGGGCCTGGCCAAAGTGAAAAAGCTGGCGCCGGAACCGAAGTTCTCGCACGGCAAGGTGGAAGCGGACTTCGAGACCTTGCAGTCGGTCATTGCCAACCGCTACGACGTGATGGCCAAGTATGCGAAATCGATCAAGCATGCCTGGAAGGAAGAGCTGGAACACCTGAAGCACAAGGCCGAGCTGGAAAAGCGTTTCCTGAAGTCGTCGCGCAAGCTGATGCAGCGCGAACCGGGCAAGCTGGCCGATGCGCATCACGAGCAGTTGTCGGAACTGTTTCAGCACAGCAAGGCGCTGGAAACCATGCACCACATGCGCGTGGAACTGGGCGCGATCTGGGAGCGTTCGCACTTTACACGCGAGCAGTTGCTGCAGAAGCTGCAAGACTGGTGCGCGCGCGCCGAAGCGTCGGGCATCCAGTCATTGCAGGACTTCTCCTTGCGCCTGCGCAGCTATGCCTGAGTAAGCTGTCGCGTCATATCAAGGCCCTGGTTTCCAGGGCCTTTTTTTTCGCCTTGGCAAAAGGGAGGACGGCAAGATGAAAATCAGGGCGAAAAAAAACCGCTCATCGGAGCGGCTCTTTTTACAGAACACAAGATCAATTACTTGATTTTGGTTTCTTTGTACGTTACGTGCTTGCGTGCTTTAGGATCGAATTTCATGATCTCCATTTTCGCAGGCGTCGTACGCTTGTTTTTGGTGGTCGTGTAGAAGTGACCCGTACCGGCGGTCGATTCTAACTTGATTTTGTCGCGGCCTGATTTTGCCATGATAGCTCCCTTATTCTGCTAATTAGACTTTTTCGCCACGAGCGCGCATATCGACCAATACGGCGTCGATGCCGACTTTATCGATGACGCGCAGACCGGCGTTGGACAAACGCAGGGAGACCCAGCGGTTTTCAGATTCAACAAAAATACGACGATTCTGCAAGTTAGGCAAAAAACGACGTTTGGTTTTGTTGTTTGCATGGGAAACATTGTTGCCGACCATCGGCTTCTTCCCAGTGACTTGGCAAACACGTGCCATGGCGCACTCCTTAAAGATATTCCAAATTGGAAAAACGAGAGTATATCCAAAATAAGCAGATTTATCAATGACTTGCGAAAAACAATTGTGTCGTGTTTCATTGTAAAAATTTAACAATTGGACTTTTGGCCTTCCTCACAGGGGAAGGCACTGGTAAACAGCGCCGTTTACTGTTAGATAAGCGTGCCGGTGCCGTCACGTATGTCCTTGTTTACACATGGTTAACTGCCGCCTGGCCTAGATCTGGCCATGTTCCGCGAACGAATGCACTTGCCGCCCGGCCACGACGAAATGGTCGAGGATGCGCACGTCGACCAGCGACAACGCTTGCGCCAGCGCCCGCGTCAGCAGCAGATCCGATTCGCTGGGTTCGGGCGTGCCGGACGGGTGGTTATGAGCCAGCATGACGCTGGCAGCGTTGTGCAGCAGCGCCTGTTTCACCACTTCGCGCGGATACACGCTGGTGTGGGTGAGGGTGCCGCGAAACATTTCCTGGGTCGTGATCAGGCGGTTCTTGACGTCCAAAAACAACACGTGAAACGCTTCATGCGCCAGGTGGCCCAGGGTCAGGCGCAAATAGTCTTTGACGGCATGCGGCGAATTGAGGGCCTGACCCGCCTGTAAATCCTCGATGATGGCGCGCCGCGCCAGTTCCAGCACCGCTTGCAACTGCGCGAATTTGGCGCTGCCCATGCCGTGCACGGCGGAAAAACTCACGAGGCTGGCGCCGAACAGGCCGCGCAGGGAGCCGAAGTGCTCGACCGTGTCGCGCGCCAGTTCCACGGCGCTCTTGCCGCGCACGCCCGTGCGCAGGAACACGGCCAGCAATTCCGCGTCCGACAGCGATTGCGCGCCATCCTCGATCAAGCGTTCGCGCGGCCGTTCGCCGGCCGGCCAGTCCTTGATGCCCATGCTGTTCTCCTGTTTGGCACCGGTGCGTGCCCCAGTGCGGTCTTCTTTGACGAAGCCATGGGGCAGGCGCGGCCAGTGTGGCTTACAATATCGTTTTGCACCAGTTACCTGAAAACTACTATGTCCAACGAGCAACCAGCAGTCGTCACCGAAGCGGCTTACCTCACCCTGCATTATCGTCTTGCTACTGTTGACGGTACTGATATTGTCACTACCTTCAGCGGAAATCCTGCGACCTTGATGCTGGGACAGGGCCAGCTGGCGCCCTTCCTCGAGCAACGTCTGCTGGGCTTGCCTGAAGGCACGCACCAGACCTTCGAGCTGGCGGCCGGTGAAGGCTTTGGCGAGCGCAATCCCGAGCTGGTGCAGTCCGTTTCGCGCGCGACCCTGGACGAGAACTCGGTGCCGGGCGCCGACTACAAGATCGGCGACCTGGTCGACTTCGCCGCGCCGGGCGGCGGCCGCTTTGCCGGCGTGCTGCGCGAAATGCGCGAGGACTCCGCCCTGTTCGACTTCAATCATCCGCTGGCCGGCCAGCCGCTGCGTTTTGAAGTCAAGCTCATCTCGGTGCTGTGAAGGAATAGCGATGGATAAAGAACTGTTACTGGCCCAGCCCCGCGGTTTCTGCGCTGGCGTCGACCGGGCGATTGAAATCGTCGAGCGCGCCTTGCAGCAATTTGGCGCACCGATCTACGTGCGCCATGAAATCGTCCACAACGCCTATGTGGTGGCCGACTTGCGCAACAAGGGCGCCATCTTCATCGATGACCTCGACGACGTACCTGCGGGCAATACGCTCGTGTTTTCCGCGCACGGCGTGTCGAAAGCCGTGCGCGCCGAGGCGGAATCGCGCGGCCTGAGCATTTTTGACGCCACTTGCCCGCTCGTCACCAAGGTGCACATGGAAGTGGGCAAGATGCGCCGCGAAGGCCGCGAGATCATCATGATCGGCCACGACGGCCATCCCGAGGTGGAAGGCACGATGGGCCAGGCCGATATGGGCATGCATTTGGTGGAAACGCTCGACGATGTAGCGGCATTGCAGGTCGCCAATCCGGACAGCCTGGCCTATGTTTCGCAAACAACGTTGTCAGTTGACGACACTAGCGACATTATTGCGGCCTTGAAAGCGAAATATCCGAATATCGTCGAGCCGAAAAAAGGCGACATCTGCTACGCCACCACCAACCGCCAGGAAGCCGTGAAATTCATGGCCCCGCAAGTGGAAGTGGTGATCGTCGTGGGCAGCCCGAACAGCTCGAATTCGAACCGCCTGCGTGAAGTGGCCGAGAAGATGGGCACGCCAGCCTACATGGTCGACAATGCCTCGCAGATCGACCCCGCCTGGCTGGAAGGCAAGCTGCGCGTGGGTGTCACGGCTGGCGCCTCGGCGCCCGAGGTGCTGGTGCAAGCCGTCATCGACCGCCTGAAAGAGTGCGGCGTGAAGAGCGTGCGCCCGCTCGACGGCGTGCAGGAAGCCGTCACGTTCCCGATGCCGAAAGGCCTCGACGGCATCAAGCGCGATGTCGCCTGAGTTGCCAGGGCAATTGAGTATCGATGAAATAGTTACCTTAAAACCGAATTTAATTCGGAAATGGCCGCATTATTCCAAGCTTAGTTTTTGCAAAAGATCGTTATGATTGGTTCAAGCTTGAATATGTTGTCGTTATGACTAAGCAAGGTCACGCCCGTTTTCGGTGCGTGCACCATGCTGGTGAGAACGGTCCAGGGATGGCACTGCAGGAATTATTCCTCCGGTGCCGTTTTTGTATCAGCAACATATTCTGCTGGAAGTTGTTCCCGAAAAATGCATATTTGATAGGGCAATCTGACCATGGATACATTCATCCAGCAAATCATCAACGGCTTGGTGTTGGGCAGTATGTATGCCTTGATCGCCCTCGGTTACACCATGGTGTACGGCGTCTTGAACCTGATCAACTTCGCCCACGGCGACGTGCTCATGATCGGCGCCATGGTGGGCTTGACCATCCTCAAGCTGCTGGGCATTTATGTGCCGGACTGGCCCGGCTACCTGAAACTGGCCACCGCCATCCTCGGCGCCATTCCCATCTGTATTCTGGTCAATATTTTCATCGAACGGGTCGCCTACCGCCGCCTGCGCAACGCCCCCCGCCTCGCTCCCCTGATTACCGCCATCGGCGTCTCCATCCTGCTGCAAACCTTCGCCATGATGATCTGGACGCGCAATCCGCTGCCATTTCCCCAGTTGCTGTCGACCGACCCGCTGCACATCGGTGGTGCTGTCATTTCCCAAACGCAAGTATTGCTGCTGGCCCTGGCCGCCATTTCCATGGGATCTCTGGTCTTACTGATTGAGAAAACCAAGATGGGCCGCGCCATGCGGGCCACGGCGGAGAATCCTCGCGTGGCGGGACTCATGGGTGTCGATTCCGACAAGGTCATCGTCGCCACGTTCGCCATTGGCGCCGCGCTGGCAGCCGTGGCCGGCGTGATGTGGGGCGCCAACTATGCGTCGGTAAAGTTTTCGATGGGAGCGCTTCCCGGGCTGAAGGCATTTTGCGCGGCCGTGCTGGGCGGCATCGGCAATATCTATGGCGCCATGTTGGGCGGCATCCTGCTGGGCCTCATCGAGAGCCTTGGTGCCGGGTATATCGCCTATCTCACCGGTGGTTTCCTCGGCAGCAATTACCAGGATATCTTTGCCTTCATCGTGCTGATCATTGTGCTGACCCTGCGCCCGTCCGGCATCATGGGCGAAAGAGTGGCCGACCGTGCCTGATGTGAAACTGGGAGAATAATCATGGCATTACTCGATTTCGACGCAAGAAAGAATCCCGCCAAGGCCTACGCCGGCATGCTGGGCCTGGCCGCGCTGCTGATGGTGTTCCCGTTTTTTGCCGCGCAGTTCGGCAACTCGTGGGTGCGCATCGTCGACATGGCCTTGCTGTACATCATGTTGGCGCTGGGCCTGAACATCGTCGTCGGCTTTGCCGGCCTGCTCGACCTCGGCTACATCGCCTTTTATGCCGTGGGCGCCTACCTGACGGCCTTGCTGGCGTCGCCCCAGTTCGCCATCCTGCTCGAATCGGTGGTGAATCAATATCCGGTGCTGGGCGAAACGCTGGTGCAACTGATGGGGCCGGAAATCCGCGAAAACGGCGTCCACCTGTCGATCTGGATCATCGTGCCGCTGGCCGCTGCCGTGGCGGGCCTGTGCGGCGCCTTGCTGGGCGCGCCGACCTTGAAACTGCGCGGCGACTATCTGGCCATCGTGACCCTGGGCTTTGGCGAGATCATCCGTATTTTCATGGGCAACTTGAATGAGCCTATCAATTTCACGAATGGCGTGCAAGGCATCAACATGGTTGACCCGATCCGCATCTTCGGCGTCAACCTGGCGGGCGAGGCGGGCACCAACAGCACCGTCACGGTGGGCGGCTTTTCCATGCCCTCCGTGAATGCCTATTATTTTCTTTTCCTGTTCCTGTGCATCGCCGTCGTGTTCGTCACCCAGCGCCTCCAGCATTCGCGCCTGGGCCGCGCCTGGGTGGCCATCCGCGAAGACGAGATCGCCGCGAAAGCCATGGGCATCAATACGCGCAACGTCAAATTGCTGGCCTTTTCCATGGGCGCCTCGTTCGGCGGCGTGGCCGGCGCCATGTTCGCCTCGTTCCAGGGCTTTGTCGCGCCGGAATCGTTCTCGCTGACGGAATCGATCGCCGTGCTGGCCATGGTGGTGCTGGGCGGCATCGGCCATGTCCCTGGCGTGATCCTTGGTGGCGTGATCCTCGCGTCGATACCGGAAGTGCTGCGCCATGTCGTCGAGCCGGCGCAGAAGGCGTTGTTTGGCGAGATCATCATCGATGCTGAAGTACTGCGCCAGTTGCTGTATGGTCTGGCCATGGTACTGATTATGCTTATACGTCCTGCCGGCCTGTGGCCGTCGCCGAAGCATGAAGACCGGCCTGACCACGATGTGGACCAGCCGAATAAATCCACCGGCGTCGTGTCCGCTTAAGGGAGGAAAGCACCATGAGCGAACAGATCATTCTCAATATCGCCGGCGTCAATAAACGTTTCGGCGGCCTGCAGGCGCTCACCGACGTGGGCATCACCATCCGGCAAGGGCAAATCTATGGCTTGATCGGCCCGAACGGTGCCGGCAAGACCACTTTCTTTAACGTCATTACGGGCCTGTACCAGCCCGACACGGGCACCTTCGAGCTGGCCGGCAAGCCGTATTCGCCGTCCGCGCCGCACAAGGTGGCCAAGGCGGGCATCGCCCGCACCTTCCAGAACATTCGCCTGTTCGGCGACATGACGGCGCTGGAAAACGTCATGGTGGGGCGCCATGTGCGCTCGCACCAGGGCGTGTTCGGCGCCATCTTCCGCCACAAGGCGGCGCGCGAGGAAGAGGCGTCGATCCAACGGCGGGCGATGGAGCTGCTCGACTTCGTCGGCATCGCCCAGTTCGCCGGCCGCACGGCGCGCTTTTTGTCGTATGGCGACCAGCGGCGCCTGGAAATCGCCCGCGCGCTGGCCACCGATCCGACCCTGCTGGCGCTCGACGAGCCGGCGGCCGGCATGAATGCGACGGAAAAGCTGGCCCTGCGCGAGTTGCTGGTGAAAATCAAGGCCGAAGGCAAGACCGTGCTGCTGATCGAGCACGACGTGAAACTGATGATGGGGCTGTGCGACCGTATCACGGTGCTCGAATATGGCAAGCGCATCGCGGAAGGCTTGCCGGCCGAAATACAGCAAAACCCGGCCGTCATCGAGGCTTACCTGGGGGGATCGCACGCATGAGTAATATATTGAAGGTGGCGGGCCTGCACGTGGCCTACGGCGGCATCAAGGCGGTCAAAGGCATCGACCTGGAAGTCAATGAGGGCGAGCTGATCGCGCTGATCGGCGCGAACGGCGCCGGCAAGACGACGACCTTGAAAGCCATCACGGGAACTTTGCCTGAATGCAAGGTCGAAGGTACGATCAGCTACCTGGGCGAGTCGCTCAAGGGCACGAAATCGTTCCACCTGGTGGAAAGGAAACTGGCGATGGTGCCGGAAGGGCGGGGCGTGTTTACCCGCATGTCGATCCGCGAAAACCTCATGATGGGCGCCTACACGCGCACGGACAAGGCCGGTGTCGAGGCCGATATCGAGAAATGGTTCGACGTGTTCCCGCGCCTGAAGGAAAGGGCGGCGCAGATGGCCGGCACCCTGTCGGGCGGCGAGCAGCAGATGCTGGCCATGGCGCGCGCCCTGATGAGCCATCCGAAGCTGCTGCTGCTCGACGAGCCGTCGATGGGCCTGTCGCCCATCATGGTCGAGAAAATCTTCGAGGTGATCCGCAAAGTCTCGTCCGAAGGCATCACGATCCTGCTGGTCGAACAGAATGCCCGGCTGGCGCTGCAGGCGGCGCACCGCGGCTATGTGATGGATTCCGGCCTCGTCACCATGGGCGGCAACGCGGCCGCCATGCTCGACGACCCGCGCGTGAAGGCGGCGTATCTGGGAGAGTAGAACAGATACAAAGAACGCTTAACAAAACCGTAGCGAGCGGAAGGGAGTTGTGGCTGAGAAGCGGAACTGTGCTTGAGCACAGTGAGCATCGCAGGCCGCAGATCACGACGCGCAGTAGGTTTGGTTACGCGTACTAAGCTGGCATAAAAAATGCCCCAGCTGGGCTGGGGCATAATGGCATCCGTCGGGAAAGTGCGGGATGGATGCCTGGAGGAGCTGTTAACAGCGGATCGCCGTGGCGGTCGCTTGGTAATTACTTGGCGGCAGCGCGCGGAACGACTTTTTCAGCCGCTTGCGTGAATTGGTTCACGGCCGAGGTCAGGTTCGCTTCGATCGCTTCGACAGCTTGCTTGCTGGTTTTCGAGAATTGCTCGTAACCTGCATTGGCGTTGCCGATGGCGCTTTTCAGGATGGCGACGGCGTTTTCCGAACCGGCTGGCGCGTTCTTGGTGACTTCTTCCACCAGGGACAGGACTTTGCGGTTGGTTTCAGCGATTTGCGATTCCGCGGCTTTGCTGAACTCGGCCTGGGTGCCCGACGTGATGGCAGCCAGGTGACGGCCGTAAGCGATGGCTTTTTCGGCGCTAGGCTGGGCTTGAGCAGCGCTCAGCGAGAAGAATTCTTGTGGATCTTTTGCCGACAGCAATTGCTTGGCGGCGGCGGTCGATTCTTCCAGCGTTGCCTTGGCAGCGGTCAGGTTCAGTTCGACGATCTTTTCGATGCCTTCGAAGGCTTTGCCCGTCAGCGACGAGAACAGGGCGAATTGGGCTTCCAGGTTGGCTTTGGTAGCGGACGAAAATTGCTCAGGAATTGAAAACATATAAATCTCCAAAAAATCGAAATCTGGTTAATTTGATGCTGCGTGTACCGTTTGGGAAAGCAGGTGAATCTAAATTTTTCAAGCTGAACAAGAATTGTGCAACGCAACAAACCCTATTCTACGGCGAAAAAAAACGAAGTCAAGCGTTTCTTGTGCGATGCAACAATTGAATAGATTTGCATCAAAAGTCATTGTTTCTAAAGAGAAATATTTGATTTCTACGTGTCAATGGTTTATGTCTAAACTATCATTTCCAGTGGCTGCGGGCGACGATCGCGGCGCAGCATGCTAGACTTTGCCTCCCGCACCGGCGCAGCGCCCCGGTGAGTATCCCGTTTCCCGAGTTGATACCATGTCCAATCTTCCCGCCGCGGCTGGCGCCAGCGGCAAAGCCTCCAAAACCCCTTTCCTGACCACTGTGGCGCCGATGGCCTTGCCTGGTTTCTTCGTGTTGTTATGGAGCACGGGTTTTATCGTGGCCAAGTTCGGCTTGCCGTATGCGCCGCCGCTGACCTTTTTGCTGCTGCGCTTTCTGGGCGTGCTGGTGATCCTGCTGCCGCTGGTGCTGCTGTTGCGCGCGCCGTGGCCCGTGGGACAGTTCCGCCAGATCGCCGTGGCCGGCATCCTGATGCAGGCCGGCTACCTGGCCGGCGTCTGGTGCGCCATCAAGCTGGGCATGCCGGCCGGCCTCTCTGCGCTCATTGTCGGCATGCAGCCCGTTCTGACGGCCTGCGCCGCGCCATTGATCGGCGAATCCGTGCGCCCGCGCCAGTGGCTGGGCCTGTTCTTTGGCTTGCTGGGCGTGGCTTTGGTGGTGTACGCGAAGATCAACCTCGTGGGCCTGACCGCGGAAAGCGTGCTGCTGTGCGTGTTCGCGCTGCTGTCGATGACGGCCGGCACCATGTATCAAAAACGCCACTGCCCGCAATTTGACTTGCGCACCGGCACAGTGGTGCAGTTTGCCGCTTCCATCGTCGTGGTGTTGCCATTCGCCTTGTATTACGAAGGCCTGGACTGGCAGTTCAGCAATGTGCAATGGACGGCGAATTTCATCGGCGCCTTGCTGTGGTCGGTACTCGTGCTGTCGATCGGCGCCATCTTCCTGCTGTTCGCCCTGATCCGCCGCAGCGACGCGACGAAAGTGACGGGCTTGCTGTACCTGACGCCGCCCACGACGGCCGTGATGGCCTGGCTGATGTTTGGCGAAGCATTTAATATGCTGGGCATCGCCGGCATGCTGGTGGCCGTGGTCGGCGTGGTGTTTGTAGTCAAGAAATAGCAGGGAGCAGGGCAGTGAGCAAGCCAGCATTGGAAACACCGGCGGCGCAGCAAGCCGTCGATAGCGTCATCCGGTCGCGCCGTTCGATCCGCGCCTTTTTGCCCACGCCGGTGGCGCAGGACGAGATCGCGCGCATCCTGGAAGTGGCGGCGCGCGCCCCCTCGGGCGCCAACATGCAGCCGTGGAAAGTGTATGTGCTGTCGGGCGAAGCGCGCCTGCGCCTGTCGCGCCGCATCCTCGCCGCCTATGACGCGCCGAAGGCGTCCGATGCGCCCGCGCGCACGGCCTCGTACACCTATTACCCGCGCCAGTGGACGGCGCCGTACATCGAGCGCCGCCGCAAGATCGGCCTGGACCTGTACCAGCTGCTGGGTCTGGAGCGGGGCGACACGGCCGGCATGGCGGCCCAGCATGGGCGCAATTTCCAGTTTTTCGATGCGCCCGTCGGCCTGATCTTTACCATCGAGCGGGTGCTGGAGCAGGGTTCCTGGCTCGACTACGGCATGTTCTTGCAAAACATCATGCTGGCGGCGCGCGCGCGGGGACTCGATACGTGTCCGCAAGCGGCTTTCATCCATTACCATGACATCATCCGCGACGAGCTGGGCGTGCCGGCCAGCGAAATGGTGGTGTGCGGCATGGCCCTCGGTTATGCCGACCCGGACAAGATCGAGAACCGCTTGAGCACGGAACGCGAGCCGCTGGGCGGTTTTGTTAAATTCATGGACAAATAGACATTGCCAGCGACTGGCACAGGAAAACAGTCCGTCAAGGATGAGTTTGTTTGCGGATCGCTAACGATTTGTATTTCGTTGCTGCAATAAATACTGTCCTAACTGTTAAATAGGCTTGCGATTACTCTGCATTTCGCTACACTGCAAGAAGGCAACAGCTTCACGGGGAATTATCGAATGGCTAAGTTTAAACTTGCGCTGGGTATCCTGGCTTCCCTGCTGTTTGCATTGGCGCCGGCTGCGGCCGTGCACGCCAGGGAAGCGAACGGCAAATCCTCAGCCTCCAAGAAACACAACACCAAGAAAATCAAGGTCGTGCTGCGCAAGGGCGCGACGGCCGCGCCACGCGAAAAGAGCGTGCGCCGGGTCGTCATGGTGCGCGGCAAACGCAAGGTCATCTATCAAAAAGTCAGCAGCGTGGCCGTGCCCATGGCCGCACCGATGCCCACCATGGGCGACCTGGCGGGCCTGAACCTCACGCGCGATCCGCTCGACCTCAAGTCGAGCGTGGCGCTGGTGCTGGACCAGGCCAATTCCGAAGTGCTGTTTGAAAAGAATTCGAATGTCGCCCTGCCCATCGCCTCCATCACCAAGATGATGACGGGCCTGGTGGTGGTCGAAGCGCACCAGGACATGGATGAGCTGCTGACCATCACGGACGAGGACGTCGACCGCGCCAAGTTCAGCAGTTCTCGTCTGAAGGTGGGCTCGCAATTGACGCGCGCCAATATGCTGCACATCGCCCTGATGAGCTCGGAAAACCGCGCCGCCTCGGCGCTGGGCCGCAATTATCCGGGCGGCTTGCCGGCGTTTGTCGACGCCATGAACAGCAAGGCGCGCCAGCTGGGCATGATGGATACGCACTATGTCGATTCCAGCGGCCTGTCGAAAATGAACGTGGCCAGCGCACGCGACCTGGGCAAGCTGGCCATGGCCGCCTTCCGCCATCCGCTGCTGCGCGAGTACTCGACGGATCCGAAAGCCATCGTCGAAGCGAGCGGCCAGCCCATGCAGTTTGGCAATACGAATCACCTGGTGGCCAACCCCGGCTGGGAAATCGGCTTGCAAAAGACAGGCTTCATCAATGAGGCGGGACGTTGTTTGATGATGCAGGCCGTCATCGAAGGACGGGCCGTGATCATGGTCTTCCTTGACTCCAAGGGAAAACAGTCGCGTACGGCCGATGCGGGACGCATGCGCAAGTGGCTGGAGGCTTTGAAACCCGCCAACATGAGCCTGCCCGGCGGATAAAAATGTCCATGGCTGCGTTGCACTAACTCGCCGTACTAGTCGTACTGTCTTCGTTAGTGCGCCTTGCCCTGAACATTTTTATACGGCAGTGCTTTAGTCTTGGGGAATGAATCCCAGGGTGACGGAAATCTGGTTCGCCGTCTCGACCAGGTCCACCAGCCACTCATCCTGCAGGCGGTCGGCGGGGGCGGAGATCGACAGGCCGGCGATCAGCTTGCCTGTATCGTCGCGGATGCCGGCGGCCATGCAGCGCACGCCCAGTTCCAGCTCTTCATTGTCGCGCGCATAACCGCGTTCGCGCACCAGGCTCAGCTCGCGCTCGAGCTTTTGCAGATCCGTGATGGAATTCTTGTTGTGCCCGGCCAAGCCCGTGCGCGTGGCGTAGGCGCGGATGGCTTTCGGTTCGTCGACGGAGAGGAATAATTTACCGGTCGAGGTCAGGTGCAGCGGGCCGCGGCCGCCGATGGCGCGCACTACCTGCATGCCCGAGCGTTCGGAAAAGGCGCGGTCGATGTAGACGATCTCGTCGCCCTGGCGCACGGACAGGTTGATGGTTTGCTGGGTTTTCTTGTGCAGCTGGCGCATGAAATCGAGCGCCGCTTCGCGCACGCTGAGGCGGCTTTTCACCACATTACCCAGTTCCAGCAGGCGCATGCCCAAGCGATACGTGCCCGGTTCGATGCGGTCGACAAAGCGCGTGAGCACCATGTCGTTGAGGATGCGGTGCGCCGTCGAGGGGTGCAGGCCAGAGACCTTGGACAATTCCTTCAGGCTGACCGGGTCGGAATATTTGGCCAGGGCGTCGAGCAGGGCGACCATGCGTTCGATGACCTGGATCGTCGTCTTCGGGGCAGCGACCGGTTCAATTTTCATGATGGATTTGGTGCAATGCAGTATTCATGCTTCTTTATACCATGATGTGAAAAAATAGTGAAATGTTCCGAGATATTCAGCGAATAAATTGTCACAATTCTCATGTTGCCCTTCATAATTGGCAACCGGATGGACTTTGAGTCATGGAAAACTATGCAACCTGTAAATGAATTCAAGAGCAAAAGCGGCTTGAAACGGATTTTCTCCGCTTTTTTCTACTCGCTCGATGGTTTGAAGGCGGCCTGGCGCCATGAACACGCGTTCCGCCAGGAACTCGGTCTGTTCGTCGTCGGCACCGTGATTGCCTTGCTGCTGCGCATCTCCGCGTTTGAAAAGCTGGTGCTGATCGGCGTGCTGCTGCTGGTGCTGATCGTCGAGCTGATCAATTCCGCACTGGAAGCAGTGGTCGACCGCATTTCGCTGGATCGCCATCCGCTGTCGAAAAACGCCAAGGATTTCGGCAGCGCGGCCGTGTTGCTGACCTGCATCCTGGCCTTCGCCACGTGGGCCGTGGTCCTGTTCAACCGTTTCTATTAAGCGCTAAATCCCCGTTGCGCGCCGTCCATATGCAAAAAATGTATATCAAACGGCGAAACGCTTCGTTCTCTTTGCGGCCGTTGCGCCGTAATCTGGTGGCTCTGAAAGTTCAACCACACGGGGATCTTAGATGCTGTCGAAAAAAATCATCACTGCCGCCGCCATCAGCGCGTTTGCCCTTCTGCAAACGGCGCAGGCTGCCGATATCACCCTGCTCAACGTGTCATACGACCCGACGCGCGAGCTGTACCAGGATGTGAATACGGCGTTTGCCAAGGAATGGAAAGGCAAGACGGGCGACAACGTCAAGATCAAGCAATCGCACGGCGGTTCCGGCAAGCAGGCGCGCGCCGTCATCGATGGCCTGGAAGCGGACGTGGTCACCCTGGCGCTGGCCTACGACATCGATGCGCTGGCCGAGCACAAGCTGCTGGCCGCCGACTGGCAAAAGCGCCTGGCGCACAACAGCTCGCCTTACACCTCGACCATCGTGTTCCTGGTGCGCAAGGGCAACCCGAAAGGCATCAAGGATTGGAACGATCTGATCAAACCGGGCGTGTCCGTCATCACGCCGAATCCGAAGACCTCGGGCGGCGCCCGCTGGAACCATCTGGCAGCCTGGGGCTACGCGCTGCGCCAGCCGGGCGGCAGCGAAGCGAAGGCCAAGGATTTCCTCGGCAAACTGTATAAAAACGTGCCCGTGCTCGATTCCGGCGCGCGCGGCGCCACTACCACCTTCGTCGAGCGCGGTATCGGCGACGTGCTGATCGCCTGGGAAAACGAGGCGTATCTCGCCGTCAAGGAACTGGGTCCGACCAAGTTCGACATCATCACGCCGTCCGTCAGCATCCTGGCCGAGCCGCCCGTCGCCGTCGTCGACAAGTTTGCCGACAAGCATGGCACGCGCAAGGTGGCCGAGGCTTACCTGAACTATCTGTACACGGACGAAGCGCAAGACATCATCGCCAAGAATTACTACCGTCCGGCAACGGACAAGGCGGCGAAGAAATATGCTTCGCAGTTCGCCAAGGTCAATCTGTTCACCATCGAGCAAGTGGCCGGCGGCTGGACGGCGGCACAGAAGGCGCACTTTGCCGACGGCGGCATCTTCGACCAGATCTACCAGCCGAAGTAATCTTCACCGGCAGGCGGCAACGCTTGCCGGAATCGATCACGCAAGGACACATCATGGCGCTGCGCAGCTTTTCCGATTACCGGGTACTGATCGTGCCGGGCTTGCATAACAGCGGTCCCGAGCATTGGCAGAGCCGCTGGCAGCGCCTGTATCCGCAATTCGAGCGGGTCGAGCAGGACGACTGGAACACGCCCGACCTGGCCACCTGGTCGGCGCGCCTGGACCAGGTGCGGCGGCAGGATGCGCGCCCGACCCTGATCGTCGCCCACAGCTTCGGCTGCCTGACGACGGCGCACAGCCTGGCGCGCGATCCGCAGGGCGTGGCCGGCGTGCTGCTGGTGGGGCCGGCCGACCCGGACAAGTTTGGCGTGGCCAAGGCCTTGCCGCAAAAGCGGCTGCCTTGTCCCGGCATCCTGATCGCCAGCCAGACGGACCCGTGGATGACGGCCGAACACGCGGCGCAGTGGGCACGGCGCTGGAATTGCAAGTATATTGATGGCGGCGAACTCGGCCACATCAACGCCGAGTCGCGTCTGGGCGACTGGGTCTATGGCCAGGCGCAGCTGCAGACGCTGTTTGATCTGGCGCAAAGCGACAAGCGCCACCGTCAGGCAGCCTGATACGACGAACATCCCGCTACACAACCTCACAAGGAGATCACGATGACTTTACGCCTGGGCGACGTCGCCCCTGATTTTGAACAAGACAGCTCGATCGGCCCGCTCAAGTTCCACGAGTGGGCGGGCAATTCCTGGGTGGTGCTGTTTTCCCACCCGGCCGACTTTACCCCCGTGTGCACGACGGAACTGGGCCTGACTGCCAAGCTCAAGCCGGAATTCGACAAGCGCAACGTGAAGGCCATCGCCCTGTCCGTGGACGCGGCTGAGTCGCACAAGAGCTGGATCAAGGATATCGAAGAGACGCAGAACACGGTGGTGGGCTTCCCCATCATCGCCGACGTCGACAAGAAAGTGTCGGTGTTGTACGACATGATCCACCCGGAGCAATCCGTCACGGCCACCGTGCGCTCCGTCTTCATCATCGACCCGAACAAGAAAGTACGGCTGATCCTCACGTATCCGCTCAGCACGGGCCGCAACTTCAATGAAATCTTGCGCGTCATCGACGCCCTGCAACTGACGGACGGCTACACGGTGGCCACGCCCGGCAACTGGACGGATGGTGACGACGTCATCATTCCACTGACCGTGCAAGACCCGGACGTGATCAAGCAGAAATATCCGAAGGGCTTTACGGCAGCGAAGCCATACTTGCGCCTCACGCCGCAGCCCAACAAATAAGAGCACCGAAAAAACGTCCATGGCGTTGTTGCATTGTCTCGCCGTACATTCGTACTGTCTTCGGTAACGCGCCTAGCCCTGAACGTTTTATTCGGCACTCTTGTTCCCACAAAAACGCACCTCGCCGGTGCGTTTTTTTTCGCCCAGATTTTTCACCGGCAAGTATGCAAAATCCATCTAAGCAAATGAGAAATGGTTAGTTCTTTTTATAACGATTGCATGTGATTATTGCGCTCTATAACTCAAAAATGTAATAAGAAGGGGTTTCTATGTCTGCAGCATCAGCATCAGCAGCACCGATCAAGGCGCGCGGAGCGCCGTTTCGGGTCATGCCGGGGTTTAAGCTGTCACTGGGCTTCACGCTCTTTTACCTGGCCCTGATCGTCCTCATTCCGCTGTCGTCGGTGTTCCTGAAAACCTTCACCATGACGTGGGACGCCTTCTTCAGCGCCGTCACGTCCGAGCGCGTGATGGCGTCATACCGCCTGACGTTTGGCGCTTCGCTGATCGCCGCCTTGCTGAACGTGGTATTCGGCGGCATCCTGGCCTGGGTGCTGGTGCGCTATAAATTCCCTGGCAAGCGCATCATCGACGCGCTGGTCGACTTGCCGTTCGCCTTGCCGACGGCCGTGGCCGGCATCACCCTGACGGCTTTGTATTCGTCGAACGGCTGGTTCGGCCAGTTCATCGAAGGCGTGCTGGGCATCAAGGTGGCGTTCACGCCGCTGGGCGTGGTGGTGGCGCTGACCTTCATCGGCTTGCCGTTTGTCGTGCGCACCGTGCAACCGGTGCTGGAAGACGCGGAAAAGGAACTGGAAGAAGCGGCCGCCAGCCTGGGCGCCAATTCATTGCAAACGTTTATCCGCGTCATCTTCCCGACGATCTTGCCGTCCTTGCTGACGGGCTTTGCGCTGGCCTTTGCCCGCGCCACGGGCGAGTACGGTTCCGTGATCTTTATCGCCGGCAACATGCCGATGGTGTCGGAAATCACGCCGCTGTTCATTATTACCAAGCTGGAACAATACGATTACGCAGGCGCCACGGCCATCGCCGTGGTGATGCTGGTGGTGTCTTTCCTGCTGCTGTTGACGATTAACCTGCTGCAAGCATGGACGCGCGGAAAGGCGAAGAAATCATGAGTACGAATATTACCGCTGTCGCCAGCGCGGAAGATGCGCTGCCAAAGGCGCGCCGCTTCGAGCCGAATGTCGGCCCCGTCGTGCTGGAACCGCTGTGGGTGCGCACGGTCCTGATCACCATCGCCCTGCTGTTCCTGACGGCCTTTCTGATCGTGCCCCTGGTGGCCGTGTTCGCGGAAGCGTTCAAGAAGGGCTGGGAAGCGTATATCGCCGCTATCATCGATCCGGACGCGATTTCCGCCATTAAATTGACCCTGATCACGGCCGCCATCGCCGTACCGCTGAACCTGGTTTTCGGCGTGGCCGCGTCCTGGTGCATCGCCAAGTTCGAATTCCGCGGCAAGAGCATCCTGCTGACCCTGATCGACCTGCCGTTTTCCGTCTCGCCCGTAATTTCCGGCCTGATCTACGTGCTGATGTTCGGCGCCCAGGGCTGGTTCGGTCCGTGGCTGCAGGCGCACGACATCAAGATTCTGTTTGCCGTGCCCGGCATCGTGCTGGCCACCATTTTCATTACCTTCCCGTTCGTCGCGCGCGAACTGATCCCGCTGATGCAGTCGCAGGGCAGCGAAGAGGAAGAGGCCGCCATCGTGCTGGGTGCGTCGGGTTGGAACACCTTCCGCCGAGTCACCTTGCCGAACATCAAGTGGGGTCTGCTGTATGGCGTGATCCTGTGTAACGCCCGCGCCATGGGCGAGTTCGGCGCCGTGTCGGTCGTGTCCGGCCATATCCGCGGCGAAACCAACACCATGCCGCTGCAGGTGGAGATTCTGTACAACGAGTACAACTTCGCCGCCGCGTTTGCCGTCGCCTCCTTGCTGGCCTTGCTTGCGCTGGTGACACTGGCCCTGAAAGCCTTCATTGAGTGGCGTTTGAACGAGAGCGACGCCGACGATTCCGCCTTACGTTCCACGGAGCACTGATATGACCATCGCAGTTAAAAACATCCACAAGCGTTTCGGCGATTTCGTCGCCCTCGACAATATCTCGCTGGACTTTCCCGCCGGCGAACTGACGGCCCTGCTCGGTCCGTCCGGTTGCGGCAAGACCACCTTGCTGCGCATCATCGCCGGACTGGAACATCCGGACAGCGGCCAGGTGCTGCTGGACGCGGAAGACGCGTCGAACCGCCACGTGCGCGAGCGGCAAGTCGGTTTCGTCTTCCAGCACTATGCGCTGTTCAAGCACATGACCGTGTTCGAGAACGTGGCGTTTGGCTTGCGGGTGAAGTCGCGCAGCGAGCGCCCGTCGGAAGACCAGATCCGCCGCAAGGTAAAAGATTTGCTGGAGCTGGTGCAGCTGGACTGGCTGGCCGACCGCTATCCGCCGCAGCTGTCGGGCGGCCAGCGCCAGCGCATCGCCCTGGCGCGCGCCCTGGCCGTCGAGCCGCGCGTGCTGCTGCTCGACGAGCCGTTCGGCGCCCTGGATGCCAAGGTGCGCAAGGAATTGCGCCGCTGGCTGCGCCGCCTGCATGACGACTTGCACGTCACCAGCATTTTTGTCACGCATGACCAGGAAGAGGCGCTGGAAGTGGCCGACCAGGTGGTGCTGATGAACAAGGGCACCGTCGAGCAACTCGGTTCCCCGGAGCAAGTGTATAACCACCCGGCGTCGCCGTTTGTCTACGGCTTCCTGGGCAACGTCAACCTGTTCCATGGCCGCGTGCATGACGGCGTGATGGCCACCGGCGACGCCAGCTTCGAAGTGCCCGATTATGCGGGCGTGAGCGACAGCAAGGGCACGGCCTATGTGCGTCCGCACGATCTGGAAATCGACCGCTACACGCAGGGCGCCGAAGGCATCGTCGTCAAGCTGAGCCGCGCCCATGCGATCGGCCCGCTGGCCCAGCTGGACTTGCAGCGCGTCGATAACAGTGAGCTGATCGAAGCCGTGATGTCGAACGAGCGCTTCAGCCATCTGCAGCTGAAAGAGGGCGAGACGCTGGTGGTGCGTCCGAAACGATTACACGTGTTCGTCGAACCGACAAGAACCTGAGAGGCTGGAACACTATGAATTTTCAACAACTGCGCTCGATCCGCGAAGCGGCCCGCCGCGGCTATAACCTGACGGAAGTGGCGAATGCCCTGTTCACGTCGCAGCCGGGCGTGAGCCGGCAGATACGCGAACTCGAGGACGAGCTGGGCGTGGTGATTTTCGAGCGCAACGGCAAGCGCTTGACGGGCTTGACGGAGCCGGGCAAGGGCATCCTGAAGATCGTCGACCGCCTCCTGATCGAGGCGGAAAACCTGCAACAGGCCAGCCTCGAATACAGCGGCCAGACCAGCGGGACCTTATCGGTGGCGGCCACGCACACGCAGGCGCGCTATGCGCTGCCGAAAGTGGTGCAGGGCTTCCGTGCCGCCTTCCCCGACGTGCGCATCGCGCTGCAGCAAAGCGCGCCCGAGCATATCGCGGAATGGGTGCTGTCGGGCAAGACCGATATTGGCATCGCCACGGAAGGCTTGAGCCAGTTCCCCGATCTCGTGTCCTTCCCGTGCTACCGCTGGAGCCATCTGATCGTCGTGCCGGACGGCCACCCGCTGCTCGAGCACTCGCCGATCCGCTTGGAAGACCTGGCGAAATACCCGCTGATTACCTACGACAAGGGGTTCACGGGACGCGGCCATATCGACGACGCCTTCGCCAAGGCGGGCGTGACGACGGACATCATCCTCACGGCCATGGATTCGGACGTCATCAAGCAATACGTGGCGCTGGGGCTGGGCGTGGGCATCGTCGCCTCAATGGCCTTCGACCATGGCCGCGACAAGGGTTTAAGGGCGGTGGAAGCGTCGCACCTGTTCGCCACCAACACGACGCGCCTGGCCGTGCGCCGCGGTGCCTACCTGCGCGCCTACGCCTACGAGTTCATCCTGCAGCTGGCACCGGACCTGACGCGCGAAGACATCGACCGCGCCATGGCGGGCGAGGAAGCGCTCTAGGCGATGGCCGCCCTTTGCGCGCGCGTCAGGCTGGCCACGGCGCGCGCGTAGCTATCCTGCACCAGTTCCGCCAGGTAATCGGCAGGGAAGCGCGCCACGTCGACGATAGTCACCCAGTGAAAGCGGCCCATGTAGCGGGCCGGTTTCACGCCGGGCATGTCCGTCAGTTCGATAAAACGCCCGGCGCTGACGCGCAGGCTGAAGCGCCACTGTTCCGGCATGCTGGTTTTAAAGTACGCAAATTTCTTGCCCGCTACTTCATACACGAGGATGTTCGACGGCGCGCCGTAGAGCACGGCTTGCGCGCCGGGCAGGGCCGCGCAACATTCCTTCAGTTCATCTGTTGTCATTCGTCCACCGCCATGAATTGTTGCATGTCGTGGTCGAAGGCAAACGCCGACCCGGCAGGGGAGTCCAGCAGCGCAATGAAGCGGTCGTCCACGCTGAGCACGGCGCCCAGCGACACGAGCGCCACGTTGGCGCTGTCGTTGATGTAGTCGTCGCTCTCGTCGTTGGCCGTGAAGCGCCAGCCGCTGTCGTCGTCGTTGTCCGGCGCCTCGCGGTACAGATAGCCGACGGGCGCGCCGTCTTCCAGCACGCGCTTTGTGACGAAGCACAGGCCCGCGTAGCGGTTGACGAGGTTATCGTCATCGTCGTGCTGGGTATTGATGATGTGGCGCGCCGCGAAGGCGATGGGGTCTTTGGCGTGCAAATCGGCGATGTAGCCGGGTATGTTGTCGAGCTTGCCGGTGAAGTGCCCGTGCGGCTCGATCGTCTCCACCAGCACCCACATGCGTTCGGCGCCCGGCGCCTGCGGATCGTCGCTATGGAAGGCGAAGATCAGCTTGACCACGTCGCCGGGGCGCACTTGGGCGATGGCCTCGGGCGGTGATTTATAGAAAGTATAGGGATGGCGCGCCGCCAGTTCGGCGGCGTCGGCCAGGTGCCAGCTGGGCATGGTATTCCGTCGTCAGAGTGAGCGAATGTCCATGGTAGCCGATTGCCTGCCAGGATGACCACGCATACCTGCAGGCTTGCCATTGCCGCTTGGCTACGCCGCCGCTTGGCATGTGCCGATCTACAACAAACCTGCTTACCAGACTAGCGCCCGGTTATGGCAAGGATGGCGGCAAGCCCCTTGATAGCCGGACTCGGCAAGAAACTGATGAGACCGATTGAAAATGCCAATGGTAAAATTTGTTTCTTTTATTGCATTTTGATTTCCTGAATGATATCTTTTGCTCAATCGCAAAAAAATATAACAAAAATATAATTAATATTGTGTTTTTTGAAATTGATCAACAGGGGGAAATTATGAACACGACTAAACATGCTGTGCTGGGTTTCTGCCTTGCTGTCTCGGCTTGCCTGGCGCCATTGGCGCAGGCGGCAAGCTGGGTGGAAATCACCGATCCTGCCATGAGCGGCTTCCTTGTGGGCGGCAAGACCGTCACTTACGGCAGCGTGGCAGCGGACTCGGTCTGGGTCTATGACGGCGCCAACCCGTCCGGCGCGCAAAATGCGGCCGCCATCCAGAGCTTGGTCAGCAGCAAGTTTGGCCTGCCATCCAGCGGTACCGGCTCGCTGGTCTTTGCCGCCCAGGGTGACCTGGAAAGCAGCAAGTCCGGTTCGTTCATTGTCAAGTCCAGCTTCGACTACCTGGCCGTGCATTATGGCCGTGGCGAACTGTTGTTCCACTGGGACACGCCGCTGGCCGCCAATACGGTGTTCAGCCTTGCCAACCTGCCGCGCGGTCTGAGCAATTTCCGCGCGTTCAACTCGGTCTCGGCAGTGCCTGAGCCAGCGACCTACGGCATGCTGATGCTGGGCCTGGGCCTGGTCGGTTTTGTCGCGCGCCGCCGCCGCGCCTGAGCCTGCAGCGCCCGTGGGCGCAAGACATGAAAAAAAGCCCGGAACGCATCGCGTTTCCGGGCTTTTTGCATGGCGGAGCCGTATTTACCAGCTATAGCCAGCCTTGGCGTAGTAATAGCGGCCGTTGAAGCCGTTCGGCGCGAAGATGCTGTACGGCTGGGTGCCGTTGACGTTCAGGTTGCCCGCGCTCGTCACTTGCGCCGGGTAGCGGTTGGTGACGTTGTCGATGCCGGCCACCAGGCGCCAGTTCTTGCCCAGTTTCACGGAACCGGACACGTCCAGCACCCATTGCGGGTCATACGTCTGGTCCAGCTTGACGTCGTTCTGCGGTACGGTGAAGCTGCCGTAGCGCGTCACGACGCCGTGCGCATTCCAGATGCCGAAGCCGTAGTCGGCGGCCAGGCTGAACTTGTCTTTCGGCGAAGCCACCGTGATGCGGTCGATGCTCTGGCGGTCGATCAGTTTCAGGTTGTTCGCCGTCAGGATGGCCGGATTGTCGGCGATTTTCCGTACCGTGCTCTTGTTGTGGTTGTACGCCACGGTGAGGTCGAGGCGATCCTTGTCCTGCAGGTCGATGCGGTAGGTGCTGACGATGTCCACGCCTTCCGTGCGCGTATCGACGGCGTTGGTGAAGTAGCGTCCCGAGCCCACAGGCGTGCCTTGCGCGGCCAGGATGTTTTTCAATACATTGTTGAGGACCAGATTGGCCGAGAACAGGATGCGGTTGTCGATGTCGATGCGGTAGGCGTCCACTGTCGTCGTGAAGTTGCGGGTCGGCTGGAACTGCAGGCCCAGGCTGTAGTTGCGTGCTTTTTCCGGTTTCAGATCCTGTGCGCCCAGCGCGCGCGCCTGCGGCGTGTTCACGGCGAAGGTACCCGTCTCGATCGGCGTGTTGACGCCGTTGACGACCTGGAAATTGGTGGTGGTAATGGTGTAGTACTGCTGCGCCAGCGACGGCGCGCGGAAGCCGCTCGATACGGTGCCGCGCAGGGACAGCGCATCCGTGAACGCATAGCGGGCCGAGCCCTTGGCCGAGGCGGTGCTGCCGAAATCGCTGTAGCGCTCATGGCGCAGGGCCACGCCGCCCGACAGTTTCTTCGTCGCTTCCGCTTCCAGGTTCACATAGATCGACTCGTTGTGGCGCGAATGGCTGCCCGCGTTGGCGGGACGGAAGCCGGCAAAGCCTTGCGAGCCGCTGCCCGTGTACGACGCTTCGTCGCCGGCGCCGATGCTGTACTTTTCATGGCGCGCTTCGGCGCCCACGGCTACCGTCAGCGGGCCCGTAAAGTACGAGACGGGGAATTCGCGCGCCGCATCGAGGTTGAATACCGTCTGTTCATTTTTCAGCGAACCGGCATAGAAATGCGTGGGGCTGTTCGCGCCCAGCGACTGGTTGACCGTGTTGTCCAGGTCCAGTTCGAACTTGTTGCTGCCGTAATTGAGGCTGGCATCCCAGCGCCAGCCGGCCGCTTCACCGCGCAAGCCCGTCACCAAGGACTGGTCCGTCAGGGTGCTGTTTTGCAATGGCAAAAAGCCTTCCGGGAAGAGCGGCGTGCGCTGGACGAACAGCTTCGAATTATTCGGGTCCGTGATCAGGGCCGTGCGCCAGGTGGCGGCGGCCGACGTGTCGCGCTTGCCGTAGTTGCCGAAGGCATACCAGTCGAGGTTGTCGCTGATGTGGTATTCGCTGTTGAGGAAAATCGTTGCCGGCTTGCTTTCCGGGTCGCCATAGCGCTGGTTCACCTTGCCGTAGCGCGGCTCGGCCGGATTGCGGAAGTCGGCGCCGGCGCGGTTGGTCGGGTCGCGTTCCGCCACTTCGGCCGAGACGCGCACCCAGCCGTCCTCGCCCAGGGCGAAGCCGGCCGAACCCTTGATGGATTTCTGCTTGCCGTCGCGTTCCTGCGTCTGGCCATAGCCTACTTCGACGTCGCCGCCGGCCGCGCCTTTTTTCAGGATGATGTTGATCACGCCGGCGATCGCATCGGAACCGTACTGGGCCGCCGCGCCATCGCGCAGCACTTCCACGTGGTCGATGGCGGCCAGGGGAATGGCGTTCAGGTCGACGGGCGCCGAGCCGCGGCCCAGCGAACCGTTGACGTTGACCACTGCGGACGTATAACGGCGCTTGCCGTTCACCAGCACCAGGGTCTGGTCCGGCGACAGGCCGCGCAACTGGGCCGGACGCACGGCGTCGCTGGCGTCGGCACCCGTGGCGCGGGCAAAGTTCAGCGATGGCAGCAGGCGCGCCAGCACGGTGGCCAGTTCGCCCGAACCCGTGCTTTGCAGGTCGCGCGAAGTGAGGATGTCGATCGGCGATTCGGAATCGATGGTACGGCGGTTCTTGGCGAAAGTGCCGGTGACCACCACCGATTGCAATTCGCCTTCGGCCGGCAGCTCTTGCTGCGCTTGCGCCTGCATAGGCAGGCTGAAGCAGGCGACCAGGCTGGCGGCGATCACGGTTTTTACGGGCAGGGCGGGAAGCTGGGAGCGGGCGTTGCTTGAACTCATCGACGATATCTCTTCGGTTGTGGTTGCGCGGACCGCGGCGGTCCGGTGATGCAATCAGATTAACAGTGGGCACGCGGCGTGCTTACGAATCGTTCTGTCTATCGATATGCAATAAATATCTGAAAGACGTCAACATGGCGCGCGTAGCGCATATGGCCTCGTTTCCAGCATACGACCGGGCACGGCAAGGCCGCAATGCTGCACAGCAGTAAATTGCCAGCTGTTGTATAAATACGACTATCTGCGAAGGGAGTGGGGCGCCTGGCGACGGCATGCGCCGCCAGACGGCGGGCCTTACTGTCCCGGATTGGGCGCGCTGGCGTGGATGGCGTCGACGGCCGCCACCAGTTCCGGCGACAGGGTGAGTTGATGGGCGTCTATATTTTGCTGCAACTGCGCCACGCTGGTAGCGCCGATGATGGTCGAGGCGACGAACCAGCGCGAGTAGCACCAGGCCAGCGCCAGTTGCGCCGGCGTCATGCCGTGCGCGCGGGCCAGCGCCGCATACCGGCTTGCCGCCGCGATGGTGGCGGGGCGCACGTAGCGGGGACTCCAGCCGGCCGGGAAGCGCGTCAGGCGGCCCTTGGCTTGCGGATCGTCGATATATTTCGCCGTCAGCTGGCCGAACGCCAGCGGGCTGTAGGCCAACAAGCTGACGTTCTCGCGGTGGCAGGTTTCGTCGAGCAGGCTGGTCTCGAAATGACGCGCCGTCAGGTTGTACAGGTTCTGGATCGACACGATGCGCGGCAAGCCCTTCAGCTCGGCCTGCTTGATGTATTCGCACACGCCCCACGACGATTCGTTCGACACGCCGATGTGGCCGATCTTGCCTTCCTCGACCAGCTTGCCCAGCACGGCCAGCGTGTCCTCGATGGCGACCGACGCATGCTCCTTGCGCGGGTTGTACACGCTGGCGCCGAAGATGGGCAGGTTGCGGCTGGGCCAGTGCAACTGATACAGGTCGATGTGCTCCGTCTGCAAGCGGCGCAGGCTGTCCTCGACGGCGGCGCGGATGTTGACCGCGTCGTGGTCCGTCTTGCCCTTGCGTATCCAGTGCATGCGCGAGTTCGGCCCCGCTACCTTGCTGGCCAGGACGATCTGGCTGCGCTTGCCGCTTTTCTTCAGCCAGCTGCCGATGCAGCGCTCGGTGCTGCCCTGCGTCTGCGCGCTGGCCATCACCGGATACATCTCGGCCGTGTCGATGAAGTTGATGCCCCGCTCCAGCGCATAATCGAGCTGGCTGTGCGCTTCGGCTTCGCTGTTCTGCTCGCCGAAGGTCATCGTGCCCAGGCAGATTGTGCTCACGTCCAGGCTGCTGGCGCCCAGCTTGACCCTGGCGATCATGTCGCCTGTTTGCCGCGCAGCGCGCGCGCGCAATCCTTGATCAGCGCGGGACCGGCGTAAATCAGGCCGCTGTACAGCTGCACCAGCTGCGCGCCCGCCTCGAACTTGGCCACGGCATCCTTGCCCTGCATGATGCCGCCCACGCCGATGATGGGCAGGGCGTCGCCCAGTTCCGCCTTCAGCAAACGGATCACATTGTTCGACAACTCGAACACGGGCGCGCCCGACAGGCCGCCCGCCTCGGCGCCGTGCGGCATGCCTTCGACGGCGCTGCGCGACAGGGTCGTGTTGGTGGCGATGACGCCGTCAATGCGGTGGCGCGTGAGCGACTCGGCGATGCTTTTCACCTGTTCGCCATCCATGTCCGGCGCGATTTTCAAGGCCAGCGGCACGTAGCGCTTGTGCTTGTCGGCCAGGCGCGCCTGGGCATCTTTGAGCTGGGACAGCAGGGCGTCGAGTTCCGAGGCGCCCTGCAGCTGGCGCAAATTCTTGGTGTTCGGCGACGAGATGTTTACCGTCACATAGCTGGCGTAGGGGTAGACTTTTTCCAGGCACAGCAGGTAGTCGTCGGCCGCCCGCTCGATGGGCGTGTCGGCGTTCTTGCCGATGTTCAGGCCCAGCACGCCGGCGCGGTTCTGGTAAAACTTCGACGCCTGCACGTTCGCCACAAACGCGTCCACGCCGCCATTATTGAAACCCATGCGGTTGATGATGCCCTGCGCCTGCGGCAGGCGGAACATGCGCGGTTTCGGATTGCCCGCCTGCGCGCGCGGCGTGACGGTGCCCACTTCGATCGAGCCGAAACCCAGGTCGGCCAGCGCGTCGATGTAGGCGCCATCCTTGTCCAGGCCGGCGGCCAGGCCTACGGGATTGGGGAAGGTGATGCCCATCACCGTGCGCGGATCAGGTGCGGGTTTGCCGGCCAGCTTCGTCAGGCCCAGCGCGCTGGCGCGTTTCAGGGCGGGCAGGGTCAGATGGTGGGCCGCTTCGGCATCCATCGAAAACAGCAGCGGGCGAGCGAGGGAGTACAGGAATTTTTCAGACATGGGGGCGCTTTGAGTAGGTATGCGGGCTGCCGGGAAGGGCTGGCGGCGCGCGAAATAAGTGCCGTATTTTACCGTGTTCCGCGCGGCTGCCGGGTGTATAGTTCTCTTTGGTCTAATGCAACATTGATTCCTTGTTAATTCGCATTGGGCCGCGGACCTTCCTGTTTTTTCTCTGTTCTGTTGACTTCATAAGCGAGACATCGATTGAAAAAGACACGCATCCTGACCGCCATCGCTGCCGCCAGCGCACTGCTGCTGAGCCACCCGGCCCTGGCCCTGCCCAACACCCAAGACACTCGCATGCTGAGCGAACCGGCCGTCTCCAGCCGCCATATCGCCTTCATCTATGCGGGCGATGTGTGGCTGTCGAACCTCGACGGCGGCGGCGCGCGGCGCCTGACGTCCGACCTGGGCGACAAGTCCAACCCCGTGTTTTCGCCCGACGGCAGCCAGATCGCGTATAGCGCGAACATCGACGGCAATGTCGACGTGTATGTGATCGCGGCGGCGGGCGGCGTGCCGCGTCGCCTGACCTTCCACCCGGGCGCGGACCTGGCGCAGTCGTTCACGCCCGATGGCCAGTCCGTGATGTTCACCTCGCCCCGCGCCGCCTTCAACAACCGCTTCCAGAAGCTGTTTACGGTGCCGGTGGCGGGCGGCGTGGAAACGCAGCTGGAGATCCCCAACGCGTCGCGCGCCACGTATTCGCCCGATGGCAAGCGCATCGCCTACAACCCGCTGGCGCCCGCTTTCAAGCAGTGGAAGCGCTACCGGGGCGGCACCAATTCCTGGCTGTGGCTGTTTTCGTCCAGCGACAAGTCGATCGAAAAAATCCCCCAGCCGACGACGCGCTCGAACGACGTCGACCCCATGTGGATAGGCGATACCGTGTACTTCCGTTCCGACCGCAACGGCGAATTCAACCTGTTTGCCTATGACGTCAAGAGCAAGGCCGTGCGCCAGCTGACGCGGCACGCGGATTTCCCCGTGCTCAACGCCTCGGCCGCGAACGGCACCATCGTCTACGAGCAGGCCGGCTACCTGCACGCTTTCGACATCGCCAGCGGCCAGGCGCACCGGCTGGCCATCGGCGTGGCCAGCGACCTGGGGCAGACGCGCCCGCGCTGGGTGAAGAACGCGAAATATATCCGCGACGCCTCGATCTCGCCATCGGGCGCGCGCGTCGCCTTCGAATACCGGGGCGAGATCGTCACCATCCCCGCCGACAAGGGCGACGTGCGCAACCTGACGCAGACGGCCGGCGCGCACGAACGCACGCCGATCTGGTCGCCCGACGGCCGTTCGGTCGCGTATTTCTCGGACGAGTCGGGCGAGTATGAACTGCATGTGCGCGCGCAGGACGGCAAGGGGGCGGTGCGCAAGTTCAAGCTCAATGGCAGCGGCTTCTATGACAACGCCGTCTGGTCGCCCGACAGCCGGAAGATCGCGTTTGCCGACAACGGCTGGAGCATGTACGTGATCGACGTCGGCAGCGGCAAGGTGCAAAAAATCGCCACGGAGCCGATGTATGGCGTCGACAAGAGCATGCGCGCTTCGTGGGCGCCCGATTCGCGCTGGCTGGCCTACACGCTCAATTCGCCCACCTACACGCGCAGCGCCTACATCTATTCCGTCGAGCAGAACAAATCGATGCCTGTGACCGATGGCCTGTCCGACGTGGCCCAGCCCGTGTTCGACAAGAGCGGCAAGTACCTGTACTTCTTCGCCTCGACCAACGCAGGCCCCAGCAACAACTGGTTCTCGCAGCAGAATGAAGACAACCTGGTGACGCGCACCGTGTGGATGGCCGTGCTGCGGCGCGACTTGCCGTCGCCGCTGATCAAGGAAAGCGACGAGGAAAAGGCCGCCGGCGCGGAGAGTAAAAAAGACACGGCGAAGGCGGAAGCCGAGCCGAAAAACGAGCAGAAGGTCGATCCGAAGACGGGCCGCGACGACCCGAAAGTCACGGTCGCGCCCGTGGCGCCGATCCACATCGATTTCGACGGCATCGCCACGCGCGTCGTCGACCTGCCGCTGCCGGCCGCGCAGTTTTCCAGCCTGACGGCCGGTGCCGCCGGGCAGATCTTTTTACTGCGCGAAAGCGACGGCAAGAAGGCCGTGCAGCGTTTCGACCTGAAGGAGCGCAAGGCGGAAACCGTGGTGGCCGAAGCCGACGATTTCGAGGTCTCGGCCGACGGCAAGAAGCTGCTGTACCGCCAGAAGGACAACTGGGCCATGGGAAGCGCCACGGGCAAGCTGCTGGCGCCGGGCGAAGGCAAGATCAAGGTCGACGCCATCGAAGTCAAAGCCGATCCGCGCGCGGAGTGGACGCAGATTTTCAACGAAGTGTGGCGCATCAACCGCGACTATTTCTATGACCCGGGCATGCATGGCGTGGACTGGAAGGCCATGCGCGACAAGTACGCCGTCTTCCTGCCCGAGCTGTCCAGCCGCGCGGACCTGAACCGGCTGATCCAGTGGATGTGCAGCGAGCTGGCCGTGGGCCACCACCGGGGCGGCGGCGGCGACGATTTTCTGGAGGCGAAGAAGGTGCCGGGCGGCCTGCTGGGCGCCGACTATGAAGTGAGCGACGGCCATTACCGCTTCAAGAAGGTGTATGGCGGCTTGAACTGGAATCCGACCCTGCGCGCGCCGCTGACGGAGCCGGGCCTGAACGTCAAGGCGGGCGAATACCTGCTGGCCGTCGACAGCCGTCCCTTGCTGCCGCCGACGAATATCTACAGTGCCTTTGAGAACACGGCCGGCAAGGCCATCGACCTGACCGTGGGGCCATCGGCCGACGGCAAGGGCGCGCGCACCATCACCGTGGTGCCCGTGCCGACGGAGGATGCCTTGCGCAACCGCGACTGGATCGAGGGCAATATGCGCAAGGTCAATGCGGCCACTAACGGCAAGGTGGCGTACGTGTACGTGCCCAATACGGCGGGGCTGGGCCACACCTACTTCAAGCGCTATTTCTTCCCGCAGGCGGACAGGCAGGCCATCATCGTCGACGAGCGTTTCAATGGCGGCGGCAGCGTGGCCGATTACTACATCGAGATCCTGCAGAAGAAGGAAATCGCCTGGTGGACCATGCGCTACGGCGCCGACATGAAGACGCCGTCGGCCTCGATCCAGGGACCGCGCGCCATGCTGATCGACGAGACGGCCGGTTCGGGCGGCGACCTGCTGCCGTGGATGTTCCGCAAAAATAACATGGGTCCGCTGATCGGCAAGGCGACGTGGGGCGGCCTGGTGGGCATCCTCGGCTTCCCCGTGCTGATGGACGGCGGCATGATCACGGCGCCGAACCTGGCGTTCTGGACGCGCGAAAACGGCTGGGGCGTGGAAAACGAAGGCGTGCCGCCCGATATCGAAGTCGAGCAAACGCCGGCCGACGTTATCGCCGGGCGCGATCCGCAGCTGGAAAAGGCGATCGAAGTGATCCAGGCCGAACTGGCGAAGAACCCGCCCGTGCGGCCCAAGCGTCCGGCGTTTCCGGACAAGAGCAAGTAGGCCGGATCAGGCGCACAGCGCCGTAATCCGACACCATTGTTGGCCTCGCAGTGTCGGATTACGCGCTTGCGCGCTAATCCGACCTACCAAATAATCCCAGGTTTTACATCACCACCCACTGCCCCTTGATCCGCGCTTCCAGCGGCTTGAAGTTGATCTTGTAGGCCATCTTCGGACTCTGTTCTATCCAGTAGCCCAGGTAGATGTAGGGCAGGTTCAGTTCGCGTGCCTGGGCGATCTGCCACAGCACGTTGTAGGTGCCGTACGAGGCGCCCGGCACGTCGGGATCGAAAAACGTGTAGACGGACGACAGGCCATCGGCCAGCATGTCGATGATGCTGACCATGCGCAGGGTGCCGTCGGGATCGCGGAATTCCACCAGGCGCGTGTTGACCCGGCTTTGCAGCAAAAATTGCGCGTACTGGTCGCGGCTGTCCTGGTCCATGCCGCCGCCCGCGTGGCGCGTGCTCTGGTAGCGCAGGTACAGTTCGTAGTGCTCGTCGAGGAAGGACAGGGTGGCCACGCCCGCCTGCAGATCGGCGTGCCGGCTCCAGGCGCGGCGCTGGTTGCGGTTGGGCGTGAAGGACTGCGTCACGACGCGCACGGGAATGCAGGCCTGGCAGCCATCGCAATACGGGCGGTAAGTAAAAATGCCGCTGCGGCGAAAGCCGTTGCGCACCAGTTCCGAATACACGTCGCTGTTGATCAGGTGCGAAGGCGTGGCCACCTGCGAGCGGGCCTGGCGGTCGTCCAGGTAGCTGCACGGATACGGTGCCGTCGTGTAGAACTGCAGGGTGGCAAACGGTAGTTCGTTCAGGTGCGTCATGCTGATCCTGTCTGGTCTGTCCGCGGCAATGTGCCTGAAGCTATCATAGCTTTTTTACGCCGGTGGCGCAGCATGCCAATCGGTGATTTGCGCTGCTTCAATGGCGCTCCTTACATGGGCCAGGAAGCGGGTGCGCGAAATGGGCGCCGCGCCCAGCGAGGCCAGGTGTTTCGTTTCTTGCTGGCAGTCAATCATGGTCACGCCGCGCGCCTGCAAAAAGCGCACGAGGTGGGCCAGTGCGATCTTCGAGCCATCCGAGACGCGGGCGAACATCGATTCGCCATAGAACATGCGCCCGATCGACACGCCATATGCGCCGCCCACCAGTTCGCCGTCCAGCCACAGCTCGGACGAGTGCGCGTAACCCATCTTGTGCAAGCCCGTGTAGCCGGCGATGATTTCGTCGGAAATCCAGGTGCCCGGGCCATCCTTGCGCGGCGCCGCGCAGGCGCGCATGACGGCGTCGAAATCGCCGTCGAAGCGCAGCTGCCAGCGCCTGTCCGTGGCGGCGCTGCGCTCTACCTTGCGGATCGCCTTGGCCAGGCTGTCGGAGACCTTGAAGTCCTTCGTCATCAGCACCATGCGCGGATCGGTGCTCCACCACAGGATGGGCTGGCCCTCGGAAAACCAGGGGAAGATGCCGCGCCGGTAGGCGTCGAGCAGGCGCGCGGGCGACAGGTCGGCGCCTGCCGCCAGCAGGCCGGGCGCCTCGTCGGTCAGGGCGCGCGAGACGTCGGGGAACGGGGTGTGGATGTCGAGCCAGGGAATCATGCGGCGTCAAAAAATGGCAGGTGATGGGGGCTTACTCGGCATCCGCGCGCGCCATCGGGCGCGTGATGTCGCCCGTATGGACACCGTAGCTGCCGCCTTCGCGAATTTTCACGCGGTCGGCAAAGAACAGTTCCAGGGTGGCGCGGATGGTGGGGAAGGCCAGGTCGTCCCACGGAATTTGCGCTTCCGTAAACAGCTGCACCTCCAGGCTTTCGATGCCGGGCGCGAAATCGAGGTCGCGCAGGCGCGCCAGATAGAACAGGTGCACCTGGTGCACGCGCTGCACGTTGAGCAGCGAAAACAGGGGACCCAGCTCGATATTCGCCCCCGCTTCCTCCACCGTTTCGCGCTCGGCCGCGTCGGACGTCGTTTCATCGTTTTCCATGAAGCCGGCCGGCAGGGTCCAGTAGCCGAGGCGCGGCTCGATGGCCCGCTTGCACAGCAAGACCTGCAGCTGACCTTCCTCTTCCCAGACGGGAATCGAGCCGACCACCATTTTCGGGTTCTGGTAATGGATGGCGTCGCAGTTGGCGCACACATAGCGCGGACGGTTGTCGCCTTCCGGAATGGACAGGCTGACAGGATGGGCGCATTCGGAGCAGAATTTCATGGGCTGGCTTCGGAAAATAGGTGTCTAGTGTAACGCTTACTGTACACCGATTGCGCGCTGTGTGGCGTGACGGGCGGACACAATGCTTCCTGGTAATTGGCTGACTTTTTTAATTAAATAGCTCTATTGCAGTTGAAGTTGAGATAGCTATTGCCTAAGTCCCCCGTTTGCCCTTATAATTCGAGTGCGGGGTGGAGCAGTCTGGCAGCTCGTCGGGCTCATAACCCGAAGGTCACAGGTTCAAATCCTGTCCCCGCAACCAATACCGGAAAGCCGCTGACTCTTGCAAAAGATCAGCGGCTTTTTCCATTGCCGGCCGACGGCAAACTTCGTCAGGCGGGGCAGCAATGAGATTGTCAAATCATACCCTTTACGCCGCGCAACAATCTGGTATATAATTCGAGTGCGGGGTGGAGCAGTCTGGCAGCTCGTCGGGCTCATAACCCGAAGGTCACAGGTTCAAATCCTGTCCCCGCAACCAATTCGAAGCCGCTGGTTCCTCGCAAGAGGGCCAGCGGTTTTTTCGTTTACGGCGCGAGGTCTTCTGCCAGCTGGCGCGCATACACGATCAGCCGCAAGTGGCGGTCCGCATCGATGGTCAGCGAGGTGTGCTCGTAGGCGACCTGCTCGCCGCCGACGTCCAGCTGGCGCACGCCGGCGCACGGCGCATGCACGTCGTGGCGGCGCCACCATCGCTTGAACTCGGGCGAGACTTTTTCCAGTTCGTCCACCAGCGCGTGGATATCGGCTTCCTGCGTGGCGCGCGCATAGTCGCGGCGAAAGCTCGACAGCATCAGCGGCGCCTGCTCTTCCCAGCCGACAAAGCGAGACCGCAGCAGCGGGTCGGTAAACAACAGCCACAGCAGATTGCGTCGCGCGGCGGCATGCGCGCCGAAGCCGAACAGGGCGTCCGCGCCCGCATTGAACGCCAGCACGTCCCAGCGCAGGTTGAGCACATAGGCTGGATGCGCCAGTTCGTGCATCAGGCGGCGCACGGGCGGCGGCACCACGCAAAACGTCTTGCCCTCTTCGGCGGGCGGGCGCGCATGCGCCAGCAGGAACAGGTGGCGCCGCTCGGCCGCATCGAGTTTCAGCACTTCGGCCAGCTTGTCGAGGAAGGCGCTGGAGACGCCGATGTCGCGTCCCTGCTCCAGCCAGGTGTACCAGGTCAACCCCACGCCGGCCAGCGCCGCCACCTCTTCGCGGCGCAAGCCCGGCGTCCTGCGCCGCCCGCCGCCCGGTAAACCCACGTCCTCAGGCGACAGCCGCGCGCGGCGCGCCTGCAGATAGGCGGCCAGTTCGTGGCGGGTGCGTTGCAAGGTGCGCATGCTGCGGTCTTTCCGGTGAGACTGTTGCTATCAGTAATAGCATAAACAGTTAAATTGTAATTGTTTATATTGTATTCCAGAATGTCTGCTTTCTTCCCGAAAGCTTGCCCATGCTTGATGATTCCTCCTCCTCCAGTACTCTCGCGCCTGCCGCCGCCACTGCGCTGCCTGCCACCGTCTACCTGATCGCCGTGGGCGCGTTCGCGCTGGGCATGGCGTCGTATGTGACGGCGGGCCTGATGCCGATGATCGCCGCCACGTTTTCCATCTCGCTGGCGATCGCGGCGCAGCTGGTGACGGCGTTTACGCTGGCCTATGGCCTCGGCTCGCCGTTGGCCGTGGCCTTGCTGCCGGCGCGCGCGCAGCGTTCCGGGCTGTTGTGGGCGTTGGCTGTGTTCGTGCTGGCGAACGGGGCCAGCGCGCTGGCGCCCGGCTTCACCAGTCTGCTGGCATGGCGGGCCATGGCCGGCATCGGCGCCGGCGTCTACCTGGCGCTGGGCATCGCGGCGGCGGCGGGCGTATCGGCGCCGCAGCAGCGGGGCAAGGCCATCGGCGCGATCATGGGCGGCATGGCGGGCGGCACGGTGCTGGGCGTGCCATTGAGCCTGTTGCTGGCGCAGCAGCTGGGCTGGACGGCGGCCCTGTGGCTGGTCGCCATGCTCGGTGCGCTGGCGCTGGCGGGCTTGCTGTGGAAACTGCCTCCACTGGCAGCCGCACCGGCCATGTCGCTGCGCCGCAAGCTGGCCCTGCTGGCCGACAGGCAGGTGCTGCCCATCCTGCTCGTGTCGCTGCTGGCGGCCATCGCCAGCCTGGGCATGTACACCTTTATCGCGCCGCTGCTGGCGTGGTCCGCGCACGGCGCGGCGATGTCCACCACGCCCTTCCTGTGGGCGTGGGGCGTGGGGGGAATCGCCGGCAGCATGCTGGTTGGGCGATGGGCGGACAAGGTGGCGGCGCCGAAACTGACCTGGCTCATCTTGCTGCTGCTGGCGCTGGCCTTGTGCGCGCTGCCGCTGGCGGCCGGCTGGTCGGCCTGGCTGATGCTGGCGCCGATCGCCCTGTGGGGTGCGGCTGGCTGGGCCCTGCAAGTGCCGCAGAACCAGCGGCTGCTGGCCGTGCGCGCGCGGCAGGGCGACGGCAACCTGGCCATCGCCCTCAACGAATCGGCGCTGTACCTGGGCAGCGCCATCGGCGCCGCCGCAGGCGGGGTGCTGCTCCTGCTGGACTGGCCCATGTGGCTGCTGGCGGCCGGCGCCGCCCTGGTCGCCGCCGCCGCGTTGCTGCTGCAATGGCACGGCGTGAAATGGATTTCAGGATTGCCGGATTCCAGAAAATGAAAGAGTTTGCTTTCAGCGGCTTTCCAGTTGCGCGTACACGGCGTCGGCGATCTTGCCCAGTTCCTGTTTGGGCAGGCTCGCCGAGAGGGCATAGCCGAGCTGGCCGTCGATCCAGTAAAACACGCTCAGGTCCTTTTCCTGCGTGTAGCGGAAGGCCGTTTCCTGCTTGCCGGCCCGTTCTTTCGCCACGTACAGGGTCAGGCGCTTGCCACCGCCATCTTCATACATGAATTGCGCGACGGGACCGTCGCCATCGCCGGGCAGCAAGCGCCCGCCGATCAGGTGATAGCCGAGCGGCGACAGCGCAGGCGGCTGCAATTTGCTGCCCAGGCGTTTTGACAGCCATTGCACGAGGTGCGCCTCCTGTTCCACGCCTACCTCGACGGGGTGGCGTACTTCCGGCGTGTAGACGGCATGGGCGATGGCGGCGCTGCGCGCCAGGGAGATCGGGCTGGCGCTGGCGCTCCGCATGTCGCCGCCACCGGCGCCATCGCCGCGCAGCAGCCAGCCGCCCGCGCCGCCAGCGAGCACCAGCACGACGGCAGCTGCCGCCTGCATGGCGGGGCGACGCCAGGCGCCGTTCGCCGCCGGCGGGGCCGCCGCCTGCAGCAGGGCAGGCGGCACGGCGTCGTCCAGCACAGGGTCGAACAGGGCGCGCAATTGCCGGTTCTGCTCGCGCCACGCATCGACCCTGGCGGCATCCCCGGGATGCGCGCGCAGGTGGGCGTCGACGGCCGCGCGCTGGTCTTCGGGCAGGATGCCGTCGGCCAGGGCGTGCAATTGCGCTTCGCTGATGGCTTGCATTGTCATTTCACGACTTTCAGGGTGGGTGGGCCGCTGCCCTGGCTGCCGGCAGGGCGGCCGTCGAGCAGGGTGCGCAGCTTGTCGCGCCCCCGTGACAGGCGCGACATGACGGTGCCGACGGGGATGTCGAGGGTAGACGCCACCTGCTCGTACGGCATCTGTTCGAGCGCGACGAGCAGGATGACTTCGCGCTGCCCCAGCGGCAAACGGGCCAGCGCCGCATCCATCTCGCCGATGGCGATGGCTTGCCCGGGCGCGTGTTCCGGCGCGGGCAGCACGGTATCGTCGTCGAGTTCCTGCAGCGCCAGGCCGGGGCGGCGCAGCTGGTCCACGTGCAGGTTATGCATGATGGAAAACAGCCAGGGCCGCATCTCGCCGCCGCGCTGCTCCAGCTTGCGCCAGGCCCGCTCCACGGTGTCCTGCACCAGGTCGTCCGCGTGCAGGGCGCCCGCCAGCGCGCGCGCATAGCGGCGCAGGCCGGGCAGGCACGCTTGCAGCTGGCGGCTATCCTCTTGCGTGGTCATCGCGGCGGCGGGAAGGGGCTTACGGCTTGACGACGTGCCACACGTTCTTGAAATTGTCGCCGGCCACATCGCCCGGCTTCTTGTCTTCCTTGTACAGGTACAGGGGCTTGCCCTTGTAGGTCAGCTGCATGGCGCCGTTGTCGTCGCGCTTGATGCTGCCATACGGGGCGGCGGGCGCCGCTTCGGTGGCGATGACGGCGGGCCAGGCCACCAGGCAGCCGCCGCTGCAGGCGCTCTTGCCGCTGTCGGCGACATCCTTGTCGAACACATACACGGTCATGCCGCTGGCATTGACCAGCATGCCGTTGGCGGGCATGACGTCGGCGGCGAACGCGAGGGGGGCGGACAAGGCGGTGAAAAGGGCGGTGGCGGCGAAACAGGTCGTAAAGCGCATGGTGGTCTCCTTGAGGTTTTTAGGGGCTTGCAAGGGATAGACGGTTGCCGCCCGCCGTTTATTCCAGCGCTGGCGGATTATTTTTTGGATGCAGGCTGGCCCACAGGTGGGCGGCCGCCATGGTGCGGTGCGGCGCATACTGGCGCAGCCATTGTTCCGTGCGCGCCATGTCCGGTTTTACCTCTTCGCCGAGCAGCTTTTGCAGGGCGGCGCGGATGGCCACGTCGCCATGCAGCGAGCAGTCGGCGTAACCATAGCCGCGCAGCAGCGCGTAATTGACGGTCCACGGGCCGATGCCTTTCACGGCCAGCAGCGCCTGCGAGATGGCCGCCACGTCGCCGGAGGGCGGCAGCTCCAGCGACAGTTCCCCGTCATGGACGAGACGCGCCAGGCGCAGCACGGTTTCGGCCTTGGCGCGCGAGAATTTTCGGTCCGTCAAATCCTCGACGGAGAGCCGCGCCACGTCGCGCGCCTCCGGGTAGCACCAAAGACCGCTGGCGTGCCGGCGCCCCGCCTGCAGAATAAAAGTGCGGCGCAGGGAAATGGCGAACGGCAGGTTGATCTGCTGCCCGATGATGGCCCAGGTCAGCGCCTCGAACGGGCTGGCCGATTGCACGATGCGCAAGCCCGGGTTGAGCCGGATCAAGGGCGCCAGCAGCGGATCGGCGGCGGCCAGCTGCGCGAAGGGCTGCGGGTCGATGCGCAGGCCGAGGATGTTGCGCACGGCGCCGTGCAGGAGTGTTTCAAGGTCGGCATCGCCATCGATGTCTGCCTGGCAGATGGCGGCATCCGGCGTGAAGGCCACGTCCAGCACGACAGGCACGCCGTGCGCCAGGATGCCCTTGCGCAGGCCTGTCGGCGTGACCTGTTCCGCCACGGCTTCCCCGTCGCGGCTGTGAAAGGCGATGACATCGTCGCGGCGGTAGCCGGCGGGCAGGGGGAGGGTCCAGTGCAGCAGGGTCATGGTGGCTAAAAATCAGGAACGGTATCAGTGGAACGATGCGGGCGCACCGCGTTTCTTGCTTTGTGCCTTAGCGGGCGCAGAGGTCGGTGCCGGGCGGGCTCAGGGCCGCCGCGTGCTGGATCTGCAACGCGTCGGGCACGCCATTTTTCACGGCCGTCAGTTCGGCCAGGATGGAAATGGCGATTTCGGCCGGCGTCTTGCTGCCGATGTACAGCCCGATGGGGCCGTGCAGGCGCGCAAGCTGTTCCGCGCTGACGTCGAACTGCAGCAGCCGCTCGCGCCGCTTGGCGTTATTCGCGCGCGAGCCGATGGCGCCCACGTAGAACGCAGGGGATTTCAATGCTTCCATCAGGGCCAGGTCATCGAGCTTGGGGTCGTGCGTGAGGGCGACGACGGCGCTGCGGCTGTCGAGCTTTAATTCCAGCACGAGGTCGTCCGGCATGGCGTGCAGCAGGGGCACGCCGGCCACGTTCCAGCCGCCGCGGTATTCCTCGCGCGGGTCGCAGACGATGACGTGGTAATCCATGGCCATGGCGATCTGCGCCACGAAGCGCGACAGCTGGCTGGCACCGATGATCAGCAGGCGCCAGCGCGGGCCGTGCTGCGTGGTGAGTACCGCGTCTTCCAGGGCCAGCACGGCGCCCGGCGTGGCGCGCTGCAGGGTGACGGCGCCGCTGCGCAGGTCGAGCCTGCGCTCGACCAGTTCATGCGCTTCCAGGCGCGCCAGCAGTTCGTCCACGCGGCTGCCCGCATGCAGCGGTTCGATGGCCAGTTCGATGGTGCCGCCGCAGGGCAGGCCGAAGCGGTGCGCTTCGTCGGCGCTGATGCCGTAGCTGACGATTTCCGGCAAGGTGCGCACGATGCCGTGCACGCGCACGGTGTCGATCAAGTCATCCTCGATGCAGCCGCCGGAGACGGAGCCGACCACCGTGCCGTCGTCGCAGATGGCCAGGGTGGCGCCTACGGGACGGGGGCTGGAACCCCAGGTCTTGATGACGGTGACGAGTTCGCAGCGGCGACCGGCGGCGAGCCAGGCGGCGCTGGTTTTCAGAACTTCAAGGTCGATGCTGTCCATGGCGCGCGCGAGTGACATGCCGCATGTTCGCGGCAAAGTATGGAAAAGTATTCAAGATTGTGGATATACTACCTGTTCCACCACCCTGCGGAGAATTTTCATGTCAAATGAAGTCAAGACGCAAGAAGAGGGTATTCCCAAGTTCGGCAAGCTGCTCATTGTTCTGTTTTTAGCCGTGGTGTTCTGCGGCGCCCTGACCTGGATCATGGGCACCTACTTCCCCAACTTCCCGGGGGCCTGAGCAAATCCTGTTTGATCAGGATGAAGAACGTCTGACAGAACCGTAGCGAGCGGCAGCGATTTGTGGCCGAGAAGCGCAACTGTGCTTGGCACGGGGCCGCCGAGGCAGTGAGCATCGCAGACCGCAAAGCGCGACGCGCAGTAGGTTATGGTAGGCGTTCTAAGGCTTGATCGGCTTCTTCGCCGCCTGCTTGGCGCGCACGTCGGTGACGGCGCGGTTGACGGCCGCTATGCGCGAGTTGGTACCCGGGTGCAGGGCCGTGTAGCCGTTGGCGACCGTGGCCGGCACTTGCGTGGCCAGGCGCTGCCAGAAGCGGGCCGCGTTATCGACATTGTAGCCGGCGCGTGCCAGCAGGTAGATGGCCAGGGTGTCGGCTTGCACGTCGAGTTCCTGTGGCATGGCCTTGATGCCGGCGGCGCCCGTCAGCATCGACACGTCGGGCTGCACGGCGCCCAGGCTGTCGATGATGCTGCCTGCCGTGCCTGCCGTGCGCTGGCTGCGCGCGTGGTCGAGGATGTTGTGCGCCATTTCGCGGGCGATCACGAAGGCGATGCCTTCATCGTTTTGCGCCGCATTGATCATGCCGCGCGTGAGCATGATGCGCGAACCGTCCGAATAGGCGTTGATATTGTCCGCATTGCCCAGGGCGACGCGGAAGGCGCAGGCGCGCGTGACGGGAATTTTCAGGTCTTGCTGCTGGCCGTCGCGGGCGATGGTCATGTTCAGGCTCGCGCTTTTCGAGGCCAGCGGGCCGACGATGGCGCCGAACGGGCCTTCCGCTTTCGGGCCGGCCGGCAGCGGCTTGCCTTCAGCGGCCAGCAAGCCGTCGCCCTTGCGCAAGCCGGCGCGCGCGGCGCCGCTGCCCGGCAAGACGCTCGACACCTGCATCTGTTCGCCATAGCCGAGGGCCGCCTGGGCCGCATCGGCATAGATGCCAGGGTAGGAATACTTGTTCTGCGCCGTGAAGCCCAGCAGGTTGCGCGCATACGTCTTGCACAGGTCCGCATTGTTGATCAGCAGGGGCGCCGAGACTTTCGACAGGCGGTCCTGCAGCGCCACCATCTTCACCAGTTCTTCCTGCGCCGCCCTTTGCTGCGCCGTCGGCGCGGGCGCATCGGGCGCCGGCACGACGTTGAACGGGCCGCTGACCTGCGTCGTTGGCGTGGTGCAGGCCGAGAGAAGGGCAACGCAAGCCACCAGCAGTGGCGAGGCCAGATGGCGCAGCGAAGTTGGGGCTGGGATCAGATGGCGGAAACCTGGCATAAGACAATCCTTCTTGTAACTCCTGACAAAACCTACTGCGCGGCGCGGGTCGCGGCCTCCGATGCTCACTGTGCATTCGCACAGCTCCGCTTCTCAGCCACAACTCACATCCGCTCGCTACGGTTTGTCAGTCGCTGTTAATGTTTGCCGGTGCTGCCGAAACCGCCAACACCGCGTTCACTGTCGCCGAATTCCTCGACGACGTTAAAGCCCACTTGCAGCACCGGCACGATAATCAGTTGCGCCAGGCGTTCCATGGGATTGAGCGTGAAAGCGCTCTGGCCCCGGTTCCAGGTCGATACCATCAGCTGGCCCTGGTAATCGGAGTCGATCAAGCCTACCAGATTCCCCAGGACGATGCCGTTTTTGTGGCCCATGCCGCTGCGCGGCAGGATCATGGCCGCATACGACGGGTCGCCGATGTGGATGGCCAGGCCGGTGGGAATGAGCACGGTCTGGCCGGCTTCGATGGTGATCGGCTCCTCGATGCAGGCGCGCAGGTCCAGGCCGGCGCTGCCCGGGGTGGCGTAGGCCGGCAGCAGGTCTTGCATGCGGGCGTCGAGGATCTTGATGTCGATATTTTTCATTAAAGCTTTACATTAAGACTGATAAAAAGGTTTCTGGAATGCCTAATAAACCGTAGCGAGCGGCAGTGAGTTGTGGCCGAGAAGCGCAACTGTACGAAGGTACAGTGAGCATCACAGGCCGCAAATCACGACGCGCAGTAGGTTTTTAGGCATTCTTATTTGAGCAGCGAATTTTTGGCCAGGCGCTTCGAGATTTCCGAAATCAGCTGGCGTGCCAGGTTCAGTTTCGAGGCGCGCGGCAGCACGGTATGGCCTTCCTCGTCGAACAGGATGATGGTGTTGTCGTCCTGGCCAAACGTGTTCTGGCCGATATTGCCGACCAGGAGGGGAATGCCTTTTTTCTCGCGCTTGACCGAGCCGAATTCCACGAGGTTTTCCGATTCGGCGGCAAAGCCGACACAGTACGGATAGCCGGCCAGGTTGGTGCGCACCGCCACGGTGGCCAGGATGTCGGGATTTTGCACGAACTGCAATTCGGGCACGGAACCATCGGCCTGCTTTTTCATCTTCTGGTCGCTGGCGTTGGCCACGCGCCAGTCGGCCACGGCGGCCACGGCGACGAAGACATGCTGGCCGTCGACGTGGGCCAGCACTGCATCATGCATCTGCTGCGCGCTTTGCACATCGATGCGGCGCACGCCGAATGGCGCGTCCAGGGCCGTGGGACCGGAAATGAGCAGCACCTCGGCGCCCGCTTCGCGCGCCGCGCGCGCCACCGCATAGCCCATCTTGCCCGAGGACAGATTGGTGATGCCGCGCACGGGATCGATGGCTTCAAACGTGGGGCCGGCCGTGACCAGCACGCGCTTGCCCGCCAGGACTTTAGGCTGGAAAGCGGCGATCAGCTCCGTCAAGAGCTGTTCCGGCTCCAGCATGCGGCCCAGGCCAACTTCGCCGCACGCCTGTTCGCCGGCGGCCGGGCCGAACAGGGTGATACCGTCATCGCGCAGCTGCTGCACATTGCGCTGCGTGGCGGGGTTCTGCCACATTTCCACGTTCATGGCCGGCGCCACCAGCAGGGGCAGGTGGGAGGGGCGGGCCAGGCACAGGGTCGACAACAGGTCGTCGCAGACGCCATGGGCGAGCTTGCGCAGAAAATCGGCCGAGCACGGCGCGATCAGGATGGCGTCCGCATGGCGCGTCAAATCGATATGCGCCATGTTGTTGGCGATGCGCGCATCCCACTGGCTCGTGTGCACGGGGTGGCCGGACAGCGCCTGCATGGTCACGGCCGTGATGAAGTGGCTGGCCGCATCCGTCATCACCACCTGCACCGAGGCGCCGGCCTTTGTCAGCGCGCGGCACAGTTCCGCCGCCTTGTAGCAGGCGACGCCGCCCGAAAGTCCCAGGACGATTTTTTTGCCGGACAATTCCATGCCGTTCTCCCGCGTGTTTATTTGTTTACACGGCGCAGTTCATCGATGATGAACAGGGCCGCGCCGATGCAGATGGCGCTGTCGGCGATATTGAAAGCGGGAAAATGGCCCCAGCTTTTCCAGTGGAAGTCGAGGAAATCGACCACGTGGCCGTACACCAGGCGGTCGATGGCGTTGCCCAGCGCGCCGCCGAGGATCAGCGCCAGTGCCCAGCAGAACATGCGCTGGCCGGCGTGCTTTTTCAGCAGATAAATGATGTAGATGGCGGCCGCCAGGGCGATGCCGGTGAAGAAATAGCGCTGCCAGCCGCCCTGGTCGGACAGGAAGCTGAACGCGGCGCCCTTGTTATACGCGAGCACCAGGTTGAAATACGAGGTGATGACCATCTCTTGCGCGTAGCGGAAGGTCTTCAGGATCGTGATCTTGGTGATCTGGTCGAACAGGATGACGATGGCGGCGATGCCCAGCCAGGGCACGAGCGACGCTGAGGAGGACGATTTCGATGAAAAACGGTTTTTAGTGGCCATATTTTTCCAGGGAAGATAAAGCCGCCGCCTGGCAGCAGGCGGCGGTTGGAAGCGGTGCGGGAACCTGTCCCGCACCGTTTTTATGCGAAGCGGCGTTTCTCGCCCGCACCAAACAGATTGCTGACGCAGCGGCCGCACAGGGTAGCATGCGCGGCGTCCGTACCCACGTCCGCACGGTAGTGCCAGCAGCGCTCGCACTTCGGCGCCGTCGACGCGGCCACGACCACTTCCTCGGCCGCTTCGTCGGCCACTTCGGCCACCGTTGCCTGCGAGGTGATGAAAACGAACTTCAGGTCGTCGCCCAGGGTCGTCAACAGCTTGTACTTCATCGGCGCGGCCTTGATCGTCAGTTCCGCCTGCAGCGAGGAGCCGATGGCGCCCGAGGTGCGCAAGTCTTCCAGCTGTTTCGTCACGTCCGTGCGCACGGCGCGCAGGGCCGTGTACTTCTCCAGCAGGTCGGCGGCGTCCGCCACTTGCGGCAGCTGCCACCAGGTTTGCGTGAAGATGGTTTCATCGCTGGCGGCATACGCTTCCGCGCCGGCGAAGACGGCCCACGCTTCCTCGGCCGTGAACGACAGGGCCGGGGCCATCAGGCGCAGCAGGCTTTGCGTGATGTGCCACAGTGCCGTCTGCGCCGAACGACGCGCGTGCGACGTCAAGCCGGAGGTGTACAAACGGTCCTTCAGGATGTCCAGGTAGAAGCCGCCCAGGTCTTCCGAGCAGTAGGTCTGCAGCTTCGACACCACCGGGTGGAACTCGTAGCGCGCGTAGTTGTTCTCGATCTGCTGCTGCAGCGAGGCCATGTTGGCCAGCGCATAGCGGTCGATTTCAAACATCTCGGCGACCGGCACGGCGTCCGTGGCCGGATTGAAGTCCGAGGTGTTCGCCAGCAGGAAGCGCAGGGTGTTGCGGATGCGGCGGTACGATTCCGTCACGCGTTTGAGGATCTCGTCGGAGATCGACAGCTCGCCCGTGTAGTCGGTCGAGGCGATCCACAGGCGCAGGATGTCCGCGCCCAGGGTGTCCGAGATCTTTTGCGGCGCCAGGGTGTTCCCCAGCGATTTCGACATCTTCTTGCCTTCGCCATCGACCGTGAAGCCGTGCGTCAGCAGGGCTTTATATGGCGGACGGCCGTTCAGCATCGACGAGACGAGCAGCGAGGAGTGGAACCAGCCGCGATGCTGATCCGAACCTTCCAGGTACAGATCGGCCGGGAATTGCAGCTGCGTCGAGTGCGAACCGTGCGCTTGCGGGCCGCCCAGCACCGTCTGGTGCGTGGCGCCGGAATCGAACCACACGTCCAGGGTATCCTTGTTCTTGGCGTAGATGGCCGCTTCGTCGCCGATCAGGTCTTTCAGGTCCAGCGCCTGCCATGCCTCGATGCCGCCTTTTTCGATCAGCTTGGCCACCTGCTCCAGCAGTTCCGGCGTGCGCGGATGCAGGTCGCCCGTTTCCTTGTGCACGATGAAGGCCATCGGCACGCCCCACTGGCGCTGGCGCGACAGGGTCCAGTCGGGACGGTTGGCGATCATGCCGTGCAGGCGCGCCTGGCCCCAGTCCGGGAAGAACTCGGTGTCGGCGATGCCTTTCAACGCGGTTTCGCGCAGGGTCGCGCCGCCGTCTTTCGGCGTCACGTCCATGCCGGCGAACCACTGCGAGGTGGCGCGGTAGATGATCGGCGTCTTGTGGCGCCAGCAGTGCATGTAGCTGTGGTCGAACATCTTGACTTCGAACAGCGCGCCCGCTTCGCGCAAGGCGTTGCAGATCGGCTTCGATGCTTCCCAGATGGTCATGCCGCCGAACAGGGGCAGGGTCGAGGCGAACTTGCCGTCGCCCATGACGGGTTTGATGATGTCGTCGTCCTTCATGCCGTGCGCCTTGCACGAGATAAAGTCGTCCAGGCCGTAGGCCGGCGCCGAGTGCACCACGCCCGTGCCGCTTTCCGTGGTCACGTATTCGGCCAGGTACAAGGGCGACAGACGGTCGTAGAACGCATCGCTGGCATGCAGCGGATGGCGGAAGCTGATGCCGGCCAGGGCCGCGCCGTCGCAGGTGGCAATCGTCGTGCCTTCGAGCTTGAAGCGCGCCAGGCTGGCCACCACCAGGTCTTGCGCCAGGATCAGCAGCAGCGGCTGGCCATCGCGCTCGGTCTTCACCAGCGCATATTTCACTTCCGGGTGCACGTTCAGCGCCTGGTTCGACGGGATGGTCCACGGCGTGGTGGTCCAGATGACGATGAAACCGTTATCGGTCGGCAGGGAAGGCAGGCCGAAGGCGGCCGCCAGTTTTTCCGGCTCGGCGAACTTGAAGCCGACGTCGATGGCGGGATCGCGTTTTTCCGCGTATTCCACTTCCGCCTCGGCCAGGGCCGACTGGCAGTCGAAGCACCAGTTGACGGGCTTCAGGCCGCGGTAGACATAGCCTTTTTCCAGCAGTTTGCCCAGCGCGCGCAATTCGTCCGCTTCATTGCCGTGCGCCATCGTCAGGTAAGGGTTGTCCCACTCGCCCAGCACGCCCAGGCGGATGAAGTCCTTCTTCTGGCGCTCGACCTGCACGTTGGCGTAGGCGCGCGCCTTTTCCAGCACTTCGGCCGTGGGCAGGTTCTTGCCGTGCAGTTTTTCGATCTGGATCTCGATCGGCATGCCGTGGCAATCCCAGCCCGGCACATACGGCGCGTCGAAGCCGGCCAGCGAGCGCGACTTGACGACCATGTCCTTCAGGATCTTGTTGACGGCGTGGCCCAGGTGGATGTCGCCATTCGCATACGGCGGGCCGTCATGCAGGATGAATTTCGGACGGCCGGCGGCAGCCTTGCGCACGCGCTCGTAGATTTTCTTGTCTTGCCATTGCTGCACCCATTGCGGCTCGCGCTTGGCCATGTCGCCGCGCATCGGGAACGGGGTTTCCGTCATGTTGACCGGGTATTTGCTTTCAGGCTTCTTGTTCTGCTTGGGCGTGGCTGGCTTGTTTTGATCGGACATAATCTTCTTTAATGATATTGAATGGTTTGCGGCGGCAGGTGCCGCCAGGCGACGGAGTTGGCCGGCGTCAAATTCGGTCGGTAGCGGTAATGGCGCCGCTGCGCTGCTCGAAGTAGGCGCGCGCCTGGTTCGAGTCGTGCTCGATGGCGGCCGTCAGGGTGGGCAAGTCGTCGTACTTTTCTTCGTCGCGCAGCTTTTCCAAAAACTCCACGCGTACCAGCTTGCCGTAGCAGGACTGGGCGAAATCAAACAGATGCACTTCCAGCAAGACGCGGCCGCTGTCGTCGACGGTGGGGCGCACGCCCAGGCTGGCCACAGCGGGCAGCGGCTGCGGCCCCAGGCCGTGCACTTGCACGATGAAGACGCCGGACAGGGCGGGGCGGTGCGCCACGCGCAGGTTCAGGGTGGGGAAACCGAGGGTGCGGCCCAGTTTCTGGCCGTGGATCACATGGCCGGATATGGCGTACGGATGGCCCAGCAACTGCGTGGCCAGCGGGAAATCGCCGGCGGCCAGGGCCAGGCGCACGGCGGACGAGGAGATGCGCGTGCTGCCATTCATCACCGTCGGTAAGGTTTCTACGTGGAAACCATATTGACGGCCCGCTTCCTGCAGCATGGCGACGTCGCCGGCGCGCCGGGCGCCATAACAAAAGTCGTCGCCGACCATCAGCCATTTCACGTGCAAGCCGTCGACGAGGACTTTTTCCGTGAATTCCTGCGGCGTCAAGGCGGCGAACTGGGCGCTGAAGTGCTCGACGACGACGCGGTCGATGCCGGCGTCGTCCAGCGACTGCAGCTTGTCGCGCAGGTTGGCGATGCGCTGCGGGGCTTTCGACAGGTCGCCCGCGCGCTGGGCGAAGAATTCGCGCGGGTGCGGTTCGAACGTCATCACGGCCGCTTCGATGCCGAGTTCAGTGGCAGCTTCGCGCACGCGCGCCAGCAAGGCCTGATGGCCGATGTGGACACCGTCAAAATTGCCGATGGTCAGAGCGCAAGGCGCTCGTGCCTGGGCATTGGGAAGTCCGCGGAATACCTTCATAGGAATCTGATGAAAAACTGTGCCAAAAGGGGGATTATACGGACTGTTTCAGGGATGCACACCCGGCAGGGCGGCCGCAGGGGCAATTTCCCTGCTGAAATGATAAAAAGCGTTGCCGGCGGGTGTGCTGGCAACGCTTTTTGGTGGCACTCGACTAGCTGCCCGACGATATCCTGCGGATGTCGTCTTATTTGTTCATCAATGCCCAGTAGCGGGCCAGGTCTGCTGCGCCATCCGTGCCCTTGACCGCTTTGAGTGCCGTCGTTGCATTGGCTTTCTTGCCGGCGTGGATGTAGGCGATGCCCAGATGCAGCTTGGCTTCTTCCGGATACTTGGCGGTGCCCATCTTCACGGCGTCATTCATCAGGCCCAGGCCTTTTTCTGCCTGGCCGTCATAGACCAGGGCGAAGCCCAGCTTGCTCAAGCTGTCGGCGTCCTTGTTCTTGACGTATTCCGCTTCCGATTTGGCGGCGTTGGCTTTCAGGTCAGCCTGGGTTTTCAGGGCAAGGTCTTTCAGACGCTGGTGACGGGCGGCATCGGCGCCGGTGCCCAGCACGCCTTTTTTGTAGCCCTGCTCGATGATGCTCAGCGCTTCGCCAGGATTGCCTGCTTGCAAGGCCAGCTGGCTGATTTCCATGTATTCGGACGGCTTGGTGAACAGGCCGTTGGCCAGGCGCAGGCGCTGGACGTCCAGGCCCAGGCGCTGAGAGAAGCCAGGTTTGCCGGAAACGCGGTTCAGCAGGTCGGCCCAGTAGCTGGTTTTCGGATAGCTCGATGCCAGTTTTTCCAGGGTGGACACATAGCCCGCCTTGTCGTTCTGTTTCAACTGGATGTTGGCCAGCATTTGCAGGCTCGCTTCCGAGTTGCCGCCGCGCGATTGCAGTTCTTTCGCCGCTTCGGCGTAGTTGCCACTGACGTAGTAGGTCTGGATCAGCAGTTCGCGCATCTGTGGATCTTCGCGGTCTTTCAGCGAACGTTTGATCCAGGTGATGGTGTTCGGCCAGTCCTTGGCGCGGTAGTACATGCCGGCCAGCGCTTGCGTGAATTTGGGGGCTTCGGCGGCGCTCAGGCGGCCGGAATTGATGACGGCTTCAAACGCCTTGATGGCGGTGCCGTTGTCGCCGGCGGCGGCAGCGGCCGAGGCGCGCACGCGCTCGATCTGGTAGCTTTCAAAGGCGGTCTTGCCGCCGACGCTGTCAGCTTCGCGCAGCTTGGCCAGCGCTTCCTTGTTTTTGCCGCTGCTAGCGAGTTTTTGCGCTTCTTGCAGTGGCTTGCCCACTTCGGCACGCACGGTGTCCGCGGCGTATGCCAGCGAGCCCAGGCCGATTACGGGAGTTGCTGCGGTAAAACCGATAGCGGCCATGACGAGGCCGAGATGAGCGAGACGAAACTTGGACATAAGAAAGTCTTTCAGTAAAAAGCGAATAGGCAGGAAGTCCTGCCTATTCGGATGTAAAGAGAACCTGATTGCTGCAGCTTACTGGAATTGCTCGTTGCCGACCAGACCGATTTTGGTCACGCCCAGACGCTGCGCCGACGCCATCACACCGGCGACGACTTTGTATTCCACCAGCTTGTTCGGACGCAGATGCACTTCCGGCTGGTCTGCTTGCGCAGCAACGTTGCTCAGCTTGGCTTCCAGCGAAGCGCGGTCAGGAACGACCTGATTGTCCCACAAGATCGTACCGTCAAAATCGACATCGATCGTGACGACCACTGGTTCGGTTGTCGGTGGCGGCGGGGTGCCGACCGGCATGTTCAAGTTCACCGAGTGGTTTTGCTTAGGAATCGTGATGATCAACATGATAATCAGCACCAGCATCACGTCGATGAGGGGCGTCATGTTCAGTTCCATCATTGGTTCCGGATCCGCGCCTGGAGCGCTTCCCGAACCGACATTCATACTCATAGTGTTTCCTTTAAGAAGTCCAACGAAGCACCGGGCGAAACTGCCGCCCGGTCAGCTTCCGGCAGTGGCGTCCCCTTGTTGCCGGGACGCCGCCGCCAGTCGCTATCAGCCCTTGTCAGGTGGTTCGGTGATGAAGCCGACCTTCTGGATCCCGGCACGTTGGGTCGTGTAAATAACCCGGCCGATCGATTCGTAGCGTGTTTCTTGGTCGCCACGAACGTGTACTTCCGGCTGCGGTACTTTCACTGCTTCAACTTTCAGATAATCGAACAGCTCGCTCGTATCTTTCAGTTTCTTCTGGCCCAGATAAATCTCGCCATCCTTGTTGACAACGATGTTGACGTTTTCTGGCTTGCTTTGAAGGGCTTGGTTGGCCTCGATCGGCAGATCGATTTTCTGCAATTTGAGGACAACCGGACTGGTGATCAAGAAAATGATCAGCAAAACCAACATGATGTCGACGAGCGGCGTCGTGTTGATTTCTGACATTACTTGATCTTCATCTCCGCTGTCGGAGCCGACGGACATCGACATGATTCTTATCCGATCTTTTTAGCGCCGGCAGCACGGCCAGCTTCGCTGGTCGACATGGCGCCGGAGATCAGTACCGAGTGAACGTCGGCGCTGAACGAGCGTACGTCTTCCATTGCGGTTTTGTTACGACGCACCAGCCAGTTGTAACCCAGAACGGCAGGAACGGCGACCAGCAGACCGAAAGCGGTCATGATCAGTGCTTCACCAACTGGACCTGCCACTTTGTCGATCGATGCGTTACCGGTCATGCCGATGTTGGTCAGCGCGCCATAAATACCCCAAACGGTACCGAACAGACCGATAAACGGTGCGGTCGAACCAACGGTTGCCAGGAACGACAGGCCATCTTGCAGACGCGACTGGACTTTGTCCGAAGCGCGCTGGATCGACATCGTCACCCAGGTCGACAGGTCGATTTGTTCCAGCAGGGCGCCGTCATGGTGAGCCGTTGCCTTGGTGCCCGATTCAGCGATGAAGCGGAATGGCGAGCCTTCGGTCAGCGTTGCCGAACCAGCAGCGATCGAAGGGGCTTTCCAGAATTTGGCAGCGGTTTCTTTGGCTTGCTTGAAGATCTTCATTTGATCCATCAGCTTGGTGATGATGATGTACCAGCTGCCGATCGACATGATGGCCAGGATGATCAGGGTGGCGCGTGGCACGAAGCCGCCGTCCCACACTGCTTGCAGGCCGAACGGGTTGTGGACTTCTTCGGTTTTGGCTGGAGCTGCTGCGTCAGCGGCTGGAGCTGCTGCGTCTGCTGCTGGAGCGGCTGCGTCAGCAGCTGGTGCTGGTGCTGCTGCAGCGTCTGCCGCTGGAGCCGAAGCGGCAGCCGATGCTGGCGCGTCAGCGAATGCCGGAGCTGCTACCAGGGCGGTAGTAGCGGTAACGGACAACAGAACCGCGGCAAAAAATGCGGACAAACGGGTATTCTTAAACATGCTTCCTCCAAAATTAAAAATAACAGATCGCTGAACGTAATGACAACGAAATCATAGTGTGAGACAGGGGATAACTGCCTCGGGTTTTAATCCAGCGACCAAACGTATTGCATTTGCTGCCAGCCTTGTTCCGGCTTGCCGTCAACTGTTGCCGGCTTAAATGTACAGCGGCTAATACCTTGCACTGCGGCTTTGTCCAGGTCTCTGAAGCCGCTGGACTTCACGATCTTCGAATCAGCGACCTTGCCGTCTACACCGATCAGGAAGGACAGTGTCACCACACCGGTTTCCTCATTGCGCTGCGACGACTTTGGATAAGCCGGCTTTTCGCAGACACTGAAGTCAACCACGGCCGGCGTACGCACCGATTTGGCTGGTCCAGGAGCTGGCGCAGGCTGTGCAGGCGGTGCTGGCGGCGCCAATACATTCGTGGCTGGCTTCACGGCAGTCGTATTTGCAATCACGTTCTGCTGTGGTGGCGGCTGCTGCACGTTCACCTCGACTGGCGGAATGAATGGCGGCGGTGGCGCTTTCATTTCTGGCGGCGGTGGTGGCGGTGGAAGATCCTTCGGTGGAGGCGGTTTGACTTCCTCGATAATCTTGGTTTCAACCGGTTCCATCATTTTGGTGACCAACCGCTTGCCCAAGCCCGTCACGATCCCGTAAGCCGCGAGAACGTGCAGCAGGACAACGATAGTGATGCCTGTGTAGTTCTTGGGACTTTTCTCGTTCGAAAAATTCATGCCTGCTTTCTCCAAATACCATCTCTTGTCTTGCAACTGAACCCCAAAATGACGACACAAAGCTCCAGCCGTATCCGGGACGTCGCCGAATTATACATACGAATTCTTTATTTTACACAGATTTTTAACGCCTAAAACCGGTTAAATTTTTGGCGCTTTTGCGCCCTGAAAACGTACTTGCTTATGTCATCTTTGCACGCTTTCGGACATAAAAAAAGGCGGTCTTATCGGTTTTTTACAGCGGTTTTGGGCGACCACTGCTAAGTTCTCCGATGTGCCCATCTGGCGGAATTATATTTCGTGATATTCAATATGGAAACCGCTAAATTTGGAGAAAAATCTTTCCTTTTGGAAATGTTTTGGCTCGGAACCAGACCACTTAGCGGCGCGCGCGCACCAAACGGGTGCGGAAGGGACTTTATCCAGGTCAAAAAAGGCGGTGCTGGCGGCCGTTTGACGCCGCCAGGCCATACGGAATTCCTATGTAGGCATAGGAAACGCTTATATTCTTGCCATTGATTATTATCAATAAATCATTTCATGGCCGGACGACAGCGTCGTCGCGCCGGTTGCGTTTTTCCCGGCGGCAATTCAGAGTACCCAGGACGACGCCCTGCGGGTCGACCGTATCGAGGTGGACATCGAAGCCCCACAGCCGCGCCACGTGCTTGAGCACCTCGGCCGCCTGCTGGTTCAGCGGGCGGCGCTGGAACTGCGTGTGGCGCAAGGTCAATGCGCGGTCGTCGCGCGTATTGACGGACCAGACCTGGATGTTGGGCTCGCGGTTGCCCAGGTTGTACTGTTCGGCCAGCTGCTGGCGCACGTAGCGGTAGCCGGCATCGTCGTGGATGGCGGAAATGGCCAGCTTTTCATTCTTGTCGTCGTCGAGCACGGCAAAGAAATGGAATTCGCGGATCAGCCGCGGCGACAAATACTGGGCGATGAAGCTTTCATCCTTGAAATTGCGCATGGCAAAGTCCAGGCTCTTGCGCCAGTCGCTGCCGGCCATGTCGGGGAACCAGGCGCGGTCTTCGTCTGTCGGGTGCTCGCAGATGCGGCGGATGTCGCTCATCATGGCAAAACCCAGCGCATACGGGTTGATGCCGCTGTAATACGGGCTGTCGATGGGCGGCTGGTAGACCACGTTGGTATGGCTTTTCAAAAATTCCATCATGAAGCCGTCGCCCACCACGCCTTCATCGTAGAGCTGGTTCAATATCGTGTAGTGCCAGAAGGTGGCCCAGCCTTCGTTCATGACCTGGGTTTGCCGCTGCGGATAGAAATATTGGGAAATCTTGCGCACGATGCGTACCATCTCGCGCTGCCACGGTTCCAGCAGCGGCGCGTACTTCTCTATAAAGTACAGCAGGTTTTCCTCGGGTTCGGGCGGAAAGCGGGGCGCGGCCTTGCGCTGGTCGTCCTCGTCTTCGTCCTCGTCGCGCCGGGGCAGGGTGCGCCACAGCTGGTTGATCTGCGACTGTACATAGGCTTCGCGCTCTTTCTGGCGCGCATATTCCTTCGCCATCGACAGTTTCGCCGGGCGCTTGTAGCGGTCCACGCCATAGTTCTGGATGGCGTGGCACGAGTCGAGCAGCAATTCCACGGCATCGACGCCATGGCGCTGCTCGCATTCGGCGATGTAATTCTTGGCAAACACCATATAGTCGATGATGGCGTCCGCGTCCGTCCAGGCGCGGAACAGGTAATTGCCTTTAAAGAAGGAGTTATGGCCGTAGGCCGCATGCGCGATCACCAGCGACTGCATGGTCAGGCTGTTTTCCTCCATTAAATAGGCGATGCACGGATTCGAGTTGATGACGATCTCGTAGGCCAGGCCCATCTGGCCCCGCTTGTAGCTTTTCTCGGTCGATAAAAAATGCTTGCCGAACGACCAATGGTTGTAGGAGACGGGCATGCCGACCGAGGTGTAGGCATCCATCATCTGTTCGGCCGTAATGATTTCCAGCTGGTTCGGATAGGTGTCGAGGCCAAACTGTTTCGCTACGCGGCGGATTTCCTCGTGGATTTGCTCGATCAGCTCGAACGTCCATTCCGACTGCTCGGGCAGGGCGTTCGGGTGGCGCAGGCGCACGAACGGTTCGCCCGGAGTATTGCTGGCGCGGTCAAAGGCTGCACTCATTATTTCACCTGTTTCTTGAACAGTTCGCGGAAGACCGGGTAGATATCGGCCGGCGTGACGATCTTTTGCATGGCGAAATGGGCGTGGTGGTCGAGCACGCCCGCATATTGCTCCCACAGGTTTTGCTGCGGGCCGTCGGTGATCTCGACATAGGTGTAGTACTGCACCTTGGGCATGATGGTGTTGATCAGCAACTGGCGGCACAGCACGGAATCGTTGTCCCAGTTGTCGCCGTCGGACGCCTGCGCCACATAGCTGTTCCATTGGCCGGCGCCATAGCGTTCGTCGATGATGGTGTTGAGCAAGTGCAGCGCGGACGACACGACGGTGCCGCCGGACTCGCGCGAATTGAAGAATTCATGCTCGTCCACCTCGGCGGCCGCCGTATGGTGGCGGATGAAGACCACCTCGATCTTGTCGTAGACGCGCTTGAGGAACAGATATAACAGGATGAAGAAGCGCTTGGCCGTGTCCTTGCGCGATTCGTCCATGGAGCCGGACACGTCCATGATGCAGAACATGACGGCTTGCGTCATCGGCTTGGGCACCTTGATGCGGTTGCTGTAGCGCAAGTCAAACGGGTCGATGAAGGGAATCGCCAGCAGGCGCGTGTGCAGGTGGTGGATCAGACGGCGCAGTTCCGTGACCAGCGGGTCGCTGTCGGGCGCGCCTTCGTGCAGCAGGGCCGCCAGGTCTTCCTCGGCCTGCGCCAGCTGCTTGCGGGCGCCGCCGCCGACGGCGATGCGCCGGCCCAGCGCGCCGCGCAGGGAGCGCAGCACGTGGATGTTCGAGGGCGTGCCCGACATATTGTAGCCGGCGCGCTGGTTCTTGAATTCCGTGGTGGCCGTCAGCTGGGTTTTCACCATGTGCGGCAATTCCAGGTCCTCGAAGAAATAATTCATGAATTCTTCGCGCGACAATTCGAAGATGAAGTCGTCTTCCGTCGTCTCGTCGCTATTGCCCGCCTTGCCCCGCCCGCCGCCACCGCCGCCTTTCGGCCGGGCGATCTGGTCGCCTTTCAGGTATTCCTTGTTGCCGGGATTGACCACTTCCCATACGCCGCCATGCGCGTGGCCAAACGACGGTTCGCCCACGTCCTTGACGGGGATGCTGACCTTCTCGCCATTCTCGACGTCCGTGATCGAGCGCCCCTTGATGGCGCGCCCCACGGCATCCTTGATCTGGCCCTTGTAACGCCGCAGGAAACGCTCGCGGTTGACGGCGGATTTATTCTTGCTTTGCAAGCGCCTGTCGATAAGGTATGTCAAAGGGTGCCTCCTTGCTTCTCGTCTTGCGCGCCCCGCCGCTCGTCAGGCCGGAGCGCGCCTCCGCTGTCCGCGCTATGACGACTTGCGTACCCGCAAGTACCATTCGCATAACAGGCGTACCTGCTTGGCCGTATAGCCTTTTTCCACCATGCGTGCCACGAAGTCGGCGTGCTTGTTGGCATCGTCGGCGCTGGCCTTGGCATTGAAGGAAATCACGGGCAGCAATTCCTCCGTATTCGAAAACATTTTCTTTTCAATCACCGTGCGGAACTTTTCATAACTGGTCCAGGCGGGATTCTTGCCGCCGTTCGAGGCCCGCGCGCGCAGCCCGAAGTTGACGATTTCATTGCGGAAATCCTTCGGATTGGAAATACCCGCCGGCTTCTCGATCTTTTCCAGCTCATTGTTCAGCGATTCGCGGTCAAAGCTTTCGCCCGTGTCCGGATCGCGGTATTCCTGGTCCTGTATCCAGAAATCGGCGAACGTCACATAACGGTCGAAAATATTCTGCCCGTATTCCGAATAGCTTTCCAGGTATGCCGTCTGGATCTCCTTGCCGATGAATTCCACGTAGCGCTGCGCCAGGTGCTCTTTAATATAGGAAAAGTAGCGCTGCTCGAGTTCCGGCGCGAACTGCTCGCGCTCGACCTGCTGTTCCAGTACATATAATAAGTGCACGGGATTGGCGGCCACTTCGGAATTGTCAAAGTTGAACACTTTCGACAGGATCTTGAAGGCAAAGCGCGTGGACAAGCCGTTCATGCCCTCGTCCACGCCCGCGTAATCGACGTATTCGTGCATGGACTTGGCTTTCGGGTCCGTATCCTTGAGGTTTTCGCCATCGTAGACGAGCATCTTCGAGAAAATGCTCGAGTTTTCCGGGTCTTTCAGGCGCGACAGGATGGCGAACTGCGCCATCATGCGCAGGGTGCCGGGCGCGCACGGGGCCTTCACCAGCGAGGAATTGGCCACCAGCTTGTCGTAGATCTTGATTTCATCGGACACGCGCAGGCAGTACGGCACTTTGACGATATAGATACGGTCAAGAAAGGCCTCGTTGTTGCGGTTGTTTTTAAACGTCTTCCACTCCGACTCGTTCGAGTGGGCCAGGATGATGCCGTCGAACGGTATCGCGCCGAAGCCTTCCGTGCCCTTGTAGTTGCCTTCCTGCGTGGCCGTCAGCAGCGGATGCAGGACCTTGATCGGGGCCTTGAACATTTCCACGAATTCCATCAAGCCCTGGTTGGCCAGGCACAGGCCGCCCGAATAGCTGTAGGCGTCCGGGTCGTCCTGCGCATAGTCTTCCAGCTTGCGGATATCGACCTTGCCCACCAGCGAGGAAATATCCTGGTTGTTCTCGTCGCCCGGCTCCGTCTTCGAGATGGCGATCTGTTTCAGCACGGATGGATAGCGCTTGACGACGCGGAACTGGTTGATATCGCCATTGTATTCATGCAGGCGCTTGACGGCCCACGGGCTGGGGATGTTGCGCAGGTAGCGGCGCGGGATGCCGTAATCCTCTTCCAGGATGGTGCCGTCCTCTTGTTCGTTGAACAGGCCCAGCGGCGATTCGTTGACGGGCGAGCCTTTCAGGCAATAGAAGGGCACGTGTTCCATCAGCGACTTGAGTTTTTCCGCGATGGACGACTTGCCGCCGCCCACAGGCCCCAGCAAGTACAGGATCTGCTTGCGTTCTTCCAGGCCTTGCGCCGCGTGGCGGAAATACGAGACGACTTGCTCGATGACTTCCTCGGTGCCGTAGAACTCGCGGAAGGCGGGATAGATCTTGATCACCTTGTTGGCGAAGATGCGCGACAAGCGCGTGTCGTTGCGCGTGTCGACCAGTTGCGGTTCGCCGATGGCGGCCAGCATGCGTTCGGGCGCGCTGGCATACGTCAGCTTGTCCTTCTTGCACAGGGCCAGGTATTCGGTGAGCGACATTTCCTCTTCGCGGGTGCGCTCGTAGCGTGCTGCATAGTTATCAAAAATGGTCATGTCAATGTCCTTTAATGTAAACCTGAACTGCCAGTCACCATGGCCGCCCGCCTGGCACTCGCCTGGGCTTGCCGTCTGAACTTTTCCTGTACCTCGTACCGATTTTTATTGTTGTTTCAAGCCCGGCTGTCTTTGCGAGTCCGGATTGCCCGGACCAAAAAACTGGCGCTTGATGCCGTGTGCTGACGTGGCCAGCCGGCTTATTTTTCACTGTTGATAGCGCTTATTGCACCTACCTTTACCCCATGAAATTAATTATTGCTCTAAAGGATCAGGAAGTCAAAAGATATGTCAGCATATCCTTAATACTTGTTTGTAAATTGTTGATTTAATTGGATAAATCATCAAATTCTTCATCGATTCCAATGAACTTCTGTATACCTTTTAAATCATCATACGACAATTCGCCACAGCGTGCCGGTGCCGGCCATGGCGCTGCCGCAAGCGGCGCCACGGCGGCCGGGCGCCGGTGAGGCGGGCCATCTTGCGCTAAGATGCCTGCATGTCTGATGGCCCTGCGCGCCGCGTGCACGCGGGCCAGCATTTTTATCGTCACCCTATAAGGAACACCCATGATGAACTCCCAATTGCGCGCGATCGTCCGCGGCATGCCGAAGGCCGAGCTGCATATCCACATCGAAGGCTCGCTGGAACCAGAACTGATTTTCGCACTGGCCGAGCGCAATGGCGTGCCGCTGGGCTATGAATCGGTGGAACACTTGCGCAGCGCCTATGCTTTTACGGATTTACAGTCTTTTCTCGACATTTATTACGCCGGCGCAAGCGTGCTCTTGAAAGAGCAGGATTTCTATGACATGACGCAAGCCTACCTGCGCCGCGCCGAAGCCGATCACGTCTTGCACACGGAAATCTTCTTCGATCCGCAAACGCACACGGCGCGCGGCGTGCCCATCGCCGACGTGATCAACGGCATCCACCGCGCCTGCCAGGACAGCCCCGTCAGCGCGGCCCTGATCCTGTGCTTCCTGCGCCACCTGAGCGAGAAAGAGGCGTTCGAGACCCTGGAAGACGCCTTGCCGCACCGCGACAAATTCATCGGCATCGGCCTCGATTCCTCGGAAGTGGGCAACCCGCCCGAAAAATTCTCGCGCGTGTTTGCCCGTTGCCGCGAACTGGGCCTGCACCTGGTGGCCCACGCGGGCGAGGAAGGTCCGCCAGCCTACATCCGCACGGCGCTCGACGACTTGCAAGTCGAACGCATCGACCATGGCGTGCGCTGCCTGGAAGACGCGGAACTGACGGCCCGCCTGGCGCGCGAACAGATCGCGCTCACCGTCTGCCCGCTGTCGAACACCAAGCTGCGCGTGTTCGACCAGATGCATGACCATAACCTGGTGCAACTGCTCGACGCGGGCCTGCTGGTGACGGTGAACTCGGACGATCCCGCCTATTTCGGCGGCTACATGAACGACAATTTCGACGCCATCTTCGACGCGCTGCCACTGGGCCTGTCCCACGCGCAACGCCTGGCGCGCAACGGTTTCATCGCCGCCTTCCTGCCGCAGGCGCAGAAAGACGTTTTCCTCGCTACCGTCGACGCGTATTTCGCGCAGCACGCGGCCGCCCACGGCAGCGCGCAGTAACTCTATAAAGACCCGCCGCCCATGCTCCGCCTCTCCTTGAAAATGACCGGCCGCGACTGGCGCGCCGGGCAACTGCGTTTCCTGCTCGTCGCGCTGATCGTCGCCGTGGCGGCCCTGTCGGCCGTCGGCTTCTTCGTTGACCGCCTGCGCGCGGGCCTGAACCGCGATGCGCACCAGCTGCTGGGGGCCGACCTCGTCATCAGCGCCGACCAGCCCGTCACTGCGGCCTGGCGCGCCGAAGCGCAGAAGCGCGGTTTTATCCTGGCCGACACGGTGACGTTTCCCAGCATGGCGCAGGCGGGCGAAGGCGAGCGATCGCTGTCGCAACTGGCGTCCATCAAGGCCGTCTCGCCCGGCTACCCGCAGCGGGGCAAGCTGAAAATCACGACCAAACTGAGCGAAGCGCAGGATGCCGTGGGGCGGCCCACGGACCAGGTGCCGGCGCCCGGCACCGTGTGGGTCGATGCGGCGATCCTGTCCAGCCTGAACGCGAAGCTGGGCGACACCCTGACCCTGGGCGACAAGGCATTTACCGTCACGCAACTGATCGCCAGCGAGCCGGATCGCGGCGCCTCCTTCCTCAATTTCGCGCCGCGCGTGATGCTGCCCTTGGGCGACCTGGCCGCCACGGCGCTGGTGCAGAACGGCTCGCGCGTATCGTATCGCTTGCTGCTGTCGGCGCCGCCCGCCAAGGCGGCCGAGCTTGCGCAATATCAAGCCTGGCTGGAAAGCCAGATCAAGGCGCAGGCCATCAAGGGCGTGCGCATCGAGTCGCTGGAATCGGGCAGCCCGCAGATGCAATCGACCCTGGACCGCGCCGACCGTTTTCTGTCGCTCGTCGGCTTGCTGTCGGCCATGCTGGCGGCCGTCGCCGTGGCCATGGCGGCGCGCCGCTTCATGCTGCGGCACCTCGATGCCTGCGCCATGCTGCGCTGCCTGGGCCTGACGCAAAACCAGGTGACGGCCATGTACGTGATCGAATTTTTATTGGTGGGCCTGGTGGGCAGCCTGATCGGCGTGATGGTGGGCTTCGGCGGCCACCTGGTGCTGTTGGAGTTGCTGGGCAAACTCGTGCAGAGCGACTTGCCGCCCGTCTCCATGCTGCCCGCGCTGCAGGGCGTGGCCACCGGCATGCTGCTGTTGCTGGGCTTTGCCCTGCCGCCGATTTTGCAGTTGCGCAATGTTCCGCACAACCGTGTGATCCGCCGCGAGCAGGAGCCGCCGCAGGCGCTGGCCCTGGCGACCTACGGCCTGGGCATCGCCGCCTTCGTCGTGCTGCTGTTGTGGCAGGCGGGCGACGTGAAACTGGCCTTGCTGACGGCGGCCGGCTTCCTCGGCGGTTTCGCCCTGTTCGGCCTGGCCGGATGGCTGGGCATCCGCTCGCTGAAATCGCTGCGCGGCGCCTTCAACCACCAGGGCTGGCGCTTTGCCGTCACGTCATTGCAGCGCCGCCCGGGCGCTACCGTCATCCAGGTGGTGTCGCTGGCCCTGGGCCTGATGGCCTTGCTGCTGCTGACGGTGGTGCGCGGCGACCTGATGGTGGCTTGGCGCAACGCCACGCCGCCCGACGCGCCGAACCGCTTCATGATCAATATCCTGCCGGAACAGAAAGACCCGATCGCCGCGCGCCTGGCCCAGGCCGGCGTGGCCAATGCGCCTTTGTATCCGATGATACGGGGGCGCCTGGTGGCCGTGAACGGCAACGCGATCACGGAAAGCACGTACGAGGATGACCGCGCCAAGGGCCTGGCCGACCGCGAATTCAATCTGTCGACCATGGCCACGATGCAGGAAGAAAACAAGCTCGTCGCCGGCAAGTGGTTCAGCAATGCGCCGGGCGCACCTGCCGAAGCATCGGTGGAAGAGGGCATCGCCAAGACCTTGAAGCTGAAGCTGGGCGACAAGCTGCGCTTCGACATCGCCGGCCAGCCCGTCGAAGCGGCAATCACGAGTCTGCGCAAGCTGGAATGGGGTTCGATGCGCGTCAATTTCTTTGTCATCATCAACCCGGCCGCCATGGCGGACACGCCGCAGACGTGGATCACGGCCTTCCACCTGCCGCCCGCGCAGGCGGACCTGGGCAATGCCTTGCTGCGCGACTATCCGAACCTGACGGTGGTCGACGTGGGCGGCGTGCTCAAGCAAATTCAGGGCGTGCTGGACCAGGTGGTGACGGCCGTCGAATTCCTCTTTGCGTTTACACTGGCCTCGGGCTTGCTGGTGCTGTATGCGGCCTTGATGGGCTCGCAGGACGAGCGCACGCGCGAAGCGGGACTGCTGCGCGCCCTGGGTGCCACGCGGCGCCAGCTGGCGCAGGCGCAGCTGATCGAGTTTTCCCTCGTCGGCGCGCTGGCCGGCTTGCTGGCGGCATCGGGTGCGGCGGCCATGGGCTGGGCCCTGGCGACGTACCAGTTCAAGTTCGCCTGGAGCTTCGCGCCGGGCGTGTGGGCCTTTGGCTTGCTGGCCGGCGCCCTGTGCGCGATCGCCGGCGGCTGGCTGGGTTTGCGCAACGTGCTGAAACATCCGCCGCTACAGACCTTAAGGGAAGGCTAAACACTGACGCCGTCGCCCGCGCCCGCGCGTAGAAATTGCGCGTAGGACATCACCGGTTGTTCCAGCTGGTGCGCCGGCACGTCGAACAGGGCCCAGAAATAGGTCACGCCGCCCAGGCAGATGGTGGGCGCGGCGCAATAGCGGAACCAGTTTTCGCCGATCTGGCTGGAATACATGCCATCGCTGTCGGCGTCGGAAAAGTACGGGATCACGCGCATTTCCAGCAGGGCCAGCAGCAGGGATTCCGGTGCGTCGCTGTCGCGCGCCATTTCATATTGCGTGTGCAGGCTGCGCTCCGTCTCGATGATCATCAGCTTGGCGTGGCCGTCGCGCGTGAAGAACAGGATGCCGCTGGGATTGGGAAAGATATAAAACTCGACGAAGCCGTGGCGCTGGCACAGCTCGTGCACGACGGCGGCCAGCGCCTCGTCTTGCAGGAAACTGTAGTCGTGCAGCATCAGCAGATCGCGCACGGTTTCCGATTGTTGCAGGAAGAATTCGCGCTGCAGGGCAACGATTTCCTGTTCCAGGATGTCGAGCGCATCGTCGTCGCTCTTCTTGATGTAGCGGTCGATCAAGCCCCGGTTGAAGGCCGTCACGGCCACCTTTTCATCGGCCGCGCCCGTAAATAAAATCTTCTTGCACGGCAAGTCGCGCACGGCCTGGCAGAATTCCAGGCCATTCATCTGCGGCATCGAATAATCGACCACCAGCACGGAAGGCACGGCAAAGCGCTGCGCCTGGCCGCTGATGCGCCAGATGCGTTCGATGTCGAGCGCCACGTTGCACTGGTCGGGCGGCAGGTTTTGCGTGTCGAAATTGACGTGCAGCGGCGTCTCGCCCGGCTGCGTACTTTGGCGCAGCCAGTGCAGCGCGCTGCTCGTGTCGTGGAAAGTCTTGCGCGCCAGGCCGGGATCGAGCTGGAACGCCAGGCTTTTCAGGAAAGAATCGCTGTCGTCGATCAATACGGTCAGGGTCGGATGGGTGTAGACGGGCAGTTGCATGCGTCACCTCGCGCGGTGGATGGATGGAAAACGGTTGTGCGTAGGCACGGGCAGGGGCTGGGGGAATTCCAGCACGAAGATGGCGTAGGCGCCTTCGCGCGCGACGCAGCGGATGCGCGCCTGCCAGGCTTGCATGATTTGCCGGCACAGGGCCAGGCCGATGCCGCTGCCGTTATGCGAGGGATACGAATAGAAACGGTCGAAGATCAGCGGCAATCGGCTCGCGGCGATGCCGCAGCCCGTGTCGATGAACAGCAGGCGCGGCACGGGATGGGCGCCATCGATGATGATGCGCACTCTTCCCTTGCCGGCGCGGTGGATGCTTTTCAAGGCATTGCGCAGCAGGTTCAGCAGGATGACCACGCACAGCTCGGACTGGCCGGGAAACGTGAAATCGGCGCGCACGTCGACCTTGACGATGTCGCGCTGGGCCGTGCTGGTAAACGGGTAGCGGCGCAGCACGGCCGTCACGCTGTCGTGCATGGCCACCGCCTCGTTGGCTTCGAGCTTGCGGTTGACGGCGCTGGCGCTGAGCAGGAACAGATCGATCATGTGGTGCATATGGCGCACTTCGAACTGGATGCGCGCCAGCGCTTCCCGGCTGGCCTCGTCCGGCGGCTGCCCTTGCAGGTTTTGCCGCAGCCCGCGCTGCAGCCCGCGCACGTTTGCCTCGACGCTGACGAGAGGCGTGCGCAATTCGTGCGCCACGCTGCCCAGGCCGGCCGCCAGCCCGGCCAGTTTCTCCTGCGCACCCACGTTGCGGCCCACCTTGATGACGGACAACACGGCAATCGTGAACCAGTGCACGGGCAATTGCTGCAAGACGTCACGGCTGAGCAGGAAGGCGGGATCGCCGGCCACGGCAAACGCCAGGCACGCCAGCAGGGTGCCGCTCAGGTAGGTCAGCACGGCGATGCGCGTATCGAAGTGAAACAGCACGACCAGCGCCACCAGCAGTGAATGCATCCACAGCGTCGAGGCGTGGTTCATCAGGAACATATACGTAAAGAAAAACGGCAGTTCGAAGGTCAGCCCCAGGAACAGGTAGACGCTGAACCAGGTATTGCTGAAGCGGTCAGGCCATAGCGCGGGCAGGAACAGCAGGGCGGAGATGGTGCGCAGCAGCAGCGATTCGTATTCTTGCGGAAAGAAGTAATGCCACAGCGCGTAGTACATGGGCATGCCCAGCGCACCGATGAGCGCCAGGGTGCGCACCTGCGCACGCCGCACGGGCGTGTGTTCGATGGCGTCGTGGAAATGCAGGAAAGGCTGGAGCAGCTTGCCTTGCCACCGTTTTCCGGAAGGGGACCGCGCATGCATCATGATCAGGGGGGCGTGTTCGTTGAGGCGTATCAATGCAACATGATCGGCGGGTTCCCTCTGTATCAGCACAATATCGGCACAACTGTTGAGCTGTATCAAACTCTTGCCGGATGACTCGCGCATGTTGGACGCGGTAGTTCCCACCGCAACCAATCCGGAGTTCCTATGATAAACGCTATTTCCCCTCTGTCGTCCCGCGCCATCCATGCCGAGCAACTGATGCCCGCCTTCGTGCGCGCGCGCATGGATGAACATTACGTCGAGCGCATCGAGAAGCTGCTCGGCGGCGAGCACTTGCACGAATGGCAAGCCGTGCCGGCCAGTGCGGTCATGCTGGCAGGCAATGATTACCTGAACATCGCCGGCGAGGCCGCGCTGCTGGCGGCCCAGGCGCGCGTCTTGCAGGACGGCGGCGCCATGCTGATGTCGTCCGTGTTCCTGCAGGAAGGCAGCCGCCAGCACCGGCTGGAACACAAGCTGGCGGATTTTCTCGGCAGCGAAGCGTGCGTGCTGGCGCAGTCGGGCTGGGCCGCCAATGTGGGCTTGCTGCAAAGCCTGGCCGGGCCGGGCATTCCCGTATACCTCGACATGCAGGCGCACGCTTCGCTGTGGGAAGGCGTGCAATCGGCGCAAGCCGTGCCCGTCGCCTTCCTGCACAACGATGGCGCCCACCTGCAGCGCCAGCTCGACAAGCATGGCCCCGGCATCATCATCGTCGATGCGCTGTACAGCACCAACGGCAGCGTGGCGCCGCTGCTGGACATGGTGGAAATCGCCGAACGCAGCGGCAGCATGCTGATCGTCGACGAGTCGCACTCGCTGGGCACGCACGGCCCGCAGGGCGCAGGGCTGGTGGTGGAGCTGGGCCTGGCCGAGCGCGTGCATTTCCGCACGGCGTCATTGGCCAAGGCGTTCGCGGGCCGGGCGGGGCTGATTACCTGTTCGGCCCGTTTCAAGGGATATTTTTTGTCCGCCTCGCGGCCCGCCATCTTCAGTTCCTGCCTGCTCGAACACGAACTGGCGTGGTTCGATGCGGCGCTCGACTTCATCCGCGCCGCCGATGGCCGCCGCGCCGCGCTGCACCGCCACAGCGTGCGGCTGCGCCAGGGATTGACGGATCTCGGCTACAACGTCAGCGACGGCACCGAGCAGATCATCGCGCTGGAAGCGGGCAGCGAACCCGATACCCTGATCCTGCGCAAGGCGCTGGAACGGCACGGCATCTACGGCGCCGTCTTTTGCGCGCCGGCTACGCCGAAGAACCGTTCGCTGGTGCGCCTGACCCTGAATGCGGGCTTGCGCGAGGACGAGTGCGCCAGAGTGCTGGCCGCCTGCGCCGCCATCCGTGACGAGACGGGCATGGCGCGCTGGCCATCGACGCGGCGCCTGCGCAAGCTGGCGCTGGTGTAGCGCGCGTCAGCCGTTCGTGGGCTGATTGCCGGCGATCGTGCCCAGCAGCATGGACAGGGGCGCCAGCTGGTCCACGCTGGCATTGCCCAGCAATTCCTGGCCCAGCGCCTGCGCCGTCGTAGTCGCGTGCGCCAGCAATGCCAGTCCCGCCTCGGTGATGGCGGCGTAGCCGACGCGCGCATCGCGTGCATCAGCCTGGCGTGCCACCAGGCCGATTTTTTCCAGCGGCATCAGCGAGCGCGTGATGCCGGATGCCGTCAGCGCCAAGCGCTCGGCCAGGTCGATGCGGCGCAGGCGCCCGCCGGGCGCCCGCTGCAAGTGGTACAGCAATTGGTAATCGCTGAAACTCAGGCCGTGCAGATTGCCCAGAATGCTGTCGAAGCGGCGCACGATGAGCGCCTGGGCACGCGCCAGGCGCAGGCAAAAGTCCAGCGCGCTGCCGCCGTCCGGCGTCGGGAGAGTGTGATCGGTCATGACATCCTTTTCATTTGCTGCGCAGTGCGTGAGTGCGCAAGTGTAAAGCATGGCCGCTCAATAGCGTGCCTGTCCCTGTTCCAGCAGCTGCGCCTGATGCAGCGCCAGCAGGGCGTCCAGTTCGGCGTCCGCATCGAAGGCCGGGTCGGCGGATTGATCGACGGTGTCGATGATGTCGAAGCGGAAGGCCGCCGCGCCGTCGCGCCGCCAGTCCGCCTGCAGGCGCGCATTGCGGTGCGTGCCCAGCGTGAGTTCGAAGCGGTGGCGGTTCAGCGCGCCGGGCGCGTTGCGGCTGCGGTCGAGCAGGGTGCAGCCGCTGGGCAGGTGGCGCAGCGCGATGATGCCCAGCGCGGGCGCTTGTTGCCGGTAAGCTGCTTTCAAGGCAGCTTGCTGTATTTTATCCATGTTGCGGTTTCCTCAAGGTTGGGTGATGTAATCGGTGGTGGCGATGTGGGCAATATTCGTGAACAGGGCGGCGGCGATGGCGGCGGCCAGCAGCAGGGCGCCGCCGGCGCAAAACAGTTCGCCCACCGTCAGGTGGCGCAGCAGTGCGCCCGTGGCCGCCGCCGACAGCGGGGCCAGTCCCAGGAAGATGCCCATGAACACAGCCATCGCCCGGCCCAGCATGGCGGGCGCCACGCGCCGCTGTATCCACGTAAAGATAGCCACCTGCACATAGCCGCCCAGCACGCCTGTGACAGCCAGCAAGGCCGCGCCGTGCCAGGCCGAGCTGATTTGTCCCAGCGCCATCAGCAGCAGGCCGACGACCGCATCGACGAGCAGCAGGGTGGCGCCGAAGCGGCGGCGCAGCCAGGCGCCGCCCAGGCCGGACGCCAGCATCCCGGCCAGGGTGCCGGCGCCGTGCGCGCCCATCAGCACGCCCAGCGCCGCGGCGCCGTGCAGGCGCTCACTGGCCAGCACGGGCAAGGCCACTTGCAGCGGACCCATGACGAAGAACGCCACCACCGCCCAGTAGGCATAGCAGCTGCGCAAGGGAAGGTCGCGCCACACCATGGCCAGGCCCGCCGCCATGTCGCGCCACATGCCCTGCGCGGCCGCCACGGCCAGCGGCCGCAGCTTGACTTGCCGCAAGGTCCAGGCGGAAAACACAAACGTCAGCGCATCGATGGCAAAGGCGGCGGCCAGCGCCGTCATGCTGGTTTGCTGCCCGCCATCGCGGCTGCCCAGCACGAGCGCCGCCAGCAGGGGACCGGCCAGCAAGGACAGCTGGCGCACACCCATCTGCAAGCCATTGGCTTTCTGCAACGTTGGTGCAGGCACGGCTTGCGGCAGGATGGCCGTGCCGGCCGGTATGCCAAAGGCGGACGCGACGCCGAGCGCCAGCGCGGCCGCATACGCGAGCGCCAGGCTGGCCCGGTCCAGCACCAGCAGCGCCGCCAGTGCCAGCAGGATGGCAGCGTTCGCATATTTGCTCAGTAGCAGCACGCGCCGGGGCGAATAACGGTCGGCGATGGTGCCGCCCAGCAAGATCAGCACGGCGCGCGGCGTGCCCATCAGGGCCACGGCGATACCCAGGCTGAGGCTATCGCCCGTCAGGCTCAGCACGAGCCACGGCAGCGCCAGCATGCTGAACTGGTCGCCCAGCATGGAGACGAGTCCGCCGCCCAGCAGCCAGCGGAAGTTAATATTGCGCAGCAAATCAGTGTCTGTGGCGGTTGGCATGTTCGTCTTATCCATGTTTTAAAATTGCATGGTAGTTGATGAAAACTTGATTAGTCAAGTATATTGCCATTAATTGTGGCAGAGAGAGCCAGTGGTGCATGGAGCGCCGATGCTTGCGCTATCATGGCGGCCATGACTGATACCACTGCCCCCACCCTGTACGAGACCATCGGCGGCGCCCCCGTGCTGCGCGAAATGGTCGACCGTTTCTATGACTTGATGGAACTGGAGCCCGAGTTCGCCGGCATCCGCGTCATGCATCCGCCATCGACGGACGGCTCGCGCGACAAGCTGTATTTTTTCCTCACGGGCTGGATGGGCGGACAGGATTTGTATATCGAGAAATTCGGCCACCCACGCCTGCGCGCCCGCCACTTGCCCTATGCCATCGGCACCAGCGAGCGCGACCAGTGGCTGCGCGCCATGGCCTGGGCCATGGAAGACACGGGCATCGAAGAATCCTTGCGCGTGCGCCTGATGGAGTCGTTCTATCAGACGGCCGACTGGATGCGCAACAAACCTGACTGATCCCATGAGCCCAATCGAGTTCTACAGCCTGCTGGGCGCCGCCGCCGTCGCCATCGTCCTGTTGCTATTGATTTTGCTGCGCCCGCGCGGCGCGGCCGGCGATGGCGCCACCACCCTGGCCCTGGTGCAGCAGCACCAGCAGCAAAGCCTGGAACGCATCGACCGGGTCGAGCGCGAAGTGCGCATGCAGCTGCAGGCGTCGGCGCAAGCGACGCGGCAAGACCTGGCGGCCGGCCTGGCGCAATTCCAGGCGGCGACTCTGCAACAGCTCGACAGCCTGCGCACGCAGATGCAGGCGCAGGGGAAAGTCGGACGCGAGGAACAGGCACAAAGCCTGGCGCGCTTTGCCGACAGCACCAACCAGACCCTGGCCCAGCTGACGGAATCGAATGCGCAGCGCATGCTGGAAGTGCGCGCCACCTTGGAAAACAAGATCCGCGACTTGCAGGCCGATAACGGCGCGCGCCTGGAAGAGATGCGCAAGACGGTCGACGAGAAACTGCACGCGACCCTGGAGACGCGCCTGTCCGCCTCGTTCCAGCAAGTGTCGGAGCGGCTGGAAAAAGTCCACCAGGGGCTCGGTGAAATGCAGCAGCTGGCGCTGGGCGTGGGCGATCTGAAGCGGGTGCTTACCAACGTCAAGACGCGGGGCACGTGGGGCGAAGTGCAGCTGGAAATGCTGCTGGAGCAGGTACTCACTGTCGACCAGTATGCGAAGAACGTGGAAACCGTGCCGGGCAGCGGCGCGCGCGTGGAATTCGCCTTGAAGCTGCCGGGCCTTGCCGACGGTGGACCGCCCGTGTGGATGCCCATCGATGCGAAGTTTCCCAAGGAACAGTATGAGCGCCTGGTGGAGGCGGCCGAGCGGGCCGATGCGGACGGCGTGGCCCTGGCCGGCCGGGAGCTGGAGCGGGCCGTGCGCGGCGAGGCGAAAACCATCGCCGAGAAATACCTGGCGCCGCCGCAGACGACGGATTTCGCCATCCTTTTCCTGCCCACGGAAGGCCTGTATGCGGAAGTGCTGCGCCGCCCGGGTCTGGCCGACGAATTGCAGCGCGTGCACCGCGTCAGCATCGCGGGGCCCTCGACCCTGACGGCCCTGCTCAACAGTCTGCAGATGGGTTTCCGCACCCTGGCGTTGGAAAAGCGCTCGTCTGAAGTATGGCAGGTGCTGGGCGCCGTCAAGACGGAATTCGGCAAGTTTGGCGACGTGCTGTCGCAAACCCGGCTGACCCTGGAAAAGGCGGCGAAGAATATCGAAAGCGCGGAAGTGCGCAGCCGGCAGATGGCGCGCAAATTGAAATCCGTGGAAGCCTTGCCGGGCGAAGCGGCCGCCTTGCTGCTGGGTAAGGCGGACGCGGGGCTGTCCGCCGAGGCGGACGGCGAATAGGCACGTCTTGTTCGCCGTAGCGGCTGGCTAGGCCTGTGTTTCCTCGTCCATCTGGCGCTTGACGATTTCAGCGGTGATGCTGCCTGGCGCATCGAGTTCGCGCTGCGCCAGTGCACGCATGGCCTCATTCGCCAGGCCGGCCAGCAGGGCGGCGCACAAGGCCTCGGCCTCGATCGCCTGCCCTTGCCCGTGCAGCACGGCAGCGGCGATCCGCACGTCTTTCACCAGATTCATCAACTCCGCCGCCAGGCGCGGCGCCGTGCCCGGCGCGGGAAACAGGGGCTGGCTGGCGGCCAGGGCATTGACAGTATCGAGATGGCCCAGCGGGGCGGGGCAGCGATAGCGGTCCGCCAGCGCGAAATTGCCCGCCGCGACGACGGCTGGCAGGGCTTGCCAGGCATACTGGAGCGCCAGTTCGGGGGTGCTGGCGTCCAGCCGGGCGAACAGGTCTGCGGTGGAATGGGCATCGCCCAGCGTGTCGTTCATTGCAGCGATGATCGAGAAGCGCGACGTGCGCCCGAACGCGTCGCTTGCCTGCGTTACGCTGCTGTCGTGGCGGCCGAAATCATGTTCGCCTGACAGTAGCAGCCGTATTTGCGCGTCACGCTCCACCTGCAGGGCGGCGTATGCCGGCGCGTAGGCATCGGCCAAAAATTTCCACTCCAGCATGGGAATGAAATGGTTCGATCTTGCCGGATTCAATGCCTGTCCGGCGGCGGCGAACACCTGTTGCAGCAGCGGCAGCGCTTCCGCATGCCTGCCTTCCCGGCGCAGCGCAGTGACGTGTGTCAAACGGCTATCGATGTCGGGCATGGCGATCCTTGTCTGGAATGCACCATAGTAACAAGTTCGCACCTGGCTGGCTACGCCTCACGCGGCATGCTTGCCGGTACGGCGTTTTCTGGCGCAGAATGCCGTCAACGCCAGTCCCGCCAGCAGCATGGCCCAGGTTTGCGGTTCTGGCACGGCCGGCAGGACTGTCGGGTCGGTGGGCGGCAGCGTCGGCAGGATCGTGGTAGGCGGCACGATGATGCTGCTGCCCTGGTCCGGCGGCACGCTTCCGCCACCACCTCCGCCGCCGCCGCCCATGCCGGCCGGCGCCGCGATGCCGCCGACGGTGCGCACATAATCGAAGGGCAGGAAAGGAATGCTGGCCACCTCGGGCGGCATGGCGCCGCCCGTGAAAGAACCGCCGCGCAAGGCGTCGGGATTGTCGATCAGGGGCACGCCTGCCGTTTCCGGGGCGGCGGGGGCGGCGGCAACGGGTGCCGTACCGCCGGGAGCGGCACCACCGGCCGCTGGCGGCGCCGACGCGGGCGCCTGCGTGATACGGCTGACGTTGCGGCAAATCGTCGGCACCAGGATGCACTGGCCCTGCACGCAATACACGAGTCCCCGTTCCTGCATCTGCTCGCTCCAACCCGAGCGCGTGACGTTGCGGCAGACGCGGCCCGGGCCGAAATGCATGTCGCTGATGCGCGCATTGTAATTGCCCTTGCTGCGGATGGCGTCGCGGCTGATCACCACGATCTCATCGTACTGGCGCGCGCGCATGCGCTCCTTCAATTGTTCGCGCACCGGCGGCGCGATATCCGTATAGCGGTCCACGGCCGCCACCACGTCACCCATGAACGGGTCGACGCCGGGACGATTCCAGTTGCAGTTGTCCAGCACGTCGGCGCGGGCCCCGCCTTTCGCATACGCGGGCAGGGGGGCCAGAGACAACATGCCGAATATGACTGCCGCACCCAGCATGCAAGTGCTCGCCAACCATGGACCGTGTTTCATTGGTAGTTTCCTCATGAAAACAATATCAAAATTGAATTTTTATATGAGTTCGGATGTTATCACCGAAGAAACTTCAATATCAACTAATAAATAAAATTATTACAATTTGTGTTGTGTTTTTTGATATTTTTCATTGAGAAATAATTAACATTATTATCTCGCTAGCGGAATAGCCGCCACGCCGGGAAATAGATTGCGAAGGGGCAATGCAAACGGCCCGCACAAGGCGGGCCGTCAAAGAAAGGGGGGAGGGGAGTTGCTTACATCAGGCCATGGAACAGCACGACATCGACGAGGTCGCCGGCCGCCACGTGGCCTTGCGCTTCATGCAGCACGATCATGCAATTGGCTTGCGTCATCGAGCGCAGGATGCCCGAGCCTTGCGCGCCCGTCACGCGCACGTGCTGGCGTCCGTCCGCGCCGCGCTCGACGATGCCGCGCTGGTATTCCGTGCGGCCCCGTTTCTTGCGCATCGGCGCTTGCGCCGCCACCTGCAGCAGCGGCAGGGCGGACGTGTCCGCATCGGCGCCCATCAGGCGCAGCAGGGTGGGGCGGGCGAGGAAATAAAACGCGGCCATCACGGCCACGGGGTTGCCGGGCAGGCCCAGCAGCAAGGCCGTGTCGCCCTCGCTGGCAATCCGGCCGAAGGCCATGGGGCGGCCCGGACGCATGTTGATCTGCCAGAAGGCCACTTCACCGAGGCGCGCCAGGATCTCGCGCGTAAAATCGGCCGCGCCGCTGGACACGCCACCCGAGGTGACGATGACGTCGGCCTTGGCGCAGGCGCCGCGCAGGGCCGCTTCCAGCGCCTGCGGATTGTCCTTGACGATGCCCATGTCCAGCACGTCGCAGCCGAGGCGCGTCAGCATGCCCAGCAGGGTGTAGCGGTTGCTGTCGTAGATGCAGCCCGCATCGAGCGGCTCGCCGATCGAGCGCAATTCGTCGCCCGTGGAAAAGAAGGCCACGCGCAGGCGGCGGCGCACGGGCACCGTGGCGATGCCCAGCGAGGCGAGTAAGCCCAGTTCGGCCGGTCCGAGTCGCTTGCCTTGCAGCAAGGCCGGCTGGCCCTGCATCAAGTCTTCGCCCTTGAAACGGCGGTTGTCGCCGGGGCGGATGCAGTCCGGCGCCAGCGTGATGCTGGTTTCATTGGCTTGCAGCACCAGTTCCTGCGGCACCACGCTGTCGCAGCCATCGGGCATGACGGCGCCCGTCATGATGCGCGCGCATTGGCCGCGTCCAATTTTGACGGTGCCGGGACGCCCGGCCAGGATGGTGTCGACCACGGCCAGGGTCACGGGCGCGTCGCCGCCCAGGTCGGCGCCATGCAGCGCATAGCCATCCATGGCGGAATTGTCGTGCGCGGGCACGCTGATGGGCGAGACGATGTCGGCCGCCAGGATGCGCTCGAACGCCTGCGGCAGCGGCAGTGCCTCGATGTCGGCCACGGGCGCGACGGTATCGGCCAGGATGGCTTGCGCCATCGGCACGGACAGGCCCTGCGCTTGCAGGGCGGCCAGCTCGTCCGGGGTATTGATGTTGCCGAACGCGCTATTGTTTTCGAACAGCACTTCGGCCAGCTTCAAGGGGCCGTGCCAGGTGCGCATGCGGCGCTCCCCATTGCGCAGGTAGGCATCGAGCTGGGGCAGGGCGGCGGTCTTGACGAGGCAAAAGACGGGGTGGGGGCGGCGCACGGCCGTTCCCGTCGCCGCATCGGTTTCCTCGGTGACGGCGATGGCCAGGTCGGCGTCGTTCTCGACCAGGCCGGCGGCCAGGCGCGCCGCCAGGTCGGGCGGCAGCTGGGGCGAATCGCACGGCACGGTGAGCAGATAGGGCGTGCCGGCGTGCTGCATGCCGCTGTGCAAGCCGGCCAGCGGACCCAGCTGGCCCGGCAGCGCATCCGGCCATACGGGGACGCCGAAGCGCGCGTACTCTCCGGCATCGGCGTGGACGCTGATGGCCAGCGGCCCCACTTGCGGCGCCAGGCGCTGCAGCACGTGGCGGGCCAGGGGCTGGCCATGCAGGGGCAGCATGCCCTTGTCGCGCTGGCCCATGCGCGTGCCGAGGCCGCCGGCCAGGATCAGGCCGGTAATGTCGTGTTTGTTGATCATGTCAGGTAAGAAAATTGGCGCATGCGCCATGGTAGCAGCGGCGGGCGTGCGCCGCGCCCGATTCAGCCGCCGATGTACGACATTTCCACTTTCTTTTTACCGTGCTCAAGCGCGCTGCCCGTCAAATCCGTCTGGCTGGTGCGCAATTGCGAATAGCGGTCGCCGCGGCCGCGCCACAGCTGCGCCACGGCCGAAGAGATTTCCGCGTCGCTGCGGCCGCCGCGCAGCAGGCTGCGCAAGTCGTGGCCGCTGCTGGCGAACAGACACGTGTACAGCTTGCCTTCGGTCGAGAGGCGGGCGCGGCTGCAGTCGCCGCAGAACGCCTGCGTGACGCTGGAAATGAGGCCGATTTCGCCGCCGCCATCCGCATAGCGCCAGCGCGCCGCCGTCTCGCCCGGATAGTTCGGGTCGACGGGCAGCAAGGGCATGTGTAAGGCGATGCGCCGCACGACCTCGGACGATGGGATGACTTCCTGCAAGTTCCAGCCGTTCGAGGCGCCCACGTCCATGTATTCGATGAAGCGCAGGATGTAGGGCGTGCCCTTGAAGTGGCGCGCCATGGGCACGATTTCCTGCTCGTTCATGCCGGCCTTGACGACCATGTTGATCTTGATGGGGCCCAGGCCCGCCGCATGCGCCGCGTCGATGCCGTGCAGCACGTCGGCCACGGCGAAGTCGACATCGTTCATGCGCTTGAAGGTGGCGTCGTCGAGCGAATCGAGCGACACGGTAACGCGGTTCAGGCCCGCATCCTTCAGGGCTTGCGCCTTTCTGGCCAGCAGGGAGCCATTGGTCGTCAGAGTCAGGTCCAGCGGCTGGCCCGACGGCGTGCGCAGCTCGGCCAGCATGGCGATGAGTTTTTCGATATTCTTGCGCAGCAGCGGCTCGCCCCCCGTCAGGCGGATCTTTTCCACGCCGTGCTCGACGAACAGGCGGGCGATGCGCGTGATTTCCTCGAACGACAGCAAATCCGTGTGCGGCAGATACACGTGGTTCTTGTCGAACACGTCCTTCGGCATGCAATACACGCAACGGAAATTGCAGCGGTCGGTAATCGAGATGCGCAGGTCGTGCAGGGGCCGGCCCAGGCTGTCGGCCACGTTGCCGCTGGGGCTTTCCAGCTGCGCGGGGATCGCCGGTGCCCCATTGCGGGCTTCGGCGAGGTAGATAATCTTGTCAGCCATGAAAGGTGATACCACTTACGTTAAATCGGTCAAGGCAGATACGATAGCACGAGGCCGAAGATGGCACAGGCGAGCAGCAATTTGATGGTGCCCACTTGAAACCTGATCAGCGCCACGCCGGCCGCCAGCGCGATGATCATCGCCAGCCAGTCCCAGTGCGGCAGCGGGTTTTCTTGCCAGAAGACATGGCGGCCAAAGAACAGGGCCAGGCTGGCGATGACGCCCACCACGGCCGCCGAGATGGCCGTCAGCGGCGCGCTCAGGCGCAAATTGCCGCGCGACGCTTCCACCAGCGGCGCACCGGCCAGGATGAAGATGAACGAGGGCAAGAAAGTAAACCAGCTGGCGACGAGCGCGCCGCACACGCCCGCCAGCCACAGGTGTTCCCCTGTCACGGCATGGCTCCAGCCGCCGACAAAGCCGATGAAGGCGACGATCATGATCAGGGGGCCGGGCGTCGTTTCGCCCAGCGCCAGGCCATCCATCATCTGCGCGCTCGTGATCCAGTGGTAATGGTCTGCGGCGCCCTGCACCAGGTAGGGCAGCACGGCATACGCGCCGCCGAACGTAAGCAGGGCGGCCTTGCTGAAAAACACGCCCATCTGCGCCAGCGGCTGGTCCGCCCCGCCCGCCAGCGCCAGGCCCAGCCAGGCGAAGAAGGCCAGCGCCAGGCCCACGGCGGCCGTGCCAAGCAGGCGCGGCCAGCGGAAGCGCGCATAGTCCGGCGTGGGCGTGTCGTCATCGATCAGGGCGGCGCCGTAGCGGGCCGCGCCGCCATGGTGCGCGCCGTTGGCATGAAAGTGGGCCGGCAGCCAGCGCCCGCCCGCCATGCCCAGCAGGGCGGCGGCGAGCACGATCAGCGGAAATGGCAGCCGTAGCGCGGCGATGGCGACAAATGCGGCCGCCGCGATGGCGATCAGGCTGGGGCTGCGCAAGGTGCGTCGGCCCAGGCGCCAGGCGGCCGCCAGCACGATGGCGACGACGGCCGGCTTGATGCCGTACAGGATGCCGGCGATGGCGCCCACGTTGCCATACGCCATGTAGAGCCATGACAGGGCGATCAGCACCAGCAGCGAGGGCAGCAGGAACAGCAGGCCCGCCACCAGGGCGCCGCGCGTGCGGTGCATCAGCCAGCCGATGTAGATGGCCAGCTGGGTCGCTTCCGGCCCCGGCAGCAGCATGCAGTAATTGAGGGCGTGCAGGAAACGCTGCTCGGAAATCCAGCGCCGCTTTTCCACCAGTTCCGCATGCATCATGGCGATCTGCCCGGCCGGGCCGCCAAAGCTGACGCAGCCGAGCTTGAGCCAGTACCAGAAGGCGCTGCGCAGGCTGACGGGGGCGGGGCGGGGAAGGTTGGCGTTCTCGTGCATGGCGGCTGGCTGGCAAAAGGTGGGGACGTAAAAAAGGGGAAGCCTGAGCTCCCCCTTTCATCATGGGCGGTGGGGCGAACCCGGCACGCTTATGGACGTTGCGTGTTGACCTGGATCAACGGCTCATCCGATTGCGGCGGCAAAGGCTTGCGTTCGCGCGGCTTGCGCACGGGAGCGACCGCCTTGGCGGCCGCCTCCTGCGCCAGGCGCAGTTTTTCCGGATCGGTGGCGGCCAGGGTCAGACCGGCCGAACCGAGCACCGCGTTCAAGTCCAGCGGCGCGGCCACTGGCGCGGCGGGTGCCGGGGCAGGAGCAACCACAGGCGCTGGCGTCGGAGCAGGAGCAGGAGCAGCTTCGGCAGGCACCGGCGCCGCTTCCGCTACCGGCGCTGGAGCTGGTGCTGGCGCTTCTTCGGCCACGGCGACGGTGTCCACGACAGCAACCGTTTCCACGACTGGCGCCGCTTCGACGATGACTTCCGCTGGCGCAGGCGCCGGGGCAGCTTCCGCTTTCTCGGCAAAGCTGTACTCGGCAACCGGCGCCGGTTCGGCAGCGGCTGGTTCAACTTGCGCCGCAGCCACTTCGACAGGGGCTGGCGCTACGACCGGTGCAGCAGCTGGCGCGGCTTCTGCGGCAGGAGCGGCTGCTTCGGCCTTGGCGATGTCCACCACCTTGGCCACTTCCACCACTTCGACCACTTCCACGACTTCAGCCACGACGGCTGGCGCGGTGTCGGCTGCGGCTTCCACTGGCGCTGCGACAGCGACGACTGCGGCGGCAGCCACGACGGCGACCGGTGCAGCATCAGTTACGGCTTCCGGCGCCGGAGCGACCGTAAAGCTGATCACTGGCGCGTCCTGGCCTTCGTTCTCGCCGTTTGCCGATTCGATCAGCTCGCCCGTTTCGCGGTCGCGGCGGTTGCGGTTGCGGCCGCCACGACGACGACGACGGCGCGGTTCTTCGCCTTCCACGTCGCTTTCCGTCTCTTCGCCTTCCGGGCCGGCATTGGCCGGCGCTTTCAGCAGGTTCGCCGGTGCGGCGTCCGATTCAGGGCCGTTGGATGGCACGACGACATGCACGGCGCTGGCGGTGGCGCCAACCAGGGCCAGCTCTTCAGCTTTCACTTCAGCAACAACAGCCTTGTCGGCGCGTGGTTCGCGGCCTTCGCGTGGCTGGCGTGGCGGACGCTCGGCACGTTCCGGGCGTTCCGCGCGTTCCGGACGCTCGGCGCGTTCCGGACGTTCACCGCGTTCGCGTGGCGCCGCTGCCGTATCGCCGTTCTCGCGCGCTTCACGCGGTTCGCGTGGCGGACGCGGCGGACGTGGCGGACGGGCCGCCTTTTCCAGTGCTTCCGCTTCTTTCGCTGCGTCATCCTGGGCTGGGCGGCCCTGGCCTGGTTCGCGCTCTTCGCGGCCAGGCTTGCCGTTGCGGCCACGGCCACGGGGGCCACGGCTGTTGCGGTCGCCGCGGTCGGCGCCGGCCGGCTTGGCCGGTGCGACCGGGGCGGGCGCTGGCGCCACCGGTGCCGGGGCGCCGGTGAAGAAGCTGATGATCTTGGCGATCAGACCTTGCGGTGCGGCAGGCGCGGCCACCGGAGCCGGTTTCGCTTCGACGGGCTTGCGCTCGACCAGCGGTGCCGGCTGGTCAGGGGTGATCGTCTTGACGACGGCTTCCTGGCGCGGCTTGGCTTCTTCCTTCTGGCGCTTGCTGTACGCCATGTCGGTTTCAGCGCTTTCGGCCAGATTGTAGCTGGCCTGGCTGTCTTCCAGACGCGGATCGTCGTGCTTGATGCGTTCCAGCTTGTAGTGCGGCGTTTCCAGATGCTTGTTCGGGATCAGGATCACGGCGATGCGGTGGCGGTTCTCGATTTTCAGCACTTCGCCGCGCTTTTCGTTGAGCAGGAAGGCGCCCACGTCCACGGGCACCTGCACGTGGATGGTGGCCGAGTTTTCCTTCATCGCCTCTTCCTGGATGATGCGCAGCACCTGCAGGGCGGACGATTCCGTATCGCGGATGTGGCCGGTGCCGGAGCAGCGCGGGCACGTCACGTGCGAGCCTTCGGACAGCGAAGGACGCAGGCGCTGGCGCGACAGTTCCATCAGGCCGAAGCGGGAAATCTTGCCCATTTGTACACGGGCACGGTCATGGTGCAGCGCGTCTTTCAGGCGCTGTTCCACTTCGCGCTGGTTTTTCGCCACTTCCATGTCGATGAAGTCGATGACGATCAGGCCGCCCAGGTCGCGCAAACGCAGCTGGCGGGCCACTTCTTCGGCCGCTTCGCAGTTGGTGTTGAAGGCGGTTGTCTCGATGTCCGAACCGCGCGTGGCGCGGGCCGAGTTGACGTCGACGGAGACCAGCGCTTCGGTGTGGTCGATCACGATGGCGCCGCCCGATGGCAGCGGCACGGTGCGGCTGTAGGCCGTTTCGATCTGGTGTTCGATCTGGAAGCGCGAGAACAGCGGCACGTCGTCGCTGTAGCGTTTTACGCGGTGCACCATGTCGGGCATCACGTGGCTCATGAACTGGTGCGCCTGGTCGTAGATATCGTCGGTGTCGATCAGGATCTCGCCGATGTCGGGCTGGAAGTAGTCGCGGATGGCGCGGATGACGAGCGACGATTCCTGGTAGATCAGGAATGCGCCGTTGGCCGACTTGCCGGCGCCTTCGATGGCGCGCCACAGTTGCATCAGGTAATTCAAGTCCCACTGCAGTTCATCGACGTTGCGGCCGATGCCGGCGGTGCGGGCAATGACGGACATGCCAGCAGGCAAGTCCAGTTTATCCATGGTTTCGCGCAATTCCTGGCGCTCTTCCCCTTCCACGCGGCGCGATACGCCACCGCCACGCGGGTTGTTCGGCATCAGGACCAGGTAACGGCCGGCCAGCGAGACGAACGAGGTCAGGGCGGCGCCCTTGTTGCCGCGCTCTTCCTTTTCCACCTGGACCATGATTTCCTGGCCTTCGCGCAGCGCTTCCTTGACGGAGGCGTTACGGACGTCGACGCCTTCGCGGAAATACGTGCGGGCAACTTCCTTGAAAGGCAGGAAGCCGTGGCGGTCTTCGCCATAGCTGACGAAGCACGCTTCGAGCGATGGCTCGATGCGCGTGATCACGCCCTTGTAGATGTTGGATTTGCGCTGTTCGCGCCCGGCTGTCTCGATATCGATGTCGATCAGTTTTTGTCCGTCGACAATCGCTACGCGCAGTTCTTCTTGCTGCGTGGCATTAAACAACATGCGTTTCATTTTTATAACTCCGCGACCCGTAGGCCATCTCAAAGCCGCTTCCGGGGAAGCGGCGAAGTACAGGGATATATGCGAGAACGGGAGTGCTGGCGGGGGAAATGCCCAGGCGTGCGGAGCAACAACGCGTACGAGGTATACGTTACGGCCGCAACAGGCGCGGTGAGGTCAATCGTCATGCCGAGTGCACGGGACACTTGCAACTCATCTGTAACAGCCCGGATGCCGGGGGCAGAGAATGCAAGTGGTCAGCAAATTCAGAGCCAAATCGTAAGCCGGCTCATTACAGGGATCGCGATGGCGAGGCTTGGCCTCAGCCTATTCATCGACAACCTCAGGTGGCCGCATACGGGTTTGGCGAAAACGGCAAGCGTTATCAACTTCATCAACCCGCGAGCCCGACTCGATAAGTCGCGCTAACGGGTACTTATCCTTATAATCCCACACTCACTTCAGCATCTCCACGCGTTATCCGATTACAACTACGGTGCAACCTTGATTCGCGCAGCGATGGTGCATATACATTTTTTTCCACCGAATTTGCAATTTGGCGAGGCCGGTGGAGACGCCCCTGTGTAAAATGTGCTTTTATTCTTACACTCGCAGCAGCCAGGGCCGCAGCAAAAACAATTATATATTCAAAATGAAGGACTTAGAGAGATTTCTGGGAAGACATAGTAAATGAAGAGTCAAAATGATGTTGTTCCCCCTTCAACACCCCCGGTTCAGCCGCAAGCCCAATTCGTAACGATCGCCGAGGAAGAAGCAGGCCAGCGCATCGACAACTACTTATTAAGAGTGTGCAAGGGAGTGCCTAAAAGCCACATCTACCGGATCTTGCGATCGGGAGAGGTGCGGGTGAATAAAGGCCGTATCGATCAGCTGTACCGCCTCGCCGCCGGCGACGTGGTGCGCATTCCGCCCGTGCGCGTGGCCGAAAAGGCGCCCACGGGCGCGCCGGCCGCCGAATTTTCGATCATCTTCGAAGATGCGCAGCTGCTCGTCATCGACAAGCCGGCCGGCGTGGCCGTGCATGGCGGCTCGGGCGTGTCGTTCGGCGTGATCGAACAATTGCGCGCCTCGCGCCCCGACGCCAAGTTCCTGGAACTGGTGCACCGCCTGGACCGCGACACGTCCGGCTTGCTGTTGCTGGCAAAGAAACGCACGGCGCTGACCAACCTGCACGAGCAGATGCGCGACGGCCTTACCGACAAGCGCTACCTGGTGCTGGTGGCCGGCGACTGGAAGAATGCGCGCCAGCATATCAAGTTGCCGTTGCATAAATATACGACGGCCGAAGGCGAGCGCCGGGTGGCCGTGCAGGCCGATGGCCTGGCGTCGCACACGGTGTTTTCACTGTTGCATAAATATCACAACTTCGCCTTGCTGGAAGCGGAATTGAAGACGGGACGCACGCACCAGATCCGCGTGCACCTGTCGTCGTCCGGTTTTCCCATCGCAGGCGACGATAAATATGGCGACTTTGCCCTCAACCGTGCCTTGTTGAAAGCCGACAGCACGCGCGGCGCCCTCAAGCGCATGTTCCTGCACGCGCACCAGATCACGTTTACGCATCCGGAAACGGGCAAGACGATGACCCTGAACGCGCCGCTGGCTGCCGAATGCGAGCGTTTCTTGGTAAGCTTGGGCAAACCATTGGCCGTTGCCGCACGATAATTGGGAGTTACTTAACGATCCACCGCGTGCGCGCGACACTACTCACAAGGTAGTCAGTCGCCATCATTCATTCTCAAGGAGCCGGCGGCTATGTCGTCGGGAAACATGGCAAGAAAGCAATTTGATCTGATCGTCTTCGATTGGGACGGTACCCTGATAGACAGTACCTCGACCATCGTCAAGTGCATCCAGGCATCGGCCAAAGACCTGGGCTTGCCCATTCCCACCGAGTTGCTGGCCTCGCATGTGATCGGCCTGGGTTTGCAGGAAGCGATGCAGCTGGTGATGCCCGACGTGGAGCCGAAATACCATGCGCGCATGGCGGAACGCTACCGCTATCACTATCTGTCGCGCGACCATGAGCTGACCCTGTTTCCCGGCGTACACGAGATGCTGCTGGAACTTTCCCAGCAAGCGTATTTTCTCGCCGTCGCCACGGGCAAGAGCCGTGTCGGCCTGAACCGTTCCTTGAATGCCGTCAAGCTGCTGTCCCTGTTCGATGCGACGCGCTGCGCCGATGAAACGTTTTCCAAGCCCCATCCTGCCATGCTGCAGGAACTGACGCGCGAACTGGGGCAGGATATGCGCCGTACCGTGATGATCGGCGACACCAGCCATGATTTATTGATGGCAAGCAATGCGGGTGCGGCCGGTATTGCCGTAGAGTATGGAGCGCATCCGGTGGCGCAACTGCAAGCTTGCCATCCCCTGTATTCGGCCGCCACGGTGGCCGACCTGCACCAATGGCTGAGCGAGCACGCATGATGACTGATGGTGCGGAAGTGTTGATTTGTGCGGCCGACGCCGTGGCCGATGGCGGCAAGGGCGTGCGCTTTCCCGTCGCGGCCGGCGGCGAAGCGACCACGGGCTTTGTCGTGCGCCACGGCGGCAAGGCGTATGGCTACCTGAACCGCTGTGCCCACGTACCGATCGAACTGGACTGGGCAGAAGGCGAGTTTTTCGAGTCCAGCGGCTTGTACCTGATGTGTTCGACGCATGGCGCCATCTATGTGCCGGAAAGCGGTTATTGCGCGGGCGGCCCCTGCAAGGGCGGCCGTTTGCGTCCGATTGCCGTGGTCGAACGCGACGGCCAGCTGTACTGGCAGCCCGACGAGTATGTCCAGCCGTTGCCAGCCTGAAACAGGGTGCAGGCATTATTGCAATTTAAACAAAGTGAACCATGAGCGATAACACGAATGACAAGCTGGACAGCAGCGCGCCAGCCGCCGGCCACGGCGCCCCTGCGGGCAACTGGGAGCGCGACGTGCTGGAAAAGCTGGTATTTGCCACTTTGCAAGAGCAGCGCGCGCACCGCCGCTGGAGCATCTTCTTCAAGGTCTTCGGCCTGCTGATCGTGCTGTTCGCGCTGTGGGTGTTTTATGACTACAACACGGCCGACGACAGCGAGACCCTGGGCCGCCATACGGCCTTGATCGATATCAACGGCGCCATCGAGTCCGAAGGCAGCGGCTCGGCCGCCGTCGTCATCCCTGCGCTGGACAAGGCGTTTTCCGATAGCGGCTCGGTGGCCGTGGTGCTGCATATTAATAGTCCGGGCGGCAGTCCCGTGCAGGCCGGCATGATCGTCGACGAGATGCAGCGCCTGCGCAAGGGCTATCCGGACAAGCCCTTGTATGTGGTGGTCGATGAAATGTGCGCCTCGGGCGGCTATTACATCGCCGCCGCCGCCGACCGCATCTACGTCAACAAGGCCAGCGTGGTCGGCTCGATCGGCGTGCTGATGGATGGCTTCGGCTTTACGGGCGTGATGGAAAAGGTCGGCGTCGAGCGGCGGTTGCTGACGGCGGGCGAGAACAAGGGCTTCATGGACCCGTTCAGCCCCCTGACGGAAAAGCACAAGGCGTATGCGCAAGGCATGCTCAATGAAATCCACCAGCAATTCATCGAGGTGGTGCGGACGGGACGGGGCAAGCGTCTGAAGGAAACGGCCGATACCTTCTCGGGCCTGTACTGGACGGGCGCGAAAGCCGTGGAAATGGGCCTGGCCGACGATTTCGGCACGGTCGACAGCGTGGCGCGCGACGTCGTCAAGGCGGAAGACATCGTCGACTACACGCAACATGAAGGCTTGCCGGAGCGGGTGCTCAAAAAGTTTGGCGCCGCCATGGGCGCGGGGGCCATGAAGGCAGCCGTGCAGCAATCACAACCGGCGTTGCGCTGAGGACATCACTCTTGGCTGGCAGGCAAGCCAGTCGAGAATGATTTTCAATAAGGTGGTAAATTGGCTTGAAAATGGGGCTGCTTGGGCTATAGTGAAGGCGTAGTTCTTTTCAAGGAGGGGCGATATATCAACTATGTTGTCAGTACTAACTTGATTGGCAAGTCTTGGAACTACTCGCCGCATCGCAGATGTGGTTTTGAGTGAATTTACATTCCTCACTAAAGTCCCGATGGGGCTTGGGAACGGCGGCGCAATGCCGCCGTTTCCTTTTGTTCCTTGTGTTCCTTGTGCGTGCCGGATAGACCGGTGTTGCCGGATGTTGTGTCTGGGTGTGCTGGCAAGGCAGGCATGCGAGGGCTGGGCATGGCCGGTCGGTTGCGCCGCGCTCAGACGGCGCAGCCGTTGCAGTGCGCGGGCGCGCTGCTTGCCTGCCGGGCCGGCGTCGCGATGGTGCTGGCGCCGGAACTGAGGTCAGGCGGCGTGTCCGCCATGGCAGGTGCGGTCAGGTTCCCGGTTTCCGTATCCGTTTGCGCAAAACCGCCGAGCTCCAGCCAGCACATGAAATGGCATTGGGCCTCGGCATGCCAGTGCGTCTGGCTTGCTGGCGACGGCGTTGCGTCCCCATCCTGCTGCGCAGGGGTGTTGCTCCAGCGCGCCACGCCGAGTCTGACCTTGTGCATGGCCGCCTGTTCCGCAGCGATGCGCTGGCGCATGTCGGCGATGCTGCCTTCTAAGGCGATGGTATCGGTATGCTTCATACAATGTCCTTATGAGTCGTTGCTTGGTTATTATTCCTAAAGCTCGTTAGGCGGATTCCTAACGAAGTTTCAGTCTATAAATGCGATATTCCGAGCGCTTGATATTTCTCAAAGGAATTGACCATTTATATCGAAATCTCACCTTGCACTTCAGATCATCTGTGCCTGCGCAAGGCTGGTGCGTCTTCGGCGGCCTGGAGCCGGGCCGCTTCACGCTGCCAGCCGCTTCTGGTAAAGTCACGCCCATGAGTAAATTATCCCTAGACCGCATCCTGCAATCGCAGGGTTTTGGCACCCGTAAATATTGCCGTTCCCTTATCGAAGATGGCGATGTCGTCATTGACGGCGTCACCCAGACCAATTACCGCGCCACCGTCGAGACCGAAGGTCTGGTCCTGCACGTGTTCGAAGAAGAGTGGGTATACCGCGCGCACCTGTACCTGGCGCTGAACAAACCCGCCAACTTTGAATGCTCGCGCAAACCCAGCCACCATCCCGGCGTATTGACCCTGCTGCCGGAACAATTTACCTGGCGCGAAGTCCAGCCCGTCGGCCGGCTCGACCACGATACGACCGGCATGCTGCTGATGTCCGACGATGGTGCGTTTATCCATGCACAATCGTCGCCGAAGCGCCACGTTCCCAAGATTTACCAGGCCACCACGCAAGAGCCTGTCACGGATGAGCTGGTGGCGCAGCTGTTGGCTGGCGTGCAATTGCACGACGAGCCGGCCCCGCTGGCGGCCCTCGTCTGTGTCAAGCGCGGAGAGCACCTGCTGGAAATCGTGCTCGAGCAAGGCAAGTACCATCAGGTCAAGCGCATGCTGGCCGCCGCCGGCAACCATTGCAGCGCGCTGCACCGTTCCGCCATCGGCAGCCTGACCCTGGAATCGCTGGGCATCACCGAAGGCGAGTGGTGCTATCTCACGCCCGAACAGATCGCCCTCCTGGCATAACTCCCTTGAGCGCCGAAGCCGGGTTTTCCCGGCTTTTTGGCGTCTTTGGGCTCCATTGCCTGCATTTGACGAAGTTTTCCCTACATGAAATTAGCAACCCTGAACGATGGCACGCGCGACGGCCAGCTGGCTGTCGTCTCGCGCGACCTGAAAACGGCCCACCTGGCCGACGGCATCGCCTCGACCCTGCAAAAGGCGCTCGACGACTGGAGTTTCATCGCGCCCCAGCTGGACTTGCTGTACCAGACCATTAATAGCGGCCGCGGCCATCGCGCCTTCGAGTTCGATCCCGCCAACTGCATGGCGCCTTTGCCGCGCAGCAGTTTGCGCGTGGCCGGCGCTTCTTATCTGCAGCAGATCGAGCGGGCCTGCAAGGCCGCCGGCGTCGACGCGCCCGCCAATCTGCGTGACGCGCCAAGGATGTACCAGGGCGCCAGCGACGATTTCCTTGGCGCCCACGATGACATCACCCTGGCGCACGAGCAGTGGGGTATCGATTACGAAGCGGGCATTGCCGCCATCACGGACGACGTGGCCATGGGCTCGACGCCGGACCAGGCGCACCTGAACATCAAGCTGTTGATGCTGGTAAACGACATCACCTTGCGCAACCTGGCACCCGACGAGCAGGCGGGCGGCTACGGCTTCCTGCAGGCGAAGCCGGCCATGGCGTGCTCGCCTGTCGCCATCACGCCCGACGAACTGGGCGACGCCTGGCGCGGCGGCAAGGTGCATTACGCGCTGCGTTGCAGCCTGAACGGCAAGTTGACGGGCCAGCCCCACGCGGGCGCCGACATGGCGTTCAATTACCCGCAATTGCTCGCCCATCTGTGTCAGACGCGCAACGCGCGCGCCGGCAGCGTGGTCAGCGCGGGCGGCGTCGCCAACAAGGAGATCAAGAAAGGTTTTTCCAGTATCGTTGAACGACGTAACCAGGAGATGATCGCCGATGGCGTCGCCAGCACGCCGTATTTGCTGTTCGGCGACGTGGTCCGGCTGGAGATGCTGGGCGATGACGGCAAGTCGCTGTTTGGCGCCATCGAGCAGACGGTGAAACAGGCGGAAGCGCGCAAGTCCCGCTAAGGTTACTGGAGAGTAAAGGAAATACAGGGCATTTGCCCCCCTGTTCCGCCGATGGCGTGCACCCGCTTGAGCCGATAATGCGTCATGCCCAGTCCGTATTGCGCCTAGCCAGGCTGCAGGACTTCACCGGAGTTGATTGATGTCGGAAGACAGCGACGCAGAAAAGACCGAAGCCGCGTCACCGAAGCGCCTCGAGCAGGCGCGTGAGGAAGGCGACGTTCCGCGATCGCGTGAAGTGGCCACGTTTACGGTGTTGATGGCGTCCGGCTGCTGCCTGTGGTTTGCCGGCGACGCCATCGTGCGGCGGCTGACGGCCGTCATGGTTTCCGGGCTGACCCTGGATCGGGAGCAAATCCTCAATCCCGACGCGATGATGTTGCGCATCGGCTACGACGTGGGTTCTGTTCTGCTGACCTGCCTGCCGTACGCCGCGGCCATCATGCTCGTCGCGCTGGCCTCGCCCGTGCTGGTGGGTGGCTGGCTGTTCAGTTCCAAGGCATTTACCCCCAATTTTGGCAAGCTCAACCCGATTCGCGGCCTGGGCAATATGTTTTCGAAGAATGCGCTGGTGGAATTGCTCAAGGCCATCGCCAAGACTCTCGTCGTCGGCGTCGTCGCCTGGATGGTGATGCAGCATCAAAAGGATGCCGTGCTGGGCCTGTCGGTGGAATCCCTGCGCGCCGGTTCGGCCCATCTGATCAGCCTGCTGATCACGGCCTTCCTGCTGATCGTGGGCGCACTGGGCCTGATCGCCGCCATCGACGGCCCCTACCAGATGTGGCACTACGCCAACAAGATGAAAATGTCCTTGCAGGAAGTCAAGCAAGAGGCGAAGGAGTCGGACGGCAATCCGCAGATCAAGGCGAAGATACGCCAGATGCAGCATGAAATGTCGCGCCGCCGCATGATGGCCGACGTGCCCACGGCCGACGTGGTGGTGACCAATCCGACCCACTACGCCGTGGCGCTGAAGTACGGCGAGAATTCGCGCGGCGCGCCGCAGGTGGTGGCCAAGGGCATCGACGAGGTGGCGGCGAAGATCCGCGAACTGGCGGGCGAACACAAGGTTGCCATCCTGGAAGCGCCCGCCCTGGCGCGCGCGCTGTACAAGCACACGGACATCGGCGACGAGATTCCCGAGGCGCTGTATGGCGCCGTGGCCGAAGTACTGGCCTACGTGTTCCAACTGCGCAGCTACGGCAGCGGCCACGGCCAGCGTCCCGACAAGCCGAAAAAACTCGACGTGCCACCCGAGCTCGACCCGCTCGACCCCGCGTCGCAGACCAAACCCGCGGCAGACGCGGCAAACAAGAATAAAGGAAGCACACCATGAACGGCCTGACCATGCCAGCCTGGCTCAGCGGATTGAAAGGCAGCGCCAGCAAGGGCGTCGCCGCGCCGATCATCATCATCATGCTGCTGGCGATGATGGTGTTGCCGCTGCCTGCCTTCATCCTCGACATTTTCTTCAGCTTTAATATCGCGCTGTCCATCATCGTGCTGCTGACGGCGCTGTACACGGTCAAGCCGCTCGACTTCATGGCGTTCCCGACCATCCTGCTCGTGTCGACCATGCTGCGCCTGTCGCTGAACGTGGCGTCCACGCGCGTGGTGCTGACGGAAGGCCATACGGGCGCCGACGCGGCCGGTAAAGTGATTGAGGCTTTCGGTCACTTCCTGATCGGCGGCAACTACACAGTCGGTATCGTGGTCTTTATTATTTTGACGATCATCAACTTTACCGTCGTGACCAAGGGTGCGGGCCGTATCGCCGAGGTGGGTGCCCGCTTCGCGCTGGACGCCATGCCGGGTAAGCAGATGGCCATCGATGCCGACCTGAACGCCGGCCTGATCGGCGAAGACGAAGCGCGCCGCCGCCGCACCGAAGTGGCGCAGGAAGCGGAATTCTACGGCGCCATGGACGGCGCCAGCAAATACGTGCGCGGCGACGCCATCGCCGGCATCATGGTCACCGTCATCAATATCGTCGGCGGTTTGCTGGTGGGCTTGCTGCAGCACGACATGGGCTTTGCCGATGCGCTCAAGAACTACACCCTGCTGGCCATCGGTGACGGCCTGGTGGCGCAGATTCCTTCGCTGATCATTTCCACGGCGGCCGGTATTGTCGTTTCGCGCGTGGCCAGCGAGCAGGACATCGGCACCCAGCTGGTGGGGCAGCTGTTTGCAAAACCGCAAGTACTGTACATCACCGCCGGCATCATCGGCGGCATGGGTCTGATTCCCGGCATGCCGAACATGGTCTTCATTTTGCTGGCCTCGCTGCTGGCCGGTTCCGCGTATTTGATCAGCAAGAAACGCTCGCAGGAAAAAGAGGCGGCCGAAAAGCCGGCCGAAACGCCGCAGGCGACCGTGGCGCCCGAGCAGGAAGAAGCCAGCTGGCAAGACATCATGCCCGTCGACACCCTGGGCCTGGAAGTGGGCTACCGCTTGATTCCCCTGGTCGACAAGACGCAGGGCGGCGAATTGCTCAAGCGCATCAAAGGCATCCGCAAGAAATTTGCCCAGGAAGTGGGTTTCCTGGCGCCGCCCGTGCATATCCGCGACAACCTGGAATTGAAGCCGTCCGCCTACCGCATCACCCTCAAGGGCGTGGAAGTGGGCGTGGGCGAAGCGTTCAACGGTCAGTTCCTGGCCATCAATCCCGGCATGGCCAGCGGCACCTTGCCGGGCCTGGCCACCAGCGACCCCGCGTTCGGCTTGCCCGCCACCTGGATCGACGCCAGCCTGCGCGACCAGGCCCAATCGATGGGCTACACGGTCGTCGATGCGGGCACCGTGGTGGCCACGCATTTGAATCACCTGATCACCTCGCATGCGTCGGAGCTGCTGGGCCGCGCGGAAGTGCAGTCGCTGCTCGACCACCTGGGCAAGGATGCGCCGCGCCTGGTGGAAGACCTGGTGCCGAAGATGCTGTCGCTGTCGACCCTGCAGAAAGTGCTGCAGAACCTGCTGGCCGAGGGCGTGCACATCCGCGACATGCGCACCATCATCGAAACCCTGGCCGAGCATACGGTCCATACGCAAGACCCGAACGATCTGACGGCGCTGGTGCGCGTGGCCCTGGGCCGCGCCATCGTGCAGCAGCTGTTCCCCGGCGCGGCCGAGTTGTCCGTGATGACCCTCGACAGCCGCCTGGAACGCCTGCTGATGCAGGCGATGGGCAATGGCGGCGACGGCGCCGGCATCGAGCCGGGCCTGGCCGACACCATCGCGCACCAGGCGGGCCTGGCCGCGCAGCAACAGGAAGCGCTGGGCCTGACGCCGGTGCTGCTGGTGCCGGCGCCGCTGCGCGCCCTGCTGTCGCGCTTCCTGCGCCGCGCCTTGCCGCAGCTCAAAGTGCTGTCGCATGCGGAAGTGCCGGAAACCAAGACCATCCGCGTCACGGCGCTGGTGGGGGCGCAGTAGTTATCTTCATTCGCATCGGGGTCAGACCCGCCGGGTCTGACCCCAGCCCTTGCTTTTGGTCAAATAAACATCAATTTCCTGCCGGCAAACTGAATAACGGGTACTTTCCCGTCCTGTTCCTTCGATCATTTCCTGCAAGCATCGCTAATAATGGAAACTGTCCGGGTGATCTGTGTCCATGTGGAAGACAGCGCCCAAGCAACAGGAGTCGATGATGGTCACACAGTTCAGCCAATATTGCGCCACCCCCGCCTTGGGAGGCCGGTCATGAATGTGAAGAAATTTACGGGCGCCTCGTCGCGCGATGCGCTGCGCAAGGTGCGCGAAGCATTGGGTCCCGACGCCGTGATCCTGTCGAACCGCCAGGCCGATGGCGTGGTGGAAATCCTCGCGCTGGCCAATGACGATGCCGCTTCGCTGGCTTCGCCGCCGGCCGCGTCCGAAATGGCCCAGCCCCGGCCCCAGTTGCAGACCCAGTTCGCCACGCCGCAGCGTCCGGCCGCACCGGCCCAGCGCCCGTCTGCGCCACGTCCTGCCGCGCCGCGCCAGGCAGCCGGCGAGCCGGTGGACATGGCCCGCATGCAGCAGATGATGGCCAGCGCGCTGGCGCACGTCAAAGAAAACGCCGCCGCCGAGATGAGCGGCATGATGAATGAAATCCGCGCCATGCGCGGCATGATGGAAACCCAGCTGGCGGAAATCTCGTGGGGCTCGACGCAGCAGCGCGAGCCGCAAAAAGCCGTCGTGCTGCGCGAAATGCTGGCCGCCGGCTTCTCGGCCAGCCTGGCGCGCTACCTGATCGACAAGCTGCCCGCCGGCCTCGACGGTGCGCAAAGCATGCGCTGGATCAAGACGGTCCTGAGCCGCAACCTGAACACGGTCGCCAATGAAGACGCCATGCTGGAGCAGGGCGGCGTATTCGCGCTGGTCGGCCCGACCGGCGTCGGCAAGACCACCAGCACGGCCAAGCTGGCGGCCCGTTGCGTGATGCGCCACGGCCCGGAAAAGCTGGCCCTGATCACCACGGATGCCTACCGTATCGGCGCGCACGAACAGCTGCGCATCTACGGCAAGATCCTCGGCGTGATGGTGCATTCGGTGAAGGATGAAGCGGACTTGCGCATCGCCCTGAAGGAACTCAAGAACAAGCACACGGTGCTGATCGATACCGTGGGCGTGAGCCAGCGTGACCAGATGGTGACGGAACAGGTGGCCATGCTGTCGGGCGCCGGCGCCGACGTGAAGCGTTTGCTGTGCCTGAACTCGACGGCGACGCAGGAAACGCTGAACGAAGTGGTGCGCGCCTACCAGGGCAGCGGCCTGGCCGGCTGCATCATGACCAAGCTCGATGAAGCGGCGTCGATCGGCAACGTGCTCGACGTGGTGATCCGCCAGAAGCTGAACCTGTTTTATGTGTCGAACGGCCAGCGCGTGCCGGAAGACCTGTACCTGGCCGACCGCGGCTACCTGATCGACCGCGCCTTCAAGCTCAAGCGCGACTCGGCGGCGACGCAGTTTTCCGATGCCGAACTGCCGCTGCTGATGGCGCAGGCGGCCGCCCGCAATAATGAAGCGCGCGGGGTGCACCTTGGCTAATTTCGATTTCGACCAGGCCGAAGGCTTGCGCCGCATGCTGGCCGGCCCGCAGCCGCGCGTCATGACGTTCCTCTCGGCCACGCCGCAGGACGACAAGGGCGCCATGCTGGTCAACCTGGGCGCTTCGCTCGCCTATGGCGGCAATGACGTGCTGCTGCTCGACGCCAGCGGCGGCAGCGACGGCGTGGCTGCACGGCTGGGACTGGCGCACGGCGCCAGCCTGCGCGACGTGGCGCGCCAGCAGTGCGGCTTGAATCAGGTCATCCACCAGGTGCCGCAAGGCTTCGGCGTGGCCAGCCTGGGCGCGCGTAACCACCTGATGGACAGCATGGACTATGCGGGCGAGGATGAATTGCGCCGCCTGGGCAAGACCTTCGAGGTGCTGGCGCGCCAGAGCGGCATCGTGCTGGTCGACGGCGTCGTGGCCGACGAGGGCGATTGCTTCCCCGTGCCGCTGATGGCTTCGTCGGATATCGTGGTGCAAGTGTCGACCAGCGCCACTTCGATCAAGGCGGCGTACTGCCTGATCAAGCGCCTGAGCCAGGAACTGGGACGCCGTCCGTTCGGCATTCTCGTCACGGGCGCTTCCGAATCCGAGGCAAAAGTGGTATACGATAATATGGCACAGGCGGCGAGCCGCTACCTGGCCGTGAAGCTGACCTCGATGGGTTCGGTGCCTGCCGATGAATATCTGCACCGCGCGGCGCGGCTGGGCCGCAGCGTGGTCGATGCGTTTCCGCTGGCGGGCGCCTCGGTGGCGTTTCGCGGACTGGCCGAGCGGCTGGCCCGTTCGGCGGCGCCGGTGCTTGGCGGCACCTTGTACCAGACGGGGAGCCCGCACCAGTTCAGCGCCTGACACCAACCGTAGCACCAGATAAGACGAGAAAACAATAAGCAGCCTATGTACACGGTCAAAGGGAAATCGAACAAGGACTATTTGCTGACGGAGCACATTCCGCTGGTGAAGCGTCTGGCGCACCATATGAAGGCGAAATTGCCGCCTTCGGTCGAGGTCGATGACCTGATCCAGGCCGGCATGATCGGCCTGCTCGATGCCATTACCCGCTATGAAGAGACGCATGGCGCGCAGTTCGAGACGTATGCCGTGCTGCGCATCCGCGGCGCCATGCTCGACGAATTGCGCACCAGCGACTGGCTGCCGCGCAGCATGCGCCAGAACATGCGCAAGATCGAAGAGGCGATGAGCACCTTGCAGCAGCGCCTCGGCCATCCGCCGACGGAGTCGGAAGTGGCGAAGCTGCTGAAAATGTCGCTGGCCGATTACCAGGAAATGCTGGGCGACGGCGGCGGCCACCAGCTGGTGTACTACGAAGACTTTCATGACCCGGATGGCAATGACAGCTTCCTCGACCGCCACTGCGTGGACGAGGACAGCGACCCCTTGCGTTCCCTGCTCGATACCGATTTCCGGCAATCCGTGATCGATGCCATCGACGCGCTGCCACCACGCGAGAAAATACTCATGGGCCTGTATTACGAAGAAGAGCTGAACCTGAAGGAGATCGGCGCGGTGATGGGCGTATCCGAATCGCGCGTCTCGCAGCTGCATACCCAGGCCGTCGCGCGCCTGCGCGCAACCTTGAGGGAGCAGGCGTGGACTGGTCCAGCGTAATCGGGCTGGCGCTGGCGCTGGCGGGCCTCTTGGTCGGCCAGGCACTGGAAGGCGGCAAGATGGCCTCCCTGCTGCAGCCGGCCGCCTTTGCCATCGTCATCATCGGCACCTTCGGCGCCGTGCTGCTGCAAACGCGGTTGCGCACCTTCGTGCGCGGCCTGGAAATGCTGCGCTGGGTGTTTTTGCCGCCGGCCGACACGCGCGCCGCGCTGGCGCGCGACATCGGGCAGTGGAGCCTGACGGCGCGCCGCGACGGTCCGCTGGCGCTCGAGCGCCTGATGGAAAACACGGCCGACCGCTTCAACGCCAAGGGCTTGCGCATGATCGTCGACGGCATCGCGCCCGACAAGCTGCGCCAGCTGCTCGACGTGGAAATCTCCGCCTACGAAATGGCCGAGCGCCAGGCCGTCAAGGTGTGGGAATCGGCGGCCGGCTATTCGCCCACCATCGGCATCCTGGGCGCCGTGCTGGGCCTGATCCACGTGATGGAAAACCTCACCGACCCGAGCAAACTGGGCAGCGGCATCGCCGTGGCTTTTGTTTCCACGATCTATGGCGTGGGTCTGGCCAATCTGCTGTTCCTGCCGGTGGCGAACAAGCTCAAGGCCATCGTCTCGCGTCGCGTGGTGCAGTATGAAATCACGGCCGCCGTGCTGTACGACATCGCCACGGGCGACCACACGCGCATCATCGAAGAGCGCGTGTCCAGTCTGCTGCACGAGCACTGACCATGATGCGGCGCGCGCGCAGGAAGTATGACGAGGAACCGGACAACCAGGACCGCTGGCTGATCTCGTACGCCGACTTTATCACTTTGCTGTTCGCGTTTTTCGTCGTGATGTACGCGATTTCGCAAGTCAACGAAGGCAAGTACCGCGTCTTCCAGAACGCCATCGGCCAGGCCTTCAGCCTGGAAAAGGGTGCGCCGCCCATCATCATGGAAGCGCCGCAGGCGATCCCGTTGCCGAATCCCGCCCTGAAACGCCGCACGGAAGCCATCCGCCGCGAGCGCGAACACATGACGCGCCTGGCGCAGGACCTCACGTCCACCCTGGCGCCGCTGGTCAAGGAAGGCAAGGTGCGGGTCACGCAGACGAGCCGCGGCGTGAGCGTGGAAATCAATGCCAGCGTGCTGTTCGACCCGGGCGCGGCGCGCCTGACGGCCGAATCGGACCAGGCCCTGCGCGCCGTCGCCGTGCTGCTCAAGGATGACACGCACGATGTGCAGGTGGAAGGGCATACCGACGTGCAGCCGATCAGCAATTCCAATTTTGCCTCGAACTGGGAATTGTCGGCCGCGCGCGCCAGCGCCGTGGTGCGCCTGTTCATCGCCAGCGGCGTCAAGGCATCGCGCCTGACGGCGGTGGGCCACGCCGACAATATCCCCGTGGCGCCCAACGAAACCCCGGAAGGGCGCGCGCGCAACCGCCGGGTCGCCGTGACGATCCTCTCGGGGATCCCGGAAACGGTGACGGAAGTGCCGACGGCGCCTCCTGCCGTGGCGACACCCGCGACACCTGACTAGTGAGGGCAGACCCGTCGGGGGGAAGCGGCCGAATAGGGCGCATACCGATTCCGAAGGAACTGCCCCCGGCATTGCTTGGTACAATCGCCGCCTTCCCATCTTTTACGACTCCATCATGAAAAGCAGCTCCCTGGGCGGTCTCGTCTATTCCACCGAGACGGGCCGCATGTGTCCCGCCTGCCGCCTGCCGCTGGCGCAGTGCGCGTGCAAGGCGCAAGCCAAGACGGCGCCGGCGGGCGATGGCGTGGTACGCGTGTCGCGCCAGACCAAGGGCCGTGGCGGCAAGAGCGTGACCGTGGTCAAGGGCTTGGCGCTGGACGCCGCCGCGCTGGCCCTGCTGGGCAAGCAGCTGCGCACGCAATGCGGCTCGGGCGGCACGGTCAAGGACGGCGTGATCGAAGTGCAGGGCGACCATGTCGAGACGGTGATGGCGGCGCTGGCCAAGCTGGGCCACCAGCCGAAAAAGGCCGGCGGCTGAGCGTGCGAAGGCGTGCGGCCCGCTGCCGTGCGCCTGTGGTAACGTGCATTTCCTTTTATGCGCCACCTCATATGAACAGCAAACTGACCGGTATTGCCATCGCCGCTGCCATCGCGGCAGTGCTGGCGCTCGTGTACTGGCCCGCACCCGATGGCGGCGCGCCGGACACTGGCGCCGCCGCTGCCGCCAGCGCGCCGGCGGGACGCAGCCTGGCGTCGTATTTGAGTATCGACGCCACCCCGGCCGCCGATCCCGCGCCCGTTGTCGTGTCCCTGGCGCAGCGGCTCGAACGCCTGGGCGCCAGCGGCAAGCCGGAGGACGCGTATGCGGCCTACAACCTGATCGACGACTGCATCGTCTTCCAGCGCGAAAGCCGCTTGCCGGGGATGGAATTCGAGTTGGGGCGAGAAATGACGGCGGAAGAAAAAACTGCCCAGCAGCAGCTGTGCGCGGGTCTGACGCAGCGCCAGCGCGAGGACCGCCTTGGCTACCTGGCCACTGCCGCGCAAGGCGGCGTTCCGGGCGCGGCCACCCTGTTCCTGTCGGAAGGCCCGTTCGGCGACCGCAGCGCGCTGCGCAACCGTCCCGACGATCCGCTGGTGCAGGCATGGAAGCGGCAAGCCATCGCCCAGCTGACGGCGCAGGCGGATGCGGCGGAACTGACCAGCGTATCGACCCTGATGATGGCCTACCTGCGCGATGGCGACGTGGTGCAGAAAGACGCGCCGCAAGCGTATGGCTACCTGCTGGCCCTGCGCATGGTCTACGACGACATCCTTACGCCCGGCACCACGAATCCCTACCAGGACAGCTACTGGCACTGGCTGCAGAACGAGTTGACACCCGAGCAGCAGGCCGCCGCCCTGATCAAGGCGAATGGCATCGCCGCGAAATTCCGCCAGCATACGGGCCGGCCCACGCACGGTTGAGTGCGTAGACCAGCCTCTGCATAGGCTGGCCCGTGCATCAGCCAGTCCGTGCATAGGCCAGTCCGTGCGTGGCGTCGCCGCACCGGCGCCAGGTCTGCCAGCTACGGCAGTGCTTGCAGGCGCCGGGTGCGGGTCAGACAGCCGTCTTGCGGCGCCGTACGCTATAGCCGATCAGCCCCAGTCCCGCCAGCAGCATGCCGTAGGTTTCCGGTTCGGGCACGGCCGTGGTGATGGAAATGTCCAGCACGGAATCACGCACGCCGAGGCCGCTTGCCACCAGGGTATAGATGCCAGGTCCCAGCAGGCCGTTGAAAGTCGAATGGGCAAACGCGCCCAGCACGCCGGCGAAGGTGTCGGACTGCACCAGGTTATGGCTGGAGTCGAACAAGTCAATGTTGACGCCGGTCAGGCGGGGACCGAATTCGCTGGCGCCCGTGACCAGCCAGGCGGCGTTCCCCGTGAACGACTGCACGCCGCTGCCGACCGTAAACGTGGTCGTTTGCAGCAGCGAGCCGCGCTCCGTCGTGAAGGTGTCGACGAACAAGGTGTCTTGCGCCAGCAGCGGCGCGGCCACCACGGCCGTCGATACGAGATGGTTGTAGAACACGGCTTGCGTCTCGGCCTGCGCGGCTGGCGCCAGCAGGGTGTAGCCGAGCAGCAGCGCCGCGCCAGCCTTGGTTACTGAGAGAGAGTTCATATCATGCTCCTGTGTATGTGCAGTGGAAGTGGTGTGCGTCATGGCGCAGCGCCAAAGCGCAAGCTGGACGCGTGCAATGGATTAGCTATGCCTGCGGGAACGACGTTCGTGTCGGCGAGGAAAGTCCCGCCATGTATTGGTGCGGCGTATGCTGTAGTTAGCATATAGTCATCATTTCCATCAAGTTTGAGCGTGCTCAAATGTGTGGACGTGAAAGGGGGCGCTGTTGTTTCTGCGTGCGGCGTTGTGGAGGGAATGCGGGCACGCCGGCTCCGCCGCATTCTCGCTGAAAGTGGGGCGGTACGGCGATGATGTTCGTCGCGATGGCCGTGGTATCGGGCCGCTGTTCGAGACGGCGTCAGGCATGCAGCAAGGGCTTATTGCTGTGCCTGTCGCTGCTGTTCCATCGCTGGGGGTGAAGCGGGAAGATACTTAGCCGATGACGACGCGCCGGCTGGTCGTGTTCGCCATCGGTTGGCCGCTGGGGCCGTAGAAATTGCCGCTTTGGGCGGTGGGGCGCATGGCGTTCAGGGCGCCTTGCGTATGCAGCATGTGCTTGTTGACCAGCAGGCTGTTCAGCCGGTTCTGTTCCTTCGCTTCGCGTGTCGTCTCGAGCAGGGCTTTCCACAGGGGCGCCGCCTCGGCATCGCTGGTGCTGACCAGCCAGTCTTCCATGCCCGCTTCGGCGGCCGTGAAGCCGGCTGCCGCCAGCGCCTGGTGGCGTTGCGCCGCCAGCTGGCTCAACTGCCCGACGAGCGCCGTCTTGCGGGCCGTGAGCTCCGTGATTGCATCGATGTCAGCGGCAACCAGATGCCGCTGTTCTTCTTTCATCAATGCCAGCAATGTGGTCATGAGCTGTTGCTCGTCGCGCAGGCTGGAAAACGGAGTCACTGATTGCATGAGGAAACCTATCTATTTCGTGAGTGCAGCAAGTCCTTGACCGTGTCGAGGAGACCGTCCGCCACTTTTTCAGAGTTGACCTGGAACTGGCCGTCGGCGATCGCCAGCTTGATGCGTTCGACTTTCTTCGTGTCGAACACGGCGCCGCTGCCGGCAGTTGCACTGGCCGCTAATGCCTGTCCTTGCGGCGACAGGCGTACATTGTCCGACGTCGTCGGTGTTGCCTGGGCTTTCTCGGCATTCCGGGCGCCCGAAGTATTCGCGGGCGCCACCGGCAGGCCGGGATTGCTTTTAATGGTGTTATCGGTAATTTTCACAGCGTGATCCTCGTCTGGTCGAAGTCAAAAAACTCCGGGATATGTGTCATTATCGGCACCTTCTTCCGAAACTTTAGTGCGCAAGACCACAATATCGCTGTCCATCCGAGTTTAAAAGGCGACCTCCACCATGCCGCCAGCCCGCGCCACGCCGCTGATCTGCTGGCCGCTCTGCGTGCGTACCTGTACCGTCTGACCGTCGCCGGCGCTGCCGATGGCGCGTCCTTCTGATGCCACTTGGAAACCGTTGCCACTGGAAACAACGCGCACCAGCTGGCCCTGCATCACCACCGGCTTGCGGCGCAGGGTATCGAGGCGCATCGGCGTGCCTGGCGGCAAGGAAATATTCGTGCTGGCGCCCACCACCTGGGCCATGTCGGTGGCGATGCCTGCCGGCAATGCTGCCAGGTCGCCCTGCATCGTCACCAGCTGGCTGGCGTCGATGGCTTGCCCTTGCGCCAGCGGCACGGCGCTGGCCACATAGTCGCCCACGACGGCCACGTTCGCCTGCAGATAAATGGTCCAGTTGGAGGGGGCCGTGCAGCGCACGCCCACGGTAGTCTTGCCCCAGGCGCGGGCGCCAGGCGCCATGAATGCTTGCGGCGCGGGGCAGGCGGCCAGGTTCAGTCGCGGATCGACGGCGCCGACGGTGACCGTCACCTTGCCCGGCAAGCCGTTGCTTTGCACTTGCAGGAATTGTTCCACGCTGTTGCGCAGCGCCTCCGGCGTCTGCCGGCCGGCGTTTTGCGCCTGCGCCAGCAGTGGCAGGGCGGCAAGAGCGAAGAGGAAAGCGAGCGGTGTTTTCATGGTATAGGCCTCTGGAATAGTGCCATGATAGTGCGCGCCGCCCCGTTTGAAGCGCCGATTAAGGGGTAAAAGTACGGTCTGATCCGGCGATGGTCTTGCCGGCGGGCGCCGTACTATGTTTCCTGTCATCACTATACCGCCATCCTTCCGCCATCTCAGGCGCCAGTGGCAGATCTTTCCGGAGCCTGACATGATAGGGAAACTCGACGATTACATGCGCTTCAACGAGACGGCGCTGAGCCTGCGCTCGACGCGCCAGGAATTGCTCGCCTCGAATATCGCCAATGCCGACACGCCCAACTACAAGGCGCGCGACGTCGATTTCGCCAGCGCGCTGAAGGGGGCGATGGCGCGCAAGGATGGCGTGCAGCCGGCCCTGAAGGGCACGGCGCCGCAGCATATGCCGGGCAAGGGCGTCGCCGCCGCCGTCGGTGGCAGCACGGGGGGCAAGGTCGAGACCCTGGCCGACGGCACGCCGCTGCTGTACCGCGCGCCGGCCCAGGGCGCCGTCGATGGCAACACGGTCGACATGGATCTCGAGCGCAATGCCTTTGCCGACAACGCCATCCGCTACGAGGCGGCCGTAACGTTCCTCAATTCGCAGATCAAGGGCATGCTGACGGCCATCCAGGGAGGACAATAATCATGTCGCTATTTAATATCTTCAATGTTTCCGGTTCGGCCATGAGCGCCCAGGCGCAGCGCCTGAACACGGTGGCCAGCAACCTGGCCAATGCCGACAGCGCCACCAGCGCCACGGGCGAAGCCTACCGCGCCAAGCAGGTGGTGTTCGAAGCCGTGCCCATGGCCAACGGCGCCACGGCCGTCAAGGTGCAGAAGGTGATCGAAGATCCGTCGCCGATGAAGCTGGTCTACGACCCGAAGAATCCGCTGGCCGACGAGAAGGGCTACGTCACCATGCCCAACGTGAATACGGTCGACGAGATGGTCAACATGCTGTCGGCCTCGCGCTCGTACCAGACCAACGTGGAAACCATGAACGCGGCCAAGTCGCTGCTCCTGAAAACCCTCACCCTCGGCCAGTAAGGCTGACTGATCATTATGGCAACCATCGATACCAGCAACGCCACCGTCACCGACCTGATGGCGACAATGAATCCGAAGAAGACCACGGCCGCGAAAGGCAGCGTCGAGGAAGAAACGAACAAATTCCTGACCCTGCTGGTGACCCAGCTGCAAAACCAGGATCCGATGAATCCCCTGGACAATGCGCAGCTGACCAGCCAGCTGGCCCAGCTGTCCACCGTGACGGGCGTCAACAAGCTCAATACCACCCTGGAAACGCTCAAGACCAGCTACCAGCAAGCCGAATCCATGCAGGCGGCCAATATCATCGGCCACGGCGTCTTGACGGCAGGCAAGAACATCACCTTGAGCAAGAGCGCGGCCCTGCTGGGCGTGGACCTGGCCACGCCGGCCGACAGCGTCAAGGTCATCATCTACAACAGTGCGGGCAAGGAAGTCCATTCCATCGACCTGGGCCCGCAGGACGCGGGTACCTTGCCGCTGGGCTGGAACGGTTCCACGGCCGAGCTCGACAAGGATGGCAAGCCGGTCGTGCTGGCTGACGGCGCCTACACCTTCGCCGTGGAAGCCACGCGCGGCGGGGCCAAGCTCAAGGATGCGGCGGCGCTGATGTTCGGTTCGGTCGCCAGCGTGTCGACGGGCGCCGGCGGCGTGAAGTTGAATGTGCCGGGAGTGGGCAGCATCACCATGGCCGATGTGAAACAGATTTTGTAAGCCGCTCATTTGTAGCGTAGACCCTCTACCCCTATTTTCTACCAGGAGAACACAATGTCTTTCCAACAAGGCCTGAGCGGCTTGAACGGCGCCGCCAAATCGCTGGACGTCATCGGCAACAACATCGCCAACTCGGCCACCGTGGGTTTCAAGCAATCGCAGGCGCAGTTCGCCGACATCTATGCCAACTCGCTGTATGGCGTGGGCGGCAACCAGCCCGGTATCGGCGTGTCCGTGTCGCAAGTGGCGCAGCTGTTCAACCAGGGGAACCTGGAGAGTTCGTCCAATCCGCTCGACATCGCCATCAATGGCGGCGGTTTCTTCCGCACCAGCGTGAACGGCGCCATCCAGTATTCGCGCAACGGCCAGTTCCAGGTCGACAAGAGCGGCTTCATCATCAATGCCCAGAAAGCCCAGCTGACGGGGTATCCGGCCGATGCGAACGGCAAGATCCTGGCCGGCGCCACCGTGCCGCTGCAGATCGACCCGTCCGACATGGCGCCGCAGGCGACCACCAAGGTCGATACCCAGGTCAACCTCGATTCCAACTCGGCCATGCCGACCGTGGTGCCATTCAGCGTAGGCGAGCAAAAGTCGTGGACCAAGCAATTCCCCGTGCCCGTCTATGATTCGCTGGGCAACTCGCACACGATGTCGAATTTCTATGTCAAGACCGGCACCAATACCTGGGATGTCTACTCGGCCACTGACGGCAAGGAAATTACCAGCGCGAAAGTGGCCGCGGCAGCGCAGACCGATGCCGCCTCGCTGGCTGCGCGCAGCGCCTACCAGGCCGCCGTCACGGCCGTGCCGCTGGTGCCGGCAAATATCACGGCCGCCGCCATCGCCTACGGCAATGCGGCCGGCGCCGCCGTGCGCGCCGCCGCTGCGGCGGCCGGCGCCAGCCCGGCCCAGCTGGCCGCCATCAGCGCCACCTATGGCAGCGCCGTGCCCAATGGCGTCAATTCCAGCCTGACGCCGGACCAGATCGACAAGAATATCGCCTCGGTGACGGAAGTGCCCGCCGTAAGGTCGGCTTCGCTGGTGTTCAACAGCGTCGGCAGCCTGGACAAGGCCGCCATGCTGGCACTGACGCCGCCGCAAACCCTGCCGGTGACGGTCAACCTGCCCGTCTTCCCCGCCACGGGCGCGAACGCGAATCTGGCGATCAAGGTCGACTTCACCAATTCCACCCAGCTCAGTTCGTCCACCAGCGAAAAGCGCACCGTGGCCGATGGCTACGCGGCCGGCCAGCTGGACCGTTTCGTCGTGGGCAGCGATGGCGTGATCCAGGGGCAGTATAACAATGGCAAGACGCGCGACATGGGCCAGGTGGTGCTGACCAAATTTGCCAATCCGAATGGCCTCGAGCCGCTGGGCAACAATGCCTGGGCGGAAAGCTCGACTTCGGGCAGCCCGATGACGGGTGAGCCGAGCTCGGGCGGTTTGGGCGACTTGCGCGCCTCGGCCGTGGAAGTGTCGAACGTGGACCTGACGGCAGAACTGGTCAACATGATCACGGCCCAGCGCGCCTACCAGGCGAATGCGCAGACCATCAAGACGCAGGATTCTGTTCTGCAAACCCTGGTGAACTTGCGCTAATAATCAGGGAGTCAGTCACTTCGTGACCGGAATGTGCCGCATTGCGGCGCATTCGCCCGCCGGGTCTGACCCCAGCTTTCTGCCTTGGGTTGAAGGCAACAGGAGAAATAAAACATGGACCGTCTCATCTACACCGCCGGCTCGGGCGCCAAGCACATCCTGGACAAGCAGGCGACCACGGCGAACAACCTGGCGAATGCCACCAGCACGGGTTTCCGTGCCCAGCTCGACTCGTTTCGCGCCGTGCCCGTAGTGGCGGACGGCATGATGCCGACGCGCGCCTTCGTCGTCGATTCGACGGTCGGTTCCGACTTCACCCAAGGTCCGATGCAGCACACGGGCCGCGCGCTCGATGTGGCCGTGGAAAACGGCGGCTGGATCGCGGTGCAGTCGGCCGACGGTTCCGAAGCCTATACGCGCAACGGCGCCTTGAAGCTCAATGAGAACGGCATGCTGCAGACGCAGTCAGGCCTGATGGTGCAGGGCGATACGGGCCCCATGGCCATTCCGCCCGGCGTGACGGTGGCCATCGCCAGCGACGGCACGGTGGGCACGATCTCCACAGACGTGCCGCCCGGTCCGTCGACGGTGCTGGGACGCATCAAGCTGGTCAACCCGCCCGAGCAGCAACTGGTGCGCGGCGACGACGGCCTGTTCCGTCTGAAGGATGGCACGGTGGCGCAGGCCGACCAGGCCGTCAAGCTGACCACCGGTGCGCTGGAAGGCAGCAATGTCAGCCCCGTCGACTCGATGGTCAGCATGATCGCCCTGGCGCGCCAGTTCGAAACGCAAATGAGCTTGTTGAAGAATGCCGAGAATAACGCGGCGAAAGCCACCCAGATCCTCGCTTTGAATTGATGGGGACCACCGCATAATGGTCACATAGAAATAGTCTACAGGGCTGACCAGCGCTGTTATTGGAGAAAAATTATGATTCGTTCCCTTTGGATAGCCAAGACCGGCCTGGAAGCGCAGCAGACGCAGATGGACGTGATCGCCAATAACCTGGCCAACGTCAGTACCACGGGTTTCAAGAAGTCGCGCGCCGTGTTTGAAGATTTGCTGTATCAAAATGTGCGCCAGCCGGGCGCGCAATCGTCGCAGCAGACCCAGCTGCCATCGGGCTTGCAGATCGGCACGGGCGTACGCACCGTGGCTACCGAACGCATCCATACGCAGGGCAATCCCCAGGCGTCGGGCAATTCACGCGATGTGATGGTCAACGGCACGGGCTTTTTCCAGGTGCTGCTGCCGGACGGCGCCACCGCCTACACGCGTGACGGCTCCTTCCAGACCGATGCCAACGGCCAGCTCGTCACTTCCGAAGGGTTCGTCATCCAGCCCGCCATCACCGTACCGACCAATGCGCTGAGCCTGACCGTGGCGCGTGACGGCACCGTCTCCGTCACCTTGCCCAACACTGTTGCGCCATCGCAAATCGGCTCGCTGCAGCTGACCACCTTCGTCAATCCGGCAGGCCTGGAATCGAAGGGCGAAAACCTGTACATGGAAACGGGCGCCTCCGGCGTGGCGCAGACCAACACCCCGGGCACCAACGGCGCCGGCGTGCTGATGCAGGGCTATATCGAAACGTCGAACGTCAACGTGGCCGAGGAAATGGTCAACATGATTCAGACGCAGCGCGCTTACGAGATCAACAGCAAGGCCATCACCACATCCGATCAAATGCTGCAGAAATTGTCGCAACTTTAATTTTCATAGTCGTCATGCCATCCGCCGCCGGATGGCAGCGGAGGTTCGTCATGCAATACCCCATCATCGCCCTGTTGTCCGCAGTCCTGCTGTCCGGCTGCGCCATCACGCCCACCTCGATCGTGCAATACCCGACCACCACGCGCGCGCCGATGCCCGAACCCGTGGTTGCCAACAACGGTTCCATCTACCAGCCGTCGACCTACCGTCCCGCCTTCGAAGACCGCCGCGCGCGCCACGTGGGCGACACCATGACGATCGCCATCACCGAGCGCACGAACGCCGTCAAGGCGGGCGCCAGTTCCGGCAACAAGTCCGGCAGCGTGGGCTTTTCCACGCCCGGCTTCGCCCAGGGCCGCCTGGGCGGCACCGTCTCGGCGAATGGCGCGACGAAATTTGCCGATGGCGACAACCAGTCCGCCAGCAACACCTTTTCCGGCGTGATCGGCGTGACGGTGATTGAAGTGCTGCCGAACGGTAACCTGATCGTGGCCGGCGAGAAACAGATCGCCATGAACAAGGGCACGGAATTCATCCGCTTCTCGGGCATGGTCAATCCGGACACCATCGGCACGGGCAATGTCGTGCCCTCGACCCAGGTGGCCGACGCGCGCGTCGAGTACCGCACCAACAGCCAGATCGACCGCGCCGAAATGGCCTCGATGGCCTCGCGCTTCTTCCTCAGCCTGCTGCCGTTCTGATCATGGCCACGTTTACTTTCCCCCGCTTTGCAGCTGTTTTCGGCCTGGCCATTTCTCTGCTGGCGCCCGTGGCGCACGCCGAGCGCATCAAGGACCTGGCCAGCATCGCCGGCGTGCGCCAGAATCAGCTGATGGGCTATGGCCTCGTCGTCGGCCTCGACGGCAGCGGCGACCAGACCACGCAAACGCCGTTCACCATCCAGAGCGTGGCGGCGATGCTGCAGCAGCAGGGTATTAACTTACCGCAAGGCACCAGTTTGCAGCTGAAAAACGTGGCCGCCGTGATGGTGACGACGGCCTTGCCCGCGTTTGCCCAGCCGGGCCAGTTGCTCGACGTGACGGTCTCGTCGATGGGCAATGCGAAAAGCTTGCGCGGCGGCACCTTGCTGATGACGCCATTGAAGGGCGCCGATGGCCAGGTGTACGGCATGGCGCAGGGCAACGTGCTGGTGGGCGGCGTGGGCGCGCAGGCGGCCGGCAGCTCCGTCGTCATCAATCACCTGAGCGTGGGTCGCATTTCGGGCGGCGCCACGGTCGAGCGCACCGTGCCGTCGGCGCTGGGCGCCAACAATACGATACGCCTGGAATTGAACGCCACCGATTTCGCCACGGCCAGCCGCGTGGTCGACGCCATCAACAGCCGCTACGGCGCCGGCACGGCCGCCGCGCTCGACGGGCGCGTGATCCAGGTGCAGTCGCCGGGCGGCAGCGACCAGCGCGTGTCCTTCCTGGGCCAGCTGGAAAGCATCGAAGTCAATCCGGCCCGCCTGGCAGCCAAGGTCATCATGAATGCGCGCACCGGTTCCGTCGTGATGAACCAGTCCGTGACCCTGGAAACGTGCGCCATTTCGCACGGCAACCTGTCCGTCACCATCAATGTCGAGCCGCAGGTGAGCCAGCCGGCGCCGCTGTCGGGCGGACGCACGGTGGTCACGCAGACGGCGCAGATCGATATCAAGAAGGAACCGGGCAAGGTGATGCTGGTAAAGGGCGGCGCTTCGCTGTCCGACGTGGTCAAGGCCTTGAACGCCATCGGCGCCTCGCCGCAAGACTTGCTGGCCATCCTGCAGGCGATGAAGGCGGCAGGTTCGCTGCGCGCCGAACTCGAAATCATTTGATGGACACGCCATGATCAGCCAAACCGACCTCAGCAATACCGCCGCCTATGACGTCAAGGGCATGGATGGCTTGCGCCAGTCCGCCAAGGCGAAAGATCCCGCCGCCCTGAAAGAGGCGGCCACGCAATTCGAAGCCATGTTCATCAACATGATGATGAAAAGCATGCGCGAGGCCACGCCGCAGGACGGCATCATGGATAGCCAGCAGAGCAAGATGTACACCTCGATGCTGGACCAGCAGACGAGCCAGAACCTGGCCAAGCGGGGCACGGGCCTGGCGGACGTGCTGATCCGCCAGCTGTCGTCCTCGAACCAGGCGCTGGCCGCCGACGGCGCCGAAGCGCCGTCGCCCCGGTCTTCCAGCATGGCGCAGGCCCTGGCCGCGTTCCGCCAGCAGCAGGGCGCGCTGACCGAGGGCGCCGGCGGCGCCGCCGCCACCGGCAAGACCCTGAGCGACAAGGCCAACGCCACGCAGGCGCCGCACGTGCGCGCCTTCCAGGAAAAGCTGGGCGTGCATGCGGAAGAAGCGAGCCGCGCCACCGGCATCCCGGCCAAGTTCATGCTGGGCCAGGCGGCGCTGGAAACGGGCTGGGGCAAGCGCGAAATCATCAGCCGCGACGGCAGCAGCAGCCACAACCTGTTCGGCATCAAGGCGTCAAGCGACTGGAAGGGCAAGGTCACGGAAGCCGTCACCACGGAATATGTAAATGGCAAGGCGCAGCGCAAGGTGGAAAAATTCCGCGCCTACGACAGCTATGCGGACAGCTTCAAGGATTATGCGCAGTTGATTACCAACAACAAACGCTATGAAAAAGTGCTGGCCAGCGCGGGCGACGCCAGCACGTTCGCCCAGGGCTTGCAAAAGGCCGGCTACGCGACGGACCCGCATTACGCTGCCAAACTGACAAAAATCATCAAGAATTCGCTGGTCGGTTAATCCGCCTCCCTACCCTTGTGCAGGCCGCGCGCTTCAAGTTTTCGCCGCAGCTGCCGTAAATACATTTGACGGTAACCAATAAGACACCATGACTTCGAATCTACTCAGCATCGGTAAGAGCGGTTTGCTTGCAGCGCAGGTGGGCCTGTCGACGACCGGGCATAACATCACCAACGCCAACGTGGCCGGCTACAACCGCCAGGTGGTGCTGCAGCAGACTTCGCAGTCCAACTATGCCGGCTATGGCTTTGTCGGCACGGGCACGGAAGTGTCGCAGATCAAGCGCCAGTACGACAGCTTCATGGCCACCCAGGTCAATTCCGCGCAAAGCGCGACCAGTGCGCTCGACACGTATTACACGCAGATCAGCCAGATCGACAACCTGCTGGCCGATCCCACGGCCGGTCTGTCGCCCGCCTTGCAGGATTTCTTCAAGGGCGTGCAGGATTTCAGCTCCAATCCTTCCTCGGTCGCGTCGCGTCAGGCGCTGCTGTCGAGCGCCGGCTCGCTCGCTTCGCGCTTCCAGGGACTGAGCGCGCGCCTGACGGAGATCGGCGACGGCGTCAATTCGCAGATCACGTCGAATGTGACGGTGATCAATACCTATGCCAAGCAGCTCGCCGAGCTGAACAAGTCAATTTCCCAGTTGTCGGTCGACGTCAGCAACCAGCCCAACGATCTGCTGGACCAGCGCGACCAGCTGATCACGGAATTGAACAAATACGTGAAGGCGACGGTGCAGCCCGCTGCCAACAATACCGTGACCATTTCCATCGGCGCGGGGCAGCCCCTGGTGGTGGCGGACCGCAGCTTCGAACTGGCGGCCACGCCTTCGCGGACGGACCCGAACCGCATCGAGGTGGGCTATGTCACGGGCAGCACCGTCACCGTGCTGCCGGACAGCTCCCTGACCGGCGGTTCGCTGGGCGGCTTGCTGGAATTTCGCAGCGGCACCCTGGACAATGTGCAGAACTCGCTGGGCAAGGTCGCCATCGCGCTGGCCAGCACCTTCAACGACCAGCATAAGCTGGGCCAGGACTTGAATGGCGCCATGGGCGGCGACTTTTTCAAGATACCCGACCCGGTGATCGGTGCCGACCGCGGCAACAACGCCAGCAGCACCACGGTGCTGTCGGCCAAGGTCAGCGACCCGACCAAGCTGACGGCCAGCGATTACAGCCTGAAATACGACGGCAGCAACTATGTGGTCACGCGCGAATCCGACGGCACGCACACCATCATCAATCCGTATCCGCAAACGGGGCCGCAAACCATCGACGGCGTCGATTTCTCGATCTCGGGCACGGCCGCCCAGGGCGACAACTACGTCATCAGGCCGACGGCGAACGGCGCGGCCGGCCTGAACGTGCTGATCACCGACCGCAACAAGATCGCCGCCGCCGCGCCGATCGCCACGTCGGCGCCGGTGGCCAATACGGGTTCCGGCAAGCTCAGCGCCGGCTCCGTCGACAAGGCCTACCTGACGCCGGGCAATGCCCTGACCGGCCCCCTGACGTTGACATATGACAAGGCGACCACCTCGCTGACAGGTTTCCCTGCGGGCCAGGCGGTGACGGTCAAGGGCTTGAATGGCGCGACCACGACCTATCCGGCCGGCACGGCGAACATCCCCTACACGGAAGGCGACAACTTCAGCTTTGGCGGCATCAATGTCAGCATGACGGGCACGCCGGCGCAGGGCGATACCTTCGTCATCAAGCCCAATACGGGCGGCGTGGGCGACAACCGCAATGCCGCGCTGCTGGCTGGCTTGCAGACGAAGAATATCCTCGATGGCGGCAATGCCACGTTCCAGGGTTCGTATGCGCAAACCGTCAGCTTCGTGGGCAACAAGACGCGCGAAGTGCAGGTGAGCGGCCTGGCCAGCCTGGCCTTGCTGCAGCAGGTCAGCACCCAGCAGCAGGCCGTTTCCGGCGTCAACCTCGACGAAGAGGCGGCCAACCTGCTGCGTTACCAGCAGTCCTACCAGGCGTGCGGCAAGGTCATGCAGATCGCCAGCACCCTGTTCGACGTGGTCATCGGCCTGGGACGTTAATCAATTTTTGCCGCGACGTAGCGCGCGGCGGCTTTCTGGAAGGGCAGCATCATGCGCATCAGCACACGAATGATTTATGACCAGGGCAGCTCGCAGCTGAACAATCTGCAGGGCGCCTTGAACCGTACGCAGATGCAGCTGTCGTCGAACCGCCGCAACCTGACGCCGGCCGATGATCCGATCGCCTCGGCGCGCGCGCTGGAAGTGACGCAGTCGCAATCGATCAACACCCAGTTCGTGACGAACCGTTCGAATGCGAAGAACTTCCTGTCGCAGGAAGAGCTGGCGCTGGCCAGCACCACCTCGCTGATCGCCGACGTGAAGGATCTGGTGCTCAAGGCCGGTAACCCTGCCCTGAAGGATGTCGACCGCGATACCCTGGCGAGGGAGCTGGAAGGCCGGCTGACCGACTTGCTGGGCATCGCGAATACGGCCGACGGTGCGGGCGGCTACCTGTTTTCCGGCTACAAATCCACGACCCAGCCATTCAGCCAGACGCCGACGGGCGCCAGCTATGTGGGCGACCAGGGACAGCGCGAATTGCAGGTGGGTTCGGCGCGCTACCTGGCCACCAGCGATTCCGGCGCCACCGTGTTTGAAAACAACCTGACGGGCAACGGCAAGTTCACGACGGCCGCCGCTACCGCCAACTTCACGCGCGGCGGCTCGGGCGTGGTTTCGGGCGGCACGGTGACGGACCCGTCGGCATTGACGGGGCACAAGTATTCGATCGACTTCAAGGTCACGGGCACGGGAACGGACGCCGTCACCACCTATACCGTCACCGACGCCACCCTGGGCCAGACGGTGCCCAATCCTGCCGTGCCCATCCCCTACAAGGCGGGCGACGCCATCACCTTCGACGGCCAGCAAGTGAACATCACGGGCAAGCCGGCCGACCAGGACAGCTTTACCCTGGAGCCGAGCGCCAAGGAATCGTTGTTTACCACCGTGAAAAACCTGATCGGCGTGCTGCGCCAGCCTGGCAGCGGCGATGCGGGGCAGGCGCGCCTGACGAACGGCTTGAACGCCGCGCATAATATCCTCGACACGGCCTATGACAATGTGCTGTCCGTGCGCGCCGATGTCGGTTCCCGCATGAAGGAACTCGATTACCTCGACAGCGCTGGAGACGATCTCGACATCCAGTACGCCACCACCCTGTCGGACCTGCAAGACCTGGACATGGTGAAAGCCATTTCCACCTTCAGCCAGCAGCAAGTGACCCTGCAGGCGGCGCAAAAATCGTTCACCTCGATCTCGGGTTTGTCGCTGTTCAATTACATCAACTGACGCACCGGCATCGCGCGATGGGCCGGCAAGCCGGGGCAGGGAGTGCATCTCCCGCCCCGGCTTTTTTGTGCGCGGAATCTGGCTGTTCTGATAGTATATGCAGGCAAACTGTGCAGTCTACCTGTATATATGTTATAGTGGAGTCCGTTGATACATCGCACGGACACCATGACCACCCCGCAAGAAGACCACGAACAAGTTCTGCAACTGGCCGGCGAATTGCGCATCCTGGTCGGCAAGTTGCGCCGCCGCCTGCGCGAAGAGGCGCACCTGGGGGACGTCAGCATGTCGCAGGCATCCGTGCTCAGCCGTCTCGAGCGCGACGGCCCCGCCACCGCCAGCAGCCTGGCGCGCGCCGAAGGCATGCGGCCCCAGTCGATGGCCGCCACCGTGCAAGCCTTGACGGAAGCGCGGATGGTGACGGGGTCGCCCGATCCGCTCGATGGCCGGCAGACGCTATTGACCCTGACGGACAGCTGCCGCGCCTGGATCGCGGCGAGCCGCGCCGCGCGCGAAGACTGGCTGGCGCGCACCATCGAAACCCGGCTCACGCCGGCCGAAGTCACCGAGCTGGACAAGGCGGTGGCCTTACTCAAACGCTTGGCGGAGTGATCCGCTGATTTTTTCACCACGACCCCGGCAAGGAGCCCGCACGCCCAGATGAACAACACATTCCGTTCGCTACGCATTCCCAATTACCGTATCTGGGCCGGCGGCGCCCTCGTGTCGAATATCGGCACGTGGATGCAGCGCACGGCGCAGGATTGGCTGGTGCTGAGCGAATTGACGCAGCACAACGCCAGCGCCGTCGGCATCGTCATGGCCTTGCAGTTCGGCCCGCAACTGCTGTTGCTGCCACTGACGGGCATGGCGGCCGACCTGCTCGACCGCAGGAAACTGCTGCTGTGCACGCAGGCGGCCATGGGCTTGCTGGCGCTGGGACTCGGGATGTTGTGCATCAGCGGCCTGGTACAACTGTGGCATGTGTATGTGTTCGCCTTCCTGCTGGGCTGCGTGACGGCCTTCGATTCGCCCGTGCGCCAGACTTTCGTGGCTGAAATCGTCGGCGAGGAAGACTTGACGAATGCCGTGGCGCTCAATTCCACCTCGTTCAATGCGGCGCGCATGCTGGGCCCGGCCGTGGCCGGCTTGCTGATCAGCAGCGTCGGCAGCGGCTGGGTCTTCATCATCAACGCCGTCTCGTTTGCCGCGGTGATCGGTTCGCTGTTGCTGCTGCGCGTGGAACTGCTGCGCCGCGCGCCGCGCCTGAAGGCCACGCGCGCCAGCCTGGGCGAGGGTTTCCGCTACGTGCGCCAGCGGCCCGACCTGATGGCCATCCTGCTGATGCTGTTCCTGATCGGCACCTTCGGCCTGAACTTCCCGATTTTCCTCTCGACCATGTCCGTGACCGCCTTCCATGCGGGCGCCGGCCAGTATGGCGTGCTCAGTTCCATCATGGCTTGCGGTTCCGTGGCCGGCGCCCTGCTGGCGGCGGGGCGCGGCCAGCCCACCCTGGCCCTGCTGCTGGGGGCGGCCGCGCTGTTCGGCCTGGCCTGCGCGCTGGCGGCCGTGATGCCCAATTACTGGCTGTTCGGCATGATGCTGGTGGTCATCGGCATCGCCGCGCAAACGTTTACCACCAGCGTCAACAGCAGCGTGCAACTGTCGACGGCGCCCGCCATGCGGGGCCGCGTGATGGCCATCGTGCTGGCCATCTCGGCCGGCGGCACGCCGCTGGGCGCACCCATCGTGGGCTGGGTGGCCGACACCTTCGGCCCGCGCTGGGCGCTGGGCATAGCCGCCTTGTCGGGCCTGGCGGCAGCCCTCGTCGGCGTGCGCTACCTGGTCAAACATCACCAGTTGCGCCTGAATGTCGATGTGCGGCGCCGGCGCCTGGCGTTCAGCAGCGACCAGCACTGACGCGGCCGGTCAGGGCGGCAGCAGGCCCGCGCGGGCGGCGGCCGCGACGGCTGCGCTCAAGCCGTCGAGCAGGCTGGAGGCGGCGCGCGCCGTATGCCAGTGCAAGGGCACATCCAGGGGCGTATCGGGCAGCAATTCGACCAGGCTGCCATTGTCAAGATGCGGCTGGATCAGCGCCTGCGGGTGCAAGCCCCAGCCCATGCCGGCCAGGGCGGCCGTGACGAAGGCATGCGACGAGGGCAGGGCATGGCGCGGCAGCTCCACGTGCCGGTGGCACAGGCGCCGCACCCAGCGCGATTGCAGCTCGTCCTTGGCATTGAAGACGAGGCTGGGCGCCAGCGCCAGGCTGGCGGCGCCCGCGCCGTGGGCAAAATAGCGCTGCATGAAGGCAGGACTGGCGGCCGCCAGGTAGCGCATGGCGCCCAGCGGGCGGCTGTTGCAGCCCGATGCGGGCCGGGCCGTGGCGCTGACGGCGGCCAGCACGGCGCCGCTGCGCAGCCATTCGGCCGTATGGTCCTGGTCGTCGACGGCCACTTGCAGCAGCACCGGGTGGCTGGCCGCAAAGGCGGCGATGGCGGGCGCCAGCCAGGTGGCCAGGCTGTCGGCATTCACGGCGACGGGCACGCTGGCGCGCGCCAGGCCCTGCACCGCCAGCGCCGGCAAGGCGCCTTGCAGATCCTGTTCGAGCAGCTGCACCTGGTCCACGTGCTGGCACAGGCGCCGTCCCGTTTCCGTGGCGCGGCAGGGCTGGTCGCGTATCACCAGCGCGCAGCCGACGCGCTCTTCCAGCAGGCGGATGCGCTGCGAAATGGCCGATGGCGTCACGTGCAAGGCGCGTGCGGCGCGCTCGAAACTGCCTTCGCGGATGACGGCGGCCAAGGCGGCGAGGGCGGCATAATCGAGCATGAATGAAGTTTTCCTTAACTTGCTGTAGTAAAGGTAGTTTGCCTTCATTGTGTGCGACTGGCAAGATCGCCGCATGACACTCTCGACCGCCACCGCCCCGCTCGTTTTTTCCGTCTTTCTCCAGGGCTTGACCCTGGGCCTGGGACTCATCGTTGCCATCGGCTCGCAAAATGCCTTTGTCTTGCGGCAAGGCTTGCGCCGCGAACACGTGGGGGCCGTCGTGCTGTTCTGCGCGCTGGCCGACGCGGCCCTGATTGCCGCCGGCGTGCTGGGCATGGCCCATGCGCTGGGCCAACGCCCTTTGCTGGCCAGCGCGCTGGCATTGGGCGGCGCCGTTTTCCTGGCCGTCTACGGTTGGCAAGCGCTGCGGCGCGCGCGCCGGCCGCAGCAGCTGCGAGCGGCCGAAGGCGGTGCCGGGCTGGCCCTGGGCGCCATCCTGGGCCAGGCGGTCGCATTTACCTTGCTCAATCCCCATGTGTATCTGGATACGGTATTGCTGGTGGGGAGCATCGGCGCCCAGCAACCGGGCGCGCTGCGCGGCTGCTTCATCGTCGGCGCCAGCGCGGCCAGCCTGCTGTGGTTTGCATCGTTGGGCTATGGCGCGCGCTGGCTGGCGCCATGGTTTGCGCGGCCCCGGGCCTGGCAAGTACTCGATGGCTTGATCGGCGTGACGATGTTCGTGCTGTCGGCGCTGCTGTTGCGCCACGCGCTGGGCTGGCAGCCCTGATCAGCGCGCGGGCGGCAGCGGCGCCGGCGCTGCCGGGCGCAGGGGATTCGGCGGCGCGGGCGGCGGTGGCCGGTCGCGCGTGGCAAAGCCGCGCGGCAGCAAACGTGCCGTTTCTATGCCGCGCAGGAACATGTTCTGGAAGGGCGTGGCCAGATAGGGCAGGACCATGCCGATCACCAGCAAGCCCACGCCCAGTGTGACGGGGAAACCGATACCGAAAATGTTCAGCTGCGGCGCGGCGCGCGTCAAGATGCCCAGCGCCACGTTGGTCAGCAGCAGGGCGGCGATGATGGGCAGCGAAATTTGCAGGCCGGAACGGAAGATTTCCCCGCCCCAGGCCGCCAATTGCTGGAAACCGCCGCCGCTGATGGGACTCGATGAAATGGGCAGGCTGACAAAGCTTTCCGCCAGCGCCGCCAGCAAGACCAGGTGGCCGTTGACAGTGAGAAACATCAAGGTGGCCAGCATGACGAGGAACTGGCTGATGGCGGACGACCTGCCCTTGGTTTGCGGATCGAAGAACGAAGCGAAGCCCAGGCCCATGGTGAGGCTGCTGAGTTCACCTGCCATTTCGATCGCGGAAAACACGATGCGGATGGAAAAGCCCATGGCCAGCCCGACCAGCATTTCCTGCGTGAGGATCAATAAACCGGGCAGGGACATCGGGTTGACGGCAGGCAAGGCCGGCACGGTGGGGGCGATGATCATGGCCAGCAGCGCGCCCAGGGTCACCTTGACGCTGGCCGGCACGGCCGCGTTGCCGAACAGGGGGGCGGCCGCGATCAGGCCGAGGATGCGGCTAAGCGGCCACAGCAGTGCTGCGATCCACGTGTTCAGTTCGATGCTGGACAGGGTCAGCATGGCAACAATCGCTGCACTAGCCGACCAGGTTCGGGATGCCCGTGAACACCTGGCGCATGTAGTCGAGCATGACGGACAGCATCCACGGGCCGGCCACGACGATGGCGACGAAGATGCCGACCAGCTTGGGGATGAAGGACAGGGTCGCCTCGTTGATCTGCGTGGCCGCCTGGAAGATACTGACGATCAAGCCGATGATCAGGGCGACGAGCAGCATGGGCGCGGCCACCATCAGGGTGATTTCCATCGCATGGCGGCCCAGGGTCATGACGCTTTCGGGTGTCATCGTAGTTCCCCTAGTAAAAACTCTGTGACAAGGAGCCCAGCAGCAACTGCCAGCCGTCGACCAGCACGAACAGCATCAGCTTGAACGGCAGCGAGATCGTCGCCGGCGACATCATCATCATCCCCATCGACATCAGCACGCTGGCGACCACCATGTCGATGATCAAAAACGGGATGAAGATGGCAAAGCCGATCTGGAACGCCGTCTTCAGTTCGCTGGTGACGAAGGCGGGCACGAGGATGCGCAGCGGCACGTCTTCCGGACCTTGCAGGGCCGCCGAGCGCGACATCTTGGCAAACAGGGCCAGGTCGGCCTGGCGCGTCTGCTTGAGCATGAAGGTTTTCAGGGGATCGACGCCCTTGTCCATCGCCTGCTGCATGCTGATCTTGTTTTCCTGATACGGCAGATACGCATCCGTGTAGATCTTGTCGAACACGGGTCCCATGACGAACAGGGTCAGGAACAGGGCCAGCCCCACCAGCACCTGGTTCGGCGGCGCCGATTGCGTGCCGATGGCCTGGCGCAGCAGGGACAGCACGATGATGATGCGCGTAAAGCAGGTCATCATCAGGAGGGCCGCCGGCAGGAAGGTGAGCGACGTCATCAGGATGAGCGTCTGCACCGGCAGCGAGTAGTTCTGGCCGCCGCCCGGCGCCGGCGTGCTGGTGAAGGCCGGGATGCCCGGTTCGGCCAGCGCCCACAGCGGCAAGGCCAGGGCGGCGGCCGCCAGCAGCCAGGTCAGGGGAGTCTTCAAGGTGGACCACGCCATCTGCTGCTTATTTCCCATTGCGTTTTTCGATGGTCTGTTTCAGCCACTCGGAAAAATTGGCGGCCGCGGGGCCGTTTTGCGCCGTGGCCAGTTGCGGCAACTCGCCTTCCTGGCGCGGCATGGTGGCCAGCGCGTTGATCCTGCCGGGCGAGGCGCCGACGACGATCCACTGGTCGGCCACTTCGACGAGGACGATGCGTTCGCGTCCGCCCAGGTTGAGCGAGCTGACGACGCGCATCTTGTTGTTGCCGCCCATGACCTTGGGGCCATAGCGTTTCATGAACCAGGCCAGGCCGATCAACAGGGCCAGCACGAACATCAGCGCGAAGATGGTTTGCAGCAGGCTGCCGGCCGAGCTGGTCGGCGCCATCGTCATGGGCGCGCCCGCCGGCATCGCCGGCAGGGCGGCGGCAGGCGAGGTTGCGGATGCGGCGGCCGGCGCCGCTGGGGCGGCGGGTGTCTCGCTTGCCACGGCGACGGCAGCGCTGGCGGCGCTGGCCGCCGGCGCCGACGCGGCTGCCGGTTCCGCGTGGGCAATGCTGCATGCCGCCAGGAGCGGCAGCACGGTGGAAATCAACAGGCCAGGCTTCATTTATTCAATTTTCGGATGCGTTCGGAAGGCGTGATGATGTCGGTCAGGCGGATGCCGAACTTGTCATTGACCACCACCACTTCGCCCTGGGCGATCAGGCAGCCGTTGACCAGCACGTCCATCGGTTCGCCGGCCAGGCCGTCGAGCTCGACTACGGAACCCTGCGCCAGTTGCAGCAGGTTCTTGATGGCGATCTTCGTGCGGCCCAGTTCGACCGTCAGCTGCACGGGAATATCGAGGATGAAATCGATATCGTTGTGCGTTTCCGACTTCGATGCCTGCTTGGAAAAGTCCTTGAACACGGCGGCGCTGGCCGCGCTGGCCGTAGTGGCGGCCTGGTTCTGCAGCGCTTCGGCTTCCGCCTTGGCCTGCTCGGCAATGGCCGCGCCCCAATCGTCTTCCGCGCTTTGGTCGTCTTGGTTGTCAGACATGTGTTTCTCCTGTTGTACTGATGCGGGCCGCAGCGGCCCGGGTATTTTTTAATGATTGTTCATGTTATCGGCATTGGCGAGGAGTTTCTCCACCTTCAATGCATATTGTCCGTTCAACACGCCATACGTGCAATCCATCACGGGCACGCCGTCGACGGTGGCGGCGATCAGTTCGGGAATATTCAGCGGGATGATGTCGCCCACCTTCATGTTCAAAATCTCGTCGAACGACACGCGCGCCGTGCCCAGCGAGGCCACCAGCTCGACTTCGGCGATCTGGATCTGCTGCGTCATCAGGCGGATCCAGCGCTTGTCCACTTCCAGCGCCTCGCCCTGCAGGCTCGAGGTCAGCGAATCGCGGATCGGCTCGATCATCGAATACGGCATGCAGAAGTGGATTTGTCCGGAAACGGAGCCCAGTTCCACCGTAAACGTAGACGCCACCACCACCTCGTTTGGCGTGGCGATGTTGGCGAACTGCGTGTTCATTTCTGAACGGATATATTCGAATTCGACGGGGAAGACCGGCTCCCACGACTTGGTATAGGCCTCGAAGACGATATCGAGGATGCGCAGGATGATGCGCTGCTCCGTCTGCGTAAAGTCGCGCCCTTCGACGCGCGTATGGAAGCGTCCGTCGCCGCCGAACAGATTGTCGACCAGCAGGAACACGAGGCCCGGATCGAAGACCATCAGGGCCGTGCCGCGCAGCGGCTTCATGTGCACCAGGTTCAGATTGGTCGGCACCACCAGATTACGGATGAACTCGCTGTATTTCGAGACGCGCACGGACCCGACCGACACTTCGGCGCTGCGGCGCAGGAAGTTGAACAGGCCTACGCGCAGCAGCCGGGCGAAACGCTCGTTGATAATTTCCAACGTTGGCATCCGGCCGCGCACGATGCGCTCCTGGGTTGCCAGGTTGTAGGTACGAACTCCCGTGACATCTTCCGGCGTCTGCGCGTCGTCCTGGTCTCCGTTGACGCCCTTCAGAAGGGCATCGACTTCTTCCTGGGAGAGGAAATTATCGGCCATGGCTGCTTATTGAATGATGAATGCGGTAAATAATACGTCCGTCACGTCCTGCTCCGGCCCTTTGTCCTCGAACGGCTGGTTCACCTGATTGATGATTTCGGCCGCCAGCTGCTGCTTGCCTTCCACGGTATTGAGTTCGGACGCCTTCTTGCCGGACAGCAGCAGCAACAAGCGGCTGCGCACTTTCGGCATGTTCAGCTTGATGCTATCCATTTCTTCAGGACTGCCCACCTGCAGGGTAAACGCGATCTGCAGATATTGCTCGCCATTTTCCGGCTGCAAGTTGACGGTGAAGGCATCGACGGGGACGAAAACGGGCGGACCTGCCTTGGAAGCGGCGTGTTTTTTCTTGCTCGGCGCCGCTTCTTCTTTATCGGCCTTGCCATGCAAGAAGTACCAGGCGGCACCGCCACCGATGCCGCCGGCCACCAGCACCGAGGCCAGCACGATGATCAGAAGCTTCTTTTTCGAGGCGCCGGCGGGGGCCAGACCTGCATCTGCTTTCGGATCTGCTTTCATTTTTGGATTTGCTTTCAATGGTACTCGGGTGCATGGAAGTGGATCACGACGCCATTATGTCATTATCGGCAAATTCTGCGCAGAAGGATGCAGTGAAAAGAAGGCGGAAGCGCCCTCAACTCGCTGTTTTTATACGAAAAGTTATGCCGCGGCGCGCGCCTGTGGCCTGCGGACGACGAATTGTCCTCAGGCAAAGGTATCCACGGCACTCAGGCTGGGTCGGCTGCGTCCGCCAGTTGCCGGTGCGATGGCGATCTCGCCGCCGGAAGTGCCGCCGCCCTGGCCATTGCCGCGGCGTTCGCCCGAGGCGGCGCGCTCGCCATGGTGTTGCTGTTCCGGCGTGCCGGCCGAGACGGTGGCGCTGCCGAAGGCGATGCCCGCTTCGCTCATCATTTCGCGCAGGCGCGGCATGGCCGCTTCCAGCGCCTGGCGTACTTCCGGCTGGGCCGACATGAAGGCGGCATCGGCCTGGTCATTGGTGACCGTCAGGACCACCTGCACGGGCCCCAGGTCGGGCGGATTCAGGGTCAGGGTGGCGCTCTGGTCGCCGCCGGCCGCCATCCACACGACTTTCTGCCCCAGTTGCTGGTCCCAGGCCGGCGAGCCGACCCGGCCCGTCAGCTTGTCGGCCGGCACGGCCACGGCGGCCGCGGCCTGCTGCAGCGCGCCCGGCTGCAACTGGGCCGCCAGGCGGCTCAGGTCGGCAGGCGTTTCCTTGAAGGCCGGTTCGGCTACGGCGGCGCCCGCCTTGGCGGTGGCCGCCAACTGGGCGTCGACGGCCAGCTTGCCCGGCTCGGCCTTGCCTGCCGGGACGCTGGCGCCTGGTGTGGCGGCCGCCTTGCCCTGGGCCTGGCCCAGGCTGTCGGCAAAGTCGCCGCTGTCCGCTTGCGCGATGACGGTGGCGGCGGCCTTGCCGCTGCCCTGGCCGGCTGCCAGTAATTGCCCGGTTGCCAGGCCCTTGCCGTCGGCCTTGACGCCGGCGCGCGCCGCCAGTTCCGGCACGGCCTTGGCGGCTGCCGCCGGTGGCTGGATGGCCAGCTGGATGTTGCCCACGAGGGCCAGCATCTCGGCGGCCGGATCGGCTGGCGGCGTGACGGTCATCGCGGGTACGGCGGGCACGCTGGCCTCTGCCGTGGCGCTGTCGCCGTTGGCCTGGGTCGCCGCCTCGCTGGCGGGTGCGGGCGGTTGTTCGCTGCTGGCCGCCTGTTCGGTGCCCGCTGGCGCCGGCTTCGCATCATTGGCGGGCGCCGGCGTCGCGGGCGCTGGCGTGGCCGCAGGGCTGGCGGGGCGTGCCGGCGCCGGCGCTTGCGCCATATTGCGGCTGGCCTGGCGTTGCTCGATCTGGCGGTTCAGGGTGCGCTGGAAGTCGCCCGCCGCGCCACTGGTGGCGGGCTGGCTGCGGTTGGCGGCACCGGGCGTGGCGTTGGGCGAGATAATCTGGGAAATCGGTGTTGGCTGGGTTTGCATGATGCTGCCTCAGTGTTGCTTAGCGTTTGTAATAGGCTTGTCTCGCCGCGTGCTCATCCATTGCTTTCTGGTCGCGCTTGTTTTCCAGCTTCAGCGCCTGTTCCTGCGCCCGGTTGTTCAGGGTGGTGTACGACATGCGCTTGCGTTCGGCCAGCTGCCAGCGCATCTTTTCATTCTCGCTGCGCGCCTGCGCATGCTCGACCACCTGCTGCTGGCCCAGGATGGCGCTGTCGAGCTTGACCATGAAGGCCTGGAAGTTGCGGTAAGCCATGGGCGTGATGCCGTTGCTCATGCTGGCCTCGAAGCGCTTGGCATAGTCGTCGCGGTAGCCGGACAGCATGTCGAGCTTCTGGCGGCAATCGTCGAGCGCTTTCAGGGCCGCGCCCAGGCGCTTGGCGCAATCGTCCGTTTCGCGCTGGGCGAGGTCGATCAGGGTTGCAAGTTGGGAAGGAGAAGCCATGGCTGATTATATTCCCGCTATGCAAGTCCTAATCAGTCGAATAGAGCGGTAAGTTGCCCCAAGCTCTCATCCATGCTGACCCGCTCCGTGATTTGCTGTTGCAAAAACGCCTCGATCTTTTCATGCAGGGCGATGGCCTGGTCCAGCACGGGGTCGGTGCCGGCGCTGTAGGCGCCCACGCTGATCAGGTCGCGGCTGCGCTCGTAGCGCGAATACAGCTGTTTCAGCTTGCGCGCCTGCTGCTGGTGCTCATGCGTCGTGATCGAGTGAGCGGCGCGCGAGATCGATTGCTCGATGTCGATGGCCGGATAATGGCCCGCTTCGGCCAGGCGGCGGTTGAGCACGATATGCCCGTCCAGGATGGCGCGCGCCGAGTCGGCGATCGGGTCCTGCTGGTCGTCGCCCTCGGTCAGCACGGTGTAGAAGGCCGTGATCGAGCCGCCGCCTTCCTCGCCATTGCCGGCCCGTTCCACCAGCACGGGCAGCTTGGCGAAGACGGAGGGCGGATAGCCCTTGGTGGCGGGCGGCTCGCCGATGGCCAGGGCGATTTCGCGCTGCGCCATGGCGTAGCGGGTCAGCGAATCCATGATCAAGAGCACGTTTTGCCCCTGGTCGCGGAAATGTTCGGCGATCGCCGTCGCATACGCGGCCCCTTGCAGGCGCATCAGCGGCGGCGTGTCGGCCGGCGCGGCCACGACGACGGAACGGGCCAGGCCTTCGGGGCCGAGGATTTGCTCGATGAATTCCTTCACTTCGCGTCCGCGTTCGCCGATCAGGCCGACGACGATCACGTCCGCTTCCGTATAGCGGGCCATCATGCCCAGCAGCACGCTCTTGCCGACGCCGGAACCGGCGAACAGGCCCATGCGCTGGCCACGGCCCACGGTCAGCATGGCGTTGATCGAGCGCACGCCCACGTCGAGCGTATCGACGATGGGCGCGCGGCCCAGGGGGTTGGCGGGGCGTACGTTGATGGGGGCGCTGTCGGTCGTGTGCAGCGGGCCGAGCTGGTCAAGCGGACGGCCCGCGCCGTCGAGCACGCGGCCCAGCAGTTGCGGCCCGACGGGCAGGTGGCGCGCGCGGTCGCTGGGGCGGCGGCGCGGGTGCGCCACGCTGCCGGGGCGGGGGATGGCCGGTTCGACGGAAAACACGCGCGTGCCGGGCACAATGCCTTCGACGTCGCTTTGCGGCATCAAAAACAGGCGGTCGCCTTCAAAGCCCACCACTTCCGCCTCGACCCGGCCGCCATTGGGCAGCGGCACGGTACAGGCGGCGCCGACGGCCAGGCGCAAGCCCACGGCTTCCATCACCAGGCCGGCCACGCGCGTGACCCGGCCTGAAATCTGCATCGGTTCGACAAAGCCGACCACGGCCGAACAATCGCTCAGGTAGGCGCGCCAGCGCGCCGCATGGGCCGTGGGGCCTTTGACGGGCTCGCTCACGGCGCCAGCCAGTCCAGGTCTTTGCCCAGCGCATGCGTCAGGCGCTGCCAGCGGGTGGATGCCTGCGCGTCGATCTGGTTGCTGGCCGTGTCGATCTTGCAACCGCCGCGTTCCACGGACGGGTCTTCGATGACGCGCCAGCCGCCCTTGTCGAGTTCATCGCCGATACCGTCGCGTACGACTTGCGCGTCTTCCGGGTTGAGCATCAGCAAGGCCGGTTGTTGCAGCACAGGCAAGTATTCGATGGCTTCGCGCACCATCGGCAGCATCAGTTCGGGGCGCACGGGCAAGGCGGTCTTGAGCATGCTCTTGGCCAGCTGCAGGGCCAGTTCCATCACGTCGTTGGCGATCAGTTCGTCTGCCTGGTGCACGGCCGTGCCGAAGTCGACGGCGATGGTTTGCAAATGCGCCAGTTCCACGGCCGAGGCAGCCTTGCCTTGTGCATACGATTCGGCATGGCCGTCGGCATGTCCGGCCGCGTGGCCTTCCGCATAGCCGGCAGCGCGGCCTTCCTCGAAGGCCGTGGCGCGCGCTTCCTCGCGGATGGCGTCGAGCTCTTCCTGCGTCGGGTATTCAAGCGGCGGGGCCGGCTCTTCCTCGTGCAGCTCTGCAAATGGATCGAATTCCGGTTCGGGATCCGGCTCGAGCAGCTTGCGCGCCGCCACCACGCTGGGGCGCTCGTCGCCAAACGAGGTCATTTCCCAGCGCTGGTACGCGGTTTGCTGCTCTTTGGGAATCAAATTAGACAAACGAATCCTCGCCTTTTCCGCCTAAGACAATCTGTCCCTCGTCCGCCAGGCGGCGCACGATCTGCAGGATCTGTTTCTGCTGCGATTCCACTTCCGACAGGCGCACGGGGCCTTTCGATTCGAGGTCTTCGCGCATCATCTCGCCGGCGCGCTGCGACATGTTCTTGAAGATCTTGTCGCGCAGTTCCTGCGAGGCGCCCTTCAGGGCGATGATCAGCATTTCCGACTGCACTTCGCGCAGCAGCAGCTGGATGCCGCGGTCGTCGATATCGATCACGTTGTCGAACACGAACATTTCGTCCATGATCTTTTGCGCCATGTCGTTGTCGTAGTTCTTGATATTGTCCATGACGGAGCCTTCCTGCTCGCCGCTCATGAAGTTCAGGATTTCGGCCGCCGCGCGCACGCCGCCCAGCGACGATTTCTTGATGTTTTCGTTACCCGACAGCAGTTTCGTCAGCACGTCGTTGAGTTCGCGCAAGGCGGCCGGCTGCACGCCGTCCAGGGTGGCGATGCGCAAGACCACGTCGTTGCGCAGCCGGTCCGTGAAGTGGCCGAGGATTTCGCAGGCCTGGTCGCGTTCCAGGTGGACGAGGATGGTGGCGATGATCTGCGGGTGTTCGTTGCGGATCAGCTCGGACACGGATTGCGAATCCATCCATTTCAGCGATTCGATGCCGGAGGCGTCCTTGCCGCCCAGGATGCGCGACAGCAGCACGGACGCCTTGTCGTCGCCCAGCGCCTTGGTGAGCACTTGCCGGATATATTCGTCCGAATCGAGGCCGACGGTGGAATTGAGTTCCGTCTGCGCGCGGAAGTCGCCGAGCACCTCGACCACTTGCTCGTGCGCGATGCCCTTCATGGTGGCCATGGCGGCGCCCAGTTTCAGCACTTCGCGCGGGCCGAGGAATTTCATGACCTCGGCCGCTTCGCTCTCGCCCAGTGCCAGCATCAGGATCGACGCTTTTTGCAGTCCCGTTGTCTCAGTCATTATTGCCTATCCATGCTTTGATTACGTTGGCCACCACGCGCGGGTCTTCCTGCGCCAGTTTTCTGGCCATCGCCAGGTTTTCGCGATAACCGCGCGCCGTATCTTCTTCCAGTTCTTCCAGCTCCGCTTCGCTGAGCAGGACTTCGTTTTCTTCGCCGTCCTTGGCCAGCTCCGGCTCGATGACGGGCGGCGGGGCGCCGAAATCGTCGATCTTGCGCATCACGGGGCGCAGCATCGGGCGCACGATCTTGATGAAGATGTACAGCAGGATCAGGGCCGTGATGAGGAATTTCGCCAATTCCTTGGCCAGCGGCAAGTTGGCCGGGTCGCGCCACCACTCCAGCTTGCCTTCCGGCGCGCGGTCGATGCCGTCGAACGGGGAGTTGGCCACGCTGAAGCTGTCGCCGCGCTCCTTGTTGTAGCCCATCGCTTCCTTGACCAGATTGTTGATCTGGACCATTTCGGCAGGAGAAATTGGCTTGACGGTGACCTTGCCATCCTTGTCGAAGCTGCGGCGGTAGTTGACGACGACGGCCACCGACAGGCGGCGCAGGCCGCCCATGGATTTCTGCTCGTAGCGCACAGTCTTGTCGACTTCATAATTCGTCGTCGATTCCTTCTGTGTCGGCGCCGTCGGCGCGCCAGCGGGGGCGCCCGGCGCCTCGGCCGTCAATGGCGCCGTCGCCACGCCAGGCGGCTGGTTCGACAGCGCGCCCGGCACGCCGGACGGGTTGGCATTGCCGGCGCCCGTCGACTCGCTCGTTTGCTGGCTGCGGATGGTGGACGCTTCGGGCGGCGAATTCGGCTTGTAGGTTTCGGCGGCCTGCTCGCTTTGCGAAAAATCCACGTCGGCGGTCGCTTCGGCGCGCACATTGCCTTCGCCGACGATGGGCAGCAGGATCGATTCGACCTGCTTGATCACGCTTTGTTGCAATTGTTGCACGTACTTTAATTGGTTCGGGTCCAGGCTCTTGATGCCGTTGGCGCGGTCCTTGTCCTTTTCCTGGTTCGACAGCAAGGTGCCGGCCTGGTCGACCACGGTGACATTGATTGGAAGCAATTCCGGCACGCTCGACGCCACCAGGTGCACGATGGCGCTCACCTGCAACTGGTCCAGGCCGCGGCCCGGGTGCAGGTTCAGCAGCACGGAAGCCGTCGGTTTTTGCTGCTCGCGCACGAAAACGGACGGTTTGGGCAGGGCCAGGTGGACACGCGCCGTATCGACGGCGGACACCGATTCGATCGATTTGGCCAGTTCGCCTTCCAGCGCGCGCTGGAAATTGACCTGTTCCAGGAATTGCGACACGCCCAGCTTCTGGTTTTCCATCAGCTCGAAGCCCACGTTGCCGCCCTTCGGCAAGCCTTGCGCGGCTAGTTTCAGGCGTGCGTCATGGACTTGCTCGGACGGCACGAGAATGGCGCCGCCGCCTTCGGAAAACTTGTGCTTGATGCCCAGCTGATCCAGCGACGCCGTGATGGCGCCGCCGTCGCGGTCCGTGTAGTTGGAGAACAGGACTTTGTACTCGGGCGGCTGGTTCCACATGTACAGGGCCACGCCGATGGCGATCAGTGCCGCCACGCCCAGGCCGCGCAGGAAATTCTTGCCCATCGGCGTCTTGGCGAAGGCTTGCACGGACTCCACGGGCGAGCGGCCAGGCGCCGGTTCAGGCGGTATGCGGTTCACATCGATTTCTTCGGCTACAGCCATGATTGCCTTCCAGGGCGGTGTTTTTACGTGTATTGGGTGATGCGTAGGGGCCGCTTCCTCGGGAGGAGGGGCGATATGCAGAATTATCCGCCACTGTCACGCGCTTCAATCGTCCAAATAGAAGGCGCTTTTGCCGCCTGCTCGGCCGAGCGGCTGGCGTTGGCGCTGGTATTGTGGAACCCTGGCAACATGTGACGGAAGTTATTGTACCCGTCGTTGCCTTGCAAGCCAGAGTTTTGTTCTCTGGGTGCAACAGGCATGGAACAGTTATGAAGCACACCAGAATCGGGAGGCGAAGTGAAAACAGGCGGTATCGATAGCAGCAGGATCGAGGCGATGATCGCGCAACTGAAGTCGGCGGCCACGCGGCCGGAGGCGAAAGTACCGGCGATCCAGACCGAGATGCCGGCGGCGAAGGTGAATTTTGCCGATGCCTTCAAGAGCGCGCTGGACTCCGTGAGCGGCGCGCAACAGGCGTCGTCGGCGCTGGGGCAGCGCTTTACCATGGGTGACGAAAAGGTCAGCCTGTCGGACGTGATGGTATCGATGCAAAAGTCGAGCATCGAATTCCAGGCGACGGTGCAGGTGAGGAATAAGTTAGTCTCGGCATATCATGAGATCATGAATATGCAGGTTTAACGTATCGCCAAAGCTACTGCGCGGCGCGCTTTGCGGCCTGCGATGCTCGCTGTGCTATAGCACAGCTGCGCGTCTCGGCCGCAAATCATCGCCGCTCGCTACGCTTTTGCGAAACGTTAAGCTTTGACTCTGGATTGAATTAACCCAGCCCCGCCATGCGCGCATTGCGTTCTCGCTCCAGCCGCGTGATATAGCGCTGCACGTGCGCCAGCATGCTGCGCGGCAGGTCGACGAACTGGCAGCCGAGGCGGCGGTTCAGCTTGTTGTTCAGCAAGGTCATGTCCAGCGAATTGCGAATTTGCAAAGTCGCGGTGACGATGCCGACGTCGGGCAGGTCGATACGGCAACCGGGATAGTCCCTGCCGATGGTTTCGCCCAGCATCAGTTTATTGTCGAGGATGGCGATACCGCCGCAGCTGATGTCGGCCAGCGGAAACAGGGTATCGGCGCCGCCCAGCGAGGGCGGCAGGGGAATCGAGACGCGCACGGGATTGCTGACAGGCGTCGTCATGCGGTAATACTCGCGCCGCTGCAGGCGGATCAGTGTTTCTGGAATGGCAATTTTCAAGGCGGGCGTGCCGCCGTAATTACACTCTTCCACCAGGGCGCTGGCAAACAGGATGCGGATCTTGTCGAGCGAGGTTTCAAACGAAATGCCGGTGGCGGCCACCATGCGCCGGTTCTGGTCGGCGTTCACGGAACGGTCGAGGATGACGGTGTTGTGGTCGGCATCGACTTCCAGGATGGACGTGACGCACACATCGGACTCACCGTGGATCAGCATGCGGATCAGCTGGTTCTTTTCGCTGATGCCGCGCAGCAAGGCAATGATTTCCCGCCGCGATTCCACTTCAAAATCATGCCAGTTTTCGAGGCCGGAATCCATAATATGTGCTTGCATTGATGCCTGTCTATGTATCGGTGAGGTGGACGCTGGTGTCGGGCGGCGGCGGAATCGGCCCGCCATTCGCAGATTCAATATGATATAACCAGGCCAGCAGTTCCGCAATCGCCCGATACAGGCCGGGCGGAATCTGGCGGTCCAGGTCGACATCCATCAGCAGCGCCACCAATTCCTTCGATTCATGCACGAACACGCCGTGTTCGCGCGCCGTGCTGATGATCTGATCCGCGATCAGTCCGCTGCCCTTGGCCACTACCTTGGGCGCAGGCGTGCCGCTCTGGTAGGCCAGGGCGACGGCCGTCTGCGGCACCTTGCGCTTGGCGTCGTCAAGCATCGCCGGCTCCCGTTTCCGCCGCCGCGTCGTCGGCCTGCGGCTTGCCGGCGATCGTCAACGATGACAATGGCCATCCGGCCGCTTCCAGCGACGCTTCCAGCCGCGCCGCATGCTGGCGCAAGGTATCGGCGCTGCCTTCGCTGCCCGCTTGCAGCTGGATGGCCACGCGGCCGCCCTGCAAGACCACGTGCGCGGCCAGGTCGCCCAGCAGGGGGAACTGGAAGCGCACATTGCTGCGCCAGGCCGTCGCTTCCTCGTCGGCCTGCGTGCCGTCGCGCTGCTGTCCTTCCGGCGCATCCTTGCTGATATCCCATTGCATCTTCTGCCCGGGCCAGGCTTCGCCCTGCCATTGCACGCGCGCCTGTTCGTGCGTATGCAGCTGTAAATTGATCAGTTGTGCCGAAGCCAGGTCGGTGCCCGTTTTGGCCATGTCGCCCTGTGCCGCCTTCTGCATTTGCGGTTCCAGCAACAGCGAGGCCAGCGGCCGCTTGCCCTCGGCCCATTCGGCCACATGCGATTCATAGAACAGGCCGCTGCTGCCGACGGCATCCTGCAGTTTCTGGGCCACCTGGGCCGGGGCGGCGTTTGGCGTGGCCATCAGCGGCGTCTTGCCGACCAGCGACAGGGGCGCGCCGGGCACGCTTTCTGCTTGGCTGAGCACGGTGCTGATGGCGCGCGCGGTCGTGCTCAGCTCGGGCGCAGGGGTGTCGCCGGCCAGGGCGGGCAGCAGATTGGCTGGCGTCAGGGGGGTACGGCTGAGCAGGGTGGCGGCCGTGCTGCTGGCGCGCGTGCCCGCCTGGGCGGCGCCGGCCTGGGGGCCGCGCAGGTCGGCAGCCTCGGGCTCGGCTTCCGCGTCCGCATATGTCAGCAGGGCGCTGGCGGGCTGGTCGCGGTTATTGCCGATTTGAAAAGAAGGACGGGGATTGATGCCGATCAAGGTCAGCGGGATTTCCGTGCCCGCCTGGGCGCCGGCGGGCAGCTGCATGCGGGCAGGCGTGCCGGCCACGCGCACGAGAAAGCTGCCATCGCCCATCCGGGCCAGCACTTGTCCCTGCATGGATTTGCCGATCAGTCCCTGCAGCGAGCGCTGGAACTCGGCCTGGCGCGGGTCGGCGACGGCATCGGCCGCCCGCGTTGGCTTGACCGGGGTCAGGGGCGTCATGCCGATCGCATCCATCTTCGGCAACATGATAGCTGACCTTGCCCCGTGGGCGTTTAGACGCCGTAGGCGTTGGCCAGGCGCCGTTCGGTGCCGGTGCTGTTGATCAGCTTGGACAATTGCGCCATCCACGGCATGGTGAGGTCGCGGATCTTGCGGTCGTCTTCCAGCATCTGCTTGATCAGGGTGACCTTGCGCTGGCGGCCCGCGCTTTCCAGCACGACTTTTTCTTCATTCGCCTTCAGCGCCTCGACATGCGCGCTCACTTGCTGTTCCAGCGCTTCGAGCTCGTCCCAGTCGGCGTTGCCGGCGGCGGTTACCATCCGGCCCGTCAGAGTCTGCATGGTTTCGTAGGTGGTCAGGACTTCTTGGTTCGTCATCATGGGTCAGGCGCTCGCAAGGCTGGGCATACGTTTCAAATCGGCGCCGGGGATGGCGGCCGGCGTGGTACCGATGGCGTTCCAGGTCTCGCGCAAGTCGGTCAGCAGGCGCTGCACTTCTTCCAGCATGCCAAGATCGTTGTGGATGTTGGCCGCCAGCAGGCGCGCGCTCATGTATTCATACAGGGCGTCGAGGCCTTCGGCGATCTGGCCGCCCGCATCCTTGTCCAGGCTGGCGCGCAAGCCATTGTCGATGATCTGGATGGCTTTCGAGATGGTCTTGCCTTTTTCCGGCACATTGCCCGATTTCATGTGCATCTGCGCGCTGAGCACGGCCACCAGGGCGCCGTCGTACAGCATCACGATCAGCTTGTGCGGCGAGGCCGAGCCGATGCCCGTTTCCAGGCCGACTTTGGCATAGGCATTGACGCCGCGTTGTTGAGTTCCGAACATATGTTTCTCCTGATGATGGCGCTTAGCGGTTGGCGGCGATGGATGCCAGCTGCTGGGTCAAATAGGTTTGCATGCCCTGTAATTTATTCAGCGATACATCCAGGCGCGAATACTGGGCGCGGTAGCGCGTTTCGATGTCGGTCAGCTTTTCGCTGAACTTGTCGCGCTGCGTGGCGATGTTCTTGATCGTTTCGTTGAGCCCCTTGGAGCGGTTGGTGATCATGCCGTCCGTGCCGAGGAAGGACGTGGCCAGGTTATTGAGCTGGTAGGCATAGCCTTGCGAGAAGCTGACGGTGCCGCGCGAACCGGTGGTGCCGCCCGTCACTTCAATTTTCAAACCCTCGGCCGGTGAACCGGCGGCGCCCGTCAGGGTCTGGCCCGAGCCGATCACCGGTTGGCCGCCAAGGGTGCCGGCCACGTCCGCGCCCTTGACGGGCGCGGATGCGCCGAACAGGTCGGTTGGCGCCGTGCCGGTGCCGCTGCTGATGGCGATATTCGAGACGGAGCCATAGCGGCTCGATGCCAGCACCAGCTTGCCCGCACCATCGATGGAAGCCGACACGGTGGCGCCGTTGTCGGAAAAGGACTTCACGCCGTTGATCGAAGACTGGATGATGGACGCCATCTGGGCCGGGGTGTACGTTCCGGCCGGAATGACGACCTGGGCCGTATTCTTGGCAGCGCTGGGCTCGGTATCGTTGAGCGTGATGCTCCACGTGGTGTCGCTGCCTATCGTGGTGGTGGCCGGCATGACGGCGGCCGAAGTGATCGAGCCCTGGCTGGCCATCGTGGTGATCGTCAATTCATAGCTGCCTGGCTTGGTTGCGGCGGTCGAGCTGGTAAAGGCGACGTTGCTGTCGCTGGCCTTGCCCAGTGCGGAAAACAGGCCGGCGATGTCCGTGAAGTTGGCGCTGATGGCTTTGTCGAGCTTGCTGGTATCCAGGGTCAGGCTGCCATCTTTCTGAAAGGAAATGCCGACTTGGCTCAAGGTGCTCAAACTGCTGTTCAAGCCGGTAATCGGCGCGCCCAGCTGCTTGCGCAACTGGCTCTGGATCGATTGCGCGGTCGAGTCGCCCAGCAGGACGCCGCCCTTCTTGGTTTCCGGATCATACGCCGTCATCTTGGCCATCGCCGTATTCAGGTCGTTATAGGCCTTGACGAAGGTATTGATGCTGGTCTTGACGGTGGAGGTATCTTTCTGTACCGACAAGCTGGTGCTGCCGACCTTGGCAATGCCCAGGGTCACGCCTTCGATGGCCGTATCGACGCTGTTGGACGCGCTGGTGATGGCGATGCCGTTGACGCTGAAGTTGGTGTTTTGTGCGGCGCTGTTCTGTTTCAGGTTTTGCGTGCCACCCGCATCGTACGACAGCAAGTCGTTCAGGGCGCTGTCCGGGGGCAGGCCGTCGCTGCCGCTCAGCGAGATTTTCATGGCCGAGTTGGCGCCCGTCTTCGACGAGCTCAAGACCAGGTGATACGGTTTGTCCGTGCCGTCCGAGACGATGCTGGCCGTCACGCCCAGGCCCGCGTTATTGATGGCGTCGCGGATGCCTTGCAAGGTGTTGTTGGTGGCGTCGATCACCACCGTGCCCGTCGCCTGCGTGCCGTCCTGGGTAAAGTTGGTGTTCATGTAGGCGCCACCGGAGCCTGCCGTCAGTCCGGCGGCGGCCGGATTGCTGCCGGCGATGGTGATCGGGCTGGCATTGCTCGAGGCCAGGTTGATGGTGCTGGTCAGCGTCACGTTCGAGCCGTCATTGACCGAGTTCGAGGCATGGCCGATGCCGCCCTTGACCGACCCCGTCACCACTTCTTCGATGTTCAGGTTGGAACCGTCGGCGCGCGTAAATTTCAGGGTGCCGTCGGCCGCCTTGCCGGTGACGGTGATGTTGGCCGCGGCCAGCGCATTCGAGACGGCATTCGGGCCTTCAAGCGTCGTGTCGAGCGACGCGGCCGTGATGCCGCCATTGGCGGCCACGCCGTTGCCCTGGGTAACGATCTCGATGCCGCCCACGGACAGCGAGTAGGTGCCGTCCGCGCCCGTTTCGACGCTGCCGAAGCCGGCGAACATGGTGGCGCTGCTCGACGTCGGCTGGGCCGTGGCGGTCACGCCCGTGGTGCTGCTCTTGGCGTTGATGGCGTCGGCCAGGGCGCGCGCGCTCTTGGTGCTGGCGTCGGTGGGGATGGCGGTGCCGTTGAGTATCAGGGAGCCGTTGCTGATGCCGCTCTGTGCCGTGGTGGCGCCCAGGGCGGTGCCGGTCAAGCCGAAGGTGCCGCCGGCAAGCGAGCCCAGCTGGAAGGAAATCGTCGTCTTGCTGCCCAGGCCGATGGTCGACAGCTTGCTGGCCATGCCGCCCGACATCAGGGTTTGCGACTGGGCCAGCTGGGTGACATTGATGTTGTAGTTGCCGGCCACGGCCTTGGCGCCAGCACTGGCAGACAGCACCAGGGGATCGGCGGGCGTGGCGCTGACGGCGCGGAAGTTATTTGTATTCGACAGGGCCGACAGTGAATTCTGGAAGGTGCTGACGGCGCCACTGAGCGTGCCCATCGCGCTGAGCTTGGCCTGGTAGGAGGCCGTTTTCTTGTCAAAGGTACCCAGCGGCGCGGCTTCAGCCGTCATCAGCTTGTCGATGATGGCATTCACATCCAGGCCGCTGGCGCCGGCGCCGATGCCTATGGATGAAAGTGTAGGTGTGATGGCCACTGAATACTCCTAGGAAAACGCTAATATAAGCTGTTATCGGCAGAATCAATCAGGACTTGAGAGGGGGATTTACCGCGCTGTTTTCAGCGGGAGCAAAAAAGCGGGGAAGAGACGGGAGGATATTGCTTTATTTGTAATGAAAAACGGGGCCGGATAGCCAGGCTACCGAACCCCGTGGTCATGCTGATGCCTGCTGCCGCGATGTCGCATGTCCGTGTGCCAAGCCATCATCAGGCGCTTTGACTGATCAGCGAACCTTTGGCCGAGTCAAAGGTCTTGGACAGTTCCAGGGCTTCCTTGGTGGGAATCTGGCGCAATACTTCCTTGGTTTCCTGGTCGATGACCTTGACGACCGTGCGCTGGCTGTCTTCGTCAATGGAAAACTCCAGGCCTTGCGTCTTCATCTGCGACGACTGGTTCAACTCCGATACCGCCTTGTCCAGCTGCTCGCGGCTGGGCTCCTTGCTGGCTGGCTGTGGTGCAACCGTGCCGTTTTCAGTGGCCGCGCGTGGCGCTGCCGGGCGGGCCGGTGGCGTGTCTGCCGACGCGTAACTCTTGTCTATCCTGGCCGCGGAGGCGGCCGCTATCGTGTCGATAGTCATGGTGCTCTCCTAGTGAAAATTCCCCTGCCGAAAAAATCCGGCAGGGGAATCAGGGTCCTGCGCTGTTGCCTGACTAATCGAGGATTAGCCGCGCAGCAGGCTCAGGACGCCGTTTGGCAGCGAGTTCGCTTGCGCCAGCATGGCCGTACCAGCTTGTTGCAGGATCTGGCCGCGGGTCATGTTGGCCGTTTCCGATGCAAAGTCGGTGTCGACGATGCGGCTGCGCGATGCGGACAGGTTTTCCGTGGTCGATTGCAGGTTGGAAATCGCCGACGAGAAGCGCGATTGCAAAGCACCGTACTGGGCGCGTTGGCCGTTCACCGTTGCCAGTGCTGCATCGGCAATTTTCAGTGCCAGCTGCGCGCCGTCAAACGTCGTCACGTCCAGGGTCGACACGGAGTTCAGGGTCGAACCTTGTGCCGTCGCTTTACCAATCGCCAGGCCGGTGGTGGTGGTTTCCGTGACCGAGAAGCTGTTTTGCGAGTCGAAGGTCACGCGGCCGTTGACCGTGGCGGCGTCGGCAGCGGTGATGATCGATTGCGCTGCAGCTTGTACCTTGCCGTCAGCCTTGTAGCCGTCCACGTCGAACTTGACGTTGGCCGTCGTGCCTTGCGTCAGGCTGATGTTCTCGCCCGATGCATTGGTCAGCTTCATGCCCTTGTTGACGCTGTCGTACTGGGCGGTCACGCCGGTCTTGGCCGTTTGGGCATTGATGGCGTTGATGCCTGCAGCATAGTCGGCTGCGGTCGATGCCGTGCCGCTGACGGCGAACGACACGGTGACTGGCTTGGCGTTATCCGAACCGATGGAGAACGAATACGATTCGGCGCCCAGGTTCAGGTTGACATCCGTTTGTGCCGATGCGGTCACGCCGGTTTTCGCGGTTTGGCTGTTGATGTCGGCGGCGACGGATTTTGCCGTGCTGCCTTTGATGGCATCACCTGCACCTGGTGCCGTTTCGGCGACGGCGGCCGTCGTGTCGACGGTCGTGGTGCCGATGGAGCCGGAAATCGTCAGCTTGCCGACAACTGCATTACCTACGGCATCTTTCTTGACAGCCGATGCATCGTTGGCGATACGGTTGTTACCGTAGGTGTTGGTCAGGAAGTTTGCGCCACTGGCGGAAATCAGCTGATTGGCATCTGCGCCGACCTGGAAGTTGGCCGTACCCATGGTGCCGTCCAGCAGCGCCTGGCCGTTGAACGAGGTGGTTTGGGCGATACGGTTCAATTCCGAACCCAGCTGGCCTACCTCGGTTTGCAGCGCCTGGCGGTCGCTCGACGAGTTGGTGGCGTTCGACGATTGCACGGCCAGTTCGCGGATACGTTGCAGGATGTCGCCCGAGCTTGCCAACGCGCCTTCAGCCGTTTGAGCCAGCGAGACGCCGTCGTTTGCATTGCGGGTGGCTTGGGTCATGCCGCGGATTTGCGACGTCATGCGGTCGGAAATTGCCAGACCAGCGGCGTCATCCTTGGCGCTGTTGATGCGCATACCGGAGGACAGGCGTTGCAGCGAGGTGCTCAGGGCCGACTGCGAGGTCGACAGGTTGCGTTGCGAATTCAGGGACGAGATGTTGGTATTAATTACTGCAGCCATGATAATTCTCCAAACAGGTACTACATTGCGCTATGTGCTAGTCACTTTGGCCTGCCCCGCTGTTCCGGGACAATCAAGCCGCTGTTGTTTAGGGTAACGGTTGCTCTGCGGGAAAATTTATGGCGAAAAGTGCTTTAAATTTTAATTTTTAGCCCTTCAGTTTGCCGCCGGCCGCGCGCTAGACGACATGATTTAAAGAAACTTGAGAGTAAAAATAGTTTTATTTTCATGTCGCGCGGACGCCGGCGGAAGGCGGGAAGGCGATGAATGTTATTGTTTTTGCCATGAAAAATGCCGTCCGGCCGGGTGGCGGGACGGCATGCGGCGAAGCGGCAGGGGTCAGTCCGCCACCACCACTCGGTTCTTGCCCGTCTGCTTGGCCTGGTACATGGCGCGGTCGGCGCGCTTGACCAGTTCGGCCTGGTCTTCGTTGGGCAGGCGCAGGGCCACGCCGGCGGAAAAGGTGATCAGGACTTTTTCGTTGTCGTGCAGGAAGAAATGCCGGGTCAGCTCGCGCTGCAGGCGCGTCATTGTCGACGAGGCCGCCTCGACCGTCGTTTCCGGCAGCAGGATGAGGAATTCCTCGCCGCCGAAGCGGGCGATGACGTCCATCGAGCGCAGGGTTTCCTTGACGATCTTCACCAGGTGTTTCAAGGCGGCATCGCCGGCCAGGTGGCCATAGGTGTCGTTCAGGCGTTTGAAATCGTCCAGGTCCAGCATGGCGATGCACAGGGGCGTGCCGCGGCGGTCGGAACGGGCCGTCTCGCGCTCGAACACATCGTCCAGGCCGCGACGGTTCAGGCTGCCCGTCAGCTGGTCTTCCCGCACCAGTTCGCTCATATGCTGGAGCTTCGCTTCCAGGGTGTGGATGCGCTGTTCCGCATCCTGCACTTCCTGGCGCGCCAGCACCATCTTGTCGCGTGCGCGCAAGGCCTCGTTCTGCACCATGCGCGTTTCGCGCAAGACTTCGTCGAGAACGCTGTTCAATTCGCTGATATTTTCCGCCTGGCTGATCTTTTCCGAATAGCCGCCGATCTTTTCATGGAAGTCGCCCGTGCTGGCCGCCACTTGCCCCAGGCGGTCGATGAAGGTCATCATCATGTTCTTGACCGTCAGCTTGACGTCGGACAGGCTGTGCTTGAGCTGGCTTTGCTTGTAGATGACTTCCTTCAGGCTGCGCGTGGCGTCTTCCAGCGCGCGCTGGTCGAGCGGGCCGGCGATCAGGTTTTGCACGGCGTCGACCTGGCCGCGCAGCCAGCTGTCGTCGTCGAGCAACTGGCTGACGTTGTCGAGCAGCAGCTTGAACAGGCGCAGCAGCAATTCCTGCTGCTCGGCCGTGTCGCCGCTTTTGAGTTCGATCTGGTAGCACAGCTGTTTCAGGCGCAGGGCCGCTTCGTTCAGCGCCTCTTCCGTATGAGCCTGCTTGATGGCCGCGCCCAAGGACTCTGCCTCTTCCACCAGGGCGGGCGTACCCGTCAACAAGGTGGCGACGGCAAAGCCCAAGGTGCGGCTGAGCAACTCACGCAGGGTGCGCGTCTGTTCGCCGTCCGGCAGGGGCGGCAATTCGATGCCGCCGCCTTTCTTGACCTGTTTTTCCGCCAGTTGCGCCAGGGTGCGCGCATAGCCGTCCCAGTCGCGCGCTTTCAGGGCGCGCTGGAAACGCTTGCCAAAGTCGCCCAGTTCGCCCGCCGATTCGCTCATCTTGGCGGCGAATTGCGTCAGGACGTTTTCCGCGCCACCGTCCAGCGGGGCGCTGGCGGCCAGCACGGCTGCCGGCGTGGCAGGACTGTCCGCCGGTTCGCTGATGCCGGCGATTTCATTGTAAATCTCGCGGTAGGCGCTCGGCGTGGGGGCGATGCGGCGCGTGGCCAGGCGGCGAAACGCTTCGCGGGCGATATCGGCCGGGTTCATCGCCGCAGCGGCGGTATTCGTGGCGCCAGCGGGCGCGCCTGCTGGTGAGGATGGCAATTTACTGGACATGTAGGCACAGCCTTTTTAGATATTTCTCATTATCCTCATGATAGGCGAGTTGGCAAAGAACTTATTGTGCGAGAAGCAAGGAGAAGTCCTGTCAATTCGCCCGATGCCAGCGGGCATGCAGCTTTGCCGTCAATCGACCAGCTGGTTGCGGATGGCGTAATGCGTCAGTTCGGCGCTATTCTTGAGTTTCATCTTGACCAGCAGGCGGGCGCGGTATTCGCTGACGGTTTTCACGGACAATTTGAGCTCTTCGGCGATGGCGCCCACCGCCTTGCCTGAGGCGATCATCACCAGGGTCTGGTATTCGCGGTCCGAGAGCGTGTCGTGCAAGGCCGTTTCGTGGTCTTCGCCCACCGTGTTGGCCAGTTCCTGCGCCAGCGAGGCGCTGATGTATTTCAAGCCCTGCGCCACCTGGCGGATGGCCGTGACCAGTTCACGCGGCGCACTCTGTTTCGTCAGGTAGCCGGCCGCGCCCGCCTTGAGCGAGCGGATCGCGTACTGGTCCTCGCGGTGCATGGACAGCATCAGCACGGCCAGTTCCGGTTTTTCCTTCTTGATCTGCTTGAGCACCTCGATGCCGCTGCGGTCGGGCAGGGAGATGTCGAGCAGCAACACCTGGCATTTCGAGCCGCGGAACAGTTTGATGGCATCGTGGCCATTTTCGGCCTCGCCGGCCACGATGATGTCCTTCGTATCGGCGAGGATTTGCTTCAAGCCTTCGCGCACGATCGCGTGATCGTCGGCGATGAATACCCGGATGGTGGCTTTTTCTTTCATGACTGCGTTGTTTCCTATCTAATTCACCCACTAGGCCGCGTCTGGCGGCGGCCCGCTGTGCGCGGGCGCACTGGCTGCAGCCGCTATTATCGCCTCTCGCGGCGTGGTCAGACGGATTTTTATGCTGAGGATGGTGCCGCCGTCCGGCCCGTCCATCAGGCTCAGGGTGCCGCCCAGCGCGCTGGCCCGTTCGGCCATGCCGCGGATGCCGAACGACTGCGGCTTGGCGCGGTCGGACAGGCGCATGCCGACGCCATTGTCGGCGATCGACAGGCTGATATGCTGGCGCTGCCGGGCCAGGCGCACGCTGACCTTGCTTGCCTGCGCATGTTTGGCGATGTTCGTCAGCGCCTCCTGGGCGATACGGAACAGGCTGGTCGCCTGGTCCAGCTCCAGGTCGATGTGCTGGCGGTTCGAAATGAACTGGCATGCGATGCCGGCCTGGCGCGCGAATTCCTTCACCTGCCAGTCCAGCGCGGCGACCAGGCCCAGGTCCAGCATGGAGGGCCGCAAGTCCAGCGAAATGCGGTGCACGGCGTCGATGCTGCGGTCGACCAGGGCATCGACATAGTCGGCCTTTTCCTGCAGCAGCGGGTCGTCCGGCGGCAGGCGGCGCGCCAGCATGGCCAGCGCCATCTTGATCGCTGTCAGATTGCCGCCCAGATCATCGTGCAGTTCGCGCGCCAGGCGCGTGCGTTCGTGTTCCTTGACCTTGTCGATATGCGCCGTCAGCTCGGCCAGGCGCGCGCGCGACTGGCGCACTTCGATCTGTTCGAGCCGGCTTTCCGTGATATTCGTCATGATGCCTTCCCACTGCACAGTGCCGTCTGCCAGCGCGCGCGGCGTCGAGCGCAGGTTGATCCATTTGACGTCCTTCCAGGCATCGATCCAGATCCGGCCTTCCCAGTTCCAGCTCCACAAGGCGCTTTTCGAGGCCTGCATCGATTCCAGATACGAGGCGCGGTCATCGGCCAGGATCAGCTGGTAAAACAGTTCCGGGCGCGCGTGCAGCAGTGCCGGGCTCAGGCCCAGCAGGGCCTGGCAACCATCGCTCAGGTAGGGGAAGGCGGCGCGTCCGTCCGCATGCAGGCAGAACTGGTACACGAGGCCCGGCGTATTCGAGACGATGGCGTTGAAGCGCGACTGCACTTGCGCCAGGGCGGCGGCCGTCGCCTGCGGCGTGCGCAAGTCCTCGCCTTCGGCCAGCAGCAGGGCGCGCCCCTGGCGCTGGGCGCGCGACAAATGCAGGCTGAGCGAATACAGGCTGCCGTCGCGGCGCCGCTGCTGCACGTGCAGCCGGGCTTGCGCACCGATGCTGTCGTCCAGGGTGGCCAGCACGGCGGCCAGCTGCTGCGCCTCGAGCTGTGGCGCCAGCGTGAGGGGCGTCATCGCCAGCAATTCCTTGCGCGCATACTGCAGGTTGTCGCAGGCGGCATCGTTGGCGTCCAGCAATTGCAAGCTGGCCGCGTCGTACAGGTAGATTTCCGGCGCCGCCGCGCGCAGGGCGGGGGCCAGCCGGGGAGTGTCGTGCATGGAGTTGCCTTTCTTCATCAGCGGCGGGCGCGCCAGAAGGCGGCAAAGCGGCGCAGCACCCTGGCTGGGCGGGAATTATGGCGCCCTGGCGTGCCCTTGCGCAAGCGCTGCCACCAGGCGCGGCGGGCGCGGCCCAGCGCTGCCGACAGGCGGCTGACACGGCGCCACGGGCGCGTGGCGCGCAGCCGGGCGATCCAGCGGTCCTTGGTTTCCATGAATAGGCCATGCCAGCGGGCAAACCACGGCAAACTGAGCAGGGTAGGGCGCGTCAGCGAATACAGGCGCGCGACAGCGGCCGCGCCGCCCAGCTTGGCGATGACGATCACGCCGATGCCGGAAAATGCATGGCCGCGCGCGATCGCCAGCAGGGCCAGCAGCTTGACGGGAAACAGCAGCACGGCCGGCAGCACGAAGATGGCCAGCGCCCAGTACGGCGGCAGACGCTTGATCCACGCTTCGAGCGCATGCAGCGGCGGAAATTGCGACACCACCTGCATGATGCGCGCGCCCGTCGCCCACAGCCATTCCTCGATCAGCAGGCAGATGGCGGCCAGGTAGACCAGCGGCGCGAACAGCCAGCGCCTGACTCTGTAGAATTTTTTCATCCGTCTCCGTGTGCGGCCCACGTTTGCCGCGATTGCCACGATGATACGTCAAAAAAGCCCGCCTGCCCCCGCATCCCGTGTGCCCGCGGCGCCGTGGCGGGGCTACAATAGGCGGATGAATAAAGCCTTTGTAAAAGAATCCGACAACGACGACGATGAAGAGGCCGCCGCGCTGGCGCTGGCCATTCCCGCCGGCGCCAAGAACTACATCACGCCGGCCGGCTACCAGCGCATCAAGGAAGAGCTGCTGCAGCTGATCGACGTCGACCGTCCGGAAGTGGTGCGCATCGTCCATTGGGCGGCGTCGAATGGCGACCGCTCGGAAAATGGCGACTATATCTACGGCAAGCGGCGCCTGCGCGAAATCGATCGCCGCATCCGCTTCCTCACCAAGCGCATGGACCTGGCCGCCATCGTCGACCCCAGCGTGCACCATGGCAACGACCAGGTGTTTTTCGGCGCCACCGTAACCTACCGCACCAGCGACGGCGAAACGCACACCATCACCATCGTCGGCATCGACGAATTCGATCCCCTGAACGGCAAGATCAGCTGGGTCTCGCCCATGGCCCGCACCATCACCAAGGCACGCGAAGGCGACGTGATCACCCTCAACACGCCGCTGGGCGAGCAGGAACTGGAATTGCTGGAAGTGACGTATCCGGCGCCGGGGGATGTTGCTTGAACGAATGTTGAGGTGTAAAACACCTGGAAAACCGTAGCGAGCGGCAGCGAGTTGTGGCTGAGAAGCACAGCTGTGCCTGAGCACAGCGAGCATCGCAGGCCGCAAATCGCGACGCGCAGTAGGTTTAACAGGTGTTTTTAGTTACGTTCGCGCAGGATGCGGTTGACGCCGGCCACGCGGCGCACATTGCGCAGCAGGGCGGCCAGGTGGACGCGGTCTTTCACCTGCACGGTGAAGCGCAGCTGGTCGAGGACGTTGTCCTTGTCTTCGTCCATGCCCACATAGATGATGTTGGCATCGGATTCGCCGATTTCGGCGGCCACGCGGGCGAGGATGCCCCGCTCGCTGTTGATCAGCACCTTGATGCGGCAGTCGAAGCGGCGGTTCAGTTCGGTTCCCCAGCGCACGGCGATCCAGCGGTCCGGTTCCTTGGCGCGCTGGCGTTTCGCTTGCGAGCAGTCGCTCGTGTGCACGAGCAAGCCCTGGTCGCGGCGCAGCTGGCCGATGATCTGGTCGCCCGGAATCGGCAGGCAGCATGGCGCCAGCTGCACGGACACGCCTTCGCTGCCGCAGATGGTGACGGGGTCCAGTTCGCTGCCGCTATTGTGTTCCACCGGCATGCTGGCCGCTTCGCCGCCGATCAGGCCGAAGATGTGGCGCGCCACCAGCGTGGCCATGCGCTTGCCGATGCCGATGTCCGCGTACAGCTCGTCCATGGAATTGGCGCTCGATTCGTTGAGCAGGCGTTCGACCAATGGCGCCGGCAGCTCGGCGCCGATGTTCAGTGTATGCAGCGCCTGCGACAGCAGCTGCTGGCCCAGGGCGATCGATTCGGGCAGGTTGATCGTGCGCAAATGGTGGCGGATGGCCGAACGGGCCTTGCCGGTGCGCACGAACGACAGCCACGTCGGGCTGGGGCGCGACGAGGAATCGGTGATGATTTCCACGATGTCGCCATTGTGCAGCTCGGTGCGCAGGGGCGAGGTTTCGTTGTTGATCTTGACGGCCACGGTCTGGTCGCCGATGCCTGTGTGGATCGAGTAGGCGAAGTCGATGGCCGTGGCGCCGCGCGGCAGGGCGATGATCTTCGACTTCGGCGTAAACACGTAGACGGAGTCGGGGAACAGGTCGACCTTGACGTGTTCGAGGAATTCGGCCGAGTCGCCCGTCTGCTGCTGGATGTCGAGCAAGGATTGCAGCCATGCATGCGTGCGCTGCTGCAGGTCGGACGGGTTCGATTCGCCGCTCTTGTACAGCCAGTGCGCCGCCACGCCCGATTCGGCCGTGCGGTGCATTTCCTGCGTGCGGATCTGGAATTCGACGGGGGTGCCGTACGGACCGATGACGGTCGTGTGCAGCGACTGGTAGCCGTTCAGCTTGCGGATCGCGATGTAATCCTTGAACTTGCCCGGCATGGGCTTGTACAGGCTGTGCAGGGTGCCCAGGGTGACGTAGCAGTCGGCAAAGCTGCCCACCACCACGCGGAAGCCGTACACGTCCAGCACTTGCGAGAACGACAAGTGCTTGTTGCGCATCTTTTTGTAGATGTCGTACAGGGTCTTTTCGCGGCCCGTGACTTCAGCCTCGAGTTCGGCCATGGACAGGGTGCTCTTCACCGCTTCCATGATCTTGTTGACCACTTCGCGCCGGTTGCCGCGCGCCGCCTTGACGGCTTTGGCCAGGGTGCGGTAGCGCATCGGATACAGGTGCGAGAACGACAGGTCCTGCAGCTCGTGGTAGATGTTGTTCAGGCCGAGGCGGTGCGCGATCGGCACGTACACTTCCATGGTCTCGCTGGCGATGCGGCGTTTTTTCGCCGCCGTCATGAAGTCCAGCGTGCGCATATTGTGCAGGCGGTCGGCCAGCTTGATGAGGATCACGCGCACGTCGGACGCCATGGCCAGCAGCATCTTGCGGAAGTTCTCCGCCTGCGCTTCGATCTGGCTCTGGAATTCGATCTTTTCCAGCTTCGACAGGCCGTCGACCAGGTGCGCCACGGGCGCGCCGAAGCGCTCGATCAATTCTTCCTTCTTGACGTCCTGGTCTTCCATGACGTCATGCAGGAGGGCGGCCATGATGGCTTGCGCATCGAGCTTCCAGTCGGCGCAGATTTCGGCGACGGCGATCGGATGCGAGATATACGGCTCGCCCGAGCGGCGCATCTGGCCCAGGTGCATTTCGTCGGAGAAGCGGTAGGCTTCCTTGACTTTTTTCAGGTCGGCGGGAGACAGGTATTCGGCCAGCTTCTCGGTCAGGTGGCTGACGGAGGCCACGCCGAGGGCGGGCGCTGGCGGTACTGCGGGGGGGGTGCCGCCGGACGTGCCGGCGCCGGGCGCGGAAGCGCCCTGCGATTTTGCCGCCTGGCGCGGGGCCAGGGGCGGCAGTGCTGCGGAAGTCGTGTCGGCTGGGGTCAGACTCATAAAACGTCGCGTTGCTTCACAGTGTGAATAAAGAATACGGTAGAACCAGGGGTCAGCACTGTTCCGGCACGCGGGTTCCCACTTACATCGGGACCTTTTTCAGCATTTCGATGCCGACTTTACCGGCAGCGATTTCACGCAGTGCGACGACGGTAGGCTTGTCCTTGGCTTCCACCTTGGGGGTGTGGCCTTGCAACAACTGACGTGCGCGATAGGTCGCAGCCAGGGTCAGCTGGAAACGGTTAGGGATCTGCTTCAGGCAATCTTCGATTGTGATACGGGCCATAGTAACTCCTAAATTGTGTGCGTGGTGCTGTGTGAACTGGCGTGCCGTTGCAGCGTATTATTCTGCGTGCAGGCCCAGCTGGGCGAATAGCGATGCGTTGCGGGCCGCTTGTTGCGCAAACCGGCAACGGGCCGCTCTCACGATCGCGCTCAGTTCGGACAAAGCGACCGTAAACTCTTCATTGATAATAACATACTCGAACTCGGGAGCGTGTGCGATTTCGCCGCCGGCCGCCAGCAGGCGGCGCGTGATCACGTGCGGCTCGTCCTGGCCGCGCTTGTTCAGGCGTTCTTCCAGCGCATCGATCGATGGGGGCAGGATGAAAATGCCGGCCGCGCGGGGAAATTGCTTGCGCACCTGACGCGCGCCTTGCCAGTCGATTTCCAGCAGGATATCGGTGCCGGCGGCCATTTGCTGTTCCACCATGATGCGCGAGGTGCCGTAGTAATTGCCGTGCACTTCCGCCCATTCCAGGAATTCGCCCTGGTCGGCGCGCGCGACAAAGTCTTCCGCCGTCGTGAAATAGTACTCGCGGCCATGCTGCTCGCCCGGACGCGGCGGGCGCGTGGTGGTCGAGATCGACAGTTTGATGCCGGGCTCTTGCGCCAGCAATGCATTGACCAGTGTCGATTTGCCGGCGCCCGATGGCGCGGCGACCACGAACAGGCTGCCGGAGAAGGCGGTTGTGAGACTCATGCGTATTTTTCCATATTTTGTGGCGGGCGGCAGCGTTGTGGCATGCAAAGGCAGCGCCCAAAGGCGTATTTTACCAAGACGGCGCTTTCCGGTCATCAATTTAAACTGCGACTTCTGTCTTCCTGATGGCAGTCATTGATCCTGTGCCGTCTGGCATTTCTCATGGCTGTCGGATACCACCTGCCACAGCATCATGCCATTTGTTTCCCAGCAGGTAAAAACAATCCTGTTTTTCGTCCGGTGCTTGTGCTAAAACAGCTCGGCTGTCTTTGTATAGCAGTAAATTTCACAAGCCTTATAGCATTGCTTCAGACTATTTCTGCTGCGCTTGGCGTGCTTACTGTGTGGTCGTGCCAATGTTTGCGCGTCGAATAAGCGTCCTTGTTCTTGACGGTCACAACAGAGGGAATCCAATGAAAATGCACAAAAGTATGTTGATTGTATTGTCGCAACTGGCTTTGCTAACGGCTTGCAGTAGCACCGCTGTCCATTCTGAAGCAGCCGATAAGGTGGTGGTTGCGAGTCAGGTTACGGAAGTCGTGCTTCCGCAAGACTGCAGTGCTGAATCTCACAAGTTGGTCAAAGAGCGTGCAGATGGTAGCGATATGCATGCGCAGCATCTGATGGGCATCAAGGCGCTTTATGGAGTTTGTGACGATCCCAGCTTGGACGTGGCGATTTTTTATTTGTCCAAATCGGCCAAGCAATTTTTTCCACCTTCCATGTTTCATCTCGCTACCGCTTTGCAGCTTGGTGGCATTACGAGTGATAGGGAGTTGCTCGATTTATTCCGTGGTGCTGCCGAGCGCGGCTTTTCCAAGGCAGAATACAACGTAGTTGCCTATTATCTGGATATACATTCCCCGGTTCACGATATTGCGCAAGGCTATGCATGGCATGCCTTTTGCGCGCCCCATGACTTTTTTTGCAGTATGGATGAATTTGACAGGCGCTTGTCGCGCATGAGCAAAATCGAGCTTGCAAGAGGGGAATTACTGAAAGCCAAGCTTTTTGAAAAAATGAAAACTGTTGAAAAAATGAGTGACGTATTTTGTTGCCGTGGCACGTCTTTTGGTGCGGAAATGGGCAGGCATTAATGAGCAAATATATCACTGCGGCAAACGTGCGGCTTTAATGAACGCGATAGCTGTCGAGCGTGGCATTCGATGTCTGCACTTGCCGGGCGGCGCGTCGCTACCGCCCGATCTTGTGCCAATAGCAGCTTTTACTCCAGGTTCTGCACCTGTTCGCGCATCTGCTCGATCAGCAGCTTCAGGTCCATCGAGGCGTCGGCCAGTTCCTTGACGGACGCCTTGGCGCCCAGCGTATTGGCTTCGCGGTTAAGTTCCTGCATCATGAAGTCGAGGCGCTTGCCCACTTGCCCGCCCTTGGTGAGGATGTGGCGCGTTTCGCCCAAGTGGGCCGACAGGCGCGCCAGTTCTTCGGATACATCGATGCGGATGCCGTACAGGATGACTTCCTGGCGGATGCGTTCCATGGCGTCCTGGCGCGACAGGGCCGAATTCGAGCCCTGGCTGGCCAGGCCCAGCGCATCCTGCATGCGCTCGATGGCTTTTTGCTGGAAGGCCGCCACCACTTGCGGAATCAAGGGCGTGATGCGCTTGACGATGGCTTCCATCGCTTCGATGCGCGACACCAGCACCGCTTCGAGCGCCGCGCCTTCGCGCTTGCGGCTGTCGACGAAGGCGGCCACGGTGCGGCGGGTCAGCGCGCCCACGTCCGCCTGCAGGGACTCCTGTCCCACTTGCGCTTCTTCGATGACGCCAGGCCAGCGCAGCAGTTCGGCCACCGTCATGACGGGGGCGGAGACAAAATGCTGGCCCACTTCGTTTTGCAGGCGCGCCAGTTCGGTCAGCAGGGGCACGTTCAGCGCCTGCGTGCCGGCGGTGGCGGCCTTGCGGCCAAAGCTCAGGCGTACCTCGACTTTGCCGCGCGTGATGGCTGACATGACGGCGGCGCGCAAGTCAGGTTCCAGAGCCCGCAGATCGTCGTTGATCCGGAATTGCAGGTCGAGAAAGCGTGAGTTGACGCTCTTGATTTCAATTGTCAGTGTGCCTGCAGCACCTTCGCTGGTGGCAACCGCGTAGCCTGTCATGCTTGAAATGCTCAAAGGATTCCCCGATTTGATCTTGTATACAGTCACTTATACACTTAATCAGCCAGCGCAGGCAATACTGCCCGCGCCGCGAAACAGGACCGAAGTGCCCGATGGCCTGAAAATTGCTGAATAGTGTGCGTTTTACGGCATTGTAAAGAAAATTGTGTTTGGCGGGGCAGGATTGTAGGGATCATGTGTGCGCCGCCCTCCATTGCGCCCTGCGCTGTTGCATGGCTGCAAATGGACGCGCGCGCGGTGGTAGAATCGCTGCCGCAACCCCAATCACACAGGACATCCCCATGACATTCGAATCCCGCCCGAGCGGCCGCGCCGTCGATGCGCTGCGCGCCATCCGCATCACCCGCCAGTACACCAAGCATGCCGAAGGGTCGGTGCTGATCGAGTGCGGCGACACCAAGGTCATCTGTACCGCCAGCATCGAAGACAAGGTGCCGGGCTTCCTGAAGGGCAAGGGCCAGGGCTGGTTGACGGCCGAGTACGGCATGCTGCCGCGCTCGACGCACACGCGCATGGACCGCGAAGCGGCGCGCGGCAAGCAATCGGGCCGCACGCAGGAAATCCAGCGCCTGATCGGCCGCTCGCTGCGCGCCGCCTTCGATCTGCAGGCCTTCGGCGAACGCACCCTGCACCTCGATTGCGACGTGATCCAGGCCGACGGCGGCACGCGCACGGCCTCGATCACGGGCGCCATGGTGGCCGCGTATGACGCGTTTTCCCAGCTGCAGGCGCGCGGCGCGATCGCCGCCATCCCCGTGAAAAGCTTTGTCGCCGCCATCTCGGTGGGCGTCTACCAGGGCATGCCGGTGCTGGACCTCGACTACGTGGAAGACTCGGGCTGCGACACGGACATGAACGTGGTGATGACGGAAGCGGGCCACTTCATCGAAGTGCAGGGCACGGCCGAAGGCGCCGCCTTCGACCGCGCCGGCATGAACCGCTTGCTGGACCTGGCGCAGGACGGCATCGCCGACCTGATCGCCATGCAGAAGCAGGCATTGGGGATCTGATCTTTACATAGATTTACATCCGCTGGCCCGCCGCGCGGGGCAAAAAGCCCACACCCGCCGCCGTTGAGCGCGGCGGCGGGGCGCGGTGAGGGGGGCGCAAAAGGTTTACAATGTCGGCACTTCAACCGGATTACTGACATGACCCAACGCCTCATCCTCGCCTCGAATAACGCCGGCAAGCTCAAGGAATTCAACGAGCTGCTCTCGACCATCGGTTTTTCCGTCCATGCCCAGGGCGAATACGATGTGCCGGAAAGCGACGAACCATTCCACACCTTCGTTGAAAACGCCCTGCAAAAGGCGCGCCACGCGTCGCGCCTGACGGGCTTGCCGGCGCTGGCCGACGATTCCGGCGTGTGCGTCAATGCGCTCGGCGGCGCGCCGGGCGTGTACTCGGCCCGCTATGCGGGCGAGCCGAAATCGGACGCGGCCAACAGCGCCAGGCTGATCGCCGACCTCGAGGCGCATGCCGACAAGTCCGCGTATTACTACTGCGTGCTGGTGTACGTGCGCCATGCGGACGACCCGCAGCCGGTGATCGCCGACGGCCGCTGGAATGGCGAAATGATCGCCACACCGCGCGGCAACGGCGGTTTTGGCTACGACCCGCATTTCTTTATTCCCGCGCTGGGCAAGTGCGCGGCCGAACTGACGTCCGATGAAAAGAACGCGCTGTCGCACCGTGGCCAGGCCCTGCGCGCGCTGGTGGAAAAGCTGCGATGATCCCGATCAAACTGGTGGGCGCCGTTGCCAAGGCGGCAGCCAGGCCGAATGCCGCTGCCGCGCCGCACGAAGGCATTTCCGGCGCGGCCGGGGCCGCGCTGCGCTATCTGCAGCCGGGCGCGCTGAACCTGACGGCCCTGCCGCCGCTGTCGCTGTACATTCACTTTCCGTGGTGCGTGAAGAAATGCCCGTATTGCGACTTCAATTCGCACGAGGTGCGCGGCGACCTGCCGGAAGCCGAATACCTGGCCGCCCTGCGGCTGGACCTGGAGATGGCGCTGCCGCTGATCTGGGGCCGCAAGATCCACACCATCTTCATCGGCGGCGGCACGCCCAGCCTGATGTCGGCGGCCGGCCTGGACCGGCTGATGTCGGACGTGCGCACCTTGCTGCCGCTGGAGCCCGATTGCGAAATCACCATGGAAGCCAATCCGGGCACCTTTGAAGCGGAAAAATTCAAGTCCTACCGGGCCAGCGGCATCAACCGTTTGTCGGTCGGCATCCAGAGCTTCAATGGGCGCCATTTGCAGGCGCTGGGGCGCATCCATGACGACAACGAGGCGCGCCGCGCGGTGGAGATCGCGCACGCCAACTTCGATAATTTCAACCTCGATCTGATGTACGCGCTGCCCACGCAGACGCTGGCCGAGGCGCGGCAGGACCTGGAAACGGCGCTGTCGTTCGCGCCGCCGCACCTGTCGCTGTACCACCTGACCCTGGAACCGAACACGCTGTTCGCCAAGTATCCGCCCGCGCTGCCGGACGACGACGAGAGCGCCGATATCGCCGACATGGTGGCCGCGCGCGCCGCGCAGGCCGGCTATGGCCGCTATGAAGTGTCGGCCTATGCGCAGCCGGGGCGCCAGGCGCGCCACAACCGCAACTACTGGGAATTCGGCGACTATCTCGGCATCGGCGCGGGCGCGCACAGTAAAATTTCGTTCCCGCACCGCGTGCTGCGCCAGGCCCGCTACAAGCAGCCGCGCGCCTACATGGATGCGGTATTGGCCGGCAATCCGGTGCAGGAAGAGCGCGAACTGGCGCGCGAGGAAATGGGCTTCGAGTTCATGCTCAATACCCTGCGCCTGACGCAGGGCTTTGCGCCGAACCTGTTCGCCGAGCGCACGGGCCTGGCCCTCAACGCCATCGAGCAGCCGCTCAATGCGGCCGAAGCGAAAGGCTTGCTGTACCGCGACCACCAGGTCATCTGCCCGACGGAACGGGGATTGTGCTTCCTGAATGACCTGCAGCAGATGTTCCTGGAAGATTAATGGGTGGTGACGGCGCGCAGGCGCTGCAGCTTGGCCGCATACAGAGTATGGTCGCTGCGCGTGGTGCTGTTGCTCATCGCCAGTTCCAGCTGCTTGCCGGCTTGCTCCATCTGGCCCAGGCGCGCATAGGCTTGCGCCAGCCAGAAGTGGAATTCGTGGTAGTACGGGTCGCGCGCGATCTCACGTGAAAACAGCTGTATCGCCCGCACGTAATCGTTTTGCTGCATGGCCGCCTTGCCCAGGTTGAAGTAGTGGAAAGGCGGCTGCGGCTGCAGCGCCAGCAGGCGCCGGCGCAGCGGCAGCGCTTCATCGGGCAGGCCGGACGCTTCGAGCACCTGCGCCAGGTTCGACAGCAGCACCGTGTTGTCCGGCGCACGCGTCAGCGCATGGGCGAGCGTGCGCCGCGCTTGCGCCAGGTCGCCATGGCGGAACTGGATCACGCCCAGGGTGTTGTAGGCGCCGCTGAACGAGGGGTCTTGCAGCAGCGCCGCCCGGGCCCACCAGTACGCCTGGTTCAGCTGGCCCTCGCTCATGGTTTCGGCGGCGCGGTTGTTCATGTACATGGCGAGCACGGTCGCTTCCTCGAGTTCTCGCGTGCGGTAGCCGCCTATCTCCGCGGACGGCAGGAAATCGATCACCATCATGCCCTTGGCATCGTACCTGCCGGATTTGTCGTCCAGCCGCTGGCCCAGTACCAGGTTGACGTGACCGGCGACAAAATACATGTCGCCGCTGCGGCTCCAGCTTTCTTCGCCGAGCACCTCCTGGTAGCGCACCTGCAAGCCCATTTCATGCGCCAGCGCCGCCGTCATGATCACCAGCGACAGGCAGTTGCCCTGGCGCGCGGCGAACGTTTCGCGCGCATTGCGGGTCATGGCCGCATCGTACTCGAGTTTCAGCCTGCTCTTGTCGTAAAGGGCGTCATACAGGGCCGCGCGGTCATTCTTGTTGCGCGCTTCGCGCCGTACTTGCGTACGCACATACTGGCGCATGGTCTCGTCGACGGCAAAGACCTGGCTGGGGTCGATGACGGCGGCCGGCGCGAAATCGCTGTCGTTGAAGATGGGGGGCAGGCTGGCGGGCGGTGCTACGCTGCAGGCCGCCAAAGCGCCGCAGAGCAGGGCGGCGCCCAGGCGCTTGAAGCAAGGGGCGAAAACAAGATAGGGGCGCATGGTCTCTCCCTGGAGGCGCCGGCTGTCTCATGTCGTGGTGGCGCGCCAGTCCCACCTGAAACCAGTATCGGCGCGCCTGGCGCCGCTGTCAAATGGTTTCAAGCGCCTGGCCGCCGCCTGCACGGTGCTTGAAAGCGGGCTTAAAGCCGGACTTGAAACCGCGGGTTTAAAATTCCTCCCAGTCCTGCTCGCCGGCGATGTGCGATGGCGTTTTGCGCGCCGCGGCGCTGGCCGCCTTGGGCGCTGCCGGTTTGCCGGCCTTGGCCTGGGGCGGGCGTGGCGCGAGTTTTTGCGTGGTGGCAATGGCGGCCTTGGCCGGCCGCGCGGCGCGCACCGGCGCCGCCGTGGCCACGTGGTCGAGCTGGAAGCCGGCCGCCACCTGCGCCAGACGCGCCGCCTGGTCCTGCATGCTTTCGGCGGCCGCCGCCGCTTCTTCCACCAGCGCCGCATTTTGCTGCGTTACCTGGTCCATCTGTGCGATAGCCTGGTTGACCTGGTCGATCCCCAGACTTTGTTCGGCGCTGGCGGCAGTGATCTCGGCCATGATGTCGGTCACCCTGCGCACGCTGTCGACCACTTCGCCCATGGTGCTGCCGGCCTGCTGCACCAGCCGCGTGCCGTTGTTGACCTGTTCCACCGAGTCGCCGATCAGGGTCTTGATTTCGCGCGCCGCGGCGGCCGAGCGCTGCGCCAGGCTGCGCACTTCGGTGGCGACGACGGCAAAGCCGCGCCCCTGCTCGCCGGCGCGCGCCGCTTCGACGGCCGCGTTCAGGGCCAGGATATTCGTCTGGAAGGCGATGCCGTCGATGACGCCGATGATGTCGACGATTTTCGTCGAGGCCGTATCGATGGCGCCCATGGTGTCGACCACCTGGCTGACGATGCTGCCGCCCCGTTCGGCCACGCCGGACGCGGCCACCGCCATCTGGTTGGCCTGGCGCGCATTGTCCGCATTCTGCTTGACGGTGCTGGTCAGCTCTTCCATCGACGACGCCGTCTCTTCCAGCGAACTGGCCTGCTGTTCCGTGCGCGCCGACAAATCCTGGTTGCCGGCGGCGATTTCGCCCGACGCCGTGGCGATCGCATTGGTGCCCGTCTGCACTTCCGACACCACCTTGCGCAGCGCCTCGTTCATGCCGTGCAGCGCGCGCATCAGGTCGCCGATTTCATCGCTGGCCGCCTTGCCGAAATGCGTGCGCAAGTCGCCGTTGGCCACCGTTTCCGCCACTTTCACGGCGGCTTTCAACGGTTGCGTGATCGAGCGCGTGATCAGCCAGGCGCAGACGCTGCCCAGCGCCACCACCAGCGCGCACAAGGTCAGCAGCAGGGTGAAGCTGCGCCCGTTGGCCGCCTCGATGGCGTGCGCCGTCGTGTCGATGGCCTGGCGCTGCTGCGACAGCAGGGCCTTGACGTTGTTCTGGTATTTGGCGGCGGCCGGCGCGAAGCTGTCGCGGTAGGTGCTTTCCGCCTGCGCCGCATTGCCGGCCTTGCGCGCATTCATCACCAGCGTCTTGGCGTCCTGGTACTTGACGCGTTCGGCAATGGACGCCTTGAAGATGGCCTTTTCCTCGTCGCTGTCGAGCAGCGTCTCGATTTTCTTCAGCAGTTCGCCGCCCTGTTTCGTGCTGTCGGCGATGGTGTCGGCAAACACGTTCGACAGCGTTTCATCGGTGCTCCTGGCGATCATCGAGGTGCGCGCGATGGCCGAGTAAATCAGCACGTACCAGTCCGATACGAGGCGTTCCTTGGCCAGCGGTTTTTCCATCATTTGCCGCGTCGCTTCGGCATTCACGCTGGCGCTGTACAGCGCGTACGAGGTGGAGATCACGGACAGCAGCAGCACCAGCGCGAAGCCTGCAGCCAGGCGCGTGCCGATACGAAGGTGGGAGAGGGCGTGCATGGTCGGAACTCCTGTCGCAGAGAGGGTTGAAGGTTGCCTGTGCGACATAGTATGCACTGATAAGTGACCAAGAGGCGAGGGAAAAGCGCGCTTGTCTTTGCGCCTGTTGCAGCCACGCCCGTGCTACAGATCGCCCGCCTGGCGCAAGTCCGGCTGCTCGGCCCAGCGGGCGAATGCGGCCGCCATGCGCTCGCTTTCCGCGATGGCGCGGCGCCAGTCGCGCATGCGCGCCGCGTGGTCCTGGCCGTAATGGGGGAAGTCGCGCCGGTCCGGCAATTTGCCGTTGGGCAGGCTGGCCACGAAGGCGGGCGAGGGCGAGACGAGGATCATGTTGTCGAGTGCGCTATCGCCGCGGCGCGCGCGGCGCCAGGGCATGGCCTTGTCCAGCCAGCCCGGCACGATATGGTCGGCAAAATGCGGGTACAGCACCAGATCCGGTTCGCGCTGGTAGGGCAGGTGCAGGTGATAGTCGACCAGGCCGCCGTCCCAGTAGCGCCCGGGCGGCGCGCCGGCGATGTCCGCGACCGCATCGAGCACCAGCGGGATGGAGCCGGAGGCCAGCAGCGCGTCGCGCAGGTTGTTCTGCGCCAGCGGCACGAAATGCGAATGAAAGGCGTCGAAGCGCGAGCGCAGCCAGCTGGCGCCGTCCGGTCCGGCATGGAACACGGTGCGTTCCAGCGAGGCGGCCAGCCGCGCGCGCGCCACGGCGTTGCCGGCGGCGGCCAGCAGGAAGCCGCGCCGGTCGCGCCATTTGCCAGGCTGCGCCAGCGCGCCGATGCCGCGCACGGCCAGCACCGACAGGCTATGGCGCTCGTGCCGCAGCAGTTGCGCCTCCTGGCCGTCGAGGACGGCGTCGAGCAGGGCGCGGCACGTGCGGCTGACGTGCGCCGCATCGGGTTTGTCGGGATAGCGCTGGCCCACATATTCGCGCACCAGGCGGCGCTGCGCCGCGACAGGGTCGGGGAACACGGCGGCGGCCATGCGCCAGGCGCCGATCGAGGCGCCGACGAACTGGCGCGGGCGCGGCGCCTGCGGCAGGAAGTCGCCGAACAGCCAGCAATCGAGCTGGTGCAGGATGAGGCCTTTCGGCCCGCCTGCGGCGGCAGGGACGATGGCGATGTCGCTGGCGCGCACCCCGTTTTCGGCGATGCGCGTCCGGGCGCGGCGGCCCAGGCGGATGGTGATGGCGGACGAGGCAGGCAGGGTGAAGGACATGCGCATGGAGGCTGGTGGCGATTGCCTATTGTAGCGATTGCAGCGTCATGCCGCGCCAATGCGCGGTCGCAAGCGTGCGACAGTTGAGAGGAACAAGCAATATTATTTGAAATATACAGATGCTATGCAAGCGTTCCGTCCTTGCCTTTTTTGTCATAAGGAATACATGAAACAACCAAGCTGCGCTTCCCGCCTTGTTTTGCCAGTCGTGCTGGCTGCCACCCTCAGTGCTTGTGGCGGCGGCTCTTCTTCCGCCGATGCCCAGGTTGCCGCGAATCCGGCCACGCCAGTCAATCCACTCCCTCCGGTGACGCCGGTCACCCCGCCCGCCGGCAGCGACACGGGCAGCGTCAGCGCGCCGTTTGCGAAAGGGCTGAGCCCGCGCTATCTGTTGCTGGCCGTTGGCAGCCAGGCCTACGGCACCTTGCGCAGCATGACGCAAGACAGTTCCGGCGCCCTGAGCGAAATCTCGGGCGTCGGCTTCAGCGGCACGCCCGCCATCACGCGCGACATCGTCGGCGACGCGGCATTTGCGCAGGGACGCTGGTTCACCGGCACACTTACGCGCAGCAGCGGCAGCACGGTCATGAGCGGCAACAATGCCAGTGCCCACTACAGCGTCTATAACACATTGGCGGCCTTGCCTTTCACCGGCGTCTTCCAATGCGATGCGGGCAAGTTCACGGCGCCCAGCTACACGGGCGGCGCCAGCGTGCAGCAGGACGGCTATTTCGGCACGGCCAGCGGCAGCGCCACCTTGTCTTTCGGCGCCGCGGGCGCCGCGCTGGCCATGACGGTCGACGCCACGGCCGGCGGCAGCACTGGCAAGGCCAGCGGCACCGGCACGATCAACACGCCGGACATGACGGTCATCAGCGGCGGCTTCCTGGGTGGCAGCTCGGGCATGCTGCTGGCGCTGGGTGACGGCGGCACGGGAACCTACCTGGTCACGGGCGGCTACAAGGTGGTCATGGCCAACGGCGCCAATTACCAGGGCGTAGCGACCTTCCGTTGCTCTTGATCGTCCCTGCATGAAAAAAGCGGCGCCGTGCACTGCACGGACGCCGCTTTTTTTTCGTGCGTCGGGCTTAGCGCAATGCCGCGATCATCTGTTTCAGCTTGCCGGAATCGATGCAGAAGGCGCGGATGCCTTCGGCCAGTTTTTCCGTCGCCATCGCGTCTTCATTCATCATGAAGCGGAAGGCTTCTTCGTTCAGCGACATCTGCACGATGTTGGTCGATGGCGCCGCTTCGGCGCTCAGCTTGCGTTCCACCGGCGCATCGCTGTCGGCCAGCTTTTGCAGCAGGTCGGGGCTGATGGTGAGCAGGTCGCAGCCGGCCAGTTCGAGGATTTGCGAGGTATTGCGGAAGCTCGCGCCCATCACCTCGGTCTTGTAGCCGAACTTGCGGTAGTAATTGTAGATGCGGCGTACCGATTGCACGCCCGGGTCTTCCGCGCCCACGTAGTCGATGCCCGTCGATTTCTTGTACCAGTCGTAGATGCGGCCGACGAACGGGGAAATGAGCTGGGCGCCCGCTTCGGCGCAGGCAATCGCCTGGGCCAGCGAGAACAGCAGGGTCATGTTGCAGCGGATGCCTTCCTGTTCCAGGATGGCGGCGGCGCGGATGCCTTCCCAGGTGGACGCGATCTTGATCAGCACGCGCTCGCGTGGAATGCCCGCGTTCGAATACAGGGCGATCAGGTCGCGGCCCTTGGCCACCGTGCCCTGCGTGTCGAACGACAGGCGCGCATCGACTTCGGTGGAGACGCGGCCGGGGATGGTTTGCAGGATTTCCACGCCAAAGGCGATCAGCAGCCGGTCGATGATCTCGGCGGTGGAGGCGTTGGGATGGTCGCGCACGGCCTTTTCCAGCAGCGGCTTGTATTCATCCTTCTGCACGGCCTTCAGGATCAGCGACGGATTCGTCGTCGCATCGCGCGGCGTGTAGGCCTGGATCGATTGGAAGTCGCCGGTGTCGGCCACCACGGTAGTAAATTGCTTCAGTTGTTCGAGTTGGTTCATGGCTGCACAGGAAAGAGTGAATGGGCTTGCCAGGGTATTGTACATAATCCGCGGCAGTGCGCTGGTGCTCTTGCGTGGCGGGAGGGCATGCTGGTCTTGCACCCCAAAACTGAGTGCCGGGGTCAGACCCGGCGGGTCTGACCCCGGATTGCCGCTTTTTAGCCAATAAACGAATCGAACTGCATGTCGAATTCCTGCAGCGCCTTTTGCGCGTTCTGCATTTTCTTGCGGAACTCGGGCCCCCGTTGCAGGGCCAGGCCCACGGCCAGCACGTCGATCACCACCAGGTAGGCCAGGCGGGCGGAAATCGGGGTGTAGGGGTCGGTGTTGAAGACCAGGTCGATCGGGATCAGCACGGTCGCCAGGTCGGCCAGCGGCGTGCCCGATGGGGCCAGCACGACGACGTCGGCGCCGCCGCGGCGCGCCAGTTTCACGGAGCGCACCAGGGCGGGGCTGTTGCCGCGCTGCGAGATGGCCACCAGGCAGTCGCCGCCGCGCAGCAGGGCCGCCGCGATGCTGTGGATGTTCGGGTCGCTGTAGGCCACCGTCGGCACGCCCGAGCGGAAGAACTTGTGCTGCGCGTCGGCCGCCACGATGCCCGACGTGCCCTGGCCATAGAATTCGATCTTGCTGGCGCGCGACAGGATGTCGAGCGCGCGCTGGATCGCTTCCGGATTCAGGTTGTTGCGCAGGTCGAGCAGGGTGTTGATCGAGCGGCTGCAGATTTTATTGACCAGGTCGGCCGCCAGATCGTCCTGCGCCGGCTGCTCGTTCGCGCCCGGCATGGCCAGGGCCAGGCCCTGCGCCAGCTTCAGCTTGAATTCATGCCAGCCGTCATAGCCCAGGGTGCGGCAAAAGCGCACCACGGTCGGTTCCGACACCTGCGCGCTTTTCGCCAGTGCCGTGATGTTCTGGCTGACCGTCTGGTTGGGCTGGTCAAGCACGGCCAGCGCGACCTTCTTCTCCGACTTGGAGAGCGAATCGAGCTGGGTGCGGATGGAATCGAGCAGCATTAAATTAGTCTTCTGTTTTCGGGAAGCGGTGAAGCAGGGGTTTCGCGGAGCACCGCTCCGCGCCTGCGTAACGGCCGTGCCTTGCGAGGCACGGCTCCTTGCCCTGCTAGCTTAGTCTTCCGGCAGGGGTGAAGCAGGGGTTTCGCGGAGCACCGCTCCGCGCCTGCGTAACGGCCGCGCCTTGCAAGGCACGGCTCCTTGCGCTGCCAAACTAGTCTTCAGGAAGCGCCTCTTCACGCCACTGCAAGCCATCGCGGCCGATCAGGGCGCTGGCGGCTGCCGGGCCCCAGGTGCCGGCCGTGTACGGAATCGGCGCGCTGTCGTTCTGTTCCCAGTTGTCGAGAATCGGCTCGACCCATTCCCAGGCCGCTTCCAGTTCGTCGCCGCGCATGAACAGGGTCAGCTGGCCGCGCAAGACGTCGAGCAGCAATCGCTCGTAGGCGTCCATGCGCGGCGTCTTGAACGATTCGCGGAAATCGAGTTCCAGCTCCGCCGGTTTCAAGCGCATGCCGTCGCCCGGGGTTTTCGCCATCAGATTCATGCGCAGGCCTTCGTCCGGCTGCAAGCGGATCACCAGGCAGTTCGGCTGGAAGCTCGACGTCGGCTGGTTGAAGATCGAATGCGGGATCTGCTTGAAGCGCACGACGATCTCGGCCAGGCTGTCGGCCATGCGCTTGCCCGTGCGCAGGTAGAACGGCACGCCGGCCCAGCGCCAGGTGTCGATTTCCGCCTTCAGGGCAACGAAGGTTTCGGTGCGTGAATGTTCCGGCGCATCCGGTTCGTCGCGGTAGCTCGGCACGGTGGCGCCGTCGACGTGGCCGGCGCGGTACTGTCCGCGCACGATGTTTTGCGCCAGGGTGGTCGGTGTGAATTTTTTCAGCGAGCGCAGCACTTGCAGCTTTTCATCGCGCACGGCGTCCGGTGCGATCGAGGTCGGCGGTTCCATGGCGACGATGCACAGCAGTTGCAGCAAGTGGTTTTGCAGCATGTCGCGCAGCGCGCCCGAGGTGTCGTAGTAACCCATGCGGTTGCCCACGCCCAGCTTTTCGGCGATGGTGATCTGCACGTCGGAAATCCATTCGCGGCGCCACAGCGGTTCGAACAGGATGTTGCCGAAGCGCAGGGCCAGCAAGTTCTGTACGGTTTCCTTGCCCAGGTAATGGTCGATACGGTAGATCTGCGATTCCTGGAAGACCTTGCCCACTTCGGCATTGATCTGCTTGGCGCTGGCCAGGTCGCGGCCCAGCGGTTTTTCCAGCACCACGCGCGAATTCGGCGTGACCAGGCCGTTGTCTTCCAGGTTGTCGCAGATCAGCGCGAACAGATGCGGCGGCGTCGCCAGGTAGTACACGCGCGTCAGCTCGGCATCGCCGCGCAGCGCTTCGACCAGCGGCGCGTACGTGGCAGCATCGCTGGCGTTGAGCGACACATAAACGATACGCGCGCAAAATTTGCTCCAGGTGGCGGCGTTCAGGGTGCTGGCCTTGATGTGGGGACGCGAGTTGGTCTCCACCATCTTCAGGAAGGCATCCTGGCCGCTGTCCTGGCGGCCCACACAGATGATGCGCGCCGTCGGCGGCAAATCGTTCGCGACGTCGCGCGCATACATTGCAGGCAACAACTTGCGCATTGCTAAATCGCCGCTGCCGCCAAACAGGACCAGGTCAAAATCGGTAAGTGCCATAAGTGAGTGTCGTCGCAAAAGTAAAAGGGCCGGAGCGGGGAGAAAGCCGACCGGAAGTGCCAGTCTGTCGCTACTATAATCGATGGTGTAAATTTACTACGTAGAACAGGCAATTGCAAGAAATTTTACTACATTCCCTCCGCCGCCGTCGCCATTTTGCCCGACATGGATGCCAGTGATGCCGGCATGGCCATTATATGCCGTTCGCCGGCGCTGGCGCAGCGTCAGGCTTGTTGTCGGCTTTGCAAAGCAACCATGGTTGCCAGGGAAATTTTCGATTCTCTCCGTCATCATTTGCGCTGTAGCAACAAGCAAATCAAGAAATGCTGTCAGGATCGCCGTTGGCAGCGTAAAGTAGCTTTGAGGAAAGTAAAAAACCGTATAATTCAAGCTCGAATCGATAGCAACTATTGGTTGTATGAAGTTGTACGATATACACTGCACCGTTAGCGCCGGCCATGCCCCAAACCCGCCGTCCGGCGTCCATGCGACGTGCAGTCCGCACTGTCCGCAGCATCAGGGGCGGGCGACTTAACTTTACAAGACGGCTCAAGGGGACACAATGAATTCAATGCAGCAAGATGTCGATGAACGCACCAGCCTGACAGGCAATAATAAATTCGAACTGTTCCTGTTCAAGCTGGGGACCAGTGATCACTCGGCCAGCCGCGAGCTGTTCGGCATCAATGTGTTCAAAGTCCGTGAAATCATGGAAATGCCGGCCATCACGGCGGTGGCTGGCTCGCACCCGCACATGCTGGGCGTGGTCAATATCCGTGGTCAGATCGTTCCCGTGATCGATTTGCCGATGGCGGTCGGCTGCAAGAGCAGCGGTTTGAAGATTCTGATGGTGACGGAATTTGCCCGCTCGACACAGGCGTTTGCCGTGGAAGAGGTCGATGAAATCGTGCGCCTCGAATGGAACCAGGTCCTGTCGGCCGAATCGAGCGTCGGCGGCGGCCTCGTCACCAGCATCGCCCGCCTCGATGGCGACACGGACAAGACACGCCTGGCGCAAGTGCTGGACGTGGAGCAAATCCTGCGCAACGTGCTGCCGTCGGGCGACCCGGACGTGGACGAAAACAGCATCGGCCCGCAAGTGCGCTTGCCGGCCGGCGCCGTGATCCTCGCGGCCGACGATTCCTCGCTGGCCCGCTCGCTGATCGAAAAGGGCCTCGAAGCGATGGGCGTGCCTTTCATCATGACCAAGACGGGCAAGGAAGCGTGGGAGCGCCTGCAGGCGATCTCGGCCCAGGCGGCCACCGAAGGCAAGACGGCAAAAGACAAGGTCGCGCTGGTGCTGACCGACCTGGAAATGCCGGAAATGGACGGCTTTACCTTGACGCGCAACATCAAGAACGATGGCCGCTTCGCCAACATCCCCGTGGTGATCCACTCGTCGCTGACGGGCTCGACCAACGAAGACCATGTCAAGGGCGTGGGCGCCGATGGTTATGTGGCCAAGTTTGTTGCGGCTGAATTGGCGGAAACCATCCGCAAGGTGCTGTCGCGGTAAGCTGAGGCAACTGTAGGTCGGATTAGCGGCGCGCGCCGCGTCATCCGGCGCCAGCATGGCCCATACTGTTGTCGGATTACGCGGGGCCTGCCCCGCTAATCCGACCTACGTGAGCGTAAAAAAAAGCGCCGGCACCCGCGAGGGTCCGGCGCTTTTTCATGTTTGAAACGATTACGCCTGATACAGGTGTTCTGGCTGGCCTGCCACGTCCACGCGCACGGACAACACGTGACCCGTCAGCGGGTAGTCGGCGATTTCTGCTGCCGAGCGGTTGTGGCTGGCGCTGGTGATGTACAGGGTGCGCAGGTCGGGGCCGCCGAATGTCACCATGGTGGGACAGCGCACGGGCACGGTAATTTCGCCCAGTAAATGGCCATCGGGGGCGAAGCGCAAGATCTTGCCGCCTTCAAACATGGCCGACCAGTAATTGCCTTCGCTGTCGACGGCCGCGCCATCGGGGCGCCCGCCGTAATCCAACGCTTTCTTGTCCATGGAAAAGCGCTGGAACGGTTGCGGCGCGGAAATGGCTCCCATGGCTGCGTCGAAGTCGAAGCGGTCGATGCGGTGTGTGGTGGTATCCGCGTGATACATGGTGCGCCCGTCGGGACTGAAGCCCAGGCCGTTCGACACGGTCATGCCGCCCGACCAGACCTTGCGTACTTGACCCTTTTCCAGCACGAACATTTCCGCCGCATCGGCGTTGCGCGGCTCGAAAATCGTGCCGACCCAGAAGCGGCCGGCCGGGTCGACCTTGCCGTCGTTGAAGCGCGTGGTGGCCATGTCGAACGGCGCCGGCGCGATTTCCGCCAGGCTGCCGGTCTTCGTGTCGAGGTGGGCAAAGCCGCTGCGCAGGGCTACGATCAGGCCGCCGCCGGCGTTGATGGCCAGCGCCGACGGTTCCGTCGGCATGTTCCACTGCGCATGCTTGCCGCTGGCCGGGTGCAGCCGGTGCACGGCGCGGCCATCGATGTCGACCCAGTACAGGGCCGCTTCCTTGCCGTGCCATAGCGGGCATTCGCCCACTTGCATGGCTTTGTCGCTGACGACCTTGATTTCGTAAATATTCATAAACCTCAATTAAGTTAATACGCCGCCTTGGCGGCTTTCGCCAGGGCAATCAAGCCATTGGTCGAGCTGTCGTGGTGGTCGGGACGGGCTTCGCCCGTCAGTTCGGCCTGGATTTTCTTGGCCAGCACCTTGCCCAGTTCCACGCCCCACTGGTCGAAACTGTTGACGTTCCACAGGACGCCCTGCACGAAGGTTTTGTGTTCGTACAGCGCGATCAGGGCGCCCAGGGTGGTCGGGGTCAGCTGGTCCATCAAAATGGTGTTGCTGGGGCGGTTGCCGGGGAAAGTCTTGTGCGGTACCAGTGCTTCGATCTCGCTGTCCGCCAAGCCCTGCGCCTGCAGGTCGAGACGCACTTCCTCGGCCGTCTTGCCCGTCATGAAGGCTTCCGACTGGGCGAAGCAGTTGGCCAGCAGGGCGTCGTGGTGGCCGGGCAAGTCGTGCGTGGCGCGCAGGGCGGCGATGAAGTCGATGGGGGTGATGTCCGTGCCCTGGTGCAGCAGCTGGAAATACGCGTGCTGGGCATTCGTGCCGCAATCGCCCCAGATGACGGGGCCGGTCGGCACGTCGACGGGCACGCCATCCTTGGTGACGCGCTTGCCGTTGCTTTCCATGTCCAGCTGTTGCAGGTAGGCGGCAAAGCGGCTCAAATCCTGGTGATACGGCGCGATGGAAACGGAGCCGCAATCGAGGAACTGGCGGTTCCAAAAACCCACCATGGCCAGCACGACGGGCATGTTCTGTTCCAATGGCGCCTGGCGGAAGTGCTGGTCCATCGCATGCGCGCCGGCGAGGAAATCGCTGAAGTATTCAAAGCCCACGGACAGCGCCACGGCCAGGCCGATCGAGGACCAGACGGAATAGCGGCCGCCGACCCAGTCCCAGAACGGGAACATATTGTCCGGCGAAATGCCGAAGTCGACGATGGCTTGCGTGTTGGTCGACACGGCCACAAAATGTTGCGCCAGATCCTTTTCTTTGCCTTCGAGCAGGAACCAGGCGCGCGCCGTGTTGGCGTTGAGCATGGTTTCAGCCGTAACAAAAGTTTTCGACGCCACGATGAACAAGGTGGTTTCCGGATCGACTTTCGATAAAGTCGCTTCCATGTCGTGGCCGTCGACGTTGGAAACGAAGTGCATTTCCAGTCCCGGGTTGGCATAGGAGCGCAGCGCCAGGCACGTCATCTTCGGGCCCAGGTCCGAGCCGCCGATGCCGATGTTGACGATGTCGCAGATGGGCTTGCCCGTGTAGCCGAGCCAGCTGCCATTGCGGACCTTGTCCGTAAATGCCTTGACGCGCTGCAGTACATCTTGCACGTCGGCATCGATATTCTGGCCATCGACGACCAGCTTGGTGCCGCGTGGCGCGCGCAAGGCGGTATGCAGAACGGCCCGATGTTCGGTAAGATTGATTTTCTCGCCGGTAAACATGGCTTCGCGCTGCGCTTCCACGCCGCGCTCGCGGGCCAGGTCCATCAGCAGCGCCATGGCGGTGGCCTCGACCCTGTTTTTCGAGTAATCGAGCAGCAGGCCGGCCGCATCGACCGTCATCGTCGAGAAACGTGCGGGGTCGGCGGCGAACAGCTGGCGCAGATGCACTTCGCGCAGGCTGGCGCTATGCGCTTGCAGGGACTGGAAACTGGCGGTGGCGGTGATGGCAGGAGTAGGTGCTGGCTGGCGCATGGCGGTCGGCTTGGGTGCTTGTCTCGGTTGAAAGGAGCGCGGCGCGTTCGGGGTGGCGAACAGCGGGTCCGGCATTGGTATGAGAATAATACATCAGAAAAACGTAATTTCACTACAGTTTATGACGCGAAGCCGATTTTGTTGTGCTTTTTTTAGCGTTTGTGCCCGTGCCATATAAGAGCTATGTTGACAGCTGCCGCTACGCGATATTTGCCGGGCTTGCCTTGATATGCCGCAATCCGTGGCTTATTTGTGTTATTGGCCCATGCAAGAGTGCTTCTTCTTCACCGTTTTGTAGTAAAATTTCACGAAATACTCATTTTTAAGGAAATCCATATGGCGCTGCATCCAGTAGTCGAATCCGTAACAGCGCGCATCATCGCGCGCAGCCGGCCATCGCGCGGCGCCTATCTGGCGCATCTGGATGCTGCCCGCATCCAGGGCGTGCAGCGCGGCGCCCTGTCGTGCACCAACCTGGCGCACGGCTTTGCCGCCTTTCCCGCCAACGACAAGCTGTCGCTGAAAGAATACAAGAAGCCGTCCGTGGCCATCGTGTCCTCGTACAACGACATGCTGTCGGCGCACCAGCCCTTCGAAGGCTTCCCGCAGATCATCAAGCAAGCCGTGCGCGAAGTGGGCGCCGTCGCCCAGTTCGCCGGTGGCGTGCCCGCCATGTGCGATGGCGTGACGCAGGGCCAGCCGGGCATGGAATTGTCGCTGTTCTCGCGCGACACCATCGCCATGTCGACGGCCGTGGCGCTGTCGCACAATATGTTCGACGCGGCCCTGTACCTGGGCGTGTGCGACAAGATCGTGCCGGGCCTGTTGATCGGCGCGCTGCACTTCGGCCACTTGCCGGCCGTCTTCGTGCCGGCCGGTCCGATGACGTCGGGTCTGTCCAACCAGGAAAAAGCCAAAGTGCGCCAGCTGTATGCGCAAGGCAAGGCCACGCGCGAAGACTTGCTCGAAGGCGAATCGAAAGCCTATCACGGCGCCGGCACCTGTACCTTCTACGGCACGGCGAACAGCAACCAGATGCTGATGGAAGTGATGGGCCTGCACTTGCCGGGCGCCGCCTTCATCACGCCGAACACGCCGCTGCGCGATGCGCTGACCAGGGCCGCCGCCCAGCGCGCCGCCGTCATCACGGCGCAAAGCGCCAGCTACCTGCCGGTCGGCCATATCGTCGACGAGAAATGTATCGTCAACGCCGTCGTGGGCTTGCTGGCCACGGGCGGTTCGACCAACCACACCCTGCACCTGGTGGCGATCGCCAAGGCGGCCGGCATCGTCATCGACTGGAACGATTTCAATGAACTGTCGGCCATCGTGCCGATGCTCACGCGCATCTACCCGAACGGCGACGCCGACGTGAACCATTTCCACGCGGCCGGCGGCACAGGTTACCTGATCCGCGAATTGCTCGACGCGGGCTTGCTGCACGAGGATGTCAACACCATCCTGGGCCATGGCTTGCGCGCGCACTGCATGGAGCCGTTCCTCGGCGAAGACGGCAAGGTCTTCTGGAAAGACGCGCCGGCCGCCAGCGCCGACGAGAACGTGCTGCGCCCCGCCTCGAATCCGTTCGCGCCGGACGGCGGCATGGTCCTGGTGGCGGGTAACCTGGGCCGCGCCGTGATGAAGGTGTCGGCCGTCAAGCCGCAGCACCGCACGGTCGAAGCGCCTGCCTTGGTGTTCAATTCGCAGGAAGATTTCATGGCCGCCTACAAGGCGGGATCCTTGGACCGCGACTTTGTCGCCGTGCTGCGCTTCCAGGGCCCGCGCGCCAACGGCATGCCGGAACTGCATGCGCTGACCCCCGCGCTGGCCAACTTGCAGGATGCGGGCCGCCACGTGGCGCTGGTCACCGATGGCCGCATGTCGGGCGCGTCGGGCAAGGTGCCGGCCGCCATCCACGTCTCGCCTGAAATCCTCGCCGGCGGCCCGCTGGGCCTGGTGCGCGACGGCGACATCATCCGCCTCGACGCCTTCACCGGCGTGCTCGAGGCGCTGGTGCCGGCCGACGTCTGGCACGCGCGTGCGCTGGTCACGGCCGATTTGTCGCCGAACCACGTCGGCATGGGCCGCGAGCTGTTTTCCATGTTCCGTTCCACCGTCAGCGCGGCGGAAGAGGGTGCCACCACCTTCGGCCTGCCGTCGCCGATTCCCACCACCGTCGCCTTGCACGACGCCGACAATGTCGGCGATACCGTACCGGGTTCCGATGAAGACTTTTTGGCTAGGAAATAAGAGATGACCATGACACTACTGGAAATTATGCGCACCTCGAGCGTGATCCCCGTGATTGCGATCGACGATCCTGAACACGCCGTACCGCTGGCGCGCGCGCTGGTGGCGGGCGGCATCCGCGTGCTGGAAGTGACCCTGCGCACCAAGCACGGTCTCGAAGCGATCCGCGCCATGTCGGCCGTGCCGGGCGCCATCGTCGGCGTGGGCACCTTGACCCGTCCCGAGGAATTCGCGCAGGCGCGCGATGCGGGCGCCGTCTTCGGCGTCTCGCCGGGCCTGACGTCGGCCCTGGTGGCGGCGGCGAAAAGCAGCGGCCTGCCCCTGCTGCCGGGCGTGATGACGCCGGGCGAAGTGATGGCGGCGCGTGAAAACGGCTTCCAGCAGCTGAAACTGTTCCCGGCCGTGCCGGCCGGCGGCATCGGCATGCTCAACGCGATCTACGGCCCGCTGCCGGACATCACGTTCTGCCCGACGGGCGGCATCTCGCAAGAGACGGCGTCGCAGTTCCTGGCGTGCAAGAACGTCGCCTGCGTGGGCGGCTCGTGGCTGACGCCGAAAGACGCGATCGCGGCAGGCAACTGGGACCGCATCACGGAAATCGCGAAGGCAGCCAGCGGCCTGCGTTCGGTTTAGTCGTTTGAGTCGTACCTGGCATACGCTATTGTCAGGTACTAGCAGTTATAGTATGCGGCAAGCTTGCATGCTTGCCGTTTCTTTCTTCCGACGGAGTGCCATGCGCGTCTTGCGCCGCCCCCTCACCATCGGCGAAACCGCCATGGCCCGCAGCGTCTTCCAGGGCGCCATCGACTACGCGCGCGTGCGCGTCGTGCGCGGCTCCTTCCTCCCGTTCGGCTTGCAGGACCAGAACACGGCGATGGCGCCGCGCGGCAGCCTGCATTTCATGCCGGCCCAGTACCGCGACGATTTTTCCCGCGAAGGCAATGGCGGCAAGCTGTTCTTCATCCACGAAATGGTGCACGTGTGGCAGTACCAGCTCGGCTACAGCGTGCTGCTGCATGGCGTGCTGCTGGCGCTGCGCGGCGGCTACATCGGGCAGCGCGCCTACCGCTACGATGCGCAGGCAGGCGGCATCCTGTCCGACTTCAACATGGAGCAGCAGGGCGACATCATCGCCCACTACTTCGGCGCGCGCCAGCTGGGCATTCCCGCCTACGTGGCCAAGCTGCCGCAGCTGCAGGACATCCTGCAAGGCTTCCTGCTCGACCCCGCCGACCGCCGCCTGCTGCCGCGCTGATGCCGCCGCGGATGCCACTGCTACGGTGCCGTGTTCGACGCCAGGCGCACGTCCGGCGCGCGCAGGCTGGCCGCCGCATCCTTGCCCAGCAATAGACGCAGGTCGGCGCCCGCGCCGATGCCACCGTCGTCCGCCGCTTGCAGCTGCGGCATGCCGCCCAGGGCCAGTGCCAGGGCGGCGGCCGCCTGCGCATGGCCGGGACGGTAGATGATGCTGCTGGCCTGGACACCGTACGGCCGCTGGTTGGCCAGCCGCAGCACGCTGATGCCCATGCCGCCCAGCATGCCGCGCATGCGCGCCGCCATGCCCGTTGCGCCATTGCCGTTGATGACTTCCAGCCGTGGCAGAGGTGCCGCCGGCGCCACCGGTTTTGCCGGGACTGGCACGGTGGTGCGCGCCGCCAAGGGAGCGTCGCGCCAGCTCAGCGTGAAGATATTCGGCTGCAACTGCGTCAGCTGCAGGCGGCTGGCAGGCGTCGTTGGCGCCGGCGCCAGGTCGGGCGCGATGGCGTCCGCGGTGGCATCGACCGCATCGACCGTCCCTATGCTGCGCGCCAGCGCCGCGATGGCCAGTTCCAGGTTGGCGCGCGCCGGCTGCTGGCCGTTGTCGAGCTGCAGCGACTGGCGCAGCACGCTCGCCGCCTGGGCATACTCTCCCTGCAGGTACAGCACGTAGCCGAGGTTGTTGTACGTCCTGGCCGTCGGCGCTTCGCTGCTCAGCGCCTGCAGCATGGTGCGCGCCGTTTCCAGCTGGCCCAGCTGCGCGTGCAGCACGGCGGCGCCATTGCGCGCGTCGGGCGAGTCGGGCTCAAGCAGCAGGGCTTCGCGGTAGGCGGCCAGCGCCGCGCGCGCGTCTCCCAGTGCCTGCAGGCGTTTGCCCAGCTTGCAGAAAGCGGCCGCGCGGGTGGCGCGACTGTCATCGCTGCGCGCCTGGGGCGGCGCAGCATGATTGGCCTGGCTGTGCGGGCTGGCCGGGCCGGGCAGGTGACCGCAGGCGGGCAGCAGGCCGGCGCAGGCGAGCATGAGCATCAGGGTGGTGGGCTGTGACATGGCGGTTCTCCGGTCAGCTGCCGCTGCCCATGCTGGGCAGGAGCACGCGGTAGATTTGCAGGAAGGCCGGTCCCATCAGGACGACCAGCAGCGAAGGGAAGATGAAGAAGATCAGCGGGAACAGCAGCTTGAGGGCGATCTTCGCCGCTTCTTCCTCGGCCATCTGGCGGCGCTTGGTGCGCAGCTGGTCCGACTGCACGCGCAGCGAGGCGGCGATGCTGGTGCCGAAGCGCTCGGCCTGGATCAGCATGGCCACCAGCGCGTCGACATCCTCGACGCCCGTGCGCAGGGCCAGGTTGCGCAGCGCCCGCTCCTTGGTGTTGCCGGCGCGCAGTTCCAGCATCACCAGATGCAGTTCCTCGGCCAGCACGGCGCTTTTCAGGGCGATTTCCGCCGCCACGCGGGCCAGCGCCGCATCCATGGCCAGGCCCGCTTCCACGCACACCGTCATCAAGTCCAGTGCATCGGGAAAGCTTTCGAAGATATCGCGCTGGCGCCGCTTGATCATTTGTTGCAGGACGAAGTTGGGCAGGTAGTAGCCGACGGCGGCCACGATCAGCAGCCAGAACAGCAGCGCCTTGCCCGCCATCTGGCTGCCCGAGGCGCTCAATCCCAGGAACAGCAGCAGGGGCAGGCCGATGGCCAGCATGGTCTTGGCGGAAAAGAACAGGATGGGCGCCGACGCCTGGCGCAGGCCGGCATTCATGAAGCGCCGACGCATCACGGAGCCTTCCCAGCCCTGGTCGGGCAGCGACAGTTTGGCCAGCGGGCCGCTCAGGCGCACCATGCGCGCCAGCCAGGGGCTGGGCGCCGATGCGCCGGGCGCCGCCGCGCTCTTGCCGGTGGCGTTGTCCATGCGCTGGCGCAGGGGATCGGGGGCAAAGCTGCGCATGGCCACCAGCACGGTGCCGAAGACGGCGATGAAGAGCAGGGCGAGAAAAGCGATATGCACGGGATTCATGAGGGTTCTCCTAGCGGGCTCAGACGCGGATGCGGATGATATTGCGCATGACCAGGACGCCGCACGCCATCAGCAGCAGGGCGCCGACGAGCATCTTGCGTCCACCCGGGTCAACGAACAGCATTTCCAGGAACTGCGGATTGGTCAGGTGGATCATGGCCGCCGCGCCGAAGGGCAGCAGCGACAGGATCCAGGCCGACAGCCTGCCTTCGGCCGACAGCACGCGCACCTGTCCCAGCAGCTTGATGCGCTCGCGGATGATGCGGCTGATGCTGTCGAGCAGTTCGGCCAGGTTGCCGCCCGTTTCGCGCTGGATCAGCACGGCGATGACGAAATAGCGCAAGTCCGTGCTGGGCACGCGCGTGGCCAGGTTCATCAGGGCGTCCTGCATGGCGATGCCGAAATTGACTTCGTCGAATGTGGCGCGAAATTCCAAGGCCAGCGGCGCGTTCATTTCATCGCCGACCATTTTCAGGGCGGTGGGGAAGGCGTGGCCGGCGCGCAGGGCGCGCGCCATCAGGTCCAGCGCATCGGGCAATTGCTGCTCGATGCGCTGCAGGCGCTTGGCCTTGGCGCGCAAGACCGCCAGCAGCGGCAGCAGGGCCGCGCCGGCCACCAGCGGCAGGCGCAGCAGCCACGGCACGCTGAAGTAGCTGAGCAGCAAAAACGCGGCGCCGGACGAGGCCAGCATCACGCCGGCGAAGCTGGCCACGCTCCAGCTCAGGCCCGACTGTTCCAGCAGGCGGTCGAGCGCATGCACGCGGGGCACGCTGAGCAGCACGCGCTGCAGCGCCGGGGTCTCACTGAGCAGGCGCTTCTTGATCATCGAGCTGCCCGTGTCGCCATGCGCGCCGGCCGACATGATGCGCAGGCGGCGCGCCACCCTTTCCGCTTCCGGGCCGCGCGAGGTGTTCCACGCCAGGTACAGGCCCTCGATCAGCAGCACCACGGCGATGAAGGTGAGGATGGCGAATACGTAATAGAGATAGTCCATGATGCTCCCCTTAATGGTACTGGCGGGCGGGATCGAACAGGGTTTCCGGCAGGCTGATGCCGAAGGCGCGCAGGCGTTCCAGGAAATGCGGCCGCACGCCGCTGGCATGGAAATGTCCCTGCACCGTGCCGTCCTCGCCGATGCCGGTCTGGCGGAAGGTGAAGATTTCCTGCATGGTGATCATCTCGCCTTCCATTCCCGTGATTTCCTGGATCGAGATGATCTTGCGCTTGCCGTCCGTCAGGCGCGCCACCTGCACCACCACGCTGATGGCCGAACTGATCTGCTGGCGCATGGCCTTCACGGGCAGGCCCGCCGAGGCCATGCTGATCATGTTTTCCAGCCGCGTCAGCGCGTCGCGCGGGGTGTTCGCGTGGATGGTGGCCATCGATCCTTCATGGCCCGTGTTCATGGCGCCCAGCATGTCGAGCGCCTCGGCGCCGCGCACCTCGCCGAGGATGATGCGGTCGGGGCGCATGCGCAGCGCGTTGCGCACCAGCGCGCGCTGCGTCACTTCGCCCTTGCCCTCGATGTTCGGCGGGCGCGTTTCCAGGCGCACCACGTGCGGCTGCTGCATCTGCAGTTCGGCCGCGTCCTCGATGGTGACGATGCGTTCGGCCGTGCTGATGAAACCGGAAATCGCATTGAGCATGGTGGTCTTGCCGCTGCCCGTGCCGCCCGAGATCAGGATGTTGACCTTGGCCTTGCCCAGCGCCTGCAGGGTGGTGCTCATTTCTTCCGTCAGGCTGTGCTTGAGCATCAGGTCGGCCAGGCGCAGGGGCTGGGCCGAGAAGCGCCGGATCGACATCACGGGGCCGTCGATGGCCAGCGGCGGGATGATGGCGTTCACGCGCGAGCCGTCGGGCAGGCGCGCGTCGACCATGGGGCTCGATTCGTCGATGCGCCGCCCCACGCGCGAGACGATCTTGTCGATGATCTTCATCAGGTGGGCGTCGTCGGTGAAGCAGACGTCGCTCAGTTCCAGGCGGCCGTGGCGCTCGACATACACCTGGCGGCAGGTGTTGACGAGGATATCGGACACGCTGGGATCGGCCAGCAGCGGTTCGAGCGGGCCGAAGCCGAGCACCTCGTCCTGGATGTCGCGGATCAGCGAGCGCCGTTCCAGCTCGTTGATCACGACATTGTCTTCCGTGAGCACGTCGCTGACGAGGAGTTTGAGCTCTTCGCGGATCTGCTCGCGCGACAGGCGCTGCATGCCTTCCAGGTCGACGCGGTCGAGCAGCGCCTGGTGCGTGCGGTGCTTGAGTTGCTGGTAGCTGTGACTGGCTGCGCCCTGGTGCGCGGCATCGTCGTTCAGGCTGGCGTCATCCTGGGCATAGCCCAGGCGGTCCCGCAGGGTGAGTTTTTCGGCAGTCATGGTCGGTCTCCGGTGTATGGGGGGATCTGGTTGGAACCTCAGGCACGCGCCAGCAGCCGCGCCACCCAGCCTTGCGCGGCGGGCGGGGTTTCGCCGGCCAGGCTGGCGGCCAGTTCCTGCAGGGCGCGCGAAACGGGATTGTGCGGCGCCAGCTTGAGGATGGGCACGCCCTGGCTGACGGAGGCCGCCACGCCCTCGTAGTGGTTGGGGATGGACTTGTAGACGTGCTTGCCATACGCCGCTTCCAGGTCGGCCACGCGGATGCTGTCGCTGCTGGCATAGCGGTTCAGGATCAGGCGGATCTTGTCTTCGCGGTAGCCGAGGCCGCGGAACACGTCGAGCAGGCGCTTGCCGTCGCGCACATACGGCAACGTTGCCTGCAGCACGGGGAAGATCAGGTCGGCCCGGTCCAGCGCGCGCACGCTGACGGCATCGAGACCGCGTCCCACGTCGAGCACGATGTAGTCGTACTGGCTGCGCGCCAGGGTCAGCAGCCGGTCGATATGGTCGGCCTCGACGTCGCTCGCATGGGCGGGATCGTCGGCGGCGGCCAGCACGCTGTAGGCGGGCGTGATCTGGATCATGCTGGCGCTGAGCAGCGAGGCGTCGAGACGCACGATCTGCTGCGACAGCTGCGACAGGGTGGTGGCTGGCTTGTGGTCCGAGACGAACAGGGCGGCGTCGCCGAACTGCAGGTTCAGGTCGAACAGCGCCACCTTGCGCTGTTCGCCGGCGGCCAGCGCGTAGCCGAGGTTGGCGGCGATGAAGGTGGCGCCGCTGCCGCCCTTGCACGAGACGAAGGCCAGCACCTGGCCCTTGCGCGTGACCTGCTTCTGCAGTTTTTCCTCGATGCGGCGCAAGGCGGCGCACAGGGCCGCGTCGTCGTCGGGCTGCAGCACTTCGCGCACGCCGGCGCGCATCGAGCGCAGCAGGAATTGCGGACTTTGCTGCGGACATTGCACGATGATCGCCAGGTTCGGATGGCGCCCGCCCAGCAGCTCCAGCCGTTCCAGTTCCGCCTCGCCCGTCTGCTCCTGCTCCAGCAGCAGCAGGTCCGGCGTGACGCCGTTGTCGAACAGATCCGGTATGCTCGCCAGCAGGGTGACGCGGTCGGCCGCGCTGCGCTCGCGCAGCAGGCGGGTAAGCCGCTTGAGCTGGGCTTCATTCTTCGAGACGATGACGATATTCACTTGGTACTCCCCGGTAAAGGCGTTCAGTTGATCTGGAAGCCCAGGCTTTCGGCGTGCATGACCACCACCGAGGCTGGCACGGCGATATTGAGAAAACCGAACAGGCTGACCATCGGCGTATAGCTGACGTTATCGATCGATACGCGCACGCTGTCGATGCAGCTGGCCGTGCGCGTGTTGTCGCCGCAGGCCGACAGGTTGTCGCCCGGATCGAGCGGCGGCAAGGTCACTTCGGCGCCGCTCTTGTTCAGGTAGCGGATGGTGATGTTGGCGGCCGTGACTTCGGGCGCGGCCGGCAGGGCCGTGCCGCCGAACAGGGCCAGCGTCTTGACGGCGTCGGTCTGGTCGATCCAGCGCACCACCGCTTCGCGCGCGGCGCGGCGGCTCACTTCCTGCACCGTGTTGTACAGGTACAGCATGCGGCCGAATTCGAGGATGCCGAACAGCAGGGTGAAAAACAGCAGCGCCACCAGGGCGAATTCGACGGCGGCGGCGCCGCGCTGGCGGCCGGCGCAGGGTGCGGGAGGAAGGCGGTGGCGCATGGCGTTCTCCTTACAGCATGTAGCGCATGGTGGTGCGCGGTGCGAGCGGCGTCGCATAGGTGCTGGCCGCGCCGATCACGAAGGGCAGGTACTGGCCCACCGACAGCGTGTAGTTGACGACTTCGACGCGGATGCCGCCCGGCGCCGTGCCATCGGCGCAGCTGCTGTCGTTGAAGCTGGCGTCCAGGCAGGTGACCGTCACGTTGGCCGTGGTGAAGTCGCTGATGCCGGCGCTGACGGCCGCATCGGCCACCGTCTGTTTGGCCGCCGGCACGCCCTGCGAGGCGATGGCTGCCTTGGCCTTGACGGACATGTTGCGCGCCGCGTCGCGCGTGGCCTTGTTCAGCGCGTCGTAGTACCAGAAGGCGCGGCCGAAGCCGAAGATGCCGGCCAGCAGGGTGATCAGCAGGGCCAGCACGATGCCGAATTCGACGGCGGCGCCGCCGCGCTGCCGGAGAGGGGAGTTGGGGGTACGCATGGCCGCCTCACTTGTAGAGTTTGATTTCGGAATTCGGCACGGGTTCGATCAGGCCCGCGAACTCGACGTCGAGGCGCTTGGTGCCGCCGCTGAAATCGGCTTTCATCGTCATGAAGAATTTGCCGATGCCCACCGCGTTCATGGTGCCGCACGAGGCCGGCCCGACGGGCGCCGTGCGGCAGTCGACCAGCACCACGTTGAGGATGCGCCGGTTGCGCTGGCCGGGATGCGCCACCGATGGCGCCTGGAACGTGGGGCCGCTGGTCTGGTTGTACGGCGACGGCGGCGTGCCGGCGGCGAAGCTGGCGCCAGCCGTGACGGGGTAGCTGGCCGTGTCGAAGTAATTCGCCTTGGCCGTGCTGTACATGGGATTGGCGTTGCCGTCCGTGACGCTGTAGGCCGCGCCGGCCTTGGCCGGGGTGGCGCCGTTGCTTTGGTAGGCGGGGCCGTACGACCACAGCACGCCGTAGCCGGCGAACTGCGCGAACGTCGCCGACGGCGCCGGGACGGGGCCGGCTGACGGCAGCTGGTAATTCGGCTTGTTGCCGGCCAGGCTGACCGACTGCTGGCTGGGCAAGGTGCTGGCGCCCGGCTGCATCCAGCCGGTGGGCGGCGAGTTGGCGGCGCTGGCGGCGCACGGCGACGCGGCGCCCACGCATGGGTATTCCTTGATGTTGGTGTCGGGCGGCGCCGACACGGGGTCGCACACGGATGGCCCGCCGTAGTCGTCGAAGCGCGAGTTGAGCGAGGCGGCCAGCGAGGCCGTCATGCCCGTGTTCGTGTATACCTGGCCCGTGCCGCTGGTGATGACGGCGCTGCTGCCCGTGCACATGAACGGCGCGGTGGAGGCGGCGCTCGAATGCGAGGCGCTGCAGCTGCCGGGCGGGGCATCGACCGGGTTGATCAGGTAGGGATCGGACGGGCCGCCCAGCGGATTGAGGCCGAACAGGTTGTAGGTGACGCCGCGGCGAAAGCCGAATTCGACCAGTTCCGTCAGGCCCGTGCCGGCCGGCGAGGCCGGATACGTGTATTGCGCCGTCTTGTTGGCCGGGTCGACGGCGCACACGCCGATCGGCGTGACGTCGTTGACGAAGCGGCCCGCCACGGCCACGCCCGAGGTGCTGGTGCTGGCGATGCCGGCGATGCCCATCAGGTAGGTGGCGAAGGTCTTGCTGCCCGTGTCGACCTGGATGAAGGTCATTCCCTGCGGGCTGGTGCGGGCGCTGGCGCCGGACGACCAGGGACCGTCCGGGCTGGGGCCAAAGCTGATGTTGGCGGCCGTGATGGTCAAGGTGGTGGAAAAGTCGTAGCGGTTCTTTTGCGCGATGGCGATGGCCTTCGTCTGCGCGTTGTCGATGCCGGCGGCGCTCTGATTGAGTTCCACGGCGCCCGCCAGGGCGGCGCTGTCGGCGCCGTTCTGCAGTTCCGTCTTGGCGATGTACAGGTGGCCCAGGTCGAGCACCAGGCCGCCCATGGCGAACAGCACCACCAGGGTCAGCCCCAGCACGATGGCGATCGTGCCCTGCTGCTTGTCGTGCCTGCGAAATGCGGTGTTCATGGCGGTCTCCTGGTGGCTTGGGGGGAGTGCGTCGCGAAACTGGCGCCTACTGGCGTCCGCCCACGCCGATGGTGAAGACGTTCGGCTGCGGTTCCGGCGCCGCGAACGATTTCTGGTAGCGCTGGTAGGCGCTGGCGCCGGCCTTGCCGTCGATGCCGCTGACGGGGTTGGCATTGCGGTAGGCGTCCGGATACATGATCTGCTGCGCCTTGAGCAGGGCCACCGATTCGCCGAAGTGCGAATCGAGCACGGGCGTGGTGGTGGCGGCGCAGCCGGCCAGCAGCGACAGCAGCGACAGCAGGGTGGCGCAAGGCAGGCAATGTGCGGTTTTCATGGTGTTCTCCTATTTGAGGTCGAAGCCGGCGGCAGCGGGCTGGGGCGCGGCCGCTTGCGGCTGCATGGGGGCCGATGGTGCCGGCGCTGCGGGGGCGGGTGCGTCGCCTTCCATTTTTCCCTGCATGAACATGTCGCCGCGCGTCGGCTGGATGTAGCCGTCGGTGGGCAGCTTGTAGTCGGCCGGCAGCGGCTTGACCAGGTGCGGCGTGATGATGAAGACCAGTTCCGAGCGGTCCGTCTGGAAGTCCGTGCTGCGGAACAGGGCGCCCAGCACGGGCACTTCGCCCAGTCCTGGCAGGGCTTTGATGTTGCTGGTCACGTTGTTCTTGATCAGGCCGCCGATGGCGAAGCTCTGGCCGTCGAACAGCTGCACCGTGGTGGTGGCGCGCCGCGTCGTAAACGAGGGCAGGATGGCCGTGGCCGAGATGCCGGTGGCGGTGATGCCGATGCCGTCCTTGTTCAGGTCCGACACTTCCGGCGCCACCTTCAGGTTGATGCGTCCGCCATCGAGCACGGTGGGGGTGAACTTCACGGCCACGCCGAACTCCTTCTCTTCCAGCGTGATGGTGGGCACGCCGTTATTGTTGCTCTGGCTGACAGGGATGAAGATCTTGCCGCCGGCCAGGAAGCTCGCCTCCTGGCCGCTGATGGCCATGATGTTCGGTTCGGCCAGCACCTTGATCAGGCCATCGCGCTTCTGCGCGTCGAGGTTGAAGAAGTTGTTCTTGCTGGCGCCGCTCAAGCCGCTGGGATTGTTGCTGAGCAGGCTGGACAGCAGCGAATACGACCAGCTGCCGATGGTCTTGTTGATGCCCAGGCTGGCGCCCAGCTGGTCCACCAGCACCTTCGACACTTCGGCCACCTTCACTTCCAGCATCACTTGCTGCGGCGCGGCGATCGACAGCAGGTTGATCACGCGCGGCATGGCCGCATCGGGCGTGGCGGCGGGGGCGGGAGCGGCGGCGCCTGCGGCTGGCGCGGCGCCGGAGGCGGCGCTGCCGCTGCGGGCGCTGCGCTGCACATAGGCGTTGGCCAGCGACAGGGCCTGGTCGGCCTTGACGACGTCGCTGACCATGCCCGACAGGATCAGGGTGTCGCCCGCCACCGTGACGTGGATCTTTTCGTTCGGCAGCAGCTCGGCCATGCGTGCCTGCAGGCTGCTGCTGTCGATGCCGACGGCCAGGTCGATGATGGTGGCGTCATTGCTCTTGTTCCACAGGATCAGGTTGGTGGTGCCGACGGAACGCCCCAGCAGGTACACCTCGTTGGGATTGAGCAGGATGACGTCGGCGATGCGCGGGTCGCCGACGGACATGCGGCTGGCGGCGAACGGCAGCCGCATCAGCGTCGACTTGCCCTCGGCCAGGCTCATTTGCGGCGCCATCTCGGTGCGGCCGGCGCGCGATTCGCTTTGCGGCGGCGTGGCCTTGGGGCGGGCGGCGGCGCGGTTGCTCCTGGCGGTGCCGGTGTCGGCGGCAACGGCGGTGGCGGCAGCGGCGACGGGTTCGCCGCGTGCCTGGGGCGCCAGGGCGCCGATCATGGCGAGGGCAAGCGCCAGGCTGAGTACCCGGCTTTCGCTTGCTGTGCAATATGTGCTCATGGCATGACTCCTCTGGTGCAGGTTAGAATTGTTGGGAGCTGCGTTCCAGCCCCTTGATGACATCGACCCTTGGACCGGCCTGTGGTGCCGGTGCGGCGGCGGGACGGCGGCGTGGCAGCGGCTTGGCTTGCACCATGGCGGCGGGGGCCGCAATGGCGACTTTTTCATCGAGCAAGCTGGACTTGGTGGCGCCTTCCGTGTTGACGGGCTTGTCCTCGATCTGGTTGCGCAGCACCAGCGACAGGGTGCCCACGCTGCGCGCCAGGTCGAGTTTTTCAGCCTGGTCCGGCGTCAGCTCCAGGGTCACGGCATTGACCACCTTGGGTTTGGTGTCATCGCGGCTCGATTCCTGGGCGATGGCCAGCACGAGGATGCGTTCGAGCACGATCTTGGAAATGTTCGGATCGCGGTCCGGCGTCTTGCGCGCCCCTTCGCCCTGGGTGTTGACGAGGATGTCGACGAAGTTGCCGGGCAGGGCGAAACCGGCCACGCCCACCACGTCGTTGACGCGCACGGTCATGGCGCGCTTGCCCTCGGCGACGACCGCCGACAGGCCGCCTTGCGTGCCGGGAGGCGCCAGCTTGCCTTCCATGATCGGTTCGCCGTGCTGGATGCTGGTGCGCGTGACGCGCGTTTCCAGCAGTTTCGGATCGTTGATGGCGCCCGGCGGCAGCGCGTTCGATGGCCAGTCCACCATGCGCACCATGTCGGGCGTGAGACGCGCCCCCAGGCTGATGTCGACCTGTGCCACGGCCACCTTGTTGATGTTGCCCGAGGCTTGGGCATTGATCCAGCGCGCGGCCACGATGACCGCGGCGAACGCCAGGATGACCGCGATGGCCATCATCGTCAGAGCGCGTGCGTTTCTCATTTTGCTTCCCCTTTGTGCTGGACCGCTGCCGGTCCGTTATGTGTGCTTGCGAGGTCGTTATCGCTGCCGAAATAGTTTTGCCATGCCCAGAACAGGACTTCCGGAGACAGTTGCGCCGCGTGGTCTTCATAACGCGCCTGGTCGCAGACCTGCGCGAGGATGTCGCGCGGATAGCAGGCGAGCAAGGGCCGCTTGTAGAGGCTATGCAGGTGCAGCAGGTAGGTATAGGAGGCTTCGTCGAAATTGATGCCCAGCTGGGCGCAGGTGCTGCGGAACACGGCCAGGTAGTGGTAGGCGCTCAAGGGACCCACATGGATCTTGTAGCCGATGCGGCGCAGGAAGGAATCGTCGGCCAGCTGCTGCGGCGCCAGGTTCGACGAGAAGACGACGATGACGTCGAAGGGCACGGGGAACTTGTAGCCCGTGTGCAGCGACAGGTAATCGATGTGGCGCGCCATCGGCACGATCCAGCGGTTCATCAGTTCCACGGGCGAGCAGCGCTGGCGGCCCAGGTCGTCGATGATGAAGATGCCGTTGTTGGCCTTCAGGTGCGGCGGCGCCTGGTACAGGCGCGTGCCCTGGTCGAACTGCAGGTCCAGCATGTCGAGCGTCAGCTCGCCGCCCGTCAGCACGGCGGGGCGTTCGGCGCGCACCCAGCGCGGGTCGGATGGCACGAGGCCTTTGCTTGACAGGGTGTGCAGCATGGGGTCGAGGAAGGGCAGCACTTCGCCATCGACCATCACGGCATGGGGCAGGGCGATGGCGCCGCTGAGCAAGCCGTTCAGGCGCTCGGCCAGGTAGCTCTTGCCGCTGCCGGCGGGGCCGTGGAAGAACAGGGCGCGCCCGGAATTCATGGCCGCGCCCAGCTGGTCGAGCACGGCCGAACTGGCCACCACGTCGCGGAATTCGCGCTGCACGTCGTCGCGGGTGACATGCATGTCGGCCACGCTTTGCGCCAGCACCTGGTTGCTGTAATCGGCCAGCGTGACGGGGGCGGGGCCGCTGTAGGCGTTGCGGCGCATGTATTCGGCGGCGCGCAGGCGGCCCTGGTCGCCCAGCAGGTAATACAGGTCGGCGTCGGTGCCGCTGCCGCCGTTGCGGCGCGCTTCGCACAGCTTTTCGGCGCGCATGAAGGTGAGCAGCGGTTCGAGCACGCCGGCGCCCAGTTTCACGTGCGTCGACAGGGCGGGCAGGCCGATCTGGCCGCGCAGGAAGAGTATCTTGACCAGCAGTTCGACCAGGAACAGGAAGGGCAATCCCGTTTCCTCGACCGTGCGTGGCGCGCGCCTGGCCGCCGGCTCGATGCCGCCGCCGTCGCTGCGTTCTGGATAAGTGTCAGGCATGATAAGTGCTCCTCTTGCTTGGGTGACCGATGATCAGAAGATGAAGGGCAGCAGGCGATACTTCACCTGGCGCATGTAGACGCGATAGCGCACGTCGGCGGCCAGGAAGCGCTCTTCGCGCAGCAGGCGCATCACCATCATGCCCATCGTCGCGACATAGAGGACGGTGTTGGCGGGCGAGGTGTTGGCCAGCAGGTAGCCGCTCAGGGAAATCAGGTAGCTGGCATACAGCGGATGGCGTATCACGCGGTAGACGCCGCCCGTCTTGATCTCGCGCTGCGCCGCCACCAGGCCGAAGCTGCGGTTCAGCGACAGCAGGCCGGCGATCTGCAGCAGGCTGCCGACGGCCAGCAGGTAGCGCGCGCCGGGCCAGATGGCCATGTCGGCGGGGGACAGGAGGAAGGGCGCGAAGGTGGCGCCGATGGCCAGCAACCAGTCGCCGGCATCGGTGGAGACGCTGACGGGGGCCGAACGCACGATGAAGAACAGGGCGGCCAGGGTTTCGGCGACGCAGAACAGCAGATAGCTCCAGTCGCCGCTGTGCAGGAATCCCACCACGTGGGCACTGGCAAAGAACGTCCACAGGCAAGCCATGGCGATGCTGGTGAACAGGCTGGCGTGGCGCGAGTGGCAGAGGGTGGCGAGGGTGTCCATGGTCGGGTCCTATGGTGGCTGGTCGTCGGAGCGGCGCGTTTCAGCGCAGGCTCCACAGGTGGGTGTATTGCAGGAAGATCTGCAAGCCGGTGCCGCTGGCGATGGCGAAGGCGTAGGCCAGCTTGCCGGTGGCGGGCGGCGGTTCGGCGATCGTGGCGGCGCCGCCGGCCAGGCTGTGCAGCAGCGCGCCCAGCATCATGTGATAGGTGTTTTTCAGCACCTGGCGCAGGCGCTGGCCTGCCAGCGCGGCGGCCAGGGCCAGCACGCCGCCGCACAGGAAGGTCAGCAGGGCCGCTTCGAGCACGGCATCGGGACCGAGGAAGGCGCCGCACATGGCCATCAGCTTGACGTCGCCGGCGCCCAGCGCGCGCAGCAGGTGCATGGGCAGCAGCAGGGCCAGTCCGGCGGCGGCGCCGGCCAGCGCCTGCAGCGGTCCCAGGCCGCCGAAGGCGGCGTCGAACAGGCCGCTACCTGGCGGCACGAAGCTGTTCAGGATCAGCCCCGTCAGCGTGCCCCACAGCACCAGCCGGTTCGGGATGCGGCGCGTGCGCAGGTCGTGCCACAGGGCGGCGGCGAGCAGGCCGGCCAGCACGGCCAGGCACAGCAGCATGGGCAGGTGGGCGTTCATGACGTCAGTCCTTCCTTGCTCATGCAGGGCGCCGTGGTCATGTGCATGGCCGGCGCCGCGGCCTGGCTGCGCAGCAGCCGTCCCACCAGGCGCCACACCAGCGCCGCGCCGGCCGCGCCCACATAGCCGTCGAGCGCATAGTGCCAGCCCAGGTGGATGGAGCCGAGCAGGATCAGCACGGCGAAGGCGGACAGGGCGATCCCGGCGGCGCGGCTGACGTTCCAGCCCATGAGGGCCATCAGCACGGCCGTGGCCACATGCATGCTGGGCATGGCGGAGATGCCCAGTTCGCCGTTCGCGCCCTTGCTTTGATAACCTTGCCACAGCATCTCCTGCACCTGCAGGGCCCAGACGGGAACGTGCTGGTTGGCGTCATGCAGGTAGGCCATCAGCGGCGCATACGGGTCGCTGGCGTGCAGGTGGCCGTAGTAGCAGGGGCCGACCGAGGCGAACAGCACGGCCAGGATGCTGCCCAGGGCGATCCAGGTCAGCGCAAAGCTGAGCAGGAACTGCATGCGCAGCAGCGGGCGGCGCGTGTCGAGGATGAGCCAGTACAGGATGGCGTAGAACAGGAAGAACCAGAAATGGTAGCTGAAGTTGAGCAAGCCCGTCACGAGCGGGTGGCCCAGCAGCGGCTGCAGCCTTTCCCATGGGGCCATGCCGCCATGCAGCGCGAGGTCCCAGGCGGACAGGGTGGCATCCCAGGTGTAGGGATGCAGGCGCGGAATGGCGCCCTTGAAGACGGTGAAGCTGGAGGCGAAGACGGGGATCAGCAGCATGGCCGGCAGCGCGTGCAGCAGGCGCTCGTTGCTCAGGTAGCGGCGCAGATCGTGGTACAGGTAGTGGCACAGGCGGTGCGGACGTTGCATCACCATGACGCGGATGGTGTAGCCGCACAGGATGAAGATGGGACCCGTGAGGATGGCGACAAAGAAGCCGGCCAGCACGTTGAGGATGTCCGCGGCGCTGGGCAGGCTGCCGGCCAGCAGCGCGGCGGCCGCGCCATACAGCAGCACGATCAGCAGCAGGGCGCGGTGGGTGCGCAGCGAGGCGCGCAGGGTGTTCATGACAGGGCCAGGACCACTTGGTCCTTGACGTAGACAAACAGCAGCTTGACCTGGTCGCCAAGCACGGTGATCGTGACCACCAGCACTGCCGCGATCAGGCCCGCCAGCAACGCGTATTCGATCGCTGTAACGGCGGACTCGTCGGATAAACGGCTGAAGAGAGATTTCACGATGGGCCTCGCTAGGCGGAATCAAGGTGGACGTGCCGGGAATAGGGGAAGCGTAGTCCGGGCTGGCGCTGGGCCGGCCCGGACGGCACCGCGTCAGGCATTGGCGGTGGTCAGCTTGGTGCCGATGGTGCTGAAGGTCTTTTTCAGCTGCGTGCCGACGATGGTGATGGCAGCGATGATCACCACGGCAATCAGGGCGGCGATCAGGCCATATTCGATTGCGGTGACGCCATCTTCTTCGCGGATAAAGTTTTTGATGAGGTTCATGACAACTCCTGGTGGTGGTTAAGGTACGGCGGTGGGTAAAACGGCATGACGGTGTTGCTTCCTGTTGCTACGCTCTCATGGGCTTTCGCCCAGTGCCAGCAGTCCGATGATGCACACCACCGCCATGAGGGCCGCCACCAGGGCATAGCGGTAGAACGCAGCCTTTTCCTTGCCCTGCAAATAGCTGATCAGGGCTGTCGGAAGAAACTTGTCAAGGCGCATGCTGTGCTCCGTGTCGTGGTGGGCCGCGCGGTGATTTGCACTCCGGTAAATCCACTATAGAAGTTGGCACTTTGATCTACATCAGAAGAACATCCTTTTATTGCAAGGAGGAATTGCTTGTTTTTTTCGTGACAATTGTCATGGTCGAGTTTGGCGCGCGGGCGCGCAGGCAGCGCCGGTGGCTGGCGAAGGGGAGGTGGAAGGGAGTGCGCGGCCATGCAGTGGCCGTGCCGGGGGAGCAGCGGCCTCAGGCGCCGGGCGGCAATTGGCCCAGCTGGTGCTTGGTGGCGTAGGCGTACAGTTCCAGTCGGTTGTACACGCCCAGCTTGCGGTAGATCGACGTCAGGTGGTTGCGCAAGGTGTGTTCGGAGATGAACAGCTGGTCCGCCAGCAGCTTGGCCGGCGTACCGCTGCCGTGCACCAGCGCGGCGATGATCTTTCTTTCCTTGAGGGTCAGGCTGGCGATGGCGATGGCTTGCGCCGAGCCGCCGCCGGGCTGGGTCAGCTGCGTTAGCATGCGTCCCAGCATCGCGTGTTCCAGCCACAGCTCGCCCTGATACACTTTTTCGATGGCTTTCAGCACCATCTCCGCGGGCGCATCCTTGCTGACGATGCCGCGCGCGCCCTTGAGCACCGTCTGGTCCAGGACGGCCTGGTCGTGGCTGGCCGTCAGCACCAGCACGCGCGTGCTGCCGCACTGCGCCAGCGCGGGCAGGATGGCCAGCGAACTGATGCCGCCCAGGTCCAGGTCCAGCACGATCACGTCCGGCTGCAGCGCCTTTGCCTGCTCCAGCGCCTCGGCGCTGTCGGACGCCGTGGCGACCACGCGCATGCCCGAGTGCTCGCCGCCGATCAGCCGCTCCAGGCCCCACAGCATGGTCTTGTGATCATCCACCAGCATGACGCTGATGACATGGCTGGCCGGGGGCGTGTAGCGTAAGTCGTTCATATGGGGATCTCGATCTGCACGGAGGTGTTGCCCAGCATGCCATGCGTGACGCGGGCCGTGCCGCCCAGGGCGGCGGCGCGCTCGGCCAGCGAGTCGGGCAGGAAATCGGGGACGTGCGCGGCCGCGCATTCGTTGTCGATGCTGATGTGCAGCGCGCCCTGCACGCAGGTCAGCTTGACGGCGCCGTGGCGCGCCGACGTATGCTTGCGGATATTGCTCATGCCTTCGTTGACGATCTGGAACACCTCGGCCGCCAGGCGGTCGTTGATGTGCAGGTCGCCTTCGATTTGCAGGGCGATGTCGATGCCATAGAATTCGCGGATCTGCGTGGCCTGGTGGCGCAGCGCGACCAGCAGTTCCGGCTCGCTTTGCACCTGGCCGTTCTTGAACGTGCGCGCGTAGCTGCGCAGGTCGGCGATCACCTGGCCTGACATGATGATCAGTTTTTCCAGTTCGGGCAGCAGCGGGTTGCCGGGCGTGGCTTCGTTGCGCAAGGCCGCCAGGCCGTGGCGCAAGCCGATATATGGCTGCACGGCCGTGTCATGCAGGTCGCGGGCGATCTTTTCGCGCTCGCGCGAGGCCGCTTGCGACGCCAGGCGGTCGAGCAGGTCGATGTTCTCAATGACGGGAAACGCCTGCGCCCCGATATGGCTGAGAAACAGGGCGTCCGTCTTGCTCATGCTGGTGGCGGAGACGATAAAGATGCGGCCCTTGCCATTGCGCAGGGGCAGCGGTGCGCTGATGAAGGCGTGCGCTTCGAGCAGCTCGGCCAGGCGGGCGCCTGCCGCGTCGTCGTGCCGCAGCCAGCGTCCGCTGTCGGGATCGAGCATGCGCGCGCCGCCTGTCCACGGCAGCCAGCGGCCGGCGGGCTGGTTGTACAAGGCGATTTTATCGTGCGGGAAAGCGAGCAGGGGACTGGCCGCGTCATCGCTGAGGAACGAGCTGGTGTGCACGACGCCCGTTCCCGTTTGCAGCACGCTGCGCAGCGACCAGACCCGCGTGCCCTTGTCCTGCATGATCAGCAGGCAGCTGCGGCCGTTGAAATAACTGCGGGTTTTTTCCAGCACGGAGGTAATGGTCTGGTCGACGCCGAAGCGCGGATTGGACAGCTGGCTGACATCGCGCAGCAACGCCAGGTGGCTGCGCTGCGTGATGGCGGAACCGCCCCAGTAGGCGATCATGTAGCCGAGCGCTAGCAGGAAGGTGGAGCGCAGCAGCAGGCGCGACAGCTCCGCATCCGATTCGCCGAACAGGGCCGTGGCGGCGAACAGGCCGGCCGAGGCCAGGGTCACGCGCGCGCCTTCCTCGAAGCCCCGCTGGAACGAGGAGGTCAGGATGGCAAAGAAAAAAAACAGGAAGAATAAATTATTGTGGCTGCTGGTGGAAAACACGATCAGCGCATACCAGGCCACGTCCAGCCAATACAGCAAGATGTCCTGGGGCAGGCTGAAGCCCAGCACGGCCAGCACGTAGAGCAGCAGGCTGTGCATGGTGTAGGCGGAAAAGATCAGCCAGGTAATCTTGCTCAGCTTGCCAGCGCTTTCGGGGTCGATGAACAGGGTCAGCAAGGTGGCGCTCGACAGCAGCAGGCGCATGCCGTTCACCATGGTCGTATCCATGCCGGCACCCGGCAAGCCGGATCTGAGGGGAGGATCGAGATTCACAAGCGCTCCTGGCCATGTCCCGCATGGTGAGCCATGCGCAGGGATAGATACCACAGATAAATTCTTGTTATTGTTGCTGCAATCAATGACGAGTCTACGCACACGCCATGAAGATGTCTACTGGAATCCTTTGCCCTGCGTTGCTTTTTTTACAGCGGCTGCACCATCACGCGGTTGCGCCCGGCGCCCTTGGCCAGGTACAGCGCGCGGTCAGCGGCGCCGATCAGGGCGGAGATGGTCGGCTGCTGCTGCGGGTGCTGGGTGGCGATGCCGATGCTGACCGTGATGTGCTTGACTTCATTGCCCGTCTTGGCATGCGGAATGCGCAGTCCGGCCGCGTGCCGGCGGATCGCCTCGGCCATGCGCAGCGCCTGCGTCGCGTCCGTGTCGGGCAGGATGGCGGCAAATTCCTCACCGCCATAACGCGCCAGCAAGTCGGTGGGACGCTGCAGCATGGCGGCCAGTTCGGCCGCCACGCGTATCAGGCAATCGTCACCTTGCTGGTGGCCGTAATGGTCGTTGTAATCCTTGAAGTGATCGATATCGATCATCAGCAGCGACAGGGGGCTGCCCGTGCGCATGGCGCGCCGCATTTCCTTCTCGATCGCCACGTCGAAGTGGCGGCGGTTGGCGATGCCCGTCAAGCCGTCGGCAAAGGTTTGCGAACGCAATACCATGGTCTGCTCGCGCAGCAGCTTTTCGCGGCCCACGGCGATGGTGACATCATTGATCTGGATCAGGCAGTGGCGCGGCGAAGCGGGCAAATTGATCGGCGTGACGGCGATCGCCTGCTGCATGCGCTCCCGGCCTTCGGCCGCGCCATGCGTGTACAGGGGAAACGGCGCCTTGTGCAGGGTTTGCGACAGCAGCGACTGGAAATTGTCGCGCAGGGCCTGGGTGATGGCCGAATCGATGCGCTTGTGGCGCAGCTCCGGATAGACGGTGAAGAAATCCTGGCCCAGCACGGCGTCGGCCTGGCACGCCGAGTGGCGCGCCATCCAGTGGTTCCACAGCACGATGCGGTGCTGCTCGTCGAGCACGATGGCGCCCAGGTTGACGGCGCCGAGTATGCTCTCGAGCAGGGCGAGTCGGTGTAAGGCATCCGGCATGATCGTCACGCCTGTCCCAGGACCTTGGCCAGGTAGTGGCTGACCTGCTGCTTCAGGTCGTGCAAGGCGGACAAGTCGAGCACGAATGCCACATAACCGTGGATCTGGTGCTTGGACAGCACGAAGTCGATATGCAGCATCAGTACGACGGCCTCGTCATCGTGGCCGCCGAACGAGGAGAGGATTTCCGCGCTGGTGCCCACATGGTACAGGGGCAGCGAGCCATGCAGTTCGCTGTCGAACAGGTTGGCCAAAGTCCCTACGCAGGAATTGAGGATGATGTTGCCGATTTCGCTCATCGCTTCCTGTTCCATCTCCGTCAGTTCCTGCAGCGGCATGGCATCGCCCACCATCAGGCGCACGATTTCCAGGCTTTTATCTTCGGGAAACATCAGGATGGCTTCGGTGGCGAAGGCGCCATCGTAATGCTGGCTGACGCCGCAGATGCGTTCGCCATCCTTCTTGCTGCCCAGCAGGGCGGCCGCATCGGCACGGTTCAGGAAGGTGATCGACGGCACCGACATGGTGACTTCTTCATTGACGATCTCGCTCATCGCGGCGGCCGCATGGCCCACCCCGATGTTGAAAATCTCTACGAGGGCATCGTTTTCCAGTTCGGAGAGATTGACCATGCTCACAGTCCCAGTGACTCGATCAGCTGGTGGATGCGGGTTTCCGTGATCGGTTTTTCCATGAAGCCGACACGAAGTTCGATGGCGCGGTTGCGGATGGCGTTTTGCACATTCGCCGTGACGAGAACGATGTGCGTTTGCGGGCACAGCGCGCGCAATTGTTCCGCCGCCGCCACACCGCCCATGCCGGGCATGTTGACATCCAGTAATATCAGCACAGGGCTGACAGTCTTGACTTTTTCCAGGGCTTCCTCACCCGTCGCCGCCTCAATCACTTGCCAGTCGGCATGTTTGCTGAGGATGAATTGATGCGACATCAAACGTGAAACCCGGCTGTCATCGACAACAAGTACCTGCTTACTGTGATTCATGTGCTATTCCTGGAACGTCATATCGGGACTATCGTGCCATTTTCGCATATTTTAGGGGGCATAGAGAGTAATTGGCTGGGAATTGCCTTGAGGCAAAGTTTTCCCGCTTGCCTGTTGTATTCCATCGCATGGTCCGTCATCATGGCCGGCTGGCCGGGCTGGCAATCCGTTAAAATAGCGGCATTCCTCACTTTAGCCTTTTTTTGCCATGACCCAAGACGAATTGAAGCAAGCCGTAGCCCGCGCCGCCATTAACTATGTGGTGGACGGAGAAATCATCGGTGTCGGCACCGGTTCCACCGCCAACTTTTTCATCGATGAACTGGCCAAGATCAAGGACCGCATCAAGGGGACGGTCGCGTCGTCCGAAGCGACGGCCGCGCGCCTGGCGGGCCATGGCATTCCCGTCTTCGACTTGAACGACGTCGAGACGATCGCCGTCTACATCGATGGCGCCGATGAAATCACGGCCAGCGGCGCCATGATCAAGGGCGGCGGCGCGGCATTGACGCGTGAAAAGATCGTCGCGTCCGTCGCGAAACAGTTCGTCTGCATCGCCGACGGCTCCAAGCTGGTGGAAACCCTGGGCGCCTTCCCGCTGCCGGTGGAAGTGGTGCCGATGGCGCGCGCCGCCGTCTCGCGCCAGCTGGCCGCGCTGGGCGGCACGCCCCGCTTGCGCCTGAAGCCTGGCAGCACGGAAGCATTCATCACCGACAACGGCGGCGAGATCATCGACGTGCTGGGCTTGAAAATTACCGACCCGGTGGCGCTGGAGCAGCAGATCAACCAGATCGTCGGCGTCATCGCCGTCGGCTTGTTCGCCGTGCGCGGCGCCAATGTCTGCCTGCTTGGCATGCCGGAAGGCGTGCGTACCCTGGCATACTAAGACGATAGCCGGCGTGCGCCGGCAATGCGTTGGTCTTACACGGCGGCCCCTTGCGGGCCGCTTGTCATGTGCGCCTGGCGGTACACGGCCACGGTGCGCAGCAAGCCGCCGAGGAAAATGCCGCTGAAGCAGCCATAGGCGAGGCAGACGGGCACGATGAAGCCGCTCGCATGGGCGTAGGCCGGCGCGACGGCGAGCGTCACTGCCACCGCATACTTCATGCAGAAGATACTCATCATCAAGATCAACGGCGCCCAGCTGCCGGGACGCTGCACGCTGGCCCGCGCGGGTATGGCGACGATCTGGCGCGCATCGGTCAAGGTCCATGCCAGCGCCGCCCCGGCCAGGGCGCCGATTGCCCAGGCGAACGGCGCCACGCCGGCCAGGCCGAAACTGCCCTGCACGCCGCTCAGCGACAGGGCCAGCATGACCAGGGGAATGATGCACAGCTTGCGCAAGGTCACCTCGCGTGCACGGCTGGCCAGCACGCCCCGGTAGACGAGAAAGCCCAGGATGGCCCAGACGTAGAGGGGAGTGTGGCTGAAGATTTGCTGCAACATGGTGTCCGCCTTGGAGTGAGGTTGTCGATGGGCGTACTGTGCCAGCGGGCGGCATGGGCGGCGAGCGGTGTGCGACGAAACGGGGAGGCGGTGCCGTGAACCGGCGGAGGAAGGCGTGAAACGCAGGTGAAACTGCCCGTGACGCGGTCACGGGCAAGCGATACAGCTTATTCCGTAGGTGGAACGTAACCCATGGCCGCATCGGCGCCATCGCCGAAGAAATGCTTTTCCATCTGCGTGGCCAGGTATTTGCGGGCGCGCGCGTCGGCCAGGTTCAAACGGTTTTCATTGACCAGCATGGTCTGGTGCTTGAGCCAGGCGGCCCATGCTTCCTTCGACACGGATTCGTAAATCTTTTTGCCCAGTTCGCCCGGGTACGGCGGGAAATCCAGTCCTTCGGCTTCCTTGTTGAGTTTGATGCAGTGGATCGTGCGGGCCATCTGTGCTCCTGAATCAGTGTAGAGATAAAGCGTGATTATAAGGCACTTTGCGCCTGCCCTCGCGGGGCCGTCGCGGCCCGGCGACACGCCGTTTGCCGCGCCCTTGCGCTGGATCAAATTTGATCTGCGCGGCCCTAGCTAGTAAGATGCCTTATCGCGCCAGCCGCTGGCGGCGCCTCTTCCAAGCAAGTAGTAATAATTAACCAATATGGAATCCCTATGACCTCAGTGAAAGTCCATGGCATCGATGTCAGCAATACCGGCAGCTTCGCGCTGTTTGGCGGCATCAACGTGCTCGAATCGCGTGATCTTGCCATGCGCGCCTGCGAAGAATATGTGCGCGTCACGCAAAAACTGGGCATTCCCTATGTGTTCAAGGCCAGCTTCGACAAGGCCAACCGTTCCTCGATCCATTCCTACCGGGGACCGGGCCTGGAAGAAGGCATGCGCATCTTCCAGGACGTCAAGGCGGCGTTCGGCGTGCCCGTGATTACCGACGTGCATGAGCCATGGCAGGCGCAGCAGGTGGCCGAAGTGGTCGACGTGCTGCAACTGCCGGCCTTTTTGGCGCGCCAGACGGACCTCGTCGTGGCCCTGGCGAAAACGGGCAAAGTCATCAACATCAAGAAGCCGCAATTTCTCAGCCCAGGCCAGATGGCCAATATCGTCGAGAAATTCAAGGAAGCGGGCAACGATCAATTGATCCTGTGCGACCGCGGCACCTGTCTCGGTTACGACAACCTGGTGGTCGACATGCTGGGCTTTGGCGTCATGAAAAAGACCTGCGACGACCTGCCCATCATCTTCGACGTCACGCACGCCCTGCAGCAGCGCGATCCCGGCGGCGCCGCTTCGGGCGGCCGCCGCCAGCAAGTGGCGGACCTGGCGCGCGCCGGCCTGGCCGTCGGCATCGCCGGCCTGTTCCTGGAAGCCCATCCTGATCCCGACAACGCCCGCTGCGACGGCCCCAGCGCCTTGCCGCTGGACCAGCTGGAACCGTTCCTGGCGCAATTGAAGGCGCTCGATGACCTGGTCAAATCGTTTGCGCCATTGAATATCAAATAACGATCTGAATGTAAAAAAAGCCCGGCATGCCGGGCTTTTTCAGTTTTACAGTGTCTTGATGAGCACCTGGGATTTGCGTTGCCAGTTATACATATGCTGGCGGTCCTTCGGCAAATCGTCAACGGTGGCCGGCACGAAGCCCCGTTTTTTGAACCAGTGCGAGGTGCGCGTGGTCAGCACGAACAGTTTGTTCAGGCCGGCGGCGCGCGCGCGGTTCTCCATGTGTTTCAGAATGCGCTCGCCGTCGCCCTGGGCCTGCACTTCAGGGTTGACCGTCAGGCATGCCATTTCCGCCATCTTTTGCGCAGGGAACGGGTACAGGGCGGCGCAGCCGAAGATCACGCCGTCATGCTCGATGACGGAAAAATAGTCGATCTCGCGCTCGATCAGCTCGCGGCCCCGCTTCACCAAAGTGCCGTCCGCTTCCAGCGGTTCGATCAGCTTGATGATGCCGCCCACGTCTTCAATGGTGGCCTGGCGCAGGCTTTCCAGGTTTTCATGGCTGATCATCGTGCCCACGCCATCATGGGTAAACAATTCCAGCAGGGCCGAACCATCCATCGAGAACGGCACGATATGCGAGCGCTCGACGCCGTTGTGGCATGCCTTGACGCAATGCTTCAGATAAAACGCCGTGGCGTCGGGCAGGAAGCCGGCCATCAGCACGGCTTCGGCCTGGTGCGACGACAGTTCGCGGATTTCCACGCCGGTGGCGTCTTCCATCATCGGCGTTTCGGTAATAAAAATCAGCTTGTCCGCGTGCAGGGCGATGGCGGCGCTGCACGCCACGTCTTCCATGGTCAGGTTGAACGCTTCGCCGGTGGGCGAGAAGCCCAGCGGCGACAGCAGCACCAGGCCATCCGAACCGAGGATGGAATGGATGGTTTCGGCGTCGACCTTGCGCGTGATGCCCGTCAGTTCCAGGTCCACGCCATCGATCACGCCCAGCGGGCGCGCCGTGATGAAGTTGCCTGAAATGATACGGATGGCCGCATGCGACATGGGCGTGTTCGGCAAGCCCTGGCTGAACGCGGCCTCGATATCGAGGCGCAGCTCGCCGGCGGCTTCCTTCGCGCATTCCAGCGCGGCGATATCGGTGATGCGCACGCCGTTGTGGAAGCGGCCTTCGACGTTACGCAAGGCCAGTTGTTCCGCCACCTGCGGCCGCGAGCCGTAGACGACGGTGACATTGATGTCCAGCGCATGCAGCAGGGACAAATCATGGGCCAGCACCTGCAGCGCCCCGGCGCTGACGAGTTCACCGGGGAAGGCGACCACGAAGGTCTTGCCGCGAAAGGCGTGGATGTAGGGCGCGACGGAGCGCAGCCATTGGACGAATTGGGTAGGGTTTTCCATTAAGCGCATTATAATTCGCTGCGCGATGTGCGCGCTTAAAATACCTGTAAAAAACAATGTCTTCAGCCAGCAATAAGTTTTCCCCTCCTTCCAACGTTGCAAATGTGCCCGCCAGCGGCGGTGTTGCCACGCCTGCCGCCACGCCTGCGCAGGGCCGCCAGCGCCCGCCCGTGAGCCAGCAAAGGCAGCAGCCGCCGCGCGCGGAGCAGCAGAAACAGCAACAGCAGCAGCGCGCGGGAGAGGGCAAGCCCCAGGCCGCGCGTCCGCCGCGCGAGGGGCAGGAAAGCCGCGAAGCCCGCGATGCGGCGCGCGCCGCGCGCGAGGCGGAAAAAGCCTTCCGCAACCCGCTGCCGCCGATCACGTATCCGGAAGACTTGCCCGTCTCGGGCCGGCGCGCGGAAATCGCCAAGGCCTTGCTGGACAACCAGGTGATCATCGTCTCGGGCGAGACGGGTTCCGGCAAGACGACCCAATTGCCGAAGATTTGCCTGGAACTGGGACGCGGACAGAAGGGCATGATCGGCCACACGCAGCCGCGCCGTATCGCCGCCTCGTCGACGGCCAAGCGCATCGCGCAGGAACTGGGCACGCCCTTGGGCGAAACCGTGGGTTTCAAGGTGCGCTTTAACGACACCCTGAGCCGTGGCGCGTCCGTCAAGCTGATGACGGACGGCATTCTGCTGGCCGAGACGCAGACCGACCCGCTGTTGAAAAACTACGACACCATCATCATCGATGAAGCGCATGAACGCAGCTTGAACATCGACTTCCTGCTTGGTTATTTAAAGCAGCTGCTGCCGCGCCGGCCCGATCTGAAGATCATCATCACCTCGGCCACCATCGACGCCGAGCGCTTCGCGCGCCATTTCGGCACGCCGGAAAAACCGGCACCCGTGATCGAAGTGTCGGGCCGTCTGTACCAGGTGGAAGTGCGCTACCGTCCCGTCGAGCGCGAACAGGTGGCCATGCCGGGTGCCGCCAATCCTGACAAGCCGGGGCAGCGCACGGCCGCCGCGCGCGAAAAGCGCGACCTGATGGATGCCGTCGTCGATGGCGTGGAAGAGCTGTGCCGCATCGGCTCGGGCGACGTGCTGGTGTTCTTGCCGGGCGAGCGCGAAATCCGCGACTGCGCCGAAGCGCTGCGCAAGCACCACCCGCCGCACGTGGAGATCCTGCCCCTGTTCGCGCGCCTGTCGGCCGAGGAGCAGGAACGCGTGTTCAAGACCAGCAATGCGCGCCGCATCGTGCTGGCCACCAACGTGGCGGAAACCTCGCTGACCGTGCCCGGCATCCGCTACGTGGTCGACGCGGGCCTGGCGCGCGTGAAGCGCTACAGCTACCGCAACAAGGTCGAGCAGCTGCAGGTCGAGCCGATCGCCCAGTCCGCCGCCAACCAGCGCGCCGGCCGTTGCGGCCGCGTGGCCGACGGCGTGTGCATCCGCCTGTACGAAGAGCAGGATTATCTGCTGCGGCCGAAATTCACGGAGCCGGAAATCCTGCGCTCCTCGCTGGCGGCCGTCATCCTGCGCATGAAGTCGCTGCACTTGACGGACGTGGAAACCTTCCCCTTCATCGAGCCGCCGCTGGCGCGCGCCGTGGCCGACGGTTATCAATTGCTGCAGGAACTGGGCGCCGTCGATGAAGTCAATAAACTCACGCCGCTGGGCAACAAGCTGGCCAAGCTGCCGCTGGACCCGCGCGTGGGCCGCATGATTTTGGCCGCGCTCGATAACGCGTGTCTGACGGAAGTGCTGATCGTCGCTTCGGCCCTGTCTGTGCAGGACCCGCGCGACCGCCCGATGGAGCACCAGCAGGCGGCCGATGAGGCGCACAAGAAGTTTGCCGATGAAAAGTCGGAGTTCCTCAGCTACCTGAAGATCTGGCGCTGGTTCGAGTCCGCCATCGAGCACAAGAAAACCAACCGCCAGCTGCAAGACAATTGCCGCACGAATTTCCTGTCGCAGATGCGCTTGCGCGAATGGCGCGACGTGCATTCGCAGCTGCTGACCATCGTCAAGGAGCAGGGCTGGCGATTGAACGAAGCGCCGGCCACCTACGACAACCTGCACATGGCCTTGCTGACCGGCTTGCTGGGCAATATCGGCTTCAAGGGCGAGGACGAGCCTGGTGCGGGCTACCTGGGTGCGCGCGGCATCAAGTTCCATATCTGGCCCGGTTCTTCGCTGCTGAAAAAGCCGGGCAAGTGGATCATGGCGGCCGAACTGGTCGACACGACGCGGCTGTACGCGCGCTGCGTGGCGCAGATCCAGCCCGAGTGGCTGGAAAAAGTCGGCGAGCACCTGCTGAAGAAATCGTGGGGCGAGCCGCGCTGGGAAAAACGCTCGGCGCAGGTGACGGCGTCCGAACGGGCGACTCTTTATGGCCTGGTGGTGTACAGCCAGCGCCGCATCAACTACGGCAATTTCAACTTGCCGGAAGCGCGCGAAATCTTCATCAGCGACGCCCTCGTGGGCGGCGACTTCGACACGCGCGCGCCGTTCTTTGCGCACAACCATAAATTGATCAAGGACATCGAAAACCTCGAGCACAAGTCGCGCCGCCTGGACGTGCTGGTCGACGATGAATTGATCGCCGCCTTCTACGACAAGCTGCTGCCGGCGGACGTGTGCAATGGCGCCGGTTTCGAGAAATGGCACAAGGAAGCCACGCGCGAAAACCCGAAGCTGCTGTACCTGAACCGCGAAGAGCTGATGCGCCACGAGGCGGCCGGCGTGACGACGGACCTGTTCCCGAAAACCATGTCCGTGACGGGCCTGGAAATGGGCCTCACGTACCACTTCGAGCCGGGCAGCGTGCGCGATGGCGTGACCTTGAGCGTGCCCCTGTATGCCTTGAACCAGTTGCCGCGCGAGCGCTGCGAATGGCTGGTGCCGGGCATGCTGAAGGAAAAAGTGCATCTGCTATTAAAATCCTTGCCGCAAAAACTGCGCCGCCACTGCGTGCCGCTGCCCGATTACGCGGCGAAATTCTGCGAGCGCGTGCACGAAGCGGGCGTGTTCGGCCGCGGCGATCTGATCGACGCCATCATCCTCGACATCCGCACGCAGATCACGATCAATGTGCTGACGACGGACTTCAAGCCGGAAACCTTGCCTGCCCATCACTTCATGAATTTCAAGGTGATCGACGAGCATGGCCGCCAGCTGGACATGGGCCGCAACCTGGCCACCCTGCAGGCGGAATTCGGCGGCCAGGCACGCCAGAGTTTCCAGAAACTGGCCGAAGTGTCGGGCGTGTCCGGCGCGGGCACGCCGGGTGCCAAGGTGGCGGGCGCGCAAGTGGCGTCGCGGCTGCAGGCACAAGCGCAGAACCCCGCCAGCGCCAGGGGCGGTGCGCCGGCCAAGGGCGCGGCTGCGCCGGCGTCAGGCAATGCCACCGTCTCGCAGCACATGGGCTTGACGGCCTGGACCTTCGGCGAATTGCCGGAGCTGCTCGAAATCGTGCAGGGCAAGCTGACCCTGATCGGCTTCCCCGCGCTGGTCGACAAGGGCACGCATTGCGACCTGGAAGTGTTCGACGACCCGACCGTGGCCGCCCGCACGCACAAGATCGGTTTGCGCCGTTTATTTGCGCTGCAAATGAAGGAGCAGATCAAGTACGTCGAGAAAAGCATCCCCGGCTTGCAGCAGATGGGCATGCAATTCATGGCCCTGGGATCGCAGGAAGAGTTGCGCGAGCAAATCATCAACAAGGCGCTCGATATCGCCTGCCTGCAAGATCCGCTGCCGCTGGACGCCGCCTCGTTCGCCAAGCGCCAGGCGGAAGGCAAGTCGCGCCTGGTCTTGCTGGTCAATGAAATTGCCCGCCTGCTGTCGCAAGTGCTGACGGAATTCCACGGCTTGCCCAAGCGCCTGCAGAATATTCCTGCCGCGGCAGCGACCGATATCCAGGCGCAGCTGCAGGGACTCGTGCATAAACGGTTCCTGACGGAAAACGAGTACACGCAGCTCGCGCATTTCCCCCGTTATCTGAAGGCGATCAATGTGCGCCTGGAAAAACTGCGCGCCGACCCCGCACGCGACACCAAGTTGATGGCCGAATGGCAATCGGCCGCCGCGCCGTACTTGCGCCAGGCCAAGGACCGCCAGGCCGGCAAGAACACGGACCCGAAACTCGTCGACTTCCGCTGGATGCTGGAAGAGCTGCGCGTATCGCTGTTTGCGCAGGAATTGCGCACGCCGATGCCCGTTTCTGCCAAGCGTTTGCAGAAGGTGTGGGAATCGATGCAGCGGTAGGTCGGATTAGCGCGTCCGCAGGGCGCGCGTCATCCGACGCCATCGTTGGCCCGGCGGTGGTGCGGTGGTAGTGGTGTCAGCCGGGTTGAAGGTTTGGCGGTGTTAACCGTGCCGCTGGTGGTGTCGGATTACGCGGCTGCGCCGCTAATCCGACCTACCCGACCTACCCGACTACCCGACTACCCGACTACCCGACTACCCGACTGCGCGTATCGCTGTTTGCGCAGTAATTGCGCACGCCGATGCCTGTTTCTGCCAAGCGTTTGCAGAAGGCGTGGGAATCGATGCAGCGGTAGGTCGGATTAGCGCGTCCGCAGGGCGCGCGTCATCCGACGCCATCGTTGGCCCGACGATGGTGCGGTGTTAGTGGTGTCAGCCGGGTTGACGGTTTGGCGGTGTTAACCGTGCCGCTGGTGGTGTCGGATTACGCGGCTGCGCCGCTAATCCGACCTACCCGACCTACCCGACCTACCCGACCTAGGTTCTACCTCTCATCATCGCTGAGCGATGAGCGCGAACCGCTCTGGCTGCTGGTGCCGGCGCGGCTGCCGCTCATGGAGCTGCCGGACAGGCTGCCTTCGCTGCCCGATTGCAGGCTGGCGCCGCCGCGCAGGTCGCTGCCCGATGGCATGCGGCTGCCCGCCATGCTGCCGTAGCGCGTGCCGCTGCCATAGAACGCTTCCATCTGCTGGTTCCAGGCATCGCTGCCCATGTCGGGCCAGTTGTTCTTGTCGAAGCCGGGAGCGTTTTTCAGCAGCTCTTTGTCGACGTTCAGCAGGAAGCGCTTGTTGACGGTGTCCAGGGTCAGGCGTTCCCAGGGCACGGCAAACAATTTGTCGCCCATGCCCAGGATGCCGCCGAAGGACAGCACGGCATAGGCGATCTGGCCGGTGCGCATGTCGAGCATGATTTCCTTGATGTCGCCCAGCTCCTCGTCGTTGTGATTGTAGACTTCGTCCCCGATCAGGGTGTCGGCTCCCATCAGGGCTGGTCCCGGGCCGTCGTGGTTGCGGTACATGCCCAGGATGTCGCGATCCAGATAGCTCATGGTGTTCTCTCCTCGTGTGAAGTGCTGATCGAACATCCAGATTAAGCATACGGACCTGTTTGCGTTTGATCTGCCTCAATGGTGCCTGGGGCACTTTTATCCGTGCGCAAACGTACGGTGTGGTCAGCCAATTGCGGTACTCTATGCGTTCTACGGAGGAGGCCGCACATGCTGACGATGCAACGATGCACAGGGATGAACTTGCGGTATGCTCCACAACGACACCTGCGCCGCGTGCCATGGTAAAGCCCGCCACCAAATGGCTGCGCGGGCTATTGCGCGCCGGTAAGGCGCAGCAGCGCACGGCAACCAAGCTGGCCAAGGTGCTGTTCGGCCCCGTGCCGGCCAAGCCCAGGGCCAAACCCCGCAGCAAGCCCGTGGTCAAGACCGTGGTCAAGACCGGGGTCAACACCAAGGCCAAGACCAGGGCGACGCCGCGCGCCAGGCCCGCCAGCGATGCGCTGCCCTCGCTGGCGCCGTTTGCCACGCCCCTGTCGCCCTCGCGCGTGCACAAGCGAACGGCGCCCCCGCCGGGCAAGTGGCTGGCCGCCCACTATGCGCCGTTGCCGGAGCTGGGGCAGTTGCCCGGACGGCGCCTGCCTTATTTTTTATACCTGCCCGAAAAAGCGCCCAGCGCCGCCATGCGCAGCCGTGGCCGGCCGCTGCTGGTGATGCTGCACGGCTGCGAGCAGAGCGCCACGCAGTTTGCCGACGGCACGCGCATGAACCGCCTGGCCGAGCGCAAGGGCTATGCCGTGCTGTATCCGCAGCAATCGCTGCGCTCGCATGCGCGCCGCTGCTGGAAGTGGTACGACAAGCTGACGCAGGAGGGCGGCGGCGACGTGCGCCTGATCGTCGGCGCCATCGAGCAGGTGGCGGCCCGCCATGCGATCGACCGCGCGCGCATCTATATCTGCGGCATTTCCGCCGGCGCCGGCATGGCGCATATCGTGGCCCTGAATCACCCGCATCTGTTCGCCGCGCTGGGCCTGCATTCGGGCCCCGTGTTTGGCGCCGGCCATAACCTGATCGGCGCGCTGGGCGTGATGCAGCATGGCGCAGCCGCCCGTGCCGATGCGGCCATCGATGAAGTGCTGGCGCGCCAGCCCGCGTTCCCCCGCCTGCCCACCATCCTGCTGCAAGGGCTGGCCGACAAGGTGGTGCGTCCCATTAACCAGACGCAGCTGGTGCGCCAGAGCGTGCGCGTCAACCGCATGCCCGCCGATACCATGGTGACGGCGCAGCGGCTGCCGGGCGGGGCGGCGGGCGGACGCAATCCGGCCCATGCGTACGCGCTGCACGATTATCAGGTGGGCAAGGAGGTGCTGCTGCGCGTGGCGCAGATCGAGCACCTCGAGCACGCGTGGAGCGGCGGCGACGCCAGCCTGCCGTTCAACGACAAGGCCAAGCCCGACGCCAGCAGGATGCTGCTCGATTTCTTCGCCGGCCACCGCCGCCGGTAGGCCGCCTCGATGCGCGCCGACTGGTACGCATCGTTCTTCCCTCCTCGATATGCCCGCGCCAGCGCGCCGGCATGCTGGACACGCCCTTTTCAGGGCAGGCGCCATTGCCGCAATGCCATGGAGTTACTGTAAGTGGTATTGCTGCGGTATTTAAAAAATACAAAAATCGGCGTTAAAAATACGAACTGGTATACAATTGGTACACGTTTTCAGTGTAAATCGTGTTCGCCGTCCCATGCCCCGACGGCCGGCATGCACTGACGGCAGCCACCCACGTTACGGAACGCGCCATGTCCATCAAGTCCAAGCAGTTGCTGTGGTTTTTTGCGTTTTTTCTCGTCTTCGAACTGAATATCTATCTGTCCAATGACATGATCATGCCGGCGATGCTGGGCATCGTCGAGGAGTTCCAGGCGGAGAAAAAGTTCGTCCCACTGTCCCTGAGCCTGTATCTGCTGGGCGGCAGTTCGCTGCAGATCTTCCTGGGCCCGCTGGCCGACTGCATCGGCAAGCGCAAGCTCGTACTCACCGGCAATACCTTGTTCCTGCTGGCCACGGTGGCCGTGCCGTTTGCCACTTCCATCGAGCAATTTCTCGCCGTGCGCTTCATTCAGGGCATGGGCTGCTGCTTCATCTTCGTCGGCTATGCCATGATCCATGAACTGTTCGACGACATGGCCGCCGTCAAGCTGAGCAGTATTCTGTCGAGCACCACCATCCTTGCGCCCCTGGCCGGTCCCATCCTCGGCAGCGCCATCATCAGCCGGCTGGACTGGCGCTACGTGTTTTTCCTCTCGGGCCTGCTGGCGTTGCTGTCCTTGCTGGGCCTGTTCAAGACCATGCCGCGCACGGCGCCCACGGTCACGCGCCTGGACCTGGCCGCCATCGTGCGCAGCTATGCCGCCATTTTCAGCAACGGGCGCTTCATGTTCGGCATGTTCACGGCCGGGCTGGCCACCGTGCCCCTGACGGCCTGGATCGGTTTTTCGCCCATCTTCGTGCTGCAGGAAATGGGGGCGTCCTACGCCACCTATATCGCGCTGCAATGCGTGATTTTGTCGGGCTTCGTCCTCAGCAGCATCGCCATCCAGCGGCTGCGCCAGGATTTTCCTCTCGTCCATCTGCTGCGCATGGGCGGGCTGATCGCGGCGGCCGGCATGCTGGGCGCCGGCGCGGGCCGCCATCACGTCGATGTGTTTGCGGCCTGCATGTTTGTCTATTCCATCGGCTTCGGGCTGTTCAACGGCGCCCTGATACGCAGCGCGATCACGGCCAGCAAGGAATCGATGACCTTGACGACGGCCGCCATGAGCTTGCTGTACTGCATCTATCTGTCCGCCTGGCTGCAACTGTACAACCTGCTGTGCCAGCGCCTCGGCTATGCGCTGAAAACGTATGCGCTGCTGAATATTCCCGTCATCGTGGTTATCGCCGCCTGCCTGCTGTTGTTTACGCGGGGCATGGCGGGGCGCCGGGAAAGCGAGGTGCGGCTGGCCCGGCACTGATGGCGCAACGATGCGCATGTTGTCGACCTTGTTTTACCTCCTGCGACGTTTATTGACACTCTCCTGCGGAAAATGGTGCGCCCATGAAAATAGATGACCTGGCCTCAAAACACGATCAAGCAAAGATTTTCAACCTGGAATACGAGTTCCGCATCAACCGGCTGAAACTCGATTACATCACCCTGGCCGATGTCCGGCCGGCCGGCAGCGACCTGGAACAACTGGCCGCGGAACACCAGGCGGGCATCGCCGCCCTGCGCAGCTTCGTCGCCCTGAACTTCAACCATTTCAATGCGGCAAGCTGTTCCTCGCTCAGCTGCATCCCCACGCGCGCGCTCGGCGAGGACGAGCGCTACCTGCACCGCATCTGGATGGGCGGGCCGTTGCCGGCCATCGCCGGGGAGGCGATCGGGCAGTGGGGCGCGGCGCTGGAAGAAGTGCGGCACAACGGCGGCGCGCCATATGTCTCCATCCTGTGGGTGTGGGATGCGCAGCAGCTGCGCAATGACGAGCGCTTCAGCCCCACGGGCGGCGCCGGGCGCTATACGATAGGCCGCTATGCCATCGGCGGCACGACCCTGCACATCAACTCGCTGCGCGCGCTGGCGCTCGATTTCGCGCCGGCCCGCTTCGACATCCTCGACACCCTGCATACGCAGCGCTACTTCGCCACTCTGTCCGATTATTTCCGCATCCTCATCATGTGCGAATACGGCGGCCTGTACATGGATGTCGATACGATCCCGCATAATCCGGCGACGATTTTCCTGATGAAGCCGGAAGTGCCCGATTATTTCCAGCGCAAGGATAATGACAGCGAAGAGCGCCGGCATGTCAGCTGGATGAATCTGTTTCTCGATGAAACGGGCATGCTGATCGCCAAGAAAAACGACGCCGCGCTGCGCGTGATCCAGCGCAATGTGAACCTCGCCTATGCGGGCATCGCCGCGCAGATTCCCCGTTCCTGTCCGCAATTCGAGGCGCAGCTGTTCGGCCAGTTCTATGCCGAATGGAAGAAGAACCTGGGCGTGACCGTGCTCAGCCATGCCGAGTTCTACCAGCGCTATTGCGTGCTGTATGACGGTGCGCGGGAAGCGGTGGCGGGCGGCATCCGCGGCATGCGCTTGTTGGACGATATCATTACCGGCATGCACATCCCCCTGAACGACGAGGAGCGGCGCGCGTATGCGCGCTGCGTCGCCAGGCTGGACGAGATCGGCTGGCAGCTCGACGATCCATTGCGCCTGCCCGACATCGTCGACGTGTTCGACATCGAGGAAGTGCCGCGCATGGCGTATGCGGCCCAGCTGCGTGCGGACATCGAGCATTTTCACTATTACTCGGTGCTGTCGGACGATCCGCAGCTGGACCGCGTGAATGCCGTCTTTTGCCGCTACCTGCTGGCCCACCGTTCGCAGCATATTGCCGCCGGCAATTTCTGGCGCCCCACAGTGGGCCGTCACGGCAGCCGCATGCCGGCCGCCAGCGATGCCGCCCCGCCCGGTGACGAGACGCAGGCGGGCTTGCTGTCGCATGCGCCGCTCAAGCTGGTGGCGGGCGAACTGCTGGGCGAAGAGACGAAGAACCGCATGGCCAAATTGTTGTTTGCCACCAGCTACCTCGAATACTGCTCGTTCGGCAATAAACTCAATCTGCAGTTCGTCGAATTGCAGCGGCGGCAAAACATCGACCCGTATCTGGCGCACATCCACGGCCTGCATGACGAGGACGGGCGCTTCATCGGCTTTTTCACGGCCGCGACGATGGACGAGTTCCAGGCCTGCGCCGCCGTGTCCTATTACCGCGACGACATGAAGGCGCTCGACGACGCATATGACGCTTTCGTGCTCGCGCATGCGCGCGCCGACGACTGTTTCGTCAGCAGCCTGGCCATCGACGAGAAATACCGGGGCCAGGGTTTATTCAGGCAGATGTTCCATGAAATCCGCGACCTGGCCGGCCGCAAGGGCTGTGCGCGCATCACCCTGACGGTGTGGGAAAAGAGCGAAGCGCTGCAAGTGTATCTGCACAAGGGTTTTCGCAGCGTGGGCACGTTCGACTATGCCTACAGCCTGTTCTATGACCGGCTGCATTTCCTCGTCTACGAAGGCAATTAAAGCGGCGGCCAGGGTGGCCGCCGCACTGTGGTGATTACAAGGCCAGGAAGGCCAGGCCCGCCACGGCCGTCGGCAGCAGGGCGCCGGCCAGCAGGCCGACGGCGCCGATCGATTCATCCTTGAAGCCGCGGCGCAGCAGGGCCACGCCGGCCGGGTTCGGCGCATTGGCGATGACGGTCAGGCCGCCGCCGGCCACGGCGCCCGCCATCAGCATGTATTTCGCTTCGTCCGTCATGCCGACGATCAGCGAACCGAGGTAAGTGAGGGCCGCATTGTCGGTAATCGCCGTCAAGCCCAGGGCGCCGAAGAACAGGGCCAGCGGCTTCAGGCTCGAGACGATGGGCTGCAGCCACCATTGCTGCATGCCGCCCAATACCACCAGGCCGCCGAGGAAGAAGCCGACCAACAAGCCTTCCTTCAGGATCAGCGGGCTTTGATAGCGTTCATAGGCCTGCACGAAGCCGAGGAAGAACAGGAACAGGCCGATGAACAGCACGGGGTGGTGTGCCAGGGTGACCACGCCCGCCAGCACGATCATGTGCACGAGGCTGACGGCCAGCGGCACCTTCGGCGCTTCGACGTCGCCGGCTTTCGGCTTGATGTCGGAGGTGTTGCTGTGCAGATATTTGCGCAGCAAGATGCTCACGCCCGTGGCATTGACCAGCACGGCGATGGCGGCTTTCCAGCCGAAATGGGTGGCCATGTAGGCGCTGTCCCAGTTCCACGTGGTGGCCACCATCAGCACGGGCGGCGCCGCATACGACGTGAGCGTGCCGCCGATGGACACATTGACGAACAGCACGCCCAGCGCGCCGTATTTCAGCCATTCGGGAATGCCCGGACGGAAGATTTGCGGCGCCAGCATCAGCGCGGCCAGGGTCATGGCGGCCGGTTCCGTGATCAGGGAGCCCGTCAGGGGCACGAGCGCCAGGCCCAGCCAGACGAGGGCCAGTTCCGTGCGCAGCGGCATCACGCGCGCCACGCTTTTCAACAGGCGCTGCACGGCGTCGAGCACGGGGCGCGAGGCGGCCACGACCATGACGACAAAGACGAACAGCGGTTCCGTGTAATGGCGCGACTCGGCATACTCGATGGCCGCATCGCCGCCCGAGACAAAGGCCATGATGATGATCAGGATGAAGGCCCAGAAGCCGAACACGACTTCCACTTCGCCCAGCAAGTGCAGCAGGCCCGCATGGCGGGGGTGGCGTCGCGATAATGTTTCAAACGACTTGGCGGCGAAGGTGTGGATGAGCGCAAGGCCGAAGACGATGGCGCTGATGATTTGGATGGTGGTCAAATGCGTTTCCTTATGGACGGAGGAAGCCGCCCGGTGCATTGCCGAGCGGTAAGGAGAGTGCTTATGGTACAGCAATCGATGCGGGAAACGGGGTTTTTCGGACATGGCGGGACGGCCTCCGGGCAGGCGCTGCGCAGATAAGCCTTGCCAAAAGCGGGGCCGGATAGTACTGTATATACATACAGTATTTATCTCTATATTTAATTATGCAACATTCCGAATTGATGGCCGCGCCGGAAGCCTTGCATCCGTCCTTGTGGCGCGCATCGCAGCTGGGCCAGGGCGCCACGCGCTGCCTGGATACGGGCTTTGCCGCCCTGTCCGCGCAGCTGCCCGGCGGCGGCTGGCCCAGCGGCAGCCTTATCGATCTGCTGGTGCAGCAGCCGGGCAGCGGCGAATTGCGGCTGCTGGCGCCCGCGCTGGCGCAGCTGCCGGGCTTGCCCATCGTGCTGCTGCAGCCGCCCCATCCGCCGCAGGCGCTGGCCCTGGCCGCACAGGGGGTGGCGCCGTCGCAGCTGCTGTGGCTCAAAAGCGCCGGCAGCAAGGATGCCTTGTGGGCGGCCGAGAACATCTTGCGCAGCGGCACGTGCGGCGCCCTGCTGTTCTGGCAATCGCACGTGCGCGCCGACAGCCTGCGCCGGCTGCATCTGGCCGCGCAGTCGGGCAATACCCTGTTCTGCATGCTGCGCCCCTTGCACGGCGCGCAGGATGCGTCGCCCGCGCCGCTGCGCCTGTCCGTGCGTCCGGCCGCCGGCGGCATCGAGATCGGCTTCATCAAGCGCCGGGGACCGCAGCGCGACGCGCCCCTGTTCCTGCCCCTGCAACCTCCTTCATTATTGCTACGCCATGCGACTCTGGATCGGCCTGTGCCTGCCCCGGCTTCCGCTCGAAGTGTTTTGCCCGCGCTGGTCGGCTGACAGCCTCGGCGTGGTGCTGGAGCAGGAGCAAGTGATGGCCCTGTCGCCGCTGGCGTTGGCCGCCGGCGTCAAGCCGGGCATGCGCCGCGCGGGCGCCCTGATGCTGGCGCCGCAGGCGCGCCTGCACGAACGTTCGCCCGAGCTGGAAGCGCAGGCCCTGCAGGCGGTGGCGCTGGCGCTGCTGCAATATTCGCCGCTGGTGGCGCAGGGCGAGGAAGCGACCCTGCTCGTCGATGCGGGCGCCAGCCTGCGCCTGTTCGGCGGCGTGCGCGCCCTGTGCCGGCGCATCGCGGCCAGCTTGCGCGCGCTCGGCTACACGGCCCAGCTGTCGTGCGCCCCCACGGCGCGCGGCGCCTGGCTGCTGGCGCGCGCCGGCACGCGCCGGGGCCGCGTGCTGGGCATGGAGAGTCTCGTGCGCCGTCTCGACGGCCTGCCGTGCGCCTTGCTGCCGCCCGCGCGTCCCTGGCTCGACTGGTTCGAGGGCATCGGCTGCCGCACCCTGGGGCAGCTGCGCCACTTGCCCCGGCCCGGCTTGCAGCGCCGTTGCGGCGGGGCCTTGCTGGACATGCTCGACGACGCGCATGGCCACAGCACGGAATTGTTCGTATGGATTGAGGCGCCGCCCACGTTCCGCGCCAGCCTGGAACTGTTCGACCGCGTGGAGCACGCCGACGCGCTGCTGTTCGGCGCGCGCCGCCTGCTGCAGCAAATGACGGGCTGGCTGTGCGCGCGGCAATTCGCCGTCGAGCGCATTCAATTGCTGCTGGCGCACGAACGGGGCAGGGTGGCGCGCGCTCCCACCGTCATCGACCTGGCCTTGGGCGAGGCCGTCTGGCGCGACGAGCATCTGGTGCGCCTGCTGAAGGAGCGCCTGGCGCAGCTGGCGCTGGACGCGCCCGTGATTGGCCTGACCCTGGAAGCGCTGCAGGTGCAGCCGATGGCGCCGCCCAGCGAGAGCCTGTTTCCCGAGCCGGGCGGTACGCCGCAGGAGCGCCAGCGCCTGCTCGAATTGCTGGTGGCGCGCCTGGGCATGGAAAATGTCTTGCAGGCCGCGCCGCGCGCCGATTACCGCCCCGAGGCGGCCAACCGGTGGCTGCCGCTGCCGGCTAAGCCAGGCGCAAAAAACGCGCCGTCCGACTTGCCGCCCGGCTTGCCTGGCATGCCCCGTCCCGGCTGGCTGCTGGCCCAGCCCATCGCCCTGTTGATGCGCGAACACCGGCCCTTCTATGGCTCGCCCTTGAAAATGGTGTCCGTCGCCGAGCGCATCGAGGCGGGCTGGTGGGGGCAATCGCAGGCGCGCGATTACTTCATCGCCGAAGGCCTCGACCACGCCCATTACTGGGTCTACCGCGAACGCATCGCCGGCAGCGGAGAAGACGCCGCGCCGCGCTGGTTTTTGCATGGCTTGTTTGGCTGAAGGCGCTGTCCTGCTGAAACTGCCATGCTTGGCTATACTTGCTTTCTTGCGCCGCGTCTTTAATTGAAATGAAGGATATCCATGACACAGCTTTCCGACTTCCCCATCACCCAAAAATGGCCTGCCCGACATCCCGAGCGCCTGCAGCTATACTCGCTGCCGACGCCGAACGGCATCAAGGTGTCCATCCTGCTGGAGGAGCTGGGCCTGGCGTACGAGCCGCACCTGGTCAGCTTCGAGCAGAACGACCAGCTGTCGCCCGCCTTCCTGTCCCTCAATCCCAACAACAAGATTCCCGCCATCCTCGACCCGGATGGTCCCGACGGCAAGCCGCTGGCCCTGTTCGAGTCGGGCGCCATCCTGTTGTACCTGGCCGAAAAGACGGGCAAGTTCATCCCCGAGGATGCGGGCCTGCGCTATGAAACGATCCAATGGCTGATGTTCCAGATGGGCGGTATCGGCCCCATGTTCGGCCAGGTGGGCTTCTTCCACAAATTCGCCGGCAAGGACTACGAAGACAAGCGCCCGCTGGAACGTTATCTGGGCGAAGCGAAGCGTTTGCTGGGCGTGCTCGAGCAGCGCCTGCAGGGCCGCGACTGGATCATGGGTAGCCAGTACACGATTGCCGACATCGCCATCTTCCCGTGGGTGCGCTGCCTGGTGGGCTTCTATGGCGCGGGCGAGCTCGTCGGTTTCCACAATTTCCCGAACGTGCAGCGCGCGCTGGACGCGTTTCTTGCCCGTCCCGCCGTCATCAAGGGCATCGACATCCCGCAACGCGGATAAAACAGGCGGCGGCCGGCCGGCGCTACAATGCGCCATCGGCCGCCCTGCGCGGCAGCTTTGATCTGAGACAATGAAATCCACCCGGCAAGATTTTCCCGGCGCGCACGGCCATGTGCTGGCGGCGCGCCTCGACGCGCCCGACGGCGCCATCCGCGCCTACGCGCTGTTCGCCCACTGTTTTACTTGCGGCAAGGACGTGCTGGCCGCGCGGCGCATCGCGCAAGGCTTGACGGAACACGGCATCGCCGTGCTGCGCTTCGACTTCACGGGACTGGGCGCCAGCGAAGGCGAGTTTGCCGCCACCAATTTCTCGTCGAACGTGGACGACCTCATCGCCGCCGCCGACTTTTTGCGGGCCAGACATGCCGCGCCGCAATTGCTGATCGGCCACAGCCTGGGCGGCGCCGCCGTGCTGGCCGCCGCCGCGCAGGTGCCGGAAGCGACCGCCATCGCCACCCTGGCCGCGCCGAGCACGCCCGCCTACGTGACGCGCATGTTCAGCGCGCACCTGGAGCAAATCGCCGCCGAGGGCGAGGCGCTGGTGCGGCTGGAAGGGCGGCCTTTCCGCATCCGCCAGCAATTCGTCGACGACGCGGGCAGCCACAGTTTAAAGGAGCACATCGCCGGCCTGCGCCGCGCCCTGCTGGTGATGCACGCGCCGCACGACACGACGGTGAGCCTGTCGAACGCGATGGATATCTTTACGGCCGCCAAGCACCCGAAAAGCTTCGTCTCGCTCGACGATGCCGACCACTTGCTGACGGGGCGCGATGACGCGGCGTATGTCGCCAACGTCATCGCCGCCTGGAGCGCGCGTTATATCAACTAAGCTGAACTAAGCGGTCGCCCATGAAAAACGCCGCGGCAGCAGAAGCTGGCGCGGCGCGGATACTATTGGTACTTTACAACACCTGACAAAATCGTAGCGAGCGGCAGTGATTTGTGGCCGAGAAGCGCAGCCATGCAAAAGCACGGTGAGCATCGCCGGCCGCAAAGCGCGACGCGCAGTAGATTTGGTCAGGTGTTCTCAGTCTTCGTCAAATTCGGCGGATAGATCCTTCCAGCCCTTGCTCACTGCAAAAGCGGAAAATTCCTCGGGCGCTTCCAGGACGATCAGTTTCTTGTCTTGCAAGCCCAGGTCGCCATGGCCGAAGTCGGGGCCCACGTAGCCGAGGCTGCGCAGGCGGGCCAGGATGTGGCCGACCAGGGTCTTGTCCTTGCAGGCGCCCGCTTCGAGCGGGGCGGCGAAATCGACGTAGACGTCGATGATGCCGTAGCCTTCGTCGAAGATGCGGATGGCCTTGATGTCGTGGGCACGGCCGGAGCCGTCGGTGGCCTTGAAGGGGCCGCTGAGCTGGATGTCGGTGTCATTGTTCATGCCGCCAGCATACACCAAAAGCCGGCCCCGCATGGGGCGCGCGGCGCAACATCTCTCTGGTATCGCCGCCTCAGCGCGCCTGCAGGATGGCCGACAGGCGGTCGCGCGTGCCGGCGATGCGCTCCAGTTGCGGATACCTCAAGCCGCCGTGGTAGTCGAGCGCCACCGTCTGGAATTGCTTGCCCTTGCGCACCAGCAAGTTGATCGGCTGCGGGCGGGTCTTGGCCGCCTGGATGGCCGCCTTCAAGAGCTTGGGCGTGTAGGCCGTGCCATTCACGGCGAGCAAGGTCGTGTTGCCCGACAAACCGGCCTGGAAGGCGGGGCCGTCCCACAGCAGCTTGCCCAGCTTGCCGTCCTTGTCGATCGTTAAACCCAGCGAATAGCTCAGATCCGTGCTCTCGCTGCGCTCTTCATTCGCTTTCAGGAAGGGCGTGGGCGTGTCGCGGTAGACCAGTTTCCAGCCGGCGCGGGCCAGGCCATCGAGCGGCGCGCCGGGGCCGTGGCCATCCAGGCGCGTGCGCAAAAAGGTGGCCCAGTCGTGCGGCTGCACGGCGTTCAGGGCCGCGACGACATCCTCGAAGGTGTAGGGCAGGGGCGTGGTGCCGCCATCCTGCATGCCGAAGAAGGCGCGCGCGAAGTCGTCGAGCGAGCGGCGCTCGCCCGACAGTGCGCGGATGGTGGTGTCGACGTCGAGCCAGACCAGCGCGCCTTCCATATAGTAATCCTCGTCGCGCTGCCAGCTGCTCCAGGCGATGGGGCGCCGGCCATTGATGATGGGATCGTTCGTCGTATCCTGCATGGTGCGCCAGCTGCGCCCGGGCATGACGTCGTACTGGGCCGCCGTCGCGGCGAACAGGTCGCGCATGTTGGCTGCCTCGACCAGGCCGGAGCGGGCCGCCAGCACATTGCCCCAGTACTGCGTCTGGCCTTCGTAGACCCACAGCAGGCTGTTTTGCAGCGGTGTGTTGAAGTCCGCCGTGTCCTGGCCGGCGGGGCGACGGAACTTGCCGTTCCACGAGTGCACCAGTTCGTGCGGCAGCAGCACGCGGCCTGCCTCGTTCTTGTCCCACTCGCTGAAATAACCGGGCTTGACGCCGTTTTCGCTCGATTGCAGGTGTTCGCGGCCGATGCCGCCGAACTCGTCGCTCAGGGCCAGCAGGAAATCATAGTGGCGGTAATGGCGCGCGCCGAACAGTTTATAGGCTTGTTGCAGCATGGCCCGGTGTTGCTCGACTTGCTGCGGCGACGCTTCCAGGCTGTCGGCGCTGTCGGCCATCACATTCAGGTGTACGGGCACCTTGGCGCCTGGGTCGAGGTCGATGCGCTCGAAATGGCGTCCGGCAAAGACGGGTGAATCGACCAGGGTGTCGAGGTCCAACGGCTCGAAATCGACTCGCTGGCTGGCCGGCGTGGCCGCCCGCGCGCGCACTTCCAGGGCGCTGGCAAATTCCCAGCCGGCCGGCAGGGTCAACGATGGCTGCACGACGATGTCGCGCGCGGCGCGCCCGGCCGGATACAGGGTCATCGCATGCCATTGCACGCCCAGCATGGCGCTTGTCATGGTGATGCGGCCCTGGCTCGTGTCGACGGGTGAAAGGAGCTGGTATTGCGCTTCCACGGCCGTGGCGTCGGCCGGCACGTCGAGGTGAAAAGCGAACATGTTGACGGGGTCGCGCCGCCACTCCAGGGGCGCGCCGTTGGCGGACAGGCGCAGGCCGGCCAGCTGGTTCAGGGGACCGCTGGGGCCGTGGTTGCCCGGCACCCATTGCGGATACAGCAAGGTCAGCTTGCCGGGCGCGGCGGGGATGCTTTCGCGGATGCTGAACAATTGCTGCGCCACGTTGCTGGCATCGACGTGCAGCATGATGGGCGCTGCGCCAGGCGAGGCGGCCTGGGCGGTGGTGGTAACGAGGAGGACGAGGACCGAATGCAGGAGGGAACGGGAGTAGGGCATGGGCGGGGCGGCTTCGGGGAGGACAAAGGCCGAGTCTAGCATTCTGTAAAAATTTCTTACAAATTCGAGGCCGTCTGGGGCGTTTTGCGCCAATTTCAAGGCCTTGAAAGGAACGGGAGAGGCCGTATATCGGTAACAGGCGGATGCTCACGGTGAGGTCCGCCCCTCTTATCGCTTCATTTGAAAAGGATATTTATCATGCGTACTTTTGACCTTGCTCCTCTGTATCGTTCCGCCATCGGCTTTGACCGCCTGGCACAGCTGCTCAACGAACAACGTGCCGATGCGCAACCGAGCTATCCGCCCTACAACATCGAACTGGTGTCGGAAGATAAATACCGCATCGTGATGGCATTGGCCGGCTTCTCGCGCGAAGAAATCGACATCATCACGGAACGCGATTCGCTGCACGTCACGGGCCGCAAGCAGAAAGATGGCGTCGAGCGCACGTTCTTGCACCGAGGCATCGCTGCCCGCGATTTCGAGCAGCGCTTCCAGCTGGCCAACCACGTGAAGGTCACGGGCGCCACGTTTGAAAACGGCATGCTGACCATCGACCTGGTGCGTGAAGTGCCGGAAGCGCTGAAACCGCGCAAGATCGAGATCGGCACCGGCACCGGCAGCGATACCGTCAGTGTGCTGGAACAGCGCCAGGCAGCCTGAGCGGAGCTGATCCCGGCGCCACGCGCCGGCATAGGCGGGAGGGGCTAGCCTCTCCCATGCAGTAAAATACTGGCCGGTTAATCCGGCCAGTGTCACGTCTGGAACCCGTTCGGGCTTCCATTGATTGTCAAGCGGCACGCAAGATTAAACCTTGCTTAAAGGCGCAAATGCCTGTTTCCAAATGGAAAAATGTTAAGCACCGCCTAAGACTCGTGGCCCACTATTGCATACATCAAAATCTCATTGAATGAGGAGCAATTCATGGAACAGCAAACGAATACCGCATCCCTGAAAATCAAACGCACCGTAGCCGCGCTGGCCGCGATCGGTGTGCTGGGCGCCGGTGGCGCCATGGTGGTGCATCAGAACAATGCCGGCGCGAATGCCGCCGCCGCTGGCGCACCCGCCGCCCCCGTGGCTGCCGCCGTGGCGCCCGCCGCCAGCGCGCCGCTGGTGGCCTTGCCCGACTTTAGCCAGATCGCCGCGCGCAACAGCCCGGCCGTGGTGAACATCAGCGTCACGGGCAGCACCAAGGTGGCCTACGACCCATCGGCCCAGGCCGGCAACGACGACTTCGGCAACGACCCCTTCTTCGAATTCTTCCGCCGCTTCCAAGGGCCGCAGGGCGGACAGCGCGGTGGCCGCGACGTGCCCACGCATGGCCTCGGTTCCGGCTTCATCGTCAGCCCCGACGGCGTCATCATGACCAACGCCCACGTGGTGCGCGATGCGCGCGAAGTGACCGTCAAGCTCAACGACCGCCGCGAATTCCGCGCCAAGGTGCTCGGCACGGATCCGAAGACCGATATCGCCGTGCTGAAGATCGACGCCAACAACCTGCCCGTCGTGCCGCTCGGCCATTCAAGCGACCTGAAAGTGGGCGAGTGGGTGCTGGCCATCGGTTCGCCCTACGGCTTCGACAGCACGGTGACGGCCGGCGTCGTCAGCGCCAAGGGCCGTTCCCTGCCGGACGACAGCAACGTGCCCTTCATCCAGACGGACGTGGCGGTGAACCCCGGCAACTCGGGCGGCCCGCTGTTCAATACGCGCGGCGAAGTGGTCGGCATCAATTCGCAGATCTACAGCCAGACGGGGGGCTTCCAGGGCCTGTCGTTCGCCATTCCCATCGACCTGGCGGGCCGCATCAAGGACCAGATCGTCGCCACGGGCAAGGCCAGCCATGCCAAGCTGGGTGTGACGGTGCAGGAAGTCAACCAGGGCTTTGCCGACTCGTTCAAGCTGGCCACGCCGGAAGGCGCGCTGGTGGCCAACGTGGAGCGTGGCAGCCCGGCCGACAAGGCGGGCCTGAAATCGGGCGACGTCGTGCGCAAGGTGAATGGCCAGCGCATCATCGGCTCGGCCGACTTGCCGGCGCTGGTGGGCACCTCCTTGCCAGGAGACAAGATCAGCATGGATGTCTGGCGTGACGGCAAGATCGTCAGCCTGACGGCGACCCTGGGCAATGCGGCCGACAAGGTGGCCGAAGTGGCCAAGAGCGACAGCGCCGCCGGCAAGGTAAAACTGGGCCTGGCCCTGCGTCCGTTACAATCGGATGAAAAACGCGAGGCGGGCATCAGCGCCGGCCTGCTGGTGGAAGACGCGGGCGGTGCCGCCGCGAATGCCGGAGTGCAGCCGGGCGACGTGCTATTGTCGGTCAATGGCCGCCCCGTCAACACGGTCGAGCAGGTGCGCGACGTGGTGGAAAAATCCGCCAAGTCGGTGGCCTTGCTGATACAGCGCGGCCCCGATAAGATCTTCATTCCCGTGCGTTTGGGCTGAAAACAAGAGTAACTAGAGAGAGGCAAGCCATGCGCTTATTGCTGGTAGAAGACGATACGATGATCGGCGAGGTGGTGCTCGACTTGCTGCGCGCCGAGCATTACGCGGTGGACTGGGTCAAGGATGGCGACATGGCCGATACGGCTCTGCAGACGCAAACCTACGACCTGGTGCTGCTGGACCTGGGCTTGCCGCGCAAGGATGGCCTCGACGTGCTGCGCTCGATGCGTCTGCGCAAGCTCGACACGCCGGTGCTGGTGGCCACGGCGCGCGACGCCATCGAGCAACGCATCGCGGGCCTCGACGCGGGCGCCGACGATTACGTCTTGAAGCCGTATGACCTCGACGAATTGCTGGCGCGCATACGCGCCCTGCTGCGGCGCGCCTCGGGGCGGCCGGAACCGGTCTTCGAACACCAGGGCGTCTCCATCAATCCGCTGACGCGCGAAGTGATCGCCGAGGGCCATCCCGTCAACCTGTCGGCGCGCGAATGGGCCGTGCTGGAAGCCTTGATCGCCCGTCCCGGCATCGTGCTGTCGCGCGCGCAGCTGGAAGAAAAGCTGTACAGCTGGAAGGATGAGGTCAACAGCAATGCCGTGGAAGTGTATATCCACGGCTTGCGCAAGAAGCTGGGCAGCGACCTGATCCAGAACGTGCGCGGCCTCGGCTACATGGTGCCGAAGGCATGAGGATGAAGGTCACGGTGACGCATTCGTTGCGCGGCCGCCTGCTGTGGTTTTTGCTGGCGGCCATCATCATGGCGGCCCTGGCGCAGGCGTCGATCGCCTACCGCAGCGCCCTGTACGACGCCGACCAGATCTTCGACTATCACATGCAGCAGATGGCCCTGTCGCTGCGCTCCGGCGCGCCGCTGGCCAACCATGCGCAAGCGTTGCCGGCCGACCCCGTCAACAACGACATGGTGGTGCAGGTATGGACGCCGGACGGCGTGCAGGTGTTCCGCTCGATCACGCGCGCGGAATTGCCGCAGCGCGCCGTGCTGGGCTTTTCCAACGTGAAAGCGAACGGCACCACCTACCGCATCTTTTCCGTGCAAACCAGTTCCCAGACCGTGCAGATCGCCCAGGACATGGCCGTCAGGAAGCGCATGGCCGGCAGCCTGGCGCTGCGCACGGTGGGACCCATCGCCTTGATGGCGCCTATCCTGATGCTGGTCGTCTGGTGGGTCGTCAGCGGTTCGCTGGCACCCGTCTCGCGCGTGCGCAAGCAGGTGGCGGCACGCCAGGCGGACGATCTGTCGCCCGTCTCGGAAGCGGGCTTGCCCGACGAAGTGCGGCCCCTGGTGCATGAACTGAACCTGCTGTTCGGGCGTGTCAAAACGGCGTTCGACGCGCAGCAGCATTTCGTCGCCGACGCGGCGCATGAATTGCGCACGCCGCTGGCGGCCCTGAAACTGCAGGTATTGAGCCTGGAACGGGCCGAATCGGAAGAAAAACGCAGCCTGGCGATCAGCCGCGTGAGCGCGGGCATCGAGCGGGCCACGCGCCTGGTCGAGCAGCTGCTGGTGCTGGCGCGCCAGGAAGCGAGCGCCGCCAGCGGCGACCAGCTGCAGGCGGTGGACTTGAACGACGTCGTCAAGCGCGCGCTGGGCGACATGGCCGGCATCGCGCAGGCGCGCAAGATCGACCTGGGCCTGCACCACATGGATGCGGCCAAGGTGGCGGGCCAGGCCGATGCGCTCAACATCATGCTGCGCAATCTGGTCGACAACGCCATCAAGTACACGCCGCAGGGCGGCACGGTCGACATCGACCTGCGCGCCAGCCCCGTCGGCGTGACGTTATCGGTGGAAGACAGCGGTCCCGGCATCCCGCCCGAGGAGCGCGAGCGCGTCTTCAGCCGCTTCTACCGCGTGCCCGGCACGGACGCCAACGGCAGCGGCCTGGGGCTGGCCATCATCAAGGCCATCGCCGAGCGCCATGGCGCGCGCCTGGTGCTCGACAAATCCGAGCGCCTGGGCGGCCTGTGCGTGCGCGTGGAATTCCCGCAAGCCGTGAAGAAATAGCGTTTTGATCATGATCTTTGGCATGTTGCATTGACGCGCGCGCCGTGGCCCTATATTGTCTGCGAAACAAGCAGAACCAGACCACGGAGCGCAGCATGCAGAAGATCGGATTTTCAGGAACCCTCGACCCCATCACCAACGGCCACATGTGGGTGATCGGCGAAGCGCGTTCGCTCGCCGACGAGGTGATCGTGTTCCTGTCGCAAAACCCCGCCAAGAAGCCGCAGTTCCCTGCCGAAGACCGCAAGCGCATCATCGAGCAGAGCGCGCGCGAGTGCGGCTGGGACAATGTGCAGGTGGTCATCGTCAAGGGCGACTACACGGCGCGCGCGGCGAAAAAGCACGGCTGCGACTACCTGATCCGCGGCATCCGCACGACGGCCGATTTCGACTATGAAAACCTGATCCAGCAAACGAACGTGGATGTGCTGCAGGGCGCCAAGACCATCTTCGTCATGCCGCCGCGCGACCTCGGCTCCGTCAGTTCCAGCTTCGTCAAGGCGCTGGAAGGGCCTGTCGGCTGGAACTGGACCATGAAGAAATTCGTTCCCGGCCCCGCCTACCAGGCATGGATACTCGACTGCCTGCGCAAGGAATGGGAAGCGCTGTGGCACTACGCCACCGCCTCGCAAGATGACATCGCCGTGTTTGACCACTGGTTCGCGCACCTGACGGGACCGCAGGCGTATGGCGGCGCTGACCGCCATTATCACAACCTCGACCATCTGGTGCACGGCCTGTCCGAAATCCGCGTGTGGGCCGACAATACCTATGCGCCCAAGCGCGACAGCGCGCTGGTGAAGAAGGCGTTCTGGTTCCACGACGCCGTCTACAGCCACGACGACGATGCCCTGTATTCGAGTGAAGAGGCGAGCGCCCAGCTGTGGCTGGCCAGCGGCCTCGATGCGGGCGACAACCAGGATGTGGCGCAACTGATACGCGCCACCGACCATTTCCAGGGGCCCGGCATCAGCCACGCGCTGAAAGACGCCATGCTCAGCGCCGACCTGGCCATCCTGGGGCAGGATGAAGAGGTGTACCTCGCCTACACGCAAGCCATCGGCCGCGAATACGCGCACGTGGACCCCGTGCGCTTCAAGCAGCAGCGGAGCCTGGCCCTGCAGCATTTATGCGGCAAGGCGCAGGCGGGCCAGCTGTTCGGCGATGCGTATTTCGCCGACCAGTACAACGAGCGGGCGATTGACAACATGCGGAAAGAGATCGCGGCGCTGGCTGGCGGATGACTGTCAGGGGCGGGCGGCGGCGTGCGCCAGCGCATCGTCGAGCCGGTCGTTGCCCCAGAATAATTCACCTTCACTGATGAAGCTGGGGGCGCCGAACAGCTTCAAGGCTTGCGCCTGTTCCGTCTGGCGGCGCAGGCGCAGCTTGTTGTCCTGTGTCAAAGCCAGCGCCAGGATGGCGCGTGCATCGAGGCCCAGTTCCTCCAGGGCCTCGCTGACGGCCGCGAGGTTGTCGATATCGCGGTCCGCGGCAAAATTCATCGCCATCATGCGGCGCGCAAAGGGCGCAATCCATCCCTGGTCCGCGCCGATCAGCGCCACGCGCATGGGCAGCAGCGCCGTGCGGGGAAAGGCGCCCGGTTGCCGCCATGGCAAGCCGTACTTGTCGCACTGGCGTGCCATGTCGCGCCACGTGTAGTCGCCCTTGAGTTTTTGCAGGACGAAGGGTGACGTCTCCCAGCCCAGCGCCTTGAAGACGACGCCCAGCAGGAAGGGTTTCCAGATGACCTGCACCTTCTTTTCACGCGCCAGCGCGTCGATGCGCATGGCGCTCAGGTAGCTGTAGTTGCTGCCGAAATCAAACCAGAATTCCAGTGCGGCCATGGTAGCGCTCCCAAGTCAGGCGGCCACCGCCTTGGCGCGCGCCGCGTGCAGTTTTTTGAAGCTGTCGATCAGGCGCTGGTGCCTGTCGAGGCCTTCCAGCTGCATGCTGGTCGGGGTCAGGCCGAAGAAACGCACGCTGCCATCTACCGAGCCCAGCACAGCGTCCATGCGTTCGTTGCCAAACATGCGGCGGAAATTGACGACGTAGTCGTCCAGCGCCAGCTCGTCATCGAGTTCCACTTCCAGCACCACGTTCAAGGCTTGATAGAACAGCTTGCGCTCGAGCGTGTTGTCGTTGTACTGCAGGAAGGTTTCCACCAGCTCTTTCGCTTCCTCGAACTGCTGCAAGGCGAGCTGTATCAGCAGCTTCAGTTCCAGGGTCGTCAGCTGGCCCCACACCGTGTTTTCGTCAAACTCGATGCCGATCAGGGTGGCGATGTCGCCGTACTCGTCGAGCTCGCTGTTTTCCAGGCGGTCGAGCAAGTCTTCCAGGCTGGCATCGTCCAGCTTATGCAGGTTCAGGATGTCGGCGCGGAACAGCAGCGCCTTGTTGGTGTTGTCCCATATCAAATCTTCGACCGGATACACTTCCGAATAACCGGGCACGAGGATGCGGCAGGCGGTGGCGCCCAGCTGGTCATATACGGCCGTGTACACTTCCTTGCCCATGCCGGCGAGGATGCCGAACAGGGTCGCCGCTTCCTCGGCATTCGAGTTCTCGCCGTGACCGGAAAAATCCCACTCGACAAAATCGTAATCGGCCTTGGCGCTGAAGAAGCGCCACGAGACGATGCCGCTCGAATCGATGAAGTGTTCGACGAAATTGTTCGGCTCGGTGACGGCTTCGCTGGCAAACGTCGGCTGCGGCAAGTCGTTCAAGCCTTCGAAGCTGCGGCCCTGCAGCAATTCCGTCAGGCTGCGCTCGAGCGCCACTTCCAGGCTCGGGTGCGCGCCGAACGAGGCAAACACGCCGCCCGTGCGCGGGTTCATCAGGGTGACGCACATCACCGGGTACACGCCGCCCAGCGACGCATCTTTGACCAGCACGGGAAAACCCTGTTCTTCCAATCCGGCGATGCCGGCCAGGATGCCCGGATATTTCGCCAGCACTTCCTGCGGCACGTCGGGCAGGGCGATCTCGCCTTCGATGATTTCGCGCTTGACGGCCCGTTCGAAAATTTCCGACAGACATTGCACCTGTGCTTCGACCAAAGTATTGCCGGCGCTCATGCCATTGCTGACATACAAGTTTTCAACCAGGTTCGACGGGAAATACACGACCTCGCCATCGGAGTGGCGCACATAAGGCAGCGAGCAGATGCCGCGCTCGGCATTGCCGGAATTGGTGTCGATCAGGTGCGAGCCGCGCAGCTCGCCATCGGGGTTGTAGATGTCGCGGCAATACTCGTCGAGAATCTCCTTCGGCAGCGCATCCTTGCGGCCCGGCTTGAACCAGCGCTCGTTCGGATAATGCACGAACGCTGCATTGGCGATGTCTTCGCCCCAGAACGAACCGGCGTAGAAATGGTTGTTGCTGAGGCGCTCGATATACTCGCCCAGGGCCGAGGCCAGCGCGCTTTCCTTGGTCGCGCCCTTGCCGTTGGTAAAGCACATGGGCGAATGCGCGTCGCGGATATGCAGCGACCACACATTCGGAATGATGTTGCGCCACGAGGCGATTTCAATCTTGATGCCCAGGCCCGCCAGCAGGCCCGACATATTGGCGATGGTCTGTTCCAGCGGCAAATCCTTGCCGACGATATAGGTGCTCGCGCCCGGGGCCGGATTCAGGGCCAGCAAGGCCTGGGCATCGGCGTCCAGGTTCTCGACTTCTTCAATGACGAACTCGGGGCCCGTCTGCACCACTTTTTTCACCGTGCAACGGTCGATCGAGCGCAGGATGCCCTGGCGGTCCTTGGCCGAGATATCGGCCGGCAGCTCGACCTGGATCTTGAAGATTTGCTGGTAACGGTTTTCCGGATCGACAATATTGTTTTGCGACAGGCGGATGTTTTCGGTGGAAATATTGCGCGTATCGCAATACAACTTCACGAAGTAGGCCGCGCACAAGGCCGATGATGCCAAAAAGTAATCGAACGGGCCGGGCGCCGAACCATCGCCTTTATAGCGGATGGGCTGGTCGGCGATGACCGTAAAATCGTCGAACTTGGCTTCGAGACGCAGCTTGTCGAGAAAGTTGACTTTAATTTCCATGAGGTAATCCAATACTGTGCTTATGAGTTAGGCGCTATTATCCGTGCTTTCCGCTGCGGGGCAAAGATTGTTCACTGCGGCCTGGTCCGCCGGCAGCCGCCGGACCAGGCCGGCAGGGCAGGCGAGGGGGACGTTCCCCCCATGAGGCGGACGGATAAATGTGCGAGGCGATCTGACTGAGTATGCGAATAACATTAATGCGACACGGCGAGCCCCGACTCGCCAGGGGGCGCTGGATAGCGCCGATGCAAATGGGGCAGTGGATTGAGCTCTACAATCAATCGCTCATCAAAGAAGGTGACATACCGGCGCAGTGCTGTGCGGCGGCACTTTCCGCCTCGACCATCGTAGCCAGCACGGCACCGAGGGCATGCTCGTCGGCCAGGGCACTGGGCGACTTGCCGTTCATGCAAGAGGCGATGTTCACTGAGGCCGGGCTGCCCTTTGCGCTCTGGAAAGCCCCCTGGCTGCCGGCGGAAGCCTGGGCAGTGATTTTTCGCCTGCTCTGGCTGTTCGGTTATGCGCGCGGATCGGACTCGCTCACGCTCACCCGGCGGCGCGCCAGGGCCGCCGCCGAGCGCCTTGTTGCGCTTGCGGCCCAGGGGCCGGTGCTGCTGGTCGGGCATGGCATCATGAATCGATTGATCGGCAAGGAGCTGCAGGCATTGGGTTGGCGTGCCCGCGACAGGCAAGGCAGCCGGTACTGGAGCATGGGAGTGTATGAATTGTGAAAGTGAACTGTGAAAACCTGTGACGAATGCGGCAGCCGATACCGTGACGAGGCCGAAGGCATGGCCAGCCTGTGTCCCGAATGTGCCTCGGTCATCTATGGCTTGCCACGGTGCGTGCACGTCTTCAATGACGGTCGATGCCGGAAATGCCTGTGGGATGGCCGGAAAAGCGATTTTGTGCGAAAACTGGAGACGCAGGGGCGCTGAAGCGATATCCGTGTGTACGGGGGCAGCGTCCATTGGCGGTCATCGGTGTTTTCGTGACAATGCATGCGTTTTTCGGATTGATAATTGGCTATCCTTCATGGGGGCTGTCTGCAGCCAATACTGGAGGGTTGATGGCATCTGAATCTCATGCACTTCACCGCTCCGTCCTTTCGCTTCGTCTAACTTGATGCAAGGATGAGTTGATGCAATTATCCAATTATCTTTTCTTTACTACCACTTGCGAACAAGCATTGGCGTTCTATACGCAATGCGGGCTGGGCAAGATAAGCGATGTATTGCGCTTTGGCGTAGATGGCATGCCGGTCAGTAATGAATCCATGCGCGGGAAAATCATGCATGCCCGATTTGAAGGGCCTGGCGTATTGTTCTTTGCTTCTGACAATGAGGATGCAGAACCCATGCGCGGGTCCGCACATATTTTGCAAATGCATGACAGGCAGTTAACGAAACAGCTTTTTGACAAGTTGGCGTATCGAGGGGTGGTCACGACACCGCTCGCCATACAGGTATGGGGCGATTATTACGGTAAATTGACGGACCAGTTCGGGGTGCAGTGGATGCTGAACTGTTCGGCCTGAATTACCCTGGACGAGGGGGCAAGCCATTTCTCGTCAAGTTCCTGCCATCTGAGCCGTGTTGAGGCAGACACAGCGGCTGCCCATGCTGGCGCAGCCGCTGTTTTTCAGGTGGACACGGCGATCAGAACTTCACCCACAGCCGGCCGAAATACGAGGCGCCGTTCAGGCCGAACTGCACGCTGTCGTATTTGAAGCCGTTGTCCGTCTCGTCCGCGTTTTGCGTGGTGGGCTTGACGTTGAAGATGTTGTTGCCGCCAAAGGTCAGCTTGGTGTTCTTGTTGATGCTGTAGGTAAAGCTCAAGTCGGCCGAGGTCTTGGCCGCGTAACGGGCGTTCGGTACGCCTTCAGCCGTGCCGCTGAAGGTGCCCAGGGTTTGCGGGCCAAAATAGATGATGCGCAAGTCCGACTCCAGCTTGCCCGTGATGTAGTCGAATCCCAGGGTGGCTTTCGAACGGGGGCCGCCCTGTTCGATGAACAGGCGTTCACGCTCGGACAGCAGGACATCCTCGAAGCCCGTCAGCGAGGCGGGCGTCTTGACCTTCGTCACTTCTGTTTTGCTCAAGTTCAAGGCCAGGAAGGTGGTCAGGCGGTTGCCGGCCAGTTCGCCCTTGTGCGAGGCCGTCAGGTCCAGCCCGCGCGTGCGCGTGTCGATCGAGTTGACGAAGAATTGCGCCTCGCCCACGCCCAGCAGGGCCAGGCGCGCGGCCAGGTCCGGGTAGTTGTCGGCATTGAAGCGGCCCGACAGCACGATGCGGTCCTTGATCTTGATGTTGTAGAGGTCGGCCGTCACGGAAATGGCTTGCGTCGGCGTCCAGGTGGCGCCCAAGGTAAAGCTGGTGGATTTTTCCTCTTTCAGCTTGGGGATGCCGGCCGCGTTGGCGACGGCGCCGCCGTTCGGTGCCAGTACCACGTCGGTGGGTACGCCGCCGATGAAGTCGGTGAAGGTGGACGAGAAATACACTTGCTGCAACGATGGCGCGCGGAAGCCCGTGCTGGCCGAGCCCCGCAGCAGCACGTTGGGCGCCACTTTATAGCTGGCGGCCAGCTTGCCCGTCACGGTGGAGCCGAAATCGCTGAATTTTTCATAGCGCACAGCGGCCTGGGTTTTCAGGCGTTCCGTCCAGTCCAGTTCCACGTCGCCATACGCGGCGATGCTGTGGCGCTTGGCCTTGGTGGCATCGCCGGGCTGGAAGCCGGGAAAGCCCTGGCTGCCTGCATTGCCGCCGACGCCCACGCCGTCGGCGTCGCTGTAGGAGCCCGGTTCGCCGGCCATGATCTTGTATTCCTCGCTGCGATACTCGGCGCCGAAGGCCACGTTCATGCCGCTCATCACCGTGTCGTAGTAGCGGCTGAAATCGGCGTTGCTGGTCAGCTGCTGGAACGAGAAGCCGCCCGCGTCGTAGCTGCTGGCGCTGACGCCCTTGCCGCCGTTCATCAGGTCGAGGTTGGCGATCGAGGCGTTCAAGGTATGGCTGATGTCGTAGCGCATCTTGTTGTAGCCATAGGTTTGCGAAAAGTCCGCATGCCATTCGCCGATCTGGCTGCGGTGGCCGATGGTGGCGTACTGGTCGTCGATCTTGCCGTTAATGAACGGCACGAAACCGTCCGGGTACATGGCGGCCGAATTGCGCGACGGGATGTCGTCGCTGCCGATGCCGCCGCGGCCGAACGCGGCGCTGGAGGCGTCGCGCGTCTGCGCGCCGGCCGTGAAGTACAGCTTGCCCGTGCCGCTGGTGGCGTAGTCGCCATTCACGTACAGGGTCTTGTTTTTGGACTTGGTGTCGCCGATGATGCGCATGCTGTCCGCGTCGGCGCGGTTCGAGCGGCCCCTGTCCAGGTACTCGCCCGTGATGGCCAGGGTGCCCTTGTCGCCCAGCGCGATGCCGCAGTAGGCGGAGGTCATGTAATTCTTGCCGTCGCCTGCGGAATACTGGCTGTAGCCGGCCACCGCTTCGCAGCCCAGGCTTTTCTTCAGTTCGATGTCGATCACGCCGGCAATGGCGTCCGAGCCGTACTGGGCGGCGGCGCCGTCGCGCAGCACTTGCACGTTCTTGATCGCCAGCAAAGGAATCGCATTCATGTCCGTGCCCGTGTTGCCGCGGTTGCGCGCGCCGAACAGGTTGACGAGGGCCGTCGTGTGGCGCCGCTTGCCATTCACCAGCACGAGGGTCTGGTCGGAGCCGAGGCCGCGCAGGGCGGCTGAATCGATCAGGTCGGCCCCGTCGGCGCCCGTCTGGCGCGTGGAGTTGAACGAGGGCGAGATGTATTGCAGCGACTGCGCCAGGTCGAATTGGCCGCCTTGCTCGGCCACCTTGGAAATCGGAATGATATCGACCGGCACCATCGTATCGGTGGCGGAACTGGCGACCCGGCGCGAGCCGACCACGCTGACCGTTTGCACGGGACCGTCCGTGGCGGCCGCTTCCGTGGACTGGGCCATGGCGGCGGGACTGAAGGCGGCCAGGGCGGCGCTGCCGTACAGGCTGATGAGGACTGCTTTACGCAAGGTGGTGAGGGTCGGCACGCAGTATCTCCAAGTGGCTGATGAGCAAAATTCGTGACTTGATTCTAGTGCCATCATTTCAGCATTCACCAGCGATACTTTGTTTTCTTATTACAAATTTGCTGTAACTGTTGTTTCCTGGTTGATTATCTTTTGGCCGCTGCGCCGCTTGCCTTGTACCGGTGCGCGACGCCCCATTCAGGTGCTGCGTTGCACCATGCCGCCCACCCAGATTGCCTGCGCGCTGTATTGCACCTCGATCAGACACGGCTGTTGCGTCACGTGGCCCTGATGCAGGCGCAGCGACTGTTGTCGGTGTGCTGACAGCGCGCCCGCCGCCACGCCCGTGGCGCTGTCTTCCAGCGCCGGGTCGAGGTGGTTGAAGTTGCGCCCTTCGTATTCTTGCTCGCCCGTGCGGCAGTACGCATAGCAGCCGCTGACCTGGTGCAAGGCGCTCCAGTCGGCGATCAGTTCCAGGTTAGGCCGCAGCGCGCGCAGGGTGGTGCGGTCGGCCACTTCCAGCAGCAGCTTCGGGCTGCCGACGGAGGCGATCACGGGCGGCGACAGCAAGTGCATGTGTTGGCCCATCAGTTCCGACGGAATATATTTTTCCACCGTGACGGCCGGCGCCGGCTGCGGTGCCAGGCCGATGAATAATCCCTCCGCGCGGCGCACCAGCTGCAAGGCTTGCCCATGCATGGCGGTCGTCACCGTCAGCGCCGCCGGCGCGCCGGGCCCCGTCAGCAGCACATGCGCGGCCGCCATGGTGGCGTGCAGGCACAGGGGGCTGCGCGTGTGCGGATAAAAATAGTCGAGCACGAGGCATCCCTCCGCGCCGTCCGCCTGCCGGTCGAGGAAGACGCAGGCGCTCACTTGCCGCTCGCGGGCGAATTGCTGGCGCGCCGTTTCGCTGCTGTCGTCGTTTTCCACGACCAGTGCCGCATTGCCGCCACCGGGTGCGGCGCCGAAACATTTTAATAAGTGGACGATCATGGCGGTCGAGACAAAAGGTAAAACCCCAGCATAACTGAGATGGCCGTTTTCAGATGAGTATAATATACTGTGTTTATATACAGTATTGAGGTAGATCATGTGGGGCGCCGTCTTACCCGAGTATGCTGAGTTGTACTGCCTGAGCAATTTCAGCTTCCTGCATGGCGCCTCGCATGCGGAAGAGCTGGTGGCGCGCTCCGTGCAGCTCGGTTACAAGGCGCTGGCCATCACGGACGAGTGCTCGCTGGCGGGCGTCGTGCGCGCCCATGCGACGGCCAAGCGGGCCGGTTTTCCGCTGATTATCGGTGCGCATTTTCATTTGACGCAGGCCGACGGCAGCCCGGCGCTGTCCCTGCTGGCGCTGGTGCGGGACCGCGACGGTTACGGCAACTTGTCGGAACTGATCACCATGGCGCGCACGCGGGCGGCCAAGGGGCGCTACCTGCTGACGCCGGACGACTTCACCGCGCCGTCGGCCGAATTTGCCCATTTGCGGGGACTGCCCGGCTGCCTGATGATCTTGTTGCCCGGCTATGCGGCCGAGGCGGAAACCGTGCGCGCGCAGGGAGAGTGGATGGCATCCACTTTTGGCCGCGAGCGCAGCTGGATCGGTCTGAACCTGCTGCAGCGGGCGCAGGATGACGCCCATCGCGGCGCCGTGCAAGAGGCGGCGCAGGCGCTGGGCTTGTCCGTGGCGGCCGTCGGCCATGTCTGCATGCATGTGCGGTCGCGCAAGCCGCTGCTCGACACCCTGTGCGCGATACGCGTGGGTAAACCCGTGGGCGAGTGCGGCTATGCGCTGGCGCAAAATGCGGAACAGCATCTGCGCGCGCGCCTGCGCCTGGCCAATGTGTATCCGCCGCAAGCGCTGGCGGAAACCGTGCGCATCGCCAAACTGTGCACATTTTCACTCGACAGCCTGCGCTATGACTATCCCGACGAGCTGGTGCCGCACGGCCACACGCCGGCGACGTATCTGCGCGAAGAAACCTATGCGGGCGCGCGCATCCGCTTTCCGCTCGGTATTCCGGCCAACGTACAGGAACAGATCGAGCAGGAGCTGGAGCTGATCGCCGAGCTGTCGTATGAAGCGTACTTTTTGACCGTGTACGACATCGTGCGCTTTGCGCGCTCGCAAAACATCCTGTGCCAGGGCCGGGGGTCGGCCGCCAATTCGGCCGTCTGCTATTGCTTGCACATCACGGAAGTGGACCCGGCGCGCGGCAATTGCCTGGTCGGGCGCTTCATGTCGCGCGAGCGCAACGAGCCGCCCGACATCGACGTCGATTTCGAGCACCAGCGGCGCGAAGAGGTCATCCAATATATCTACGGAAAATATGGGCGCGAGCGGGCCGCGCTGGCGGCCGTGGTGATCAGCTACCGGCCGAAGAGCGCCTTGCGCGACAGCGGGCGGGCGCTGGGGATCGACCTGGCCATCGTGGAAAAGGTGGCCAAGGCGCATCGCTGGTTCGACGGCAAGCGCGATCTGCTCGAGCGCCTGGCCGAATGCGGGCTCGACCCGGAAGCGGCATTGTCGCAGCAGTGGGCCGGCCTGGCGCAGCAGCTGCTGGGCTTTCCCCGCCACCTGTCCCAGCATCCGGGCGGCTTTGTCATCGCGCAAGGAAAATTGTCGCGCCTGGTGCCGATCGAAAACGCCAGCATGGCCGAACGCAGCGTCATCGAGTGGGACAAGAACGACCTGGAAGAGCTGGGCTTGATGAAGGTCGACGTGCTGGCGCTGGGCATGCTGTCGGCCCTGCGCCGCGCGCTGGAACTGGTCGGTGCGCGGCGCGGCGAACCACTCCGCCTGCAGGATATTCCGGCGGAAGACCCGGCCACCTACGACATGATGTGCGAGGCCGACACCATCGGCGTGTTCCAGATCGAGTCGCGCGCGCAGATGAGCATGCTGCCCCGCCTGCGGCCCCGTGAATTCTACGATCTCGTCATCGAAGTGGCGCTGGTGCGCCCCGGCCCCATCCAGGGCGGCATGGTCCATCCATATCTGCAGCGGCGCCAGGAAAAGGAGCCGGTCGACTATCCGAAGGGCCTGGAAAAGGCGCTGGGGCGCACCCTGGGCATCCCGATCTTCCAGGAGCAGGTAATGCAGGTGGCCATCATCGCGGCCGATTTCACGCCCGGCGAAGCCGATGAGTTGCGGCGCGCCATGGCGGCCTGGAAACGCAAGGGCGGCATGAACAATTACAAGGAACGCATCGTCGAAACGATGGTCAAAAATGCGTATAAACGGGAGTTCGCGGAGGCCATCTTCAGCCAGATCGAGGGCTTTGGCGAATACGGTTTTCCCGAGTCGCACGCGGCCAGTTTCGCCCTGCTGACGTACGCCAGTTCTTGGCTGAAATGCCACGAACCGGCCGCCTTCCTGTGTGCCTTGCTCAACAGCCAGCCCATGGGCTTCTACAGCCCCTCGCAACTGGTGCAGGATGCGCGCCGCCATGGCGTGCCCGTGCTGCCCGTCGACGTGGCCGTCAGCGGCTGGGACGCGGCGCTGGAGGGGGATGCACCGGCCGTGCGCCTGGGCTTGAACAGCCTGTTCGGCATGCGCGCCGAGGCGGCCCAACGCATCGAGGATGCGCGCGCCATCGCCAGCTTCGTCGACGTGGCCGACCTGGCGCGGCGTGGCGGCCTGGACCGCCATGACTTGCAGGTGCTCGCTGCCGGCAACGCGCTGCACGCGCTGGCCGGGCACCGGCGCGAGGCGCTGTGGCAGGCGGCCGGCGCCGTGCCCGACAGGGACTTGCTGCGTGCCACCACGCCGGAGGAAGAATTGCCCATGCTGGCCGCGCCGACGGAAGGCGAGAGCATCGTCAGCGACTACCGCGCGCAGGGCTTGACCCTGGGCCGCCACCCGCTGGCGCTGCTGCGCAGGCAATTGCTGGAACAGCGTTTCCTGCCCGCCGCCAGCCTGGCCAGCTACACGGATGGCCAGCTGGCGCGCGCCTGCGGCATCGTCACCGTGCGCCAGCGCCCGGGCACGGCCAAGGGCGTCATCTTCATGACCCTGGAAGACGAGACGGGCACCGTCAACGTGATCGTCTGGCCCGACCTGGTGGAAAGCCAGCGGCGCGAAGTGCTGAGCGCGCCGCTGCTGGGCGTGTACGGCGTGTGGCAAAGGGAAGGCATCGTGCGCAACCTGGTGGCCAAGCGTCTGGTCGATATGTCGCACTTGCTGGGGCGTTTGCGGACCAGCAGCCGCGATTTTTGCTGAGAGTTGCCGGCGGGGCGGAGGGCATGGCATTATTTGAATATGACAATATTACCCGAACCGACACTGCGTCCCGCCCTGGTCGCCGACGCGCCCGCCATCGTCGCCCTGATCGACGACTTGATGCCCTTTTTGACCCTGCACCCGGACGGCGCGGGGGCGGAAAAGTTCATCGAGAACTGCCGCCAGCCCGCCATCGAAGGCTATCTGTCGCTGCCCAATTACGCCTACCAGCTCGCGCATATCGACGGCGAACTGGCCGGCGTGGTGGCCATGCGCGACAACACGCATCTGTTCCACATGTTCGTGCCGCGCGCCCTGCACCGGCGCGGCATGGCGCGCCGCCTGTGGCAGGCCGCCCGCGATGCGTCGCTGGCAAAAGGCGACGTGACGGCGTTTACCGTCAATTCCTCGGCCTACGCCTTGCCCCTGTATGAAAGCCTGGGTTTTGTCGCCACAGGGCCGAAGGTGGAGACGGGAGGCATCGCGTTTGTGCCGATGCGCATGGAGTTGTCAACATAATCCAACGGCAAGGGCCGGGGGGCAGACCCGGTGGGGGAATTTTCCCCAGTGGGGAGAATTCCGCTCCCGAAGGGATTGACCCTGCATTCCTTGTGAACTTATCGTGCCGATTGTGTGCCGATTTACCAGCGCACGATCTTGCCGGGATTCATGATGTTCTTCGGATCCAGCGCATGCTTGAGGGCGCGCATGGTGTCGATGGCGCCCTCGCCATGTTCTTCCACGAGGAAGGCCATCTTGTGCATGCCCACGCCGTGTTCTCCCGTGCAGGTGCCGTCCATGCCGATGGCGCGCGTGACCATGTCGCTGTTGACCTTTTCGGCGCGCGCGATGTCGGCCGGATCATCGGGGTCGACCAGCATCTGCACGTGGAAGTTGCCGTCGCCCACGTGGCCGATGATGGCATAGACGAGGCCCTGCGCCTCGCAATCGGCCTGGGTGGCGAGGATGCATTCGGCCAGGCGCGAAATCGGCACGCAGCAGTCGGTGGAAATGGCGCGGCTGCCGGGGCGCATCTGCAGCAGGGCGAAATACGCGTTGTGGCGCGCGGCCCACAGGCGCGAGCGGTCTTCGGGGCGGCTGGCCCACTCGAAATCGCTGGCGCCGTGCTCCGCCGTGATGGCTTGCACCAGCTGCGCCTGCTCGGCCACGCTGGCCGGCGTGCCGTGAAATTCAAACAGTAATAATGGCTTTTCCGGCAGCGCCATCTTGTCGTAGGCGTTGATGGCTTTGACGCCATTTTCATCGAGAAACTCGACTCTGGCCACAGGAATACCCATCTGGATGGTCTGGATCACGGCGCTGACGGCTTCGCCCGTGCCGGGGAACGAGCATACGGCGGCCGAGATCGCTTCCGGCAGCGGATACAGTTTCACCGTCACTTCCGTGATGATGCCCAGCGTGCCCTCGCTGCCGACGAACAGGCGCGTCAGGTCGTAGCCGGCCGACGATTTTTTCGCCCTGGTCCCCGTCCTGATGATGCGCCCGTCGGCCGTCACCACCGTCAGGGCCAGCACGTTTTCGCGCATGGTGCCGTAGCGCACGGCGTTCGTGCCCGAGGCGCGCGTGGCCGCCATGCCGCCCAAGGATGCATTGGCGCCCGGGTCGATGGGGAAGAACAGGCCCGTGTCGCGCAGCTCCTCGTTCAATTGCTTGCGCGTCACGCCCGCCTGCACGGTGGCCGTCAAGTCTTCAGCATGCACGGCTACCATCTGGTTCATGTGCGACAGATCAATCGTCACGCCGCCATGCAGGGCCAGCACATGGCCTTCGAGCGAGGTGCCGCTGCCGTAGGCGATGACGGGCACGTCGTGCGCGCTGCACAACTTGACGGCGGCCGCCACTTCCTCGGTGGAATGGGCGAAGATGACGGCGTCCGGCAGCATGGGGGGATAGCTCGACTCGTCGCGGCCATGGTGTTCGCGCATGGATTGCGTCATGGAAAAGCGGTCGGCAAAGATCAGGGAAAGTACGGCAGCAAGGGATACGGGCAGCGGTTTTTTCAGTACCGCCAACTGGTCAGTTTGATTCACGCGAGTCCTCCGTTTTTTTTATTCTACTCCGCCTCCGGGGATTGCACGGAAGCGCCAGTTAATTTTTTGCCGCTTGTAAAAAAATCCGCATGGCGCGCCGTGCATTGGTTGTAAATGAGAATCATTTCCATTAAAATGCCCGCCAGTAGTGATTTTGCAATGCGTGCTTCCATCCGAAAGGCCATGCCATGAAATTCCCCTTGTCCCTCGCCGCCGTCCTGCCCGCCTGCGTGCTGGCGCTGAGCGCCTGCAGCAGCGCCGCTCCGCTGGGTACCACGACTGCCGCATCGGCTACTGTGCAAGACGTGCGCCAGCTGGGCGAGATCGTCGACCTGCGCAGCGGCCAGCGCTTGACTGCCGAACAATTGCTGGCCCAGCTGGCCGCCGCGCCCCGGGTCATCGTGGGCGAGCAGCATGACCAGCTCAGCCACCACCGGATCGAGCAGTGGCTGCTGCAGCAATTGCAGGACCAGCGCCCGCAAGGCAGCGTGCTGCTGGAAATGCTGAACCCGGACCAGCAAGCCAAGGTGGACAAGGTCAAGCCGTGGCTGCAGACGGACCCCGTCGTGCGCCCCGAGCACGTGGCCGAGCTGCTGGCCTGGCAACCCGGCTGGAAGTGGGCGCAATATGGCGACCTGGTCATGACCGTGATGCGCGCGCCATATCCCGTCTGGTCGGCCAACCTGGACCGCAGCGAGATCAAGCAATTGTTTATCGACCAGCCGGCCGTGCAGGGCCAGCATTCGAACCTGGCCAACGATGCCAAGGTCCATGACAAACTGAAAGACATCATCCGCGTCATGCACGACAACCAGATCGACGCGCCGCGCCTGGCCGCGATGCTGTCGGTGCAGCAGCAGCGCGACCGCCGCATGGCCGAGCGCCTGTTGGCCGCGCCCGCGCCCGCCGTGCTGATCGCCGGCGCCTACCATGCGCACAAGGACCTGGGCGTGCCGCTGCATGTGCAGGACTTGACGGGCGGCCCGGCACCCTTGGTGCTCGTGCTGGCCCAGCAGGGCGCCACGGTGCTGGCGCCGCAGGCGGATTTTGTGTGGTACACGCCCGTGGCGGCACCTGCCGTCGCCAGCGCCAAGTAAGCCGTTGCAACTTCGCCGGGCGTTCAGCCCGGCACTCCTCCCCAGCAAGCTTCTTCGCAGCAGCCAGGTAGTTTTTCCGATTTTTTTTGCATGCGCGTGCGCGCCGTTGGCGCAGCCATGCCTGTTACCTGTCAAAGTTCTCATGCGTATCCTCTGTAGCAAAGCCGCCGCCGGCGGCGTGTTTCTTTCCCTCTTCCATGCCACGGCGCACGCGTCCGCCTTGCCGCACGATATGTCGCCGCTGGGCATGTTCTTCGCCGCCGACCAGATCGTCAAAAGCGTGCTCATCGGCTTGCTGCTCGCCGCGCTGGCCACCTGGGTGGTCTTGCTGGTGAAGGGCGCCAGCTTGCTGCAAGCGCGGCGCGCGGCGGCGCAAGCCGTTGCCATGCTGAAGACGGCCATCTCCTTGCCGGACGCGGCCGTCAAAGTGGAGGGCGCAGGCAGCCATTCGCTGGCGCAGCAGCTGCTGGCCGAGGTGCAGCAGGAACTGAGTCTGTCGCATACCAGCGCGCCGGCGGCGGCCCTGAAGGAGCGGGCCGGTTTCCGCCAGGAACAGTGGATCGCGCAAAATGTACGCAGCATGTCGCAAGGCATCGGTCTGCTGGCCAGCATCGGCGCCGTGGCACCGTTCGTCGGGCTGTTTGGTACCGTGTGGGGCATCATGAACAGCTTTATCGGCATCGCCGTCAGCCAGAGCACAAATTTGGCGACCGTCGCGCCCGGTATCGCGGAAGCCTTGCTGGCGACAGCGCTGGGCCTGGTGGCGGCGATACCCGCCGTCGTCATTTATAACGTGCTCAGTCGCGGCATCAATCAGTACAAGGCGCAGCTGCGCGCCGCTTCCGCGCAAGTGCTGCTGATGCTGAGCCGCGACCTCGACACGCGCCAGCAGGCCTGAGCCATGGCGTCCCTGTTTCCGTCACCGGACGACGACACGGCCGACATGCCGGAGCTCTGCGACATCAATGTCACGCCCTTCATCGACGTGATGCTGGTGCTGCTGATCATCTTCATGGTGGTCTCGCCGCTGGCGACCGTCGACCTGAAGATCGACTTGCCGGCCGCCACGGCCCAACCCGAGCCGCGTCCCGACAAACCGTTGTTCGTCTCCCTGACAGCCGACCATAGCCTGTACCTGGGCGAGTCGCCCGTGGCGCGCGAGCAGCTGGGCCGCCTGCTCGACGCCCGGACGGGCGGCGACCGCCAGCGCACGCTGTTTTTCCAGGCCGACAAGCAAGCCGCCTATGAAGACGTGCTGGGCGTCATGGATGCCCTGCGCCAGGCCGGCTATTTGAAAGTGGGCCTGGTGGGCCGGGAGGGCGGGTGAGGCCGCGTCCGGTATTGAGCTGGGGCATCGCTACGTCGCTGGTGGCGGCTACGGCGCTGGCGCTGCTGCTGTGGGCCGGCTGGCAGCCCGTTGCCGTCGCGCCCGCGCAGCCGCCCGCCAGCGTGATGGTCGTATTTGCCGCGCAAGCGATGTCGCCGGAGACACAACAGGCGGCAGTGGCAGGGGCGCGCCAGTCGGCCGCGTCCAGCGCAGCGCAACCGAAAAAGAGTACGACCAGGCAGCAAGCGCTGCCCGTGCTGGCGCGCGCCGCCGCGCCGGACATCGTCGCCGCCGAAAAAGAAGCGAAGGCAGAAGCCAGTCCGTCGCCAGATCCAGACAAGGATGCCGCCAGGGAAGCGTCCTTGCTGGCGCAGGCCAGCAGCAGCGCCACGCCGGCACCAAGCACCGTGCGCGGTCCGCAGGCGGCGCCGTTCGACAGCGACACGCCGCCCGCCAGCGCGGCGCCGGCCAGCTGGCAAAGCCGGGTGCTCGGCCACCTGGCCCATTTCAAGCGCTATCCGGGCGACGCGCGCCAGCGCAGGCGGGCCGGCGCCGCCTGGGTGCGCTTTCAGGTCAACCGCGACGGCAAGCTGCTGGCCAGTGAGCTGGTCACGTCGTCGGGCACGGTGCTGCTCGACCGCGAAGCGCTGCAAGTGCTGCAGCGCGCGCAGCCGTTGCCGGCGCCGCCCGACAACGTCCTGCACCAGGGTACGGTGACCGTCACCTTGCCCGTCTCGTTCAAGCTGGAACCAGGACCTGACCAGGCATGAGGATGCCGATTGCTTTTCATTAAAAAAATCTATCCATAACAAATCGAGGGTGTATGCATATCAAGACAATGGCACAAGCCGTGGGCGTCTGCATGGCGTTGCTGGCGCAGCAGGCTGGGGCGCAGTCACAGGAAAGCGGCAAGGTGCAGTTTTCGCCGCTGAACGTATCGGGTCAAGCGCTATCCGTGGAGCAGCAGGCGCTGGAAAAACCGGGCGCCGTCAGCGCACGCGGGGCCGATACGCGCTTGCAGCCGGTCGACCAGATCGTGCGCAGCATGCCGGGCACGTTTACCCAGATCGATCCGGCGCAGGGCGCCGTCAGCGTGAACATCCGCGGCCTGTCGGGCCTGGGGCGCGTGAACATGATGGTCGACGGCGTGAGCCAGAATTACTATGGCAGCGCGCCGTCGTCCGTGTCGCACGGCGGCGTGCCCAGCAGCCAGTTCGGCGCGCTGATCGACCCGAACTTCATCATCGGCGTGGACGTGTCGCGTGGCAATGTCGTCGGCGGCGACGGCGTCAATGCGCTGGCCGGCAGCGCCAATTTCCGCACCATCGGCGTCGATGACATCGTCTTCGCCGGGGAAAAGACGGGGGCGCGCACGAAGATGTGGACCGGCAATAACGGCGTGGGACGCAGCGCCATGCTGGCCGTGGCCATGAAAAACCCTGCCTTCGACGGCGGCAGCGTGGGCTTCATGGCCGCCACCAGTGCGAGCGTGATCGGCAACAACTACAAGAATGCGAAGGGAGTCAACAGCGAGGAATTCGGTTTCGGCTACAACCGCTATTACAAGCAAAAGCCCAGGTCGCAATTGCTCAAGCTGGACCTCAAATTGAGCGACTTCCATGCGCTGGAACTGTCGGCGCGCGATTACCGCAGCACGTTTACGCGCCGCGATATCCACAGCGATGACTACTACGTCAAATACCACTACACGCCGTTCTCCGAGTTGATCGACCTCAATGTGGTGGCCAGCAGCAGCCGCGGCAACCAGAAATACATGCCCGAGGCGCTGACCAATTTCATCAACACGAATGCGGCCAACCGCGCCGACGCGGTCGACATCAACAACACCAGCAGCTTCAGGCTGGCCGGCGGCGATGCGCTGGTGACCATCGGCGGCAAGCTGATGCGCAATCAGTACAGCAAGCACGTGGAAAGCCTCGTCGACGACCCGGACAACCCGGACGCGAACCAGCAATCGATTGAAAACAATACGTTCGGTCCCACCGGCAAGCAAAAGATCGACAGCCTGTATGCGGGCCTGCAATACAACCGCGGCATCTATCAGCTCAATGCTGGTCTCAATTACACGCACTTTAACTTGACGGGCTACAAGCCTGCCTGCGACTTGCGCGTGCAGTGCTTCCCGCAAGGGGCAAGCAATATTGCGCTCAAGGAGCATGGCATCAATCCCTCGCTGCTCGTTTCCGCCCAGGTGACGCCGTGGTTCCAGCCGTTTGCCAGCGCCGAGCGCACCATGCGCGGGCCGAATCCGCAGGAAGTGTTTTTCTCGAATGACGGCGGGGCATCGATGAACCCCTTCCTGAAGGGCGAGCGGGCCAGCACTTACCAGCTGGGCTTTAATTCCAGCCTGCATGGCTTGCTGAGCGCTAACGATGCGCTGAATTTCAAGGCCCTGTATTTCAAGAGCAAGATCGACGGTTATATCACCAGCCAGTCCTTCCTCGTGTGCGACAGCGGGCGCAAGTGCAATATCGCGGAAGTGATCGCCAAGGACTGGAAGAATGTGGATGACTACGTGACCAATATGTATATCTACATCAACTCGGCCACGCCCGTGTATTCGCGGGGCTGGGAACTGGAAGCGCAATATCACCTGGGGCCTGCGTATGCGCGCCTGTCGTACACGCGCGAAACGACGCGCCAGCCCACGTCGATCGCCAGCGCGTGGTTCGGCGCGGCCGACATCAGCGAGCTGCCCAGCGTGTACTACAACCTCGACGTGGGCACGCGTTTGCTGGACAACAAGCTGGAAGTGGGCGCCATCCTCAAGCACACGGGCTCGAACCGCCGCCTGTCGCCGGACAATGACGCCGATGCAGCGACGGGCGAAGTGCTCAAGGCCGACAATCCGAAGATCCCGGCCGTGATCGATTTGTATGCAAGCTATCAGGTCAGCAAGAATCTGTTCCTGCGCCTGTCCGTGCAGAATGCCATGAACAAGGATTTTTCGGAAGCGCTGAACCGGCTGAACTCGATGCCGTCGCAGTCGCAGGACAACACGCCGTTGAGCACGGCAAGGGGCAGGACGTATATTGCTGGATTGGAATATCGCTTCTAGGGCGGGAGTGACACCGCCCCGATGTCTGGTACCGGGGCGGATGTCGTTGCGAGCTTATTCCCGAGGGGTAGTTCCGTAGTAACTATGGATGGAGTTCACCCACGTGGTATCGGCCATGTTCGGCCAGTTATCCGTGTCGAAGCCGGGCGCGTTTTCGATGCGTTCCTTGTCGACGTTCAGGGTGAAGCGCTTGTTGACGGTGTCGAGCAGCAGCGCTTCCCAAGGCACGGCGAACAGCTTTTCGCCGATGGTGAAGACACCGCCGTGCGACATGACGGCGTAGGCGATTTTGCCGCTGCGCATGTCGATCATGATTTCCTTGATTTCGCCCAGGTGTTCATCCTTGGCATTGTGCACATGGTCGCCGATCAGGGTGTCCGCACCCATCAGTTCAGGGCCGGGGCCTTTGTGGCCGCGGTTGACATACATGCCGTAGGCGTCGCGTTCTTCGTAGCTCATGGTGACCTCCTGTTGAAAAATCCCAGTCTGCCGCCAGGGCGCGGCAGGGTCTGTTCGGTCTCCCACACAAAGTATGGAATTGGAAATATTTCAATTCTTGCTATTGGGTAATTTTGTTGTGCGTAGACAGCAGGAGGGGCAGGGATAGTCGGTATTTGGCGCAAATTTCCGCGCGCGGGGGGCGACGCAGGCGGGCTTTAGTGTATAATTTCAATTTCCCGCACGTGCCGTTCGGCACCATCTGCAATGACCAAATTTGTCTTCGTCACTGGTGGCGTTGTGTCTTCCCTTGGAAAAGGGATTGCCGCCGCCTCCCTCGCCGCGATCCTCGAATCGCGCGGCCTTAAAGTCACCATGCTCAAGCTCGACCCGTATATCAACGTCGATCCTGGCACGATGAGCCCTATGCAACACGGTGAAGTCTTCGTCACCGACGACGGGGCCGAAACCGACCTCGACCTCGGTCACTACGAGCGCTTCATCTCCACCCGCATGAAAAAGGTGAATAACTTCACCACCGGCCAGATCTATGAATCGGTGATCCGCAAGGAACGCCGGGGCGAATATCTGGGCAAGACCGTGCAGGTGATTCCGCATATCACCAATGAAATTCAGGATTACATCCGCCGTGGCGCCGAAGGCTACGACGTGGCCCTGTGCGAAATCGGCGGCACCGTCGGCGATATCGAATCGTTGCCCTTCCTGGAAGCGGCGCGTCAGCTGAGCCTGCGCGCCGGCCGCAAGAACACGGCCTTCGTCCACCTGACCCTGGTGCCTTACATCGCCTCGGCCGGTGAACTGAAGACCAAGCCGACCCAGCACTCGGTGCAGAAGCTGCGCGAAATCGGCATCTTGCCCAACGCATTGCTGTGCCGCGCCGACCGCGCGATCCCGGAAGACGAGCGCGCGAAAATCTCGCTGTTCTCGAACATCGAGGAAGACGCCGTCATTTCCGTATGGGACGTCGACACCATCTACAAAGTGCCGCAAATGCTGCACGACCAAGGCCTCGACAAGATCATCTGCGACGCGCTGGACCTCGATCCCGCACCGGCCGACCTGTCGATCTGGAGCAAGCTGATCTACACGATGGAACACCCGAAGGCGGAAGTGACCGTCGGCATGGTCGGCAAGTATGTCGAGCTGACCGAATCGTACAAGTCGCTGATCGAAGCGCTGCGCCACGCCGGCATCCACACGGAAAGCCGCGTCAATATCGAGTACATCGATTCGGAAGAAATCGAAACGACCGGTTGCGAGAACCTGGCCAAGTATGATGCCATTCTGGTACCGGGCGGCTTCGGCAAGCGCGGCGTGGAAGGCAAGATCAAGGCCGCCCAGTTCGCCCGTGAAAACAAGATCCCTTACCTGGGCATCTGCCTGGGCATGCAAGTGGCCCTGATCGAATACGCGCGCAACAAGGCTGGCATGCCGAACGCGAATTCGACCGAGTTCGACCTTGATACGGATCAACCTGTCGTTGCACTGATCAATGAGTGGCAAAACCACGATGGTAAAGTCGAGTTGCGCGATGAAAACTCGGACCTGGGCGGTACCATGCGCCTGGGCGCGCAGACCTGCGCCGTCAATCCGGGCACCCTCGCCGCCGAGATCTACGGCAGCGTGGTGACCGAGCGTCACCGTCATCGCTACGAAGCCAATAATCACTACCTGGCCCGTGTCGAAGCGGCTGGCCTGATCGTCTCGGCCCGCACGCCGAGCGAAGATTTGTGCGAAATCATGGAATTGCCACGCACGGGTGAAAATTCCCACCCATGGTATATGGGCGTGCAATACCATCCTGAGTTCAAGTCGACGCCACGCACCGGCCATCCGTTGTTTACCTCGTTCATCAAGGCAGCGCTGGCGCACAAAGAAGCCAACGCCGCTGCGCAATAACGCGGTCGATCGCGACAGTATTACCCGTAAGACAGCTCCCGGCCAGATGGTTCCCGCCGGGAGTTTCTTTGCCCCCTTTGTGCAATTGCGCATCAGAACGCAGTGTGCAGCCCCTGTTACGCTTAACTTTGGAGAATGACATGAGTGCTATTGTTGATATTATCGGTCGCGAAATCCTGGACTCGCGCGGTAACCCGACCGTCGAATGCGATGTGTTGCTGGAATCGGGCGTGATGGGCCGTGCGGCCGTGCCGTCGGGTGCCTCGACCGGTTCGCGCGAAGCCGTGGAATTGCGCGATGGCGACGCCAAGCGCTACTTCGGCAAGGGCGTGCTGCAGGCATGCGAGAACATCAATACCGAAATCTCCGAAGCCATCATGGGCCTGGACGCCAATGAACAGGCTTTCCTGGACCGTACCCTGATCGACCTGGACGGCACGGAAAACAAATCGCGCCTGGGCGCCAACGCCATCCTGGCCGTCTCCATGGCTGTCGCCAAGGCGGCCGCCGAAGAAGCGGGCTTGCCGCTGTACCGCTATTTCGGCGGTTCGGGCGCCATGCAGATGCCAGTGCCGATGATGAACGTCATCAACGGCGGCGCGCACGCCGACAACAACCTGGATATCCAGGAATTCATGATCATTCCCGTGGGCGCCCCGTCGTTCAAGGAAGCCGTCCGCTACGGTGCGGAAGTGTTCCACACGCTGAAAAAGATCCTGCACAAGAAGGGTCTGAACACCAACGTGGGCGACGAAGGCGGTTTCGCGCCATCCTTGGCCAACCATGAAGAAGCCATCAAGCTGATCATCCAGGCCATCGAAGAAGCGGGCTACGAGCCAGGCACGCAGATCGCCATCGGCCTCGATTGCGCCGCGTCCGAGTTCTACAAGAACGGCAAGTACGAAATGGAAGGCGAAGGCCTGAGCCTGACGGCCACCGAGTTCACCAACCTGCTGGCGACCTGGTGCGACAAGTACCCGATCATCTCGATCGAAGACGCGATGCATGAAGGCGACTGGGACGGCTGGGCGATCCTCACCAAGGAACTGGGCAAGAAAGTGCAACTGGTCGGCGACGACCTGTATGTCACCAACACCAAGATCCTGAAAGAAGGCATCTCGAAAGGCATCGCCAACTCGATCCTGATCAAGATCAACCAGATCGGTACCCTGACGGAAACCTTCGCCGCCATCGAAATGGCCAAGCGCGCCGGCTACACGGCCGTCATTTCGCACCGCTCGGGCGAAACGGAAGACTCGACCATCGCCGATATCGCCGTTGCCACGAACGCCCTGCAGATCAAGACCGGCTCGATGTCGCGTTCGGACCGCATGGCCAAGTACAACCAGCTGCTGCGTATCGAGGAAGACCTGGGCGACATCGCCAGCTACCCTGGCCGCGATGCGTTCTATAATCTGAAGTAAGCTGATGTAAAACCCACTGGCCGGCCGGAGATATCCGGCCGGTTTGTTAACCGACTACCCCATGCGCCTGATTACGCTCGCCCTGGCAGCCCTGCTGCTGCTGATCCAATTTCCCCTCTGGCTGGGTAAAGGCGGCTGGCTGCGCGTTGCCGACATGGAAGCCCAAGTGGCGGTGGCGAATAAAAAGAATATGGAATTGAAGGCGCGCAACGCCAAGCTCGAATCCGAAGTGCGCGACCTGAAGGATGGCACGGGCGCCGTCGAGGAGCGTGCCCGCTATGAGCTGGGCATGGTCAAACAGAATGAGATTTTCGTGCAGATCGTGCGCAAGGGCCAGACCCCGCCACTGCTGGAAACGCCGGTGGACGCCGCAGCGCCACATTAAGATAGTACTACTTCCCACTTGCCAGCCTGGACCGATTGCCAGGCTGACATATCACATTGCTACCTTGTTACCTTGTACTGCTGCACACGACTGGCCGCATGGCGCGGCGTGGTGCTACTGCTGCTTGCCGATCAGAAACGGGCCTTGCCGGTCGAGATCAGGTAAAAATGGATGCCGGTGACCACGACGGCCACGCTTACCAGTACGGTTTCGAGAAATATCATAAAAATTCCTTGTTAATAATTATTTAGGTAAAAAACGTCCAGGGCCAGGCGCAGGCAACGCACTTTTGGACATGCGTTTAGTCAGCATAAAAAAACGTCCAGGGCCAGGCGCCAAGCCGAAGACAGTACGAACGTACGGCGAGGCGCAGGCAACGCCGCTCTGGGCGTTTTTTTAGCCGCGCGAAGCGAGGAAGCGCAGTTCGGCTGCCAGATTCGGCATCAGTTTTTCGTAGCGGTTCGCTTCCGAGTTCAGCAGGGCGAAATCGCGCTTGCTCGGGCGCACATAACGCTCGTCGTCGGCGCTGCTCGTCGCGGTGGCGATGACTTCCTTCTGGGCCAGTTCGCTGTATGGCTTGGAAGCGAGCAGGGCGCCCAGGAAGGCGCGCGTGGCGCGGCCCAGGTTGCTGAAATAGTTGTCGTCGTTGCTGTAGGTGTTGGTAAAAGTGGACATATGCCCTCCATGAATGGTCTGTTGTTGCATTGCACAATAATGGAGTTGACGATATATGTCTAATTTCAAATTCCAATTTCAGAAATTCAAGAAACGAATAATAAGGGCGTAGCCATCGGCCACGCCCTGAAAAAGAATTTGTTACGAAATGTTTATCCGGCGGCGATGCGTCCCAGACCCGGATCGTCGCTGAAAAAGCCGTCCAGTCCCGTCTCGATATAGCGCCGCATTTCCGCCACGGAACCCGCTTCGTTGCGCGCATTGTCTCCATTGCCATCGCGGAAGTCGGCCGCCAGGAAGCGGTTTTCCGGACGGAAGGTCCACGTGTGCAACAGCAAGCCTGCCTGGTGCGCATCGTCGACGATGGACGAGGGCTTGGCCAGGCGCTGGTCGGCGCCCAGCGCGATGACGCCCCGCGTGGGCGGCGCCACCACGTCCGCGTAGGCGGCGATGTCGCGCAGGCCGGCCGGCGTGATCATTTGCCCGAAGGTCAGCTTGCCGCCCGCCTTGACGACATCCATCGGGCGCACGTCGCCGCCCACCACCAGCTGCATCAGGCGCACGTTGGCGCGCCGTCCCAGCTTCTCGCGCAGGTACTTCAAATTCGCCACTTCGAAGGACTGGATTTCGATCGGTGCGCGGCGCGTGTATTCGTGCGCCAGCATGGTCGACAGGAAACGGTCCTCCAGCGCCAGGCCTGTATCGCGGAAATACGTGGAGCTTTTCAGCTCCGGCACAAGGCCGATGACGCGTCCGCTGGCGGCCGATTGCGCTGCAACAAAATCGATGATTTCTTCCCAGGTCGGGATCTGGAATTGTCCATCGTACAAGGTGTTGCCGGTGCGGACTTTCGGCAAGCGTTCGATGGCGCGCAGGGTTTTCAGTTCGGCCAGCGTGAAGTCGTCGACGAACCAGCCTTCGTGCCATTCGCCGTCGACCATCTTCCTGCCGCGCCGGCTGGCAAACTCGGGCCGGCGCGCCACGTCGGTGGTGTCGACCAGGTTGCTTTCGTGGCGCGCCACGAGGATGCCGTCGCGCGTGGCGACCAGGTCCGGCTCGACGTAGTCGGCGCCGTCGAGGATGGCCTTGGCGTACGACGCCAAGGTATGTTCGGGGCGCAGGGCGCTGGCGCCCCGGTGCGCGAACACCAGCGGGCGGCTCGGGGGCGTGGCCAGCAGACCGGCGGCAAAGCCGGGCGCGGCCGCCAGGGCCAGGCCGCCGGCGGCCGCCTGGACGAAGTTACGGCGCGAAAAATGCCGCTGCGGAAGGATAGGCGTACGCATCAGAAATCCGCCGTCAGGGTCAGGAAGCCCTGGCGCGGGGCGATCGGAAAAGTGTTGTAGGTCTTGTCGGCCGCGCCCACCACTACGTTCAAGGACCCTTCGCGGTTGGCCAGGTTGCTCACATTCACGCGCCAGCGCGGGTTTTTCAGCCAGCCGGCCATGGCTGGCAGCTTGCCCGACACGCCCAGGCCCATCAGGAAATAGCTGGGCACGGACAAATCGTTGGTGTACGTCGCGTAGCGCTTGCCCACATAGTCTCCCGTCAGTTGCACTTCGATATCGCCAAAGGTAGCCGAGGCCACGAACTTGTTCAGCCATTCCGGCGAGCCCGGCACGTTCTTGCCCGCCGTCAGCACCAGCGCGGCGCCATTGTTGTAATTGTCCGCGTACTGCGAGCGGTTGTACGACAGGGCATTGTAGAACGAAAAATTGTTGCCGAAGTGGATAGTACCGGCGATATCGATGCCGTCCGTGCGTACGCTGCCCACGTTGGCCAGCACGGGATTGCCGCCGATGATGGAGGAAATCACGGGCGTGGGGCTGATCTGCAGCAAACGGTTGCTGAAATCGACGTGGTAGACGTTAACCTGGCCATCGATGGCCGTGATGGCGCCCAGGTTCAATGGATGGCTGCCGCGCACGCCCACTTCATAGGTGAGGGCCGTTTCCGGTTTGGCGTCGCGCTTGAACAAATCAAAAGCGGCCTGGCTCGACAAGCTCCACGGCGAGGCGCCGCCGCCGCCATAGGTGACGAACTGGCGCATGTTTTTCTGGATGTTGAAATACAGCTGGTCTTGCGGCGTGACATCCCAGCGCGCGCCCACTTGCGGCAAGAACCATTTTTTCGTGTTGATGGTACCGACCGGCAAGGCCGTCGAACCGCCTGCAATGGCGCCCTTGGCCGGCTGCACGGGGAATTGGCCGTCGGCGAACTGCAGGCTGGACTTGAAGCCGGCCTGCAGGGCGATATCGGGGCGGATGCGCCATTCATCCTGCAAGTGCAGCTGCACCACCTTGTTGTCGATCTCGCTGCCGTACTGCGTGATCAGAGGGTTGCTGGGACGGTCGTACGGCGAGGTGGGGTTGTTGACGTCGAGCGCATACCAGCGGCGGTAGGCGGACGAGCGGTTCTGTTCCAGCCACAGGCCCGCTTCCAGCTGGTGATTGCCGAGCTCCTTGCGCAAGGTGGAAAGGAGGCCGCCGCGCTTGATGTCGTATTCCGTCGTGCGCACGGCGTAGCCCGAGTTGCCGAACACCTGTTTCAGGTTCTGCTTCGGGTAGTACACGCTGAACAGGCCAGGCAAGCCGGCCACGCCGATGGGGCCGGCCACCACGCCCGCGCCGTCATCCTTGTGGTAATACACCTGGTTGGACCAGGTCATGCCTTCGGCCAGGTTGGCGTCGAACTTGGCGTAGGCCAGGTAGTCGGTGCGCTGCGCATCGCTGTAGTAGTTGCGGTAATTGTTGCCGTCGGCGGCCGGTGTGGCGCCCGTCGGCGACAGGTAATTGAGGGCCGCCTTGAAGTCCGGATACAGGAAGGGCCGCGTGTACGGCGCGCTCGTCTCGCCCGCCACGTGCACGGTGCTGTCTTCGTTCGGCTCGATCTTGTCCGAGTAATTGAAGAACAGGGTCAGCTTGCCCGCCTCGCTGCGGTTGACGTACTTGGCGTTGAACTGGTCGCCGCCCTGGCGCGCATCGAAATCCCAGGCGCGCGCTTCGTGGTGCAGGATGGAGAAATAGGCGCTGCCGCCGTCGCCGAAGGCGCCCGTGTCGTAGCGGGCAAACGTGCGCGAGGTGCGGTGGCTGCCCACCGTTTGCTGCACGCTGGCGCCTTGCGTGGCCAGCGGGTCGCTGGAATAGGTTTCGATGGTGCCGCCCAGGTTGCTGGTCGACGCCGTGGCCAGGTCGCCGGCGCCCGAGGACAGCACGACGCTGCGCACGTTTTCGCTGATCACGGCGCGCTGCGGCGACAGGCCGTTGTAGTTGCCGTATTGCTGGTCGCCCAGCGGCACGCCGTCCATGGTGTAGCCGAGTTGCTGGCCGGAAAAGCCATGCACGAACAGCGACAGGTTCTGCTCGTTGTTGCCCCACGGATCGGCCGTCTGAAAGCTGACGCCAGGCAAGGTTTGCAGGGCTTTCAGGGGATTCGTGCCGGGCAGGATTTTCTGGATTTCATTCTTGCTCAGGGCGACGGAAGAGCGCGTCTTGCGCGAGGAAATCTCCACGGTGGCCATCGTCGCGCCGTCATCGGCGGCAGGCGCGGCCATGTCGGCGGCGGCCGAGGCCACGGCGGCGGCCACGGCCGTTTGCGCCAGCGTCGGCAAGGAAAGGCCAGCGGCGCAGGCGCCCAGCAAAACATGGAAGGAATGGCGGCGCAGGGCCAGCGTCAAGTGGGTGGTCATCATCAGCCTGTGGAAAGTGGGAAGTAATACAAGCTGCGCAGCGTAACGGCGGCGCGTGACGGGCTGATGACGAACTGATGACGGAACGATGACAGTGGAAACAATCGCGCCGCCTCAAGGGCGGCGCGGCAGATTCATGACGAAACTGGAATGCTTAGTTGATGCTGGCCGCTGGCGGAATCAAGACCTCGGCCGGGGCATCCGTGATGAACAGCTGCGCGCAATCGACCTTGTCGAATTCGTAGTGCTGGCCGCAGAAATCGCAGTTCACGCCCACTTGCCCCACTTCTTCCAGCGTGCTGTTGACTTCTTCCTCGCCCAGCATCTTGAGCATATTGCCCACTTTTTCGCGCGTGCAAGTGCAATGGAAGCTTGGGTGCAGCGGATCGAAGACGCGGATCGTTTCTTCCCAGAACAAACGCTGCATCAGGGTCTCGATGTCCGTCGACAGGATTTCCGCCTCTTTCAGCGTCGAGGCCAGCATCACGGCGCGGTTCCATGTGTCGAGCGCGTCTTCTTCCGACACGGGCGTCGCTTCGGCCTTGCCGCCATGGTGGGGCAGCTTTTGCAGCAGCAGGCCGCGCGAGACAGTGTCGTCCGTGGCCAGCCACAGGCGCGTATCGAGCTGTTCCGAGCGCAACATGTAGTTTTCGATCACGGTGGCCATGTCGGCGCCATCCAGCGGCACGATGCCCTGGTACGGTTGCTGGCCCGGCACCTTGTCGGCCGGATCCAGGGTGATGATGAAGCGGCCCTTGCCCGTGGCGTTGAGCAATTGCGGCACGGTGGCCACGTCGGGAATCGTGGCGTCCGGGTCCAGCTTGGCCGTGGCGCGCAGGCGCAGGTCGGAATCGCACTCGACGACCATCAGGCGCACGGGACCGTCGCCATGGATTTGCATGATGATGGAACCGTTGAATTTCAGGTTGGCCGACAGCAGGGCGGCGGCGGCCACCATTTCGCCCAGTACTTTTTTCACGGCCGTCGGGTAGGCGTGGCGCGACACCACTTCCTGCCAGGTGGTCGAAACGTCGATGAACTGGCCGCGTACGGCGGCGTTGTCGAAAATAAATTTTTGCAGGGTATCCTGGCCGGTGGCGGCGCTGACGGCGCCCGTGGTTTCAGTCGTCATTCTCTTATCCAATCTTCTTGAGTTGCGTATTAAATAGCTGGCCGCGCTGCACATAGTTCACGGCGTTGCCTTGTAGCCTGGTGATATCGTCTGCCGTCAGGGCCCGCACGGCTTTCGCCGGTGAGCCGAGGATCAGCATATTGTCGGGAAATTCCTTGCCTTCCGTGACCAGCGCGCCCGCGCCGACCAGGCAGTTTTTGCCGATCTTCGCGCCGTTCAGGATCACGGCCTGGATGCCGATCAGGGCGCCATCGCCGATCGTGCAGCCATGCAGCATCGCCTGGTGGCCGATGGTCACGTTCGCGCCGATGTCCAGCGGATAACCGGGGTCCGTATGCAGCACGGCACCTTCCTGCACATTGCTGTTGGCGCCCACGGTGATGCGTTCGTTGTCGCCGCGAATGGTGGCGCCGAACCATACGGAGGTATTCGCTTCCAGAGTCACCTTGCCGATCACGTTGGCCGTGTCGGCAACAAAAGCGGAAGCATCAATCTGCGGCGCATCGGCGCCCAATTGGTAGAGTGTCATCGTTAGCCTGTGGCGGTGGTGGAAGCGCCAGGCACGGCCGGACGCGAAAGTTTTGCGCTATTTTACGCTGTTGCATGACAAGTCCGAGCGCCGACCGTCAATCCGGTATAATTATCGAACGGTCGTACTTTTATGTCCATCCTATCTACAGACACAGCATGTGGCGCCATCCGCGCCACTTTCAAGGCAGGCAATGAGATGAAACCCATGAAACTTTCCCGTTCCGAATGCATCAACATCCGCGGCGCCCGCACGCATGTGCGCCACTGGGGCCGCGAAGGGGCGCCCATCCTCTTCATGGTGCACGGCTGGATGGATGTGGCCGCGTCGTTCCAGTTCGTCGTTGACGAGCTGAAAGGCGACTGGCACGTGATCGCCCCCGACTGGCGCGGCTTTGGCCTGAGCGACTACACGCAATCGGACACCTACTGGTTCCCCGACTACCTGGCCGACCTGGACGCCATGCTGCTGCACTATTCGCCGGACGCGCCCGTCAACCTGCTGGGCCACAGCATGGGCGCCAACGTGGCCGGCCTGTACGCGGGCGTGCGGCCCGAGCGCATCAGCCGTTTCATCAACCTGGAAGGCTTCGGCATGATGGCGACGCAGCCGGAGCAGGCGCCGGGCCGCTACGCCAAGTGGCTGGACGAATTGCGCGAGGCGCCCGCCATGCGCAGCTATCCTTCGCAACGCGCCGTGGCCGAGCGCCTGCAAAAGACCAATCCGCGCCTGCCGGACGAGCGCGCGGCCTTCCTGGCCGAGCATTGGTCGGCACAGAACGAAGCGGGTGAATGGGACATCCTGGGCGACCCGCAGCACAAACGCGTCAATCCCATCCTGTACCAGGTGGAAGAAGTGATGGCGTGCTGGCGCCGCATCACGGCGCCCGTGCTGTGGGTGGAGGCCGATGACACGAATATGTGGCAATGGATGGGGCCCAAGGAACAGGCGCGCATCGAGATCGACCGGCGTTTGGCCTGCATCAAGGATGTACGCTGCGAGATGATGGCGGACGCGGGCCACATGCTGCATCATGATCAACCGGCGGCATTGGCGCGGCTGGTGGAAGCATTTTTGACCTGATGTGTGTCGGGAACGCCGCAGCGCGATTTGACAAGCAGCGTACAATGAAAACTTCTTCCATGCTGAGCCCGTGCAGGGTATTGTTGTCACATGCTTAAAGTTGACCTGCATTGTCATTCGAATATTTCCGACGGAGTGCTCGCGCCCGCCGCCGTGGCTGCGTACGCACGCAAGGCCGGCGTCGACGTGTGGGCGCTGACGGACCACGATGAGGTGTCCGGCGTCGCCGCCGCGCGCGCGGCCGCGCTCGATCTGGGCATGCGCTTCGTGGCCGGCGTGGAAATTTCGATCACCTGGGCCGGCGAAACCGTGCACATCGTGGGCTTGCAAGTCGATGAAAACAATCCGGGCCTCGTGCAGGGCTTGCACCAGACGCGCTCGGGGCGCGACGCGCGCGGCCGCGAAATCGCCCGCCAGCTGGACCTGGCCGGCATCCCCGACGCCTATGAAGGGGCCTTGAAATTCGTCGGCAACCCGGACCTGATGTCGCGCACGCACTTTGCCCGCTACATCGTGGAAACGGGGAAATGCGCGAATATCCCTGACGTGTTCAAGAAATACCTGTCGGAAGGCAAGCCGGGCTACGTCGAGCACCGCTGGGCCACCCTGGCCGAAGCCGTGGGCTGGATACGCGGCGCGGGCGGCGTGGCCGTCATCGCCCACCCGGGCCGCTACCGCTTCAGCGACATGGCGCAAGGCGTGCTGTTCGATGAATTCAAGCAGCTCGGCGGCGTGGCCATCGAAGTCGTCACGGGCAGCCACAGTCCGGACCAGTATCCGGAATACGCGCAGCTGGCCAATGCCTACGGCTTTCTCGCCTCGCGCGGCACGGATTTCCATGCGCCCGGCGAATCGCGCGTGGATTTTGCCAAGCTGCCGCCCTTGCCAGCCAACGTGACACCGATCTGGCACGACTGGTTTTAGCTGACAGCCAGGCAAATCTGCTGCGCGGCGCGCTTTGCGGCCGGCGATGCTCGCTGTACTAAAGTACAGCTGCGCTTCTCGGCCACAAATCACTGCCGCTCGCGACGATTTTCCTGGCTGCCGATGCGCCGTCGTGTCGCCGGAGCCAGCTGCTTGAAATCGGCGTTAGCGTGCATATCTTTTCGTTATTCTTGTTATACATAGCCATCCGGAGCCATCGCCCATGAAACGTATCGTCCTGTTTATCGCAACCAACCTGGCCGTGATGCTGGTGCTGTCGCTCGTCCTCAGCTTGTTGGGCGTGGGCAATCCGGCGCGCGGCAGTACCCTGAACCTGGGCAGCCTGCTGGTGTTTTCGCTGGTGGTGGGCTTCACGGGCTCGATCTTTTCCCTGTTGATCAGCAAGCCCATGGCCAAGTGGAGCACGGGCGCGCGCGTGATCGACAACCCGACGTCCTCGACGGAGTTGTGGCTGGTCAATACCGTGCGGGCGCTGTCCGAGCGGGCCGGCATCGCGATGCCGGAAGTGGCCGTGTACGAAGGCGACGCGAATGCGTTTGCCACGGGCGCCTTCAAGAATTCGGCGCTGGTGGCTGTGTCCACCGGTTTGCTGCAAAGCATGAACCGCGATGAAGTCGAAGCCGTGCTGGGCCACGAGATCGCCCACGTCGCCAATGGCGACATGGTGACCCTGACCCTGATCCAGGGCGTGGTGAATACCTTTGTCGTCTTCATGGCCCGCGTCGTGGGTTTCTTTGTCGATAATGTGCTGTTGAAAAATAACAACCGCGAAGGCGGCGGGCGCGGCATCGGTTACTTTGTGACCGTGATGGTGTGCGAAGTGATCTTCGGCCTGCTCGCTTCCATCATCGTCGCCTGGTTCTCGCGCCAGCGCGAATTCCGCGCCGACGCCGGTTCCGCCAAGCTGCTGGGCAGCCCCACGCCGATGATGCATGCGCTGGCCCGCCTGGGCGGCGTGCATCCGGGCGAACTGCCGCAATCGATGCAGGCGCTGGGCATCAGCGGCGGCAATGGCGGCTGGGGCGCGCTGTTCGCCACCCATCCGCCCATCGAAGAACGTATCGCCGCGCTGCGCGGCGTACAATAATGCTAACTTAACAAGCTGGTTCGCCAGAACGCTTACACATGAGTCAATTTTTTCATATTCACCCTGAGAATCCGCAATTGCGTTTGATCAAGCAGGCGGCGCAGATCATCCAGTCCGGCGGCGTCGTGGCCTTGCCCACCGATTCCTGCTACGCGCTGGTGTGCCAGCTCGACGACAAGGGCGCCGTCGAGCGCCTGCGCCGCATCCGTGGCGTGGATGAAAAGCACCATCTGACCTTGCTGTGCCGCGACTTGAGCGAGCTGGGCGTGTATGCCAGAGTCGACAATCGCCAGTTCCGCCTGCTCAAGGCGGCCACGCCGGGCGCCTACACCTTCATCCTGGAAGCGACCAAGGAAGTGCCGCGCCGCCTCAGCCATCCTTCGCGCAAGACCATCGGCCTGCGCGTGCCGCAGCACCGCATCGTGCAATGCCTGCTGGAAGAACTGGGCCAGCCGCTGCTCGGTGCGACATTGACCTTGCCTGGCGACGAAGACAGCCTGACGGATGCCGACACCATCCGCGAACGCCTGGAAAAACTGGTCGACCTGATCATCGACGGCGGCGTCTGCGCGCATGGTCCCAGCACCGTTATCGACCTGACGGGGCCGGAACCGGAAGTGGTGCGCGTGGGACGCGGCGACCCGGCCGTGCTGGGATTGTAGGCGGCCTGGCCGGCGCCCGTCTTTCTAGCCTGTCCCGGCAGCGGAACGCATCCGCTGCCAGCCAAGGACGCTCCCGGCAAGGCAGGGTCTTAATGGCAACATAAGAAAGGACAGCGGGCGCCTCTGTTAAAATCGGCATCATGAATGATATCAATGTGACGGTCCAGACAGTCGCGGTGTATCTGGTGCCCGTGCTGTTTGCCATTTCCCTGCATGAAGCCGCGCATGGCTACGCGGCCCGGTATTTCGGCGATCCGACGGCCTCGAACGAGGGCCGGCTGAGTCTGAATCCCATCCGGCATATCGATCTTTTCGGCACGATTTTGCTGCCCCTGACCTTGTACTGGGCGATCGGCGTGCCGTTCGGCTACGCCAAGCCGGTGCCCGTCGATTTCAGCCGCCTGCGCAATCCGAAGGGACAGATGGCCTGGGTGGCGCTGGCCGGGCCGATGGCCAATTTGGCCATGGCGTTGGGCTGGATGATTGCGCACGTCTTGCTGAGCACGGTATCGCCGGGTTTCGCCATGCGCAACTTCCTTGACGAGGTGAGCCTGGCTGGCGTGGCGGTAAATGTGGTCATGTTCTGCTTTAACCTGATACCCGTGCCGCCCCTCGATGGCGGGCGTATCGTCGCTGGCGTGCTGCCCGCCGGTTTGTCCAGGAAGTACGCCAGCATCGACCGCTACACGCCCTTCGTCTTCGCTCTGCTGATTTTTCTGAGCTACAAGGGCTACCTGGGCTTGGCGTTGAGCGGGGTGCTGCAGAAGGCGGTGGAGATCCTGTATGCGCTGACCTTGCCGCTGCGCATGCTGCTGGGCTGATGCTGCCAAAACGAAATTAACTGATGGAAGTACCGATGCAAGTAATTGAACCAACTGTAGAAACCGAAGCGATTTCCGGCTGGCTGCGCCGCTGGGCGCCCCTGATCCCGGGCGGCGAAGTGCTGGACCTGGCTTGCGGCGCAGGCCGCCATGCGCGCCACCTGGTGAGCCTGGGCCACCCGGTGCTCGCGCTCGACCATGATCCTGAAATGCTGGAAAAGGCGGCCGGCACGGGCATTACCACCTCGCTGGTGGACCTGGAGGCGCCGGGTGCCGTGTGGCCCTTCGCACCCGGCCGCTTTGCCGGCATCGTCGTCACCAATTATCTGCACCGGCCGCTGCTGGAAGCCATGCTTGCCAGCCTGGCACCCGATGGCGTGCTGCTGTATGAAACGTTTGCCGAGGGTAATGAGCAGTTCGGCAAGCCGTCGAATCCGAAATTCCTGCTCAAGGAAGGCGAAATGCTGACCTGGGCGGTGCAGCAGGGCTTGCGTGTGGTAGCGTATGAGGATGGACGCGTGGAACGGCCAAAAGCTGCTCTGGTGCAACGAATTTGTGCCGTCCGGCCGGATTTTCCACGGTTGGCAGCCTTGCTGCCGACGTTTTGAGCGGCCATACTATGTCAGAATGCACCACAGGCGCGGGCTATCCGCTACAATCGTTGTTTTATTTATCGGCGCTATAAACTTACTATGATCAAGGGCAGCATTGTAGCAATCGTCACCCCGATGCACGCAGACGGCAGTCTGGACTTTCCAGGTTTGCGCAAGCTGATCGACTGGCATATCGCCGAGGGTACGGACGGCATCGTCATCGTTGGCACAACGGGCGAATCGGCAACAGTCAGCGTGGAAGAACACTGTGAACTGATCCAGTTGACCGTCGAACATGCCAAGGGACGCATTCCTATCATCGCCGGTGCCGGAGGCAACTCCACGGCCGAGGCCATCAAGCTGACGCGTTACGCGAAAGAAGCGGGCGCCGATGCTGTCTTGCAAGTGGTGCCGTACTACAACCGTCCTACCCAGGAAGGCATGTACCAGCACTTCAAGGCCATCGCCGAAGCCGTCGACATCCCCGTCATCCTGTACAACGTGCCGGGCCGCACGGTTGCCGACATGAGCAACGAGACCATCGTGCGCCTGTCCGCCATCCCGAATATCGTCGGCGTGAAAGATGCGACCGGCAATATCGGCCGCGGCGTCGACCTGCTGCGCCTCGTGCCGGCCGACTTCGCCGTGTACTCGGGCGACGATCCGACGGCCATGGCGCTGATGTTCTGCGGCGGCCACGGCAACATTTCCGTGACGGCCAACGTCGCGCCGCGCGCCATGCACGAACTGTGCGTCGCGGCCATGGCGGGCGAACGCGCCAAGGCGATTGCCATCAATAACAAAGTGTTCCCTCTGCACCAGAAATTGTTTGTCGAGCCCAACCCGGTGCCCGTCAAATGGGCGATGGCCGAAATGGGCCTGATGCCTGCCGGCATACGCTTGCCACTGGTGCCGCTGGCTGAAAATTGCCATGCCACCGTGCGCGATGCCTTGCGCGACGCCGGCGTCCTGTCTTAAGGCCGAACTTTAAGCCCGGACTTGACCAGTCCGGACCTTCCCTGATTCCAGCTGCTACTTAGCTTCTTATCCAGTTACGACATGACTAATTGCAAGAAAAACCAATCGGCGCCTGCCACCTTCGCCGTCCGCGGCATCGTCATCGGCGCCGTCGCAGCCAGCCTCGCGGGCTGCGGCATGATCAGTTCGGTAGTCGGCGGCGACAAGGTCGACTACAAGTCGGTCAAGAAAGCCGGCACCCTGGACGTGCCGCCTGACCTGACGCAATTGCAGCAGGACAACCGCTACTCCTTGCCGGATGCGAAAAACGGCGTGGCCACGGCTTCCGGCTACAACGCGCAGCGCAACGCCACGGCCGGTACCCCGGTCGTCGTGGGCGCCGACGGCGTGGTCGGCGTGGTGCCGGTCACGGCAGGCGGCGTGAAGGTCGAGCGCGCGGGCAACCAGCGCTGGCTGGTCGTCAAGCAGTCGCCTGAGGTGCTGTGGCCGCAACTCAAGCAGTTCTGGGAAGATTCGGGCTTTACCATTGCCGTCGACCAGCCGACGGCGGGCATCATGGAAACCGAGTGGAACGAAAACCGCGCCAAGGTACCGCAAGACTTTATCCGCAGCACCATCGGCAAGGCCTTCGATTCGCTCTACTCGACCGGTGAAAAAGACAAGTTCCGCACCCGCGTGGAGCGCCTGGCCGACGGTTCGACCGAGATCTACATCAGCCACCGCGGCGTGGAAGAGGTTGTCACCGGCCGCGACAAGGAAACCACCACCTGGACCGCTCGCCCGAACGATCCGGGTCTGGAAGCGCAATTCCTGGCCAAGCTGATGACGCGCCTGGGCGCGGCCAGCGACGAAGCGCAAGCGAAGACGTCCGTCGATGCCGCGATTGTGCAGCCGCAGCATGCCAAGCTGGTGGGCGATGCCGCCACGCCGGCGCGCGCCATCGAAGTCGATGAAGGTTTCGACCGCGCCTGGCGCCGTGTCGGCCTGGCGCTGGACCGCGTTGGCTTCACCGTGGAAGACCGCGACCGCACGCAAGGCACGTATTTCGTGCGTTACGTCGATCCGGATGCGGTCAAGAAAGATGGCTTCTTCTCGAAGCTGTTCAGCTGGGGCTCGTCGTCCGACAAGGACAAGGAAGCGCAACGCTACCGCGTGCTCGTCAAGGCCGGCACGGGCTCGACCAGCCGGGTCAGCATCCTCGGCAACGAAGGCCAGCCAGATACCTCGCCAGTGGCCGAGAAGATCCTGGGTCTGCTGAACGATCAGTTGAAATAAGCGCTACATTCGCGGCAGGCATCAGAGTCTGCCGCGCATTAAAAAAGGCTGGCCCGGAAAACCGGACCAGCCTTTTTTAATATGTTTGCGTCCGGCGCTTTATCCCGCGGATAAAGCGCCGGACGCAAAAAAGCCGGCCCGAAGGCCGGCTTTCTCTAGTGCAGGGTGCTAAATTACTTAGCAGCCGATGCAGCAGCCGAAGCAGCCGAAGCAGCGTCGGTAGCGGCCGAAGCGGCAGCCGAAGCAGCAGCAGCAGCGTCGGTAGCGGCCGAAGCAGCAGCGTCAGCAGCAGCAGCAGCTGGAGCAGCTTCAACTGCTGGTGCTGGTGCTGGGGTTTCAACTACTGGTGCTGGTGCAGGAGCTTCTTCTTTTTTGCTGCAAGCAGCCAGAGCAACAACCATCAGGGAGGCGATCAGCAGGGATTTTTTCATTTGTTTTCCTTAATTATTTCAAAAAATAAATCAATATTGTTGCGATGAATAATTACCGGTAATTATCGCTCGTTAGGTCGTCTTCGAAGGCTTTTCGTACCAGGTGGTGCCTGCCAGACAACGGAAACTTCCTAACCGAATATTATAGCGATTTTTGGTGCGTCGCAATAGGAGCAAGAGGCAAATTCGCAACTATTTTGTGATATCGCAATATTTGCCGAAGCAAATTGCAAGCAAGTGTAAGCGATTTGCGAAAGCGCGACAAAACGATATAAAAATAATATGTTTCATTGCGCTGGCACAGAAGCTGTTATTTTACCTACTGTAATACCACTTTGCTACGACACTCTCATTCAAGCCAGTTCGATCCAGCCATCCTGATACCAGGTGTACAAGGCATCCATCACGTCATCGGACGCCTGGGCCACGGCGGCACCATCGAGGGCGCGTTCGTTGGCCAGAGTTTCCAGGGCCGTTTTGTCGGCTTTTCCAATGGCAAACGATTCGCCATTGATGAAGACATTCTTGCCACGATACAGCATCAACGTCTTGCGCGACAACACGACACCCTTTTTCTGCGCGGCGTCCGCGAAGCGGCCCACCGTCAATGGCTTCGACAGCGGGGTGAAAAACACATTGTGCTTCGGTTCCGACAGGTGTTCGCCCAGGAAAATGGTCACGTCTTCTTCCGTGAAGCGCACCTTGTTCATTTCTTCGGTGATGGTGCTGAGCATCTCACGGGGGATTTCCGCCGGCTTGCCCGACGCTTTCAGGTCGGGATCGCTGTAAATGCCCGGCAAGTCGATCGAATCGGCCATGAATTGCAAAAAGGCTTCGCCCAGTTCCTGGAACGTGGGTGAGCGGAAACCGATCGAATACGTCTGGCAGTCGCCGATGGCCACGCCGTCGTGCGCGTAGTGGGGCGGCAAATACAGCATGTCGCCCGGTTCCAGCGTGAATTCTTCATCGGGCGTGAAGTTGCTGAGGATTTTCAGCGGCAAGCCGTCGATCAGGCTCAGGTCCTTCTGCGCACCGATGCGCCAATGGCGCTTGCCCTGGCCTTGCAGCAGGAACACGTCATAGGAATCGAAATGCGGACCCACGCCGCCGCCATCGGTGGCAAAGCTGACCATCAGGTCGTCCAGGCGCGCGTCGGGCAGGAAGCGGAACTGGCGCAGCAGGGCGTCGGCCTTGGCGCTGTGCAAGTTAGCGCCCTGCACCAGCAGCGTCCATTCCTTCTGTTTCAGCGAGGGCAGGCTGGTCAACGGACCTTGCTGCATGTTCCAGTGGCCATCCGCATGGCTGACCAGGCGCGATTCGACGTGGTCCAGGGTAGCCAGCTCGGCCAGGGCCTTGATATCGAACAGCGCCTTGAAGCCAGGCACGGCTTGACGGATCAACAAGGGCTTTTTATGCCAGTAGTCGCGCAGGAATTGCGCCGGCGTGATATCGCCGAGGAGAGTTAATTTTTTCATGCGCCCATTATAACAACCGGAAATGCAGGAATGCGCCTGCCGTTGGCGGCGTGAAGGTATAATTTGCCAGCTTATACAATGAAAGGAAGCATAATGAAGATTGCCAAAAATACGGTCGTGACTGTCAACTACAAACTGTCAGACGCGCAAGACAATCTGATCGAAGACGGCCGTCAGCCGATGGTCTACCTGCACGGTGATTATGAAAACACCCTGCCGAAGATCGAAGAAGAACTCGACGGCAAGGAAGTTGGCTATTCCAACACGATCCAGATCGAACCGGATGATGCTTTCGGTGAATACGATCCCGCCCTGGTCAAGGTCGAGCCGCGCAATCGCCTGCCTGAGCCGCTGGAAGTGGGCATGCAGTTCGAAGGCATGCCGGAAAGCGATTCGCCGGATGAAGAAGCGATGATCTTCACCGTGACCGATATCGCCGACGACAAGGTCGTGCTGGATGGTAACCATCCACTGGCCGGCATCGCGCTGCGCTTCTCGCTGACCGTCGCTGACGTGCGCGAAGCCACCGAAGAAGAAATCGCCCATGGCCACGTGCATGGCGCACACGGCCATGACCATGGCGATGAAGATGATGAAGGCGAAGACGGCGATCACTTCCGCACCCACCCTATCCACTAACACCTGACCAAACCTGCTGCGCGCAGCGGGGCGCGGCTGGCGATGCTCACCGTACTAGAGTACGGTTGCGCTTCTCGGCCACGCCGCGCAGCTGCTCGCGACGGTTTTGTCAGGCGTCGTGACGCTGCTGGGTAACACCCGACCAAACCTGCTGCGCGGCGCGCTTTGCGACCGGCGATGCTCACCGTACTGGAGTACGGTTGCGCTTCTCGGCCACAAATCACTGCCGCTCGCGACGGTTTTGTCAGGCGTCGTGACGCTGGTGGATTGAATGAATAAAGGCCGACTTCGTCGGCCTTATTTTTTATCGGCGCACAGTCGATGCCTTGGCCCGTGCCTGCGCCGATGGCCGAGTGGCACGTTGACGCACCTCAAAGAATGGGGTTTTGCCGGGCCGTACGGTGATGGCGGACCAGTCGTTGTCGATGCTGACGTGGCCCAGGTTGCCTTTCCAGCGGATCTTTGGCGCGTCCGTCCTGGCCGCGGCCTTTTTACTTTTCCCTTCCTTGCCCTCCGCGTCGCCATCGCGTTGCGTATCGACCAGCAAGACTTTGCCGCTGAACTTCTTCGCCAGGGTACGGATCTGCTTGCGCGGTCCCGCAAAACCATCCTGTTTCGAACTGAAGCTGGGCAGCAGCGAATTGTCTTCTTCGTCCAGTACGCCCACATCGCCATCGGAAAACAGCACGATGCCGTCGAGTTTCTTGCGCTGCGCCATGGCGAACAGGCGCTGCAGCCAGGAACGGTTGGCCACCAGGCGGTCTTCGAATTCGCTGTTGCGTCCCGCTTCTGGCAGGAAATGGTTGTTGTTGGCGGGCAGGTTGACGGTGGCAAACAGCACGCCGCCGTATTCCCAGTGGGCGTTTTCCGCATAGCTGCGGAACTTCGCCGTCGATGACAATCGCGACAGGGTCAGCTTGCGCTGGCCCAGGCTCTGGTCGTCGGCGAAATACACGTCGCGCAGCCGGTTCAGGCGTTCGATGGCGTTGACCCTGCCGCGCGAATTGCGGCAGTTGGCCCAGTCGCTGGCCGACAGCGAGACGATCAGCGGCGGCCCGCTGGCGTCCAGCACCTCCTTGCGCTGGCTGTACAGTTTGTCGCTGCACGATTCGCTGGCGGCCTTGATGCCGGTGGCCACCACGAACGAGGCATTGAAGGCGCTCGTTTCGGCGATGGCTTTCTTCAGGGGGCCGTCGTCCGGCCCCGCGTTGAAGGAGTGGCCCAGCACCGCAAACTCGAAGCCGGCCTGGTCGCCTGGGGCGGCCAGCGCCGCCTGCCATGGCAGACTGACGGCCAGCAAGCCGGCGGCCAGCAGGCGCAGGCTAACAATGCCGCGCCGGATCGTCATGCGGCGGCCAGCCGTTTCAACTGATACAGCTGCTCCAGCGCATCGCGCGGCGTGAGCGCGTCGGGATCGAGGTCGGCGATGGCGTCGAGCAAGGCTTGCTGCGCCGCGTTCAGCGCGGCCAGCGGCGCCCCCGCTTCCTCTTCTTCCTCTTGCGCATACGGATCGGCGGAAGGCAGCGCGAACAGGTCGCGTTGCGGCGTGGCGTCGAGTGCCTGCGCTTCCAGGCGCGCCAGGTGCTTGCGCGCCGCCTTGATCACAGGCTGCGGCACGCCAGCCAGTTGCGCTACCTGCAAGCCGTAGCTTTGCGAGGCGGGACCGGCCTGCACGGCGTGCAGGAAGACGATGCTGTCCTTGTGCTCGACGGCGGACAAATGCACGTTGGCCGCGCTCGGGTGGCTATCCGGCAGTTGCGTCAGCTCAAAGTAGTGCGTGGCAAACAGGGTGAAACTGCGGCTGCTGTCGATCAGATGGCGCGCGATGGCCCAGGCAAGGGCCAGGCCATCGAAGGTCGAGGTGCCGCGGCCCACTTCATCCATCAGCACCAGCGAGTGCTCGGTGGCGCCGTTCAAAATCGCCGCCGATTCTGTCATTTCCACCATGAAGGTCGAGCGTCCGCCCGCCAGGTCGTCGGTGGCGCCGATGCGCGTGAAGATGCGGTCGATGGGGCCGATGGTGGCGGAAGCGGCCGGCACGTAGCTGCCCACGTAGGCCAGCAGGGTGATCAATGCCACCTGGCGCATGAAGGTCGATTTACCGCCCATGTTCGGGCCGGTAATCAGGAGCAAACGGCGCTCGTTGACGAAGCGGCAATCGTTGGCGATGAAGCGTTCGATCTGCTTTTCCACCACGGGGTGGCGGCCTTCTACGATGTTGATGCACGGTTCCTCGACCAGTTGCGGCGCGGCCCAGTTGTGCTGTTGCGCATGTTCCGTCAGCGCATTCAAAGTGTCGAGCTGGGCCAGGCCTTGCGAAATGGTCTGTAAAGTCCCAATGTGCGGCGCCAAGTCGGCCAGCAGCAGGTCGTACAGCAGTTTTTCGCGCACGAGGGCCTTGTCCTGTGCCGACAGGGCCTTGTCTTCGAACACTTTGAGTTCCGGCGTGATGTAGCGCTCGGCGTTTTTCAGGGTCTGGCGGCGGCGGTAATCGTCCGGCACCTTGTCCGTCTGGCCGTGCGTGACTTCGATGTAAAAGCCGTGCACCTTGTTGTATTCGACGCGCAGGTTGGCGATGCCCGTGCGCGCGCGTTCGCGCGTTTCCAGGTCGAGCAGGAACTGGCCCGCGTTTTCCGACAGCGCGCGCAGTTCGTCCAGTTCCGTGTCAAAACCCGTGGCGAACACGCCGCCGTCGCGCACCATCGCGGCCGGTTCCTGCGCCACGGCGCGCACCAGCAAGTCCAGGCAGGCGGTCGGCGTGGCCAAGGCCGTATGGATGGCAGCCAGCAAGCCGCTTTCGCCGCCCTGGCCAGGACCATAGCAACGGACCACGTCGCCGCGCAGGGCCGGCAGTTGCAGCAAGCCGTCGCGCAGGGCGGCCAGGTCGCGCGGACGGGCCGACAGCAGCGCGATGCGCGTGGTGATGCGTTCGATATCGGGTACTTGCGCCAGGGTGGCGGCCAAGGGCCCCGCCGCTTCGCTTTGCGCCAGCGCGGCGATGGCTTCATGGCGCGCGCGCGCCACGTTCTGGTCGCGCCGCGCATGGTGCAGCCAGTGGCGCAGCATGCGCGAACCCATGGCCGTGCGGCAATGATCCAGCAGGGAAAACAAGGTCGGCGATTCCTGGCCGCGGATGGTTTCCGTCAGTTCCAGGTTGCGCCGCGTGGCCGCGTCCAGGCCGATGAATTCGCTTTCCGTCTCGGTTGTCAGGGAGCGCACGTGCTGCAGACCGCGTCCCTGCGTCGATTGCGCATAGCGCAGCAGCGCGCCGGCCGCGCCGAACGCGGCGCCGAGGCCGTCGGCGCCGAAGCCCGTCAGGGTCGCCACGCCCAATTGATCCAGCAGGGCCTTGTGGCCGCCCACCACGTCGAAATGCCAGTCCGGCACGCGGTTGATGTGCGTGCCCGCGTAATCGTCGAACAGGTTGCCGTTGTCGCCGCTGAGAATTTCGGCCGGCACGATGCGTTCCAGCTCCTGCTGCAGGCGCACGGCCACGGTGGCGCTGTCGCCGGAAAATTCCATTAGCTTCAAGGCACCGCTGGCCAGCGACAGCCAGGCCAGGCCCGTGGTGACCGTCTTGCGCTGCGTGATGCTGCACATGGCCAGCAGCGGGCGCTCGGCCTTCTCGGGCAGCAAGTCCGCATCCGTCAGGGTGCCGGGCGTGACCACGCGCATGACCTTGCGCTCGACAGGGCCCTTGCTGGTGGCCGGATCGCCGATCTGTTCGCAGATGGCCACCGACTCGCCCAGCTTGACCAGCTTGGCCAGATAGCCATCGAGCGAATGAAACGGCACGCCGCACATTTTAATGGGGTTGCCGCTGGCCACGCCGCGCGCCGTCAGGGTAATGCCCAGCAGGCGCGAGGCTTTTTCCGCATCCTCGAAAAACAGCTCGTAGAAATCGCCCATGCGGTAGAAGACCAGCATCGTCGGGTGGTTTTCCTTGATGCCCATATATTGTTGCATCATGGGCGTGAGCTTTTCAGCCGAATTCTTCTTTGCCGCGGCGGCGTTGATTTCTTTTGGGACGGTGGTCATGTGTTCTTTGTCGTTGGTCCGGCGGCAGGAAAGGCGTGCCTGCCGGGCTGTGTGTGGTGCTGTGTGCGTTCAAGGCCGCGCCAGGGGGCGGAGCTTGGGTTCAAGGCCGTCATTTTACCGCTTTCGGCGGGCGGGGCGGCGTATTGCGTGCGGATGTGAAAAAGCCGCGCGGAGGTGGCGCGGCTTGGATATCCGGTAGTACTAGTGGTTGGGCGAAAAGTGTCTGTCGGTGGCTGTACGGATTACGTATCGACAGTGCCGCCTATTGATGCTTCCGGGTCAAAACTGAAGACACGCAATTCCGGCAAGTCTTGCTCGCCTCGAATGATGCGTACAGTCAGTACGAACGAGAGTTCCCAGCGCCCCTTGCTCTGACCCACGTCAAGGTTGTGTTTCCAATCCTGGCGGATGCGGCGCAGATCGGGCAGGGCAGGGTCTGGTGGCAGGACATGGGACTCGAAATCCAGGGGCACCTGATAGGTGGCGCCGGTCGCTTGCAGAAAGGGAGATGGCAGCGAGTAGCGGGTGGGTACGTCGGGGCCGATTTGGGTCAGCTGGGGTACGCTGATGAGGCAGCAATCGACGATTTGGAAAGAGGTAAAACCACTCGCCTTTGTGCCACAGCAATTGACTTCCAGGTAGACGTGCTGGCCTTGCTGAAAATGCACACCGCCCATGTAGGGGCCGTGGCGCGGGTCAGCGCTGCCGTCGCAGGAAGTAAACGCATAGTCGAGCTGGTTAGTGATTTGGTCTGCATCAAAATGGACCGATAACTTCATCCAGGGTTTTTCATACGTCATGTTTTCTGATTTCTTTCCATATTAATAAGTAATTTCTGATAGCGAACATCTCGCCGTAGTGTCAACAGATCGGGAGCTGATTCGATCAGGTTGAGGGGGTAGCCGCGTTCCAGTGCCTGTTGCAACGCCGCCATCGCTTCATTGCGCTTGCCTATCAGTTCATAGGTTAGTGCGGCCCTGAACTGGATGTCTGGCAATGTGGGAGCAAGCTGGACAGCTTGTGTTACGTGCTTGAGCGCATCGTCTTGCGAGCCCGCGTAGGCTGAATACAGCGCCAGCCGAGAATTGATTTTTGGGTCGTCTGGCGAGTGGCGTAGCATCACTTGAATCAGCGTAATTGCGCGCCGGTAAGAGTCGCGTGACAATTCAACCTGTCCGGGTACCCACCGTTGGGCATCCGCCAGGTTCGCCCATAACAGGTAGTTACCGGGACCGCCTTTATTGTCTGAAACGGCTTTCTTAAATGCCTGCACTGCTCCCAGATAGTCGCCCCGGTTAAACAGGGCATTGCCGAGGTTGGTATACAGTTCCCAGTCAGGATGCACTTGTAATCCTTGCTGTAGCACCTGCAGGGCTTCGTCACTGCGATTCAGACGGTCCAGTGTGCCGCTGAGTTGGGCGTAGGCATTGGCCACATGCGGATCTATCTGTATAGCTTTCCGAAAGTGCTTTTCAGCTTCCGTGTAATTGCCTAGGTTGTAGTGCAGTTTGCCCAGGATAGAAATCAAAGGGCGATTACGGGGATATAGTGTGATAGCCTTGTCAAGCACTTCCTGAGCCAGGTCAAATTTTTGTGCATGGATGAGTAGGCGCGCCTTACCATACATGCCCAGCAGATTGCTTGGTTCAAGGTTCAAGGCTGCCGTGACTTCCTGCATCGCTTGCGGACGTTTGCCTTGGTACTCCAGTACCCAGGCCTGTGCCACATGGGCAAGAGCCAGTTGATCGTCGGCTGCCAATGCTTGTTTTGCGGCAATGTCTGCGCGTTTCAGCCAAGTTTCATCACGCCCACTGCCAAAATAGTGCAATGTGAAAGCCAGTGACAGGCCGGCATTTGCCGCAGCGTGTTCAGGATTGTGTTTGAGTACGGTACTGAAATATTCAACTGCCTGTTTCTGTGCGCTTTCTTGGTCAAACGAGCGCAATGCTTCCATCCCCGCCGCCATGCTGGCCATCTCCGAATACGGCGCGGGTGCCTTTTCCCCCGTGACGAACGATTTGACGGCAGGAATGATATTGGGCAGCTGCCATCCCGCCAGCACCGCCAGCAGCGCCACGCCCGCACCCCATTTCAGGGTGCGCTTGCGGGGCAGGGGCAGGCGGATGGAGACGCTGGCGGGCGGTTCTTCTTTCGCGGACGTCGCGTCGGCAAGTGGCGCCGCCAGGGGGAGCGGTTCCCCGCGCTGCGCCCCGATCGCCTCGCGCACATCGCGCATGGTGCGTGGCCGTTCGGCCGGGTCGTGCGCCGTCATTGCGCGCACGAGGGCGTTGATGGCGGGTGGGACGGAGTCCGGGAGGTCGGGCCACGGCTGCGTCGCCTGCATGTGGGCGGCGGCCAGGGCCAGGCCGTTCAGGTGGGCGAAGTGGCGCTGGCCGGCCAGCATTTCGTACAGCATGGCGCCCAAGGCATACACGTCGCCGCGCGTGTCGGGCAGGCGGCCCATCAGGCGTTCGGGCGCCATGTAAGCGATGGTGCCCTGCAAGTCGCACAGGGTAGTCGTTTGTGTGGCTTGCGGGTCGATGTGGCGGGCCAGGCCGAAGTCGAGGATGCGCACCTTGCCGCTTGCTTCCAGCATCAGGTTCGATGGTTTCAGGTCGCCGTGCACGAGGTCCATGGCGTGCGCCTCGTCCATGGCGTCGGCGATCTGGTAGGCGATGTCGAGCGCGGCCTGCAAGTCCGCCTTGCCGCTGTGCATGAACTGGCCCAGCGTCTGGCCTTCCACCAGTTCCATGACGATGGACTGGCCCGTGCCCTGGCCCTCGATGGCGAAGATGCGCACGAAGGCCGCATGCTTGAGCGAGGCGGCCAGGCGCGCTTCATTGATGAGTTTTTCCGGATGCAGCACGTCGGCTTGCGGTTTCAGGCGCTTGAGCGCCACGCTGCGGCACAGCTTGGCATCCCAGGCTTCGAACACATGGCCGAAACCGCCTTCGCCCAGCAAGCGGCGCACTTCGTAGTGCCCGCTGATCGTGTCGTCTTGCGGCGGGGTCTGACGCTGGGAGTCGAGCAGTTCCATATACCTTGGCTTGAGAGTGCATCAACGTGGGCGTCAAGCATCGAAAAGGGTCAATGCGATGTTGGAATGCGCAAGATGATTGATTTTGAGTAACATCCTGATTTAAAACGATTGTTTCGAATAAGTCAATTAATATTGGCAAGGAGTGAACAAAAGTGCTGTTGGGCCACTATTGGTATTCCGGCGGTCGGTATGCCGTCAATGTGCTCGAACGCAATGATGACTGGTCCGTAGCGCCCGATAATGCAGGCGGGAGCGGCACCGTATGGACAGATGCCGCTGTATGCGTTGGACCAGGATGGGAGGCATGATGCGTGGCGTGATCCGTTTGAACGATCCCACCAGCCACGGCGGCAAGGTGGTGGGCGCGGCGCCGAAGAGTACGGTGCTGGGTGTGGCTGTGGCGCGCAAGGGCGACCCTTGCGTTTGCCCGATCAAGGGCCATGTGCGCTGCGTGATCGCCGAGGGCGATCCGCAGGTGCTGATCGATGGCGTGCCCGTGGCGTTTGACGGCCACAAGACCAGCTGCGGCGCCAGACTGATGTCTACCGTCGGAAGCAGCGGGCGCGCTTAGGCCAGGCTCGTGTCGATGGCCGCGCCCAGCTTGTCGACGATCTCGTCGACGTGGCTGGCGTCGATGATGTAGGGCGGCGCCAGCAGCACGTGGTCGCCATGCAGGCCGTCGATGGTGCCGCCCATGGGGTAGCACATCAGCCCGTTCTGCATGGCGTGCGCCTTGATGCGCGCGTGCAGGCGGCGGGCCGGATCGAACGGCTGCTTGGTGGCGCGGTCCTGCACCAGTTCCAGGCCCAGGAACAGGCCGCGGCCGCGGATGTCGCCCACGTGCGCATGGCCGTCGAAGCGCTGCTGCAGCCGCTCGTTCAGCAAGGCGCCCATGGCGCGCACGTTGGCCAGCAAAGCGCGTTCCTCGATCTGCCGCTGCACGGCCAGCGCGGCGGCGCAGGCCGTGGCGTGGCCGATGTACGTGTGGCCGTGCTGGAAGAAACCCGTGCCGGCGCGGAGGGTGTCGCGGATGTCTTGCGACACCATCACGGCGCCGATGGGCTGGTAGCCGGCGCCCAGGCCCTTGGCGATGCAGATCAGGTCGGCCGTGACGCCTTCCTGCTCGCAGGCGAACAGGCTGCCCGTGCGGCCCATGCCGCACATGACTTCGTCGAGGATCAAGAGGATGCCGTGGCGCTGGCAAATGTCGCGCATGCGCGCAAAATAGCCGGCGACGGCGGGCAGGGCGCCGGCCGTGGCGCCGACGACGGGCTCGGCGATGAAGGCCATGACGTTCTCCGCGCCCAGTGCGGCGATATGGTCTTCCAGTTCCTGGCCCAGGCGCGCCACGTAGTCGGCATCCGTTTCATGCGCCTGCTGGTCGCGCCAGGCGTAGCAGGGCGACACGTGGGTCACGCCAATGAGAAGCGGCTCGAACTGCTGGCGGCGCCAGGCGTTGCCGCCCGTGGCCAGCGCGCCCAGGGTGTTGCCGTGATAGCTCTGGCGGCGGGCGATGACGTGGCGGCGCTGGGGCTGGCTCCGCTCGACGAAATACTGGCGCGCCAGCTTGAGCGCGCTTTCCACCGCTTCCGAGCCGCCGGAGACGAAATACACGCTGTCGATGCCGTCTGGTGCCCGCTCGACGAGAAAATCGGCCAGCTGCTCCATCGGCTCGCTGGTGAAAAACGAGCTGTGCGCGTATGCCATCGTCGCAATCTGCCGCTGCACGGCGGCGCTCACGGCCGCATCCGAATGGCCGAGGCAGGAGACGGCCGCGCCGCCGCAGGCGTCCAGGTAGCGCTTGCCGTCCGCATCGATCAGGTAAGGCCCATCGCCGCCCGTGGCGACAGGGTAGGTGGCGGTCAGGCTGCGGTGGAAGACATGGCTCATGGTATCGCTTTCTTATCGGCAAGGGAGAATGGCCGATTATAGGATGCGTGGAGCCGTGTTGCAACGATTGGTGTATTTGTTTTTAATTTACATCATTTGATGTTTTTGCGTAGGCGCCCAGCGCCCGCAGCTGGGTTTCCGCTGCGCCGATGGCGTGAACGGCGTCCGGTCCCGCGCGCGCCACCAGCAGTTCCACCAGGCTCTCCACGGCCGCGACGCCGGCCACGATGGAAGGGAAGAACGAGGGGCTGTCGACAGCGATGACGATGCTGGCGTCGGCCTGCAGGGCCAGCGGCGACATGGCGCTGTCGCTGATGGCGAGCACCTGGCAGCCGGCCTGGCGCGCCGTTTGCGCCACCAGCAGCGCTTCGCTCGAATACGGCGCGAAGCTGACGACGACGACGGCTTCGCCCGCCTGCAGGGCGCGCAAGTCCATTTCCAGGGTGCCGCCCTGGCCGCTCAGCAGCTGCACGCTGGGGCGCAGCAGCCGGTACAGGTAGTGCAGGGTGTAGGCGATCGGGTGGGCGGCGCGAAAGCCGGCCACGTGCACGCGGGGCGCCGCCTGCAGCAGGCTGGCAGCCGCGTCCAGGGCGGCGTGGTTGGCGCTTTCCGTGGCGGCCAGGTTGCGTTGCTGCACCGCGAACACTTCGGTGACCAGGTCCCCGTCCTTGCCGGCCAGCGCGCCCGCCTTTGCCGCATAGCCGACGGGTCCCGCGCGCAGGCGTTCGACGAAGATGGCTTTCAGTTCCGGCCAGCCGGAAAAGCCCAGCTGCTGCGCCAGGCGCACCAGGGCGGCCGATTGCACCTGCGCGCGCGCGGCGATGCTGCGCATCGATGACACGGCCACTTCGTCCGGATGGTCGGCCAGGTAGCGGGCGCCGGCCTGGAATTGCGGGCTCAGCTCCGCATGGCGCGCCTTGATCAGGTCCATCAGTGCCGCATAGGAATCGTGGGGTGTCGCTGCCTGCATCGCCGTGCCTCATGTAGTAGGTTGCGGCGATGGTACAGGATTCGTCAGCGCGCCGGTAGCGGCAGGGCGGTCGTGCGCGGACGCAGGCGGGCAAACAGGTGCGGCCCGGCCGGCTGGCGGCGCGGTCCCGTCGTCAGCACGCGCAGGGCGGTGGGCAGCGGTACGTCGTGGCAATGCAGGAACAGGGCGGCGGCACCCGTGCCGGCCATTTCCTGCAAGGCCAGCGCATGTTCGACCAGCGCCGCCGTGCGCATGTCGAGCCGCACCGGGATGTCGGGTTGAAATAACTGTGTATCGACGTGCCGTGCATCGCGCATGTTGTCCCCGCCGGGTTCGCTAGTCAAGCTGCCAGCATAAAAGCGCCCCGGCGGCGCCATTTTGCGCCAGATCAATTCCTATGTCGGATAGATTCCACAAGGCAAAAAAACGCCAACCGTTGCCGGCTGGCGCTGAAAACCCTCGCAAGGAAGAAAGGGGGGATATGAGTTAGTAGCTCCAGCGTATCGATAAACCGACAACCTTGTCGTAGCGCCGCACATCGCGCACATAGTCGGGCGTGTCGTGGTAGTCGCGGTAGGTCGAGTCGAGCAGGTTGTTGGCGTCCAGCGTCACCGTGGTATGCGGATTGAGCTTGTACGACACCGACGCGTCCAGGGTCTTGGTCGGCGCCACGGTCAGGTGGATGCCCTTGCCGCGGTAGTTGTAGTCGTCGACGTACTTGTCGCGCCAGCTGTAGGCCAGGCGCGCCGACCACGGTCCCTGCTCGTACAGGCCGACGATGTTGGCCGACCATTTCGACATGCCCGTGAACGGATGCACGCCGCCATTCAACTCTTCCAGTTCGCCCGTCATGTAGGTGGCGTTCGCCTGCAGGCCCAGGCCGCTCATCCAGCCGGGCAGCTTGTCGTAGAACTGCTGGTAAGCCATTTCCAGACCTTGCAGATGGCCTTTCGACGTGTTGCGCGGGCGCGTGATGTCGTACGCGATGCCGCCATAGGTTTCCTTGGCCGAACCGGACAGGATGTAATTCTTGAAGTTGTGGCGGAACACGGTGGCCGTGACGGAACCCGTCTGCGCGAAATACCATTCCAGCGCCACGTCGAGGTTCTTGCCTTCCACGGGTTTGAGGTCGGGATTGCCGCCGCTGCCCGTCGGGCGCACCATTTCCAGGCTCTGGCCCAGGCTCACGCCGGGGTTGAAGTCGGCGAAATTGGGACGCTGCACGGCCTTGCCTGCCGTCATGCGGGCGATCAGGTCCTGGCGCAGCATGGCTTTCAGGGTCATGCTGGGCAGCACGTCCGTGTCCGACGTCTTCACGCGCACCGGCGTGACGATGCCGTTTTGCGACGAGTTGCCCTGCAAGTCCTGCTTGGTCTGCACCACGCGCACGCCCAGAGTGCCGTCGACCGGTACTTGTGCCAGGTCAAAGCCGATGCGTGCCTTGCCGTAGACGGCATTGGTTTTTTCCACATCCTTGTAGTGGGTCATCGGATCGTCCGGACTGCGTTCGCTGCTGCCCGTAAACAGCTGGCGCAGCGCGGCCGTGTTGTTGAGCATGAAGTCGCGGCACGGCGTGAGCCAGCTTTGCAGGCCGAAGTTGCCCGTGTTCTCGTGCGAGGCGCAGGCCAGGCCGGGAATCGCATCCGCAGTCATGATCGACGTCAGCCCGCCTTGGCCATTTTTTTCGCGGATCGATTCAGCCTTGCGCTTGGCCAGGCGCACGCCGCCCGAGAATTCGCGGAAGAAGCCCGTGCTGTCCATGTCGTAAGTGACGTCGCCGCGCCAGTCGGTCGAGCTGCCTTCGTCGTGGCTGTGGTTATCGTAGAAGCCGAGCAGCGTATAGTTCTTCGGGTCCAGCATGTTGTAGCCGGGGTAGCTGATCTGCGCGCCGCCGTTGACGTTCGTGCTGCCGATCACGCTGGTGGGATGGGCGAGGAAGTCGAGGATGGGAAATTCGCGCTCGAAGTTGCTCACCGTGCGCGCCAGTTCCGTCGTGGCGCGCAGCTGCGGCGTGATATCCCAGCGCGCGCCGATGGCGCCCTGCGAACCGATGGAGCGGTCGCGCCGTGCCTGTGTCGAACCGAGCGTGAACGGCGACCAGGGGCCGTCGATCTTGCCCACCGTGGCCGCCTGGCTGGTGCCGGGGATCAGGGTGATGTCCGGGTTCTGCCCCCACGGCAGCGAGCCGACGAAGAACTGGCTGTCGAACGCGTGCTTGATCAGCGTCGACATGCCTTCCGCATACACCTCCACCTGCGAGTTCGGGCGCCACTGGAAGGCGGCGTTGGTCGCGTAGCGTTTGCGGTCGCCCACGGTCGGGATCATGCCGACGGAATCGGGGCCCGTGATGTTGCCCGCTTCGGGGCGCTTGACGGGTTCGGCGTTCCAGATCGTCTCGTCATAGTATCTGCCGCGCTGGTAGGACAGGCCGAGCAGGGCGCCGAATTCGCCGTATGGGGTCTTCCAGCGGTTCGACACCATGCCGCTGACGTTCGGGTCCGTCGAGCCGGCCTTGTCGCGATGTTCGGCGCGCACATTGCCCGACGCCGTAAAGCCCTTGAAGTCGAACGGGCGGTTGGTGCGCACGTCGATCACGCCGGCCGTGCCGCCTTCGACCATGTCGGCGCCCTGCGATTTGTACACATCCACGCGCTGCAGCATGGCCGTTGGAATGTCGGCCAGGTACAGGCTGCGACCCACGGAGGTGAACATTTCGCGGCCGTTGAGCAGGGTCACCACGCCGGGCAAGCCGCGGATGATGACGGTACCGGCTTCGCCGCTTTCGCGGCGGATCTGCACGCCCGTCACGCGACCGAGGATTTCGGCCACGTTCTTGTCGGGGAATTTGCCGATTTCATCGGCGACGATGGAGTCGACCACCTGGTCGTTGTTCTTCTTGATCGTCTGCGCGCTTTGCGCGGCGCGGCGCACGCCCGTGACGGCCACCACGGCGATGCCGGCAGTGTCGGCGGCGGCTTCCGGTGCGACTGCCGCCGGCGCCGTTTCTGCCGCCGGTGTTGCCACGGCGGGCGCCTGTTGCGCCCAGACGGAGGCGCTGCTCAGCAGGCCGGCGCCGGCCAGCGCGGCCACCGTGGCCTTCAAGGCCAGTCGTGTATTTTGCTTGGGCGTGCGGGTGCCCGTTGCCATCGATTGCTTCATCTTGTCTCCACCTGTATTTTAGTTATGTTGAGAACGCCGCGGCAGTCGCCGCCAGAGCTGGAACTTGCTCAGGAAGCATGGTAGGTGGGAATGACTTTGCCCCACAAATGACTTCTTTTGCGATGTCCATATCATTTCCGGTATCCCTGCTGGATTCATGCACCCTGGCGGCAGGCGCGTGCCTGCCTTGCGGGCGCCGTCGGGTGCCCGCTCTCCACGCGTGGTGAAAATAGTTTTGTATTTTTTGCCGGCTGCGGCGTTGAGGCAGTGATGCAGCGGCACCAGACGGGGCCGCCATTCCACTCAATGAAAGGAAGCACCATGTCGACATTCACCACCACCGAACCGTTGTTGCGGCACCTGCAAGCGGAGGGATATCAGGCGCAGACCGACAGCGATGGCGACATCGTCTTCCGTTTCGAAGGCATGGGCTATGTCTTGTGCTTCGACGCCGACGATGGGCAATTCGGCAAACTGCTGCTGCCGAATGTGTGGTCTATCGATACAGCGGAAGAGTTGCTGCGCGTGCGTGCGGCGCTCGATGAAGTCAACCGCCGCATCAAGCTGGTGAAAGGCCACGTGCAGCGCGGCCAGGTGTGGTTCTGCATCGAGATGCTGCTGCTCGAGCAGCAGCACTGGACGCATTTCCTGGCGCGCGCCACCCGCGCGATGGCGCATGCGGCTTCGCTGTTTGCCAGCGAGATGCGGGCCGGCGCGCTGGCCGCGCAGGCGATCGGAAAAGCCGGCGCCGACTGACGCGCAGGGACGAAAAAAAGGCGGCCCGCAGGCCGCCCTTGCATGCCGTCAGGCTGTGCTTACGCTTCGGCGACGCGCTTGGCGATATGCGCCAGCGCTTCTTCCACCTGGTCGATCAGGATCAGGCACAGGTCGCCTTCGCCGAGGCGCGCCAGGGCCTTGTCGATGGCGACGAATTCGCCGTTGATCTCATCGATATGGCTGGTGCGCTTGGCGCCGTTCAAACCCTGGCGCAGCAGCGCCACCACTTCGCCGTCGGCGCGGCCGCGCTGGCACTGGTCCTGGTACAGCAGCACGTCGTCGAAGGCGGCGCCGAGGATTTCCGTCTGCTGGCGGATGTCTTCGTCGCGGCGGTCGCCGGCGCCGCTGATGACCACCGAACGGCGCTTGGCCGGCATGCTTTCCACGGCCTGCACCAGCGCCAGGATGGCGTCCGGATTGTGGCCGTAGTCGGCGATCAGCGTGGCTCCACGATAGTCGAACACGTTGAAGCGGCCCGGCGCATTGTCGGCTTCATTGGCGAAGGTTTTCAGGCCCAGCGCGATGGTTTTCCAGTCCAGGCCCACGGCCCAGGCGGCGGCCAGCGACGCCATGACGTTGTCGACCTGGAAGCCGATGGCGCCGTTGCGCGTGATCGGCACTTGCGACAGGGCGATTTCGTGGCGCTCCTTGCCTTGCGCCGCGACCAGCTTGCCGTCTTCCACGTACACGACGCGGTTGCCCTGCGCGCGGTGCGTGGCCATCACGGGATGCGTCTTGTCTGCGGCGAAGAAGGTCACCGTGCCGCTGCAATTTTTGGCCATGCGCGCCACGGCCGGGTCGGTGGCGTTCAGCACGGCCACGCCGCTGTCGGCCACGTTCTGCACGATCACGCGTTTCAATACCGCCAGGTCTTCCACGGTGGTGATGTAGTTCAGGCCCAGGTGATCCCCGGCGCCGATATTCGTCACCACGGCGACCTGGCAGCGGTCGAAGGCCAGGCCTTCGCGCAGCATGCCGCCGCGCGCCGTCTCGAAGACGGCCGCGTCGACGTCGGGGTGCAGCAGCACGTTGCGCGCGCTGCGCGGACCGCTGCAGTCGCCGCTGTCGATCTGGCGCCCTTCGATGTACACGCCATCCGTGTTCGTCATGCCCGTGCGCAGGCCGGAAGCCGTCAGCAGGTGGGCGATCAGGCGCACGGTGGTGGTCTTGCCGTTCGTGCCCGTGACGGCGACGACGGGAATGCGGCCATCGTCGCCCTCGGCGAACATGGCGGCGATGATGGCTTCGCCCACGGGACGCGGCTTGCCGAACGACGGCGCCAGGTGCATGCGCAGACCCGGCGCGGCGTTGACTTCGACGATGCCGGCGTTCTGCTCTTCCAGCGGTTTCAGGATGCTGTCGGACACCACGTCCACGCCGCAGATGTCCAGGCCCACCATGTGCGCGGCCGCGACGGCGCGCGCCGCCACTTCCGGGTGCACGTCGACGGTGACGTCGGTGGCCGAGCCGCCCGTCGACAGGTTGGCGTTATTGCGCAGGATGACGCGCTGACCCACGGGCGGCACGGAGTCGGCCACGTAGCCCTGCTTGGCCAGGCTGGCGAGGGCGATGTCGTCGAAGCGGATCTTCGTCAGCGAGGTGGCGTGGCCGCTGCCGCGGCGCGGGTCCAGGTTGACCTGGTCGACCAGTTCGCGCACCGTGTGCTGGCCGTCGCCCACCACTTGCGGCGGGTCGCGGCGGGCAGCCGCCACCATCTTGTTGCCGATGACGAGCAGACGGAAATCGTGGCCCGGCAGATAGCGTTCGACGAGGATGTCGTCGCGGAATTCCTGCGCCGCGAGGAAGCCGGCCGTCAGCTGTTCGCGCGTGGTGACATTGACGGTGACGCCCTTGCCCTGGTTGCCATCTTTTGGTTTCACGACGACGGGCAGGCCGATCTCGCAGGCGGCGGCCCAGGCGTCGTCCGCGTCGACGGCGACACGGCCTTGCGGCACCGGCACGCCGGCCGAGTCCAGCAATTTCTTGGTCAATTCCTTGTCCTGCGCGATGGCTTCGGCGATCGCGCTGGTGCCGTCCATTTCGGCGGCCTGGATCTTGCGCTGCTTGCTGCCCCAGCCGAACGTCACGAGGCTGCCTTCGGTCAGGCGGCGGAACGGGATGTTGCGGGCCACGGCGGCGTTGACGATGGCGCCCGTCGATGGGCCCAGGCGCACGTCTTCATCGAGTTCCTGCAGCTGGTGCAGGGCGCCGGCCAGGTCGAACGGTGCATCGTCGAGCGCGGCGCGGCACAGCTGCTGCGCCAGTTCCAGGGCCAGGCGGCCGACGGCTTCTTCCGAGTATTCGACGACGACCTGAAAGATGCCCGTTTCCAGGGTCGGCGTGGTGCGGCTGAAGGTGACGGGGCAGCCGGCTTGCGCCTGCAGGCCCAGTGCCGCCAGTTCCAGCACCTGCGCCATCGGCGCGGCGTTGTAATTGCCCAGCGGTTGCAGCGGGCTCAGTTGCGGAAAGAGTGCGCGCAGGCGGGCTTCGAAGCCGGGCAGCTGGGCGATGTCGAGTTCCTGCGTGGTGCAGGAAACAATGGCTTCCACGGCGGTGTCGTGGCTCCAGAGGTTAGGGCCCCGCAAGGCCCGTACGCGAGATACTTCCATAATTAAACCGTAATCCTGTTGTGTTCTTGTGGGCCCGGCCATCGTGGCCGGACTTGAGTGCTGCTTTGCCTGTGCTGTCAGTTGCCGATGCAGCCGGGGGCTGCGTCGAAGGTGCGCAAACCTGCGCAAATGAGGTCGACGGGCAGGTTCAGGGCCCAGGCGGCGGCCGCGACGGCCAGCACGCTGTCGACATTGCCGGCCGTGGCCGGTTTCAGCAGGTCCAGGCACAGCAGGACCGTTTCGCTGCCGCCTTCGGCCAGCACGATGTGGTTACCGCGCACAAACACGGCGCGCTGGCCGGCGGCCAGTTGCGCCGCGATGGCCGGCAGGCTGCCATCCTGCGCATACAGGGTCACGCTGCCGTCGCACAGTTCGGCCAGTTCCAGCACGTGCGCGTTGGCGGCGTTGAGCACGGCCACGCCCGTCGGCACCACCACGTCGACCTGGCTGCGCACGGCCTTGTACAGGCCCGCTTCGTCCAGCACGTCGAAATCCTTGACGCTATCGAGGCTGCCCATGTCCGTGACGACGCCGATCTGGCACTTGTCGTAGGCCAGGCCTTCGGCCAGGATCATGCGCGGATTGCTCTCGAACAGGGCCGTCTGCACGGTGCGGTTGAGCAGCAGGCGCTGGCCCGCGTCCCAGTTCACGCAATCGCTGCTGACGACGCGGCGCTGGTCCAGATACATGCCTTCGCTGCAGACGGCGCCCGTGTGCAGGCCCGACAGGTTGAGCAGTTTGCACAGCATGCGCACGATCAGGCTGGCGCCGCGCGTACCCGTCACGCCGATCAGCGGAATGCGGCCCGTTTCCTCTGGCGCGAACAGGTGGTCGACGATGGCCGCGCCGACAGGGCGGGGCTGGCCCACGCCCGGCTTGATGTGCGCCAGCAGGCCGGGGCTGGCATTGACTTCGATGATGGCGCCGCGCTGCTCTTCCAGCGGACGCGTGATGTCGGTGGTGACCAGGTCGATGCCGGCGATATCGAGGCCGACCACGCGCGCGGCCAGCAGGGCCGCATGCACGACGGACGGATGCACGTCGTCCGTGACGTCGATGGCCACGTTGCCGTTCGGCTGGATCAGCACTTTCTGGCCGGCCTGCGGCACGGACAGGGCCGTCATGCCCTGGCGCTGCAGTTCGAGGATGATCTCGCCCGATTCATGCGGCTTGACGGTGCCCAATGGGAAATCCTCGCCTTCGCCGCGGCGCGGGTCGATGTTGATCTGCGTATTGACCAGTTCCAGCACGCTGGAAACGCCGTCGCCGTCGACCCACAAGGATTCGCCCTTGGCGGCCGCGATCAGCTTGTTGCCGACGACGAGCAGACGGTGTTCGTCGCCCGTGATGAAGCTTTCCACCAGCACGGCCGAGCTGTCGCCCTTGCGCGCGGCCAGTTCATAGGCCGCTTTCACGTCGGCTTCCGTCATCAGGTTCAGCGACACGCCGCGGCCGTGGTTGCCGTCATACGGCTTGACGACGACGGGCACGCCGATGTCCTGCGCTTCTTCCCAGGCCGCTTCGGCGCTGCGCACCAGACTGCCTTCGGGCACGCGCACGCCGCACGATTTGAGCAGGAATTTGGTGAGATCCTTGTCGCTGGCGATGCCTTCGGCGATCGCGCTGGTGCGGTCCGTTTCGGCCGTCCAGATGCGGCGCTGCGCGGCGCCGTGGCCCAGCTGCACCAGGTTGCCGTCGTTCAGACGCAAGGAAGGGATGCGGCGCTCGGTGGCCGCATCGACGATGCTGGCCGTGCTCGGCCCCAGGCAGCGCGCATCGACCATGTCGCGCAGCGGCGCCAGGGCCGCTTCCAGATCGTAGGCTTCATCGTTGATGGCGGCCATCAGCAGTTCGCGCGCGGCGGCCAGGGCGGCGCGGCCCACATGCTCTTCGCGCGTGCGGAAGGCCATCTTGTAGACGCCGCGCTGGCTGGTCGAGCGCGTCTGGCCGAAGCCCGTGCGCATGCCTGCCAGGTTTTGCAGTTCCAGCACCACGTGTTCGAGGATGTGGGCCGACCAGGTGCCTTCGCGCAGGCGCTCGAAAAAGCCGCCCCGTTCGCCCACGCCGCAGCGGTGCTCGATCATGCCGGGCAGCCACGCCACCAGGCGCTCGTACAGGCCGGGCAGGGTATTCGATGGATAGTCTTCCAGTTCGCCGATGTCGACCCAGGCTTCAATCACCGGGCGATACGTCCAGATGTTGGGGCCGCGCAAGTGGGTGACGCGGACGAATTCGATGTTCTTCTTCTTGATCATGTAAGTGGTTTCTTGATAACAAGCCAGGCGTCTGGGCGCCAGATACTTTATGTTGGCTTTACAGAGTCTTTTCAGGCTCGTGCTTGGTTCTTTATCCCGGGTATGCGCAGTGTGCCACTTTTAGCGGCCTCTTGTCGCGTTTGCTTCTCGTATTCTGCTGGTGTTGTCATTCTAATTGTTACTAATTGTTGCCATACTTGTTATAAAGTTACCGACTCCGGGCTAAGCTGGAGCATTTGCGCAACAGCGGGCTGTTGTATACTTGCCCCTGGTCGATGGCCGCGCATTTTTTTGCTCCGTTTTGCCATCATTCATTACCTGCAGGCATCCATTCGATACAATACAGGAAATTGCCACTGGTGCATCTACCTCGCCATCGCGCAATGCACAAACATTGATCGGGCGTCTGCCCCATCCCCCAAATCCCGCCCTGAAGGGCTTGGCCTCGAGCCGGAGTATGCTTTACGATGACAACTGAACTGAGTGTTCCTGCAACAACTATCCCCCTCGCTTCCCTGCCGGCGACCGTGCCAGAAACCTGGCTGGCGGAAGTGGAAAAGAACCTTTCTCCAGGGGAGAACGTTTTAAGTAGCGTTGAGGTTGACCTCGATGCGCGATTACGTTTCACAAAAGGCATAATTGTTGTCACCGAGAAGCGTTTATTGGCCCGTTCGCCGGGTGATACCGTCTGGAAAAGCTGGTCTTTCCGCCCTGGATTGCGCCTGACACACCATGACCACGCCGGTGTCGGCCACCTGGAATTGTTCGACGACCACGGCCGCCTGGCTTCGTGGCGCTTCACTTTGGGCCAGAACCTGCACGCGATCCGCGTGCTGGAACAGTTCGTCGAGCGCCTCGACAGCCACCTGACGGGCCAGCCCGTGCTGGAAGCGGAGCAGGAAGTGTGTCCCAGCTGCAAGGCACCGCTGGAGCCGGAGCAGGAAGAATGCCCGATCTGCGCCAAGGTGCTGCACACGCCGCCATCGACCTGGACCCTGTTCCGCCTGTGGCGCTTCGCCCATCCCTACCGCGGCCAGCTGGCCCTGGGCTTCCTGCTGATGCTGCTGAGTACCGCCGCGCACATGATTCCCCCGTACCTGACGGCGCCGCTGATGGACAACGTGCTGATCCCGTATCAGAACGGCAAGCATATCGACCCATGGCTGGTGGTGTACTACATGAGCGGCTTGCTCGGTTCGGCCCTGCTGGCCTGGCTGCTGGGCTGGGGCAAGACTTACGTGCTGGCCCTCGTATCCGAACGCATGGGCGCCGACCTGCGCTCGGCCACGTATGAACACCTGATGAAACTGTCGCTGGAATTTTTCGGCGGCAAGCGCACGGGCGACCTGATGGCGCGCATCGGCAGCGGCAGCGACCGCATCTGCGTCTTCCTGTCGCTGCATTTGCTCGATTTCGCTTCCGACGTGCTGATGATCATCATGACGGGCGTGATCCTGTGGTCGATGAACCCGTGGCTGGCCATCATGACCCTGGCGCCGCTGCCCTTCATCGCCTGGATGATCCACCTGGTGCGCGACCGTTTGCGCACGGGCTTTGAAAAGATCGACCGCGTATGGAGCGAAGTGACCAACGTGCTGGCCGATACGATTCCCGGCATCCGCGTGGTCAAGGCGTTTGCGCAGGAAAAACGCGAAGCGGCCCGCTTCCGCGACGCCAACGCGCACAACCTGGCCGTCAACGACAAGTTGAACAAGGTCTGGTCGCTGTTCTCGCCCACCGTCTCGTTCCTGACGGAGATGGGCCTGCTGGTCATCTGGTGCTTCGGCATCTGGCAGCTGTCGCGCGGCGAAATCACCGTCGGCGTGCTGACCGCCTTCATCGCCTACAGCACGCGCTTCTATGGCCGCCTCGACTCGATGAGCCGCATCGTCTCCGTGACGCAGAAATCGGCGTCCGCCGCCAAGCGCATCTTCGACATCCTCGACCACGTGTCGAGCGTGCCGGAACCGGCGCAACCCGTGAAACTGGAGAAGATCGAAGGCAGGATCGATTTGCGCGAAGTCGGTTTCCGCTACGGTAACCGGGCCGTCAACCGCGGCATCACCCTGAACATCAAGGCGGGCGAGATGATCGGCCTGGTGGGCCACAGCGGGTCGGGCAAGAGTACGCTGGTCAACCTGATCTGCCGCTTCTACGACGTGTCGGAAGGGGCGATTTTGCTCGACGGCGTCGATATCCGCTCGTTCGCCGTCTCCGACTACCGCCGCAACATCGGCCTGGTGCTGCAGGAACCGTTCCTGTTCTTCGGCACCATCGCGGAAAATATCGCTTACGGCAAGCCGCATGCGACGCGCCAGGAAATCATCGCCGCCGCGCGCGCCGCGCATGCGCACGAATTCATCCTGCGCCTGCCGCAAGGCTACGATTCGATGGTGGGCGAGCGTGGCCAGGGCTTGTCCGGCGGCGAACGCCAGCGCATCTCGATCGCCCGCGCGCTGCTGATCGACCCGCGCATCCTGATCATGGATGAAGCCACATCGTCGGTCGACTCGGAAACGGAAAAAGAGATTCAAAAGGCGCTGGACAACCTGGTGCAGGGCCGCACGACCATCGCCATCGCGCACAGGCTGTCGACCCTGCACCGCGCCGACCGCCTGGTGGTGCTGGACCGCGGCCAGGTCGTCGAAGTGGGCAGTCACGATGAACTGATGGCGAAAGAGGGCGCCTATTTCCGCCTCTACGAAGCACAGGCGCGCAACAACGAACTCGCCCTGGATGACAAGGAATAAGCATGGCCAGTACAACTTTTACATTAAGCCGCGACCCTTTCGGCAAGCTGGTGATGACGGACGCGGACGGCCAGGTCTTTGAGGGCGTGGCGCCCGTGCGCGCCTTTCCCATCCAGTCGCCCGACGAAGGCATTTCGCTGGTGCTGGGCAATGGCAAGGAAGTGGCGTGGATTGAGCGCCTCGACACCTTGCCGGAGCCGGCGCGCAGCCTGCTGCAGGAAGAGCTGGAAGGGCGCGAATTCATGCCCGAGATCGCGCGCGTGAAAAGCGTCTCCAGCTTCGCCACGCCGTGCACCTGGCACGTCGACACGGACCGGGGCGAGACGCAGTTCGTGCTCAAGGGCGAGGAAGACATCCGCCGCATCGGCGCCGCGTCGCTGCTGATCGCCGACAACCACGGCATTCACTTCCTGATCCGCGACATGTTCAATATCGACAAGACGACGCGGAAGATTTTGGATCGCTTCTTGTAAGCGATTTCCTGCCTTGCAAACCGCTGCCTGCAGCGGTTTTTTTTGGCTCTGTCATCGGAAAATAGGGGATATGCCGGAATCTTCCCTTGGCGATGCTGTCTGACTCTGTATACCCACCTCACAGGGAGCAGATCATGCAGCCAGCCAAATGGATCCGCTTTATCGCGCAGTTTGCGCAGTTGAACCGGCGCCAGCGGCAGACAGGCATGGCCCCGCTGCGTGGCAACACGCCACACGACGCGACCGTCGCGTTGCTGGAGGGCGTGGCGCAGCCGCGCTTGGCCTGTCCCGCCTGCCACTCGCCCCACCTGCACCGACATGGTCATGCGCACGGCCTGCAGCGCTACCGCTGCGTGCCTTGCGGGCGCACCTTCAATGCGCTCACCGGCACGCCGCTGGCACGCCTGCGCCATAAATCGTTGTGGCTCGACTACGCCGATTGCTTGCTTGCATCGGATTCCGTGCGCAAGGCGGCGCGACAACTGGGCGTGCACCGCAACACCACGTTTCGCTGGCGCCACCGGTTTTTATCGTTGGCAAAAACGGACCGGCCGCACGGCCTGCATGGCATCGCCGAGGCCGACGAGCTATATGTGCTGGAATCAGAAAAGGGCTCCAGGCAGATGACGCGTCCGGCCCGCCGCCGGGGCGGCCATGCGCAACGGCGGGGCATATCCAACGAGCAAGTCTGCATCCTGGTGGCGCGCGACCGCACGGGCCAGACCCTCGATTTCGTCGCGGGCAAAGGGCAACTGACGAAGGCGCAATTGCACCGCTGTTTGTTGCCTGTCGTCGATAAGGATATCCTGCTGGTCACGGATGGCCATGCCGCCTACCGGGCGTTTGCGCGGGAAGCGCGGATCAGCCACCAGGCCGTTAATGTGCGCGCCGGCATCCGCGTGCAGGGTGCCGCGCACGTGCAGAACGTCAATGCGTATCACAGCCGCCTGCGGCAATGGCTGCGTCCGTTTCACGGCGTGGCTACGCGCTACCTGCCAAATTACCTGGGATGGCGCTGGATACTCGATGCCAGGCGCATCCGCTCACCCGAAACGTTATTGAAAGCAACATTGGGCGCATTCCCACATCTGACGGTGACATAGCCTTTTTTTTCGTCCGCCGGGCATGAAAAAAGCCGCACAAGAGTGCGGCTTTCGGGGGCGGTACCGGCAGCCATTTCAGGCCGCCGGCGATTGCGCTGCATTACATGAACTTGTAGCCTGCGCCGAGGTAGAAGTAGCGGCCACGGGCATTGTACAACTGGGCAAAGCCCAAGGTGCCGTACTGATTGCCCGAACCCATGACGCTGTAAGGCGGCATGCGGTCGAACAGATTTTTCACGCCGGCCGACAAGGTCAGGTTTTTCATCGCCACGTACTGGCCCGTCAGATCCACTTCGGTGTGCGAAGGAATCGTGCGGGTGCCCGGCTTGATTTCGTCGCGGCGCAGGTCCGAGTCGATCATGTCGCCTGTCGTACGGATGACCAGGGAGCCAGACATGTTGTCTTTTTCCAGGCTGGCCGTAAAGGTGTTGCGATACTTCGGATTCATGTAGGTCTTGAGCGTGCTCTGCAGCTTATCGCTGGCCGTATCCTGCGTTTCCTGCTTGGTGTACACGGTTGCCGCATTGCGCAGTGTGAATTTGCCGAACATTGTCTGCGGCGATGTGTAGCGGATATCCGTATCGACACCCTGAATCTTGGTGGATGCCAGATTCTGGTTGTTCAGCAAGATGCGCGCTTCGCCATCCTTGATCTCGTAGTTGCCCAGCTTGATCGCCTTGAGTTCCGTCAAGGTGCTGATTTCATTTTTCTTGTCGATACGGAAGTAATCCACGCTCACGGTCAGTGCATTGACTGGCGAGAAGACCATGCCCAGGTTGTAGGTCTTGCCCGTCTCAGGTTTCAGGTTCGGATTGGAGCCTGTGACCTGGTAGTATGGGAAGTTGCTGCAAGCACCTGCCAGGGATGGGAATGCCGCGCAAATTTGCGGATCATCCGTCGAGTTGGCGCCGGCGTCGATGCCACCGAACATTTGTTTCAGCGAAGGCGCGAGGAAACTGCCTGCATACGATGCGCGGAACATCAGCGTATCGAGTGGCTGGTAGCGCAAGGCCACTTTCGGGCTGGTCTTGCTGCCGACCTTGGAGATGTCGTCGTAACGCAGCGCGAGCTGGGCTTCAACATTTTTGATGAATGGAATCGACAGTTCGCCAAAGACGCTCTTCGTGTTGCGATCCGCCTTGACGGCCGCTTGTTGGATGCTGCCGAAGACCAGGCCATCGATCTGGTTCTGGTCGGGTTGATCGCTCAGCGATTCCTTGTTGTAGGACACGCCAACAGCGTAAGCCATCGCGCCGCCTGCCAGGTCCATGATCGGCGCCGATGCCTTGGCGTTAAAGAAGGTCATTTCCGACTTGCCTTCGCGCGATGGCGAGATGCGGATTTTGTCCACTTCCGATTGCGGGTTGGTGTTGCTTGCCGGATTGATCAAGCCTTGTTCAATCGCGTTGTTGAACAGTACGCTTTGAGCGTAGTTCGAGTCGTGATTGCTGGCTTTGCTGATGCCCTTGCCGATAGCCACATCCCAATCGATGCCGCGGGTAGTACCTTCAAGGCCAGTCGAGAACTGGGTCAACGTGCCTTTGCGTTTCGTGGTACGCGGACCCATCTGCATGAAGCGTCCCAATACGGTGTCATCGCCAACCACGAAGGCGCCTGGAGCAGGCTGGGCTTCAAAGTTGTCCTTGTTTTCCGAATAGGTCAATTCGGCAAAAGCGCGAATGTCATTGTTGACCTTGAAGCTGCCGATCAACATGCCGCTGACGCGATCGGCGCCATTGATGGAGGTCAGAATGGTCTTATTGAAGTCGAAGCGGCAGCTGCCTTTTTGCAAGTCTTCTGGGGCGCAGGGCACCAGTTGGCCACCGGAAAGGATGTTGCCGTTTGGCGAGTAGCTGCTGCGGCCATCGATACCGCCAGGGAAACGGCGGAAGTCAGCCGAGCTGGTCAGGTCGCGGTCCTTGCGATAGATCGGATCGCGCTTGAGCACGTCAACCGTGGCCAGCACGTTGAAGCCTTGCTCGTCGTAGTCGCCAAAGCCGTAGACCAGGCTGGCGGTTTTTTCCTTGGCGTCGGAACGCGAGCTTTGGCCGTAGCTGGCTTTCGCCTCCAGGCCCTGGTAATTTTTCTTGGTGATGAAGTTCATGACGCCAGCAACCGCATCTGCACCATAGATGGCCGAGCCGCCATCTTTCAGGATTTCAATGCGCTCCAGCGCGCCCAGAGGAATGACGTTGACGTCAACAGCGGCACCGGCGCCGGAACCATCGGCCAACGCATTGGTTGGCAGGCGGCGGCCGTTCAGCAGGATCAGCACGTTGCGTTCGCTCAAGCCGCGCATCTTGATGTTGGTCGTTCCCGAACCTGACGGCGAGTTGGCGCTCAGTTCGCCCTGGTCGTTGATGTCGATCGAAGCCAGATTCTTGACCAGCTCGGCAACGCTGGTGGCGCCCGTGCGTTCAATGTCTTTCTTCGTGTAAATTTCGACGGGGGCTGCGGTTTCCGCATCCACGCGCTTGATGGCTGAGCCGGTGACAACCACGCGTTGCAACTTCTCGTCAGCCTTGGCGTCTTGCGCCTGGGCGGCCTGGTGCATGAAGCCTGCACTCATTACCAAAGTGCCGGCAAACATCATGCGCAAGGATTTGCTTAATTTCTTTTCAATCATTGTCTATCTCCGGCTAGGAAACTTCAGTTTCCTTAGGGTTTTATTTAGTTATTTGAAATTATTTTCAAAATGACCATGTTTGCAAATTTAGTATTTTAAATTTGCAATTCATCAGACCATTTTTTGCTCTTGACTGTCAAGAACTGCCGGGTGTTTGTTGATGTGCATGGCAGCAGCCAGAATGAAGGTGGATGAATTTTATTTGTGCTGAGCAGGAAAATGTTAAATTCCAATTGTTAAATAAATTAAATTTGCTATTTGTTAAAATTATCGTTGAAAGTTTGGTGTTTGTTTGATGCCTGTCTAGGCAGCTGTTGTTTTTTTGTGACGGCATTTGCGCCATGTCAGGTTGGGTCGCGGTATCGCCGCGACCGGGCGCCGGGCAAAAAAAAAGCCGCCCGGGGAGGGCGGCTGGCGTGAGAAATACGGGGGTTATTGAAACGCCACTTCCGCAAAACTGCGCAATTTTCGGCTGTGCAGGCGGTCCACGCCCTGACGGCGCAGCAGTTCCACGGCGCGGATGCCGATGCGCAGGTGCTGGTCGACCCGTTCGCGGTAGAAGTGATTGGCCATGCCGGGCAGCTTGATTTCGCCATGCAGCGGCTTGTCGCTCACGCACAGCAGGGTGCCGTACGGGACGCGGAAGCGGAAGCCGTTGGCGGCGATCGTCGCGCTTTCCATGTCCAGCGCGATGGCGCGGCTCTGGCTGAAACGGCGCTCCGGCGTGCGCTGCGGCAGCAGTTCCCAGTTGCGGTTATCGGTGCTGGCCACGGTCCCCGTGCGCATGATGTGCTTTAAATCATGCCCCGTCAGCTGGGTGATTTCCGCCACGGCCGTTTGCAGCGCTTGCTGGATTTCCGCCAGCGGCGGGATCGGCACCCACAACGGCAAGTCTTCGTCGAGCACGTGGTCTTCGCGCACGTACGCGTGCGCCAGCACGTAGTCGCCCAGGCTTTGCGTGGTGCGCAGGCCAGCGCAGTGACCCAGCATCAGCCAGGCGTGCGGGCGCAGCACGGCGATATGGTCGGTGATGGTCTTGGCGTTCGCCGGTCCCACGCCGATATTGACCATGGTGATGCCGCTGCCGTCGGCGCGCAGCAAGTGGTAGGCGGGCATCTGCGGCAGGCGCGGCGGCGCGGCGCCCAGCGCATCCTCGCTTTCGACGGTCTGGCCGACCCGGCGCGTGACCACGTTGCCCGGTTCGACAAAAGCGACGTAGCCGTCGTCGTCCGATGGCGCTTGCGCGTCGGGCGCGCGGTCCATCATGGCGTGGCCCAGGCGGATGAATTCGTCGATGTAGAACTGGTAATTGGTAAACAGGACGAAGTTCTGGAAGTGCTGCGGCGAAGTGCCGCTGTAGTGGCGCAGGCGCTGCAGCGAGTAATCGACGCGCGGTCCCGTGAACAGCGACAGCGGCTGCGCTTCGCCATGCGCCGGTTCGTGCGTGCCGTTGGCGATGCCGTCGTCCATGGCCGACAGGTCGGGCAGGTCGAACAGGTCGCGCATGGCCAGGCGGCGGCCCGCATCCATATTGCCTTCGATATGGTCATGCTCGGCGAACGAGAAATGCACGGGGATGGGCTGGGCGCTCACGCCCACTTCCAGGTGCACCTTCTGGCCGCTGTTATGGTTTTTCAGCAGCAGCGTGAACTGGTCGAGGTAATAGTCGCCGAACAGGTCGGGGCGCGTCAGGGTGGTCTCGAACACGCCGGGGCCGGCGACAAAACCATAGGCCAGCGGCGAGTCGGCGCGCGCCACGGTGTCCGTCTGGATGCGCACGAAGGGGTAGCAGGCGCGCACGCGCTCGTGCATGTCTTCGCCGGCGACAAAGCGCTGCAGCGCATCGCGCAAGTGCTCGATGCTGCTGCGGTAAATGGCTTGCACCTGTTCCAACGCCAGGCGTGGATCGTCGAAGCGGGAGGAGGCGATGAAGGGGGGCGTAAGCAAGCGGATTCTCCTTGTAGCGGTTCGTGCATACCATTGTAAGGCAGCGCGGCAACTCTTGTCGGCGCATCTGGGCCCGCTTGACGGATTCAAATAGAATCTGTATTCTATTTGAATGGTCAGACTAGCCAAATTCAACGAAAACAACTTCATCGACAGCGCGATCGCCGTCGCCGCCCAGTGCGGCGTGGGCGCCGTGTCGATGGCCGCCATCGCCGTCAAGGCCGGCGCGCCCATCGGTTCCGTGTATCACCGCTTCGATTCGCGCAACGCCATCCTGGCGCGCGCCTGGCTGCGCGTGAAGAGCGACTTCCGCGAGGAAGTGGCCAGCCGGTGGCTCGGCGGCGATACCTGGGCCGGCGTGCACGGCTTGCTGGACTGGTGCCGGCGCAAGCCCGTGTATGCGCGCTTCCTGCTGCAATGCGCGGACAGCCCCGATTTCAGCGGTGGCCTCAGCGAGGAATTGCTGGCCGCCGTCGAAGAGGAGCAGGCGGCGCTCGACGCCTGCTTTGTGCGCTGCGCCGAAGCCATGCCCGCCGCCACAGAGCCGGACCTCGATCACATGCTGCTCAAATTCGTGCTGATCGACGCGCCCGTGGCCGTCGTCAAGCCCTACCTGACCCAGGAGCGGCCGATACCGGCCAGCGTCGACGCCATGTTGCGCGCCTCGCACGACGCCGTGCGCGGCTGGGCCTTACATGCCACATCACACTAACAAAGAAAAGAATCCCCATGCGCTATTCCACCCAGCTTGAACACGGCAAAAAAATTCCCCTGCACGATGAAGAAGGTTTCATCGGCATGCGCGCGGCCGGCCGCATCGCCGCCGACACGCTCGACTACATCGCGCCCTTCGTCAAACCGGGCGTCTCGACGGCCAGGCTCGACGCCCTGTGCGAGGAATTCATGCGCGCCGCCGGCGCCATCCCCGGCACCATCGACTACCACGGTTACAAGCACGCCAGCTGCATCTCCGTCAATCACGTGGTCACGCACGGCATCCCGTCCGAGACCAAGATCCTGAAAGCGGGCGACATCCTCAATATCGACGTGACGCCGAAGTTCAACGGCTGGTTCGGCGACACCAGCCGCACCTTCAAGGTGGGCGCCGTCTCCATCCTGGCCAACCGTCTTGTCAACACGGCGTATGAAGCCATGATGGCCGGCATCCACACCGTGCGTCCGGGCGCCACGCTGGGCGACGTGGGCGCCGCCATCGAAGCGGTGGCCAAGGCGCAGGGCTTTTCCTCCGTGCGCGACTTCTGCGGCCACGGCGTGGGTCAGGTCTTCCACGACACGCCGCAAGTGCTGCACTATGGCCGCGCCGGCACGGGCATCGTGCTTGAGCCGGGCATGATCTTCACGATCGAACCGATGCTCAACGTGGGCAGCTACCAGGTCAAGGTCTTGCCCGACAAATGGACGACGGTGACGAAAGACCGTTCGCTGTCGGCGCAGTTCGAGCACTCGCTGGCCGTCACGGAAACGGGCTTTGAAATCTTCACCCTGACCGGTTCGACCGATCCGCTGGTGTAAGCATGGATGACGCGCGCCGGCAGCAGTTGACGGGGACCGTCGCCGCGAAAGCCGGCGTGGATGCCGCCTGCGCGGCGCGCCACCTGGCGCTGCATGATTACGAGGTGGCGGCCGCCCTGCGCAGCATCGACGCCGAGCGTTATACGCTCACGCAGCGCCTGCTGAACAAGCACCGGCGCGATGCGGAAGACGCGCTGCAGCACGTGGCGCTGGCCGTGCTGCAGCACGAAGATATCCGCAGCGACAGCGTGCTGCGTTCTGAACGCATCGCAGCCCTGGCGCCGCCCGTCGCCGGCGTGGTGATGCTGGCCGAGTGGCTGGCCTATGTGGACTGGGAAGGCTTCGACAGCGCCCTGTACGCGAATATCGACGCGGTGGCGGCCTTCATCGCCGGCGAATTGCGGTTGCCCGAGGCGGCCGCCAAGCTGCGGCAAACGCGCGACGCAGCCGTGTTCGAGGCGCAGCGTCCCGCGCTGGCCCAGGCCTTGATCGCGCTCATCGAACGTCACATTACGCAGTTTCCCTGACGGCTGGCGCTTTGCCTGCGCCGGTCGAGGTCTTACAATAGGGGCAAGCACTGTTGCCCCATTTTGAAGACTTCCGCATGAGCGATTTTCCCGAAGATATCTACACCGAGCCGTCCGCCGACGTGCACACCCTGAACAACCTCGGTCCCCTGGCCGGCATGGCCGGCATCTGGACCGGCACGCGCGGCCTGGACGTCAAGCCGAAGGCGGACGGCCCGCGCAAGCAGGCGTTCGTCGAGCGCATCGAACTGCAGCCGATCGATCCCGTCACCAACGGCCCGCAACTGTTCTACGGCTTGCGCTACTACATCCACATCACCAAGCCGGACCAGGTCAAAACCTATCATGAGCAGGTGGGCTACTGGCTGTGGGAACCGGCCACGGGCGCCGTGATCCAGACCCTGGCCATCCCGCGCGGCCAGATCGCCATGGCCTCGGGCACGACGACGGCGGACGCCACCAGTTTCGAGCTGGTGGCCAAGCGCGATTCGACGGCCTACGGCATCTGCTCGAACCCTTTCATCGAACACGCATTCACCACCGTCGAATACCGGATCAAGGTCGATATCCACGCCGACGGCACCTGGGGCTACGACGAGGACACGGTCATGCTCATTCGCGGCAAGGATGAACCATTCCATCACACGGACCGCAACCTGCTGACGAAGATCGGCGAGCCGACGCCGAACCCGATGGCCTTGCAGGCGCTGGCGGCGGTGTAAAAATCAAAAAGCGGCGACTTTTTCCGCCGCTCTGCTGGAGCGCCTGAAAAATGCTCAGGGCAACGCAACAACGCCATGGGCTTTTTCTCAGGTGCTCCTTAAGGCTGTCCCTGCGCAACGGCCTTGATCGCGCGCTCTTCTCCCATGGCGGCGGCGATCTTCCAGCGCTGCATGGCGCTGGCGCGGTCGGGGCGCGCCAGGCCCGCGCCTTCCCAGTCCATCAGGCCCAGGTTGTAGATGTCGCCCGCGCTGCCCTTGTCGGCGGCCAGGGTGAACCATTTGCGCGCTTCCTTGTGGTTGACGGGCATCTGGTAGCCGCGCACGTGATACAGGCCCAATAAGTGCATGGCTTGCGCATTGCCCTTGCCGGCGGCCTGTTTCAGCAGGTCGAGGCCGCGCGCCATGTTGCGCGGCTCTTGCCAGCCTTCGGCCAGCATCACGCCCTTCGCCGCCAGCGCGTAGCTGTCGCCCTTGACGAGACCCTTGCCGATCAGGGGCTTGGCGGCCACCTGGCGCGCCTGCCGCTGCTGCGCCGTGGGCGCCGTGGCGGGACCGGCTTGGCCTTCGCCCATCAGCAGCATCCAGCCATACAAGCCATACGCGCCGGCGTCGCCCTTGCCGACCAAGCTTTCCAGCATGGCCAGTGCCTGCGCCTTGTCGCCATTTTCATACAGCTTGACGGCCTTGGCGCTGCTGGCGTCCGGCGGCACGGGGGCTGGCGCATGGGGGGCGACGGGCGCCGACGCCATGGCCGTTTGCGGCGGCGGCGAGGCCGGGCGCACGCGCACAGGCAAGCCATAGCTGGCGGCCAGCACGGCCACGCTGGCCGGGGCGAGGATCAGCACCTGCGCCAGCTGGTTGCGGCGGCCCTTGCCGGCGATGCCCATGGCCCGCTCGGCTTGCCGCTCGCCGCCCAGCGCCTCGCTGAGCACGGCTTTTACCTTGCGATTGAACAGCCAGTAGCTGGCGCCCGTGACGAGCAGGCCGGCGATGGCGGCGGCGCCGCGCCCGGCGAAGAACCAGGTGGCGATGGCGGCGGCCAGGGCGGCCAGCGCGCTTTTCCACCAGAATTGCTTGGCCAGCCGCGTGTAGACCTGGCGCAGGGCGCCCAGCACGCAGGTGCGCACGTTCTGCGCGTATTCGGCGGAGACGACGTCGACGTGCGCATGGTCCGCGTCGCCGCTGAGGACGGACTCGATCACGTCCGCATTCAGCTCCGAGGCGGCCACGTCGCGCAGCGGCGTCAATAGCCCCTGCACGTGGGCCGAGAACAGGCCGTCGTCGGCGCTGCCGGCAAGCGCGTCGCTGAGCGCCTTGAGGTCGCCGCGCAGCAGCTTTTCCACGATGTCGTCCAGGGTCAGCCAGCGCAGGTCCGTGCCATACGCCACCAGGTGGTGTTTTTCTGCGTTGCACGAGGCGTCCAGGCGCACGATGCGCAGCTTGCCGCCATACAGGGCGTCGACTTCCTGCGGCTGGTCTTCATTGTAAATGCTCACTTTTGCCAGGGCCAGGCTGCTGGCAATGGCTGCCAGTGAGTGCACGCTCTCCTTGTCGCGGATGCGGCGCGCATCGTCGGGCGCCTGCTTGGGCAGGCTGACGCTGTAGCCGGGCGTCACGTGTACGTCGACCCAGGCTGCCGTGCCCACCTTGCCGGAGCCGTCGCACGGGTTGCAGCGCAAGTCGCCCGCGCCGCTGCAGGTGCGGCAGGTGACCTTGCCGCTGGCGCGGCAGGTACCGCAATTGATATTGCCGGCGCCATGGCAGGTGTTGCAGCTGACCTTGCCAAAGCTGCAATGGTAGCAATTGCGATGCTCGGTGCGGTATTGCGTGCGCGTTTCGCTGTGGTAGCTAGTATGCGAGCTGCCGTTGCTGTAGGTGGTAGTGGGCACTTGCACCGTGATGTAATCGGTGACTTGCTCGGAGACCGTGCCGCTGCCGCTGCAATACGAGCACGACACCTTGCCGCTGCCGTAGCAGCCGTAACCGTCGCAGCTGACGGTGCGCCCGCCGTGGCAGTTCCAGCACGTTTCCGTCGTCGCGCCGTGGCAGGTGTGGCAGCCGATGCGGCCGCGGCCGGTGCAGCTGCTGCAGGTATCGAGGTGCCAGTGCTTGACGGCGTGCGGCAGGTAGACGCCCGCCTCGACGCCGTTGTAGGCCTGGCCCGCCTGGCGCAAGGCGTTGTCGAGCTTGCCAGCCGCGCGGCGCAGGCGTTCCTTCTCCTGCGCGTGAGCGAGCGCTCCCACCTCCTGGGAACCGCAGCGGCAGTCGCTGCCCGAGGGGGCGAAGTAGCCGTTGATGACGCGCTGCTCGAAGCGAGCCTCGAGCGCGTAATTGGCCTGCAGGGAAAACTCCTGCAGCACGTCTTCCTCGCCCAGCGGCGTGATGTCGTGCGGCTCGAAACGCGTCTTGTCCTGCACCAGGGTGCGCAGCTTGCCCAATACGGTGGGGATGTCTTCCTTGCCGAGCTTGATGGGTGCCGGCGCCGTGACGCCCGTCTCTGTCACCTGCGGCGCATCCTCGCTGCCTGGGGTTTCATGGGCCGTCTCGGTGCTGGGGTTCATGCGCGTCCTTTTGCTCTCTGGAAAGATGTTTGAATTTTAGCATCCTCATATGACAAACCATGACAAAGCGGACCCGCTTTTCAGCGCAGGCCGCGGCGGAACTGGTCCGGTGTAGCGCCGCTCTGGCGGCGAAACATGGCGATGAAGGCGGAGGCCGTGCTGTAGCCCAGTTCCAGCGCGATCTCCTGCACGGTCTGTCCCTGTTCCAGCAGGGGCAGGGCGGCCAGGAAGCGCTGGCGCTGGCGCCATTCGCCGAAAGGCATGCCCAGCTCGCGCTGGCAGCGGCGCGCCAGGGTGCGCTCGGTCACGTGCAGCTGCGCGGCCCACTCGGACAGTGAGCGGTTACTTCCCGGCTCCGCCTGCAGGGCGGCCAGCAGCGCCGCGATGACGGGCTCGTCGCTGCCGGGCAGATAGTTGCGGCTGCACGGCGCCAGCTGCAATTGATCGACCAGCACCTGCGCCAGGCGCTGGTCGGCTGCGGTGGCGGGCGTGGTGACGCTTCTTTCGGCGAAGTCGCCGAGGATGGCTTTGAGCAGGGGACTGAGCACCAGCGCGCACGGCCGGGCCGGCAGCTGCGTGCACAGGCTGGCGTCGATGTAGGCCGAATGAAACACGACATCCTGGCGGATGTAGCCGTCGTGCAGGGTCTCTGGCGGTATCCACACGGCGTACTGGGGCGGCGACAGGTAGCGCTGGCCCGCCACCGTGATTTCCATCACGCCCGTGGAGCAATACGTGAGCTGGCCCCAGGGATGGCTCTGGTAATCGAATTGCTGGTGCGCGTGATAGTCGTCGAGGCGAAAATACACGGGATAGGGCAGGGCGTCGGAAACGGCGGGGAAGTGCTGGTTGCTGGCCATGATGTCTTTGTCCGGTTCTTCGCATCGTTTGTCCGATATGCATTATATCCATGGAATCGGACCATGCGAAAATGGCGGTATTGAAATTTGGAGTCCGCCGCATGCAAGCCAAGCATTATCTGTTTCCCGTGATCGCCGTGCTGATCTGGGCCATCAATACCATCGTCAGCAAGATGGCTGTCGGCGTGATCGATCCGGCCGCCATCTCGTTCTACCGCTGGCTGCTGGCCGGCGTGCTGCTGGCGGTGGTCTTCGGCCGCGCCGTGTGGAAGCAGCGTGCCGTGGTGACACCGTATCTGGGCAAACTGTTTGTGCTGGGCATGTTGGGCATGGTCATGTACCAGTGTCTCGCCTACATCGCCGCGCAGACGACGACGGCCACCAACATGGGCATTCTGGCGTCGATGATGCCGCTGCTGGCCGTGGGCCTGTCCGTGCTGGTGTTGAAAGAGGCGCCTACCGTGGGCGGCGTGTTCGGCGGCATCGTGTCCTTGCTGGGCCTCGGCTACCTGCTCAGCCATGGCGACCCGGCCGCCCTGATCGCCCATGGCGCGGCCGTGGGCGACGCGCTGATGCTGCTGGCGTGTTTGTCGTATGCCGGTTACGGCGTGCTGCTCAAGCGCTGGAAGATTCCCCTGAATAACTGGCATTCGCTGCTGATCCAGGTGTGGTGCGCCGTGCCCGTGCTGTTCGTGTATTACCTGAGCCAGTCCGCGCCGCCCGTGACCGGTGCCGGCTTGCCGCTGGTGCTGTTCGCCGGCATCCCCGCGTCCATCATCGCGCCGTTTTTGTGGATGCACGGGCTGGCCAAGCTGGGCCCGAGCCGCGCCACGACCTTGATGAATCTGCTGCCCGTGTTCACGGTGATCATCGCCATGCTGTTCCTCGGTGAAACCTTGCACAGCTACGACGTGATCGGCGGCGGCGTCACCCTGCTGGGGGTGGCGATGGTGCAGTACCTGAAACGCCCCCTGCGCCGTGCCACGGCCTAGTTTTTTTGCTATGCTGATGCTTTGCACAAGGAGCCATCATGCCTGACATCGATACCCTGTTGAGCGAACTCGAAGCATTCGGCAACACCAATGATGCGGCGCACACGGAACGCGCCAGCCGCATGCTCAACATCACGCGCGACACGGGCGAGCTGCTGGCCGTGCTCGTGCACGCGCGCGGTGCGCGGCGGGTGCTGGAAATCGGCACCTCGAACGGCTATTCGACCCTGTGGCTGGCGCGCGCGGCGCAGGCGCTGGGCGGCAGCGTGGTGACGGTGGAAAAGGCGCAGGACAAGTTCGACATGGCGCATGCCAACTTTGCGCGCGCGCAACTGCAAGGTGTGATCGGGCAATTGCTGGCGGACGCGGGCGACGTGCTGCGCGATGCGGCGGACGGCGCCTACGATTTTATCTTCCTCGATTCCGCGCGCCAGCAATACGAACAATGGTGGCCGCAGCTGGACCGGGCGCTGGCGGCCGGCGGCGTGCTGGTGGTCGACAACGCCAGTTCGCACTACGCGGACATGGCGGGCTTCCTTGACGCCATCCGCGCCGACAGCCGCTACACGGCATGCCTGGCCACGGTCGGCAAGGGCGAATTCATCGCCGTCAAGGCGGGCAACTAGTTATTCAGCAACGATAGCCGCTTCCAGCACGCGCACCAGCGATTCCACGCCCTGCGCGTCGATGTCGTCGAAGCGGGCGATCAATGGGCTGTCGAGGTCGAACACACCGATGATCTGGCCGCGCGCAAACACGGGCACGACCAGTTCCGAACGGGAGTTGACGTCGCAGGCGATGTGGCCGGGAAAAGCGTGCACGTCCTGCACGACGATGGACTTGCCTTCGACCACGGTGGTGCCGCACACGCCGCGCCCTTTCTTGATGCGGATGCAGGCCGGCTTGCCCTGGAACGGTCCCAGCACCAGTTCCTCGCCTTTCAGGAAATAAAAACCGGCCCAGTTCAGGCCCGGCATGGTGTGGAAGACGAGCGAACTGAAGTTGGCCGTATTGGCGATGAAATCGGTCTCGCCCGACAGCAAGCCTTGCAGCTGCGAGCGCAGGTCCGCATACATGGCGTGCTTGGCTGCGGGGGTATCGGTGGCGTAAGCGGCGTCGCTGAGGGTAAACGTCATGGTCGTGGTGGCGCGTAAATTGGGGAAGGCGCCATGGTAGCGCGTCTGGCGCATCCGTGTGCGCGCCTCACTGTTCCAGATGTTCTTGCGCCAGCTGGCGCAGCAGGGGCAGGCTCGCATGGCCGTGCTCTGGCCGCCAGGCCAGGCCGATGCCGGCCGCCAATTCCTCCCCTTCCAGCAATGGCCGGTAGGCCACCCCGGCGAGCCGCAAGGCGCGGAACGAGTCGGCCAGCAGCGCCATGCCCTTGCCGGCCGCCACGTCGCCGAGCAGCACGTGGTGGTCGGGCGCTTCGCGCAAGAACATCGGCGCGAAGCCATGCCGGCGAAACACCTGCTGGCAATGGTCGAAGAAGGCGGGCTGGCGCGCCCGTTCGAACCAGTAAATCGATTCTGCCGCGATGTCGGTCAGACTGAGCTTGCGCTTTTTCGCCAGCCGGTGCCCGGCGGGCAGGGCCAGCATCATGGGCTGGCGCGCCAGCGGCTGCACGGCCAGTTCGAAGGTGGCGCTGGGCAGGGCCAGCAGGGCCGCGTCGAGCTGGCCCTTGCGCACGCCAGCGACCAGGCGCGGCGAGGGCGCCGCCGTCAGTTCCAGGCGGACATTGCCCAATTGCTCTTCCAGCGTCGCCAGCAGCGGACGGAACAGGCCGGCCGCGACGGAACTGGTCAGGCCCAGGCGCAGGCGCGCCGGCGCGCTGTCACGCTGCAGCGACGTTTGCGCAACGTCCAGCAAATCGAGGATGTGCAGCGCCTGCGGCAGCAGGGTGCGGCCCGCCTGCGTCAAGGCCACGCCCTGCGTGTCGCGCTCGAACAAGCGCGCGCCCAGCCGCTCTTCCAGCGCCTTGATGGCGCGCGACAAGGGTGGCTGGGTCATGTGCAATTGCTCGGCCGCCTGGCGAAAGTTCAGGCAGCGGGCGACGGCGCAGAACAGGGTCAGGGCGTGGGTGTCGAGGGCTCTCATACCAGAAAGGTATCACGAAATCGCGCATTCCCTTGCCGGCCGGCGCGGCCTAGACTGGCTGCATCGAGTCACCACCTGAGGAGAGCAGCATGCAACAACGACGTATCGGCAATAGCGGCTTGAACAGTTCGGCACTGGGCCTGGGCTGCATGGGCATGTCGGAATTTTATGGCGCCACGGACGAGGCGCAATCGCTGGCCACGCTGGAAGCGGCCTTGGCGGCGGGCGTGACCCTGTTCGACACGGCCGACGCCTACGGTTTCGGCCACAACGAGCAATTGCTGGGGCGATTCTTCAGCCAGCACCGCGGGCGGGCCCTGGTCGCCACGAAGTGCGGCCTGGCGCGCGAGGCGGGCAGCTATGCGCGCCGCGTCGACAATGCACCCGCTTACATCCGCCAGGCGTGCGAAGCGTCGCTGGCGCGCCTGGGCGTCGACACCATCGACCTGTTTTACCTGCACCGCCTGAACCTCGATACCCCGCTGGAAGACTCGATGGGAGCGCTGGCGCGACTGCTGCAAGAGGGCAAGATCCGCGCCGTGGGCCTGTGCGAAGTGAGTGCCGCCACCCTGCGGCGCGCGGCCGCGCTCTGCCCCGTGGCGGCCGTGCAGAGCGAATACTCGCTGTGGACGCGCGAACCGGAGCAGGGCGTGCTGGCCGCCTGCCGCGACGTGGGCGCCAGTTTCTTTGCCTACAGTCCGCTGGGGCGCGGTTTCCTGACGGGCGCCATCGCCGATGCGGACAGCCTCGACGCGGGAGATTTCCGCCAGTTCAATCCCCGCTTTTCATCCGACAACCTGGCGCGTAACCAGGCCATCGTTGCGCAGGTCAAGTACCTCGCGCGCGCGAAGGGCTGCACGCCGGCCCAGCTGGCGCTGGCCTGGCTGCTGGCGCAAGGCGACGACATCATTCCCATCCCCGGCACCAAGCGCATCGCCTACCTGCACGACAACCTCGGCGCGCTGGCCGTGCGGCTGGACAGGGCGGAGCTGGCGGTGATGAACGCGGCCTTTCCCCTGGGCATGGCGGCGGGCGCGCGCTATACGGAGGAAGGCATGAAGGGCGTGGATGCCTGAAAAAAGTGGCTCTAGCGTACGCCAGCGTACCTAACTGACGCTTTTCCTGCGGGATAATCGGCGACGATCTGCTAGCATTTGGCAGTGACTGCACGGTGCACGTTGCACCGTGTTCAACGGTCAGGTATCCGATGAGGTGGATGTTGTTAGATGACGATATTTTCGATATAGAACTGAAATTATTGCTTGAGGGAATATTGCTGCGGTATCAGCACGATTTCCGCGATTATTCCGTGGCCTCCCTGCGCCGGCGCATGCGCCAGGCCATGGAGCGCTTCGGCTGCGCCAGCCTGTCGCAATTGCAGGACCGCATTTTGCACGAGCCGGCCATGTTCGCGCAGATGCTGCAATTTTTTACGGTGCAAGTGAGCGAGATGTTCCGCGATCCCGCATATTTCCGCGCCTTGCGCGAAAAAGTCGTGCCCATCCTGCATACCTATCCCTCGATCAAGATCTGGGTGGCCGGCTGCAGCAGCGGCGAAGAGGTCTGGTCGCTGGCCATCTTGCTGGAAGAGGAAGGCTTGCTCGAGCGCAGCATGATTTATGCGACCGACATCAATGTGGAAGCGCTGGCCGCCGCCGAAGCGGGCATCTATCCGGTCGAGCGCATCGCCCAGTTCAGCGAGAATTACCAGCTGGCGGGCGGCAAGCGCTCGCTGTCCGACTATTACACGGCCGCCTACAAGGGCGCCATCTTTGACCGGCGCTTGCGGCGCCAGTTCGTTTTCGCCGACCACAGCCTGGCGACGGACAGCGTGTTTTCGGAGGTGCACATGGTTTCCTGCCGTAACGTGATGATTTATTTCAATAAAGATTTGCAGGACCGCAGCCTTGGCCTGTTCCACGAAGCGCTGGTGAACCGGGGCTTCCTGGGCCTGGGCATGAAGGAAAGCCTGCATTTCAGCCGCCATGCGGATAGCTTTAACGAGCTGAGCCCGGCCGAACGCATCTTCCAGCGTGCCTGACATGCTGCCGAGCTGCGACGTCGCGCCCCCGCCCGCCGGCCTGCGCCTGATCGCCATCGGCGCTTCGGCTGGCGGCGTGGAAGCGCTGGGCATCGTGCTGCGTGCCTTGCCCGCCACCTGCCGCGCGGCCGTGGTGGTGGTGCTGCATCTGGCGCCGGGCCGCTCGAGCCAGTTGCCGCAGCTGTACGCGGAACGTTGCCAGCTGCCCTTGCGCGAAGCGCAGGATAAGGAACCGCTGCAGCCCGGCGTCGTGTATTTCGCGCCGCCCGACTACCACTTGCAAGTCGAGCCCGATGGCTGTTTTTCCCTGTCGCAGGAGGCGCCCGTGTATTTTTCGCGCCCATCGATCGATGTCTTGCTGGAAACGGCCGCGTATGCCTACCGGCGCGCCATGCTGGCCATCATCCTGACGGGCGCCTCGGCCGACGGCGCTGCGGGCCTGGCGCGCGTGCGGCAGTTGGGCGGCAGCGCCTGGGTGCAAGACCCGCAGCGGGCCAGTTGTGGCATCATGCCGGCCGCCGCGCTCAAGCTGGCCGGCGCCGACCGCGTGCTCGATTTGCCGCAAATGGCCGCCAGCCTGGCATTGCTCGGCGATGGCGAACACAAGTGAATGGGAATAGTGTAGTGCGTGTAATATATGTGAGAATTGAAACAATGTTTATGTCCATATCGAAACACGATGGCGTCTTGCCGTTGCGATGCCTGAAGATGATTCCGTGACCGCCCCTATTCATATCCTCGTCGTTGACGACATCGCGCAAAACCTGGTCGCCACCGAAGCCGTGCTGGCGCGGCCCGGCATTGTCATCCTGAAGGCCAGCTCGGGCGCGGAAGCGCTGGAATTGCTGTTGACGCATGAAGTGGCGCTGGCCCTGATCGACGTGCAAATGCCGCACATGGATGGTTTCGAGCTGGCCGAGCTGATACGCGGCAGTGAGCGCACGCGCAGCATCCCCCTGATTTTCCTCACGGCCGCCTCGCGCGAGCCGAGCTACAGTTTCCGCGGCTACGAAGCGGGCGCCGTCGACTTTCTCTACAAGCCCATCGATGTGAAAGCCTTGCAAAGCAAGGTGGCGGTGCTGGTCCAGCTATACCAGCAGAAACGCGAATTGTCGGCCCAGCTCGACGAACTCAAGCACGCGCTGCACCTGAATGAACTGTTCACGGCCGTGCTGGGCCACGACTTGCGCACGCCCTTGTCGGTGGTGATGAACGGCGCCATGCTGTTGCCGATGATGAGCGACCACCCGAAGGTGATCGTCACGGCGCAGCGCATCGAAAGCAGCGCCAAGCGCATGGCGCGCATGGTCGACCAGTTGCTGGACCTGGCGCGCATCCGTTCCGGCACGATGGAGTTGCGCAGCAGCACGCACGACTACCTGGCGCTGGCGCGCGCCATCGTCGAGGAATTCGAGACGGCCGGTCAGGCGCCGCTGGTCGAGGTCAGCAGCGTGGGCGAGCTGCACGGGCAATGCGACGCGGGCTTGCTGTCGCAAGTCATCTCGAATCTGTTAAACAATGCCATCACGCATGGCGAGCCGGGCGCGCCCGTGCAACTGGCCCTCGACGGACGGGACGCCGGCAGCATTGAATTGCGCATCGCCAATCGTGGCGTCATTCCGGCCACCTTGTTGCCGACCCTGTTCGAACCGTTCCAGCAGGCGGGCGAGAAACGCCGCACTGGTCAGGGCCTGGGACTGGGCCTGTACACGGCAAACATGTTTGTCAAGGCCCATGGCGGCACGCTCGAGCTCAGTTCGACGGCCGCGCAAGGCACGCTGGCGACCGTGCGCATTCCGCGCCAGTGCCAGGTGTGCGTGCAAGCGGGACGGGCGACATGAGCGCGCCAGCCTGGCCGCGCGGCGGCGGCAGCATGGGGGAACTGGTGCGCCAGCGCGACTGGTCCGCCACCAGCCTGGGCGCCGTCGATGGCTGGCCCGCCCATTTGCGCACCAGCGTCGACATCGTGCTCAATTCGCCGATGGCGATGGTGCTGATGTGGGGCCCGCAGCATGTCATGATTTACAACGACGACTACATCCAGATCGCAGGCGAGCGCCATCCGGCGGCGCTCGGCGGCACGGTGCCGGGCATCTGGCCGGAAATCTGGGACTGGAACGCGCGCATCCTCGAAGCGGGACTGCGCGGCGAGACGCAGGTGCACCGCGAATGCTGTTTGCCGCTGTTGCGCGGCGGACAGCGCACGGACGTCTGTTTCGACCTGTTCTACACGCCCGTGCATGGCGCCGACGGCCAGGTGGACGGCGTGCTGTGCACGGCGCTGGAATTGACGGCGCGCATGGAGGAAGGGCGCCAGCTGAAGCTGGCCACGGCCGAGCTGGGCCAACTCAACACCACCTTGCAGGCCGAGAGCGAGGCCGTGCGCGCGGCCAACCGACGCCTGGGCGAGGAGCGCGCGCTGCTGCGCGCCCTGTTCCAGCAGGCGCCCAGCTTCATGGCCCTGCTGCGCGGGCCGCAGCACGTGTTCGAATTGGCGAACGAGCATTATCTGCGCCTGGTGGGGCACCGCGATGTGCTGGGCAAGACAGTCGAAGCGGCCTTGCCTGAAGTTAAGGCGCAAGGTTTCATCGAGCTGCTCGACCAGGTCTACCGCACGGGCGAACCGTTCGAGGGGCGCCAGGTGAAGGTGGATTTGCAGACGGCGGACGGGCAGACGGGCCAGCGCCAGATCGACTTCGTCTACCAGCCCATCAAGGATGAGGAGGGCGTGGTGACGGGCATCCTCGTCGAAGGCATCGACGTCACCGAGCGCATGGAAGGTGAGGAGCGGCTGCGCCTGGCCCAGCAGGCGGGCGGCATCGGCACCTTCGAATGGTTCCCCGAGACGGGCGCGATGGTGGTGTCGCCCACGTTCCGCCGCCTGTGGGGCATTGCCGACGAGGTGGAAGTGACGGAACGCCTGCTGGTGAGCCTGGTCGATGCGCGCGACCAGCAAAAGGTTGGACCGAGCAAGCTTGACGTGGCGCCCAATCCGCTCGAATACGTCGAGTACCGCATCCGCCGCCCCGCCGATGGCGCGCTGCGCTGGATCGCGCGCCAGGGCGAGGTGGTGGCCGGCCGCATGCCGGGCCAGCGCCGCTACGTGGGCGTGTCGTTCGACGTGACGGAGCGGCGCCAGATCGAGGATGAACTCAACGCCAGCCAGGAGCGCATGGCGGCCATTTTCGGCCAGGCCTCGGTGGGCTTGTCCGAGCTGGGCCTCGATGGCAGTTTCCAGAGGGTCAACGGCGCCCTGTGCTGCATGCTGGGGCGTTCCGCCGAGGAACTGCTGAGCTTGAACATGAACGACATCATGCATCCGGCGGACGTGCCCGGCAACAACGTGCTGTTCCAGCGTCTGGTGGAAACGGGCGAGTCGTTCTCGCTGGAAAAGCGCTACCTGAAGCCCGACGGCACGCAAGTGTGGGTGTCGAGCAATGTCAGCCGCCTCGTCGATGAGCAGGGCCATACGCGTTCCCTGATCGCCGTCAAGACGGACATCACAGACCGGCGCCGCGTGGAAAAAGCGCTGCATGAATTGAACGAAACGCTCGAGCACCGGGTCGAACAGGAGGTCGGTGAGCGCACCAAGGCCGAAGACGCCTTGCGCCAGGCGCAAAAGATGGAAGCCGTGGGCCAGTTGACGGGCGGCATCGCGCACGATTTCAACAATGTGCTGCAAATCATTTCCGGCAATTTGCATTTGCTGCAGCATCTGGCGGGCACGGATGGCCTCATGCGCCAGCGCCTGGACACGGCGATCGCCGCCGTCGAGCGGGGCGCCAAATTGTCGTCGCACCTGCTGGCCTTTGCGCGGCGCCAACCGTTGCAACCCGTGGTGGCCGACCTGGCCCGCGTGGTGCGCAACATGGATGCGCTGCTGCGGCGCGCGCTGGGCGAAGCGATCGATATCGTGCTGGTGGGCGGCGGCGGGCTGTGGAATACCCTGGTCGACCGCAGCCAGATCGAGAACGTCATCCTCAACCTGGCCATCAATGCGCGCGACGCCATGGATGGCGTGGGCAAGCTGACCATCGAGCTGGGCAACGTCGTGCTCGACGAACAGTATGTGCACAACCTGGTCGACGTGCCGGCGGGCCAGTACGTGATGCTGTCGGTGACGGACACGGGCCGCGGCATGAGCGGCGCCGTGCTGCAGCGCGCGTTCGAACCGTTCTTTACCACCAAGCCGGAGGGCGCGGGCACGGGCCTGGGCCTGTCGATGGCGTACGGCTTCGTCACGCAAAGCCGCGGCCATATCCGCATTTACAGTGAACCTGGCGTGGGCACGGGAGTCAAAATCTATTTGCCCCGTTCCCTGATGGCCGAGGCGGACGAGGAACTGGAATTGAGCGGCGTCGTCACGGGCGGCACGGAAACCGTGCTGGTAGTGGAGGACGACGTGGGCGTGCGTACCACCGTGGTCGATATGCTGGGCGCGCTGGGCTACAAGGTGCTCAAGGCCGAGGATGGCGAAAGCGCGCTGGCCGTGCTGCACAGCGGCGCGCAGATCGACGTGCTGTTTACCGACGTGATCATGCCCGGTCCCGTCAGCAGCACGGAGATGGCGCGCCAGGCGCGCGAGTTGCAGCCCGATATCGCTGTCTTGTTTACGTCGGGCTACGCGCAGGATGTCATCGTGCATGAGGGGCGTCTCGACGCGGGAGTGGAATTGCTCAGCAAGCCGTACCGGCGCGAAGAGCTGGCGCGCAAGCTGCGCCATGTACTGGCCAACCGCCAGCAGCAAATGCGCGCGCGCCAGTTTGAACGGTCCGGCGCGCCGGTGGCCGGCATCCTGCCGACCGGCAGCGCGGCGGCCAGCGTACTGGGAAGTGATACGCCGGGACTGGACTTGACGGGCCATGCTCCGGAACCGCAGGGAGACATGCCGACATCGATGAAAATACTTGTGGTGGAAGACAATCTCGATTCGCAGCTGATGGTGTGTGAACTGGTGGGCATGCTGGGCCATACGGTCAGCGGCGTGTCCGATGGCGAGGCGGCGTGGAAATTGCTCAACGAGCAAGACTTCGATATCCTGTTTACGGATGTCAGCCTGCCCGGCATGTCCGGCATCGCGCTGGCGCGCATGGTGCTGCGCGATAAACCGGCCATGCGCATCATCTTTTCCACGGGCTATGGCAAGGAATCGATGGATGAGCTGGGTTTTTCCGCCAGTGTCTTGCGCAAGCCCTATGATTTGATGGAGTTGCAAGCGGCACTCGACCAACCTTGACGGGCGCGCGCCGCTTCGGCCCGCCCGTCTCACTCGCAGAGGTAAGGCATGACCCCTGAACTGACGATGCTGGCCTGTACCTTGGTGCTGGCGCTGGTGCAAATCCTGCTGCCCGCGCTGTTTCGCACGCGCGAAACGGGCACGGCCTATAACGTGAGCGCGCGCGACGGCGACGGGCCGCCCGTGGGCAAGATCACGGGCCGCCTGCGGCGGGCCCAGGCGAACCTGTTCGAAACCCTGCCCCTGTTCGCCGCCGCCGTGCTGATCGCCCACGTGACGGCGCAGGAAAGCGCGCTGACCCTGTACGGCGCCGCCCTGTATTTAGCCGCGCGCGTGCTGTATCTGCCCTTGTACGCGTTCGGCGTGCCCGTCGTGCGCACGCTCGTGTGGTGCGTGTCGATTGCCGGGCTGCTGATGCTGTTCTGGGCCATCCTGTTTGCTTCCTGAATTCCTACGCTGGCTGTAGCAGCCGTCCTATGGTCGTACGCCAGACCCGGCCGTAAAGTGGCGGCAAGCTGGCAATTGGCGCCGGCATGTCAGGGACCGGACCACGATGGCGACTACCATTTCTGCAGTGAAAGATCCGGGCAGCGCCCGCCAGCGCAAGATCCAGCGCCTGCTGCGCTCCGTGTTTGGCGTGGCGCGGCTGCGCGCGGGCCAGCAGGACGTCATCGACAGCGTGCTGGCCGGGCGCGACACCCTGGCCATCATGCCCACAGGCAGCGGCAAGTCGCTGTGCTACCAGCTGCCCGCCGCCCTGTTGCCGGGCGCCACCGTGGTGGTGTCCCCGTTGATTTCTCTGATGAAAGACCAGCTGGAAAAGCTGCACGAACTGGGCATCACGGCCGTGCAGCTCAACAGCAGCCTGTCGCGCGCCGAGGAAGACGACGCCATCGCCCGCATAGCCCGGGGTGGCAGACTCATCATCTTTTGCACGCCGGAACGCCTCAGCAATACCGTCTTCCTGTCCCTGCTGGCCAGCGCGCCGCCCAGCCTGGTCGTCATCGATGAAGCCCATTGCATTTCCCAGTGGGGGCACGACTTCCGTCCCGCCTACCTGGAAATCGCGGCCGCCCTGCGCGCGCTGGGCCGCCCGCCCGTGCTGGCGTTGACGGCCACGGCCACGGGGGAAGTCATGGCCGATATCGATACGCAACTCGAAGCGCGCAAGCTGAACGTCATCAATACCGGCATCTACCGCGCCAATTTGCGCTACCGCGTGATCCAGGTCACCAATGCGGGAGAAAAACAGGACGAAGTCCAGCGCCTGCTGCGCGAGACGCCGGGCGTGGGCATCGTGTACGCGGCCACCGTCAAGGCCGTCGAAGACCTGGCGGCGCGGCTGGAAGCGTTGGGCGAGAGCGTCACCTGCTATCACGGCAAGCTGGCGGCGCGCGAGCGCAAGCACAACCAGGACTTGTTCATGAATGGCGAGCGCCGCATCATGGTGGCCACCAATGCCTTTGGCATGGGTATCGACAAGCCCGACACGCGCTTCGTCATCCACTTGCAGGTGCCGGCCAACCTGGAAGCGTACTACCAGGAATCGGGCCGCGCGGGACGCGACGGCTTGCCCGCCGACTGCACCTTGCTGTACTTCCAGGAAGACAAGCGGGTGCAGCAATTCTTTCTGGCCAAGCACTATCCCACGGCCGAAGAACTGGCCGCCATCGTGGCGGTCGCGCAAGCGTTGCCGGCCACGTTTACTTTCGCTGCGCTGGCGTCCAGCCTGCCCGAGTTTTCCGACGGCCACCTGAAGGTGTGCCTGAAACTGTTGAAAGACGGCAAGCTGCTGCGCCAGGACCGCAAGCTGGGCTACAGCCTGAAAGCGCCCTCGGCCGCTACGCCTTCGTATGCGCAGCTGGCGCAGATCTACGTCGACAAGCAGGAGCGCGACAAGCAGGCGCTCGAGCAGATGGTGGCGTATGCGCAAAGCGGCTTGTGCCGCTGGAAACTGCTGCTCGATTACTTTGGAGACACCGCCGATTTCGCGCGCTGCTGCACCTGCGACAATTGCCTGTCGCCCCCGGCGCTGGCCGCGCCCATCACCCTGGACGAGTTGCCGCCAGCGCCCGCGCAAGCTCCGCCGCCAGCGCCGCAGATCGCCGTCGGCAGCCGCGTGCGCGTGCCCCGCTACCAGATCGGCACCGTGCTGTCGGTGGCGGGCGACCAGGTCACGATTGCCTTTCCGGAAAATACCACGCGCACCTTCATGGCCGAGTTTGTCGCACCGGCGTGAACCCAGTGTGCGCTGTCTGACAGATGATCTGGCGCAAGAGCGCTAGAATCAGCCCATTCCAACGCGTATTAACGCAGGGAGCAGGGCATGGCAGATATGGTGGTGGTGCGCAAGGAAGGCTTGTACTGTGTGCCGGGGCAGTTCTACATCGACCCGTGGCGCCCCGTCGAGCGCGCCATCATCACGCATGCGCACGCCGACCATGCGCGGGTCGGACACCGGCATTACCTGTGCGCCTCTCCCGGCGAGCAAGTGCTGCGCGCGCGTCTGGGCCCCGTGTCCATCCAGGGCCTCGCATATGGCGAGACCATCGACCACCACGGCGTACAAGTGTCGCTGCATCCGGCAGGCCACGTGCTCGGTTCGGCCCAGGTGCGCATGCAGCACGGCGGCGAAGTGTGGGTGGCGTCGGGCGACTACAAGCTGCAGCCCGATCCCACGTGCGCTCCGTTCGAACCCGTGCGCTGCGACACCTTCATCACCGAATCGACCTTCGGCCTGCCCATCTACCGCTGGCAGGCGCCGCAGGAAGTGTATGACGACATCAACCAGTGGTGGCGCAGGAATGCCGCCGATGGCCGCACCAGCGTGCTGTTCTGCTATGCCTTCGGCAAGGCGCAGCGCATCCTGGCCGGCCTCGACGCCGCCATCGGCCCCATCATCTGCCATGGCGCGGCGCAGGCCTTGACGCAGGTCTATCGCGAGAGCGGCGTAGCCTTGCCCGCCACGGTGATGGTGGGCGAGGTGACGGACAAGGCCGCCCTGAAGACGGCGCTGGTGATCGCGCCGCCGTCGGCGGCCGGCTCGCCGTGGATGAAGCGCTTCGGCGACTACAGCGATGCGTTCGCCAGCGGCTGGATGCTGCTGCGCGGCGCGCGCCGGCGGCGCGGCGTGGACCGGGGATTTGTCCTCTCCGACCACGCCGACTGGCCCGGCCTGATGCAAGCGATCACGGCCACTCAGGCCGAACGCATCATCGTCACGCACGGATCGATTCCCGTCATGGTGCGCTGGCTGCGGCAGAACGGCTGGCAGGCGGGCGGTTTCGAGACGGAATATGGCGATGACGAAGCCGATGACGGTGCGCCCGGTGCGGACACGGCGGCGGAGGATGTCAGCCATGCGTGACTTTGCCCGGCTGTACGCGGAACTCGACGAGACGACCTCCACCAGCCGCAAGCTGGCGGCGCTGCAAGCCTATTTTCGCGGCGCCTCGCCCGAGAACGCGGCCTGGGCCGTGTATTTCCTCGCCGGCGGCAAGCCGCGCCAGGCCGTGCCCACCAAGTTGCTGCGCGAATACGCGACCGAACGGGCGGGCCTCGATGCCTGGCTGTTCGACGAGGCCTATCACGCCGTGGGCGACCTGGCCGAAACCATCGCCCTGATCCTGCCCGCGCCCGCCCGGCGCAGCGACGTCGGCCTGGCCGAGTGGGTCGAGCGGCGCATCGCACCGTTGCGCGGCGCGGCGCCGGACGCCATCCGCGCCGCCCTGCTGGGGTACTGGGACGAGCTGGAAACGCGCGAACGTTTTCTGTTGATCAAGCTGATCGGCGGCGGCTTTCGCGTGGGTGTCTCAAAACTGCTGGTGACGCGCGCGCTGGCGTCCATCGCCGCCGTCGACAGCAAGCTGATCGCCCAGCGCCTGATGGGCTGGACCGATGGCAAGGTCAGCCCCACGGGCGCGGGCTTTCTCACACTGATCGCCACGCAGTCGGAGGGCGAGCATGCGCTGCGCGGCGGCCAGCCGTATCCGTTCTTCCTCGCCCACCCCTTGCAAGCTGGACCGCAGACACTGGGCGACGTCGGCGACTGGCTGGCCGAATGGAAATACGATGGCATGCGCGCCCAGCTGCTGCGCCGCGAGGGCGTGAACTGGCTGTGGTCGCGCGGCGAGGAATTGATCACGGAACGCTTTCCCGAACTGGCGCAGCTGGCCTTGCCCGAGGGCACCGTGCTCGATGGCGAAATCCTGATCTGGCAGCCGGGCGACGTGCCGGCGCCATTTGCCGATTTGCAACAACGGATGGGCCGCAAAACGGTCTCGCCCAAGTTGCTGGCCGAGCTGCCCGCCGTGCTCGTGGCCTACGATGTGCTGGAGCTCGACGGCGTGGACGTGCGCCGGCTGCCCCAGCTGGAACGGCGCGCGCTGCTGGAAACCGTCGTGGCGCAGGTAGATGCTCCCGCGCTGCGCCTGTCGCCGCGTGTTGACGCGGCTAGCTGGGAGGCGCTGGCGGCCATCCGCGACGAATCGCGCGAGCGCGGCGTGGAAGGCTTGATGCTCAAGGCGAACTCGGCCGCATATGGTGTGGGCCGCACGAAAGACGTGGGCACGTGGTGGAAATGGAAGATTGATCCGTATGCCATCGACGCCGTGCTGATCTACGCCCAGGCGGGCCACGGCCGGCGCGCGTCGCTGTACACGGACTACACGTTTGCCGTCTGGGATGAAGTGGAGGATGGCGAGCGCAAGCTGGTGCCGTTCGCCAAGGCGTACTCGGGCTTGACCGACGCCGAGATCGGGCAGGTCGACGCCGCCATCCGCAAGACGACGATCGAAAAATTCGGCCCCGTGCGCAGCGTGCAGCCGACGATGGTGTTTGAGATCGGTTTCGAGGGCATCGCCGCGTCCAGCCGCCACAAGGCGGGCATCGCCGTGCGCTTTCCCCGCATCCTGCGCCGGCGCGAAGACAAGGGCATCGCCGACGCCGACACCCTGGCCACCCTGAAGGCCATGCTGGCCCAGACCACATGAGCAAAAGCATGCTGGCGCAGCGCATCGATGCGTGGTTTGCCGCGCGCGGCTGGACGATCTTTCCTTTCCAGCGCGCCGTCTGGCGGGCGAGCGCACAGGGCCAGTCCGGGCTGCTGCATGCGAGCACGGGGTCCGGCAAGACCTATGCCGTCTGGTTCGGCGCCTTGCTGCGCGCCGAGCGGATGGCGTGCAAGAGCCGCAAGCAGGGCTTGCGCGTGCTGTGGATCACGCCCATGCGGGCGCTGGCGGCAGACACCGTGCGCGCGCTGCAGGCGTCCGGCGAAACGCTGGCGCCCGGCTGGCGCATCGAGGCGCGCACGGGTGATACGAGCGCCGCGCAGCGGGCGCGGCAGGCGAAGTCCTGGCCCGAGGTGCTCGTCACGACCCCGGAAAGCCTGTCCCTGATGCTCAGCCAGGCGGACGCGCAGGAACGTTTCAGCCTGCTGGAAACCGTGATCGTCGACGAGTGGCATGAATTGATGGGCAGCAAGCGCGGCGTGCAGGTGCAGCTGGCGCTGGCCCGCCTGCGCCGCTGGCAGGAAAACCTGATGACGTGGGGCCTGTCGGCCACCCTGGGCAATCTGCGGCAGGCGCAGGACGTCTTGCTGGGCGAGGAAAACGCCGGCGTGCTGGTCGAAGGTAAAATTAAAAAGCGCATCCTCGTCGACAGCCTGATACCCGTGAATCCCACGCGCTTTCCCTGGGGCGGGCATTTGGGCATCCAGATGCTGCAGCCGCTGATCGCCGAGATCGAGGGCAGCGCCACCACCCTGGTGTTCACGAATACGCGGTCGCAGGCCGAGCTGTGGTACCAGCACCTGCTCGATGCGCGCCCCGACTGGGCGGGCCTGATCGCCCTGCACCACGGTTCGCTGGACCGCGAAGTGCGCGAGTGGGTCGAGCAGCACCTGAAGACGGGCGAGCTGAAAGCCGTCGTCTGCACGTCCAGCCTGGACCTGGGCGTCGATTTCCTGCCCGTCGAACGGGTGCTGCAGGTGGGCAGCGCGAAAGGCATCGCGCGCCTGGTGCAGCGGGCCGGGCGCAGCGGCCATGCGCCGGGGCGCATTTCGCGCGTCACCCTCGTGCCCACCAACAGCCTGGAATTGCTGGAAGCGGCCGCCGCCCGCGCTGCCCTGGCGCAGGGCCACCTGGAAGCGCGGCCCGTGCCGGACAAGCCGCTCGACGTGCTGGTGCAGCACCTGGTGACGATCGCGCTGGGTGGCGGTTTCGACTCGCCGGTCCTGTACGGGGAAGTGCGCGGCGCCTGGTCGTATCGCCACCTGACCCTGGACGAGTGGCAATGGGCGCTCGACTTCGTCGCGCGCGGCGGGCAAAGTCTGACCGTGTATCCGGAATACCGCAGAGTGCTGCCGGACGATGCAGGCGTCTACCGCGTGCCGGACGCGGCGCTGGCGCGGCGCCACCGCATGAGCATCGGCACCATCGTCTCGGAGGCGGCGATCCAGGTCAAATTCCTCGGCGGCGGACGGATCGGCAGCATCGAGGAATCGTTCATCGCGCGCCTGAAGCAGGGCGACCATTTTTTGTTTGGCGGGCGCATCCTGGAATTCGTGCGCGTGCACGAGATGACGGCCTACGTGCGGCGCGCCACGGGCAGCCGCGGCGCCGTGCCGCGCTGGCAGGGCGGCAAGATGCCGCTGTCGTCGGAACTCGCGCATGCCGTGCTGGACCAGTTGCAGCTGGCGCAGGAGGGCCGTGCCAGCGGGCCGGAAATGCGCGCGCTGGCCCCCCTGCTGGCCATCCAGCAGAAATGGTCCAGCCTGCCCACGCGCTCGGCCCTGTTGCTGGAAACCTTGTCCAGCCGCGAAGGCCGTCACCTGTTCGTGTATCCGTTCGCGGGCCGCTCCGTGCACCTGGGCCTGGCGTCCCTGCTGGCCTACCGCATTGCGCGCGTGCAGCCGGCCACCTTGTCGATCGCTGTCAACGATTACGGCTTTGAATTGCTGGGCGCGGACGACATCGCATTTGCGCCGCTGCTGGCGGGCGCCAGCGGCGCCGATCTTTCCCTGTTCAGCACGGACAAGCTGCTGGAAGACGTGCTGGCCAGCCTGAACGCGACGGAACTGTCGCAGCGGCGCTTCCGCGAAATCGCCCGCATCGCCGGCCTCGTGTTCCAGGGCTATCCGGGCCAGCCGAAAAGCGCGCGCCAGCTGCAGGCGTCGTCCTCGCTGTTCTTTGAAGTGTTCCGCAAGCACGACGCGGCCAATTTGCTGCTCAGCCAGGCGCAGCGCGAAGTGCTGGAGCAGGAACTGGAATTGACGCGCCTGCGCGCCACCCTGCGCGAGCTGCATGGACGCAGCATCTGCCTGCAAGCGCTGGAGCGCGCCTCGCCATTTGCCTTCGGCCTGATGGTCGAGCGCTTCCGCGAACAGCTGACGACGGAAAAACTGTCGGATCGGGTGGCGCGCCTGGTGCTGGCGCTGGAAAAGGCGGCCGCATGAGCGGGGTGCGGCAGGCGCATTGCGCGGTGGAGCTGGCTGGCGAGCTGGTCTGGCTGCTGGCGGACAAGGCCGTCTACTGGCCGGCGCGCAGCATGCTGATCGTTGCCGACATCCATTTCGGCAAGGCGGCGGCGTTTCGCGCGCTGGGCGTGCCCGTGCCGCGCGGCACCACCACGCAAAACCTGCTGGCGCTCGATGCCTTGCTGGCCAGTTACGCCTGCGAGGAAATCGTCTTCCTCGGCGATTTTCTGCACGCGCGCGCCGCCCATGCGGCCGCCACCGTGGCGGCCATGCTGGCCTGGCGCATGCGTTATCCCCACGTGCGCCTGACGGTGGTGCGCGGCAACCACGACGCGCATGCGGGCGATCCGGCCGCCGCGCTGGGCATGCGCATGGTGGACGAGCCGCACCAGGTGGGCAAGCTGTCGTTCTGCCATCACCCGGACACCGTCGCGCCCGGCTATGTGCTGGCGGGCCACGTGCATCCCGTGTTTCACTTGCGCGCCAAAGGGAACGGAGCGCACGGTGGCGGCCTGCGCCTGCCGTGTTTCCTGCTGGGCCAACAGCGCGCCATCCTGCCCTCGTTTGGCGCCTTCACGGGAGGCCATGCGGTGCGGCCAGGCGCTGGCGAGCGCGTGTACGTGACGGCGGACGCGGCGATTTTTCCGCTGCCCGCTAACTGCTGAGTATTTGATACTTCTGGTGGAAAACTGAAAGTAACTGTGCCACCGTAGGCGGGACTCATCCTACATGCGCTCTTGCCATCCTCCTATTTCTTGTACCCCAGGTGCGCACTAAGATGACTGTTCCCTTGCCATGCGAGGGGGAAGAATTGCATGGTTTGCACTGTTTCCGATTCCATCGATCAAGGAGATCATCATGGCCACATCGAGCGACAATAAACAGCAAGGTAGTAAAACCAGTAGCAGTAGCAGCGGCGGCAGCGGCGGCAGCAAGCAAAGCGATACCAGCAAGCGGGGTTTCGCTTCCATGGACCCCGCCCAGCAGCGCGAAATTGCCAGCGAAGGCGGACGTGCCGCGCATGAAAAAGGCACGGCCCATGAATTCACGTCGGAAGAGGCCCGCCGCGCAGGCAGCCAAAGCCACAAGAACGATGCCAACCGGCAAAGCGCCTCCAGCTCCAGCGGTTCGCGCGATAACGCCAGCATGAACCAGGAGGGCAACCGTGACAGTGGCAACAAGCAAAGCGGCGGTTCCGGGTCCGGTTCCAGCTCCGGGTCGCGCAACAAGTAGCGCCAGCTGAATAGCAAGTCGCAAGTGGCCCTGGTCAGCGGGAAGCAGGCACGCCGCTGGTCAGGGCCACGCTTATTTGGCTGCCGCAAAATTTTGATGCGACGCAGCAGGCATGGACTATGATGAAATAGCTGCGCCGGCCACGGCCCACGCGCAGTCAACGCAGTCAAATCGCACTCACGATCAGGGAGAAGATGATGGGCAACTCCACCACGCCGCAAGCCGGCAACAGCCAGGGCGGCACGCCGTCCACGGCAGGCAACAAGCAAAGTACGGCCGATTCTGCCGAGAACTTTGTGCTGGTCGATAGCGGGCAAGGCCTCGATATCGGCGACGATCTGTTTTCCATCGGCGAAGTACGACGCGCCGACCGCCTGCCCCATCACCAGACTGGCTCCGCCGGGCAGAGCCGGCAGAGCGCCGACGATGCGCCCGATACCACGGGCAGTACGGGCGTCTGATCTGGCCGCCTATCTTTCTTCACTCTCAAGCCACCCGCGCTGGGCCAGCTGCAAGACGTGTACGCGCACGTCGGCTGGCCATTCCTGCACGCACGCGAGAAACGCTGCTTGCTTGCCGGCGAACAGCGCGCGGCACGCTTCCTCGAAGCCGGGCGCATCGCCGGCCAGCGCACTCATGACTTTATAGGCCGCTTCGCGCGCCTGGCGCTGCTCATCGTGCACCTTGTTGCCGCGCTGCGCGTGTTCCACCAGTTTGCGCAAGGCCACGGAAGCGCCGCCCGGCTGCGTTGCCAGCCATTCCCAGTGACGGGGCAGCAACGTGATTTCGCGCGCCACGACGCCCAGCTTCGGGCGGCCCGCCGTGCGCGCGGGCGCGGGTGCGTCCTCCGATGGCGCGGGCGCCGCGGCGCGTGGCTGGGGCAGGCGCTGCAGCACATCGGCCAGGCTGCCGTGCAGGTTCAGGTCGACCTGGCTGCCGCTGGCGTCGTCGAAAATCAGGATTTGCGCATTGGGATCGCGCGTCACCAGTTCCTTCAATGTTTGCGCAACCGTATGTAAAGGGCCGGCGGCGACTTGCCGTTTGCCGGCGAAGGCGGTCAGCCGGGGTGATGCGGGGGTATGCATGTCTTGCCTCCATGGGGAATGCAGGCAATTTTACCCGGGTTAAATGGAAAGTCAATATTACCCGGGTAAAATGGGGGCTGTTACAGATCGACCCGGCCGTGTTCGCCCATGTCTTTCGGCGGCTCGCCCGTGATGGCGGCCTTGGCCATTTCATAGAACTGCATCATCTTGCTGGCGCTGCTATCCCAGTATTCGGCCGACTGGATCGTCACTTTGATCAGCGACAGCTTCGGGTCGTCGGGTCCGCCCGGGAACCACGCTTTCACCAGCGGGTTCCACAACTCCTCCGCCTTGGCGCGGTCTTTCAGCAGCTGCGCGTGGCCGCAGACGGATACATACAGGCTGTCGCCCGTGTCGACGAAGCTGACATTGACTTGCGGGTTGTTCAGCAAGTCGCGCGTATAGCTGGCCTCGTCCGAGACAAAGAACCAGATCTGCCCCTCGCTGTCGACCTGCTGCTGCGTCAGCGGCCGGCTGGTGAGAGTGCGCATGTCGTCGCTGGTGGTCAGCATGCCGAATTTAACGTCCTTGATCTTGGCCGCGATGCTGGCCAGTTGTTCGCTGGAATACGATTGCATGAGTGCTCCCTTGTTGGTTGTCCTGAACAACAAGCATAGACGCTTGCTGCATGCTGCTCTGTACGGCAGCTTACGTAGCACGGGGGACCTTTGTTTCAAAGCTGTTACAAAACGCCGGCCCGGCGGGGCGCCCCATGTCTTGACTTAATAAATGATAATCATTATCATTTGTTGGAAAATATCGGCATGCACTTTGATTGAAGGATGGGAATGAAGCACACTGACTTGTCGCGCCACCTGGCCCGCTCCTCGCCGGGAGCGCTCGATGGTTAAGGCGGGCGCCGCGGACAAGGCCAGGAACAATGCCAGCCGCGCCGTCTGGCTGAAGAACTTGCATCAATGGCACTGGATCAGCTCGGCGCTTTGCCTGCTGGGCATGTTTTTGTTCGCCATCACCGGCATCACCCTGAACCACGCCGGCCAGATCGAGTCGAAACCGTCGATCACGCGCCAGAAGGCGCAGTTGCCGGCGCCCCTCGTCACGGAACTGGCCGCCTTTGCCGCCCAGCATGACGGCGCCAACGCGCCCATGCCGGCCGCCGCCGAAGCCTGGTTCAAGCAGCAGTGGTCGCTCAACGCGGGCGGCCGTCCCGCCGAATGGTCGATCGATGAAGTGTATCTGCCGTTGCCCAAGGCGGGCGGCGACGCCTGGGTGCGCATCGGCCTGGAAGACGGGGCCGCCGAATATGAATTGACGGACCGGGGCTGGGTGTCCTGGCTCAACGACGTGCACAAGGGCCGTAACACGGGCGTGGCCTGGAGCTGGTTCATCGACATCTTTGCCGGTGCCTGCATCGTGTTTTGCCTGACGGGGCTATTGATTTTGAAGTTCCACGCGGCCAACCGGCCATTTACCTGGCCGATGGTTGGCCTCGGTATCCTGATACCTTGCGCGATCGCCTTGCTGTTTATCCACTGATCGTTTTTATTTTTCCTTTTTACAGGCACACCATGAAATTACGCTACTCCCTGGCGCTTGGCCTTCCCCTGATCGGTACGTCGGCGATGGCTGCCGACTTGTCCCTCAAGATTGAAATTCCGCAACTGAACGTGGCGGAATACCACCGCCCCTACGTGGCGGCGTGGCTGGAAACGGCCGATCAAAAGGTCGTTGGCAATCTGGCTGTGCTGTACGACGTGAAAAAGAAGGACAAGGCGGGCGAAAAATGGCTGAAGGACATGCGTCAATGGTGGCGCAAGAGCGGCCGCGACCTGGCCATGCCCGTGGACGGCGTCAGCGGCGCCACGCGCGCGCCGGGCGAGCATACCCTGACTTTCCCTGGCGCCAAGGCCTTGCTCGACAAACTGCCGGCCGGCGAATACCAGGTGGTGGTGGAGGCGGCGCGCGAAGCGGGCGGACGCGAACTGGTGCGTGTGCCGTTCCAGTGGCCGCTGAAATCGGCCCAGTCCGTGCCTGGCAAGGGCAAGGAAGAACTCGGCAATGTCGTCGTCCAACTCAAACCTTAAGGCGCCTCTACCATGTTGAAGCAACTCAATAAACCGCTGATCGCCCTGGCCCTGGCCGGCCTGGCCATGAACGCCCAGGCCCACCGCGGCTGGATGGTGCCGTCGAGTACGATGGTGGAAAGCAAGGACGCCTGGGTGACGGTGGACGCCGCCGTCTCCGACGGCCTGTTCGAAATCGACCACCAGCCGTTGCGTCTGGACGCGCTGCAAGTGAGCGGCCCGGATGGCGCGAAAGTCACGCCGACCAATACGCTGACGGGCCGTCTGCGCAGCGTGTTCGATGTGAAGATGGAAAAGCCGGGCACCTATAAAGCTGCCATCGTGTCGCAGAATGTGATGGCCAGCTACAAGCTCAACGGCGAGCAAAAGCGTTTCCGCGGCAACGAGGAAACCTTCAAGAAGGACGTGCCGGCCGATGCGCAAGAATTGAAAATCACGCGCACGGCAAGCCGTCTGGAAACTTTCTTCAGCAATGGCGAAACCAGCACGGAAGTATTCAAGCCGACGGGCGTGGGCCTGGAATTCGTGCCCGTGACCCATCCGAACGACTTGCGCGCGGGCGAAAAAGCCACGTGGCGCTTCCTGGTCGACGGCAAGCCGGCCGCGAACCAGGCCTTCAGCCTGGTGCCAGGCGGCGTGCGCTACCGTGGCGTGCTCGGTGAAATCCGCCAGAGCACCGATGCCAAGGGCGAGATCACGTTCACCGTGCCGGCGGCCGGCATGTATTACCTGAGCAGCACCTGGCCAGCGGCCGCTCCGGCCGTGGCCGGCCAGCCGCCAGCCATGCCCGAGCGCCGCATGACGTACGCGGCCACCGTGGAAGTGCTGCCGCAGTAAGCGGCGGCAGCTTCGCGAACGAGAGCATCGATGCGCCGGGTCCTGCTGCCGCAGCATATTTCCGATCAGGTCGCGCCGCCCGGCGCCGCGATCCGGGATGTGCGCGGCTTGACCATGGGCACCAGCTGGTCGGTGCGCCTGCTCGAGTCCGCCATGCCGGGACGCGCCGGCAGCGCCGACCTGCAGCAGGGCTTGCAGCAGCAGCTGGACCTGGTCGTGGCGCAAATGAGCCATTGGGACGAGGACTCGGACCTGGGCCGTTTCAACCGGGCCGAGCCCGGCAGCTGGCACAGCCTGCCCGCCGCGTTTTGCGAGGTGCTGGGCTTTGCCATGCACGTGTCGCAGGCGTCCGGCGGCGCCTACGACCCGTGCGCGGGCGCGCTCGTCAATCTGTGGGGCTTCGGCCCTCGCCATCGCTACGATGAGCCCGGTTTTCTTCCCCCCAGGCACGATACCGTCGCCCTGTTGCTGGCGCAGCGCCAGCGCCGCCGCCTGGAGCTGGATTTGCCGGCCCGCCGCGCGCGCCAGCCGGGCGGCTTGCAGCTCGATTTATCGGCCATCGCCAAGGGCTACGGCGTGGACCGGCTCGCCCGCTACCTGGACAGCCAGGGCATCGGCCATTACCTGGTCGAAGTGGGTGGCGAGCTGCGCGGCGCCGGCAGCAAGCCCGACGGCCAGCCATGGTGGGTGATGCTGGAACAGGTCGATGGCGCCGCCGATAGTGCCGAGAATGCACAGCAACCGCCGGAAATGCTGCTGGCGCTGCACGGCTTGTCCGTGGCGACGTCGGGCGACTACCGGCGTTTCTTCGACGATGGCACAGTGCGTTTCTCACACACCGTCGATCCGCGCAGCGGCATGCCGATCGCCAATCAACTCGCTTCCGTCACCGTCGTGCATGAGCAATGCATGGCGGCCGACGCCTGGTCGACGGCCCTGACGGTGCTTGGTGTCGAGGCCGGCATGGCGCTGGCCGAAGAGCAGGGCCTGGCCGCGCGCTTCCTGCGGCGCGACGGCCTTGGCTACCACGAAACGCTGAGCAGCCACATGCTGGCCATGCTCGACGAATGAACGATTAATTCCATGATTTTTACGCACGATACGACGCGGCTGGCCTTGCTGGCCGCCCTGTCCCTCAGCTACGCGGGCGTGTGCCTGGCGCCCTGGCTGCGCGCGCGCGCCAAGCGCCGCGCGTCCGACGCCGCCAAGGCGGCGCTGGCCAACAGTCCCGCCTGGCTGGTGGCGTATGCGAGCCAGACGGGCAATGCCGAAGAACTGGCCACGCAAACGGCGCAGAGCCTGCAACTGGCCGGCATCCCCGTGCGCCTGTGCGCGCTGGCCGATGTCACGGCCATTGATCTGCAACAAGCCGAACGGGCCTTGTTCCTGGTCAGCACGTATGGCGAGGGCGATGCGCCCGACAATGCGGCCGCCTTCATGGGCCGCCTGATGACGGGCGAGCTGGCGCTGCCGCAATTGCATTACGCGGTGCTGGCCCTGGGCGACCGCAGTTATGGCCAGTTCTGCGGTTTTGGCCGCGCGCTCGATGCCTGGCTGGCGGCGCAGGGCGCTTCGCGCCTGTTCGAGCGCATCGAAGTCGACCGCAGCGCCAGCGCCGCCGTCGAGCACTGGTTCCAGCACCTGAGCCACCTGGCCGGCACCAGCGACGCGCCCGACTGGAGCGCGCCCGCGTTTGGCGACTGGCGATTGACGCACCGGCAGCTGCTCAATCCCGGCAGCGCCGGCGGCGCCATCTATCATGTGGAACTGGCGCCCGTGGCGGGCGCCTTGCCTGACTGGCAGTCGGGCGATCTGGTGCAGGTGACCGCGCCCGCCGACCCCTCGCAGCCGCGCGAATATTCGATCGCTTCGATTCCGCGCGATGGCGGCGTGCACTTGCTGGTACGCCAGCATGCGCATCCCGACGGCAGCCTGGGCCTGGCTTCCGGCTGGCTGACGGCGCAGGCGGCCGTCGGCGATCTGGTGCAGCTGCGCCTGCGCCAGCATAAACGCTTCCGCCTGGAAGACAATGCCCAGCGGCCTCTGATTTTGATCGGTAACGGCAGCGGCATCGCCGGCTTGCGCGGGCACCTGAAGAGCCGCGTGCTGGCGGGCCAGCGGCGCAACTGGCTGATCTTTGGCGAACGCAACCTGGCCCACGATTTTCATTATCGCGAAGAAATTGAACGCTGGCACGCCAGCGGCGACTTGCCGCGCCTGGACCTGGCGTTTTCGCGCGACCAGGCGGAGCGCACCTATGTGCAGGACCGCTTGCGCGGCAATGCCGATGAAGTCAGGCTGTGGCTGGAGCAGGGCGCGGCCATCTACATCTGCGGCAGCCTGGCCGGCATGGCGGGCGGCGTCGACCAGGCACTGCAGGAAATGCTGGGCCGGCCCGCGCTCGACGCGCTGGCGGCCGAAGGGCGCTACCGGCGCGACGTATATTAATGCTGCAGGGACTGCTTATGGCTGGACTGCGGCCGGCGGCGCCGTGTCCATTTCTTCGCTTACTTCCTGCAAGCCGCGCGCCAGGCTGGAGATGCTGGGGTTGTCGATGAAGACGCAGCGCTTGCCGGTGCGCTTGCAGTAATCCTTCACGCGCCAGTAGGCGCTGTGGCTGATGCAGCCCGTCTGGCAAATCACCAGATCGGCCGCCGCCAGGCTCGAGTCGAGCAGGTTGGCATTGTCTTCCAGGCCGCCGTCGTGGTGGGCGAACTGTGCACCGACCCGCTCGATCAGGGCGCGGTAGGTGGCGACATTGCCGCTGCGCCCGCCCACGCACAGGACGCTTTGATCGACGAGGCGGATCGGCATTTTCAGCTTGCCGCCGGTCGGCACTTCCAGCTTGGGCGCCGGTGGCGGCACGGCGGCGGCTGGGCGCGGCTGGGCCTGTTTCAATTCCGCGATTTGCTGGCGCAGTTCCTTTTCGCGCTCATCCATTTGCGCCAGGCGTTCGACCAGGCGCGTGCGCGATTCCAGCGCCGGGACGGCCGCCTGCAATTGCGCCAGTTCCGCGCGCAAGCCGTCGATCACGCTATCCTTGCCGATCGATTCGGCCCGCGTGCGCAGCAGCACGGCTTCCTGGCGTTCCAGTTCGCCCGTTTTTTCCGTCAGTGCGGCCTGGCTGCGCTGTTGCAGCTTGGCCAGTTCGTGGGTCAGGCGCGCGTTTTCTTCCTGCAAGGCTGTAAATTTGCCCATGTCGGCGCGCACGCAGGCGCCGGCCTGGTGCTGGATCATGTGCAAGTCGCGGCACATCTGCTCTTCCAGCTCGGCGTCGCAGCGCGGGTGCGTCAGGCCGGCCCAGAAGGCGCCCGACACGTCGCCGTTGGCGACGGCCGTGCGCCACAGTTGCGCTACCTGCTCCGTGGTCTTGGCGCCGCGAAAGCGCAGGATCACGGGAGCGTAGCGGCGTTCGAGTTCTTTTTGCAGCGCTTCGGACAGGCGGTTGCGCGCGCCGCATTCCGTCACGGCGCCCACGTGCACTTCGTAGTCGTCGGCCAGCACGCGCCCGCCCGTCATCTTGCCCACCAGTTTGCGCAGGTAGCCCAATGGCAAGCCCACGCCGACCAGCGGGCAATGGCAGGTATGCGACAGTTCCCACAGCCGGCGGCGGCGCGAAGCGAGCGCGGCCGTTTCCGTGTCGGCGTGGGCGCAATTGCTGATGACGGGCAGGGACTGGTCTTTGTCACACATGGCGATATCCTGTTGGGCGGTGGGGCAGTAGTGGAAGAGAGATTATTGCGGCAGCGGCGAGGCAGGACGCCTGGCGCTCAGCATGCGCGCCAGGCGCTCGAGCAAGGTGGTCTTCGGCGGCGCGGGGCGGTGCAGCGCCACCAGGGCGGCCCATTGCTGCGACAGTTGCTGGCAAGTTGCTTGCAGCACGGGGCCGAGGCCGGGCGAGCCGGCCAGCGCTTGCAGATGGCGTTCGATGACTGCGGCCAGTTTCTCGCAGGGACTGCCCGCATGGTAGTGCGACATCAGGTGCAGCACGGCCGACAGCAGCAATTCAGGCTGTTGGCCTTGCGGAGAAGGAAACATCGGGGAAGGTCGTTCGTTCGCCATCAAACACTCCTGTGCGGTGGTTTGGCTGGCTGCGCGCACGGGGCGCGACTGGCTGGCGAGTGTGGTGACTGGCTGCCGTGCTGCTTCAGGCAGTCAGGATCAGCTTGTTCAATTGGGTGACGCGCAGGCGATAGATCTTGCCGCTGTGCTCAATCTCCACTTCGCGGCCCTGCTGCAGCAGCGCTTCGCTGGTGATGCGGCGCGCCGGCTGGGCCATGCTGACGGGAGGACGGACGTGGGCGGTAGCGGCATCCTGGATCAAGGCTGGTTTTGAGCTTTGCATGTTGGGCTTTCTTTATCTCAGTTGAGAATGATTCGTATTTGCATTATTGTTGAATGTGGCCCGAAAAGCAAGGCTTATTTGTACGCAATCCGCGCTTTTTTGCGATGGGATGGCAACGTGGAGAATGGCGCTGCGCGAAGGCGGCCACTGGCGCGGCGTGGAAGGCGAGCGGCAGCAAAAAAGACCCGGCAAGGCGGTGCGCGCCTTGGTCGGGTCAAGCCTGTGCCAAGCTGGAAGAAATCGGGATGGCGTTAAATCGTGGCCAGCAATTGCGCCGAGGCGGTGGCGGCCGCGGTGGTGTCGGCCTTGAGCTTGGCGGCAGCCAGCTGCTTGGCGCGCGAGCGCGAGGGCGGCAGGCGGCGCAGGGTTTTCAGGGCGTCCGGGTCCTTGATGCCGATGGTGCGCTGGTCCACCGTGATCAGGCCGATTTCATTGAAGGCGGAGAGGGTGCGGCTCACCGTTTCCAGGGTCAGGCCCAGGTAGCTGCCGATTTCGTGGCGCGTCATGCGCAGGTTGAACAGCTTGCTCGAATAGCCCATCTGCGCGAAGCGGTCGGCCAGCGAGACGAGGAAGCGCGCCACGCGGGCTTCGGCGCTCAAGGCGCCCAGCATGCCGATCATCGCCTGTTCGCGCACGAGTTCGCGGCTCATCACGCCGTACATGACGTTTTCCAGTTCCAGGTGAACACGTCCCAGCGCCGTCAGCTTCTTGAATGGCAACAGGATCAGGTCGCAGTCGGACAGGGCCACCGCTTCCGAGGAGTAGTGGCGCGAGTGGATGCCGTCGACGCCCAGCATGTCGCCCTTCATGGGAAAGCTCAGTACCTGTTCATTGCCGAATTCGTCGATGAGCACGGTTTTCAGGAAGCCCGAATTGACGATGTACAGGGTGTCGAACGGCTGGCCGATGGTATGCACGCGCTGGCCCGTCTTGAATTGCACGTGCTGGAACAGCAGTTCGTCGGCGGCGATGGTGCAGGCGCTGGAGATATGCAGCAGATCGCACACCTCCTTCAGGTTCGACCATAGCCGCCCCTGGCGCTGGCGCCCTGCTTCCATCGGGGAAGAGGGAGCCAGCGATGGAGCGGCGGCGCGGGTTTCGGGCGTTTGCGTGGACAGCATGTTCATCTCCTGGTGACAGGTAGTTCAGAGTTGAATGACAGGGTGCGCAGGACGGCGGGCAGGGAAGGGGCGGCGCGCGTCCAGACAGGTAAAGCTCAATTCGCTGACGACTTGCTGTGTGATGAAATAACTTCCCAGCAACTTGATTACTGGTTTCAGTATGCCAACAACCATATGCAATTAATATCAGCAGTGGCTGAATATGGCAGTAGGAGCTGCGGTAGGTGAAGTAGGATTGTTCCTACGGTCGACGCGCGGGCGCGCGCCGCCGGGCTTACGTCTTGAAGGGGGAGAGCAGGCGGTGCGCCACGGCGTACTGCACCATTTCCGACAGCGAACTCATGCCCATTTTTTGCATGATGCGCGTCTTGTGGGTGCTCACCGTTTTCACGCTCAGGTGCAGGTTGTTGGCGATTTCCGTGATCGACTTGCCCGCCACCAGCAGGGAAAAGACTTCGAACTCGCGGTCCGATAGCTGTTTGTGCAGCAAGCTTTCATTCGGCATCATGATGTTGAGCACGAGCTGCTCGGCCACCTCGGCGCTGATGTAGGGGCGTCCCGACGCCACCTTGTGAATGGCGCCCACGAGCTGGGTGCCAGCGCTTTCCTTGGTCAGATAGCCTTGCGCGCCGGCGCGGATGGCGCGCACCGCATATTGTTCTTCCTCGTGCATGGTGAGGATCAGGATGGCCAGCTTTGGCGCCTCGCTGCGGATTTGCCGGATCAGGTCGACGCCGCTGCGGCCCGGCATTGACAGGTCGAGCTGCAGCAGGTCGAAGCCGCCCTGGCGCACCTGATTGAGTACTTCAAAGCCGTCGATGGCTTCGCCCACGATATCGATGTCCGGTGCGCCGTCAAGGATGCGCTTCAAGCCTTCTCGCATGATGGTGTGGTCGTCGGCAATCACAATACGTATCATAGGCGGGCAATCTGGATGCGTGAAATCTGCTCTGTCCGTCACCGGACATTCAAATGTTAAGAAACGAGAAACGTTGTCATTTTAACGGAAGCGGCTGCATTGTGCCTTTTTCTTCATATGCCGGCAACGACGGCCCGGTGGTCATGTGACCACTTATTCCGACGGGGGTTCCTTGATCAGCCTATGCACGAGCACGGGCAATTTCGAGTGCGACAGCACTTTGTTGGTCACGCTGCCCAACAGCAATTGCCCCCAGCCGCTGCGGCCATGCGAACCCATGAAAATCAGGTCGCAATGCTGCAATTGCGCCACTTCCACGATCTTCAGCGCCGGGCTGTCGGAAAAGGCCGTCAGGCCCGTCGCTTCCAGGCCACGCTTGGCGGCCGCGTCGAGGACCGGCTGCCAGTGGTCGGCGCCGGCCTTGCGCATGGCGATGCGGTACTCCTCCTCGCTGGGATAGCTTGGGGGAATGATTTCGATGTACACCGGGTACTGGTATTCGGGCGCCACGTACAAGGCAAGGATGTCGGCGTGCATCTGTTCGGCAAAGGCAACACCGGCGCAGGCCGTCAGGTTGGAGACGGTGGAACCGTCCGTGGCGATCAGAATTTTCTTATACATGGCAGGTCCTTTGGCGGTGACTGAGCGCGCGCAACGCCTCTTATTGTAGACGCGGCGGCAGCATTGTATTCATGCAAAGACTTGATAATTATCAATACAACTGCATCTTCAGTATAGACAACATTGGCAGAAAGATCGTGTTTAGCTGCAACGATGTCCATGTGGCGCTGTTGCGCAGACGCCCGGAAGCAGGATTTCTTCTGCTGTGCGTGGTCTTGCACGCACGCCAATGGTAGTATTTCAAAATACAACAGCAGGAACACATATTTCCTTGTGGAAAAGCTCTTGTGGGCCAGCTTTGCACCAGGAAGCGCGTTTTGAGATTTACCAACAGGGCGGCGCCCTGCTACACTCGCAACATCGCAGCGGTATTGCCTCAAATCATCTTAATCGAGAAATTGTGGGTATCAGTCTGTAAAACGCACAGTTCAGGCGGAATTTTGACAAATTATGGAGAAGCAGGGATATGACCAACGCCGCTGATGATTTCGACGCATTATTTGATGAAGTATCTGCGCAAAGTGCGGCCACGGCTCAGCCCGCGCCTGCCGCCGCGCCCGCTCCGGCCGTGATTGCGGATGATGACTTCGACGCGCTGTTCGACTCGGTGTCGGCCAGCGCCGCCGTGCCGGCAGCCGCCGAGCCGGAAGCGCCGCCTGTGGCCAGCGCCGAGGCGTCTGGCGACGCGGCCGATCCCGTCGACCAGTCCGACAAGCCGATGTTCGAGCGTCTGGGCGGCATCGTGCGCCTGCTGCACGATTCGCTGCGCGAACTCGGTTACGACAAGGCGCTGACGGAAGCGTCGTCGCAGATCGTCGACGCCCAGGACCGCCTGGAATACGTCGCCACCCTGACCGAACAGGCCGCCAACAAGGTCTTGAACACGCTCGACGAAGGCATGCCGGCGCAAGATGTGCTGTCGAAGAAGGCCAAGGACATGGATGGCCGCTGGACGGCGCTGTTCGACGGCAAGCTGAGCCTGGAAGAATTCAAGGCCCTGGCCGGCGACTCGCGCCAGTTCGCGCAAGCCGTTGCCGAAGCGACGGAAGCGGAAAAAGCGCGCTTGCTGGAAATCATGATGGCGCAGGACTTCCAGGACATCACGGGCCAGCTGATCAAAAAAGTGGTCAACATCACCAAGACCGTGGAAAACGAACTGGCCCAGCTGCTGCGCGACAACGCGCCGGCCGAGGTGCGCGAGAAACTGGCGCAAAAGCCGGTGCCGCTGATGCAGGGCCCGTCCGTGCCGTCGGTGGCGCTGGACCAGGATAATGTAGACGACCTTCTTGCGGATTTGGGATTCTAATGGACGATATGCTCAAGGATTTCGTCGTTGAGGCGATGGATCTTGCGGTTAATGTTGAAGAGCACTTGTTGCGCCTCGAGCGCGATCCTGACAACAAGGAAACACTGAATGCTGTGTTTCGTTCCTTCCACACGATCAAGGGCGGCGCCGGCTTCATGGGCTTGCCCGCGCTGGTGGCGGCCTGCCATCTGACGGAAAACCTGTTCGACGCCTTGCGCACGGGCGCCGCGCCGGTCACCCCCATCGCCATCGAGGCGGCGCTGCAAGCGTCCGGTTTCGTGGCCGATCAACTGACGGAACTGGCCAACGGGGCCGCGCCGGAAAGCTTGCCGGCCATGCCGGAAGAGCTGGAACACATCCTGACGAACGCCATCGAAGGCAAGGGCATGGATGCGCCTGCGCCCGCCGCCGTGGTGGCGGAAGCGGCTGCGCCCGTTGCCGAGGTTGCCGAAGTCGTTGCCGTGGCGCCTGTCGCCGCCGTTGCCACCGCCAGCGCCGATGGCCTGGACTGGGAAGGCATGTACAACGCCGTCGTGCCGGCCGCTAGCCGGATCGCTGCCGCACCGGCGTCCGTCGCCGCTGCGCCTGCCGCCGTGGCCGCCGCGCCTGCTGCTGCCGCTGCTGCCGCCAAGCCAGCCGCCAAGGCCTGGGATGGCGCCGAACGACGCGAAGAGCGTCCGGAAGTGCGCCATGCCGCGCCCGTCAAGGAAGACAGCATCCGCGTCGACGCCGTCAAGCTCGACGCGCTGCTGGAAGTGGCGGGCGAATCCGTGCAGGCCGCCAACCAGGCTGCCGTGCTGCTCGAGCGCTTGTTGCAATTCAAATTCGAAGGCCAGGCCGCCACCTTGATGGCGACCCTGGCGGAAACCCTGGAGCGCGCCTCGCGCTACTCGACGGAACTGCAGCGGGCCACCCTGGCCACGCGCATGCAGCCTGTCGGCCGCCTGTTCCAGAAATTCCCGCGCCTGGTGCGCGAGCTGGCGAAAGACCTGGGCAAGGATGTCGAGCTGACCATCGAAGGCGCGGAGACGGAAGTCGACCGCGTCGTCGTGGACAGCCTGTACGATCCGCTCGTGCACATGCTGCGCAACTCGCTCGACCATGGCGTCGAATCGCCGGAAGCGCGCCTGGCCGCCGGCAAGCCCGCCAAATCGTATATTTCGCTCAAAGCATGGCAGGAAGCGAACAGCGTCATGATCGTGCTGCAGGATGACGGCAAGGGCATGGATCCGGTCTTCTTGCGCAGCAAGGCCCAGCAAAAGGGCCTGATCAGCGAAAACGCGCAATTGAGCAACGACGAATGCTTCCAGCTGGTGTTCCTGCCGGGCTTCTCGACCAAGGAAGTGGCGTCCAGCGTCTCCGGACGCGGCGTGGGCATGGACGTGGTGAAAACGGCCGTGGAGAAAAACCGCGGCGCCATCCACATCGAGTCGACGCTGGGCAAGGGCACGAAGTTCGCCATCCGCCTGCCGATCGAACTGTCGATCGTGCCGACCATGCTCGTGTCGACCTCGGGCGCCGCGCTGGCGCTGCCGATGGCGGTGGTGCAGCGCGTTGTCGAATTGCCGGAAACCTTCATGGAAGTGGGCGGCGCGCCCGTGCTGAAAGACCAGGGCCGTCCATTGCCCGTGCGGTCGCTGGCCGGCGCCCTGGGCTATGAATCGTGCAGCGAACGCGTCGGCATCGTCGTCGCCGCGCCGCAGCCGTACATCCTGGCGGTGGAAGCCGTCGATGGCACGGCGGATCTCGTGATCAAGCCGATGACGGCCATCACCGTGGAAGGCATTACCGGTACCGCGCGCTCGGCCGAAGGCGAGCTGGTGCTGGTGGTGGGCCTGTCCTTCCTGATGGATGGCTGCCGCGGCAGCGTGCGCCTGGCCGCATAGTTTTTCCGCGCCACCATATCAAGCCCGCGGCAGCGTTACTGCCGCGGGTTTTTTTTCGCCTGGGCGCCGTCGGGGCGCAGCGTGCCGCCTTCCAGCCAGCGCTGCACGCGCACGATCTCCGCGGCGCGCTCCGCCTCGTCCTTCGGTGGCGGCAGATAGATGTCGGGCATGATGCCGTCGAGATCGACCTGCAGATCTGGCAAGCGGGCCGAGCGCGAGGTGGCGTAGGCCAGCTGGCGCAGTCCCGAGGGCAGGGGGTGCATGCGCAGATTCGAATAATCGAGCGCGCCGCCGCTGTTGCGTCCGATCAGCTTGACGTGAAAGCTTTGTCGCGCTTCCAGCAGAAACTGTTCGCAGGAACTGCCGCAATCGCGGTCGACCAGCACCGCCACCCTGGACGGCTGTACTGCCTGGCCAGACACACTCGCATAGCTGACAGGCCCGTTGCTGCCTTGCGCCACGAACTGGCCGGGCTGCACGCTGCGCATGCGGGTGACGGCCTGTGCCATGTATGTCGTGCAGGTGGCGTCGCCGGGAGCGTACAGTGCGCAGATGTTTTGCTGGCTGGCGATATTGGCCGGCGTGGACAGCCATTCACCGCCGATATTGACGCTCTCGCCTGACGCTAGCCATGGCAGCAAGGGCGCATACGTGCTGTCGCTGCCGCCGTTGTTGCGCCGCACATCGATAATCCAGTTTCGACGGCTGGCCAGTTCGTCGCGCTTGCTTTCCAGTAAATCAGTGAGGAGCCCGGCGTACCCCGGAAAAAAACTGGGTAAGGTCAGCAGCGCCGTGTGCGGCGACAGCAGCTGCAGCGATGGCGCCCTGTCATCGATGGTGGCCGCTGGCGCGGCGGTTGAGGATGATGCTGCAGTTGCTGTCTCATGTTTCAGCGCGCCGGTCGGCATGATCTGCAGGTGGCCTTTGCGCCACTGGCTCAGGTAACCGGACAGTACCGTATTGCAGGCAGCCTCATCGTTCGCCCTGGCCGCCGCGGTGCTGGCGCTGGCCAATGCCTGATCGAAATACGCTTGGCCTTTTTGTGCCAGATGCTGGCGCGCGCCAGTATCGTTTTCCAGCAAAAAGGCGGGAAGGACGCGCAAGTCCTGCAGGCAGGTCTCGCCCGGTGTGGCCGCCTGCGTATGGCTGACTGTCAACGTAGCCAGGAGTGTGGCGGCAAAAAAACACAGTCTCATCAATGCAATCTTTCCTGAAATTGTTGTCGAAATACAATACACGAAAGATTAAAGAAAAAGTATCGATTTCTGGCCGCGCCGTGGCTCGTTCGGCGGCCTGCCGGCAGATGAGGCCACCATGTCGCCGATATGCTGATATCGGCAATTTCTAGCTCATATCCAACAGGGTTGCCAAACTTTGTATCGTCAATCCCACGCTTTTTCCTGTTTTGGTTCTGTGCCGTGCAATATATGGCATAATCCTTGTGGATCACCGTATGACCTGGTTCACTTGATCACTTACTACAGGCTGTGGCAACGCTGCATAAATCATGATGAAGACGCTTTACGACAAACTCTGGGAATCCCATGTGGTGCGGGCCGAAGAAGACGGCACGACCATTCTGTATATCGACCGTCACCTGCTGCACGAAGTGACCAGCCCGCAAGCATTCGATGGCCTCAGCGTGGCAGGCCGCCAGCCGTGGCGCGTATCCGCCAACCTGGCCGTGGCCGACCATAACGTGCCGACCACCAGCCGCGCCGACGGCATTGCCGACCCGGTTTCGCGCCTGCAGGTCGAAACGCTGGACAAGAATGCCAGGCACTACGGCTTGACCTACTTCAACATGAACGACAAGCGCCAGGGCATCGTGCACGTGATCGGCCCCGAACAGGGCGCGACCCTGCCCGGCATGACGGTCGTGTGCGGCGATTCGCACACCTCGACCCATGGTGCGTTCGGCGCGCTGGCGCACGGCATTGGCACCTCGGAAGTGGAGCACGTGCTGGCCACGCAAACCTTGCTGCAAAAGAAATCGAAATCGATGCTGGTGCAGGTCGACGGCGCCTTGCCGGCCGGCGTGACGGCGAAAGATATCGTGCTGGCCATCATCGGCAAGATCGGCACGGCCGGCGGCACGGGCTACTGTATCGAGTTCGGCGGCTCGGCCATCCGCGCCCTGTCGATGGAAGGCCGCATGACGGTGTGCAATATGGCCATCGAAGCGGGCGCGCGCGCCGGCATCATCGGCGTGGACGACACCACCATCAATTACGTCAAGGGCCGTCCGTTTTCGCCGGCCGGTCCGCACTGGGAACGCGCCGTCGCCTACTGGCGCACCCTGCATTCGGACCCGGGCGCCCGCTTCGACCTCGTCGTCACGCTCAACGCGCAAGACATCGTGCCGCAAGTGACGTGGGGCACGTCACCCGAGATGGTGACCGGCGTCGATGGCCGCGTGCCCGACCCCGACCTGGAAAAGGACAGCGTCAAGCGCGATGCGATGGAAAAGGCGCTGGTCTACATGAACCTCAAGCCCAACACCGCCATCGAAGACATCCGCATCGACAAGGTCTTCATCGGTTCCTGCACCAATTCGCGCATCGAGGATTTGCGCGCGGCGGCCGCCGTGGTGCGCGGCAAGTACCGCGCATCGAACGTCACCCTGGCGCTGGTCGTGCCCGGTTCCGGGCTGGTGAAAGACCAGGCCGAGCGCGAGGGACTGGACCGCATCTTCAAGGATGCCGGCTTCGAATGGCGCGAGCCGGGCTGCTCCATGTGTCTGGCCATGAATGCGGACCGCCTGGAACCGGGCGAACGCTGCGCCTCGACCTCGAACCGCAACTTCGAGGGCCGGCAAGGGCAGGGCGGACGTACCCACCTGGTGTCGCCAGCGATGGCGGCGGCGGCGGGCATCGCCGGCCACTTTGTCGACGTGCGGGGCTTGCGATGACGGCAGGGACTGGCGCCGCTGGTTTACACTAGCGCCTTCAGTCCCTTATTGATTATCGAGAAATCATCATGAAAAAACTCTTCGCCCTCCTCATCGCCACCGTCATCCTGTCCGGCTGCAACACCGTCTCCGGCATCGGCCGCGATGTGCAGAAAGTCGGCCAGGTCGTCACCGGCGCCGGCGGAAAATAAACCGTGACGTGCCGGCGCCCCGCGCCGTCCGTCTTACCGAGTAGAAACAGCATGGATAAATTTACGATTTACGAAGGCCTGGTCGCCCCGCTGGACCGTGCCAACGTCGACACCGACGCGATTATTCCCAAGCAATTCCTGAAATCGATCCACCGCAGCGGCTTCGGCCCCAACCTGTTCGACGAATGGCGCTACCTCGACCATGGTGAACCGGGCCAGGACAACAGCCGCCGTCCGCTGAACCCCGGGTTCGTGCTCAACGAGCCGCGCTACCAGGGCGCCTCGATTTTGCTCACGCGCAAGAACTTCGGCTGCGGCTCCTCGCGCGAACACGCGCCGTGGGCACTCGATCAATACGGCTTCCGGGCCATCATCGCGCCGTCGTTTGCCGACATCTTCTTCAATAACTGCTACAAGAACGGCTTGCTGCCCATCGTGCTGTCGGAAAGCCAGGTTGAGCACCTGTTCAATGAAGTCAAGGCCTTCCCCGGCTTCAAGCTGGTGGTGGACCTGGAACAGCAATGCGTGCGTACCAGCAATGGCTCCGTCTCGTATCCATTCGAGATCGACGCCTTCCGCAAATATTGCCTGATGAACGGGCTCGACGATATCGGCCTGACTCTGCGCCATGCGGATGATATCCGCGCCTTCGAAGAGCGTCATTTGAACAATCAGCCTTGGCTGGCGAACGTTATCTAAAGATTATTCCATGAAAATTGCAATCTTACCCGGCGACGGCATCGGTCCTGAAATCATCGCGCAAGCCGTCAAGGTCTTGAATGTACTGGGCGAATCGTTCGAACTGGAAACGGCGCCCGTGGGCGGCGCCGGCTATGCGGCCCATGGCCATCCGTTGCCGGAAGGCACGCTGGCCCTGGCGAAGGCGGCCGATGCCGTACTGTTCGGCGCCGTGGGCGACTACAAATACGATACGCTGGAGCGCCAGTTCCGTCCGGAACAGGCGATCCTGGGCTTGCGCAAGAACCTGGGCCTGTTCGCCAACCTGCGTCCGGCCATTCTGTACCCGGAACTGGCGGGCGCCTCGACCCTGAAGCCGGAAGTGGTGTCCGGTCTGGATATCCTGATCATCCGTGAATTGACGGGCGACATTTATTTCGGCCAGCCCCGCGGCGTGCGCGAGTGCCCGGACGGTCCGTTCAAGGGCCAGCGCGAAGGCTTTGACACCATGCGCTACGCGGAAGGCGAAATCCGCCGCATCGCCCATGTGGCTTTCCAGGCCGCGCAAAAGCGCGACAAGCGGCTCACCAGCGTGGACAAGGCGAACGTGCTGGAAACTTTCCAGTTCTGGAAAGACATCGTCACCGACGTCCACAAGGAATACCCGGACGTGGCGCTCGATCATATGTATGTCGACAACGCGGCCATGCAGCTGGTGCGGGCGCCGAAGAAATTCGACGTCATGGTGACCGGCAATATGTTCGGCGACATCCTGTCGGACGCGGCCGCCATGCTGACGGGCTCGATCGGCATGTTGCCGTCGGCCTCGCTGGACACCAACAACAAGGGCTTGTACGAGCCGTCGCACGGTTCGGCGCCCGATATCGCGGGCAAGGGCATCGCCAATCCGCTGGCGACGATCCTGTCGGCCGCCATGATGCTGCGCTATTCGCTCAACCGCGAAGAGCAGGCAAACCGCATCGAAGGCGCTGTCAAGCAGGTGCTGGCGCAGGGGCTGCGCACGGCCGACATCCACGAGGCGGGCACGACTTTGGTCGGTACCGAGGCCATGGGCGATGCGGTCGTCAAGGCATTAGGATAAAATATTTCAATGACGGCAGTCGCCGTCTCATCTTGAGGAATGGTAATGAAATTAGTTGGCTTGGTAGGTTGGCGCGGTATGGTCGGTTCGGTCCTGATGCAGCGCATGCAGGAAGAGGGCGATTTCGCCCACATCGAACCGGTGTTTTTCACGACGTCGAACACGGGCGGCGCGGCGCCGGCCATGGCGAAGAATGAAACCATCCTCAAGGATGCCAACAACATCGCCGAACTGTCCAAGTGCGACATCATCATTTCCTGCCAGGGCGGCGACTACACGAGCGCCGTCTTCCCGCAGCTGCGCGCAGCGGGCTGGAACGGTTACTGGATCGATGCGGCCTCGACCTTGCGCATGGAAAAAGACGCCGTCATCGTGCTCGACCCTGTCAACCTGCACGTCATCAAGGATGCGCTGGGCAAGGGCGTCAAGAACTACATCGGCGGCAATTGCACCGTGTCGTGCATGATGATGGGCCTGGGCGGCCTGTTCCAGCACGACCTGATCGACTGGATGACGTCGATGACGTACCAGGCGGCATCGGGCGGCGGCGCGCAGCACATGCGCGAACTGCTGACGCAATTTGGCACCATCAACGGTTCCGTCAAGGCGCTGCTGGACAACCCCGCTTCTGCCATCCTGGAAATCGACCGCCAGGTGCTGGCCACCCAGCACGGCTATTCCCCGGATGAAATCAAGCAATTCGGCGCGCCGCTGGCCGGCAACCTGATCCCGTGGATCGACAAGGACCTGGGCAACGGCCAGTCGAAGGAAGAGTGGAAGGCGGGCGCGGAAACGAACAAGATCCTCGGCCGCGGCATCGATTTCGGCACCAAGGAAATTCCCGTCGACGGCCTGTGCGTGCGCATCGGCGCCATGCGCTGCCATTCGCAGGCGCTGACCATCAAGCTGAAGAAAGACGTGCCGCTCGATGAAATCAACGACATCATCGCCAGCAACAACCAATGGGTGAAATTCGTGCCGAACACGCGCGAAGCGTCCGTGCGCGATCTGTCGCCGGCAGCCGTCACGGGCAGCCTGACGATTCCCGTCGGCCGCGTGCGCAAGATGAGCATGGGCGGCGAATACCTGTCCGCGTTCACCGTGGGCGACCAGTTGCTGTGGGGCGCGGCCGAGCCGCTGCGCCGCATGCTGCGCATTTTGCTCGACGCGTAACAGCAATAAATCAGCAATCAATTGCTGATGCATATCAAGCCGGGGTGGTTTTCCCGGCTTTTTTTTCGTCCTGAGCCCGTCAAGGCTCAACCATGCGGAGCTTGCATAGCTCTGGGCATGATGATATGTTGATACCTCTGGAAAAGTAACAGTTTTCCCATGTCAACTAAGATGCCGCCAACTATGCCTGTACACACTCGTCCCCGGGTCGCCTCCCTTGCCATTCAAACACTCAGCAGCGCTGTCGCCTGTGCGGTGTTATTGTCACCGGCGGCATCCGCAGCCGAGCTGGGCAAGATTACGGTGCTGTCCGCCGCCGGCCAGCCGCTGCGCGCCGAGGTCGAATTATCGGCCATTAAGCCAGGCGAGGCGTCGACCCTGCTGGCCAAGCTGGCGCCGCCGGATGCCTACCGCCAGGCCAACGTGGAATTCAACCCCGCGTTGAACGCCTTGACGTTTGCCGTGGAAAACCGCAATGGCAAGCCCTTCATCCGCATCAGCTCGGCGCAGCCGGTGGCCGAACCGATGGTGGATCTTTTGCTGGAACTGAGCGGCAAGAGCGGTCGCCAGGTGCGCGAATATGCGTTCGTGCTCGACACGCCGGAAGCGCGCCAGACGCGCGGCGCGCAAGTGACGGCGCCGGCCGAACCGGGCAAAGGCAAGGCGGCGGCCGATGCTGCTCCAGCTGCAGCGAAAAAACCGGCCGGGGAATACAAGGTCAAGACGGGCGACACCCTGAGCCGCATCGCAAGCGAACTGAAGCCTTCTGGCGTGTCGCTCGACATGATGCTCGTCGCCCTGTACCGCGCCAATCCCGACGCCTTCAAGGGCGAGAACATGAACCGCATGCAGGCCGGGCGCATCCTGGCTGTGCCTGGCGCTGACGCCGTGCGCGCCACCGGTGCGGCTGAAGCGAAGGGCATCGTGACGGCGCACGCCATCGATTTCGAAGCCTACCGCAACAAGCTGGCGGGCCAGGTGTCGCAAAGCAAGCCGGCCAAGGCCGCGCAAGCGACGCAAAGCACGGCCGGCAAGATCGGCGCGACCAAGGTGCAGGAAAAGCCGACGGCCGTGAGCGAGTCGCAAGACAAGCTGAAACTGTCGAAGGCGGAGCCGGCGGCCAAGTCGGCCGGCAAGAGCGCCGTCGCCAGCGAGGAAGACAAGATCGCCAAGGCGAAACAGGTCGATGAAGCGGCTGCACGCGTCAAGGAGCTGGAAAAGAACGTCAGCGACCTGGAAAAGCTGATGGCGGTCAAGAGCAAGGCCATGGCCGACAAGAGCGCCCCGGCACCCGCCAAGCCGGCCGAGGTCGCTGCCAGCGCACCGGCCAGCGCGCCGGCAGAGGCGCAGCCACCCGTACCCAAGGCCAAACCGGTGCCGCTGGTGAAAAAACCATCGCCGCTGGAGCCGACGATTACCGACAAGATCAATGATCACTTGGGCGCCATCGGCATCGGCATCGCCGCGCTGCTGGCGGCCGTGGCCGCTCTGGTGGTCGCGCGGCGCCGCAAGGAGACGCCGCCGCCAGCCCAGGGCGATATCGCCCCCGTGGTCGAGCCGGAAGCGCCGGTGACGCCGCCGTCCGGCCTGGCGCCGGAAGACCAGCAGTCTGAAGCGAGCAATCACCTGTTCGGTACGGGCGCGGCCGCTGCCGGCGTGGCCGCCGCCGCGGGCGCCAGCATGCTCGATGCGAATGAAACGGACCCCGTCGCCGAAGCGGACGTGTATATCGCTTACGGCCGCGATGGTCAGGCGGAAGATATCCTCAAGGAAGCTTTGCGCATCCACCCGGAACGCCATGCGGCCCGCCTGAAGCTGCTGGAAATCTATTCGGCCCGCAACGACGTGCGCGCGTTTGAAGACCAGGCCAGCGAGCTCTACAGCCTGACGCGGGGCCAGGGCGAGGAGTGGCCGCAGGCGGCCGCGCTGGGACTGGCGCTCGATCCCACCAATCCCTTGTATGGCGATACGGAAGACGACGCCGTGGTCAGCCTGAGCAAGGCAGCCGGGGACGACGCGCATGGCCAGAGCATGGACTTGCCCGACGAGCAGCCCGCGCCGCTGGCCGACCTGGCACCGGCCGAGCCGGTGTCTTCCGTGACGGCCCGCGATGCGCGCGACCCCCTCGATTTTGACCTCGACAGCCTCGATTTCGAACCTGTCTCCACGAGCGAACCGATTGTCATGCCGGGGCCGGACAGCAAGCCGGTCCCTGCCGCGCAGGATGCGCACGATGTGCACTATGACGCCAGCATGGATTTCGGTCTGGACCTGGAGCCGCCTGCCGGCCCCGTCAATGGCGTGGGCGCCGGTTTGACGCCATTGCCTGATCCATTGAAGGATGTCGACCTGGCCCATTTCGACCTCGACGAACCGGTGGCGCCCGCTGCCGCGCCCGTCGCGGCGGCCGAGCCTTCCCTCGACAGCCTGTTCGACGATGCGCAAGCGCCGGCCACCTTGCCGGAAGCCATACCGCCGGCACAGGAATTCGATCTGTCCGGCATCGACCTGGACCTCCACGATGGCAAGACGGCCAGCGTGGGCGTCGACGACCCGTTGTCGGCCATCCACATGGAAATGGATACCAAACTGGACCTGGCCATCGCATACCAGGAAATCGGCGACAAGGAAGGCGCGCGCGAGCTGATCGATGAGGTCATCAAGGGCGGCAGCGAGGAGCAGGTTGCCAAGGCGAATACAATGAAGGCACTTCTGAGCTAAGCACCTGATACGACGTCCATGGCTGCGTTGCACGGTCTCGCCGTACTATTCGTACTGTCTTCGACCGCGCGCCTTGCCCTGAACGCCGTCTCAGGCGCTTGTGTGGCAGGAAGGCGGGGCCGCCTTTGCGCCGGTATAATGCTTCGATGCAAAATATTACGACAGCAACGCCATTGAAGCGTATCGTCCTCGGCCTGCAGTATGACGGCACGGCCTGGCATGGATACCAGAAACAGGAAGATGGGCAAACGGTGCAGGACCAGCTGGAAAACGCGCTCGAGCAGTTTGCCCGCGTGCGTCTGGCCACCACCTGCGCCGGCCGCACGGACACGGGCGTGCATGCGCTCGAGCAAGTCGTGCATTTCGATACGGAACTGAACCGCGATGTGCACTCGTGGGTGCGCGGCGTCAACGCCTTCCTGCCGAAATCCATCGCCGTGCGCTGGGCCAGGGAACTCGAAGGCGATCCGACGGTCAATGACTTCTTCCACGCCCGTTTCAGCGCGCGCGCGCGCACCTATCATTATGTGTTGTATAACAACGCCACCCGTTCGCCGCTGGTGGAAGGGCGCGCCGGTTTCTTTTTCCGTCCGCTGGACGTGGAACTGATGCGCCAGGCCGTGCAGCCGCTCTTGGGCTGGCACGATTTCACGGCCTTCCGCGCCGCGCAATGCCAGGCCAAGTCGCCCGTCAAGCTCATGCACGACATCCGCATCGAACGGCGCGGCGATTGCGTGATTTTTACGATTACGGCCAATGCCTTCCTGCACCACATGGTGCGCAACCTCGTCGGTTCGCTCGTCTACATCGGCACGGGACGCGAAAAGCCGGACTGGCTCGGACACTTGCTGGAAAGTAAAAACCGCCACGCGGCCGCGCCCACCTTCATGCCGGATGGCCTGTACCTGGCGCAGATCGATTACGACCCGAAATGGGCCTTGCCGCAAGACAGCAGCAGTGCCTTGCCCTGGTTCTGACGTTTTACCTCGAGGAACAACATGCCACGCACACGCATCAAGATCTGCGGCCTGACCCGCGTCGAAGACATCCAGGCGGTCGTGGCGGCAGGCGCCGACGCCATCGGTTTCGTGTTTTATCCGAAAAGCCCCCGTTACGTCACGCCGCAGCAGGCCGCGGGCCTGATCGCCGCCATTCCCCCGTACGTGACGACGGTGGGCCTGTTTGTCAATGCCACGCTGGAAGACGTGCGGGCCGCCAGGGCTGTGGCGCCATTGTCCCTGCTGCAATTTCATGGCGACGAGACGCCCGAGCACAGCGCCGCGCTCGCTGGCGCCGTGAATACGCCGTTTACGCAGGTGTTCCGCGTCAAACCCGACACCTCCTTTGAAGATTTGCTAGAATACGAACAGCGCTATCGCGCCGCCAGTCCCTTGTTCTCCAGCCTCTTGCTGGACACCTATGTGGATGCCTACGGCGGTGCAGGAAAGGTATTCGATTGGTCCCTCATTCCAGAAGAACTCGCGCCTCGGGTCGTTTTAAGTGGTGGCTTGAGCGTACAAAACGCGACTGACGCAGTGGTGCGCGTGCGCCCTTACGCCGTCGACATCAGCAGTGGTGTCGAAGCGTCCAAGGGCATCAAGGACGCATCCCGTGTTCGCGCGTTTATCGCCGCGGTGCAGGATGCCGATGCCATCATTGCCAGAGGAAATCACCATGAATGACCACACCATAGCGCCCGGCGCAGCCGCCGCATTGTTCCACGCCACCGATTACCCGTTTCCCGACGTGCGCGGCCACTTTGGCCCCTACGGCGGCTCCTTCGTGGCCGAAACGCTTACGCATGCGCTGGCCGAGCTGAAGGACGCTTACGCCCGCTACAGCGTCGACCCGGAATTCCTCGAAGAATTCCGCTACGAGCTGAAACACTTCGTGGGACGCCCATCGCCCATCTACCACGCCAAGCGCTGGTCCGAGCTGGCCGGCGGCGCGCAAATCTATTTCAAGCGCGAAGACCTGAACCACACGGGTGCGCACAAGATCAACAACGTGATCGGCCAGGCCCTGCTGGCCAAGCGCATGGGCAAGCCGCGCATCATCGCCGAGACGGGCGCCGGCCAGCACGGTGTGGCCACGGCCACCATCTGCGCCCGCTTCGGCCTCGAATGCGTGGTCTACATGGGCAGCGAAGACGTCAAGCGCCAGGCGCAGAACGTGTACCGCATGAAATTGCTGGGCGCGACCGTCGTGCCGGTTGAATCCGGTTCCAAGACTCTCAAGGATGCGCTGAACGAAGCCATGCGCGACTGGGTCACCAACATCGAAAACACCTTTTATATCATCGGCACCGTGGCCGGCCCCCATCCGTATCCGATGATGGTGCGCGACTTCCAGTCCGTGATCGGCGAGGAATGCCTGGTGCAGATGCCGGAAATGACGGGCCGCCAGCCCGACTACGTGCTCGCCTGCATCGGCGGCGGCTCGAACGCCATGGGCATCTTTTACCCGTACATCGATCAGAAGGACGTCAAGCTGATCGGCGTGGAAGCGGCCGGCGAAGGGCTGGACACGGGCAAGCATTCGGCTTCGCTGACGGCCGGTTTCCCGGGCGTGTTGCACGGCAACCGCACCTATCTGCTGCAGGATGACAACGGCCAGATCATCGAGACGCATTCCGTCTCGGCCGGCCTCGACTACCCTGGCGTCGGCCCGGAACACGCGTGGCTGAAAGATTCGGGCCGCGCGCAGTACGTGTCCATCACCGATGACGAGGCGCTGCAGGCTTTCCACGACTGCTGCCATATCGAAGGCATCATCCCGGCCCTGGAATCGTCGCACGCACTGGCCTACGCGGCCAAGCTGGCGGCCACCCTGCCGAAAGACCAGATCGTGCTGGCCAACCTGTCGGGCCGTGGCGACAAGGACATGCATACCGTGGCGGAGCGCATGGGATTGAATTTCAGTTAAACAACTGACAACCCCAGTAACGCGTAGGTCGGATTAGCGCGCAAGCGCGTAATCCGACATCCTCCACCGATAAAGAAAGCTCACCATGTCCCGTATCGCCACCACCTTTGCCAATCTCAAATCGAACAACAAGACCGGCCTGGTCACCTTCATTACCGCCGGCGACCCCGGCCCGGACGCCACCGTACCGCTGATGCACGCGCTCGTCGAGGGCGGCGCCGACGTGCTCGAGCTGGGCGTGCCGTTTTCCGACCCCATGGCCGAAGGCCCCGTCATCCAGCGCGCCTGCGAACGGGCCTTGAAATTCAATGTCGGCATCCACGACGTGTTCGGCTATGTGCGCCAGTTCCGCGAGACCAACCAGACGACGCCCGTGGTGCTGATGGGCTACGCCAATCCCATCGAGCGCATCGGCAGCGCCGCCTTCATTGCAGCGGCGCAAGCGGCCGGCGCCGATGGCGCCATCGTTGTCGACTATCCGCCGGAAGAGTGCGAGGAGTTCGGCGCCGCCATGCGCGCAGCCGGCCTCGACCTGATTTTTCTCCTGGCGCCCACTTCGACCGAAGAGCGCATCGCGCAAGTGGCCAAGGTTGGCGGCGGCTTCAGCTATTACGTGTCGCTCAAGGGCGTCACAGGCGCCGGTAACATTGATACGGAACAGGTGGCGGAACGCCTCGCGGCCATCCGCCAGCATGTAAAATTACCTATCGGCGTGGGCTTCGGCATCCGCGATGGCGCCACGGCCAAGGCCGTTGCCAAGGTGGCCGATGCCGTCGTGATCGGCAGCCGCATCATCCAGGAGATAGAAAATGCCCCGGAAGGTGGCGCCGTCGACGCCGTGCGCAGCTTTACGGCCGGCATCCGCGCCGCTCTGGACGCCTGAGCAAGCTTGCCGTTTACGCAAGATGCGTTGACGGCAAAGTTCGACAGCCCGGCGATAAACGGCTACACTTCGGCCACTGATTTGCCTGTTATTGTGCAATAGATAAAATTTTTGGCGGCGTCCTGCGGGGCGTCGCCGTTGACCGTCTGCCGGGGGCGTCCACCGACGCTACCCCTACAAGGGCCCAAGGAGAAAATATGAGTTGGTTGGAAAAACTGCTGCCACCGCGCATCCAGCGTTCGGACGCCGCCGCGCGCAAGACCATGCCGGAAGGCCTGTGGGTCAAGTGCCCGTCGTGCGAAGCCGTGCTGTACCGCACGGACCTGGAATCGAATCTGCACGTGTGTCCGAAATGCGACCACCACATGCGCATCCGCGCGCGCGAACGCCTCGACAGCCTGCTCGACGCGGGCGGCCGCTATGAAATCGGCCAGGAAATCCTGCCCGTCGATACCCTGAAGTTCAAGGACAGCAAGAAATACCCGGACCGCCTGAAATCCGCCATGGAAGCGACGGGCGAGACGGATGCGATGGTCGTCATGGGCGGCGCCATCATGAGCCTGCCAGTGGTCGTGGCGTGCTTCGAATTCGAATTCATGGGCGGCTCCATGGGCTCCGTCGTGGGCGAGCGCTTCGTGCGCGGCGCGCAGATCGCGCTGGAACAGAAGGTGCCGTTCATTTGCATCACCGCCACCGGCGGCGCGCGCATGCAGGAAGGCTTGCTCTCCTTGATGCAGATGGCGAAAACCACGGCCATGCTGACCAAGCTGTCGGAAAAGAAATTGCCATTCATCAGCGTGCTGACCGACCCGACCATGGGCGGCGTGTCCGCCTCGTTCGCCTTCATGGGCGACGTCGTCATCGCCGAGCCGAAAGCGCTGATCGGTTTTGCCGGCCCGCGCGTGATTGAAAACACCGTGCGCGAAAAACTGCCGGAAGGCTTCCAGCGCGCCGAGTTCCTCGTCACCAAGGGCGCCGTCGACATGATCGTCGACCGCCGCAAGATGCGCGAAGAAATCGCCCGTCTGCTGGCCTTGTTGCAAAACCAGGCTGTCGAAGTCTTGGCGTAACGCCAACGTAACAGGCCGGGCGGCGTCCGCAGGACACGCCCGGTTGCCACGCCACACCGTCTCCGCGCCTCGCGCACTGTCTCCTCATCAAGAAGTCTCCCATGCACAAGCTCCCCACCACCTTGCCGGACTGGCTCGCCATGCTGGAAACCCGCCATTCGGAAACCCAGATCAACATGGGCCTGGACCGCGTGCAAGCCGTCAAGGCGCGCATGCAGCTCGCTTTTACTTGCCCCGTAATCATGGTGGCGGGCACGAACGGCAAGGGCTCCACCTGCGCCATGCTGGAATCCGTGCTGTTGCGCGCCGGCTACAAAGTGGGCTTGTACATCAAGCCGCATTTCCTCGATTTTAACGAGCGCGCGCGCGTGCTGGGCGAGATGGCCAGCGACGAGCAGCTTGTCGCCAGCTTCCAGGCCGTCGAGGCCGTGCGCGGCGACACGCCGCTCACGTATTTCGAATTCACCACCCTGGCGATTTTGCATCTGCTGTCGCAAGCCAAGCTCGATGTGGCCATCCTGGAAGTGGGCCTGGGCGGGCGTCTGGACGCCGTCAACGTGATCGACGCGGACGTGGCCATCGTCACCAGCGTCGATATCGACCACACGGATTACCTGGGCGATACGCGTGAAGCGATCGGCTTTGAAAAGGCCGGCATCTTCCGTCCGGGCAAGGCGGCCATCTGCAGCGACCCCGTGCCGCCGCAATCGTTGATCGACCATGCCGAGGCCATCGGCGCCGACCTGTGGCTGATGGGCCGCGATTTCAACTATTCGGGCGACAAGCAGCAGTGGAACTACGGCGGGCGCGAGCAGCGCCGCAATTCGCTCGCGTATCCAAGCTTGCGCGGCGCCAACCAGATCCTCAATGCGACGGCCGTGCTGGCCGCGCTGGAAGTGCTGAAGCTGAAACTGCCCGTGGGCGCGCAGGAAGTGCGCACGGGCCTCGTGACGGTGGAACTGCCGGGCCGCTTCCAGGTCTTGCCTGGCCGCCCCAGCGTGATCCTCGACGTGGCGCACAACCCGCACGCGGCGTCGGCGCTGAACCAGAACCTGGGCAATATGGGTTTCCATCCGTACACCTATGCCGTGTTCGGTTCCATGCAGGACAAGGATATCGATGGCGTGCTGGCCGCGATGGGCGAACACGTCGACCATTGGTGCCTGACGGGCCTGCCTTCGCCGCGCGCGGCCACGGCTTCCGAGCTGGCCGCCAAGGTGCAGATCATGCTCGAAGATAAGCCCGACAGCAGCGAGCATACTGTGTCTATTTTCGATGATCCGGCACAAGCTTTTGCAAATGCAATGAGCCGGGCCGGTGAGAATGATAGAATTGTGGTCTTTGGTTCTTTCCTCACCGTCGCCGGCGTGATGAAGGCCCGAAAATCCTCACTTCACTGAAACGCACTCGACTGAAAATCACGCATGGGCTTGTTCTCGAAACTGTTTAAAAACAAGCAAGAATCCTCTGGCGAAGACAGCGGCTTTTATGTCCCTGGCGAAGCACAGTCGCCGACCCGCAAGCGCGCCGCCAACACCTCCGGTGGCGGCGGATCGCGCCGTGGCGGCAAGGAAGCGCCGGATCCGGTCTTGCCTGAAAAAAAGCGCGCACGCCGCCGCCTGGTCGGGGCCGTCGCCCTGGCGCTGGGTGTCGCCGTCGGCTTGCCGATGCTGCTCGATTCCGAGCCGAAGGCACCGTTCAACGACATCGCCATCGACATTCCGTCGAAGGAAAAGGCGGCGCCTGCACCGGCGCCCGTGCCGGCCGTTCCGGTTCAGGCCGCATCGAATGGCCTGGACCAGTCCGAGGAAATCGTCGACGCGCCGCTGCCGCCTGCGGCCAAGCCCGCGCCCACACCGGCCCCCGTACTGGCCGCCGCCCAGCCTGCACCGGTCAAGCCGGCCTATGTGGAACCGAAGCCCGAGCCCAAGCCCGAACCGAAACCTGTCAAGGTGGAGCCGAAACCGGAGTCTAAACCCGAGCCGAAGCACGAAGCCAAGCCGGAGCCGAAACACGAGTCCAAGCCTGAACCCAAGCATGAGGTAAAGCCCGAAGCCAAGCCTGAGGCCAAGCCTGCCAAGCCGGCGCAATCGGCCGACGATGCCGCGCGCGCGCTGGCGATTCTGGAAGGCAAGCCGCAAGAGAAGGTGCAGGACAAGCCGCAAGAAAAAGCGCACGACGCCGGCAGCGGCAAGTTCGTGGTGCAGGTGGCGGCGCTGGCGACACAGGACAAGGTCGATGAATTGCAGGACAAGCTGCGCGAAGCGGGCATCAAGTCGTACACGCAGAAAGTGTCCAGCCCGGCGGGCGAGCGCATCCGCGTGCGCGTGGGCCCGTTCGGCAGCCGCGAAGACGCGGAAAAGACGCGCGCCAAGCTGCAAAAGCTGGGCCTGGGCGGCAGCCTGGTACCGGCGTGATGTTGCAAGGCTGAACGCGCGTGACGATCTTCGATTACCTGGTGCTGTTCGTGCTGGTGACGTCCGTGCTGATCAGCATGATGCGCGGCCTGGTCAAGGAAATACTGTCATTGGTCAGCTGGATCGTGGCGTTCGTCATCGCCAATGCCTATGGCGCCACCCTGGCGAAATTCCTGCCTGAAGCCGTGCCGGGCGAAGCGATCCGTTTATTGCTGGCCTTCGTGGTGCTGTTCATCGGCGTGCGCATTTTGATGGGATTGCTGTCCATGACGGTCGACGCGCTCGTCAAGGTGACGGGCCTGAGCCTGGCCGACCGCACCCTGGGCAGCCTGTTCGGCGTGGCGCGGGGTCTTGTGATCGTGCTGACCGCCGTCATCTTGTGTGGCATGACGTCCATACCGCAGCAGCCATTCTGGAAAAACGCGCTGCTCAGCCCGTTCGCGGAGCAGGGCGCGCGCGCCATCAAGCCTTATCTGCCTGCCGCTTACGCGCAGCATGTGAAATTTTGAATTTTTTTAAAATCAGTAGCACAGTTTAGGAGCACACCATGTGTGGCATCGTCGGCGTCGTTTCCCATCAACCTGTCAATCAATTGCTCTATGATGCATTGTTGCTCCTGCAACATCGCGGTCAGGACGCGGCAGGGATTGCGACCAATCACAGCAGTATGTTTTCCATGCACAAGGCCAATGGCCTCGTGCGTGACGTCTTCCGTACGCGCAACATGCGTTCGCTGCAAGGCACGACGGGCATCGGCCATTGCCGCTACCCGACGGCCGGTTCGTCGAGCGAAGAGGAAGCACAGCCGTTCTATGTGAATGCGCCGTTCGGCATCACCCTGGCGCACAATGGCAACCTGACCAACTGGGAACAGTTGAAGCTGGAAATGTTCAAGAACGACCGCCGCCACATCAATACCGATTCCGATTCGGAAGTGCTGCTCAACGTGCTGGCGCATGAAATCCAGGAAGCGACGACGGGCCTGAACCTGGACCCGGAAGCCATCTTCAAGGCCGTGACCGTGCTGAACCGCCGCGTCAAGGGCGGCTATGCCGCCGTCGCGCAGATCGCCGGCGTGGGCTTGCTGGCTTTCCGCGACCCGCACGGCATCCGTCCGCTGTGCCTGGGCATCAATGAAACGGAGCAGGGTCCCGAATACCTGATCGCTTCCGAATCCGTGGCCCTGGAAGGCATGGGCTTCCGCTTCGTGCGCGACATCGGTCCCGGCGAAGCCGTCTTCATCGATGCCGATAAGAAATTGCACAGCGCCCAGTGCGCCGACAATGCCACCCTGAACCCGTGTGTGTTCGAATTCGTCTACCTGGCCCGTCCCGACTCCGTCATCGACGGCGCCTCCGTGTACGCCACGCGCCTGAAAATGGGCGAATACCTGGCCGAGAAGATCCGCGCCGAATTGCCAGGCGTGCATATCGACGTGGTCATGCCAATTCCCGATTCCTCGCGTCCGGCCGCCATACAGCTGGCCATGGCGCTGAATATCGAGTACCGCGAAGGCTTCATCAAGAACCGCTACATCGGCCGTACCTTCATCATGCCGGGCCAGGCGGCGCGCAAGAAATCCGTGCGCCAGAAGCTCAACGCCATCCCGTCCGAATTCAAGGATAAAGTCGTGCTGCTGGTCGACGATTCCATCGTGCGCGGCACCACCAGCCGTGAAATCGTACAGATGGCGCGTGAAGCGGGCGCGACGAAGGTCATCTTCGCCTCGGCCGCGCCACCGGTGATCTACCCGAACGTGTACGGCATCGACATGCCGACACGCGACGAGCTGATCGCCTACGGCCGGACGACGGAAGAAGTGTGCCGCGAAATCACGGCCGACTACCTCGTGTACCAGGATATCGGCGCGCTGAAGCAGGCGATCGCCGACGTCAACCCGGCCCTGACCAACTTCGAGGCTTCGTGCTTCGACGGCGTCTACGTGACGGGCGACGTGTCGCAGGAATACCTGGACCGCCTGGAATATGCGCGCCACCATCCGAAGGCGGCAGCGCCGGAAGATACGCCCCGTTCCCAGCTGAACCTGAACCTGGCAACGACAGAAGCGTAATTATCTTGCCCGGCTAGCGCCGGGCTTTTTTTGCTCCGCGATCATGAACGATAAAAAAAACTACGGCTTTACCACCAACATCCTGCATAACGACCGCCGCAAGGGCATCGAGCACGGTTCCCTGCACAAGCCCGTGCATACTTCCGTTGCCTTCGGCTACGCCGATGCGCGCCAGCTCGCTTCCGTGTTCCAGGGCAAGGAGCCGGGCTTCCGCTACGGCCGCCAGGGCAATCCGACCGTGTCCGCGCTGGAAGACAAGGTCAACAAGATGGAAGACGGCGTCGCGACCCTGTGCTTCGCTACCGGCATGGGCGCCATCGGCGCCGTGGTGCAGGCGCTCTTGCGCGCGGGCGACCATGTCGTGTCGTCGGCCTTTTTGTTCGGTAATACCAACAGCCTGTGGCAAACGGTGACGGGGCAGGGCATCGGCGTGTCCTTCGTCGACGCCACCGAGGTGGCCAACGTGGCGGCCGCCATCACGCCGGCCACGCGCATCGTGTTCGTGGAAACCATCGCCAATCCGCGCACGCAGATCGCCGACCTGAAAAAGATCGGCGACTTGTGCCGCGAAAAGGGCATCCTGTACATCGTCGACAACACGATGACGACGCCGTATCTGTTCCGCCCGAAAGCCGTGGGCGCGGGCCTGGTGGTCAATGCCTTGACGAAATCCATCGGCGGCCACGGCAATGCGTTGGGCGGCAGCTTGACGGACACGGGCGTGTTCGACTGGACGCAGTATCCGAACATCTTCGATAACTACAAGAAGGCGGCGCCGGCCCAGTGGGGCATCGCGCAAATCCGCGCCAAGGCCTTGCGCGACTTCGGCGCCTCGCTGGGCCCGGAAGCGGCGCACCATATCGCCGTTGGCGCGGAAACCATGGCCTTGCGCATGGATCGCACCTGCTCGAACGCCCTGGCGCTGGCCACCATGCTGGCCGCCGACCCGCGCGTGGCCGCCGTGCACTACCCGGGCCTGGCGTCGCACCCGCAGCACGCGCTGGCGAGCGACCTGTTCCGCAGCTATGGTTCGCTGTTCAGCTTTGAATTGAAGGATGGCATCGACTGCTTCGATTTCCTCAATCGTTTGAATCTGGCCATTCCAGCGAGCAACCTCGGCGACACGCGCACCCTGGTCATTCCCGTCGCCCACACGATCTTCTATGAGATGGGCGCCGAACGGCGCGCCAGCATGGGTATCGCCGAATCGCTGATCCGCGTTTCCGTCGGCATCGAGGACGAGGTGGATCTGCTCGAGGATTTCCGCCAGGCACTCGATGTATAAGTCGCCGGACAAATGAAAAGGGCCGCAACAGTCATGCTGTTGCGGCCCTTTGTTTTTCGCCGTTCAATGGTAATGTCTTCGTGCCTTCAGAAACCGTAGCGAGCAAGCCCAATATCGGGTTGAGTAGCGGAGCTGTACATTGTACGGGGGCGCCCAGCTAGCGAGCAACGGATGCCCGAGAGTGGGCTGCGCAGTAGGTTTATGAGGGCGCGCTCAATCAATGCCAGCTGCGCATCAAGCCCACCGCCAAACCTTCCAGGGCGAATTCATCTTCCGGCGACACGGTAATGACCTTGAAATCGGGATTTTCCGGCAGCAGTTCGATGACGGAACCCGTCTTCTTGTAGCGCTTGACGGTGACTTCGTCGCCGATGCGGGCGACGACGATCTGGCCATTCTTGGCGCTGTCGACCTTCTTGACGGCCAGTAAATCGCCATCCATGATGCCGGCGTCGCGCATGGACCAGCCGCGCACCTTCAGCAGGAAGTCGGGCTTGGCCGAGAACAGGGCCGGGTCCACGTTGTAGCTCGCTTCCAGGTTTTCCTGGGCCAGGATGGGCGAACCGGCCGCCACCCTGCCGATCAGGGGCAGCGACATCAACAGGGCTGCCGGCACTTTCGATGGCGGCGCTTCGGCCGCCGCGCCGATCAGGCGGATGCCGCGCGAGGTGCCGGGTGAAATCTCGATCGCGCCCTTGCGCGCCAGGGCCTGCAAATGCTCTTCGGCCGCATTGGCCGATTTGAAACCCAGTTCATTGGCGATTTCGGCACGGGTGGGAGGAAAGCCCGTGTTTTCAATCGCGTCCTTGATCAGGTTCAGGATTTGTTCTTGTCGTGCTGTCAGCTTGATCATGAGCGGTGGGTGCATACTAAAATGCTGTCTATATGAACAGTCTGTATTTTTGTACAGTATCGCCCACTATGCAAGGGGATTTCCGTGTTTTCGGCGAATTTCGCAAGAAATACTTGTCCAGAGGCGGAAAGCGCGGCGGTGCGCGGGCTTTTCAGGCGCTGGTGGAAGGAATGATTGAAACGTTTGCAAAAGGCGGTTATAATCTTCGGCTGACCTTCCCACACCCGTCTTGACGCCGGGGTGGGCGATTATCAATCCGACCTGAAGGAGTTTGCATGCGTCATTATGAAATAGTCTTTATCGTCCATCCGGACCAAAGCGAGCAAGTGCCCGCGATGATCGAACGCTACAAAGCCAGCGTAACCACCCGCGGCGGTTCGGTTCACCGCGTGGAAGATTGGGGCCGCCGTCAAATGGCTTACTCGATCCAAAAGCTGCCTAAAGCACACTACATCTGCCTGAACATCGAATGCGACAACGAGACCCTGGTCGAGTTGGAAACAGCATTCAAATTCAATGATGCCGTGTTGCGTCACCTGACCGTTAAAATGAAGAAAGCTGAAACAGCTCCTTCGCCGATGATGAAATCGGTACAACGCGAAGACGCGGCCAAAAGCCACCGCACCGAAGCACCAGCAGCCGCTCCAGCCGCAGCAGCAGCTTAATTCTTGACCAGGATCGTGCGCTGAACCAGCTACAAGTTACCGCCATCATTGCCGAGCGCGAAATACTGCGCTATACCCCGGCAGGACTGCCGATTGTGAATGCAGTATTGCAACACAGTTCGCAGCAGATGGAAGCAGGGATTGCCCGTTTGACCGAGTTTGATGTCGCCGCGCTAGCCGCTGGCGAAATTTCAGGCCGGTTCAGTCAGGCAAGCTTGGGCGGGGTCTATCAGTTCACGGGTTTCCTGGCCAGGAAGAGCCGCAACAGCAAAAGTTTGGTGTTTCACATCATTGATTTTAGTGCAGTCAATTCTGACTAGCGCATTTTAGATACAGGAGCCTGACATGGCATTCGGTAAAAAGTTCGACAAAAATAAGCTCAAGCTTAAAGAAAAACGCAAACAGCAAAACCCATTGTTCAAACGTAAGAAGTTCTGCCGCTTCACCGCAGCGCACGTTGAACAAGTCGACTACAAAGACGTCGACACGCTGAAAGACTTCGTCCAGGAAAACGGCAAGATCATGCCAGCACGCCTGACCGGTACCAAAGCGCACTACCAGCGCCAAGTCGACACCGCAATCAAGCGCGCTCGCTTCCTCGCGCTGCTGCCATACACCGATCTGCACCACGCTTAATCGGTCAGATATTCCTGGAGAAGAACTATGCAAATCATTCTGTTAGAAAAAGTTGTAAACGTCGGTAACCTCGGCGAAGTCGTTAAAGTCAAAGACGGTTACGCACGTAACTTCCTGATCCCGCAACGCCTGGCACGTCGTGCCACGGCAACCGCTGTGGCTGAATTCGAAGTCAAGCGCGCCGAACTGGAAAAAGCTGCTGCCGCCAAACTGGCCGCATCGCAAGCCCAGGGCGAAAAACTGAGCGGTCTGACCGTTCAAGTTGCTCAAAAAGCTGGCGTCGATGGCCGTCTGTTCGGTTCCGTCACCAACTTCGACATCGCTGAAGCGCTGACCAAGCAAGGTTTTGCTGTTGAAAAAGCACAAATCCGCATGCCTACCGGCCCGCTGAAGATCGTTGGCGAGCACAACGTTTCGGTTGCTCTGCACACCGACGTGGTCGTGGAAGTTGTTATCGCTGTCGTTCCAGACGCGAACGCGTAATCGTCTGCGGGCCTGGCCCGCAAGCGCTGCCGCACTATGAAAAGCCGGGTTCGCCCGGCTTTTTTGTGGCCTTTTTTTCGCTCATTTTCAGCCCTTTATTTTTGCCAGCACGCCGAAGCGGGTATAATTCGCGCCATGAACGCCCCCTCTGATCCGCAACTGGATTCCCTCCGTATACCGCCGCATTCGATCGAAGCAGAACAATCCGTTATCGGTGGTCTGCTGCGCGACAATGCCGCGTATGACCGCATCGCCGACTTCATGCATGCGGAGGATTTCTATCGCTATGACCATCGCATCATCTTCGAGCAAATCGTCAAGATGGTTAACGCTTCCAAGCCAGCCGATGTCATTACTGTTTTTGAAACCCTGACCCAGCTCGGCAAGGCCGATGATGTGGGCGGACTCGCTTACCTGAACGCCATGGCGCAAAACACGCCATCGGCCGCGAACATCCGGCGTTACGCCGAGATCGTGCGCGACCGCGGCGTGCTGCGCAAGCTCATCACCGTCGCCGACGATATCTCCGGCACGGCCTTCAGCCCGCAAGGCAAGGAAGTCAAGCAGATGCTTGACGAGGCCGAATCGAAGATTTTTGCCATCGCCGAAGAAGGCGCGCGCGGCGCCCAGGGCTGGACCGCCATCCAGCCCCTGCTGACGCAGGTGGTCGAGCGCATCGACGAACTGTACAGCCGCGACAACCAGAGTGAAATCACGGGCGTGCCCACCGGTTTCATCGACCTCGACCGCATGACCTCCGGTCTGCAGCCGGGCGACCTGGTGATCGTGGCGGGCCGTCCGTCGATGGGCAAGACGGCGTTTTCCGTCAATATCGGCGAAAACGTGGCCATCGACAGCGGCTTGCCCGTGGCCGTGTTCTCGATGGAGATGGGCGGCGCCCAGCTGGCCATGCGTATGCTCGGCTCCGTCGGACAGCTCGACCAGCACCGCCTGCGCACGGGCCGCCTGAACGACGAAGACTGGCCGCGCCTGACGAATGCGATCCAGAAGATGAACGACGCGCAGTTGTACATCGATGAAACGCCGGCGCTCAACTCGATCGAATTGCGCGCCCGCTCGCGCCGTCTGTCGCGCCAGTGCGGCAAGCTGGGCCTGATCATCGTCGATTACTTGCAGCTGATGTCGGCCAATACGCCGGGCGACAACCGCGCCACGGAGATTTCCGAGATTTCACGGGGCTTGAAAGGCCTGGCGAAAGAACTCGGTTGCCCCGTGATCGCGCTGTCCCAGCTGAACCGCTCGCTGGAGCAACGCCCGAACAAACGTCCTGTCATGTCCGACTTGCGCGAATCGGGCGCTATCGAGCAGGATGCCGACGTGATCCTGTTCATTTACCGCGACGAAGTGTATAACCCCGACTCGCCAGACAAGGGAACGGCCGAAATCATCATCGGTAAACAACGTAACGGTCCAATCGGCAGCATCCGCCTCACCTTCATGGGGCAGTACACCAAATTTGGCAATTACAGTGGTGGCCTGGCGCTTTACCAAGGCGACTAACACAGCAGCACTGATATTCCATTGGCCGCCCCCGACAACGGGGCGGCTTTCTGTAGTAAATAACACGACTCAATGCTTAACGGAGAATGACATGTTTGGACGCTTGATGCCCACTGAGGGCAAGTTTTTTGAATTGTTTAACCAGCACGCGGAACTGTGCGTCAAGGGCGCCAAAGAGATGCTCGGCCTGATGACCAATTTCGACGACCTGGAAAACCGCGTGCATGCGATCGAAAGCATCGAGAAACAGGCGGACAAAGTCACCTACGCCACCGTGGAAATGCTGCACAAGACCTTCATCACGCCGATCGACCGCGACGACATCCATCAGCTGATCACGCGCCAGGACGACATCCTCGACCTGCTGGAAGATGCGGCGCAAACCGTCTCGCTGTACGACCTGAAAGCCGTCACGCCGGAAGCCAAGCGCCTGGCCGAACTGGTGCTGGCCTGTACCGAAAAAGTGCGCGACGCCGTCGCCATGCTGCACAACATGGACAACTCGCGCAAGATCGTCGCCATCTGCGAAGAGATCGACCGCCTGGAATCGGACGCCGACCACGTGATGCGCGCCGCCATGTCCAAGCTGTTCCGCGACGAGCCGGACGTGCGCAATCTGATCAAGCTGAAAGCGATCTACGAAATTCTGGAAACCGTGACCGACCGTTGCGAAGATGTGTCCAATATTATCGAAGGCATCATCGTCGAAAACGCATAAGCGTTGGGCCTGTCCTGAACCAGAATCAGAAAAGAAACTATAATGACCATACAAATCAGCATCTACGTGCTAGGCCTGTTGATCGTCCTCGCGCTGCTGTTTGACTTCATGAACGGCTTCCACGATGCCGCCAACGCGATCGCCACGGTGGTCTCGACGGGCGTATTGAAACCGCAGACCGCGGTTGCCATGGCCGCCACGTTCAACTTCGTCGCCATCTTCGTGTTTCACCAGCTGACCGTGGCCGCCACAGTGGGCAAGGGCACCATCGACCCGGCCGTGATCGACCAGTACGTGATCTTCGGCGCGCTGATGGGCGCCATCTTCTGGAATTTGTTTACCTGGTACTACGGCATTCCTTCGTCGTCCTCGCACGCCCTGATCGGCGGCCTGGTGGGCGCCGCCGTCGCCAAGTCCGGCACGGGCGCGCTGGTCGCGGCCGGCCTGTGGAAAACCGTGGCCTTCATCGTCATCGCCCCCGTGCTGGGCTTCGTGTTCGGCTCCATCATGATGCTGATCGTGTCGTGGATCTTCGTGCGTTCGACGCCGCGCAAGGTCGACAAATGGTTCCGCCGTTTGCAGCTGGCATCGGCGGCTGCCTACAGCCTGGGCCACGGCGGCAACGATGCGCAAAAAACCATCGGCATCATCTGGATGCTGCTGATCGCCGCCGGCTACTCGAGCGCGGCCGATGCCATGCCGCCGATGTGGGTCATCATCTCGTGCTACACGGCCATCAGCTTCGGCACCCTGTTCGGCGGCTGGCGCATCGTCAAGACCATGGGCCAGAAGATCACCAAGCTCAAACCGGTCGGCGGCTTCTGCGCCGAAACGGGCGGCGCGATCACCCTGTTCGTCTCGACGGCGCTGGGCATTCCCGTGTCGACCACGCACACGATCACGGGCGCCATCGTCGGCGTCGGCTCGGCGCAAAAGATGTCGGCCGTGCGCTGGGGCGTGGCGGGCAATATCGTCTGGGCCTGGATCTTCACGATTCCCGCTTCCGCGTTTGTTGCCGCAGTCGCCTGGTGGATTGGCCACCACATCATGTAAGGCGCCTCTGCAAACCTACTGCGCAGCCCCCTATCGAATCTCCGTTGCTCACTGTACTAAAGTACAGTTCCGCTACTCAATCCGATATCGGGCTTGCTCGCTACGGTTTTCAGAGGGCCTTGGGCCAATTGGGCACATTCAAAAAAAGGAACCGCAAGGTTCCTTTTTTTTATGCGCCGGCCAGTTCCACCGTCAGCCCCTCGCTGGCGAGGAACACCTGCAGGCCGGCCAGGCGGCTCGCATAGCGGCCCATCACGTCGGCAAATACGGCTTCGAGCTGCTCGTCGCTGCGGGTCGGTTCGTGGTGGGTGCAGTACAGGTGCCGCGCGCCGCAGCGCAGGGCCAGGTCGAAGGCGGCGTCGAAGGTGCCGTGGCCCCAGCCCTGCTTGCCCGGGTATTCTTCGCGCGTGTACGAGCAATCCATGATCAGCGCATCGACGCCCGCGACGAGCGCATCGATGCCGGCCTGGCGCTGCGCATTGCGCGCCGCGCAGGCCGCATGCTCGGCGTGGCCGGGCGGATGCAGGTTGTAGAACGGTTCATGGTCGCCGCTGAAAAACAGCGAAGCGCCGCCGCAGTCGATGCGGTAGCCGAGGTTGACCACCGGATGGTTCATTTCCGCGCCGCGCACGCGCGCGCCGCCCACCTCGACGGCTTCGCCGGGCGCCAAGGTGCGGTACTCGATGCAGGCCGCCATGGCCGCTTCGCTGACGGGGAAATAGCTGCCCTGCAGCTGCACCGCCATCACGTGCTCGATGCCGCGCCCGCTGTTGCCGTCCAGGGCGCCATGCAGGCGCATGCGGTTGCCGGCCACGAACAGGGGCGAGAACATGGGCAAGCCGTGGATATGGTCCCAGTGGCTGTGCGTGATGAAGACGTGCGCGTCGACGGGCTGGCCCGGCGGCAGTTGCTGCGCCAGCGCGAAGATGCCGCTGCCGGCATCGAGAATGATCAGGCTGTCGTTGTCCGTGCGCACCTCGATGCACGTGGTGTTGCCGCCATAGCGCGCCGTGCGCGGGCCGGGGGAGGGGATGGAGCCGCGCACGCCCCTGAATGTGAATTTCATTCAGTACCTTGTTACAGTGTAATTATTGTTGATTCTATTCTAATTAATGAGATTGGCGGCAACATTTATGTGTGTTGCGATACGGAAAGTAATTTCATTTTGTTGTGACTAAGTAATGTACAGTGCGCAGGGTCGCCGTTACACTGGCGCTTGCCGACTTCCTCTTTTTTGCTTGCCCATTACCTGATTGCCACCAATATGCCTCAGCTGCACCCTGAGAAAATCGCCCACAGACTGGAGCAATTGACCGAACTCAGCGTCGCGCTCGGCCATGGCCTGGGCGGTGAGGGGCGCGACATTGGCGCGCTGCTGCAGCGCATCGTGCTGCTGGCGAAAAGCATGAGCGGCGCCGACGGCGCCACCCTGTACCGGCCCGCGCTGGAGGGCCGCCAACTGGCGTTCGACATCAGCGTCAACGACAGCCTGGGCATCGCGCAGGGCGCGGACATGGGCTTGCCCGGCGTGCCGCTGTTCGATGGCGCCGGCCAGCCCAACCTGGCGTCGGTGGCCGCGTATGCGGCGAACATGCGCCGCAGCGTGAATATCGCCGACGTCTACCGCGACGAGGTCTTCAATTTTTCCGGCATGCGCGAGTTTGACCGTCACCATGGCTACCACACGCAATCGATCCTGACGGTGCCCATGAGCGATCACGAGGGCGACCTGATCGGCGTGCTGCAGCTGGTCAATGCCAAGGATAGCGAGACGGGGCAGGTGCGCGCCTTTTCCTCCACCGACCAGCGCTTCATCGAGGCACTGGCCGCGCAGGCGGGCGTGGCGCTGACGAATCAGCTGCTCATTGCGCAGCTGGAAGAGCTGCTCGAGTCGCTCGTTACCCTGATCAATATCGGCATCGATGAAAAGTCGCCGTACACGGGACGGCACTGCCAGTTCGTGCCCGAACTGACGATGTTGCTGGCCGATGCCGCGCATGCGACGCAAACGGGGCCGCTGGCCGATTTCCGGCTCAGCGACAACGAGCGCAAGCAGCTCTGGCTGGCCGGCCTGCTGCACGATTGCGGCAAGATCACCACGCCCGTGCACGTGGTCGACAAGGCCACCAAGCTGGAAACCATTTTCGATCGCATCGCTCTGATCGACACGCGCTACGAAGTGCTGCTGCGCGACGCCGAGATCGAGGCCCTGCGCCTGCAGGCCGCGCAGCCGCAGCGGAAGGACGCCATCGTCCGCGCGCTGGAGCAGGAGCAGGCGGCGCTGCGCGAGGAGCGCGACTTCATCCGCACGGTCAACATCGGCGGCGAAAGCATGGCGCAGGCCGACCAGGAAAGGGTGCGGCAGATCGCCCGGCGCCGCTGGCGCGCGGCCGACGGCGAACTGCGCGACTTTCTCGACGCCGACGAGACGGAAAACCTGACCATCCGCGCCGGCACCCTGACGGCGGCCGAGCGGGCCATCGTCAACAACCATATCAGCGTGTCGATCCGCATGCTCGAAGCGCTGCCGTGGCCCAAGCACCTGCAGAAGGTGCCCGAATATGCGGGCGGCCACCACGAGCGCATGGATGGCAAGGGCTATCCGCGCGGGCTGACGAAAGAACAGATGTCGGTGCCGGCGCGGCTGATGGCCATCGCCGACATTTTCGAGGCGCTGACGGCGCGCGACCGTCCCTACAAAAAGGGCAAGTCGTTGTCCGAATCGCTGCGCATCCTCGGCAATTTCAGCCTGAACGGCCATATCGACCCGGAGCTGTTCGACGTTTTCATCCGCAGCAAAGTCTATCTGACCTTCGCTGAAAAGCACATGCATCCGAGCCAGATCGATGCCGTCGACGAGGCGGCCATTCCGGGCTATACCCCTTGAAGCTGTCGCCGGCCTGGCGCAAGCATGGGGCGCGCTTTTTGCTGGGCGTGTTCTTGAGCGTGGCGGCCGCCATCGTGTGCCTGGCCGGCAATGAGAATATCGCGCGGCTGGACGCCATGCTGGGCGACTGGCGCATGCGTCTTGATGCGCCGCAGCTCGACCGGCGCATCGTCATCGTCGACATCGACGAGCACAGCCTGGCCAAGGTGGGCCGCTTTCCCTGGAGCCGCGATATCCAGGCGCGCCTGGTGCGCCAGCTCACCGGCCATTACGGCGTCGCCGCGCTGGGCTTCGATATCTCGTTTCCCGAAGCGGACACCAGTTCCGGCTACGCCGTGCTGCAAGGACTGGCGCGCGGCGAACTGGCCGGCGTGACCGGCTTGCCGGCGCAGCTGGAAAAACTGCGCCCGGCCATGGACTACGACGGCCTGTTCGCCGAGGCCATGCGCGGCCAGCCCGTGGTGCTCGGCTACAGCGTCTCGGAGCAGCAAAGAAAGGGCGTGCTGCCCAGGCCCGCCTTTACCGTCGCCGATTTGAACGGGCGCAGCGTCACGGCCTACGTGGCGCGCGGCTACGAAGCCAATATCGCGCCCCTGCAGGCGGCCGCGCAGGGCGCCGGCATCTTCACGGCGCTGACCGATGCCGACGGCGTCGTGCGTTCCTCGACCCTGTTGCAGCGCATCGGCGACGGCTATTATCCGTCGCTGTCGCTGGCCACCGTCGCCGTCTACCTGCAGGCGCGCGCCATCGCTCCCCGCTTCACGGGCACGGCCGATACCCTGTCGGCGCGCCAGCTGGAAAACGCCGGCCTCGAACACATCATGCTGTTCACGCCGCGCGGCGCGATGGCGATCCCCGTCGGCGAAGCCTTGACCACCACGGTGCAGTATCGCGGCGCGGGCGGCCCCGATGGCGGCGCCTTCCGCTATGTGTCGGCGTCCGATGTGCTGGCCGGTACGGTGCCGGCGGCACTGCTCAAGGGGACCATCGTGCTGGTGGGCACCACGGCGCCCGGCTTGAACGATATCCGCGCCACGCCCGTGAATGCCGAATATCCGGGGGTGGAGGTGCACGCCAACCTGATCAAGTCCATGCTCGACGGGCGCTTCAAGGCGCGGCCCGACTACGCGCTGGCGCTGGAACTGGTGCAGATCGTGCTGTTTGGCCTGCTGCTGGCGGGCGCCCTGGCCGTGCTGCCGCCGGCCGGCGTGATGCTGGCCGCCGTGGCCGCGCTGGCCGCCGCCATCGGCATCAACCTGTACCTGTACGCCGCGCACGACCTGGTGCTGGGCGTTGCCGTGCTGTTGCTGCTGATCCTTGCGCTATTCATCGCCAACCTGGCGTGGGGTTACTTTTTCGAGGTGCGCAATGGACGCGCGCTGGTGGCCCGTTTCGGCGAGTACGTGGCGCCCGAGCTGGTGGCCGAGATGGCCGACGATCCGCGCCGCTACACGATGGAGGGCGAGAACCGCGAACTGACGGTGCTGTTTGCCGACGTGCGCGGTTTCACGGCCATTTCCGAGCAGCTGGCCCCGGCCGCGCTGCGCGAATACATCAACACATACCTGACGGCGATGTCGGAAGATATCCGCGACAGCCACGGCGGCACCCTGGACAAATACATCGGCGACGCCGTGATGGCGTTCTGGGGAGCGCCCGTCGCCTTTGGCGATCACGCCAGCCGGGCTGTGGCCAGCGCCCTGCTGATGCAGGCCAGCGCGGCGCGGCTGAACCAGCAGTTTTGCGCGCGCGGCTGGCCCGCGCTGCGCATCGGCATCGGCATCAATACGGGGCCCATGCATGTGGGCGACATGGGCTCGCGAATCCGCCGCGCCTATACCGTGATGGGCGACAGCGTCAACCTGGCCGCGCGCCTGGAAGGCGCCAGCAAGCTGTATGGCGTGGGCATCGTGGCGGGCGAGGCCACGCGCGCGGCCGCCCCGGATTTCCTGTACCGCGAGCTTGACCGGATCAGGGTGCTGGGCAAGCAGGAAGCGGTGGCCATCTTCGAGCCGCGCTGCCTGCTGGCCTGCGCCGCAGCGGCCGAACTGGCGCAGCTCGAGCGCTGGCACGCCGTGCTGGCCCGGATGCGCGCGCGCGACTGGGCGCAGGCAGGTGCGCAGCTGGCCCATTTGCAGGCGGACTTTCCCGACGATGGCCTGTACCGGCTGTACGCGGCGCGCCTGGAGCAGTACCGCAATGCGCCGCCGCCACTGGACTGGGATGGCGTGACAGAATTGCACAGCAAATAGCCCGCCATTCGCCGGAAAAGGCAAGCGATTGCGGCATTTTTCACCATTGCGTGCGCATTGTTTGTTGCATTGCGATAAAAATCAGGGAGAAATGTTAGAAATTTCTGACTGGAAACTAAAAGCCGTCTAAAATTTGTCTTCAATCCATTGCCGGACATGCAGGCGCCTGCGGGCCGCGCGCTTGTCCGGTTACACAAGAAATCCTTCACATGACATATCGTTTGGTGCACCTGCTTGCGGGTTCCGCGCTGCTGTTCGCCGTCGGCGCCGCCGGCGCTGCCGTTCCTATGGATGACGCGGCGCCTGCGCTGCAGGAAGACGGCGTGCCGCGCTTCGAGATCCGCCGCTTCGATGTTCAGGGAAATACCCTGCTCACGTCCGCGCAGGTGCAAGCCCTGCTGGCGCCCTTTACGGGAGCGCAGCGCGATTTTTCCGACATCGCGCGCGCCGTCGAGGCGCTGGAGGGGGCTTACCGCGAGCGCGGTTACAGCGCCGTGCAGGTGCAACTGCCCGAGCAGGAACTGGAGCGCGGCGTGGTGCGCCTGAGTGTGCTGCAAACGCCGCTGGGCAAGCTGACCATCAGCGGCAATGCGCATGTGGACGAGGCCAATGTGCGGCGCGCCTTGCCGTCTCTTCGCGAAGGCGAGACGCCGAACTTGCCGGCCCTGTCGCAAAGCCTGATGCTGGCCAATGAAAACCCGGCGCGCAAGATCGAAGTGCGGCTGCAAGCCGATGAACCGGCGGGCGCCATCGACGCCATCGTCACGGTGGTCGATGAAAAACCCTGGAAAGCCATGCTCAACGTGGACAATACGGGCAATGCGCAAACGGGCAAGACGCACGTGGGTGTGGTGCTGCAGCATGCCAATCTGTTCGGCCTCGATCATGTCGCCAGCCTGCAATACACGAGCAGCCTGGAAAAGCCGGACAAGGTGGGCGTGTATGGCGCCGGCTACCACTTGCCGCTGTATGCGCTGGGCGACTCGATGGATTTTTTTGCCAGCTATTCGAACGTCGATTCGGGCAGCGTCTCGGCCGGCATTTTCGACCTGGCCGTCAGCGGCCAGGGTAGCATGGCCGGCATCCGCTACAACCAGAACTTTGCCCGCCGCGACGATTTCGAACCCAAGCTCGTGTACGGCATCGACTACAAGGCTTACCGCAACAGCGTGCAGCTGTTCGGCATGGAACTGGGCGCCGACGTCACCGTGCATCCGCTCAGCGTCAGCTACATCGGCAACTGGACCCTGCCCACGGGCGAGACCAGCGTGGCGCTCACCTTCGCGCACAATATCCCTGGCGGCAAGCACGGCGCGCAAGCCGATTTCGACCGCGTGCGCGCGCATGCCAAGGCGGCCTACAACACCCTTCGCCTGAGCGCCAGCACGGGACGCGTGCTGGCCGGCGACTGGCAATGGCGCGCGCTCGTCAATGCGCAAGTCACGCCCGACGCGCTGGTGCCGGGCGAGCAGTTCGGCGCCGGCGGCGCCGCGTCCGTGCGGGGCTTTGCCGAGCGCGAGGTATCGAACGATTCGGGCGTCAACCTGAACCTGGAGCTGTACACGCCGAACTGGTGCGGCCAGGCGCTCGGCTACCAGTGCCGCGCGCTGGCGTTCTATGACACGGCCTGGCTGCGCCGCAACCATGCGCTGCCCGGCGAAAGCGCGTCGCAAGGCATCAGCAGCGGCGGCCTCGGCCTGCGTTTGCTGCTGAGCCGCTACGCCAATCTGCAACTCGATTACGCCCATGTCGTCAATGGCGGCGACACGGGACAGCGGGGCGCCAACCGCCTGCATTTCCGCCTCGCCTTGGCCTACTAGCATCAGGATGAACACCATGCACAACCACGTCCAGCACGCCTCGGCTTTCATCCAGACGCCGGCCTTTTCGTCACCGCTTGCGCCACCCCTGCGCCGCACGGCGCTGGCGCTGCTGCTGGCCGGCTGTTTCGGCGCCGCGCAGGCCAACCCCGCCTTGCCGCAGGTGGTCAACGGACAGGCGACGTTCAGCCAGCAGGGCAATATCTTCTCGATCACGAACACGCCCAACACCATCATCAACTGGCAGAGCTTTTCCATTCATGCGGGCGAAATCACGCGCTTCATCCAGCAAAACGGCAATAGCGCCGTACTCAACCGCATTACGGGACAGGACCCCAGCAAGATCCTGGGCGCGCTCGAATCGAACGGCAAGGTCTTCCTGATCAACCCGAACGGCATCGTTTTTGGCCAGGGGGCGAAAGTGGACGTGAACGGGCTGGTCGCCTCCAGCCTGGGCATGACGAATGAGGATTTCCTGTCCGGCAAGCGCCAGTTCACGGCCGGCGGCGTGGCTGGCGGCCTCGCCAATGCGGGCCAGATTAACGCGGGCAAGGGCGGACAAGTGCTGTTGATCGCGCCGAACGTGGAAAACACGGGCCTCATCACGGCGCCAAACGGCGAAGTGATCCTGGCGGCCGGACGCAGCGTGCAGCTGGCCGACCCCGGCAATCCGCAATTGCGCGTGCTGGTCTCGGCGCCGAACGACCAGGCGCTGAACCTGGGGCAGATCATCGCCCAGGGCGGCAGCATCGGCATGGCCGGCGCGCTGGTCAGCCAGCGCGGCGTGCTCAACGCGAACAGCGCCGTCGTCGGCGACAACGGCAGGATCGTGCTCAAGGCCAGCGGCAAGGCGCTGCTCGAGGCGGGCAGCGTCACCAGCGCCACGGGTGCGGCGGGCAAGGGCGGCGAGATCCAGGTGCTGGGCGAACAGGTGGGCTTGCTGGGCAATGCGGCAATCGACGCCAGCGGGGCCACGGGCGGCGGCACGGTCTTGCTGGGCGGCGACTACCAGGGCAAGAACGCGGCCGTGCAGAATGCGCGGCAAGTACTCGTCGGCAAGGATGCCAGCGTCAATGCCGATGCGATTGTCAGCGGCAACGGCGGCAAGGTCATCGCCTGGGGCAACGAGTCGGCCCAGGTGCACGGCAGCATTTCCGCGCGCGGCGGCGCTCAGGGCGGCGACGGCGGCTTCGTGGAAACGTCCGGCCATTCCCTGGCCGTCGACGGCATCCGCGTCAATACCAGCGCGGCGCGCGGCAAGCGCGGCAACTGGCTGCTCGATCCTTACGATATCACCGTGGTCGCCGGTTCCGACGGCGGGCTGAGTGACGTCGACCAGTTCGCCGACGCGCCGTCCACCGGCAACACCAATCTCGGCGCCGACCTGATTTCTGGCGCCAGCAGCAACGTCACCTTGCAGGCAACGCATCGCATCAATTTCAACAGCGCCATCAACATCACGCAGCAAGGCGTGGGCTTGACGGCGCAGGCGGGCGAAACGATCAACGTTAACGCCTCCATCGCCACGAATGGCGGAGCCGTCAGATTAATGGCCAATGATGCCAGCAGCGGCAGCGTCGGGGCCGTTGGCTCGCAGGTGAATCTGGCCGCGCCGATCACCAGCAATGGCGGTAACGTCTATCTTTCCGGCGCCAGCGTGGGTGGCGCCGGCGTGGTCGACGTCGGCAGCGGCCATCTGAGCCTGATCAGCAATTTCCAGGGCGGCGCTATCGACCTGACCGGTAGCGGAGATCAGTTGCTGGGCAGCGGAATCGCCGACCAGACGGTGACCTTGCAGGCAGATAATATCGGCATTAACGGCAAGGTCAACTTCGGCGGCGCGGCCGGCGGCGCAAATGTCATCATCAAGCCCCTGAGCAGTTCGCGCAGCATCGACCTGGGCACCAAATCGGGTACGGCCCTGAGTTTGAACGCGGTTGAGCTGGCCGGCATCTCGGCCGCGTCGCTGACCATCGGCGACGGCACGAACACGGGCGGCATGCGGATATCGGATGCGCTCGCCAGGACCGGCGATCTGCACCTCAATTCAGGTTCCGCCATCACGGCCACGGCTGCCGTGACGGTGGACGGCAGCTTTGTGCTGGATGGCGGCATCTGGGTGCAGAACGCGGCGGCCCTGCCAGGATTCAGCGCCCGCAGCTTTACCATCGGCGGCGGCGCCGGCTTCCTGCGCGTGGCCGGCGGCGACGGTGGCGCGACACCGTATCTGCTGGCCGATATCTATGGCTTGCAAGGCATCGCCAGCCTGGGTCTCGGCAACAACTACCGCCTGGCCGGCAATATCGACGCCAGCGGCACCGTGAACTGGAACGATGGCCAGGGCTTTGTGCCGATCGCCGGCAACGGCAGCGGTTTTTCCGGCGTCTTCGATGGCGGCGGATTTACGCTCAGTAATTTGAAAATCGACCGCAGCCTGGCGCCAGGTTCGGCGGCTGGCCTGTTCGGCAGCGTGCAGGGCGGCACCTTGCGCAACCTGACCCTGAGCGGCGGCAGCGTCGCCGGCAGGGCGAACGTGGGCGCGCTGGCAGGCGAGGTCGTCAGTGGCACTATCTCCGGCGTGAACAGCAGCGTAGCCGTCAGCGGCCAGCGCAATGTCGGCGGCCTGGTGGGCAGCAACGGGGGCGCCATCACGCTGTCGGCCAGCAGTGGCGCCGTCACCGGCGTCAATGCCGACAACGGCGGCGCCATCGGCGGGCTGGCGGGATCGAATGCGTCCGGCGCCAGCATCGCGACCTCGTACGCCACCGGCGTGGTGACGGGCGCGCGCGAGATGATCGGCGGCCTGGTCGGCAACAACCAGGGCGCGCTGAGCCAGTCTTATGCTACCGGCAATGTCACTGGCGCGCGCAGCATCGGCGGCCTGGCGGGCTTGAACGGCGGCAGCATCAATGACGCCTATGCCAGCGGCGCCGTGGGCCGGGCCGTTACTGCCGATCCCATCCTGTCCATGGAAAACATGGGCGGGCTGGTCGGTGAAAGCACGGGCAGCGTCAGCCATGTCTTCAGCAGCGGCGCCGTGAGCGGCGACGGCTATGCGGCCGTGGGCGCGGTGGCCGGCCGCGTGTCGGCCGGTTCCCCGTTCAGCTATGGTTTTTTCAATTATGAAACCTCGCTGGTGCAGACCGATGGCGGCGGTTCCAGCCGCCGCAGCACGGCGCAGATGCAGCAGCAGGGTAGCTTCGGCGACTACAATTTCAGCAGCGTGTGGCGCATTTACGAAGGCTACACGACGCCGATGCTGAAGGCTTTCCTCAAGCCGCTGCAAGTAAACCTGTCGGGCAATGCCACGGGCAAGGTCTACGATGGCCAGCTGGCCGCCTTCCTCGGTTCGATCGCCTATGTGGGGTTGATCGACGGCGACACGGGCGTGAATGGCAGCCTCGGCTACGGCAGCAGCGCGCGCAATGTGGGCAGCTATGCAGCGACGGGCCTGTGGTCGACCAAGTACGACATCAGCTTCGGCGGCACGACGACTTTCGCCATCACGCCGCGCACCCTCAACGTGCAATTTAACGGCGTCAACAAGGTCTATGACGGCACGACGGGCGCCGCGCTGGGTTTCGGCGATGACCGGATTGCCGGTGACCGCCTGGACTTGTCGGCCCTGGCCAGCTTCAGCGACAAGAATGCGGGCGCGGGCAAGACGGTATTCGTGACGAACCTGAGCCTGGGCGGCGCCGATGCGGGTAATTACCTGCTGACCTCGACGGGCGGCACGACGCAGGCGACGATTGCGCAAAAACAATTGTCGACCTGGGTAGGCAGCGGCAGCGGCTTGTGGAGCGATGCGGCCAACTGGGACGGCGGCGTGGTGCCGGAAGGCGCGAACGTGCTGGCTGTCGATTTTAGCAACAGCAGGGGCGTCGTCACCTACAGCGCGGCGGCCGGCAGCACCATCCTGAAAACCCTGCATTCCGCGACGGGCTTGCTGTTGACGGGCGGTAGCCTGACCCTAGGTGAAAGCGCGCTGGACCGTTCCGTGCTGGGCGGCCTGGCCGGCCTGGAAATCAATGGCGGCAGCTTGCTGCTGAACGGCAGCCTGTCGGCCGACCGCTATGCGCAAGGCGGCGGTGTGCTGAGCGGCAACGGCAACTTGCTTGTCGCCAATAGTTTTAATCAGACGGCCGGCGCCATTCGGCTGGCGGGCCAGCTGGCCATCACGCAAGCGGCCGGCGACTTGCGCTTCGCCAGCCTGGCGGCGAAGGAAGTGCGCTTGAGCGCCCTGAGCGGCGCCATCGGCCAGGATGGCGCGCTGCTCGCCGGCAGCCTGACGGCGCAGGCGCAAAACGGCATCGTGCTGGGCAACGAGGGCAACCAGGTAAGCAGTTTTTCCGCCAGCAACAGCGCGGGGGGCGGCATTACGCTGAACAATACCTCGGCGCCGGGCAGCTTGACCCTGGGAACGCTGAGCACTGGCGCGGGCGATATCGCCATCGATAACACGGGCGGTGTGACGGCCGGCAATATCGATGCGCATGGCGGCAACGTCAGCGTGACGGCGCACAGCCCCGTCACTGTCAACGGCAAGATCGAGGGCAATGATATCGCCCTCAATGCCAGCACGGACGTACTGCTGGGCGATGGCGCGCAGTTGGCAGCGGCGCGCCATGTCAGTTTGACGGCGGGTCGCGACATACATGTCGGCGGCAATGCGAAGATTGTTAGCGGCGGCAATTTTGCCGCCAGCGCGGAAGGTCATGTGCGCTTTGCGGATACGGCCAGCGTCGCCTTGCCGGCGGCGGCCAGCATGAGCGTGCTGGCGAAAACGGGCGGCATCACGGGGACGTCGGGCGTGCGCATCAATCGCCAGCGCAGCGGCGTGACCCTGCTGGCGCCGAATGGCGCGGTGAGCATGGCGGACGCCATCTTCCTGCCCGCCACGACCATCGATCCGCCCGTCATCAATCCTGGCCTGAACACGGCCATCGACGATGCCTTGCGCATCATCAAGCAGGCTGACCGTGCCAACGATACGCTCGCGTCCACGCCGCCAGCCAAGCTGGACGACAAGAAACCGGACAGCAAGGATGTTGCCGATGCCGCAGATAAACCTACAGGATACAAATTCGATGACCCTACTAAAAAAATGTACTGCAATTAAGGCCTTGCTGTGGCTGGCCCTGATGTGCGTGGGCGCGCACGCCTGGGCCGGACAGGTTGCCGGTACCGTCATGCAATTGAGCGGCCCCTTGATGGCCAAGAAGGCCGATGGCAAGATGAAAATCCTGGCCATCAAGTCCGAAGTCGAGCAGGGGGACACCTTGCTGACGGAAAAGGAAACCTATGCCTTGATCAAGCTGATCGACAATAGCGAAATCACCTTGAAACCGAATACCAGTTTCGTGATCGAGCAATTCAGCTACACGGCCGAGCAGCCCGATGGCGACCACGCCGTCTTCAGCCTGCTCAAGGGGGGCTTGCGCTCCGTCACGGGCTTGCTGGGCAAGCGCAACAAGGAGCGCTTCGAGATGAAGACGCCGGCCGCCACCATCGGCATTCGCGGCACGACGTTTGTCGCCACCTATGTGCCGCCCTCGGCACCGGCGGTGCCAACGGTATCGCCGCCAGTCGGGGCGGCGAAGGCGCCGGGCATGTATGTGCAGGTGCTCGATGGCTTGATTCATGTCACCAATCCTGCTGGTTCGCAAAACTTTGCCGCCGGCCAGTTCGGCTATACGCCCAGCTTCAGGCAGCCGCCCGTGATGCTGCCGGCCAATCCCGGCATCCCGTTCACGCCGCCGCCGGTGTTTTCGACGCCACTGTCCAGCACGGGCGCTTCTTCCAACGGGAGCAAGCCGGCCGCCATCGATTGCATCGTGCGTTAAGCATCGTCAAACAAGCCCGGCACACCGTGCAAATAGGGCTTGACCTTCCCATCATGGGATAGCAGATCCTGTTCGTATTCGTTCATTTTTCGTACAGGATCTGCCATGAATCAGGCTGCACTCGCTCCCGCCGCTTCCCCTCCCGCCGCCGCGCACGCGCAGGCGCTGGCCATCGAAGGCATGAGCTGCGCCTCGTGCGTGGGCCGCGTGGAAAAAGCCCTGGCCGCCGTGCCGGGCGTGACCCAGGCCAGCGTCAACCTTGCCACCGAAGTGGCCAGAATCAGTTCCGACACGCCGATTCCCCTGGCCGCCTTGCAGGCAGCCGTGGAAAAAGCCGGCTACACGGTGGCGCAGCGCGAAATCGACCTGAACGTCGCCGGCATGACGTGCGCCTCGTGCGTGGGCAGGGTGGAAAAAGCCTTGCTGAAAGTGCCGGGCGTGCTGGCCGCCAGCGTCAACCTGGCCACGGAAAGCGCGCGCGTCAAGGTGACGGGCGAGGCCGATGCGGCCACCCTGATCGCCGCCATCGACAAGGCCGGCTATGCCGCCACGGTGCCCGCCGCCAGCCAGGCCAGCGCGCCCGCTGCGGCGCCCAACCGCGACGGCATGAAAGTGGCGTTCGCGGCCGTGCTGGCCTTCCCCCTGATGCTGCCCATGCTGCTCGAGTGGGCCGGCATCCACCTGATGCTGCCCGGCGCTCTGCAATTCGCCCTGGCCACGCCCGTGCAGTTTTACTTTGGCGCGCGTTTCTACAAGGCGGGCTGGAAGGCGGCCCGCGCCGGCAGCGGCAATATGGATCTGCTGGTGGCGCTGGGCACGAGCGCCGCGTACGGCTTGTCCGTCTACCAGTGGCTGACGGCCGGTGAAATGTTGCCGCACCTGTACTTCGAGGCTTCGGCCGTCGTCATCACCCTGGTGCTGCTGGGCAAATGGCTGGAAAGCCGCGCCAAGCGCCAAACGGCCTCGGCTATCCGCGCGCTGCAAGTCTTGCGTCCGGAATCGGCCCGCGTGCGCCGCGACGGCGTCGAGATCGACTTGCCCGTGGAACAGGTCAAAGTGGGCGACTTGGTGGTCATCCGCCCTGGTGAGCGGGTGGCCGTCGATGGCGTGGTGGTGGAAGGCGCCAGCCAGATCAATGAATCGCTGATCACCGGTGAAAGCTTGCCGGTCGATAAGCATCCGGGCGACAAGGTCACGGGCGGCGCCATCAATGCCGACGGCTTGTTGCTGGTGCGCACGCAGGCCGTGGGCGGCGAGACGACCCTGTCGCGCATCATCCGCCTGGTGGAAGATGCGCAGGCGGCCAAGGCGCCGATCCAGCACCTGGTCGACAAGGTCAGCGCCATCTTTGTACCCGTGGTACTGCTGCTGGCGCTGCTGACCATGCTGGGCTGGTGGTTCGCTACCGGCGAGCTGGAAAATGCCATCATCAATGCCGTGGCCGTGCTGGTCATCGCCTGTCCGTGCGCGCTGGGCCTGGCCACGCCGACGGCCATCATGGCCGGCACGGGCGTGGCCGCCCGCTACGGCATCCTGATCAAGGATGCGGAAGCGCTGGAGGTTGCGCACGCCGTCAATACCGTCGTGTTCGACAAGACGGGCACCCTGACGGTGGGCAAGCCTGCGCTGGCGGCCCTGCATGCGCACGGCATCGACGACGCGCGGCTGCTGCAGCTGGCGGCCAGCATCCAGCGTGGCAGCGAGCACAGCCTGGCTACGGCCGTGCTCGATGCTGCCAGCGCGCGCCACATCGAGCCCTTGCCGGCCACGGGCCTGTCGGCCTTGCCGGGCCGCGGCCTGGCGGCGACTGTCGACGGCCTGGACCTGAAACTGGGCAGCACGCGCCTGATGCAGGAGTTAAACGTGGATATGACGCCGCTGGCGGCACAGGCGGTATCGCTGGAAAACACGGGCAATACGATCTCGTGGCTGGCGGCGGGATCGGAACTGCTGGGCCTGTTTGCCTTCAGCGACCAGGTCAAGCCGAACGCGCAGGCGGCCATAGCCCATCTGCACAGCCTGGGCATCCGCACGGTGATGTTGACGGGGGATAACCAGGGCAGCGCCGACGCCGTCGGCAAGCTCTTGGGCATCGACACGGTGGCGGCGAAAATGCTGCCGGCCGATAAAACCGCTAAAATTGTCGCGCTGAAAGGCGAAGGCGCGAAAGTGGCCATGGTGGGCGACGGCATCAACGATGCGCCCGCGCTTGCCGCTGCGGACGTGGGCATCGCCATGTCGACGGGCACGGACGTTGCCATGCATGCGGCCGGCATCACGCTGATGCGCGGCGATCCGGCCCTGGTGGCGGACGCCATCGATATCTCGCGCCGCACCTACAGCAAGATACGGCAGAATCTGTTCTGGGCTTTCATTTACAACCTGATCGGCATTCCGCTGGCCGCCTTCGGCTTGCTCAACCCCATGGTGGCGGGCGCGGCGATGGCCTTCAGTTCCGTCAGCGTGATCAGCAATGCCCTGTTGCTGCGCCGCTGGAAAGCCCGCAGTCATTCAGGCCGCGCGCATACCAAGGAGTCATAGGATGAATATCGGTCAGGCAGCCAGTGAAACGGGCGTATCGGCAAAAATGATACGCTACTACGAGAGTATTTCATTGTTAAAACCCAGCGCGCGCAGCGACGCCGGCTACCGCATCTACACGCCGAACGACTTGCACGCGCTGCGTTTTATCAAGCGCGGGCGGGGGCTGGGCTTTTCGCTGGAGCAGATCCGCGAGCTGCTGTCGCTGTGGCAAAACGACCAGCGCGCCAGCGCGGACGTGAAAGGCATCGCCCTGGCCCACGTCGCCGAGCTCAACAAGCGCATCGCCGAATTGACGGAAATGCGCGATACCCTGGCCCATCTGGCGCAGTCGTGCCACGGCGACGACAAGCCCGATTGCCCCATCCTGCAAAGCCTGGGGCTGGCCAGCGATACGGAAGCGAAGGCTTGCTGCCATTGAGGTAACCCAACGGAGGTGCGTATGGCGTATGAACTGTATTACTGGCCCACGATACAGGGACGCGGCGAATTCATCCGCCTGGCCCTGGAAGAGGCGGGCGCCGACTACCGCGATATCGCCCGTTTGCCTGAACGCAGGGGGCAAGGCGTTCCCGCCATGCTGGCCTGCCTCGATGGCGGTACTACGCCACAGGCTGCCTACGCGCCGCCCGTGCTGCGCGACGGCGACTTGCTGATCGGCCAGACCAGCAATATCTTGCTGTACCTGGGCCGGCGCCTGGGCCTGGCGCCGCGCGCGGAAAGCGGCCGTTTGTGGCTGAACCAGCTGCAACTGACGATGGCCGATTGGCTGACGGAAGTGCACGACACGCATCACCCGCTGTCGATGAATCAATATTATGAGGAACAGAAACAGGCGGCCATGCTGCGCAGCGCCGATTTCCGCAGCACGCGCCTGCCGAAATTCCTCGATTATTTCACCCAGGTCCTGCTGAATAATCGCAGCCGCGGTCATTATCTGGTGGGCGCAAGGCTCACGTATGGCGACCTGTCGCTGTTCCAGATGCTGGCCGGCTTGCGTTATGCGTTTCCGAAAGCAATGGCGCGCCTGGCGCCCGAATATCCCTTCCTGTCTGAGCTGCACGATATGGTGGCGGCGCGGCCGAACGTCGCCCGCTACCTGAAGTCGAAGCGCAGAATTGCGTTCAATGAGGAAGGCATCTTCCGCCACTACCCCGAGCTGGACGGATAAAAAAACAGCCGGCGCAAAGGCCGGCTGTTGTCCGTGTCTGACGCTTATTGCGCGCTGGTAACGGGGTAGCCCGCCTCGACGATAGCGGCGCTGATGGCGCCCAGTGCGCTCGATGATTCCACCGTGACGCGCTTGCTGGCCAGGTCGATCTGCACCTGTGCCGCAGGATCGATCGCCTGCACCGCTTTCGTGACCGAGCCGACGCAATGGCCGCAGCTCATGTTTTCAACTTGTAACTGATACATGGCAAGCACTCCTTGAATGATTAGGTACGTCCACTGTAAGCCTTCCCCCGATGGTAAGGTCAAGGGGAAAGCTGGCGTGCGCATCAATTCAGCAGGAAATCGTCCGCTTGCATGGGCGGCGGCACGTTCTCGTCCTGCACGGATTCGCGCAAGCTGATTTCGATGGCGCGGCACATGGCCGACAGCGGCAGATCGTTGGCGTCTTCGCCGAACGGCTCCTCGATCTCGTCGCCCAGCGCATCGAGGCCAAAGAAAGTGTAGGCGACGATGGCGACGACGAACGGCGTCATGAAGCCGAGCGAGTCGACGAGGCCGAAGGGCAGCAGGAAGCAGTACAGATAGGCTGTGCGGTGCAGCAGCAGCGAATACGAGAAGGGGATGGGCGTGCTGCGGATGCGTTCGCACGAAGCGCCCGCCGCTACCATGGCCGAGACCGTGTTATCGATCTGTGCTGTGAGGATGCTGTCGATGCGGCCTTGCCGGACGCAGTCGGCCAGGTCGTGGCCCATCTGCAGCATCAGGTAGTCCGATGGATTCGATGCCTGGCAAGCCGCTTCCCATTCGGCCGGGCGCAGCAGCGGCTGCAAGTCGGCCGGTCCGCGCGTGTCGCGCAGCTGGTGGCGCAGGGCGTGGCAAAAAGCGATGGTGCGGTAGATCATGCGCACGCGCACGTCTTCCAGACCCAGCCCGGCGTGGGCCGGCGTGTCGCCGCGTATCATCGTCTGGCACTGGCGCGAGAAATTACGGCTGCGCAAGACCAGTTCGCCCCACAGCTTGCGCGCTTCCCAGTAGCGGTCATAGGCGGCCGTGTTGCGAAAGCCCAGGAAGATGGCCAGCGGCAAGCCGATCAGCGTAAACGGGATGGTGGTCAAGATCACCTTGTGGTCGAACAAGGTGCCGTGGCACCAAGTGACGAGGGTGGCGATCAGGGTATTGACGATGAGCGTGGTGCGGATGCGCGGCAGGACGGAGCCGCGCACCACGAGGAACAGCCTTAGCGCCGAAGGACGCTCGCGCACGATCATGCCGCGCTCCCTGCCGGGGGCTGGGCTGGCGGGGAAACGCGGGCCCGGTGATTGGTAAGAGGGGAAAGACAGAGTGGCAATGGCCGGGAACAAAAAGCCCGCGGTGTGTGCGGGCTGAGCTGGGTGTGCATGGGAAACAGTGTAGGGGAGACGGCTTGAGTATAGGCCGCCGGTCCGTTTCCAGCCAATTCACAGTGGCGATAGATGTTATTCATTTCATGAATGAATATTTCATTTATAAGTATTTATGTGAATTTTAGCTTTCCGAGGTCTGTCCCTGCCGTATCTTCTTGCGGCGTTCTTCCTGCTGCCGTTTCAGTGCGGCACTGGCTGTATAGTCGTTGCGGAATCACGTCTTGCTGCGGCCCGGTTGGGAGCAATCAGCCAGGCTGGTCACGTCTGTGCAGTCGCAGGTACACCCCGCCAATCGGTCCCTGGTAGTGCCTGCGCCTGCAGGCGCACGTTACGGCCATGGGCATACTGGCAAGGTGCTGGCGATGCGGTTTGCTGCATTTATTCAGGCGGCACTTCACCATGGTAAGCCCATGCGCAAGCAATGGCGGACGATCACCCTGTAGCCATACACGGAGCTACTATTTTTTCTTGTCAGCACAGCGTCGCCACAGGAAAAACCTTTCAGTAGCGACAAATAATGCTGGTATGCACGAATCTCCAATAGGGGAGGCTTGTGCTAAAAATATCGAATATGAAAATGGCGGATCCTTTGCGGATTGTTGTAAGCATTGCTTGACCGTGCAAAAAATTGGCCTAAAGAGCGGCATTTAGCAGTTGTAATTTGTAAACGTGATAAATGGAGAGAATTGCGCGCAGTACGTCTGTTAGGCTGAATGAGTTATTGGAATATTTTCCAATAAAAATTGTGCGCCCATAGCCGTCATCAAGAGCGTGGCTAGGCTTGCTTATTTTTCTGGTTAAGTGATATGCATGTCTGTAGTTTCCCGTATATGTTCATCGCGTCAATGCGGGTTTTTATGGGGATTTCTAAAATATATATCAAGTGGCGTAGCTGATTTTGGTGAAATAATTTTAGATGATAGTTTTCAATATTTTACATTAATGTTTGGAAAGATTTTTATGGGAAATAGTTGGTCGAATTTGGAAGCCTACGCACGCTCTATTGCTTCTATTATATGGTTTAAAGAGGCAATTCCTGAGCGTATAGATGGTGTAAATTTTGACGGTGTTATTCGGATATCAGATGAGGAAATTATTCTGATCGAAGTCACTGAAGAGCATAATTTGGCGAAAATTAGAGCCGATATAGCAAAAATTTTGGCTGTAAAAATGCGTTTTGCAGCTCAAATGATCATTGCTCGAGCCTATATAATTCTAAAGGATGAGCCAACTCCTGGTATGGTTGATTTGGGGAAATCTAATAAAATATCAGTTTTATCAGTTTCTAGCTTCTCGAAGCAAGCGTTTAATTTTTCTGGTTATGAGGCGCTCAGGAGTAAAATAGCTTTTGGTAGTTCTATTAACCCAAATACTGGAGAGTCTGATCATCATGAATATGTTCCGGTATATTATACAGATGCAGAGAAAGGTAAGGAGTTTTCCGTCTCTGAAATAGTTGTTAAGTTGCGGAATAATGAAAAAATTCTTTTGCTGGGTGATTATGGAACTGGGAAGAGTCGATGTGTTAGGGAGGCATTTCATGAATTGGCAAGCGATGTTAGTTTATCATCTGCCTTTGTTTTTGCAATCAATCTCCGCGAGCATTGGGGGGCAGGTTCTGCTGTTGAAATAATATCCGGGCATTTGAAAAGGTTAGGGCTGTCAACTTCAATAGACCGTGCTATGCAACTTTTAAATTCTGGACATATAATACTTTTATTGGATGGTTTTGATGAGGTTGGGACTCAAACTTTCGGTACAAATCAAAATAAAAGAATTACTGTGCGGAGAGAGGCTCTGCAAGGTATACGCGAATTAATATCAATGAATTCAGCGGGCCTTCTGATAACTGGTCGGCCACATTATTTTAATAGTGTGGCTGAAATGAATGATTGCTTGGGGTTTTCAAAGAAGAACTCAGAAGTTTTATCTTTGCAATGTGCAGATGAATTTAATGAAAAGCAAGCACAGACTTATCTGGAGAAAATTGGTGTTAATGCAAAAGTTCCAGCTTGGCTGCCAAAAAAGCCATTAATGTTTCTGGTTTTAGCAGCTATTGACGCCGCAGATGCCGAGAGAATATTGGGTAGTAAATCCGGAGAGGTCGGTTTTTGGGGGCAATTCATTGACACAGTGTGTGAGCGAGAAGCAAAAATTCATAGTTCTATTGATCCTGCATCCGTTCGACTGGTATTAACTAATTTGGCAAGAGTTACAAGGCAAAGTGATCGTCCTCTTGGACGATTAACTCCGAAAGACGTGAATCAAGCATATGAAATTGCCACTGGATTTGTTCCTGATGAATCAGGTCAACTTATGTTATCTAGGCTATGTACCTTGGGGAGAATTGAACCGGAATCGCCAGATAGACAATTTGTCGATCCTTATATAGTTCAACTTCTTTTTGCGGATTGTCTTGTTGAAGATATTTCAAATAAAAGTTTCTTAATTCTTGATCAGAAGTGGAGACAAGCTTTGCAGCCAATGGGTTTGTATTTTTTGGCTCAATGGATGGAAATATACGGATCTAGCTCTGATGCGATTTCCATGATACAGAGAGATAGTACGCCAATTAACTCGCAGGCGGTTGGCGAGCTTGCCGCAGCGTTAACGATGTTTGAGAACGATACTATAGATTATCATGGCGTTGTCATAAAAGATGCGGAAATTTGTCAGATAGAGTTTGGTGTTAATAATTTATTGAATTTATCATTTTCCGAATGCCAATTTGGAGTTGTTTCTTTTGCAAATTGTAAAATAAATGAGAATTCGTTGGTGAAAGTTACTGACTCAACAATATCTATGGCTATTGGTTTGACTTCGATTGATGCATTACCATCATGGATAAAAGGAACTTCGATCGATGCCACTGAGAGTGTATCTAATTCTTCTAGGATTAAATCTAGCTCATTGCCTTCATCACAGAAGCTATTTTTGTCTGTAATTCATAAAATATTTTTCCAACATGGCGGCGGAAGAAAAGAGAGTTCTTTATATAAAGGTGGGTTTGGGCAGCAATTTGATAGAAAGATAATAGAGGAAATACTGGGGATTTTGGTGAACCAAAAATTCGTGGAGAAGAGTAAGGACGGATCTGTATTTATATACAACCCTAAAAGGGAATACACCGCTAGAATGAAGGCAATTAAAGATCAATTGACGCTAAGTACTGATCCTTTGTGGTTGCAGATGGCTACGTTAAAGTGAGTGAAAATTGCAAGTAACTATTTGACGTTTTGAGATTTCCCGATTTTACCCATAAATTTATGTAATTTCGGGGTGTTGAAGTGGAGATTTTAAAAAACGTGGCATATTTTTAATATGAAAATATTTCATTTTGAAAAAATAAATTAATATTATTCAATGATATTTTATGTCGACTACATCAATTTTTTAAGAATTTTCACTTTGATATTATGTTCAGTGCCTATAGTTCAGTGCCTATAGTTCAGTCCAGCCATACCAGCCGAACGCCGCTGCCCACGCCAGCAAGATCGCCAGCCCCGGCAGCAGCAGCCATTTCGCCACGGGCTCTTCCCACGCGACATATGGCTTGCCGCCGCGCGCGATGGCCAGCAGCGCCTGGCCACCGTTCAGGCCGGCGAATGGCAGCAGGTTGAACGCGCACAGTTTCAACGAAAACAGGGCGAACACGGGCGCAAAGCCATGCGTGCGGGCAAACATTTCTCCTGCACCCAGCGATGCCTGCGCCCCCGACAATGGCGCCAGCGCCCCATCGATGATTTGCCCGAAGGCGGCGATAAATCGCTCCCAGCCCGAGGCGCCCATGATGCCCAGCGACAAGGCCAGCAGCACGGCCACGCCGCTCAATGGCAGCAGCACCTGCTTCCATAGCGGCTGGAAGTTGTAGGCATCGAGGCAGGGATCGTCGTCATACAAGGTTTCCTCGCGCGTATCTTTCAGCACCACATTGCCGGCCAGGGGCAGCAGCTTGACGCGCACTTTGCCCCAAGTTAGCAGGGTGGGACCGACGCCATAGCTGATGCTGCGCACCGTGATGCCGAACAGCCTGGCGCAGGCCGCCATGACGGAAATGTGGAGGAGCATGAAGAGGATGGAGCAGAGCAGCAACTGCAAGGCGGGAGGCATCGGATAGCGTGTCCTGAAGGAAATGACCGGTATTAAAGCATGACGCAAAGAAAATGACGCGCACATGAAAAAGCCCCGCCTGCATCGCTGCAGCCGGGGCTTCGAATGACCGGGCAGCTCGCGCCGCCCGCTGGAACTTACAACACTTCGCTGGCGTGATCGGCCAGGCGCGAGCGCTCGCCGCGTGCCAGGGTGACGTGGCCGCTGTGGGTCCAGCCCTTGAAGCGGTCGACCACGTAGGTCAGGCCGCTCGAGCCTTCCGTCAGGTACGGGGTGTCGATCTGCGCGATGTTGCCCAGGCACAGGATCTTCGTGCCGGGACCGGCGCGCGTGACGAGGGTCTTGACCTGTTTCGGCGTCAAGTTTTGCGCTTCATCGATGATGAGGAACTTGTTGACGAAGGTGCGGCCGCGCATGAAGTTGAGCGACTTGATCTTGATGCGCGAGCGGATCAGGTCTTGCGTTGCCGCACGGCCCCATTCGCCGCCATCGGAGTCGGACTTGTTCAGCACTTCCAGGTTGTCGTCGAAAGCGCCCATCCATGGCGACATCTTTTCCTCTTCCGTACCGGGCAGGAAACCGATGTCTTCGCCCACAGGCACCGTCACGCGGGTGACGATGATTTCATTGTAGAGCTTGGTTTCCAGCACTTGCGCCAGGCCGGCGGCCAGGGCCAGCAGGGTCTTGCCGGTACCGGCCTGGCCCAGCAGGGTGACGAAGTCGCACTCCGGATTCATCAGCAGGTTCAGCGCGAAGTTCTGCTCGCGGTTGCGCGCCGTCACGCCCCACACATTGTTCTTCGTGTGGCTGAAGTCGCGCAGGGTTTGCAGCACGGCCGTCTTGCCGTTGATCTGCTTTACCTGGCCGTAGAACGGCGTTTCGCCGTTTTTCGGTTCCAGGTAGATGAACTGGTTGACCAGCAGCGAGGGAATGAACGGGCCCGTCACGCGGTAGAAGGTGGAGCTGTAGCCGTTCTTGCTTTCCTGCCACGACTCCATGTCCTTGCCGTGCTTGTTCCAGAAGTCGTCCGGCAATTGCACGATGCCCGAGTACAGCAAGTCCGTGTCTTCCAGCACATGGTCGTTGAAGTAGTCTTCGGCTGGCAAGCCGAGGGCGCGCGCCTTGATGCGCATGTTGATGTCTTTCGACACCAGCACGACGGGACGGCCTTCCTGTTCCGACTCGAGCGAACGCACGACGGCGAGGATCTGGTTGTCGGCCTTGCCCACTGGCAAGCCAGCTGGGAGGTCGGCGCTTTGCAGGCGCGTCTGGAAGAACAGGCGGCCCTTGGCGTCCTTGTTGCCCAGCTTGGACAGCAGGATGCCGTGCTCGATGGCGTCGTCATCCGTGTTGCTGATCAGGGCGTCCAGGGTACGCGAAACCTGGCGCGCATTGCGCGCCACTTCCGTCATGCCCTTTTTATGGTTGTCCAGCTCTTCCAGCGTCATCATCGGCAGGTATACATCGTGTTCCTCGAAGCGGAACAGCGACGATGGATCGTGCATCAGCACGTTCGTGTCGAGAACGAACAGCTTGCTGATGCCGCGCTGATCGGCGGCGCGGCTGGCGGACGACTTGAGCTGCACTTCCACAGGCTTGTGCTTGGCCGGATGCGGCTGCTCGGCCTGCTTGACGGGCTTGATCGGCGTGACCTTGCCTTTTGCCGCCGGCTTGGCTTTCGCTGCAGGCGCGGCAACGGCGGCAGGTGCGGCCGCAACCGGCGCAGGTGCAGGCGCAGGCTTGGCGACCATCAGGGCCGCCACTTGCTTGATCTTCGTGGCCGCATTGCGGACCGGCTTGGCAACTTCGGCGATCGCCGCTTCAATGATCGGTGCAGCCACTTTCTTGGCTGCCGGGGTTTTGGTGGCCGGGCGCGCTGCGCCTGCGGTTGGGTAATCTTGGGTGGCCAGGATGGTGGCTGGCTTGCTCGGTAATTTTGGCAGTGGCATCAGGATCTCAATCAAAAAATTTCTGGAATGAATCGCCCATGGGCAGCCAGCTTCTGGCGGCACTTCTCATGGGGTGGATGCGGGGGAACAACAATGCTACAAGACGAGAAACTGCCGGAAGGCCGGCAGCATGGCCGGTCATGGACGCCATCGGCGGGCTGCAGGCCCGTCTGGCGGAGTGTATGGAGGCGCTTCGTTGACTCAAAATGGCGATAGGTACCGTGAACTGAACTGCGGTTGAACCAGGCTTGCTGGAAGCCGACAACGCGCATTGGATCAAAATGAACGATCAATTCAGATGCGCTACGAATTCCAGCACTTCTTCCACGTGAGTTGCGACCTTCACGCCTCTCCATTCTTTCACCAATCGGCCCTGGGCGTCAATCACAAACGTACTGCGCTCGACGCCGCGGACCGTCTTGCCGTACATCTGTTTCATCTTCATGACGTTAAACAGCAGGCAAACGGCTTCGTCCGGGTCGGAAATGAGCTCGAACGGCAGTTCCAGCTTGGCTTTGAAGCTTTCGTGCGAGCGCAGGGAATCGCGGCTGATGCCGTAGATTTCCACGCCGGCGGCGACAAATTGCGGATAGGCGTCACGGAAGGCGATGTTTTCAGTGGTGCAGCCAGGAGTGTTGTCCTTCGGATAGAAAAACAGCACCGTGGCCTTGGCCGGGCGGCCCAGCAACTGAAAGGTCTTGCCGCTGGTCATGGCGGCACTAAAGTCGGGTATGCTAACGAGGGATTGGCTATCAGCCACAGGTTCTCTCCTGAACGGTGATCATCAGCGCTGGTTTTTAATCTGGCAACGCATCCAGGTGCAACAATACAGCATTCAGGCCGCTTTGCCCTGCACAATCAGGCGTCCCGAACGCCCGGGCAACTCATCCCAGGTGATGGGGCAAATTGGCAAGTCCGCATCTTTTATCTTTTCATAATAATCGCCCATCGCTGCAAACTGGTAGCCCTGGGCTTTCCAGCCAGCCAGCAGTTGTTCGAAAATGGGGGCGAGTTTCTGTCCTTCAAGTTCCGCATGCAAGGTATACACATGATCGCGGGGATTGTCGGCCGTCAGTGACAGGATATGCGCGGCAACATTGCCGGTCGTGATCAGCTTGCCGTCGATTTCGCAGCCCAGCAATTCATCCAGGGTGGGCAGCGTAGTGGGCAGTTGCACGCAGCGCAGGATGGTGTTGCCATTGCGCACGCGGTGCGGGCCATTGCCCGGATGCACCATGGCGCCGCGCGCGTCAAGCATGGCGCGGCCATCGGAGGCAAAGCGGTAGCCGGCCGTGTCGTGCTCGACAAACGCGCTGACATTCATTTGCCAGCCGGCCGCGCCGTGCGTGTGCGGCCTGGTGCCGAACACCTGTTCGTAGCGGTTGGCGGCCTTGCGCATCATGGTCATGGTCCAGGCGGCGTTGCGCTTGGCCACATTGTCTTGCCACAGGGTGTGATCCCAGGTGTGGATGCCGCACTCGAAACCGGCATCGCGCACGGCGCGCATTTGCGCCGCGCACTGCTTGCCGATATCGGGTCCCGGCAGCAAGGTGCCGTACATCAAAGTTTTCAAGCCGTAGTGCTCGACTACCGAGGTGCGCGACACCTTGCTGAAAAAGCCGGGCCGCAAGGCGCGCCGCAGGGCCCAGCCCGTATGGTCGGGGCCCAGCGAGAACAGAAAGGTGGCCTTGGCCTGGTGCGCGGCCAGCATGCGCACCAGATTGCCCATGCCTTCACGGGTGCCGCGATAGGTATCGACGTCGATTTTCAGGGTCAGGAACGGCTTGCTCAACATTAATCCATCAGGGCTTTGGCTTGGGCTACCTGGCTGCGGTAGGCGTCGAAAATATTGCGCAGGGAATCGGCCATGGTGGTGGTCGGCGCCCAGCCGAGCTCTTCGCAGGTATTCGTGATTTTCGGCACGCGGTTCTGCACGTCCTGGTAGCCGGCGCCGTAGTAGGCGCCCGAGGTCGTTTCCACGATTTTCACGTGTTTCGCGCCTTCGGCGTATTCCGGGTATTCGGCGGCCAGGGTCAGCATCATGCCGGCCAGGTCGCGGATCGAATAGTTATTGGTCGGATTGCCAATGTTGTAGATCTTGCCGCTGGCGATGCCGTTCTTGTTGGCGATGATGCGGATCAGCGCATCGATGCCGTCGTCGATGTAGGTGAACGCGCGTTTCTGCGCGCCGCCGTCGACCAGCGAGATGTTCTCGCCGCGCACGATATGGCCGAAGAATTGCGTCACCACGCGCGAGGAACCTTCTTTTGGCGTGTGGATCGAGTCCAGGCCGGCGCCGATCCAGTTGAATGGACGGAACAGGGTGAAGTTCAAGCCTTCCATGCCGTAGCCCCAGATCACGCGGTCCATCAGCTGCTTGGCGTTGGAATAGATCCAGCGCGGCTTGTTGATCGGGCCGCAGATCAGTTCCGAGTTTTCCGGATCGAATTCCTCGTCATGGCACATGCCATACACTTCCGAGGTCGACGGGAAGACCAGGTGCTTGCCGTACTTGGCGGCCGAGCGCACGATCGGCAGGTTGGCTTCGAAGTCCAGTTCGAACACGCGCAGCGGCTGCTTGACGTAGGTCGACGGCGTGGCGATGGCCACCAGCGGCAGGATCACGTCGCATTTCTTGACGTGGTACTCGACCCATTCCTTGTTGATCGTGATGTCGCCTTCGAAGAAGTGCATGCGCGACTTGTAGTTGTCATCTTCCAGCAATTCCGTGATGCGGTCCGTGTTCATGTCCATGCCGTAGACATGCCAGTCGGTGGTTTCCAGGATGCGCTTGGACAGGTGGTGGCCGATGAAACCGTTGACGCCTAAGATGAGGACTTTTTTCATATGAGATTCTCTTGAGTGATATCAGTGTGTGCTGACGCGGGCGGTCAGACTTGCTTGCAATTGCTGAGCCGAAATCGGCTCCCCGGCAGCCCTCAGCGCGGAAATGGCCAGCATGTGGCCGTCTCCGCAGACGCCAAAGATGCAATTATCCACTACCGCCAAGCCCGGTGGCAAACTTCCTGCGGAAAGCTTGCTCAAACGGGCTTTTTCGATGGTGTAAATGACATTGTTGACTTCGGTGAAGGCGCCGGGATAGGGGGGCGCGACGGCCCGGTGCAGGTTGTAGACCTGCTGCGCGGGTAACTTCCAGTCGATCCTGCCGTCTTCGGGCGTACGTCCGCCAAAGTAGCCGCCCTGGCGCAAATCGTTGAGATGGCGCGGCGCCGTGCCGTCCAGCAAGGCCGGCAGCACGCCCCACAGCGTCTGTTCCGCCGCTACGGTGACCTTGCCGAACACTTCGAAGGCCGTGTCGTCGGGCAGGATGGGCACGGCCGTTTGCGCCACGATGGCGCCCGCGTCCGGCTTGACCGTCATTTCATGCAGGGTGGCGCCCGTCTCCGTGGCGCCATGCAGCACGGCCCAGTTGACAGGCGCGCGGCCGCGGAACTGCGGCAGCAGCGAGCCGTGCATATTGTAGGCGGGCGCGACTTCCAGGATGCTGGCCGGCAGCATGTGGCGGTAGTAAAAGCTGAACAGCATGTCCGGCTTTGCCTCCTGCACCTGCGCCAGCAGCTCGGGCGCGCGCGCGTCCGCAGGCGTGATGTACGGGATGCCTTCGGCCTGGCACAGGCTGGCGACGGACTCGAACCACAGGTTTTCCGTGGGGCTGTCTTCGTGCGTGACGACGAGGGCGATATCGACGCCGCCGGCCAGCAGCACCTTGATGCAGCGCACGCCCACATTGTGGTAGCCGAAGACGACGGCGCGTGGCGCGCCCATCAGCGGCTCACCTGGCGTTTTTCCAGGCGCACATACGATGGCGCCTCGGCTTCCGCCTGGGTCATGCCGTCCTGCAAGATGGTTTGCACCACATAGCGGGGACGGGCGCGCACCTGCTGGAAGATGCGGCCCACGTATTCGCCCACCAGGCCGATGCCGAACAGGATCACGCCCATGAAGAAGAAGGCGATGGCGAACAGGGTGAACACGCCTTCGGCCTCCGCGCCCAGCAGGAAGCGGCGTACCAGCAGGAAGATCACCAGCAGCGCCGAACCCAGCGACATCGCCATGCCCAGCATGGAAAAGATTTGCAGGGGAATCAGCGAAAAGCCCGTGACCAGGTCGAAATTGAGGCGGATCAGGCTGTACAGCGAATATTTCGACTCGCCGGCGGCCCGTTCCTCGTGCTCGACGGTGATTTCCGTCGGTTTGCGGGCGAACGTGTAGGCGAGGGCGGGAACGAAGGTGTTGACCTCGGCGCACTGGTTGACCAGGTCGATCACGTTGCGGCCGTAGGCGCGCAGCATGTTGCCCTGGTCCGTGATCTTGATGTTTGTGATGCGTTCGCGCAGGCGGTTCATCATCTTCGAGGCCAGCGTGCGCCAGGCGGAATCTTGCCGCTTGCGCCGGATCGAGCCCACGTAATCGTAGCCTTCGCGCATCTTCGCCACCAGGTTGCCGATTTCTTCGGGCGGATTCTGCAGGTCGGCGTCGAGCGTGACCATGATCTGCCCGCGCGAGGCTTCAAAACCGGCCAGGATGGCCATGTGCTGGCCATAATTGCCGTTGAATAAGATCACGCGCGTGACGTCGGGGCGCTGGCGGAACTGTTCCGCCAGGATGGCCACCGAATTGTCGCGGCTGCCATCATTGATGAAGATGATCTCGTAGCTCGTCTGCAAGGCATCGAGGGCCGGATACAGGCGGGCGAACAGGCTGGCCAGGCCATCCTGCTCGTTGTAGATCGGAATGATTACGGACAGTTCAGGTTTCATCGGCGCGCTGCTCATTTGATGAGAATGGATTTGACGGTGGCGACGGCGCGTTCCACGTCCTGTGTCGTCATGGCGTAGAACATCGGCAAGGTCACGGTCAGGCGGCCGATCTGTTCCGCGACGGGGAACATGCCCTCGGTAAAGCCGCGTTCACGGTACATGGTAAACAGGTGGATCGGTGCGTAATGATAGCCCGTTCCCACGTTTTGCTGCGCCATCTGCTGCATGAACGCGGCGCGCGTGCCGGGGCCGTTGTCGGGCAGGATGATCTGGAACAGATGCCAGTTGCTGTTTTCAAAGTCCTGCACGGGCAGCCGGGCGCCGCTCTGCGCTTCGAAGTCGCTGCCGAATTGCGCGAAATAGTGGCGCGCCAGCGCGCGGCGGTGGGCCGTGATGGCGTCGATATTGGCGAACTGGCCCAGACCGATGGCGGCCATGATGTCGCTCATATTGTATTTGCCGCCCAGCACATCGACGTCGATGCCGTCGACGCCGCTGCGCGTGACGCCCTGCAGCCGGTATTTCTCGGCCAGCTTCGCTTCTTCCAGGTTGTTCAGGACGAGGCAGCCGCCTTCGCCCGTGGTGATGTTCTTGTTGGCCTGGAAGCTGAACGAGACGAAGTCGCCAAACGCGCCGATGCGCTTGCCTTTCCAGGTGGAACCGAACGCTTGCGCCGCGTCTTCGACTACCCGCAAATTGTACTTGTCAGCAATCGCGTACAGGCGGTCCATGTCGACCGGCAGGCCGGACAGGTAGACGGGGATGATGGCTTTCGTCCGCGGGGTGATGGCCGCTTCCAGTTTGTCGAGGTCGATATTCCGGGTGACGGGGTCGATATCGGCGAACACGGGCGTGGCGCCCACTTCGATGATGACGTTGGCCGTCGCGACCCACGACACGGGTGTGGTGATGACTTCGTCGCCGGGGCCAATGCCGGCGATGCGCAGCGCGATTTCCATGGTGCACGTGCCCGAATTGAAGGTGCGCACGGGACGCCCGCCGAAATACTCGGACAGCTGTGCTTCGAATGCCTGCACTTTCGGGCCGCTGGTTATCCAGCCCGAGCGCAGCACTTCGCCGACGGCGGCGATGGTCGCCTCATCGATGGTGGGTTTGGAAAAAGGCAAAAAGGGCAGGGTAGAGGTCATGGGGCGCGGTTCTTGAGTCGGTATTGTGTCAGGGTATCTGTGTTGCCGAGGCTGCCGTACGGTGAAAAGCGGTCGGCAGGCATGGCTATTTTATATCGTCAGTATGGCGGTGCAGCCCCTTCAGCGGTGAAAAATCCTGCCGATGCGGGGGCGGGGCAAGCTGGCCGGGGGCGCGATCCGTGCTGTCTCGCGCCCCAGTTAAACATTATTTGTTGGCAATGACCATGCGGCGCGCGTCCTCGGCAATGACACGCATGGGCACGCCACGTTGTTGCAATTCCTTGTAGCGGTCCAGGCTGATAATGGCCATGTCGCGCACGCCGGCGTTGGCATCGTTCGTCCACTGCGTGATGAAAGGTTCGATGTTCGGGATGGACAGCTCGGGCTGCTGTTTCAGGCCAAACGTGAATTCATCCCAGTAATCGACGAGGATCACGGGCCGCTGCAGATAATAGGTCAGCGACTGTTCATAGATGCCGACCGAATAGAGCTTGGTATCGGCCGTCAGTTCGGCCTGGATCTGCGGCAGCATGTCGGTGCCTGCGCGGTTCTGGCCATACAGTTCGGAGCCGGCCAGGATGCAGTGCGTGGCCAGGAAGCCGGCGCCGGCGATCGTCAGCACCGTCATGTCGCGGCGCAGCTGGCGCGCATGCAGCAAGGCCAGGGCGCCGCCGGCCAGGGCGAAGAAACCGGCCGCCATCAGCCATGGCTGGTAGCCTTTCAATGCGATCAGTGCTGCCGGATCGCGCGCGCTGGCCTTGCTGAAGCCGATCGGTCCGCCGATCAGGATGGCCGCGCCCAGCACGCACAGCAGGCCGGCGGCGAACAGGCGCTGGCGGCGCGACGCCGTTTCCAGGTACAGCGCCACCAGCAAGGCCAGCGCCGGGAAGATGGGCACGATATAGCCGGGCAGCTTCGAGGTCGAATAGCTGAAAAAGAAGAAAATGAAGACGGCCCAGACCAGCAGCATCAAGCGGGGCTGGAAGGCGCCTTCCTGGCGCTGGAAGGCGGCGGCCAGGCTTTGCGGCAGCAGGCCTATCCATGGCAGGATGCCGGGAATGAGCAGCACGAGGAAGTAGTACCAGGCGCCTTCGCGCTTGTGGCCCTTCATCAGGAAGCGCTGGAAATGCTCGTGGATGAAGAAGAAATGCGGCTGTTCCGGATTGCGCAGGGCGACCAGCACGAACCACGGCGTGGCGATGGCAAAGAACAGCAGCAAGCCCTTGACCAGGTGCAGGCGGGTCCAGATGCGCCAGTCGCGCGCGCACAGCGAATACAGCACCAGCACGGCGCCCGGCAGGACGATGCCGATCAGGCCCTTGGCCAGCACGGCCAGCGCCATGGCGGCCCAGCAGGCCAGCATCCAGTTGCGCCGCTCCATCGCCGTGGCGTCGTCGCGCTGGGCGATCAGCAGGCTGCCCAGGGTGAGGGTCATCATGCCCGACAGGCCCATGTCCAGCGAGTTGATCTGGCCGGAAGCGAGCCAGAACAGGCTCGACGCCAGCACCAGGCCCGCATACAGGCCCACGCGCGGGCCGAAGACCTTCTTGCCCGCGTAGGCCGTCATGCACACGCCGATGATGCCGCACAGGCCGGTCCACAGGCGCGCCTGCCACTCGCCCAGGCCGAAGGCGGCGAAGGTCAGCGCATTCATCCACGTTTGCAGCGGCGGCTTTTCAAAGTACTTGATGCCGTTCAGGCGCGTGGTGATCCAGTCGCCCGTGACGAACATTTCGCGCGCCATCTCGGCGTAGCGGCCCTCGTCGGGCGGCACCAGGGTGCGCACGCCCAGCGCATACAGGGTGACGACGATGAAGATGCCCAGCAGGGACCACATCAGCACCCGCGACGAGTGCAGTTCGTTGACATTGATTTTCATGCGGCCTTGCCTGCGGCCGGGGCCAGGATCAGGGCCAGCGTGACTTTGCGGCCTTCGCCCATGAGGATATTGTAGGTACGGCAGGCAGCCTGGCTATCCATGCACTCGACGCCGATGCGGCGCATGGTCAGCGCGGCCGTCAGCTTCGGATGCACGAAGCGCTGGCGCTCGCCCGTGCCGAGGATGACCACGTCGGGCGCATCGGCCAGGATTTGCGCGAAATGCGCCTCGTTCAATTGCTCGAAACTGTCCACCTCCCACGCGCGTGGCGGCATTTCCGGCATGACGATCAGGCTGTAGTTGTATGGCTGGGCATTGATCTCGACGCCGTTTTCGTCATAGCCGGTGACAGTCTGGTATTGTTGGGTGCTGCTGGCGTGGAGTTTCATGGCGATATCGGGGCTGGTCGTGTCGGTTGATCGGTACGCGCGCGGCCAAACTGGGTGCCGCGGCCAAGGGCGTAAGCATGCCATAAATGACAGAAAAGAGCGACTGAAAAGCAATTTCCTTTCCAAATTGCAATGTTCGACGCCATAGTGGCGCTGCATGCTTGCGCCATGGTAATGCTGCAAGATTAAGGGAAGATGAAGATGGCGCCCGCCCGATGGTCGTCCGGATGCGCCGGCGTGGCAGAATCGGCGTCAAATGCTGCAGTTCGCCATGTTTAATTTGATAAAATGGCCTGTTTTCGGCGAGAATGGTTGTTTTCGCCTTGCAGTCTTTCGCATCGCAGTTTCACGGGTTCATAGTTCTGGCGCGGCGGCCACGCTGCAAGCTCAAGTCTCCGCGCCGCATCACGACAGGGATTTATTTTGCGACCGATTCAGAAATCGAATAAATTGGCGGATGTCTGCTACGACATCCGCGGCCCGGTCCTGGAAAAATCCAGGCAAATGGAAGAAGAAGGCCACAAGATCACCAAGCTCAATATCGGCAATCTGGCCGTATTCGGCTTCGATCCGCCCGACGAGATCGTGCGCGACATGATGCTCAATCTGCAGAATGCGGCCGGCTATACGGACTCGAAAGGCATGTTCGCGCCGCGCAAGGCCGTCATGCACTACACGCAGGGCAAGAATATCGCCGGCGTGACCATCGATGACATTTACCTGGGCAATGGCGCTTCCGAACTGATCGTCATGTCGATGAACGCCTTGCTCAACAGTGGCGACGAAGTGCTGGTGCCGGCGCCCGATTATCCGCTGTGGACGGCGGCCGTCAGCCTGTCGGGCGGCAATCCCGTGCATTACGTGTGCGACGAGCAGAACGAATGGTATCCCGACATCGAGGACATGCGCCGCAAGATCACGCCGCAAACCAAAGCGATCGTCGTCATCAACCCGAACAATCCCACCGGCGCGCTGTACCCGGTTTCCGTGCTGCTGCAGATCGTCGAACTGGCGCGCCAGCACCAATTGATCATTTTCGCCGACGAGATCTACGACAAGGTGCTGTACGACGAAGCCGAGCACGTGTCGATCGCCTCGCTGGCCGACGACGTGCTGTTCATCACCATGAACGGCCTGTCGAAGAATTACCGCTCCTGCGGCTACCGTTCCGGCTGGATGGTGGTTTCGGGCGAAAAGCGCCACGCCAAAGATTACATCGAGGGCCTCAACATGCTGGCCTCGATGCGGCTATGCGCCAATGCGCCGGGGCAGTTTGCCATCCAGACGGCGCTTGGCGGCTACCAGAGCATACAAGACCTGGTGGGGCCCGGCGGGCGCCTGTTGAAACAGCGCGATCTGGCGCACAAGCTGCTGACCGATATTCCGGGCGTCACCTGTGTCAAGCCGAAGGCCGCGCTGTACATGTTCCCGCGCCTGGACCCGGAGATCTACCCGATCGCCGACGACCAGCAGTTTGCCTATGAATTACTGGCCGAAGCCAAGGTCCTGATCGTGCAAGGCACGGGCTTCAACTGGATCGCGCCCGACCATTTCCGCGTCGTCTTCCTGCCGAATTCCGATGACCTGACCGAGGCCATGGGGCGCATTGCGCGCTTCCTCGAAGGCTATCGCAAGCGTCACGGCCGGGGCTGACGCAGACAGCGGCAATCTCGATCAACCATACCGATCAACCTGGCGCCGCCCAAGGGGGCGCCACTTATGAGCAGTCAAGCACAACTATGAAATCCATCAAGATCGGCCTGCTGGGCCTGGGCAATGTCGGTTACGGCACGTTCAGCGTCCTGAAACGCAACCAGGAAGAAATCAAGCGCCGCGCGGGCCGCGGCATTGAAGTCGTCGCCGTCGCCGTGCGCGACGTGGCGCGCGCCGAAGCGCTGGTCGCCGGCGGCTGCAAGGTCGTCAATGACCCGATGCTCATCGTCAACGATCCCGAGATCGACATCGTCGTCGAACTGATCGGCGGCTACGACCTGTCGAAAACCTTGGTGATGCAGGCGATCGCCAACGGCAAGCACGTAGTCACGGCCAACAAGGCCCTGCTGGCCGTGCACGGCAACGAAATCTTCGCCGCCGCCCAGGAAAAGGGCGTAATGGTAGCCTTCGAGGCGGCCGTCGCCGGCGGCATCCCCATCATCAAGGCGCTGCGCGAAGGCTTGACGGCCAACCGCATCGAATGGATCGCCGGCATCATCAACGGCACCACCAATTTCATCCTGTCCGAGATGCGCGACAAGGGCCTCGATTTCGCCACCGTGCTGAAACAGGCGCAGGAACTCGGTTACGCGGAAGCCGATCCCACCTTCGACATCGAAGGCGTCGACGCCGCGCACAAGGCCACCATCATGTCGGCCATCGCCTTCGGCATCCCGGTGCAGTTCGACAAGGCCTACGTGGAAGGCATCAGCAACCTCAATGCCGTCGACATCCGCTACGCCGAGCAGCTGGGCTACCGCATCAAACTGCTGGGCATTACCAAGCGCGCCACCGTCAACGGCGTGGAAGGCATCGAGCTGCGCGTACATCCGACCCTGATCCCGGCCAAGCGCCTTATCGCCAACGTGGAAGGCGCCATGAACGCGGTGCTGGTGCATGGCGACGCCGTCGGCGCCAGTCTGTATTCGGGCCGCGGCGCGGGCGCCGAGCCGACCGCTTCGTCGGTGATCGCCGACCTGGTCGATATCACGCGCCTGGCCACGGCCGACCCGGAACACCGCGTGCCGCACCTGGCGTTCCAGCCGAACGCGATGACCGATATCGCGATCTTGCCGATGTCGGAAATCACCACCAGCTACTACCTGCGCATGCACGTGGCCGACCAGCCGGGCGTGCTGGCCGACCTGACGCGCATCCTGGCCGAGCGCGGCATCTCGATCGACGCCATGCTGCAAAAAGAGCCGGCCGAGGGCGAGACGCATACGGACATCATCATGCTGACGCACCAGACGCAGGAAAAGAACGTCACGGCCGCCATCGAGAAGATGGAAGCGTTGAGCAGCGTGGTGGGCACGGTCACCAAGATCCGCCTGGAAAACCTCAGCTGAGCGTTTTCAATCGACCCATGCAAAACGGCGCCCGCGGGCGCCGTTTTTCGTTTGTGATGTAGGTCGGATTAGCGGGGCCGCCGAGGTGCAGCGTAATCGGACATCACCACCGGCCGTGCCAACAATGTTGTCGGATTACGGTCCTTCGGACCTCATCCGACCTACGCCGCCGTACCGACCGGGCCCACGTCCATGCCGTCATAGCTGGCCAGCTGGTTTTCCTGCGCAAACGTCATCAGTTCGCCATTGCGCGCGTGCAGGCTGTCAACGCCATGCACTTCGGCCTTTTCCACGTGCAGCACCCAGACAGGGGCGGCGGCCGGGTCATCGAGCTCCGGCTGGTACAGTTCCACCGGGCGGTAGCCCTGCAGCGCCAGCAGGGCGGCGGCCTGTTCCAGCGGTTCGGAAGTCGGATTGGTGAAGTAATAGCCCCACAGCAGCGGCTGGGACAGGTCCCAGGGCGCGTTTTCGGCGATATTGGCGAACAGTTCGCTTACGTCTTCTTTGGTCATCATGACGGCAGGCTTTCATTAAAATCTCAGGGCGCGATCTTAACATCGGTGCCGCTGACGCGCCATGCGCGCATAAAAAAACCGGCTTTGCAGCCGGTTTTTCTATCCGCCGTTAAAACGGCTCGATTCTGATTCGCGCAAGCGTGAATTAGAACTTGTAACGCAGGCCGATCGACAGCAGGTCGGCTTTCAGTTTCATGCCATCCTGGCTCAGCGTTTTGCCGAAGTTCTCATATTCAGCAACAGCCGACAGGTTTTTATTGATGTTATAAGCAGCGCCGATGCCAAACAGGGCGGCGGTTTTGTTTTTCGATTCGCTGGCGTTGAAACCGATCAGGTTCAATTTAGCTTTGGTGCGGTTTTGCGTTACGCCAGCTTTTGCGAACAGCGAGAATTGTTCGTTCAGTGGCAACGTGCCCGTGGCTGCTACATAGAAAGCGCTGGTTTCCATGCTCAGCGATTCCTTGCCTTCGCTTTCTTTCAGTTTGCCGAAATTGACGTAGCCGGCTTCTGCGCCGAAGTTAGGCGTGAAGTCGTAGCCGGCGTAAGCTTTGTAGCCGGTTTTGTTTTCTTTGCCCGAAACTTCATCACCCGACAATTTCAATTCCGAACGGCCGACGTTAGCGCCGATGTAAGCGCCTTCTGCTTGTGCGAACAAAGGGAATGCCAGGGCGGCGCCGACGACTGCTGCAAACAATTGCTTTTTCATATTAATCCTAGATAATTAACGCGGAGAGACTGCCTCACCGCTTAATGGGAGCCGAATTGTATAGGGAAGAATATGTTTATGTAAGGCAATTATTTAAAAAATATTAGAAATAAATCACGCGTTGTTTTTAAGCAACATTTAATATCGATTAAATAGCGTTGCAAATTGTCATGCAGCGGCGGCCGAAATGCACGCTGACTTTCAGTCCATGCCCATTGGCCGCCGTCGCCAGTTCCAGGTGCGCGCCGTGCAGGGCGGCGATGTCGCGCACGATGGCTAAACCTAGCCCCGCGCCGCCAGGGTTGCTCTCGAGCGCCGCACCGACACGGTAGAACGGCGTAAACACGCGCTCGTGCTCGGCCGGCGGGATGCCCTTGCCGCTGTCTTCCACTTCCAGCACGGCGCCGTGGTCGTGGCCGTTCCCCGTTTGCGCCGCGCGCACGCGCAGGATGACGTTGCCGCCCTGCGGCGTGTAGCGCAGCGCATTGTCGACCAGGTTGGCCACCAGTTCGTGCAGCAGCAGGGCCTGGCCATGCACGGGCGCTTCATCGGGCGCTTCCAGCGACAGATCGATATGCTTGCCGACGGCGGCCATGGCCATTTCCAGCCCCACCTGCTGCGCCACGTCGCGCAGCGCGACGGTGTCCATGGTCAGGCTGTCGCCGCCATGCTCGATGCGCGCCAGGGTCAGCAGGCGGTTGGCCAGCAGCACCGTCGAATCGGTGGTGGCGGCGATCGAGCGCACGATGTCGCGCAGGGCGGCGATGTCCGGCGGCGCGCCCGCCTGGCGGTCGCACTCGCGCATGGCCAGTTCGGCCTGGGTTTTCAGCACCGTCAACGGCGTGCGCAGCTGGTGCGAGGCGTCGGCGATGAAGCGGCGCTGGCTGGCGATCAGCTGCTGCAGGCGCGACATGGCGCCGTTCATGGCGCTCACCAGCGGGCGCATTTCCTTGTGCACCAGCGTGGGATCGACGTCGGACAGGTCGGACAGGGTGCGCGTCTCGACTTCCGTTTTCAAACGCATCAGCGGGCGCAGCACCAGGCGCACGGCAAACCACACGAGGGCGCCCATCACCAGTATCATCGCCGCCTGCCAGCTCAGGGTATCGAACAGGATCTGGTTCGACAGGCCGCGCCGCGCGTCCAGCGTCTCGGCCACCTGGATCAGGGCGATGCCGCGCATCGAGTCGTCGTACACGGGTTGCAGCAGGGCGGCGATGCGGATCGGTTTGCCGTGGTAATCGGCGTGGTAGAAGCGCACCAGGGCCGGATAATTCTGCGAGCGGGGCACGTTCTTCGGCACGGGCGGCAAGTCGCCATAGCCCGACACCAGTTCGCCGTTGATGCCCGTCACCTTGTAGTAGATGCGGCCCAGGGTATCGGTCTCGAAGCTGTCGAGCGCCACGTAGGGCACTTCGGCCACGACCTTGCCGCCGACGATGGAGACGCGCTCGGCCAGCGCCCGCGTCGACGCCAGCAAGGAGCGGTCGTAGGCCATGTCGGCCGCGTCGAGCGCGTTGCGGTAGACGAAAACGGCATCGAGCAGCACCAGCATCACCAGCGGGATGAGCAGCCAGCGCAGCAGCTGGCTGCGCAGGCTGCCCAGCGGCCGGCCCTGCGTCCAGCGCCGGCGCAGGCGTTCGGCCAGTGGCAGGCGGGGCGCGTTCATTTTGGCGCGGCCGGCGCCATGGCGCTGCGCGGCTGCAGCAGGTAGCCGATGCCGCGCAGGGTGGTGATGACGGCGCCGTCGGGCGAACCGGTCTCCACGCCGCTTTCCAGCTTCTTGCGCACGCGGTGGATATACAGTTCGATGGCGTCCAGGTTGGCGTCGTCGGCCAGCGCGAAGACTTCGTCGAACAGCTTTTCCTTCGACACGGCGCGGCCCGAGCGCGTGATCAGCGCTTCGAGCACCGCGTGTTCGCGCGGCGTCAGGGCCAGCGCCGCGCCGGCATAGCTGAACATGCGCGTGACGGTGTCGAAACTGAGGGCGCCGCAGGTGTGCACGAGCGCTTCGTTGCCCTGGCTGCGGCGCAGCAGGGCCTTTACGCGCGCTTCCAGCTCGGCCAGTTCGAACGGCTTGGCCATGTAGTCGTCCGCGCCCAGGTTCAGGCCCTGCACCTTGTCATCGAGGCCGCCGCGCGCCGTGAGTATCATGACGGGAGTCTTGCCGCGCGTGCCGCCGCGCGCGCGCAGGCGGCGCAGCACGTCCAGGCCATCCATCTTCGGCAGGGAGAGGTCGAGCAGCACGAGGGAATATTCCTGCGTATGCAGCAGGGCGTCGGCATCGGCGCCGTTGTGGGCGGTCTCCACCGTCAGGTGCGCGTCGCGCAGGGCCTTTGCCAGCCAGTGCGACAGCTCCAGATGGTCTTCCACTAATAATATGCGCATGGTCTCCGCCATTCGTTTGAATGGGTGCAGTGTAAGCCTCCCGGCACGCCGCCGACAGGGGCCGCAATGAATTTGTTGGTATTGCCTGTGGCTGGCCGGCGACACCTGTCAGTCTGAAAGCCAATTGAAAGGATCGCGATCATATAGTGTGATCCTGATTCATGAAATTGATCAGGCATATCACTAATAACTATATCTAAGGGAGACACTCTACATGAAGAAAACTGCATTCTCGCTGGCCGCCATGGCGGTACTCGCCACCGCTGGCAGCGCCCACGCCCAGTCAAACGTCACCCTGTACGGCCGCCTGGACGCCGGCATCAGCAACACCAGCAACGCCGGTCCGAACAAAAGCTCGATGACGCAAGTCAGTTCCGGCGGCATGAACACGTCGCGCTGGGGCATCCTGGGCAGCGAAGACCTGGGCGGCGGCCTGAAAGCCGTCTTCAATCTGGAAGGCGGCATCCTGGTCGACACGGGCGCGGCCGACGGCGCGCTGTTCAAGCGCCAGGCCAATGTGGGCCTGGAAGGCGCCTTCGGCCGCGTCGTGCTGGGCCGCTCGTTCACCACCGTGTACGACTTCGTGCTGCCGTTCGATCCGATGGCCTATGCGCCGTTCTACTCGTGGGCCACCTCGGCCAATGCGACGGGCCCGAGCAAGTACGGCATGACGACGGCCTTCGACAACATGGTCAAGTACTCTGGCAAGACGGGGGGCTTCAGCTACGGCGCATCGTACGGCTTCGGCGAACAGTCGACGGGCAATTCGGACAGCGCCAAGCTGTCGACCGCCGTCACCTATACGACGGGTCCCGTCAGCCTGCTGGCCACGTATGAACAGGTGAACGGCAATGCCATCGCCGGCGGCGCGCGCGACAAGACCACCGTGTACCACCTGGGCGCCATGTACGACGACGGCCCGTGGAAAGTGCAGGCGGCGGCGCGCGACTACAAGCTCGATCCGGCGGCAGCCGGCAAGGCCGACGTGCGCGGCACCCTGTACTGGGGCGGCGTCAGCTACAAGACCACGCCGGTCATCACCCTGACGGGCGTGATCTACTATCAGGACGTGAAAAACGTGGCCGCCAACCTCGATGCCGATCCGATCATGTACGTGGCGCGCGTGCGCTATGCCCTGTCCAAGCGCACGGACCTGTACGTGGCGGGCGCCTATGCCAAGGCCAAGCACAACCAGCTGGTCAGCCTGTCGCGCGACGATGCCGGTTTCGGCGACACCCAGCGCGGCCTGATCGCCGGCATCCAGCACCGCTTCTAAGGCATGACGATGCTGCGCACCGCGTTCCTGTCGCTGCTGCTGTTGTCCGCGCTGTTGCCTGCGCCGGCAACAGCCGCCGCGCCTGAAGTCGATTGCGTGGTGCCGTCCAAACCGGGCGGCGCCATGGACCTGACCTGCAAGCTGGCGCAGAAAGGGCTGCTGCAGCCCGATCCGGCGGCGGCAGCGCCGTTCGCGTCCTCGGTGCGCATCAGCTATCTGCCCGGCGGCATCGGCGCGGTGGCGTGGCGTTCGATGGGCTCGCAGCGCCGGCGCGCCGAAGCCAACACGCTGGTGGTGTTTTCGGGCGGCTCGCTGCTGAACCTGGCGCAAGGCAAGTTCGGCAACGCCAAGACGGGCGACGTGCGCTGGGTGGCGGCGCTGGGCGCCGACTACGGCATGATCGCCGTGCGCAGCGATTCGCCCTACAAGACCCTGGCCGACCTGATCGCCGCGCTCAAGCGCCACCCCGACAAGGTGCTGATCGGCGTGTCCGGCACCATCGGCAGCCAGGATTGGCTGAAGATGGCGCTGGTGGCGCGCAAGGCCGGCATCGACCCGAAAGTGCTGCGCTTCGTGGCGCTGGAAGGCGGCGGCGAGATATTCACGGCGATGCAGGCCGATTACGTGCAGGTGATGTCGGGCGACACCTCGGAAGCGACCCTGAATGCGGGCGACAGCCATGCGCGCGTGCTGGCGGTGCTGTCGGAAAAGCGCCTGCCCGGCGTGCTGGCGAACGTGCCGACGGCGCGCGAGCAGGGCATCGACGTGGTGTGGCCCATCATCCGCGGCGTGTGGATGGGGCCGCAAGTCCCCGAAGCGGACTACCAGCGCTGGGTGGCAAGTTTTGACCGCGCCATGGCCACGCCGCAGTTTGCCCAGTGGCGCACGCAGGCGGGTATGTATCCGTTCGCGCTGACGGGCGACAAATTGACGCAGTACGTGAACCAGGCGGTCGAACGCTATTCCAGGCAGGCCGCCGAACTGGGCCTGATGCGCTGAAGCCAATAGCAAACCATACAACAATCACAGACGGAGACAAACCATGCAAACCAAGACCATACTCGCCATCGCCCTGGCAGCCGCTTTCGCGGGTACCGCCGGCGCCGCCTTCGCCCAGGTACCGGCAGGCTATCCGGCCGACTACCAGAAGATCATCGACGCGGCCAAGAAGGAAGGCAAGGTGGTGATCTACAGCGCCACCGACAGCAAGGCCGCCGCGCCGCTGATCAAGGATTTCAGCGCCCTGTATCCGGGCATCTCGGTCGAATACAACGACATGAATTCGACGGAAGTGTACAACCGCTTCATTTCCGAAGTGGCCGCCGGCGGCAACACGGCCGACGTGATGTGGTCGTCGGCGATGGACTTGCAGATGCGCCTGGCCTCGGACGGCTACGCCCTGAAATACAAGTCGGTCGAAGCGGCGAAGATCCCCGGCTGGGCCATGTGGGATGACCAGGCTTACGGCACCACGTTCGAGCCGGCCGCCATCGTCTACAACAAGCGCCTGCTCGATCCGAAGGAAGTGCCGAAGAACCACGACGACTTCGTCAAGCTGATCGCCACGCCGAAATTCAAGGACAAGGTCACCACCTACGACATCGAAAAATCGGGCGTGGGCTTCATGTTCATGGCGCAGGATACCAAGGAGTATCCGCAATTCCTGGCGCTGGAAAACGCGTTTGGCACGGCCAAGGTGCGCGTGCAGTCGTCGACCGGTACCATGATGGAGCGTATCTCGTCGGGTGAAAACCTGATCGGCTACAACGTGCTCGGTTCCTACGCGCTGGTGCGCGCCAAGACCGACCCGTCGATCGGCGTGGTGCTGCCCAAGGATTACACCCTGATCCTGTCGCGCGTGCAGTTCATCAACAAGAACGCGAAGAACGTCAACGCCAGCAAGCTGTGGCTCGATTATGTCCTGTCGCACCGCGGCCAGACCATCATCGCCAACGGCGCCAAGCTGTTCGCCATCCGCGCCGACGTCACGGGCGAGACCACGTCGGCGGACCTGATCAAGGAAATCGGCGCGGCCAACGTCAAGCCGATTCCCGTGCACCCGATCATCCTGCAGTTTTTGGGACCTGCCAAGCGCATGGCGTTCCTGAAGCAGTGGAAAGAGACAGCCGGCAAAAAATAATGCCGTCCTGGCCGTCCGCAGGCGCGTGCCCGCGGACGGATGCCGCACCCTTCATTCATTGGATTCATCATGCAAACTGCCATCTTGCCGCTGCCTGCACGGTCGCGCTCTCCCTTGTCGCGCCTGAACTGGCCGCGCGGCGTGGTCGTGGCGATCACGCTGGTCGCCATCTTCCTGCCGCTGTTCCTGATTTTTTATCAGAGCTTTTTGAACGCGCCGTTTTTCATGCCCGTGCGCGAATTCGGCTTTGATTCCTACCGTTTCATCTTCGATGATCCCGATTTTTCGATGGCCTTCAAGAATGGCCTGATGCTGGCCCTGGGTCTGACCGTCATCGCCGTGCCGCTGGGCGGCATGCTGGCCTTCCTGATGGTGCGCACCGATTTGCCTGGCCGCGGCTGGGTGGCCCCGATGCTGCTGGTGCCGATCTTTGTCTCGCCGATGGTGATGGGCTTTGGCTACGTCGTGTCGATGGGCCCCGTGGGCTTCTACTCGATCTGGGCCAAGGAGCTGTTCGGCTTCGTGCCCTGGAATATTTATTCCTTCACCAGCATCGTCATCATCGCCGGCCTGACGCACGTGCCGCACGTCTACCTGTATGCCTCGTCGGCCCTGAAAAGCCTGGGTTCGGACGTCGAGGAAGCGGCCCGCGTGGCCGGCGCCTCGCCGATCCAGGTGATGCTGAACGTGTCGCTGCCGATGATCATGCCGGCGCTGGCGTATGCGGGCGTGCTGGTGTTCTTCCTCGGCTTCGAGGTGTTCGGCCTGGTGCTGGTGCTCGGCGATCCGGAAGGCCATCTGGTGCTGCCGACCTATCTGTACAAGCTGACGAACAAGCTCGGTACGCCGTCGTATCACCTGATGGCCGCCGTCGCCGTCTGCCTGGTGATGGTGACCATGCCGCTGGTGATGATACAGCGCTGGCTGCTCAAGTCCGCCAACAAGTATGTGTCGATCAAGGGCAAGGGCGCGCGCAGCAAGGCGATGCCGCTGGGCCGCTGGAAGTGGCTGGCGTTTGCCTTGCTGGCCGGCTGGCTGATCTTCACCATCATCCTGCCGTTGACGGGCATCGTGCTGCGCTCCTTCGTGCAGTACTGGGGCGAGGGCGTGCACCTGGCCGACGTATTGACCTTGCAGCATTTCCGCGACATTTTCGATCAGCCTTCGCTGGTGCGCGGCATCGTCAACACCATCCTGATCGGCGTCGTCGGCGGCGCCCTGGCCGTGGGCTGCTACAGCTTCATCGCGCTGGCCATGCACCGCAAGCAGGACGGCATCACGCGCCTGCTCGACTACAGCGTGCTGGTGCCGCGCGCCGTGCCGGGCCTGCTGGCCGGCCTGTCGTTCCTGTGGGTGTTCCTGTTCGTGCCGGCCTGGCTGGACGGCATATTGAAAGGCATGGACAACGGCGTGGCCCTGTGGCTGAGCGGGCATGTGATCCCCGTGCTGCGCGAAGTGCGCTCGACGATTTTCGCCCTGTGGCTCGCGTATTCGGTGGTGTGGATGGCCTACGGCATGCGCCTCATTTCCACCGCGCTGCTGCAGGTGGGACCGGAGCTGGAAGAGGCGGCGCGCGCCGTCGGCGCCAGCCGCGGCCAGGTGACGCGCGACGTGACCCTGCCGCTGATCAAATACGGCTTGCTGGGCGCCTGGCTGATGGTGTTCCTGATCTTCGAGCGCGAATATTCGACGGGCGTGTACCTGCTCTCGCCGGGCACGGAAGTGATCGGCGCCATGCTGGTGTCGCTGTGGGCGGGCGGGTCGACCGACCTGGTGGCGGCGCTGTCCTTCATCAATATCACCCTGGTGGCCATCGGCCTGGGCATCGCCTTGCGTTTCGGCGTGAAACTCCATAATTAATAGAAGACTGAGACCACATCATGAATGAATTGACCGTCAATGAGCTGTACCTGGACTACGGCACGGGCGCTGCCGCCAACCAGATCCTGAAGGGTGTCTCGATGCACCTGCAAAAAGGCGAAGTGGTCGCCCTGCTGGGGCCTTCGGGCAGCGGCAAGACCACCTTGCTGCGCGCCGTCGCCGGGCTGGAAAGTCCGAAGGCGGGCACGATCCAGATCGGCGAGCGCAATGTTTTCGACGGCGCGCAGCAGTTCGAGATGCCGGCCGAGCACCGCAACCTGGGACTGGTGTTCCAGTCGTACGCGCTGTGGCCGCACAAGACCGTGTTCGACAACGTCGCCTACGGCCTCAAGTTGCGCAAGATGGGCAGCACGGAAATCGCCGCGCGCATCAAGGAAGTGCTGACGCAGCTGGGCCTGGGGCACCTGGGCGAGCGCTATCCGCACCAGCTGTCCGGCGGCCAGCAGCAGCGCGTGGCCATCGCCCGCGCGCTGGTGTACAACCCGCCCGTGATCCTGCTCGACGAACCGCTGTCGAACCTGGACGCCAAGCTGCGCGAGGAAGCGCGCGCCTTCCTGCGCGAACTGATCGTGCGACTGGGCCTGTCGGCCCTGATGGTGACGCATGACCAGGGCGAGGCGATGGCCATTTCCGACCGTATCTTGCTGCTCAATAACGGCAAGATCGAGCAGCAGGGCACGCCGCAAAGCATGTATGAAACGCCGGACACCCTGTTTACGGCCGAATTCATGGGCAGCAACAACCGCCTGCCCGGCAAGGTGGTGCAGCGCGAAGGCAATCAGGTGCGCCTGCTGGTCGACGGCGCGCCCATGCAGGGCGTGGCGCGCGGCGCCAACGTGGGGACGGAAGTGACGACCATGATACGCGTCGAGGAAGTGAAGATCAGCGCCACGCAGGTGGAGAACGCCATCGAGCTGCCGCTGCTGACCTGCATGTACCTGGGCGACCGCTGGGAATGCCTGTTCGAGCGCGGCGGCGCCGAGAACATCAGCCTGCGCGCGTATTCGCGCCAAAAGCTCGAGGCGGGCAAGTACTGGCTGCATATGCCGGCCGATAAGCTCTGGGTGTTTTAACGGTGCAGTGGTGGCCGCGCTGGCGCGCCGTCGGCGCCGCGCTGGCCGCCGGGCTGGCGGGCGCCGCCATCTGCCTGTGGCTGCACACGCCGCTGCCGTGGATGATCGGCCCCCTGTTCGCCACGGCCGCGCTGCGCCTGGCGGGGCGCGAACTGGCTTGCCCCGTGCGCGTGCGCGAGGCGGGCCAGTGGGCCATCGGCACTGCCCTGGGCCTGTATTTCACGGCGCCCGTGCTGGCCGTCCTGATAGTCTATACGCCGTGGATCGCCGGCGCCGTGCTGTTCGCGCTGGCGCTGGGCGCTGCTGGCGCCATGCTGCTGCGGCGCCTCTCCGGCGTCGACCAGGCCACCGCCTTCTTTGCCATGGCCGTCGGCGGCGCCTCGGAGATGGCCGTGCAGAGCGAGCGCCATGGCGCCGACGTGGGCAAGGTGGCGGCCGCGCACAGCCTGCGCATGATGCTGGTGGTGGCGACGATTCCGTTCGGCGTGCGCTACTGGGGCAGCCATGGCCTGGCGCTGGGACATGAAAACTTCGTGCCCGGCGCCGCGCTGGTCGACTATGGCGGGCTGGCGCTGCTGGTCGGCATCACGGTGCTGGCGGCCCTCGCATTGAAACGGGGCCAGGTGCCCAACGCCTGGGTCATCGGCCCGCTGCTGGCGGCCTTGCTGCTGACGGCCTGCGGCATCCATCTGACGCGCCTGCCCGAGTGGATGATACGCGCGGGCCAGCTGTTCATCGGCATCGCCCTGGGCACGCGCTTCAGCCCCGCCTTCCTGCATGCGGCCCCGCGCTACCTGGCCGGCGTGGCCCTGTGCAGCTTCCTGATGCTGCTGCTGGCGGCCGCCTTCGGACTGGGCCTGGCGCACTGGCTGGAGATTCACCCCGGCACGGCCATCCTGGCCACGTCGCCCGGCGGCATCGCGGAAATGTCGCTGACGGCCAAGGCCCTGCATCTGGGCGTGCCCATCGTCACGGCTTTCCACGTGGCGCGCATGGTGGTGCTGGTGCTGACGATCGGGCCGCTGTTCCGCCTGCTGCAGCGTCCTTAATTCCCCCGTACGACGATTTCCTGCACCTTTGGTTCGCGCTGGCGCATGAAGCGCACGATGGAGTCGACGGTGACGACGTCGATCTGGCGCGTCATGCGGCGCTCGAACGGGTGATCGTCAAAGGCGATATTGGCGCGGAACATGCGCGCGCCCAGGCGCGTGGCGGCGGGAATGCTCAGCGTCTGCGGCGCGTAGCTGGCGCTGCGCAGCCAGCCTTGCGCTTCGGTGCGCGTCTCGATCTTGCCCGGCTCGTTGCTGGCGGCGGCCAGGGTTTCCAGCACCCACTGGTTCGAGTTCTGGTACTTGGTGGAAAACGGGTAGGCCAGCATATTGTAGTGCGGTTCATGCAGACGCTTGGGCGTGTTGCTGGTCAGCAGGCGCACCAGTTGCTGCTGCGTATCCTGGCCGGGAATCAGGATCAGGGTTTCATACATGAACACATCGTCCATGAAGAAATTGCCCAAGCCTTCGTTGTACAGCGACGACTGCGCCGTGCCGCATTCATTGAGTTCATGCACCACCAGCCAGCGCCCCTTCGGATGGTCGCGCCAGGCCAGCGCCATGTGTGAATAGCGCAAATTGTACTTCGACAAGTCTTGCCCGGCGCGCGCCACCAGCGCCACCTGCGCGCCCGAAGCGTCGAGCGCCTGCAGGGTCTTTTGCGCCAGGTCCATCGATTTGACGAGGGTGGAGGCATCCGTTTGCTTTTCCTCGCACGAGCGCCCCGCATGGGCGGCGCCGGCCAGGGCCAGGCTGAAAACAACTACGGTCAGGCGTTTCATGGGTTTACGCTTTCGAATGGTGAAGGATGGCATTGCCGGCCGCGTTTGGCACATAGGCGATGGCTTTGCCCGACAGCATCAGCATGTGGCCCGTCGAGACGGCCACTACCTTGACCACCGTGCCGGCCGCCAGCGACAGGCCTTGCATGGCCTTCTGGCTCAGCTTGACGGAAGCCGTGGCGGCGGACGATGCGCCCTTGGCCGCGCTTTTGAGCACGAGCACGCTGCCGTCGGCCGCGTCTTCCACCTTGTCGATGACGATTTCACCGGCGGCGGCCAGCACCGACATGGAGCCGACCAGCACGATGGCCGAGGCCATGCTGGCATTGTCGGAGGCGTTGGTGGTATCGGAGTTGGCCTGGGCCAGCGGCGCCATGGCGGCGGCGCACAGCAGGGTCATGGCGAGTATGTGTTTCATGGAGGTCCTTTTGTCGGTATTACGCTTTGGAGTGGTGCAGCAGCGCCTTGCCCAATTCGTTCGGGATGAAGGCGATGGCCTTGCCGGACAGGACCAGCATGTGGCCGGTGGACAGCGCCACCACATTGACCACGGTGCCGGCCGCTAGCGACAGGCCCTTGGCCGCTTGCGTGCTCATCTGGATGGACGCGCCGCCCGCTTCGGAAGCGCCTTTCAGCACGATGACGATGCCTTCGCCCACCGTTTCCACGCTGGCAACGACGACCTGCCCGGAGGCGACCAGCATCGACATGGACCCGGCGACGACGATGGCGGAACCCTGGCTCAGGTTTTGCGAGCCTTGCGACAGGTTCTCCGAGGCGGCGGCGTGGACCAGGCCGGGGGCGGCCACGGAGAGTGTCAGCAGCGACAGGGACAGGCAGAGGGGCAGCAGGCGTTTCATGTGTTTCTCCTTCAAATGTGCCAAGTGGCAACGCCATCATTGTAGACTGTGGGCAATTGGTCAATGAAAACGCTACTCGTAGCGGGCAGGCATACCGCAGGTAGCGTATTGCGCTACTTTTTTGCTGCCGGAACCGATGCTATTTTTATAAAGGAAGTGCATGCCGCAAACCCACGCCTTGATCGAAGCCCTGAAACGCCTGTTGAAGGCGCGCGCCGTCACGTATGCCGAACTGGCCCAGCGCATCGGCGTGTCCGAAGCCAGCGTCAAGCGGATGTTTTCGCAGAAGCAATTTACCCTGCAACGGCTGGACCAGATCCTGGTGGCCATCGGCAGCGATTTCCAGCAGCTGGCGCTGGCCGTGCAGTCAGCCCAGGCCGCGCCCACCCTGATCACGGGACTGACGTATGCGCAGGAAAAGGAAATCATCGAGGACACCCGGCTGTTCGTGGTGGCTGTCTCCGCCCTGAACCTGCTGCCGCTGGAACAGATCGTCGCCATCTACGACATCAGCGAAGCGCAAGCCGTGAAATATCTGCTGCGCCTCGACAAGATCGGCTTTCTGGAACTGCTGCCGAATAACCGGGTCAAACTGTTGGTGGCGCGCACGTTTGCGTGGATACCGAACGGTCCCATTCACACGTATTTCAAAAAGGAAGCCTATGGCGACTATTTGAATTCGCAATTCGATGGCGAGACGGAATTGCTGCGCCTGGTGAACGTGATGCTGTCGAAGAAATCCACGGCCGCCTTGCTGGAGCGCCTGAAGCAAGTGGCGGTGGAATTTTCGCAGCGGCACCAGGAAGACGCGCGCCTGCCCGGCGACGAGCGTTTGGCCATCAGCTTCATGCTGGCGGCGCGTCCGTGGATGCCGCAGACGTTCAAGGCGCTGCTGCGGCAGTGAGGCAGCGGATAGAGCAAAGCTAAAGCACGTCAGCGTAAAGCAAGTCAGCGGTACAGCGCGATGTCGCGCCCGAGCGGCTAATGCTCCTGCTTGTCGGTACTGCCTTGTTCCTCTTTCATCTGCGACAGTAAACGCCAGGCAAAAAAGCCCAGCACGCCCACGCCCAGCAGCAGTGCCGCCCACAGCGCGGCCAGGCGCCACGGTGCCCCATCCTTGGCAACGGGTGTGGGCGCCGCTGCGCTCCCGTTGGCCTGGAGGGAACCGGCGCTGGCCGCCTTCAGCGCCAGCAGTTCGTCCGTCTTGAATCCGGGCGCCACCTGCGACAGCGGCTGCGCGACGGCGGCGGCGTTGCTGTTGCCAAATGCCAGTTGATAGGGCGGCTTGCCGCTGGCCAGGAAAACGACGGTGGCTGGCGTCCAACCCAGACGCAGGGCGGGCGCATTGCCGGCGGCGACTGGCTGCTCCGGGGATGTCTGCAGCACCCATTCGCCGGTTTGCGTCACGGGCATGGCCAGGTCGCCCGAAATCCTTTCCTTGCCATCGACGCCGATGCGGTAAAACGTCGTGCTCAGCAGAGGATCGAAATATGCGCCTTGCGCGGGACGCGCCTGGTGGCGCAGGTGCAGCCGGTGTCGGGGAACATAGCTGCTCTGGCGATACACGCCGAGAGTCACGGGCAGCACCGTATTGGTCTGCGTCAATTGCAGGCCGATGCTGTCGGCGGGAAGGGCGTGGGGCGTGGCGTAGCGCCATTCATTCGCCTGCTTGCCGGGTGCGCCTTGCAGCACAACGCTGGCGCGGGGCGCGGCGATGTCCGTTTCGCTGACGGCTTGCGCCGTGATCGCCGCAAAGGCCAGCGGTTCGCCCGCTTGCCAGCTCAGGCGTGCATAGCGGAAGGCGCGTGGCGCAAAGGCGATGCTGTCGTTGGCCAGGGTTTGCGTGTCGCTGTTGCTGAGCCAATTCAAGGTGGTGGTGCCGATGGCGTCCCATTGCTTCAGGTCATCGCTCACTTCCAGCAGCACTTGCGCACTGTAATTGTCCGTGCGGGCCGGCGGCGTGAAGCGCAAGGCGGCGATGCGTTTGTCTTCCGATTGCTTGCCCAGGTCGAGGATCAGCGCCTGCAGTGCCGTCGTGGCCGCTGCCGCGCCCGCGCGGGTGCTGACCGACAGCAAGCGGCCATCGTCGGCCGTGCGGATATCGATGCCTTGCAAGCCATCGCCCGTTGCCGGCGCGCCCGTCACGGGGAAAATGCGGGCGGGAATGGCTGTTCGCTGCGTGGCCGATTGCGCGGGGGGGACGCCGATGGCGTAGGCCAGGCGCTTGCCGTCGGCGTCGAACAGGCGCACGTCCGCCAGGCTGGCCGAGCGGGCGTGCAGGTATACTTCCCTGGGCAACGACAGCTGGACGATGCCCGCGCCGGCCGGCGACTGGATGGACATGCTCCAGGCATAGTCCTGCGGCCGGTCCTGGCCAGGCGCTGCCAGCGCGGCGCCTGCCGCCAGCAGGCTGCAGCAGATCAATGAGGCTTTCATGCGGCTCCTTGCTGAGGTTCGGCTGAAGCGGGCGCGGCAGCCTTGGGGAAGGGCGCCAGGTAGCCGATCAAGACCATCAGCAAGCCCACGCCCACGAAGGAAACGATACGTTCGATGCCGCCCACGTTCGACAGGTCGATCAGGAACAGTTTCACGACAACCAGCCCCAGCAGCACGGCGCCCAGGCTCCATTGCTGGCGCAGCTGCCGGCGGGCCGCGTGGCGCATCAGCAGCAGGGCCGTCACGCTCCACACCAGCGACAGCAACGCTTGTACAAATTGCGACTCAAACAAATCCTCGAACTGGTATGGCACGCCCATGTAATGCGAGACCGTGCGCAGCAGCATCAGGTTGAACCAGCCATACAGCAGGCACGCGGCCACGACGGGCACGCGCGCTTGCCACAGGGCGGGCAACGGTAACTGCTTCGCCGGCAGCAGGCGGTAGCTGGCAATGGCCAGCAGGACGGCAAAGCCCGTGCTCAGGTCCAGCGGATTGAGCAGCGGCAAGTAGGGCAGGGGCGCCATGGCGCCGTCGTCGAGGATGTTCCACGCGGCGATCAGCAACAGCGACCACAGCGCGCCCAGCGGTATCAGGGTGCGCTGGTACCACGCGGCGATCGGCGCCACCGGCCAGGCGCCTGCGCGGCAGCGGCGGATCAGCCAGGTCAGTAGCAGCATCATGGCCCAGGCCGGCAAGTAGCGGGCCCAGGCGGGGCTGACGCCGCCTTCGTGGCGCGCCAGCCAGGCGCCGACATGGATGGCGCCCACGGGCCACAGCATCAGCCATGGCGCGGCCGTGCGCAGCGTATGCAGCAGGCGCAGCGCCCGCACGTCGAGTTGCCAGCCCGCTTGCGGCCAGGCCCGCAGCAGGTATTCGCCGGCCGCCAGCGCGCCGGCCAGGGCCAGCCAGCTCAAGCCCGTCGGCAGGTAGTCGCGCAGGTACAGCGCCAGCAGCAGGTTGGCGCTCCACAGGCCCAGGCCGAGCCAGGCGGCCACGGTCAACCAGCGCAGTTGCGGCCAATCGAGGCGCCGCGCCAGGATGGCGAACGCAGGTGTCGTGACGGACACGGCGAGCAGGTACAGCGCCAGCCAGTGTTCGCCCGCGTGCGGCTGCAGGGACAGGTCGCCATCGATCAGGCGCAGCAGCCAGCTGACGAGCGGCACGAGGATGGCGGCAAACCACAGCAGGCCGCTCCAGACCAGCAGGGGGCGCGCCACCAGGGCCAGCAGCTCGTCGCCGCCGCGCGCGCGCAACGCAAGGAAGCGGGCGCTGGCAAAGGCGGCGGCGCCCAGCAGCAGGGCGCTGAGGAAGGAGCCGCCGAACAGGCTGGCCGGATGCTGGTCCCAGGCCCAGCTGGCGTGGCTGAGCAATATCATGCCGGCCAGTACCTGCACGGCCAGCAGCAGCGCGCGCGGCGCATGCCATTGTTCGCGCCGCGCCAGCGCCGCCAGCAGGGCGGCCACTGCCAGCGCGCTGATCGTCAGCAGGTTCAATTGCGTGGCGGCATCCGTGCGCAGCAGGATTTCGCTCCAGATGCCGCCCAGCAGCCAGGCCGTGGCGGCCGTCAGGAACAGCACCGACAGGCTGCCCATGAACTCCGGATGCAAGGGGCTGCCATGGCGGCGGAAATTGTAGGCCATCACCAGCGCCGCGGCGGCCAGCAGCGCGCAGCCGAGCCAGATATTGGCGTGCAGGGCCGCCGCCGTATCGAGTCCCTGCATGGCGCCGAGGAAGGCAAGCCAGGCGGCCCCCTGCACCAGCAGGCCGAAGGCCCAGGCCAGGGTCTGGCGCTGGCGCAAGCCGACCCAGACGATGCCCGCGCCTTCCAGCGCCCAGGCGGCCGACGTCCAGCGGCCGTCGAGGGCGAACGGAATGGCCAGGGTGCCGAAGACGATGCCCAGCGCGAGGAAGGCTTCGGCCAGCAGTTTGAAGCCGTTCCTGCGCCACAGGGCCACGGCCAGGCCCGTGTAGGTCAAACCGGCGACCAGGGCGGAAAACGCCAGGCCGAAGTCAAAGTGCCGGACCAGGCCGTACTGCAGGCCCATGGCCGCCAGCGGCGTGCCGAACACGAGCGTGCCATCCACATAGTGTTTCAGGCGCGGCGCCTGGCGCGCGCAGTAGGCAATCGCGATGCCGATATAGAACAGCACGAACAGGATCAGGAACAGCTGTGTCGACAGGTAGTTGTCCGGACTGTAGCGCAGCAGGCCCCAGGTGGTGGCGACGACGAAGGTGAAGCCAAAGCTCAGCACATTCAGCACGCGCCAGGCGCGTTTCAGGGCGATGGCGAAGACGCCCGCATTGAGCAGCGCGTAATAGCTGAACAGGCCGATATGGTTGCCGCTGCCCGTCGACACGAGCAGGGGCACGGCAAAGCCGCCGACGATGCCGAAGACGGCCAGCCAGACGGCGTTTTGCAGCACGGCCAGCAAACACGTGAACGCCGTCAGCACGAACAGCACGGCAAACGCCAGGCCCGCCGGGATCAGTTCATACAGGCGGAAGGCGCCGAACGTCACCAGCATCAAGATCGCCAGCGCCGTGCCATGCAGCGGCAAGCTGATGCCGGGACGGCTGAGGCGGATGCGCCAGGCCCAGGCCAGCAGGGCGATGTCGGCCAGCGCGATGCCGGCCAGGCGCAGCTCGATGGGCAGCGTGACCTGCGCCGACACATACTTGAGCAGGAAGCTGACGCCGAGGAAGAGGATCAGCAAGCCCAGCTTGGCGACCAGGTTGCCGGTAAACAGCCAGTTCTTCGCCTTGGCAAACAGGCCATCCGGGCGCGCGATCCAGGAAGGGGTGTTGGGGGCGGCGGGGACGGGTTTGGCGGGAGCCGGCGCGGCGGACGGCGCAGGCTTGGGCGGGGCTGCCGCCGGCACTGCCGGTGCGGCCTTTGCCAGTGCGACCGGCTCGGTCATGGTCGCTTGCGGCACCGGAGCCGTTGGCGGCGGGGACGCAGACACAGGTACAGGCACCGGCACAACCCTCTCTTCGGCGGGCGGGGCAAGTGGTGCTTGTGCCTGGCCTTCCAGCGCTTGCAGCCGCTGCTGGATGCCGTTGACTTCCTTGCGCAGGCGCGCCGTCAGCAGCTCCAGATCGGCCACCTTTCTGCGGTATTGCAATGCCAGCACGAAGGCGGTAATCAGCAAGCCTAGGATGAACAGCGTGATCAATCCAAACATGGAGTAGCTTTCCTGGAAGGGCAGGGCGAAGGTGCCCGACGTATGCGCACATTACCTTATTATCAAGAGACTGGCGATTTCTGTTGTGTCAGGGCAAGTACCGGGGCGGCATCAGGAAGACATGGCCAGCATGGCGTGGCTGGCTGTTTTCCGTATTGACGCCAAGCAAGATGACGACATTCAGATTGTCGCGCGCAGGATAGTGCTGTATTTTAGCAATTCCTTAATTGCCGGTTCCCCATGCCATGAGTCAAAGCAGCCAGTTTTCCTTATTGTCGCAGCGCCGTTTCGGGCCCTTCTTCTGGACCCAGTTCTTTGGCGCCTTCAACGACAATCTGTTCAAGACGGCCCTGATGGTGATCCTCGCCTACGATGCGCTGAGCTGGACCACGCTCGACCCGTCCACCATCACCAACCTGATTCCCGGCCTGTTCATCCTGCCCTACGTCGTGTTTTCGGCCACGGCCGGCCAGCTGGCCGACAAGTTTGAAAAGGCGGGCCTGGCCCGCTTCGTGAAATGGATGGAACTGGCCATCATGGCCGTGGCCGCCGCCGGCTGGATGACGCATACCCTGTGGTTGCTGGTGGCCGCCGTGGTCGGCATGGGCGTGCATTCGACCCTGTTCGGCCCCGTCAAGTATGCCTACCTGCCGCAGCAGCTCAAACCCGAGGAGCTGGTCGGCGGCAATGGCTTGATCGAGATGGGCACCTTCGTCGGCATCTTGCTCGGTGAAATCCTCGGCGCCGTATTGATCGTACACAAGCCGCTGGGCGTGGAACTGGTGGCTGGCGCGACGATCGCCGTGGCCGTCTTCGGCCTGGTCGCCAGCTACCGTGTGCCGCGCACGCCCGCGCCGGAGCCGGACTTGAAGGTGAGCTTGAACTTCGTTGCCGAATCGTTCCGCAACCTGAATTTTTCGCGCAAGAACCGTCCTGTCTTCCTGGCCATGCTGGGCAATTCATGGTTCTGGTTTTACGGCGCCCTGATCCTGGCGCAATTTCCCGTGTATTCGAAGGATTTCCTGCATGGCGACCACAGCGTGTTTGTGCTGCTGCTGACCGTGTTTTCCGTCGGCATCGGCACGGGTTCCCTGCTGTGCGAACGCCTGTCCGGCCACAAGATCGAGATCGGCCTGGTGCCGTTCGGCTCCATCGGCCTGTCGCTGTTCGGCATCGACCTGTATTTCGCCAGCAATGCATATGCGAATACGCAAGTGGTCGACGCCCTGGCGTTTGTGGGCCAGGCGGGCGTGCCGCGCATTCTGCTCGACATCGTCATGATCGGCGTGTTCGGCGGCTTTTTCATCGTGCCCCTGTTCGCCCTGATCCAGACGCGCTGCGACCCGAAACACATTTCGCGCACCATTGCCGGCATGAATATCCTGAACGCCCTGTTCATGGTGGCGGCGGCCGGCGTGGCCATCGTGTTGCTGGGAAAGGGCTTTAGCATACCCCAGCTGTTCCTCGTCACGGCGATTCTGAATGCGCTGGTGGCGGCGTATATCTTCTCGCTGGTGCCGGAATTCCTCATGCGCTTCCTGGCATGGATATTGATCCAGACCGTGCATCGCGTCAAAGTCGTCGATGGCGAGCGCATCCCCACGGAAGGCGCTGCCGTGCTGGTGTGCAACCACGTCAGCTATGTGGACGCCATCGTCATCATGGCGGCCAGCCCGCGCCCCATCCGCTTCGTCATGGACCACCGCATCTTCAAGATGCCGCTGATGGGCTGGATCTTCCGCACCGCCAAGGCCATCCCCATTGCGCCGGCCAAGGAAGATCCATTCCTGATGGAAAAGGCCTTCATCGATATCGCGCAAGCGCTGCACGAAGGCGAGCTGGTGTGCATCTTCCCCGAGGGCAAGCTGACGCGCACGGGCCAGATCAGCGAATTCAAGGGCGGCATCGCCAAGATCGTCGAGCGCAGCAAGGTGCCCGTGATTCCGCTGGCGCTGCGCGGCTTGTGGGGACATCTGTTGAGCCACCGCAATGGCCATTTGTTTGAGCGCGCCTTCAAGGCGGGCTTGCGCTCGCGTCTGTCGCTGGCCGTGGGCATGCCCGTGCCGCCCGAGGCCGCCACGCCGGAACTGCTGCAGCAAAAGGTGCAGGAACTGCGCGGCAAGTGGAAATAAGCACTATGGCGTTGGCGTAGGCGTCCCTTTCTGGCGCGCCAGGTGGGCGCGCAGCAGGACGGCGATGGCGTCGAAATCCACGGGCTTTGTCAGGTGATGGTCGAAACCGGCTTGCTCCGTGCGCGCGCGCGCCTCGCCCTGGCCCCAGCCCGTCAAGGCGATCATCAGCACGTCGCGCCCCTGCGCGCGCTGGCGGATCTGGCGCGCCGCTTCGTAGCCATCCATGTCCGGCATGCCCAGATCCATCACGACCAGTTGCGGCCATACCCTATCGACTGCCGCCAGCGCCTGCGCGCCGCCATACGCGACCTTGGCGGCATAGCCATCAAGCTGGAACAGGCTTTGCAGGGAATCGGCTGCGTCGCGGTTGTCGTCCACCACCAGCACTTGCACAGGCTGGCCCGCGCCGGCGGGCGTGTCGCTTCCGGCGGCGGGCGGCGTGGCGGACGGGAGGCCAACGGCGCTGGCCGGCAGGGTGACGATGAAGCGGCTGCCACGCCCGGGGCCGTCGCTGTAGGCCTCGATGCTGCCGCCATGCATTTCGGCAAATTGGCGCGCCAGGCTCAGGCCGATGCCCAGGCCGCTGGTCATCTCGCCCGCCAGCGTGCGTCCCTGTTCGAACATGGAAAAGATGCGTGCGATGGTGTCCGCGTCGATGCCGATGCCATTGTCTTCGATCATCACCTGCAACTGGCCCTGCGCCAGGCGTGCCGAAATGTGGATGAGCCCGCCGTCCGGCGTGAATTTCACGGCATTCGAGACGATATTGGCAAAGATCTGCACCACCCGGGCATAGTCGGCGTGTAATGTCACGGCATGCGGCGGGAGATCGACGGTGATGCGGATGTGCCGGCTGCTGGCCGCGGGCTGGCATAGTTCGATGACATGCTCGAGCACTTGCTGTAACTTAAACTCCTTGCGCTGCAGCAGGACCTTGCCGCTGGTGATGCGCGCCACGTCGAGCAAGTCGTCCACCAGCCGCGTCAGGTGCGTCACCTGGCGCTCGATCACGTCGCTCACCTTGCCGACCTGCGCCGATGCCGGAAACAGGTGCTTGAGCAGGGCCACCGACGACTTGATGGGCGCCAGCGGATTGCGCAGTTCATGGCCGAGGCTGGCAATGAATTCGTCCTTGCGCCGCTGCGTCTCGCGCAACTGGTACTGGCGCTGGCGCGCGCGCAGCATGGCGTGCGCCGAGGTGATCAGGGTCAGGATGTGCACGGGGCGTTCCAGCAGGGTCAGGTTGCCCAGGGTGGAGATAGCCTGCCGCACGGGCAGGGAATCGAGTCCCGCGTGCGTCAGCAGGATGATGGGCAAGTCGGACCAGTCCGGCTGCTGCCGGGCATAAGCGTCGAGCACGGAGTAGACCCCAGCATGCAGCGCCTCTTCCACCGTCAGCACGCCGCCGGCGCCCAACGCCAGCTGCTCGGCCAGTTCGCCGGGCGAGCGGCAGGCGTGGCTGGCGATGGCGCTGCCCGCCAATACCGTGCCGGCCAGGACGGCATCTTGGCCGGCAGGCGCGTAGATCAGGATGCGCTGCTCCATGATGATTCCTAGGGGAAGGGCGTGCCGCCGATGGTGGGCAAGCCCGACAGGATGCCGTGAAAGCCGGCCAGGGGCGGGCCGATGCGGATGCCTTGCGGGCTGATCTGGAAAGGGCGGATGCTGCGTTCGTGCGCGCTGCCGCGCTTCTTGAAGACGGAAATGGCTTGCCGCACCTCGCCTTCCGCTTCGTAATAGCGCAGCATGATGACGCTGTCGGCCAGGTAGCTGGCGTCGGCCGCCGTCGTCATCGAGGTGCCCAGCATGTTCTGCTGCACCCCGACGAGCAGGGTGGCCACGCCGCGCTGGCTCAGGTAATTGAGCAGTTCGTGCAGATAGGTGCTCTGGAAGCGCTCGTCGGGTACGGCGTGCATGTAGCCGTTCAGACTATCGATGACGATCACCTTGGCGCCCCGCTGCGCCGCGTCGACCACGGCCTGGGCGAATTCGCCCGGGGTCAGCTCGGCCGGGTCGACTTGCTGCACGCTCAGCAACCCGGTGTCGAGCGCCGCCTGCAGACGCATGCCCACGTTGTCGGTCCGGTTCAGCAGCTTGCTGCGCGCTTCCTCGAACAGGAACATGGCGCACGGTTCGCCGCGCTTTGTCGCCGCGTGCACGAATTGCGCCGCCAGGGTGGACTTGCCGCTGCCGGCGGGGCCGGAAAGGAGCGTGCTCATGCCTTCTTCCAGGCCGCCGCCTATCATGGCGTCGAGTTCGGGCAAGCCGCTCGACAGGCGCCGGTGGCCGCCATCGCGGCGCGTATCGGCCGCCACCAGACGGGGATAGACGACCAGGCCGTCATGGGCGATCTTGTAGTCGTGCGTGCCGCTGCGGAACGGTACGCCCCGGTATTTGACTACCCGCACGCGGCGCCGGTCATTGCCATAGTCCTGGTTTTGCAGCTCCAGCGAGATCACGCAGTGGGCCACGCTACGCACTTGCAAGCCGTCGTCCAGCGCGGAACGGTCGTCGATCAGCACGGTGGTGCAGTGCCGGCTGGCCAGGTATTGTTTCAACGCCACGACCTGGCGCCGGTAGCGCAAGGGGTTTTCCGCCAGCAGCTGCAGTTCGGACAGCGAATCGAGCACGAGGCGGGCCGGGCGGTGCTTTTCGATGGCGGCCAGGATGCGCTGGTTGGTCGAGGCCAGTTCGATTTCCGACGGGTGGAAGATCGTGTACTGGCGCTCGGGATCGAGCATGTCGTCGCCGGGCGCCACCTCTTCGATGGCGATGCCGGCCAGGTCCCAGCCATGCGACAGGGCCGCGCCGCGCAGCTCGATTTCGGATTCGGCCAGGGCGATATACAGCACGGGCGTGCCGTTGCGCGCCCCTTCGGCCAGAAACTGCAGCGCCAGGGTGGTCTTGCCTGTGCCTGGCACGCCTTCGAGCAGGTACAGGCGCTCGGCCAGCAAGCCGCCCGTCAGTATGGTGTCGAGGCCGGGGATGCCTGTCGACAGCAGTGGCGGCGCGTCCAGGCCGCCCGCGCCATCGTCTTGCGCCTTTCCTTGCGCCTGTGCTGTCGTCATCGCGTCCTCGCTTCGCCACGCTGTGGCCAATATAGTAGCGCGTCCGCCGTAGCATGTCTTTTCGATACCATTGGTAAATAATCACGGCCGCCAGGCGAACCGGGGCCGGCAATGTTGCACACTTGTTCGCAGGTTCAGCAAATAAATCTTGACCCTGCTAAAGTATTGACTCAACCCAACTCTCCCGCTTTGCCGTTTTTGCCGCCGCCAGCCCGTATTTCGATGGATCCTGCTGGTGCGCGCCTGCTGTTGTTGTCGCCATTTAATTGCATCATTAGCAATAAATCACGCTTAAAGGTTACTTTGTTTCAATTGTAACGCTGCTTGACGATTTTAGAATGATCGTTCATTCTTTGATCTGCGTTAATAAATTTAGTCATTTCTAACGACACTAGCCAGCTTCTTTTTCAGAAAGTCCAAGATGCAACCAACCTTTTCCCTGACGTCGCCGCGTACGAGCGGCGCTATTGCCGTTCTGTGCGCCACTGTAATCATGGCCGGCTGCAGTAAAAAACAGGAAGCACCTCACGCGCAGCAAGCGCCGCAGGTGGTCGTGTTTACTGTTAATCCGGCCGCGTTGCCGATGAGCGCCGAATTGCCCGGCCGCACGAATGCCTACCAGGTCGCCGATGTGCGCCCGCAAGTCGGCGGCTTGATCCAGAAGCGCCTGTTCGTCGAGGGCAGCGATGTGAAAGCGGGCACGGCCCTGTATCAGATCGACCCGGCCACCTACCAGGCCGCCTACAACTCGGCCAAGGCCGCGCTGTCGAAAGCCAAGGCCAATCTGCTGACGGCCGGTCCGAAAGCATCGCGCTACAAGGAACTGGTAGCCATCGAAGGCGTCAGCCGTCAAGAGTACGATGATGCCGTCGCCGCCTTCGAGCAAGCCAAGGCAGACGTCGAGTCCGCCAACGCGGCGCTGGAATCGGCGAACATCAACCTGCGCTACAGCACCGTGACGGCGCCGATCAGCGGCCGCACCAGCCGCTCGACCGTGACGGCCGGCGCGCTGGTCACGGCGGGCCAGGCCGAAGCGCTGACCACCGTGCAGCAACTCGATCCGATCTATGTCGATGTGACCCAGTCGAGCACCGACCTGCTGCGCCTGAAACGCCAGATGGCCGACGGCTCGCTGAAGAAAGTGGGCGAAGGCCAGGCCAAGGTCGACCTGATCTTGCCGGACGGCAGCAAGTACGGCGCATCGGGCAAGCTGCAGTTCGCCGGCGTGACGGTCGATCCGACTACCGGCAACGTGGTCTTGCGCGCGCTGTTCCCGAACCCGAAAGGCGAATTGCTGCCTGGCATGTACGTACGTGCCCAGCTGGAAACGGGCGTCGATGAAAAAGCCATCACCGTGCCGCAAGTGGGCGTGACGCGCAACCAGAAGGGCCAGGCCACCGCCCTGATCCTGAACAAGGAAAACAAGGTCGAGCAGCGCGTGCTGACCACCAGCGGCACCGTCGGCACCAACTGGCTGGTGACGTCCGGCCTGGCCGCAGGCGATCGCGTGATCGTGGAAGGCTTGCAAAAAGTCAAGCCAGGCGCGCCAGCCGTTGCCGTGCCGGCCAAGGCCGAAGCTGCTCCTGCGCCTGCGCCCGCCGCTGCCGCTTCTGCCGCCGCATCGGCTGCCAGCGCCCACTAATTCAGGAGAATATTAATGGCCCGTTTTTTCATTGACCGCCCGATTTTTGCCTGGGTGGTCGCGATCGTCATCATGCTTGCCGGCGTGATTTCGATCCTCAGCCTGCCGATCGCGCAGTATCCGAGCATCGCCCCGCCGTCGATTTCGATCAGCGGCTCCTACCCTGGCGCCTCCGCCAAGACCGTGGAAGATGCGGTCACCCAGGTCATCGAACAAAAGATGAAGGGTATCGACGGCTTGCGCTACATGGCTTCGTCGAGCGATGCGACTGGCGGCATCAGCATCACGCTGACGTTTACCAGCGGCACCAATCCCGACATCGCCCAGGTGCAGGTACAGAACAAGCTGCAGCTGGCCACACCGCTGCTGCCGACGGCTGTCACGCAACAGGGTCTCGTCGTGTCGAAAGCGACGAAGAACTTCCTGATGGTGTTCGGCTTCATTTCCGAAAACGGCAAGATGGATCAGACCGACTTGAGCGACTATGTGGCCGCCAACGTCGTCGATCCGCTCAGCCGTGCCGCCGGCGTGGGCGATGTGACCCTGTTCGGTTCGCAGTACGCCATGCGCATCTGGCTCAATCCGGCCAAGCTGCAAAGCTTTAACCTGACTCCGGCGGACGTGATCACGGCCGTGCAGGCGCAGAATGCGGAAGTGTCGGCCGGTGAACTGGGCGGCACGCCGTCCGTCAAGGGCCAGCAGCTGAACGCCACCGTGTCGGCCCAGAGCCGTCTGCAGACGGTCGAGCAGTTCGGCGCCATCTTGCTGAAAACCACCACCGACGGCGCCATGGTGTACCTGAAGGACGTGGCGACCATGGAACTGGGCCGCGAGAATTACAACACCGTGGCCCGCTACAACGGCCATGCGGCAACGGGCGTGGCGATCAAGCTGGCGACGGGCGCCAACGCGCTCGACACGGCCAACGCGGCGAAAGCCATGCTGAGCAAGCTGAGCAAGCAATTCCCTGAAGGCATGACTTATCAGGTGGCGTTCGACACGACCCCGTTCGTGAAACTGTCCATCGAAGAAGTGGTCAAAACCCTGGTCGAGGCGATCATCCTGGTATTCCTGGTGATGTATCTGTTCCTGCAGAACTTCCGCGCCACCCTGATCCCGACCATGGCCGTGCCGGTCGTGCTGCTCGGTACCTTCGGCATCCTGAACGCGTTCGGTTATTCGATCAACACCTTGACCATGTTCGCCATGGTGCTGGCCATCGGCCTCTTGGTCGATGATGCGATCGTGGTGGTGGAAAACGTCGAGCGCGTGATGAGCGAAGAGGGCTTGTCGCCGCTGGAAGCGACGCGCAAGTCCATGACGCAGATCACGGGCGCGTTGGTCGGTATCGCCATGGTGCTGTCGGCCGTGTTCGTGCCGATGGCCTTCTTCGGCGGTTCGACGGGCGTGATTTACCGCCAGTTCTCGATCACGATCGTGTCGTCGATGGTGCTGTCCGTTATCGTCGCGCTGGTGTTTACGCCAGCCTTGTGCGCCACTTTGCTGAAACCGGTAGAGAAGGGCCACCACGCCACCAACAAGGGCTTCTTCGGCTGGTTCAACCGCAGTTTCGACAGCAGCAGCAATAAATACCAGGGCTGGGTCGGCGCCATGATCACGCACCGCGCCCGCTCGATGCTGCTGTACGTGCTGTTGCTGGCCGGCCTCGTGTTCATCTTCATGCGCCTGCCGACCTCCTTCCTGCCGGAAGAAGACCAGGGCATCCTGTTTACGCAGATTCAGTTGCCGACGGGCGCCACGCAAGAGCGCACCCTGAAAGTGATCGAACAGGTCGAAGACCACTTCATGAACAGCGAGAAAGACAACGTCGCTTCCGTGTTTGCCGTGGCCGGTTTCAGCTTCGGCGGTAACGGCCAGAACACGGGTATCGCCTTCGTGCGCCTGAAGGACTGGGCGCTGCGCAAGGACGTGTCACAGAAAGCGCCTGCCGTGGCCGGTCGCGCCATGGGCAAGTTGTTGCAGATCAAGGATGCGATGGTGTTTACGTTTGCGCCTCCCGCCGTGCTGGAACTGGGTAACGCCACCGGTTTCGACATGCAGCTGCAGGATATCGGCGGTGTCGGCCACGACGCCTTGATGGCGGCGCGTAACCAGCTGCTGGGCATGGCGTCGCAAAACCCCGTCATGGTGGGCGTGCGCCCGAACGGCCAGGAAGATACGCCGCAGTACAAGATCGACATCGACCAGCAGAAAGCCACCGCGCTGGGCTTGCAGATCTCGGAAATCAACCGCGTGCTGAGCGTGGGCTGGGGTAGTTCCTATGTCAACGATTTCCTCGACCGTGGTCGCGTGAAGAAAGTGTTCATCCAGGGCGATGCCAGTTCGCGCATGCTGCCGGAAGACTTGAACAAGTGGTTCGTGCGCAATGCCGCCGGTCAGATGGTGCCGTTCTCGGCCTTTGCCACCGGCAAGTGGATCTACGCGTCGCCACGCCTGGAACGCTACGAAGGCTTGCCGTCGGTCGAGATCCTCGGTACGCCGGCGCCGGGCCAGAGCACGGGCGCCGCCATGAACGCGATGGAAGAAATGGTGGCCAAGCTGCCGCCTGGCATCGGCATGAGCTGGACCGGCGTGTCGCTGGAAGAGCGCGAATCCGGTTCGCAGACGCCGCAGCTGTACGCGCTGTCCCTGCTGATCGTGTTCCTGTGCCTGGCCGCGCTGTATGAAAGCTGGTCGATTCCATTCTCCGTGCTGCTGGTCGTGCCGCTGGGCGTGATCGGCGCCGTGCTCGGTACCTGGCTGTTCGGCCTGTCGAACGACGTGTACTTCCAGGTGGGCTTGCTCACGGTGGTGGGCCTGTCGGCGAAGAACGCGATTCTGATCGTGGAATTTGCCAAGGAAATGCAGGAATCGGGCATGTCGCTGCTGGACGCGACCTTGCATGCGGTGCGTCTGCGCCTGCGTCCAATTCTGATGACCTCGATTGCCTTCGGCCTGGGCGTGTTGCCACTGGCCATTTCCAGCGGCGCCGGTTCCGGCAGCCAGAACGCCATCGGTATCGGCGTGCTGGGCGGTATGTTGACGGCCACGTTCCTCGGTATCTTCTTCGTGCCGGTGTTCTTCGTGCTGGTGCGCGGCTTCTTCTCGAAGCCGGACGCGCCCGCCACGCCGGCGACGCCTGGCTCGCCAGCCGTCACGCTTTCCAAGGATGCACATTAATATGAAAAAATCGCTACTCTCCATGGCGGCACTGGCCTTGCTGGCCGGTTGCAGCCTGGCTCCCACGTACGAGCGTCCGGCAGCGCCGGCGCCCACGGCGTGGCCAACGGGCCCTTCCTACAAGGCCGACACGGCCGCCGCCGACGCCAAGCCGGTGGCGGACGTCGCCTGGCGCGAGTTCTTTGCCAATGCGCGCCTGCGCCAGGTACTGGAACTGGCGCTGGCCAACAACCGCGACCTGCGCGTCTCGATCCTGAACATCGAGAAGGCGCGCGCCACCTACGGCATCGAACGCGCCGCCCTGATTCCGACCCTGTCGGCGTCGGGCGGCCAGTCGGCCACGCGCATTTCGAAAAATGCCAGCCCGACGGGCGAAGCGTCCATCAACCGCCAGTACACGGCGAACCTGGGCGTGTCGGCCTACGAGCTGGACTTCTTCGGCCGCGTGCGCAGCCTGTCCGACAGCGCGCTGGAGCAATACCTGGGCACGGAAGAAGCACGCCGTGCACAACAGATCAGCCTGGTGGCCGAAGTGGCCAGCACCTATCTGAACCTGGTGGCTGACCAGCAGCGCCTGCGCGTGGCGCAGGACACCCTGAAGAGCCAGCAGTCCTCGTACGACCTGGCCGTGCGCCGCTTCAGCGCCGGCGCCACGTCCGGCCTGGACAAGTACGATGCCCAGACCAGTGTCGAGTCGGCCCGTTCCGACGTGGCTGTCTACACGAGTCAGGTGGCGCTCGATCAGAACGCGCTGGTCCTGCTGGTGGGCGGCCCCGTGCCGGCCGACCTGCTGCCGCCAGCCGAGTTCGGCGCCGTGACGGCCCTGGCGGATATTCCGTCCGGCGTGCCGTCGGACGTGCTGCAACGCCGTCCCGACGTGCTGGCGGCCGAGCGCACCCTGCGCGCCGCGAATGCCAACATTGGCGCGGCGCGCGCAGCCTTCTTCCCGCGCATTTCGCTGACGGCCACGGCCGGTTCGGTCAGCGACAACCTGTCGGGCCTGTTCAAGGGCGGCAGCGGCACCTGGAGCTTTTTGCCGCAGATCAGCTTGCCGATCTTCGATGGCGGCGTGAACCGCGCCAACCTCGATATCGCCAAGGTGCAGCGTGAAATCTCCGTGGCGCAATACGAAAAGGCGATCCAGGTCGCCTTCCGCGAAGTGTCCGATGCGCTGGCCCAGCGCGGCACCATCGACGAGCGCCTGCAATCGCAGGTCTCGCTGGTCGAGGCGTCGACGAAGAGCTACACCATCCACGATGCGCGTTACAAGCAGGGCGCCGAGTCCTACCTGAACGCCCTGGTGGCCCAGCGCGCGCTGTACACGGCGCAGCAAAGCCTGATCACGGCGCGCCTGGCCAAATCGACCAACCTGGTCACCTTGTACAAGGTGCTGGGCGGTGGTTGGCAGCCTGAGCAGACAGCCGTCGCGGCGGCTGGCGGCGCCCAATAATCACGGGGACGCCGACGCCGGCCTTGCCCGCAAGGGCAGGGCCGGCGCGCTACTGGAAAAGTCATGAACCAAGTTGAAAAGAAGCATCCGGATCCCGAGCGCGCCAACACGCGGCGCAAGCAGGTCCTCGATGCGGCCGAGAGCTGTTTCAGCCGCCGCGGCTTTCACGGCGCCAGCATGGCCGAGATATCCAAGGCGGCCGGCATGAGTGCGGGCCACATCTATAATTATTTTGACAGCAAGGATGCGATCATCGCCGCCTTCGTCATGCAGAATACGGAGCGGGTGTCGAACCTGATGCAGGACCTGGCGCAGCGCGAAGACCCGCTGCAGGCCGTGATCGACAATGCGGGCGAGCATGTGCTCGAAGCGCTGGACCCGACCACGTGGATGATGCCGCTGGAAATCTTTGCCGAAGCGTCGCGCAATCCGGCGATCGCGGAAATGCTGCAATGCTCTGACCGGCGTTCGCGCCAGTTATTTCTCTCCATCATCCGCGATGCGCGCATCAAGCGCGGCTTGCCGGCCGACGAGGAAATGCTGCAAGGGCGCCTCGATGCCCTGGTGGCGCTGTATCAGGGCTTGCCCGTGCGCTTCATTCACCATCCGGACGTGAAGGTCGAACCGCTGATCGCGGGCTTTCGCATCGTCCTGACGGCGCTGCTGCTGAGCGAATAGGGCGTCTGGCCGGGGCATGCAAGAAAGTTTGCGCAGATCGACATGAATCGCGCGCAAAAGCATGGCAAAAACCTAAAAGCGTCTGCTATAATTCCCACCTCGTCGGGGCGTAGCGCAGCCTGGTAGCGTACATGCATGGGGTGCATGGGGTCGGAAGTTCGAATCTTCTCGCCCCGACCATTAGATTCAAGGAGTTACAGCGCAAGCTGTATAGAAACCCAGTACTGTATATTATACGTTTGTATAATATCGGTGCTGGGTTTTTCCGTTGGGTCGGGGTTTCACGGAGGAGCTTGAAAAAAAACGCACTATGCATGTCGAGTTGATCGATGGGCTTGTCCTGGCGCAGGCCCAGCTCGCCGGTGATGAACTTGAACAGGCGGCCCATCAGTGCAGCGTATTTCTTCGCTGTGTTCGGCGTGTTTTTGAAGTTGTCGCGCAAGAAGCCGGCGCAGTTCTTGGTGGTCATCTGGGATGCGCGGAATTCTTCGAATTCGTCGGCGATCACGTCCAGATAACGCCATCTTGCGTATCCTTGCCGTCGTTGCCCAGCTTATTTTCCTTGAACTCCACGCAGGCATGTGGCAGCGAGCCTTCGGCAAGTTGCGGACTGCCCAGCAGCGCGGCGAGCGGGCGCACCCAGTCGGTGCTGTCCGGTATCGCCATGCCGCTCAAGTCATCACGTAGTCAAGTTTGCTCTGTTCGCCGGCCCGGAAGCAATCCGGTCCGGCAATTTTTTGCCCGCGCGCGTCACAGCATCCACGGATGTTCTTCCGCGCCGGCGACGATGCCGCCCAGCACGGCCTGGTCGCGTTCGGCATGGCTCTGGCGCAGGAAGACGGGCAGGTCGGTCGCCAGGCGCGCGAAATGGGCATCGCGGCACAGGGGGCCGGCGCCCAGCGCGCGCGTGGCCAGGTGCAGCACCAGTGTGGCCGCGTCTTCCACGGCCAGGCGCAGGCGCAGCGCCAGGGCCATCGCATCGCTTTGCGGGTGCCGGTCGATCTCGGCGGCGCCTTCGCGCAGCAGGGCGCCGGCCGCACGCAGGGTGCAGTCGATCTGGCCCAGCTGCGCCAGACGCACGGGATCGGGCGCGGCGTGCTGCGCGCGCGCATGCAGGTGGCTGGCGATGGCGCAGGCCGCGCCATACCAGGCCGCCGCGATGCCGGCGCCGCCATGCCAGAAGCCGGGACGCTCCAGGTAGGCGCCTGGCGCGCCGACGGGAAAGGCGCGCGCGGCGGAAAAGGTCACGTCGACGCTGGCGCAGGCGCGCATGCCGACGGCTTGCCAGCCTTCGTCCGTGACGTGCACGCCAGGTTGCGACAGGGTCGCCGAGACCAGGCAAGCCTGGTGATCATCGTTCCAGCAGCTGATCAGGGCATGGCTGAGGCCATGCGCGCCGGCACACCAGGCCTTGCGCCCGTCTAGTACATGGCGGCCATCGGCCATCTGCCGCAAGCGCACGCGCGCGCCCGGCAGGTCCGCGCACCAGACGCCCCAGCTGCTGCCAGCCGGCACGCCGGGAGCGCCGATTTCCGCCAGGATGGCGAGTGCATCCGTATGGCTTTCATACAGTTTGAACAGGGACAGGTCGATGGCGGCGACGGCGGCCAGCATTTGCCAGCGCTGCAGGGTAGCGCCGTGGCCGGGCAGGGGCAGCTGGTCCAGTCCCGCGTCGCGCAGGCGCCGCAAGCCTTCGATGGGGAGAAAGACGCTGTCCTGAGGCTGCAGCAGGGTGGCCAGCGCGGCGTGGGAGGGCAGGGAGAAGGTATGCTGAGACATGGCAAGCTCCTGTTTTTCAACAGGATAGCTTTTTATTTTTGCAATGTCTGTTTGATTTTACACAGATACCCTCGAACGGCCACGAGTTCATCACGTGGCCGGAGCAAATCATGCGCTTACTTTTTTACGTAGTGCAGGTCCAGGACATACACACCCTTGTCCAGCATTACCGTGTACAGGTCGTTGCCGCGCAAGGACAGGCCGCCGGGGACGCTTAATGCCGGCTGCATGCCTTCGTCCCACATGCACGATTCGCCATTGTCCACGTCGACGCACCATTGCTGCTTGCCATCGCGCAATACATATTTCACGGTGGCGCCGCTGCGCTGGAAGGAATAGGCCGGAACCGACGAGGTAATCTTATCGACGCGCAAGGTCGTTGCCGCGGCGTTGTCCGCCAGCTTGATCAGCATGTCGGCCGTACCATCGGGCTTGCCGGTGATTTTCGCGTTCATGCCGTCCGTCGCTATCACGGGGCCGGAGCAATCGGCCTTGAAGTAGGTTTCGCTGGTCGGCGTCAGTTCCAGCGATCCGCTGCCATCGCTCTTGAATGCGATGACGAGCATTTGACGGTCGTGGCTGTCGCAGGCCGATTGCCACGTGCCGATATACGCGGCCAGTGGCGAAGTGGCGCCGGAATCGCCGGCAAGCTGCTGTGTCGAACCGCCGCCGCCGCCGCAGCCGGTCAGGAGTGCCGCAGCCGAGCCGACCAATACTGCCAATAATTTTTTCATTCAGAGTCCTTTTCATCCGGCAGCGGTGCGTGCCGTCAACGCGGCCTGATTATAAAGTATTGATATGAGGAAATTCTCACCGAATCTATCGCTGACTTGATATGGATCATGTCGCGGAAAGGTGCTGAAATGAGTTGCTGGACTGAAGGAAATAGGCGGCCTAATTGGTGCGCATTGCGCCGACCACGCGGCGCAATACCTATTGTATTGGCCACTTTATTGTTTTACATAGCGCATATCGAGCACGTAAGCGCCGTCTTTTTTCATCACGGTAAATAATTCATTGCCGTGCAGATAAAAGTCGCCCTTGCCACTGACTGCTTTTTGCAAGCCGGTATCGGGGATGTCCGTGGTGTCGCCACTGCCATCAGTGATGCGCCAGTAAGGTTTGCCATCGACCATGACCGTGGTGACGGCCGGGCCCGTAAACTGGATGGTGTGGGCCGGCAGCGTCGATACGACCTTGTCGATGCGGATGTTCGAGGCGGGGCTGTCCGCCGTCAGCTTGACCTGGAATTTGCCCGCGCCATCCGGTGTCGCGGTAATCTTTTCACTCGTGGTTTGCGTAAATTGCACGGGGCCGCTGCCATCGCTTTTGAGGGCGACGACGAGGCGCTGGCGCGCTTGGTTTTCACAAGCGGGTTGCCCAGTGCCAACATAAGCGGCCAGTGCCGGCGTGGGGGCGGAGGCGCGACCGCCACTGGCGGGACGACCGCGTCACCGCTGGCGCTATTGCCATTGCTGTTGCCACCGCTGCCACCGCCACAGCCAACCAATACGACCGTGCTCGATACCATTAATAAAGCCAATACCTTTTTCGTGCGGAATCCCTATAAATCATCAACCGGCTGGAAGCCGTGCCATATGTGCGGCGATATTATAAGGTGCACGGCTATTTTGTTTTTGCTAAACAGCTAATTGGCCGGAATGCCTGCATTGCGCCTGGCCATTGGATAATTGATGTCAGGAGCGATGGATCATTTCCGGGTTCCGATGCGGCGGGAGATAAATGACGGTCATCTCAAGCTGCGCCCTTCCATCGCGACGAGGAGAAACGGCGAGGCGCCGCACCTTATGCAGCGTGGGGATGGTTTGATATGGCCGTTTATAAAGAACGCGATGGATTGGCGCATGGAGAGCAGTGGGAGATAATGCCGGCGCCTGAGAATGGCGCCGGCCGCCGCCAGAAATGGCCGGCTTAAAACTCTTCCCAGTCATCTCCTGCCGGTGCCTTGGCCGGCGCGTGCTGTGCCGCTTGCGGCTTGGCAACGGCCAGGCGCTTGGCGGGAGGTGCTGTCTTTTGCGGCGCGGCGCGCGGCGTTGCCACGGCTGCCGCCGGCGTTGCAGTCGGCGCTTTCTGCCCTACCTGTTCGCCCAGCTTGAACACGCTGACCACTTCGGCCAGATGGCTGGCCTGGTCTTGCAGGCTTTCGGCGGCCGCTGCCGCTTCCTCGACCAGGGCCGCATTCTGCTGCGTCACGCCATCCATCTGCGCCAGCGCCTGGTTGACCTGGGCGATGCCGTCGCTTTGCTCTGTGGTGGCGACGCTGATGTCGGCCATGATGGCGGTCACCTTGCGCACGCTGTCGACCACTTGCTCCATGGTGGCGCCCGCTTCATCGACGAGCTTGCTGCCGGCCGCGACCTTGCCCACCGAATCGTCGATCAGCAGCTTGATTTCCTTGGCCGCGGCGGCCGAGCGTTGCGCCAGGTTGCGCACTTCCGTGGCGACGACGGCGAAACCGCGGCCTTGTTCGCCCGCGCGCGCCGCTTCCACGGCCGCATTCAGGGCCAGGATATTCGTCTGGAAGGCAATGCCGTCGATGACGCTGATGATGTCGACGATCTTGTTCGACGAGTCATTGATCGACGTCATCGTTGCTATCACCTTGCCGACCACTTCGCCGCTCTTCTGTGCCACGCTCGATGCGGAGGCGGCCAGTTGATTCGCCTGGCGCGCATGGTCGGCGTTTTCCTTGACGGTGCCCGTCAGTTCTTCCACCGAAGCGGCCGTTTCTTCGAGCGAACTGGCTTGCTGTTCCGTGCGGGCCGACAGGTCGTTATTGCCTTGCGCAATTTCCGCGCTGGCGCGCGCCACGTTGTCGGCGCTGGCCTGTACTTGCAGCAGCACGGCGTGGATCTTTTCCACGAAGGCGTTGAAACCCTTGCCGATGACGGCCAGCTCGTCGGTCCCCTTGACTTCCAGTTTGACGCGCAGGTCGGCGTCGCCGCTCGACAGGTCCGTCATGGTGCGGCCCAGGGTGCGCAACGGACGCGTCAGCTGGTTGACGACGAGGATCAAAATACCGGCCGTGGCCGCCGCGCACAGCAGGGCGACGATCAGGGTATAGATCATCAGGTCGCGCGCCGAGGCGATGGCCACGCTTTTCGGGAAGTTCAGTTCCACGCTCCAGGGCGCGATATCGGGGTGGATCTGCAGCGGCTGCAGCAAATGGATGTAGCCCTGGCCATCTTCATATTCGTACGGCTGGCCCTGGCGCACCTTTTCCAGGCCGGCCGCAGGCACGTCGTCGGCCTTCTTGCCCAGCCGCTCAGGCACGGGATGGCTGGCGTACAGTCCGCCGTTCGAGATCAGGGCCAGCTTGCCGCCCTCGATCACTTTCAGGTCGGCCAGGATTTTCGCCAGGCGCGTGAGCATGAAGTCGGCGCTGGCCACGCCCTTGAAGCCGCCGTCGATCATGATGGGCGCCACCAGCGAGGCCATCAGCACATTCTTGCCGTCGACGGGGTAGATGTACGGTTCCGTAAAGTAGGTCTTGCCCGTGCGCTTGGGCACGTCATACCAGTCGTTGGCGCCCGGTTTCGGGTCGAAGACGATGGATTCGACTTGCAGCTTGCCGCCGGCGCCCCGCGTCCAGTAGGGCATGAAGCGGCCGCTGGCGTCGTAGTACGGTTTCTGGTTAGCGAAATCCGCATCCTTGCCGTCGAGCGCATTCGGCTCCCACGTCACGGCCGCGCCCAGCAAGTCTTCCGAGCTGGTCAGGGTGGCCTTGGTCAGTTCATTGATCTGCTCGCGCTGCAGGGGCAGGCTGGCGCTCTTGGTGCCGCGCATGGCGCCGGCCAGGCTGGACACGCTGGACAGGTTGCTGGCGATGCGCGCCTGCAGCGCGCCGGCCACTTCGCGCGCCGACGTGCGCGCCAGGTCCAGCGCGGCCGCTTCGGCGCTGGCGCTGCTCTTGTAACCGATCACCGCCGCCGTGACGCCGAGGCTGAGGACGGCGAGCGCGGTGGCGGCGACGCAGATTTTACTGTTCAGTGAGAGTTGCATGAGGCTGTTCCTTGATGGGGATGGGTATTGGTGCCATGGGCGTCGCGGGTGGCGCGCCTAGAACGTCTTGCTGATGGCCACGACCAGCGTGGCCGCGGCCGGGTTCGACGTGTCGAACTGGCCGGCCCCATTCGGGATGCCCAGCGTGTAATGGTCGTAGGCGTCGGTGGCGCCCCAGGCGCGCGTCACGGCCGCGCTGGCGCTCCAGCCGCCGTCGAAGGCCCGGGTGACGCCCACCTTGGCGTCACGCCAGTTCCAGATGGCATTGCCCGTGCCCGCCACGCGGCCATTGCCGGCGTGCAGGTTCAAGGTCCAGGCATTGCCCAGGTCGACATTCGCACCCACGTCCAGGTAGCCCGTGCCGCGCGCATGCGTGATGCCGAAGAAGTCGCGCGTGACGGTATGGTTGTACTTGGCATACAGCATGCGGTAGGTCAGGCCCAGCGACAGTTCGCCATAGTCGTACTTGACGCCCGTGGCGCGGTAGACGGCGCCCGGATACTTGTAGTAATACGCGAGTACGCTGTAGCCCAGTTCGCCAACCGTGCCGCTGTAGCCGCCGTACACGTCCCATTCGACGGTCGCATCCTGAATATAGCGGTCGCTGACGGTGGAAGCCCAGGTGCCGAGCGACCAGCCGCTCGGGTGCGCGTAGTCGGCCCCCGCCTGCAGCGCCGGCTTGCCCCAGGTCTGGCGAAAGCCGCGCGAAATGTATTGGGAAGTGAGGCTGGCATTGGCGCTGAAGGTGGCGGCAGGGCTGTCCGTGCTCTGCGCCTGCACTGGCAGGGCGGCCAGCAGGAAGAGGCAGCCGAGCAAGGATGTTCCAGGGAAATGGTGGTGCGATGGCATGGCAGTCAGCTCCGTATTTGCCGGCAGCGGCCGTCCAGGCGCGTTGCCTTGATGGTTACGATAAATAGATGCGGAATGGACTTTGCGCAAGCAAGGCGACACCGTCTGCATGCTCACAGGAGCATGCACACATTCTCACTAAACGTAACTGAAAGGATAGGGGCTGGGACTAGTGGAAGTCAACAAAGTTGCGCTACGGAAAACGTAAGTTGTTGTTTCTCGGCACTTTTTCATGCGCCTGTCACACTTCCGGCCCGCCACGGCTGGCTGCCTCTTGCAAGCTGGACAGCAGGCCGGGCAGGGCCGCGTGCAAGGCAGGCAGGTCGCCCGCCGACAATTCGGCCTGCGTTTCCACCCGGCCCGAAGGCTGGCCCCAGACGACCTGTACGCTGAGCCGGGCGCCCGTATCGAGTCCCGTGACGCTGACCAGCAGGGCGACTTCTTCCGGGGCATCGGCAGGCACGTCCTCGAGCAAGCAGGAAATGCCGAAATAATAATCCTGGAAGGCGCTGGCCGTGCCGCTGGAAAACGCGAATACGGAGGCGAGCGCGCGTGGCGCGGCGGTCGCGAGTGTGGGCAGGGCGGCGTGGAACAGGGGCAGCAAGTCGTTTTCCAGCTGGCGCACCAGCGGGTGGGTGTGGACGAGGACGGTCATGGCAGGACGAAATCAATGGCGGCGCGCGATGGTAGCAGCTTTCGCCGCCGCTGTGACCATGGACTGGTCCTACCAGAGGCCTCAGTCGTCATCGCTGGTGACGCGCGTGCGCACGAAATCGATGTGGCTTTGCATGGCCGTGCGCGCTTCCTCGGGCTGGCTGGCGCAGATGGCCTCGCACAGGGTGCGGTGCTGCGACAGCAGTTGCAGCGACGTGGCCTCGTCCTGCTGGCGCAAGCCCGTGCCGTTGATGGTGATGTGTTCGCGCAGCATGCCGATGATGCTGGTGTGCAAGTGCAAAAACATGGTGTTGTGCGACGCCTGCGCGATGACTTCATGCAGGCGCGCGTCGGCCTGCGCCTCGCCGTGTTTGTCGTCGCTGGCGCGCGCCTGTTCCAGCTCGGCCAGCAGCGCCATGATCTGCGCGCGCTCGTCCCCGCTGGCCCGCTGCGCCGCAAAGTAGGCGGTCGCCCCTTCCAGCACCCGGCGAAATTCCAGGATGTCGTCGCGCAGGGCGGGGTGGTCGGCCACCAGCTGGCTCCACGGCGACGCCATGCCCGTGCGCAGCTGATCCGTCACGAACACGCCCGCGCCGCGCCGGCTGCGCACCAGGCCCCGCGCCGCCAGCCGCTGCACCGCTTCGCGCACGGTGTTGCGCGAGACTGCATATTGCTGCGCCAGCAGGCGCTCGGCCGGCAGCTGCGCGCCCGCCGGCAAGCTGCCGTCCAGCAGGGACGTCTCCAGCCTGCGCATCACCATCTCGACCCTGCCCCGCGTTTGCATGCCTGTCGCCATCGATGTCTTCCGGTGTTGTTTTAAAGTGGTCCGAGCAATTTGAAGTGGCTTGCGGAAGCTGGAATTATGCGTGAACCGGTCATTCTTAACAACACACAGCGGCGCCGCAGCAACACACAGAGCGCCGGGGAGACACACTCATGCAGCCAGACCCGCGCCAGCCACGCCGCTATCCACCCGCACCGCTCCAGGTGTACCTGTTCGCTACTTGCCTGGTCGATCTGTTCGTGCCGCAGGCGGGGCTCGACGCGGTGCGCCTGCTGGAACGGGAAGGTTTGCAGGTGCACTATCCGCGCGGCCAGAGCTGCTGCGGCCAGCCCGCCTACAGCAGCGGCAACCCGGAACAGGCACGCGCCGTGGCCCGCGCCCAGCTCGACCTGTTCGCCCAGCCCTGGCCCGTGATCGTGCCGTCCGGTTCCTGCGCCGGCATGATGCGCCACCACTGGCCGCAGCTGTTCCAGGACGACCCCGTGGCCGGTCCCAAGGCGCTGGAACTGGCCGAACGCGTATATGAACTGAGCGAATTTCTCGTCTGCGTGCTGAAACTCGACCTGGCCGGCCTGGCCCTGGCTAACCCCGGGCAGGCGGAGGAAAACGTGGTGCTGCATACCTCGTGCGGCGCGCGTCGCGAAATGGGCACGCGCACCCACGGCGTGGCCCTGCTCGACGCCTTGCCCGGCGTGACGCGCATCGAGCACCAGCGCGAATCGGAATGCTGCGGCTTCGGCGGCACGTTTTCATTGAAACACCCGGATATTTCCGGCGCCATGGTCAGCGACAAGATCGCCTCGGCCTGCGCCACGGGCTGCGACCGGCTCGTCTCGGCCGACTGCGGCTGCCTGCTCAATATCGGCCACGCCGCGCAGCACCAGGGCGCGCCGCTGCCCGTCGAGCACCTGGCCAGCTTCTTGTGGCGCCGCACGGGAGGCGCGCCATGAGTACGGCATTGACCGCCCGCGAACGCATGCTGGGACGCCTGCGCGCCGCCGCGCCCTCGGCGCCCGAAGCGGTGGAGTTCATCGATACGGCCATCGACCAGCACTACCTGGCGCGCCGCGCCGCAGCCCCGCTGCCGGTGCGGGACAGGATCGCCGCCATGCAGGCCGCCCTGCGCGCCGCGCATGCGCAAGTCGACTGCGTGAGCGCGGACGCCTGGCCGGCCCTGCTGGCGCAGCGCCTCGGTGCGCACGGCGCGCACCGTTTGCTGCTCGATACGGGCAGCGCCGAAGGGCGGGCCTTGCGCGCCGCCTTGCCACAGGGCGTGGAAGCGCTGGCGTTCGCGCGTCCGCTGGCGCAGTGGAAGGGGGAATTGTTCGACACCGTCGACGCGGGGTTGACTGTCGCCCGTTCCGGCATCGCCGCTACCGGCACCCTGGTCATCGCACCCGACGCGGCCACGCCGCGCACGGTGTCCTTGGCGCCACCGCTGCACATCTGCCTCGTGTATGCGAGCAGCCTGCACGTGGACTTGCACGCGGCGGCGCGCGCCGAGCGCTGGGCCGACGGCATGCCGGCCAATCTGGTGCTGGTGTCGGGGCCCTCGAAAACGTCGGACATCCAGCAAACCCTCGCCTATGGCGCGCACGGCCCGCGCTGGTTGTGGGTGCTGATCATCGATGACTTGTCAGTCCAGGAAGGAGGCCAGCCATGAACGCCAAGCCACTGCAATTCGTCAAGCCGGCGGACTTCCATGCGCGCGCCCGCGCCGCGCTGGACGACCCGAAACTGCGCCAGAGCTTTCGCGGCGCCATGGATTTTTTACAGGACAAGCGCAGCGCCCAGTTCCCCGATGGAGACGAGCTCGAACGCCTGCGCGACATCGGCGAAGCCGTGCGCCGGCACGCGCTGGCGCGCCTGCCCGACTTGCTGGTGCAACTGGAAGACAAGCTGACGGCGGCCGGCGTGCAGGTGCACTGGGCCGTCGATGGCGAGCAGGCCAACGCCATCATCCACGCCATCGCGGAAAAGGCCAAGGCGACGCGCTTCATCAAGGGCAAGTCGATGGCCAGCGAGGAAATCGAGCTCAATCACTACCTGGAAGCGCGCGGCATGACCTGCCTGGAGTCGGACATGGGCGAGTACATCGTGCAGCTGGCCGGCGAAAAGCCGTCGCACATCGTCATGCCGGCGATTCACAAGACCAAGGCGGACATCGCCGGCCTGTTCGCCGAGCACATTCCCGACGCGCCCTACACGGAAGACGTCGACAGCCTGATCCAGACGGGCCGGCGCGCCCTGCGCCAGGCCTTCGTCGAGGCGGACATCGGCCTGTCGGGCGTGAACTTCGCGGCGGCCGACACGGGCACCCTGTGGCTGGTGGAAAACGAGGGCAATGGCCGGCTGACGACGTCCGTGCCGGACGTGCACATCGCCATCATGGGCATGGAAAAAGTGGTGGCCAAGCTCGAACACATCGTGCCGCTGGCGAGCCTCCTGACGCGCTCGGCGACGGGGCAGGCCATCACCACGTATTTCAACCTGATTTCCGGCCCGCGCCGCGCCGGTGAGAAGGATGGCCCGCGCGAAGTGCACCTGGTGCTGCTCGACAACGGCCGCAGCCAGGCCTATGCCGACGAACAGCTGCGCGCCACCCTGCAATGCATACGCTGCGGCGCCTGCATGAACCACTGCCCCGTCTACACGCGCATCGGCGGCCACGCCTACGGCACCACGTATCCGGGGCCGATCGGCAAGATCATCTCGCCTCACTTGCTGGGGCTGGACGCGACGGCCGACCTGGCCACCGCGTCGAGCCTGTGCGGCGCCTGCGGCGAGGTGTGCCCCGTGCGCATCCCGATTCCGCAGCTGCTGGTGCGCCTGCGCACGGAGGCGAACCGCAATCCGGCGGAGCAGGTGGCGCATCCGCTGCGCGGCCAGGGCGCCAAGTTCAGCCGCGGTGAAAGCCTGATCTGGCGCTTCTGGAGCGGCGCCTTTGCGCGCCCCGCCAGCTACCGCCTGTTCCGCTGGGCCGCCACGCGGCTGCGGATGCTGACGCCGCGCGCGCAACTGGGCTGGACGCAGCACCGCAAGCCGTTGACGCCGGCGCCGCGCAGCCTGGCCGACTTGCTCAATGCACGCGGGCAGGAAGAATAGCGACGCCCCGGCAGCACCGATGCACCGCAAAAAACACGCTACACACAATTACATCAAAAGCCGTTTTTTTCACTCAACCCGCATCCACCGGAGGAGACCCGACATGCAAACCTGGACCCAACTTTACACCCCGCTCGGCAGCCTGTGGCTGTCGTCGCTGGCGGCAGCCGTTCCCATCATTTTCTTCTTCATCGCCCTGGCGGCGCTGCGCATCAAGGGCCACGTGGCGGCTGCCGTCACCCTGGCGCTGGCGCTGGCCGTGGCGATTTTCGCGTACGGCATGCCCGTGCCGCAGGCGCTGGCGGCGGCCGGCTACGGTTTTGCATATGGCTTGTGGCCCATCGCGTGGATCATCGTCACGGCCGTCTTCCTGTACAAGATCGTCGTCAAGACGGGGCAGATCGAGATCATCCGCGCCTCCGTCTTGTCGGTAACGGACGACCAGCGCCTGCAGGTGCTGCTGATCGGCTTTGCCTTCGGCGCCTTCCTGGAAGGGGCGGCCGGTTTCGGCGCGCCCGTGGCCATCACGTCGGCGCTGCTGGTGGGCCTGGGTTTCAACCCGCTGTATGCGGCGGGCCTGTGCCTGATCGCCAATACGGCGCCCGTGGCCTTCGGCGCCATGGGCATTCCCATCATCGTGGCGGGCCAGGTGACGGGCATCGACCCCTTCCTGATCGGCGCCATGGCGGGCCGCCAGCTGCCGCTGTTGTCGCTGCTGGTGCCGTTCTGGCTGGTCTTCATGATGGATGGTTTCCGTGGCGTGCGCGAAGTGTGGCCGGCCGCCCTGGTGACGGGCTTGAGTTTTGCCGTGACCCAGTACTTCACGTCCAACCATATCGGCCCTGAACTGCCGGACATCACCTCGGCCCTCGTCAGCCTGGTCTCGCTGACCCTGTTCCTGAAGGTGTGGCAGCCGAAGAATGCGAAAGTGGCGCATGCCGTCGGCGGCGGCACGGCCGCGCTGTCCGGTTTCGGCGGCGCGGGCGGTGCCACGGAGCTGCGCGGCGGCGGCAACCGTGCCGCCTCGCCCTACACGACGGCGCAGACCATGCGCGCCTGGGCGCCGTTCGGCCTGTTGACGGCCATCGTCACCGTGTGGAGCCTGCCCGGTTTCAAGGCCCTGTTCGCGGCCGGCGGCGCCTTGTCTGGCCTGGTCATCAAGATTCACGTGCCCTATCTCGATAAACTGGTGATGAAGACGATGCCCATCGTGGCGGAACCGAAGGCCTATGACGCCGTGTTCAAGCTCGATCTGCTGTCGGCCGTGGGCACGGCGATCCTGCTGACGGCCGTGCTGTCGATGCTGATGCTGCGCATGAAGCCGCGCGATGGCGCCAAAGCCTTCGTGGAAACCGTGGTGGAATTGCGCCGTCCCGTGCTGTCGATCGGCCTGGTGCTGGCGTTTGCCTTCGTCGCCAACTACTCGGGCATGTCGTCCACCCTGGCCCTGCTGCTGGCCGGCAGCGGCGCCGCCTTCCCGTTCTTCTCGCCGTTCCTGGGCTGGCTGGGCGTCTTCCTGACGGGCTCCGACACGTCCTCGAACGCCTTGTTCTGCTCCCTGCAAAACACCACGGCGCACCAGATCGGCGTATCCGACACCTTGCTGGTGGCGGCCAATACGACGGGCGGCGTGACGGCGAAGATGATTTCGCCCCAATCGATCGCCGTCGCCTGCGCGGCAACGGGTCTGGTGGGCAAGGAATCGGACCTGTTCCGCTTTACCTTGAAGCACAGTCTGCTGTTTGCCATCATCATCGGCATCATCACCATGCTGCAGGCCTATGTGTTCACCGGCATGATTCCGCACTGAGCGGTCCGTAGAAGTACGTAGTAAAACTAGATGAACGGATAGTAAAACGTGCAGACGGTCATGAAAATGACCTGATGCACTGCAACATGGCGAGGATGGCCCGGCGCAATGCCGGGTCCGCGGCGATGCCCTCCGCATCCAGGCCCGACCCCAGCAGGGGCAAGCTGATGCAGGCCTCGTCGATCAGGCGCGCCGACATGGTATGCACCGTTTCGCGCAGGGCCGCCTGCGCATGCGTGGCGCGCGGCGAGGCGTTCAGCAGCACCAGCGGCTTGTCGATGAACGATTCATTTCCCACCATCCAGTCCAGCGCATTCTTCATGGGCCCGCTCACGCCGTGCGCATACTCGGGGCTGGCCAGCAGCAGCACGTCGGCCGCCAGTATGGCGTCGCGCAGACCCGTCACGGCGGGCAGGCTGTCGGCGTCGAGGTCGGGATTGAAAAGCGGCAATTCACCGAGTCCCGGATAGATGCGGACGTCGAATGGCGCTGGAGCAAGTCCGGCAATGGCGCGCAGCAGGGCGGTGTTCAGCGAGGCGGTGCGCAGGCTGCCGGCGATGGCGAGGATGGTAATGGGCGTTTGCATCCCGCCTGTATAGCCCATCCTGTGCTCAAGCGCAAGGCGAGCAGGATGGCGCTATCGTTTGTTGCAACAGCCAGAGTGGCTGGATATTGCGTTGCTCTTAACGGCTCAGGCCGCTCATCCAGGTAGGCTGCGGGTTGGCACGGGCCAGTTCGCGCATGCGGTATTCCAGATCGTAACGGTCGGTCGATTCGGCCAGGTACGCTTCTTCGTAAGCGCGCTCGCGGCGGTCGCTGCTTTGGTTCAGCCAGGCACCGACGCGCTTGGCGGCGTGGACCAGGGTGGCGACGATATTGCTGTTTTGCGTGGTGTGGTAAGTAAATGCGGTAGACATGGCAGACTCCTTTGAGTGGCGTGCCGCGTTGTGCTGCACTGCAATATAAGTATAGCGATTCCAAGTTATAAGGCTACTTTTGATTTCAAATGTCAGCTATTCATTTTTTAAATAACAGGCGGGAAAGCTGCGCAATACGGGGCTTTAAGGCATAATGCGGGCGCTGTATCGTAGTTTTACTACAAGACGGTTTTGTTCCGAATGTTGTTTTCAGACGCAGCCCGCAGGCGTGCCGCGCCCACAAGACATCATTCTGGCGAGAAACGGTCGGCCGTGCGCCTGCCGCGCGCAAGAATTGCCGTGCCCGCCTCGTATTGTTGATGGCAGTCATGGCCCACGCTGATATCTGCGTGGCGCTTGCGCGTCCTGGTGCTGCCCGGGTGGAAACGCTTCCATGCCTGGCAAGATCAACTTGGAATTGAAAAATGGAGAAGGTATGGAATACGTAAAGCAAGGCCAGGGCGTCCAGTCCGCACAGGCCGGCACGCAAAACAATACAGGCGCCCTGATCATTGTCACGGTACTGTTTTTCATGTGGGGACTGCTGACCTCGCTTAATGATGTGCTGATTCCCCATCTGCGCTCGATCTACACCTTGACCTATGTCCAGGCGATGCTGGTGCAGTTCTGCTTCTTTGGCGCCTACGCCATCGTCTCGCTGCCCGCCGGCATGCTGATCAAGAAAATCGGCTACCAGCGCGGCGTCGTCGCCGGCCTGCTGATCGCCGCCGCCGGCTGCGCCATGTTCTACCCGGCGTCCATCGGCAGCTATGCGCTGTTCCTCTTGTCCTTCTTCATTCTGGCGGCCGGCATCACCGTGCTGCAGGTAGCGGCCAATCCCTACGTGACGGAGCTGGGCGACCCGCAGACGGCGTCGAGCCGATTGACCCTGACGCAGGCGTTCAATGCGCTGGGCACCACCGTGGCGCCAGCCCTGGGCGGCATGCTGATCTTGTCGGGCACCGTGCTGACGGTGCAGCAGTTCGACCTGCTGCCGGCGGCCGAGCAGCTGGCTTACCGCGCCAAGGAAGCCGCTTCCGTGCAAGGCCCGTACCTGGTGCTGGCCGCCACGCTGGTGATCCTGGCGGTGCTGTTCGCGCTGGCAAAATTACCGAAGATTTCGCATGCCGACGATGCGGCCGCCGTGGCGCAGGATGGCCACAAGGTGTCGATCTGGTCGCACCGCCACCTGGTGCTGGGCGCGCTGGCCATCTTCCTGTACGTGGGCGGTGAAGTGAGCATCGGCAGCTTCCTGATCAACTTCCTGGGCGAAAGCCATATCGCGGGCCTCAGCCACGCCGACGCCGCGTATTTCGTCAGCTATTACTGGGGTGGCGCCATGCTGGGCCGCTTCGTCGGCTTCGCCGTGATGCGCTATGTCAGCCCGGGCAAGACCCTGGCCTTCAACGCCGCCGTCGTCATCGCGCTGATCCTCGTCGCCGTGTTCTCCAGCGGTCACACGGCCATGTGGGCATTGATCGCCGTCGGCCTGTTCAACTCCATCATGTTCCCGACCATCTTCAGCATGGCCCTGAACAAGCTGGGCGCGCAGACGGGGCAAGGTTCGGGCATCCTGTGCATGGCCATCGTCGGCGGCGCCATCGTGCCGTTCATCCAGGGCTTCCTGGCCGACCACATCAACCTGCAGCTGTCCTTCCTCGTGCCGGCCCTGTGCTATACCTTCATTTTGTACTTCGGCTGGAAGTACGCCAGCATGTACAACGACGCCGCCGCCAAGTAAGCCGCGCTGTCGCGATCAATCAAAAGGGTGGCCTCGGCCACCCTTTTTTTGCGTCAGTGCGTGCGTCAGTGCGCGAACGGCGTGCCCAGCACGTCCTGGCATACCTCGAGCCAGGCGCGCGCCGCGTGCGACAGATAGCGCCCGCTCCAGATATGCGCCACCTGCCACGCCACCTCCGGTTCGACGATGCGCACCGACGCGAAAGGTTCGCCAGCGAGGCGGTGGATGAAGGGCTCGGGCAGCAGGGCCACGCCCAGGCCCGCCGACGCCATCGCCACCAGCCAGTCCCACTGGCCGCTCTGCGCGGCGATGCGTGGCTCGAAGCCCGCTTGCGCGAAATGCTGGCGCAGGCTGCGCGTGAGCGCGAAATCATCTTTGAGTAATACCAGCGGCAGGTCGGCCAGCGCCTTGAAGGGCAAGGTCGTGCGGTTTTTCTGGAACGTGCCCGGTTCGGCCAGGGCCCAGATCGGGTAGCTGGCCACTTCCACGGCCACGAGGTCGAGTTCCGGGTCGGCCGGCAGCACCGTCATGCCGATTTCCAGTTCGCCAGCCGCCACCTTGCGCTCGATCTGCTGGCCCGTGTCTTCCTGCAGGGTCAGGCTGATGTGCGGATGCCGCGCGCGGAAGGCTTTTAATACTGGAGTAAACAGCAGATTGATCATGGGCGGGATGCCCACCGTCAAGCTGCCGCGCTGCAAGGCCTGGGTGTCGCGCACTTCCAGGGTCAGCTGGCGCATATTGGCCAGCATTTCCTGGCCGTGCTGGTAGACGATGCGGCCCGTGTCGGTGAGCGTCAGCTTGCGCCCGTCGCGCACCAGCAATTGCGCGCCCACCTCGTCTTCTAGCTGGCGCACCATCTTGCTGATGGTGGACTGGGTCAGGTGCAGCGATTCGGCCGCCTGCGTAAAGCTCGACAGGCGCACGGTTTCGACGAAATAGCGCAGGGAACGGATATCCAAGAGGGTGCTCGGCGTTGGCAGGGCATGAAAATATCGACTGGGTTTGGCGAAATTAATTCATGCCATGCATGTGGTCGGGATTTTATACTGAATCCCACTTATGGGGTTGGTGTATGACTGCCATCCAGTTTGAGAATATTAAGAATATCAGGAGCATCACGATGTACGAGGACCGTATCCGCCACCCAGGCTTGCTCAGCAAAATCATGAGCGCCGATGAGGCAGCCAAATTGTTCCACAACGGCATGCGTGTCGGCATGAGCGGCTTTACCCGTGCCGGCGACGCCAAGGCCTTGCCGCGCGCACTGGCCGAGCGCGCGCTGCAAGACCCGTTGAGCCTGACCCTGATCACGGGCGCCTCGCTGGGCAATGGCAGCGACGGCTTGATGGCCGAGGCGGGCGTGCTGGCGCGCCGCATGCCGTTCCAGGTTGACCCTGTGCTGCGCGGTAAGATCAACAAGGGCGAAGTCATGTTCATCGACCAGCATCTGTCGGAAACGGCTGAGCAGCTGCGTTCGGGCAACCTGGCCGCCGTCGACATCGCCGTCATCGAGGCGACGGCCATCACGGCCGCCGGCGCCATCATTCCGACCATGTCGGTGGGCAACTCCGCCGCCTTCGCCCAGCAGGCCACCCAAGTCATCATCGAGATCAACCTGTCCACGCCGCTGGCGCTGGAAGGCTTGCACGACATTTATATTCCGCAAACCTTGCCGGGCCGCGAACCGATACCTCTCACGCGCGTGGACCAGCGCCTGGGCAGCACGGCCATCGCCATCGATCCGGCCCGCATCGCCGCCATCGTCATCACGGACAGCCCCGACAGCCCGTCGAATGCCTTGCCGCCCGACGCGGAAACGCAGGCCATCGCCGGCCACGTGATCGCTTTCCTGGAAGGCGAAGTGGCGGCCGGACGCATGGGGCCGGAATTGCTGCCGCTGCAGGCGGGCATCGGCACCATCGCCAACGCCGTGCTGCACGGCCTGATCGGTTCGCCCTTCCGCAACATGACGATGTATTCGGAAGTGCTGCAGGACAGCGCCATCGAGCTGCTCGATTCCGGCCAGCTGGCATTTGCCTCGGCCTCGTCGATCACCCTGTCGGCCGCCGTGCACCAGAAGCTGATGGACAATATCGACCATTACCGGTCGAAAATCGTGCTGCGCCCGCAAGAGATCAGCAACCATCCCGAGATCGTGCGCCGCCTGGGCATCATCGCCCTGAACACGGCACTCGAGTTCGATATCTACGGCAACGTCAATTCCACGCACGTGTGCGGCACGCACATGATGAACGGCATCGGCGGCTCGGGCGACTTCGCGCGCAATGGGCAGGTATCGATGTTCGTGTCGAAATCGGCGGCCAAGGGCGGGCGCATTTCCAGCGTCGTGCCGATGGTCTCGCATGTGGATCATACGGAACATGACGTCGACGTGCTGGTCACGGAATGGGGTTATGCTGACTTGCGGGGTCTGGCGCCGCGCGAACGGGCGCCGTTGATCATCGAGCGGTGCACGCATCCCGCTTACCGCGATCAATTGCGCGCGTATTACGACGCGGCATGCCAGCGCGGTGGCCACACGCCGCACATCCTGCAAGAGGCGCTGTCGTGGCATACGCGCTACCAGGAAACGCAGAGCATGCTGGCAGCTGAATAAGCTTCGCCAACATCAGGACAGGGCAGGGCGGTACAGCACCGCGCCTGCCTTTTTCACTATTCAGTACATATGCAGCGCCTTGGCGCCCAGGCCCAGCAGGGCAAACGTGGTGGTGGCCTGGATGCCCATGAACCACAGGAAGTGGGTGTGCATGTGCTTGCGGATGTCGCCCAGTTCCGTGCGCAGGGCGTGGCAGTCGCCGCGCAAGTCGCCGCGAAACTGCGTCAGGTCGGCGCGCAACAGCTGCGATTCGTCGCGCAATTCCGTGCGCACATTGTCAAGGCCATCGCCCAGGCGCTGTTCCAGGGTCTTGAACCATAGCCGGTCATGCTCCCGGTCCGTTTCCAGTTTTGTCAGCCGCGCTTCCATCCGTACAGCATTGTTCGCGCTTTGCTGTTTGTCAAGCAGGTCCGTGGCATAGGCTTCGTTCATGTCGCCCTCCTTCGCGCGGGCCGCGGCTGCACCAGCGCAGGCGGCGTCACTCCACTGTCCGCTTTTGGCGTCGAGACGGTTTGCGCTGGATCAAACGTCAGGCAGCCGGCGCAAAGCGCAAGCGGATGCCTGCCGTGACGACAGCGAGCAAGTCGTCGATATGCGCGTTCATTTCAGGGTGCGGTGTCCATGGGTCGCCCGCATCCATGACGATGCGCAGCGAGACGAGGCCGTGCAGCGATTGCCAGAAGACTTGCGTCATCGTGTGCAGCGCCGGCTCGTCCTGGCGCACCTGGCCCGCTTGCGCCAGTTCGGTAAACAGGTGCAGCGCGTAGGCGTACGGGTCTTGCTCGATATTGCCGTGTTCGACCTCAACGGCGTCGATTTCCGCGTGCGGCCGCAATTCCATGAAGATCAGCGAATACTCGTCCGGATGCTGGAAGCCGTATTCGATGTAGGCGCGGCCGACCAGGCTGATGCGCTGCCACGGGTCATCGCTGCTGGCGCACGCCGTGCGCATGGCGCGCACCAGTTCCAGCAAATCCTTGTCCATGGCCTGGGCGATCAGGGTGGCCTTGTCGCGGAACAAGGCGTACACGACGGTGGTGGAAAACCCTGCCGCCTCGGCCACCTTGCGGATGGAGACGGCGCGCGCGCCACCCTTCTTGATGAGGTCTTTGACGACGTCGATGATGTGCTCGCGCCGCGCCTGCGCCTCGCGTAACTTTCTTTCCTGAATGTTGGTCAACTTCTTGTCCACGACTCTTTCCTGGCGACTCTATGAAAGCAGGAATTATAGGGGGGCGACCGGGTGCCAATGTGTCCGCCGCTGTTACAAATCAGTTTTTTGTCCGGTGGATGCAACAGCTGACCGATTTTTCGCGCTTTTGCCCGGCACTTTTCCGTCGATGCCCCGGATTGGTGCATAAATTGCCGGACCAGGCTTTGCGAACGGGGGCAAAGGGCGGAAAATAGCGGGATAGCTTACACTGCGTTTAGCACAACGGCGCTCGCCCACGAGGCAACGCCGGAACACTTACATTTGGACGGGATCATTACATGACCATTAAAATCAGCCAGAACTTCGACTCGGGCGCCATCGACGTGGTGAGCGCCACCAGTGCCGGCGCCATCGACTTGAACTTGCGCAAGGATAGCCACGCCGACATCCACCAGTGGTTTCACTTCCGCCTGCAGGGCGCGCGCGGCCAGGCATGCACGCTGCGCTTCCTGAACGCGGGCCAGGCCACCTATCCGGCCGGCTATGAAGACTACCAGGCCGTGGCCAGCTACGACAGCGAAAACTGGTTCCGCGTGCCGACCTCGTTCGACGGCCAGGTCATGACGATCTCGCACACGCCGGAACTTGACAGCGTGTACTACGCCTATTTTGAGCCGTACTCGTGGGAACGCCATTTGCGCCTGCTGGGCGAAGTGGCCGAGCATCCGCTGGCGCGCGTATCGGACCTGGGCAGCACGGTCGACGGCCGCGACATGAACATGGTTACCATCGGCAATCCGCAGGCGGAAAAGAAAATCTGGGTCATCGCGCGCCAGCATCCGGGCGAATCGATGGCCGAATGGTTCGTCGAAGGCTTGATCGACTCGCTGCTGGACGACGCCAACCCGATCGCGCGCAAACTCTTGCAGCGCGCGGTGTTCCACATCGTGCCGAACATGAACCCGGACGGTTCCATCCGCGGCAACCTGCGCACGAATGCGGCTGGCGCCAACCTGAACCGCGAATGGATGACGCCATCGCTGGAAAACAGCCCGGAAGTGCTGTGCGTGAAAAACAAGATCCACGAAACGGGCGTCGACATGTTCTTCGACATCCACGGCGATGAAGCGTTGCCGTACAACTTTGTGGCCGGCAACGAAATGCTGGAAAACTTCACGCCGGCGCAAGCGGCGCACCAGAAAGCCTTCATCGAGCGCTACAAGCAGGCCAGCCCCGACTTCCAGGACAAGTTCGGCTATGCCGCCAGCAAGTACAAGTCGGACATGCTGACCCTGGCGTCGAAATACATCGGCCACCATTTCGGCTGCCTGGCGCTGACCCTGGAAATGCCGTTCAAGGAAAACGCCGACTTGCCGGATCCAGCCGTGGGCTGGAACGGCGCGCGCAGCGCGGCCCTGGGCGCGGCCATGCTGCAGCCTATCCTGCTGTCGCTGGATTGAGCGGCGTTGATCATGGGCGTCGAGATCGAGCGTAAATTCCTGCTGGCCGGCGACGCCTGGCGCGGCCTGGGGCAGGCGGTGCTGCTGCGCCAGGGCTACCTGTCGTCCGCGCGCGAGCGCGTGGTGCGCGTGCGCATCGAGGGCGAACAGGCGATGCTGACCATCAAAGGCGCCAACGTGGGCGCGACGCGCGGCGAGTGGGAGTATCCGATTCCGCTGGCCGACGCCGTCGAACTGCTCGACGGCCTGTGCGAACAGCCGCTGATCGAAAAGGTCCGTCACCGCATCGAACACGCGGGCATGGTGTGGGAAGTCGACGAGTTCCTGGGCGCCAATGCGGGCCTGGTGGTGGCCGAGATCGAACTGGCCTCGGAAGACCAGCCCTTCGAGAAGCCGGAATGGATCGGCGCGGAAGTGTCGGGCGACGCCCGCTACTACAATGCGAACCTGATCCGCCATCCGTTTTCACAGTGGTGACGAGGCGATAAACGCGGCCTGCAATGCAAAAAGGCGGAACCGAGGTTCCGCCTTTTTTACGCCAACTGTGTTGTCGGATTACGCCGTGCCGGCTAATCCGACCTACGGCCTGTCCTTCAACCATTGCATCGACACCTCTTCAAACCGTAGTCGGATTACGCCGTGCCGGCTAATCCGACCTACGGCCTGTCCTTCAACCATTGCATCGACACCTCTTCAAACCGTAGTCGGATTACGCCGTGCCGGCTAATCCGACCTACGGCCTATGCCAGCGGCGTAGGTCGGATTAGCGCGCAGCGCGTAATCCGACAACACCGTTACAGGATCAATGAAAATGCTCGGTGCCTTGCGGCGTATCTTCCGGCATTTCCGCATGCGCCAGCTCGCCGACCGGGTCGGCAAACAGGGGCGCGCCGCAGTCGTCGCAGTATTCACCGACAAAGCGTTCCGCGTGGCGCTTGATCTGCGTCACGCCGGCGGCGTTCAAGTGCTCGATGATTTCATCGACGGGCGTCTTTTGCTTGTCCAGCGCGGCGATGCCGACCTGGATCAGGCCTTCGATCGGCGTGCCATCCTCGTCTTCCTGGCCGTACAGCGGCCAGACGATGCCGTAGATGACGTCCGGCGCCTGGCGCAGGGTGAAGGCGATGCGGTACTCGTCGACCTGGCCGTCGGCCGCTTCCTCGCCGAAGCCGGCGATCACGGCGCGCAGTTCCGACGGCTCGATGGCCAGCGTGTGCGTCAGGTAGTGCACGGCCGCGCGCACGGAGACGGGGCGTATCAGCTTGTCCGCTTCGCGGCAAGCCACGTAGTAGGCTTCCGGCAGCAGCAATTCCAGGCCGCAGCCAGGCAGCAGGCGGGCGATGGTCGGCGTGGCCTGCGCGCGCCATTGTTCCAGGGCGGCGCTGCGCTCGGCGATGAAGTCGAGCTGGCTGGCCGGCGTCTGCCAGCGGAACAGCGGCGCGCCGGCGGGCGCCACCACGGCCACCAGCAGGTAGCGCGTGTCGGCCAGGAACGGTGCCGTTTCCGCCTCTTTGCTCGATGGCTTGACGGCCGTGCCTTTCAGGGCGGCCAGCGCCAGCTTCTGCGTCTTGGCATAGGTTTCGACGTGGCTGCGCGGCAACTGGTCGATCGAATACAGGGTCGGCGCCATGGCCATCTTCGTGCCGTCGGCCAGCAGGTGGGCGGCGAAATGCGCGGACAGCACGCCGTGCGCGTCGCCGGCCATGGGGCCGGAAGCGATGGAAAAGCGCGTCCACGCGAGGATGGGCACGGCCACCAGCAGGGCGTCGTAGCGCACGTCTTCATGCGTGATGACGGTCGATTCGCTGACGGCTTCAACGCAGTCCATCAGCACGTCGTAGGCGTTCAAGTCTTCCTTGAACAGGCTGCCCAGGGTATTGTCGATGGTGTCCTGGTGGCCGGTTTTGAGTAATTTCTGGAGCTGCGTATCCAGGCTGTGTTCCCAGGACCGCTCTTCGAGACGGCTGGCTGCCTGTACGATCGCCTGGGCAAAGGTGACCAGGCGCTGGCTGTCGGCAGTCAGTTTATGGGATGAATCTTTGGAAGGACGACGCATAGCGGGATAAGAGTCTCGGAAAGTGAAAAAAATGGATCAGTCAAACAATGATAAACCCTTATAACCGTATTGTAGAGGATTCAGCCGCACGCAATACGTAAGCTGTCCTTAGATCATGCCAATAGTCGAAATTTCAAGGAAAAACGGGCGCTGCGGACGAAAAAAAAAGCGCCGGTCGGAACCGGCGCTTTTATCTTGCCTCACAGCTGGGCTGATTACTCGGCCAGCAGTTGACGCAGCACGAATGGCAGGATACCGCCATGCTTGTAGTAATCGACTTCGATCGGCGTATCGATGCGCAGCAGGACTTTGACTTCCTGGCTGCTGCCGTCGGCGCCGTGGATCACCAGGGTCGCCAGTTGCTGTGGCTTGATTTCGCCTTCGAGGCCTTTCAGGTCGAAGGTTTCATTGCCGGTGATGCCCAGCGTCTGCACGCTGTCGTCGCCGATGAATTGCAGCGGCAGCACGCCCATGCCCACCAGGTTCGAGCGGTGGATGCGCTCGAACGAACGGGTGATCACGGCTTTCACGCCCAGCAGCTGGGTGCCCTTGGCTGCCCAGTCGCGCGACGAGCCCGTACCGTACTCTTCGCCGCCGAAGACCATGGTTGGCGTGCCTTCAGCAACATATTTCATCGCTGCGTCGTAGATCGACATCTGTTCGCCGGAAGGCTGGTGGATCGTGATGCCGCCTTCGACCGCCGAACCGTCCGCCTTGGCAGGGATCATGCGGTTCTTGATACGCACGTTGGCGAACGTGCCGCGCATCATGATTTCATGGTTGCCGCGACGCGAGCCGTAGGAATTGAAGTCCGCTTTCAGGACGCCGTTTTCCTTCAGCCACTTGCCTGCAGGACCGTTTTCCTGGATCGAGCCGGCTGGCGAGATGTGGTCGGTGGTGATGGAATCGCCGAACACGCCCAGTGCACGCGCGCCTTCGATGCCGGTGGCCACTGCCGCTGGCGTCATCGAGAAGTTGTCGAAGAACGGCGGTTCCGCGATGTAGGTCGATTTCGGCCAGTTGTAGACTTGACCCGACACGGTGGTGACTTTCTCCCACAGCTTGCCTGGCGCGCCCTTGACGTCGGCGTAGTTGTCCTTGAATACCTTGGCATTCATGGCGAACTTCATCATGGCCGACACTTCAGCCGAGGTCGGCCAGATGTCGCCCAGGTAGACGTCCTTGCCGCCCTTGCCCTTGCCGACAGGTTCCGTCATCAGGTCGCGCGTCATGTTGCCGGCGATGGCGTAGGCGACGACCAGCGGTGGCGAAGCGAGGAAGTTCGAGCGGATGTTCGGGTGAATGCGCGCTTCGAAGTTGCGGTTGCCCGACAGCACGGCCGACGCGACGATATCGTGCGTGGCAATCGCTGCATTCAGCTCAGGCGTCAGGTCGCCCGCATTGCCGATACAGGTGGTGCAGCCGTAGGCGGTCACGCCGAAGCCCAGTTTTTCCAGGTACGGCAGCAGGCCGGCAGCGGTCAGGTATTCGGTGACGACGCGCGAGCCGGGAGCCAGCGAGGTCTTGATGTGCGGAGCGACCTTCAGGCCGGCTTCCACGGCTTTCTTGGCCAGCAGGCCGGCAGCCAGCATCACGCTCGGGTTCGAGGTGTTGGTGCACGAGGTGATCGCGGCGATCAGCACGTCGCCGTTCGACACTTTCACGCCGTTCGTCGTTTCGTACACGGCAGCCAGGTCGGCAGGATTCTTGTTGAAGCCGTTTTCGGTCGTCGGCTTGGCGAACAGCTCGGCGAAGTTGGCCTTGACGTTGCCGATTTCGATACGGTCTTGCGGGCGTTTCGGGCCGGCCAGCGACGGAGCGACCGATGCCAGGTCCAGTTCCACCACGCGGGTGTAGTCGATGTCGCCCGCTTTTGGCACGCCGAACAGGTTTTGCGCCTTGAAGTAGCCTTCGAACGCGGCGATTTCAGCCTTGCTGCGGCCGGTGCCCTTGAAGTAATCGATGGTCGCTTCGTCGACCGGGAAGAAGCCCATGGTCGCGCCGTATTCCGGTGCCATGTTGGCGATCGTCGCGCGGTCCGTCAGGGTCAGCGATTCGGTGCCTTCGCCGAAGAATTCGACGAACTTGCCGACGACTTTCTCTTTGCGCAGCAGTTCGGTAATCGTCAGTACCAGGTCGGTGGCGGTGCAGCCTTCGCGCAGCGCGCCCGACAGGTTCACGCCGATGACGTCCGGCGTCAGGAAGTAGACCGGCTGGCCCAGCATGCCGGCTTCCGCCTCGATGCCGCCCACGCCCCAGCCGACCACGCCGATGCCGTTGATCATGGTGGTGTGCGAGTCGGTGCCGACCAGGGTGTCAGGGTAGTACACGTCGCCGGCTTTCTTGCCTGCGTGGTGCACGCCGCGCGCCAGGTATTCCAGGTTGACCTGGTGGACGATGCCGAAGCCCGGCGGCACGACGCCGAAGGTGTCGAATGCCTGCATGCCCCATTTCATGAACTGGTAACGCTCGTTGTTACGCGAGAATTCCAGCTTCATGTTCAGGTCCAGCGCTTTCTTTTCGCGGTAGTGATCGATGGTGACCGAGTGGTCGACCACCAGGTCGACCGGTACCAGCGGTTCGATCTTCTTGGCGTTGATGCCCATCTTGGCGGCCACGTTGCGCATGGCGGCCAGGTCGGCCAGCAGCGGCACGCCGGTGAAGTCTTGCAGCACGACGCGCGCCACTACGAACGGGATCTCGTCGGTGCGCTCGGCGGTCGGGCCCCAGCTCGCCAATTGCTTGACGTGTTCTTCGGTGACTTTTTTGCCGTCGCAGTTGCGCAATACCGATTCGAGCACGATGCGAATCGACACTGGCAGGCGGGAGACATTGATGCCCAGGCTTTTTTCCAGCGCAGGCAGGGAATACAGCTTGCCCTTCTTGCTGTCCGAAATATTAAAGTCCTTGAGCGTGTTCAGAGTGTTGCGGGACATGACCTCTCCTTGTTGGGTATCGTCTATTATTGATTATTCAAATTACAAAACATGACTGAGCCCCCGAAGAGGCCCTTGCTGCGCACATCAGCCGCCGGTCGCCGGCAGCACGCCCAGCGATGGCGCTGCTTCCACCACTGCCGCCGGCTTGGCTTGCTCCGCATCCTTGCATTCATTGGCCAGCTGGCGGCCCTGCTTGGAATCGAGCAGCATGCCTTTGGCCGGGATACCGATCCACACGAGACCATACAAACGGTTCTCGAAGCGGTTGGCGCCGGTGGTGGTGCCCACTCGGCTCAGGCGGTGCAGGCGCTTCTTCCAGCGCAGGGCGATGTGTTTGTCGTCAGTCGCATTGGTGTAGATGGTAATTTTATTACCAAGTTCACAATTGAAATCGGTGGAGGCCGAGCCTGCCGTGTTCGGTTCATCGGCTTCTTCCTTGTCGGCGACCGACATGGCGAGCGGATGGGCTTCCTTGGCGGCAGCTTTTGCCTTGGCGGCCTTGGCCTTTGGCTTGGCCTTGACGGCCTTGGGATTTGCCTCTGCCGTGGCGGCGAAGCTGGCTGGCGCCAGCGTGAGGGTCATGGCGCCCAGCGCGACGCTGCAGGCAATGGCTAATTTGGAGAGGGACATCGTGTAATTCCTGTCAGTTTTCAGTGGTGCTGGAAGAGGGGGCGTTGAGTAATGCAGCAGCCGCCTCGGGCAGGCCGAGGCCCGCCAGTTTGGCGCGTTGCAAAACGGTCCAATAATATCGGTAGCTGGCGCGGTCGTGCAAGCGGCCATTTTGCGCAATCGGCCCCCAGTTGGCGCGCAGCGCTTCGTTGAGGATGTTGCTGGCCTCGTTGACTTCGGACAGGCGGGGCGTAAAGGCCTTGATGATGGGTTTGATCTGGTCAGGGTGGATGCTCCACATGCGCGTGTAGCCGAACTCGGCTGTCGCGCGCTGGGCGTCATTCGCCACCACGGCCGAATCGCGCACGTCGGTCGTCACGTTATGCGACGCCACCTTGCCGTGCGCGTGGCAGGCGGCCGCCACTTCGAGCTTGGCGCGCACCACCAGCGGGTGCGTGAACTGGCCCGGCGTGCGCATGGCGGCGGCGGGAATGGCGCCGTAATGGGCCGAGACGAAATCCATGATGCCGAAGGACAGGCATTCGACCTGGGGCAGGGCGGCGATCGCGTAAGCGTCGCGCAGCGCGCCATGCGTCTCGATCAGGATGTGCACGGGCAGGTTGTCGCGGCCGGCGCGGCGCGCGTGCAGGTTGATCAGGTCGATGGCCAGCATGGCGTCCTGCACGCCGGCCACCTTGGGCACGGCGATGTAGGCCAGGCGGGACGCGGCCGTGCAGATGATTTCCACGTCGCGCGCGAAAAACGCGCTGTCGACGTCGTGCACGCGCACGCCGATGCGGTTGAACTGGTTTTCGTCGCTGGCCAGCAGGCCGGCGATCATCAGGGCGTGGGATTCTTCATTGCCGGCGCTGGCGCCGTCTTCGCAGTCGAACGTGATGTCGAACAGGGGACCAAGCTCTTGTTGCAAAGCAATCGATTTACGCATCAGCTTTTCAGAGCCGGCGTAGTGGTCGCAAGCGGCGAGCAACAGCGGCTGGCGTTTGCCTTGGAATAAAACCTCGGAAGGGTGCATGCTTAAGGCATTTCTGCAGGTAAAGACTACTTGATAAAACAGCCGCGCCGCGTAACTCGCGGGGCGGCCTTCTTGGCGGGCGGCGCGCAGGCCGCGCCGCCAATACTGGATTTATGCCAGCAGGTGTTTCACGCCTTCGCGCTCTTCGGTCAGTTCTTTCAGGGTCAGGTTGATGCGCTCTTGCGAGAATGCATCGATTTCCAGGCCTTGAACGATGGTGTACTCGCCGTTGTCGGTGGTGACCGGGAAGCCGAACACGGTGCCTTCAGGGATGCCATACGAGCCATCGGAAGGCACGCCCATGGTGGTCCACTTGCCGTTCGTGCCCAGCATCCAGTCATGGATGTGGTCGATGGCGGCGTTCGCTGCCGACGCTGCCGACGACAGGCCGCGCGCTTCGATGATGGCCGCGCCGCGCTTGCCGACGGTTGGCAGGAACACGTTGGCGTTCCATTCCTGATCGTTGATCAGGTCTTTCACAGCCTTGCCGTTGACGGTGGCGAAGCGGTAGTCGGCGTACATCGTTGGCGAGTGGTTGCCCCACACGGTCAGCTTCTCGATGTCTTTCACGGCGGTGCCGGTCTTGGCAGCGACTTGCGACAGCGCGCGGTTGTGGTCCAGGCGCAGCATGGCGGTGAAGTTCTTCGCCGGCAGCGACGGCGCCGATTTCATGGCGATGTAGGCGTTGGTGTTGGCAGGGTTGCCGACCACCAGCACTTTGACGTTGCGCGAAGCGACGGCGTCGAGCGCCTTGCCTTGCACCGTGAAGATCTGGGCGTTCGCTTCCAGCAGGTCCTTGCGTTCCATGCCTGGGCCGCGCGGACGCGCGCCAACCAGTACGGCCACGTCGACATCCTTGAAGGCGGTCAGCGGATCGGAGTGGGCGGTCATCTCGGCCAGCAGCGGGAAGGCGCAGTCGTCGATTTCCATCATCACGCCCTTGAGCGCCTTCTGGGCTTTTTCGTCCGGGATTTCAAGCAGTTGCAAGATGACAGGCTGGTCTTTGCCGAGCATGTCGCCATTGGCGATGCGGAACAACAGGGCGTAGCCGATCTGGCCGGCGGCGCCGGTCACTGCAACACGCATTGGGGTTTTAGCCATGATGAATCTCCAAAAATGGGAAAGAAAACGGGCTTGAAGCTGGGCTTACGCTTATCCGGAAAAACTATAATGATACCAAAACCGGCCCGCGCCACCGAATTGCTGGTGTACGCTGCCGTCACGCTCGTGCTGCACGAAGCCAGAGTGGCTGGCCGACAACATAAAACGCGGGCTCACATGTTTTATCGAGGGCAGTTTAGGCCTCCGATCCCTATCTGTCAATCATATCTTATGTCTTATATAAGACAGATAACTGCGAGTGTTTTACTGGACGCGGGCAGTGATTTGTGTTGAAATGTCGGACTATGAATTCCGCCTCGTCCAATCTGACCAACAATGCCACTGCTGCAAGCGGGGCGGTCAGTCCGACCGCGGGCACCCCGGCCACGCCCGTCCCCGCGGCGGCCAGCACCGCCGCCGCCCCTGTCGCCAGCGTCAATGCCGCCGCCGTGCCCGTGCCTGCCGCGACGGCATCGCCCACCTTCAGTCCCCTGTACCAGCAGATCAAGGCGCTCATCACGCAAAGCCTGCAATCGGGCGAATGGAAGCCGGGCGAGCTGATTCCCAGCGAGGTCGAGCTGGCCGGCCGCTTCAAGGTCAGCCAGGGCACGGTGCGCAAGGCCATCGATGAACTGGCTGCCGAGAATCTCGTCATGCGCCGTCAGGGCAAGGGCACTTTCGTGTCCACCCACCACGAGGCGCGCGCGCATTTCCGCTTCCTGCGCCTGGTGCCGGATGAAGGCGTGCCACATTATCCCGAAAGCAAATTCATCGAAGTCAAGCGCGTGCGCGCGCCGGCCGACGTGGCGCGCCTGATGGACCTGAAGTCCGGCGACGCCGTCATTTTCATCAAGCGCGTCCAGTATTTCGACGGCGTGCCGACCATCGTCGAGGAGCTCTGGCTGCCCGGCCTGATCTTCAAGGGCCTGACGGCCGAGCGCCTGGTGGAATACAAGGGACCCATGTACGGCCTGTTCGAAACGGAATTTGGCACGCGCATGATACGCGCGTCCGAGCAGATCCGCGCCGTGTGCGCCGACGCGGGCGCCGCGCAGCTGTTGAATATCGACCTCGGCACGCCCTTGCTCAGTTCCGAGCGCGTGTCGTTTACCTACGGCGACAAGCCGGTCGAACTGCGCCGGGGCTTGTACCTGACCAGTCGCCATCATTATCAGAATGAACTCAGCTGAAGCTGCGGGGCGCTTGCGGGCGCCCGAACAAGCGGCAAGGCTGAAGTGCATCGCTTGCAAGATGCCTGCCGCAAGGCGGGCAACGGAGACAACGGAAAGCGCAGCGACAGCATGGCCCGCTCCGGCGGGCCGTGTTTTGCCGGCGATTCTGTAATTAAATTACGTGAACTACGGAAAGTAGCGCGGTATTTTGTAGTAAAAAACCATTTTGGTTATATGTAACAATAGATATTGGTATGGGTTGCGAAAATCGGCGAAAATCGCGGCTTCAATATTTAGTTGAAATTCAAAGGGGAGGTTTTTGTTATGTCTGAAGCCGTAAGAGAAGTACCAAAAAAAGAACGGCCGCAATTCCGTAACATTCATGTTACCGAATTGTCGAACTACCGCATGGCTGTCGGCGCCATCGTCTCGATCCTGCATCGCATCAGCGGTTTCATCATTTTCGCCTTGCTGCCATGCATCTTGTACATGCTGGAACTGAGCCTGCGTTCCGAAATGTCCTATGCCTACTTCCAGGGCATCGCCTCGCACTGGTTCGTCAAGCTGATCACCCTGGGTCTGGTCTGGGCCTTCCTGCACCACTTCTGCGCCGGTATCCGTCACCTGTTCATGGATGTGCACGTTGCCATCGAAAAAGATTCGGCCCGCAAGACCGCGTCGTCCGTGCTGGTCGTGAGCCTGGTGTTGACGGCTTTGGTCGCTTTGAAACTGTTTGGAGTATTTTAAACATGGCAGACAATAATATCGGACCGAAACGCCTCGTCGTCGGTGCCCATTACGGCTTGCGCGACTGGCTGGCGCAACGCGTCACCGCCATCGTCATGGTGGCTTATGTGGCCATCCTGCTTATTTCTTTCTTGACTGGCAGCAACTTCAGCTATGAAGGCTGGGCCGGTCTGTTCGCACAGCAGTGGTTTAAATTGTTCAGCCTGGTGACCTTCGTCGCCCTGTTCTACCACGCATGGGTCGGCGTACGCGACATCTGGATGGACTACGTGAAAAGCGCTGGCCTCCGTCTGACCCTGCAAATTGCCACCATGCTGTGGTTGATCGCTTGTGCCGGCTGGACGGTACAGATACTCTGGAGTGTGTAATCGTGGCAGCATATAAATCTGCAATCCCTACCCGCCGCTTTGATGCGGTCATCGTTGGCGCCGGCGGTTCCGGCATGCGCGCGTCGTTGCAGCTGGCTGAAGCCGGTCTGAACGTCGCAGTTCTGTCGAAAGTCTTCCCGACCCGCTCGCACACCGTGGCGGCGCAGGGCGGTATCGGCGCCTCGCTCGGCAACATGGCCGAAGACAACTGGTTCTGGCACATGTTCGACACCGTCAAGGGCGGCGACTATCTGGGCGACCAGGATGCCATCGAATTCATGTGCCGCGAAGCACCGAAGGTCGTGTACGAGCTGGAACACTTCGGCATGCCGTTCGACCGCAACCCTGACGGCACCATCTATCAGCGTCCGTTCGGCGGCCACACGGCCCACTTCGGCGAAAAGCCGGTGCAGCGCGCTTGCGCGGCAGCTGACCGTACCGGTCACGCCCTGTTGCACACGCTGTACCAGCGCAACGTGCGCGCCCGTACGCACTTCTTCGTCGAATGGATGGCACTCGACCTGATCCGTGACGCCGACGGCGACGTGATCGGCGTGGTTGCGCTGGAAATGGAAACCGGCGAATGCATGATCCTGGAAGCAAAGACGACGGTCATGGCAACGGGCGGCGCAGGCCGCATCTTCGCCGCGTCGACCAACGCCTTCATCAATACCGGTGACGGCATGGGCATGGCGGCACGCGCCGGCCTGCCGCTGCAGGACATGGAATTCTGGCAGTTCCACCCGACCGGCGTGGCCGGCGCGGGCGTATTGATCACCGAAGGCGTGCGCGGCGAAGGCGGCATCCTGATCAATAGCGAAGGCGAACGCTTCATGGAGCGCTATGCGCCGACCCTGAAGGATCTGGCGCCGCGCGACTTCGTGTCGCGTTCGATGGACCAGGAAATCAAGGAAGGCCGCGGCTGCGGTCCGAACAAGGACCACGTGATGCTGGACCTGCGCCACATCGGCGCCGACACCATCGCCAAGCGCCTGCCGTCGATCCTGGAAATCGGCCACAAGTTCGCCAACGTCGATGCCACCAAGGAACCGATTCCTGTCGTGCCGACGATTCACTACCAGATGGGCGGCATCCCGACGAACATCCACGGCCAGGTCGTCACCCCGACCGGTCCGGACAATTCGGCGAAAGTCGTCAACGGCCTGTACGCGATCGGCGAATGTGCCTGCGTGTCGGTGCACGGCGCCAACCGCCTGGGCACGAACTCGCTGCTCGACCTGGTGGTCTTCGGCCGCGCGGCCGGCAACCACATCGTGGGCAGCGGCCTGAAAGCCAAGGAAAACAAGCCTTTGCCAGCCGACGCCGCCGATTTTGCCATGGGCCGCCTGGCGCGCCTGGAAAACTCGACCGGCACGGAAACCGTGCAGGGCGTGGCGAACGACATCCGCGCCACGATGCAGAAGTACTGCGGCGTGTTCCGTACCGACGAGATGCTGAACAAGGGCGTCGAAGAAATCATGAAGCTCGACGAGCGCCGCAAGCACGTCTCCTTCAAGGATAAATCGATGGTCTTCAACACGGCCCGCGTGGAAGCGCTGGAGCTGGACAACCTGATCGAAACGGCGAAAGCGACGATCGTCTCGGCGGCAGCGCGCAAGGAATCGCGCGGCGCGCACGCCCAGGATGATCACCCGCAACGCGACGACGAAAACTGGATGAAGCACACGCTGTGGTACTCGGAAGGCAATCGCCTGGAATACAAGCCAGTCGTGACCAAACCGCTGACGGTCGATACCTTCAAGCCAAAACCACGTACTTTCTAAAGGTCAGAACATGGCACGCACTCTCAAATTTAAAATCTACCGCTACGATCCTGACCAGGATGCCAAGCCGTACATGCAAGACCTGACGGTCGAACTGAAAGACACCGACAAGATGCTGCTCGACGCACTGCAGCGCATCAAGGCGGACGTCGATGACTCGCTGGCCCTGCGCCGCTCGTGCCGCGAAGGCGTGTGCGGTTCGGACGCGATGAACATCAACGGCAAGAACGGCCTGGCATGCACCACCAACCTGAACGAACTCTCCGAGCCTATCGTGCTGCGTCCGTTGCCAGGCTTGCCGGTCATCCGCGACCTGATCGTCGACATGACGCAATTTTTCAAGCAGTACGATTCGATCAAGCCGTTCCTGATCAACGATTCGATCCCGCCTGAAAAAGAGCGCCTGCAATCGCCGGAACAGCGCGAAGAACTCGATGGCCTGTACGAGTGCATCCTGTGCGCATGCTGCTCCACGTCGTGCCCGTCGTTCTGGTGGAATCCGGACAAGTTCGTCGGCCCGGCCGGCCTGCTGCAAGCCTACCGCTTCATCGCCGATTCGCGCGACGAAGCCACCGGCGCGCGTCTGGACAACCTGGAAGATCCGTACCGCCTGTTCCGCTGCCATTCGATCATGAACTGCGTCGACGTCTGCCCGAAAGGGTTGAACCCGAACAAGGCGATCGGCAAGATCAAGGAATTGATGGTCCGCCGCGCGATCTGATCACCCTGATCGCGTCCGCCGGGCGCCGTTTGCCGGAAGAGGGTATCCTCTCTTGCCTGCAGGCGGCGCCTGCAAAGCAGCACCGTGCCGCAAGGCACACGTAAAGTGGTAAACCAAATGACAGAATCAATTTTGTCCTCGCATCAGGCCGACCCGGCCAACCGCGCCCGCCTGCGCTGGCGTTCACGCCGTGGCCTGCTGGAAAACGACATTATCCTGACCCGTTTTCTCGATGCGTATGAAACCGAATTGACTGATGAAGAAGTTGACGCGCTGACGCGTTTGCTGGATTTATCGGACAATGCGTTAATGGATCTGGTACTGGCCCGTAAAGAGCCGGAAGGCGAAGTCGATCTGCCGCATGTGCGCGCACTGCTGCAACGACTGCGCATTGCCTAGACGCCTGGGCGATATATTGCAAACGGTGCGAGTGGCGCGCTGTAGCACTGCCGAATTGCGGTGCGAATTGCAGCCAGAATTTTTGATTTTAATTTCGACTCACTCCCGAGAAGGAAGAGCCCATGAATATCTCTGACACAAAAGCTACCCTGTCGTTCTCCGATGGCAGCCCATCGCTTGAATTTCCAATCTACAAAGGCACGGTTGGCCCGGACGTCATCGACATCCGCAAACTGTACGCCGGTAGCGGCAAGTTCACCTACGACCCAGGCTTTATGTCGACGGCCGCCTGCAATTCGTCGATCACCTACATCGACGGCGACAAGGGCGAGCTGCTGTACCGTGGTTACCCGATCGAACAGTTGGCCGTCAACGCCGACTTCATGGAATCGTGCTACCTGCTGCTGAACGGCGAACTGCCGAACGCGGCGCAGAAGGCCAAGTTCGTCGACACCGTCACCAAGCACACGATGGTGCACGAACAGATGCAATTCTTCTTCCGCGGCTTCCGCCGCGACGCGCATCCGATGTCGGTCCTGGTGGGCACCGTCGGCGCGCTGGCGTCGTTCTACCATGACTCGCTGGACATCAACGACCCGCGTCACCGCGAAGTGTCGGCCATCCGCCTGATCGCCAAGATGCCAACCCTGGTCGCCATGACCTACAAGTACTCGGTCGGCCAGCCGTTCGTGTACCCGCGCAACGACCTGTCGTACAGCGCCAACTTCATGCACATGATGTTCGCCAACCCGTGCGAAGAGTACAAGGTCAACGACGTGCTGGTGCGCGCCCTGGACCGCATCCTGATCCTGCATGCGGACCACGAGCAAAACGCATCGACTTCGACCGTCCGTCTGGCCGGTTCGTCGGGCGCCAACCCGTTCGCCTGTATCGCTGCCGGTATCGCCTGCCTGTGGGGCCCTGCCCACGGCGGCGCCAACGAAGCGGCACTGAACATGCTGAAAGAAATCGGCACCGTCGAGAACATCCCTGCCTTCATCGCGCAAGTCAAGGACAAGAACTCGGGCGTCAAGCTGATGGGCTTTGGCCACCGCGTGTACAAGAACTTCGATCCACGCGCCAAGCTGATGCGTGAAACCTGCTACGAAGTGCTGCAAGAACTGGGTCTGCAAGACGACCCGCTGTTCAAGCTGGCGATGGAACTGGAAAAGATTGCACTGAACGACGAGTACTTCGTGTCGCGCAAACTGTACCCGAACGTCGACTTCTACTCGGGCATCGTGCAATCGGCGCTGGGCATCCCTGTGTCGCTGTTCACCGGTATCTTCGCTATGGCCCGTACGATCGGCTGGATCGCCCAGTGGAACGAAATGATCGCCGACCCAGAGCAAAAGATCGGCCGTCCGCGCCAGCTGTTCGTCGGTTCGACCACGCGCGAAGTACTGCCACTGGACAAGCGTTAATCCACGGCGGTATCGAGCAAACAAAAAACGGGCTTCGGCCCGTTTTTTTATGCGCGTGCTCGACGCAAGCCGGGGCCGCCGGGCTGTTATGCTCGCACTCTGACCAACAGGAAGCACAATGCGATGAATGACGAAACCTGCGCCCCCGGCGGCGTGGCTCTGGGCGATACGGCATTTGGCTACACCTTGTCGCTGATCGGCGGCAAGTACAAGATGCTGATCCTGTACGCGCTGGCGGAAAACACCGTGCTGCGGCATAACGAACTCAAACGGCATCTGGGCGGCATCGCCTTCAAGACCCTCAGCGTGGTCCTGAAGGAACTGGAAGCCGATGCGCTGATCGTGCGCAAGGAATATCCGCAAGTCCCGCCCAAGGTGGAATACTCCCTCTCGGCCAAGGGCGCTTCGCTGATCCCCGTGCTGCATACCCTGTGCGAATGGGGCGAGCGGCACCAGCCCGTCTGATACGGATGCGCATGGCAAGGCGCCGTTCCACCGTCAAGTAACTTACTTTTTTTATGGTATGAGTAGTTAATGTGCGTACTTGTGAAAAGTACTCAGCATGGCTATGCTGTTTCTGCCCTTGGAGGCGCGCGGCCACGGGCGGCGCGCCACGGGGCAGGGCATCGGCTTGCCTGCTTTCCTGAGAAGGCGGGGCCGGTGCGTCCCTCTCATTTTCAGGAAAGCAGCATGATGAAAACCCTCGTTATCGTCTTCCATCCCTCCATCGCCACGTCGGTGGCCAACCAGCGCTGGCTGCAGGAGCTGGCGCGGTATCCGGACCGCTATACCATCCACGACGTGCACCAGGCTTATCCGGATGGAAAGATCGACGTGGCGCGCGAACAGGCGCTGGTGGAGGCGCACGCCAATGTGGTCTTGCAGTTCCCCGTGTACTGGTTCAACTGCCCGCCCTTGCTCAAGCAATGGCTCGACGAGGTGCTGGCGTATGGCTGGGCCTATGGCACAGGCGGCGACGCCTTCAGGGGCCGCAAGGTGGCGCTGGGCGTCACGGCAGGCATCCGCCAGGAAGACTTCACGCCGCAAGGCAAGTGGAATGTCACCCTGGCGCAGCTGCTGGCACCGTTCGATGTCACCCTGGCGTATATCGGCGCCGACAACCGCCGCTTCTTTGCCTTCTATGGTGCGGAAGACGGGCCGAAGGAAACGGGGTATGCCGAGCGGCTGGCGCGCAGCGCGCAAGAGTATGAGCGCTTCCTGGCTGCGTTGTAGAGCCGGCCGGAGCGGCCTCAGTTCAGGGCCGCTTCCAGCTGGCGCAGCGCGACCTGCCGTCCCTCCAGCGGCAGGCTGTTGCTCTCATAGGGCTGGGGCATGACGATGCAGCGCGGCGCATTGTGCTTGAGGATGCCGCCCCAGTGGGCGACCCTGGCGCCGGCCTGGCGGCGGATCGCCTCGACCGTGGCGCCGCTGGCCAGGATGCGGGCTTGCGGAAAGGCTTGCCGCAGCACGCCCAGGCCGAAATACGCTTGCGGTTCGGCCGCGCTGATATAGATGGTGGTCAGGCGCTTGCCGCTGGCCGCGATGGTGTGCGCTAACTGCGCCGCATCGTTGCGCAGGAACTGGGCATTGACGAGGATGGCGTCGGCCACGCCGCTCAGCAGCAGCGAAGTGGACGGTGCGCGGCCCAGTACATCCAGCTGGAAGGTTTCCAGCATACGGGAGGGAAGGGCGGCGCGTGCAAACATATTATTCTTTCTGCATTAGGTGCTCATGTCGCATATTATCCTTTCGACCAGGCGCGACAAATAGGGTAGATTGCAATACTTAGTTGCATGGATCGGATGAATCAAGGGAGTAGCGCATGGACCGTATCACCGCCGCACAAGTATTCGTCGCCATCGCCGAGCGGGGCAGCATGGTGGCCGCCAGCGAGGCGCTCGACATGTCGCGCGCCATGGTGACGCGCTACCTGGCCGAGATGGAAGAGTGGGCGGACGCGCGCCTGTTGCATCGCACCACGCGCCGGCTGAGCCTGACGGACGCGGGCGAGGCCACCCTGGCGCGCTGCCGGCAGATGCTGGAAGTGGCCGGCGCCATGGCCGTCACCTCGCCCGAGGGCCTCGACACGCCGCACGGCCTGCTGCGCATCACCTGCTCGCAATCGCTGGCGCAGACGGCGCTCGCCGGCGCAGTAACCGCTTACCTGCGGCGCTACCCGCGCGCCGCCGTCGACCTGCAGATGGAGAACCGCGCCGTCAACCTGGTGGAACAGCGCATCGACCTGGCGATCCGCATCACGAATGCGCTCGAGCCTAACCTGATCGCGCGCCAGCTGGCCAGCTGCGCGTCGGTGGTGTGCGCCGCACCATCGTACCTGGCGGCGCACGGCACGCCGCGCCGGGCGCAGGACCTGGCCCTGCACAACTGTCTGACCTATACGTATTTCGGCAAGAGCCTGTGGCAGTTCACGCATGACGGGGAAGCGCTCACTGTACCCGTCAGCGGCCGTTTGTCGGCGAATGAGTCGCTGGTCCTGCTGGTGGCCACGGTGGCGGGGGCGGGCATCGCCATGCAGCCGCGCTACTCGGCCGCGCCGCTGATCGCCAGCGGGCAGCTGGTGGAACTGCTGCCCGCTTACGTGCCGCAGGATATGGGCATCTACGGCGTCTACACCTCGCGCCAGCACATGTCGCCGCTGCTGCGCACCATGCTCGACTTCCTGGTGCAGTGGTTTGCCAGCGATCCCGATTGGCTGGCGGCCATCGCGGCGGGGCCGTTGCCGGGCAGACCAGTCGGGCGCAAGCGGCACGCCGGCAGGGCCGCCGATGTGCCGTAAGCACAACAGTGACAGGCTTGCAAGCCCGGGAAAATCAACAACACAGCTTACATTTGCTTGCCAAATAAAATTCAACTTGCAGTTGTTGCGTTACAATACCGCGTGCTATTCTAAATGACGGTATGCAGAATGCTGGTGCAATAAAAAAGCCCTTCCCCACAACTTGATGTGCAATCCGCTAACCGGTCAGGCCGTGTCGCGGAAGGTTAGATTAACCCGCTAATTCCTCGCGAAGCGCGAAGAAAGGTGAGCAATATATGCAGCAATTAACGACCAACTCCTACCTGTTCGGTGGGAATGCTCCGTACGTGGAAGACCTGTACGAGGCGTATCTGAACAATCCAGGCTCGGTACCCGATAACTGGCGTTCCTACTTCGACGCAATGCAGCACGTGCCTGCCGTCGATGGCACCAACAAGCCTGACGTGGCGCATGCCTCCGTCGTCGCCTCGTTCGCCGAGCGCGCAAAAGCAGGTCCGATCCGCACAGTGACCGCTTCCTTCGATGCTGAAATGGGCCGCAAGCGCGTCGCCGCCACGCAGCTGATCGCCGCCTACCGCTACCTCGGTTCGCACTGGGCCAACCTGGATCCGCTGCAACGCCAGGAACGTCCGATGATCCCTGAGCTCGAGCCGAGCTTCTACGGTTTCACCGATGCGGACATGGACACCGTGTTCAACATCAGCAATACCTATTTTGGCCCCGAGACCGCCACCCTGCGCGACCTGCTCAACTATCTGCGCGATACCTACACGCGTTCGATCGGCGCCGAATTCATGTACATCTCCGATCCGGCCGAAAAGCGCTGGCTGCAAGAGAAACTGGAATCGATCCGCTCCACCCCGAATTTCACCCCAGAGAAAAAAATCCACATCCTCGACCGCCTCACCGCGGCTGAAGGCCTGGAACGCTATCTGCACACCCGCTACGTGGGCCAGAAGCGCTTCTCCCTGGAAGGCGGCGAAACCTTCATCGCCTCGATGGATGAGACCATCCAGCGCGCCGGCGAAAAAGGCGTGCAGGAAATCGTCATCGGCATGGCCCACCGCGGCCGCCTGAACGTGCTGGTGAACACCCTGGGCAAGGCGCCGCAGGAGCTGTTCGAAGAATTCGAAGGCAAGCATGGCGACGACCTGCCTGCCGGCGACGTGAAATACCACCAAGGCTTCTCGTCGGACATCTCCACCGCAGGCGGCCCGGTCCACCTGTCGCTGGCGTTCAACCCGTCGCACCTGGAAATCGTCAACCCTGTGGTCGAAGGTTCCGTCAAGGCCCGCATGGACCGCCGCGGCGACGCGCAGGGCGCGCAAGTGCTGCCTATCCTGGTGCACGGCGACGCCGCTTTCGCCGGCCAGGGCGTGGTCATGGAAACGCTGAATCTGGCGCAAACCCGCGGCTACCATACCGGCGGCACGGTGCATATCGTGATCAACAACCAGATCGGTTTCACCACCTCGGATCCGCGCGACGCACGCTCGACCCTGTACTGCTCGGACGTCGTCAAGATGATCGAAGCACCTGTCCTGCACATCAACGCCGATGATCCGGAAGCCGTGGTGCTGGCGACGCAGATCGCGCTCGACTACCGCATGGAATTCAAGAAGGACATCGTCCTCGACATCATCTGCTACCGCAAGCTTGGCCACAACGAGCAAGATACGCCGGCGCTGACGCAGCCGCTGATGTACAAGAAGATCGGCCAGCATCCGGGCACCCGCAAGCTGTACGCGGACAAGCTGGTAGCGCAAGGCGTGATCCCTGCCGATGGCGGCGACAAGATGGTGGCCGCCTTCCGCGACGCCATGGACGCCGGCAAGCACACCGTCGATCCTGTCATCTCGAACTTCAAGAACAAGTACGCCGTTGACTGGCTGCCGTTCCTGAACAAGAAATGGACCGATTCGGCCGACACCGCCGTGCCGATGACGGAACTGAAGCGCCTGGCCACCCGTATCACCACCGTGCCGGAAGACTTCAAGGTCCACTCGCTGGTGGAAAAAGTCTTGGGCGACCGCGCCACCATGGGCCGCGGCGAAATGAACCTGGACTGGGGCATGGGCGAACACCTGGCCTACGCCTCGCTGGTATCGTCCGGCTACGCCATCCGCCTGACGGGCCAGGACGCCGGCCGCGGCACCTTCGTGCACCGCCACGCCGTCTTGCATGACCAGAACCGCGAGCGTTGGGATGCAGGTACCTACATTCCGCTGCAAAACGTGTCGGACAACCAGGCACCGTTCACCGTCATCGACTCGGTGCTGTCCGAAGAAGCCGTACTGGCCTTCGAATACGGCTACTCGACCGCTGAACCGAACACGCTGACGATCTGGGAAGCCCAGTTCGGCGACTTCGCCAACGGCGCGCAAGTGGTGATCGACCAGTTCATCAGCTCCGGCGAAGTGAAGTGGGGCCGCGCTTCGGGCCTGGTCATGATGCTGCCGCACGGTTACGAAGGCCAGGGTCCTGAGCACTCGTCCGCGCGTCCCGAGCGTTTCCTGCAGCTGTGCGCAGACAACAACATGCAAGTGGTGCAGCCGACGACGGCTTCGCAGATCTTCCATTTGCTGCGCCGTCAGATGGTGCGCCAGTTCCGCAAGCCGCTGGTCATCCTGACGCCGAAGTCGCTGTTGCGCAACAAGGATGCCGGTTCGCCGCTGACCGACCTGGCCAAGGGCGGTTTCCAGACCGTCATCGGCGAAGTCGACGACAAAATCGACGTCAAGAAGGTCAAGCGCGTCATCGCCTGCTCGGGCAAGGTCTACTACGACCTGGTCAACGCACGCAAGACCCGCGGCCAGACCGACACGGCCATCGTGCGCCTGGAACAGCTGTATCCGTTCCCGCACAAGTCGTTCGCTGCCGAACTGAAGAAGTTCCCGAACCTGGTCGAAGTCGTCTGGGCGCAGGACGAGCCGCAAAACCAGGGCGCCTGGTTCCAGATCCAGCACAACATCTTCGAAGGCCTGGAATCGGGTCAGCGTCTGGCCTACGCCGGCCGTCCTGCTTCGGCGTCGCCTGCTGTCGGTTACTATGACAAGCACTACGCCCAGCAAAAAGACCTGCTGGAAACGGCATTCTCGAAGCTGAAGGGTTTTATCCTGACCAAGTAAGTGGCTGGATGAGAGGCGCCATGCGTATGCATGGCGCCTGCTCGCATACATCATGACGGAGCGCCGCCCTTGCTACGCAGGGGCGGCGCCGCAATAACAAAATAAACGGAGTTTTACATGGCACAAATCGAAGTCAAAGTTCCCCAGTTGTCGGAATCGGTCGCGGAAGCGACCCTGCTGGCATGGCACAAGAAAGTCGGCGAAGCAGTTGCGCGCGACGAAAACATGATCGATATCGAAACCGATAAAGTCGTGCTGGAACTGCCTGCGCCTGCCGCTGGCGTGATCGTGCAGATCATCAAGGATAACGGCGCCACCGTCGTTGCCGGCGAAGTCATCGCCATCATCGACACCGACGGCTCGGCCAAGGTCAGCCCAATGGAAGTATCGGCCGTTGCCGCGCCAGCCCTGGCCGCCGCCGCGCAAGACGCCGCTACCGCTTCGGCGCCAGCCGCTGCGTCCAAAGGCGATGTCGCCATGCCTGCCGCCGCCAAGATCCTGTCCGAAAAAGGCCTGTCCGCCGGCGACGTCGCCGGTTCGGGTAAGGACGGCCGCGTGACCAAGGGCGACGCCCTGGCCGCTTCCGCCAAGCCAGCTGTCGCGCCGCTGGCGCCAGCCGCTGCCAAGCCGGCGCTGCAACAAGTTGCCACGCCGTCGGCCGCCAACCTGGGCGACCGCCCTGAAGAGCGCGTGCCGATGAGCCGCCTGCGCGCACGTATCGCCGAGCGCCTGCTGCAATCGCAATCGACGAACGCCATCCTGACCACGTTCAATGAAGTGAACATGCAGCCGGTCATCGACCTGCGCAACAAGTACAAGGACAAGTTCGAGAAAGAGCACGGCGTCAAGCTCGGCTTCATGTCCTTCTTCGTCAAGGCCGCCGTCGCCGCCCTGAAAAAGTACCCGATCATCAATGCCTCCGTTGACGGCAACGACATCGTCTACCACGGCTACTTCGACATCGGTATCGCTGTCGGTTCGCCGCGCGGCCTGGTCGTGCCTATCATCCGCAACGCGGACCAGCTGTCGATCGCCGACATCGAGAAAAAAATCGGTGAATTCGGCGCGAAAGCCAAGGAAGGCAAGCTGACCCTGGACGACCTGACGGGCGGCACGTTCTCGATCTCGAACGGCGGCACCTTCGGCTCCATGCTGTCGACCCCGATCATCAACCCGCCGCAATCGGCCATCCTGGGCGTGCACGCGACCAAGGACCGCGCCGTTGTCGAAAACGGCCAGATCGTGGTGCGTCCGATGAACTACCTGGCCATGTCCTACGACCACCGCATCATCGATGGCCGCGAAGCCGTCCTGGGCCTGGTGGCGATGAAAGAAGCGCTGGAAGATCCTGCACGCCTGCTGCTGGACCTGTAAGCACTGTAGTCCCCCGGCGTCGCCGCCGGGGCAATGTAGCTGATACCCCTTGCCAGAAGACGCAGCTGGCTGATCTCAATGAAAGAGGATTCCTATGAACATCTCTGAAGAAATCAAGCGTCTGCACGAGTTGCACCTGGCGGGCGCCCTGAGCGACGCGGAATTCGCGCAAGCGAAAGCCAAGCTCCTGAGCAATATCAACCTGGACAAGCCGGACAGCACGTCCGGCGCCGGTGCCGCTGCCGGCCCGGCGAACGACCTGGTGCAGGAATTCAACCGCCTGCGCCGTTCGCGCAACGACCGCTGGCTCGGCGGCGTCTGTGGCGGCCTGGGACGCGCTTCCGGCATGGAAGCGTGGATCTGGCGCCTCGTCTTCGTCCTGTTTACATTGACCTTCGGCTTCGGCGTGGTGATTTACCTTCTATTGTGGATTTTCGTACCAGACGAAGAGATTGGAATAACAAAACATGAGTACTAAACAATTTGACGTAGTTGTCATCGGTGCGGGCCCTGGCGGCTACATCGCCGCCATCCGCGCAGCGCAGCTGGGCTTTTCCGTCGCTTGCGTCGACGAGTGGTCGAACGCCAAGGGCGGCGCCGCTCCTGGCGGTACCTGCACCAACGTCGGCTGCATCCCGTCGAAAGCGCTGCTGCAATCGTCCGAGCATTTTGAACACGCGGGCCACAGCTTCGCCGAGCACGGCATCGACGTCGCCGGCCTGAAGCTGAACCTGGGCCAGATGCTCAAGCGCAAGGACACCGTCGTCAAGCAAAACAACGATGGCATCCTGTACCTGTTCAAGAAGAACAAGATCGCCTTCTTCCACGGCCGCGCCGCTTTCGCTGCCGCCGCCGCTGGCGCGTATGAGATCAGCGTGACGGGCGAAGCCAACGAAACCCTGAGCGCCAAGCACGTGGTCATCGCCACGGGTTCGAACGCGCGCGAACTGCCGGGCGCACCATTCGACGAGAAACTGATCCTGTCGAACACGGGCGCACTGGCCATCGACGCCGTACCCGCCAAGCTGGGCGTCATCGGCGCCGGCGTGATCGGCCTGGAAATGGGCAGCGTCTGGCGCCGCCTGGGTTCCGACGTCACCGTGCTGGAAGGCCTGCCGGTCTTCCTGGGCGCCGTCGACGAGCAGATCGCCAAGGAAGCGTCGAAGTTGTTCACCAAGCAAGGCTTGAAGATCAACCTCGGTTGCAAGATCGGCGCGATCACGCCAGGCAAGAAAGACGTCACCGTGGAATTCGTGGACGCCAAGGGCGAAGCGCAAAAAGCCGTGTTCGACAAGCTGATCATCTCGATCGGCCGCACGCCGAACACGAACGGCCTGGGCGCTGACAAGGTCGGCCTGCAGCTGGACGAGCGCGGCTTCATCGCCGTCGACGGCGACTGCAAGACCAACCTGCCGAACGTATGGGCGGTGGGCGATGTCGTGCGCGGTCCGATGCTGGCGCACAAGGCCGAAGAAGAAGGCGTTGCCGTGGCCGAGCGTATCGCCGGCCAGCATGGCCACACCAACTTCAACACGATTCCTTGGGTGATCTACACCTCGCCGGAAATCGCGTGGGTCGGCAAGACCGAGCAAACCCTGAAGGCGGAAGGCATCGCCTACAAGGCCGGCACCTTCCCGTTCATGGCCAACGGCCGTGCGCGCGCGCTGGGCGACACCTCGGGCATGGTGAAATTCCTGGCCGATGCGACGACCGATGAAATCCTCGGCGTGCACATCGTCGGTCCGATGGCGTCCGAACTGATTTCCGAAGCCGTCGTGGCGATGGAATTCAAGGCCTCGGCCGAAGACATCGCGCGCATCTGCCACGCTCACCCATCGCTGTCCGAAGCGACCAAGGAAGCGGCACTGGCTGTTGACAAGCGTACGTTGAACTTTTAATTGTAGTTAGTCCAGCAGGGGCGCTCGCGGATTTTTTCCGCCGGCGCCCTTGTGCGTTAAAGCGAATTCCATGAACGTAGAAGAGTTTTACCAGCACGCGTTGCAGAAGCGTGATTTCAAGGCCGATGCCGCCCAGCGGCGCGCGGTCGACCGCCTGCAGCTGTGCTATGACGAGTGGGTGGCCTACAAGGGCCAGCGCTCGAGCACCTTCAAGCGCCTGCTGAACCGTCCCGCCGTGCCGAAAGGCGTGTACATGTGGGGTGGGGTGGGGCGCGGCAAATCGTTCCTGATGGACAGTTTTTACTCGGTCGTGCCCCTGGTGCGCAAGACGCGCCTGCACTTCCACGAATTCATGCGCGGCGTGCACCAGCAGCTCGATGAATTGAAAGGCGTGGCCGACCCGCTCGACGAGGTGGCCAAGCGCATCGCCAAGAAGTACCGCCTCATCTGTTTCGATGAATTCCACGTCTCGGACATCGCCGACGCGATGATCCTGTACAACCTGCTGTCGGCCCTGTTCGCCAATGGCGTGTCCTTCATCATGACCTCGAATTACGATCCGGACCTGCTGTATCCGGACGGCCTGCACCGCGACCGCATGCTGCCCACCATCGCGCTGCTCAAGGACAAGCTCGACGTGATCAACGTCGACGCCGGCGTCGATTACCGCGGCCGCGCGCTGGAACAGGTGGAGAGTTACTACACGCCGCTGGGCGCGGACACGGACAAGGCCCTGCGCGACGCCTACACGCGCATCGCCGAGACGGCCGACGAAGATGCGCGCATCCGCATCGAGAGCCGCGAAATCCACTGCCTGCGCCGTGCCGGCGGCATCATCTGGTTCGATTTCGCCACCTTGTGCGGCGGACCCCGCTCGCAAAATGATTACCTGGAAATCGCCAGCCGCTTCCATACGGTGATATTGTCCGGCATACCGGCCATGTCGGCGGCGCAGTCGTCCGAGGCGCGCCGCTTCACCTGGCTGATCGACGTGTTTTACGACCAGAAGGTCAAGCTGATCATGTCGGCCGAAGTGCCGCCTGAGGAGCTGTACACGAACGGCATGCTGGCCAACGAGTTTCACCGCACCGTTTCGCGTATCATCGAGATGCAATCGCGCGAATACATGGAAAAAGAACAGCGCGGCGCGGCCGACGCGATCGTTTGAGGCAGGGATAAGGAACATGATGGCAAATACACTATACAAGCTGGGTGCGGTGCTGGGCCTGGTTCTGGGCTTGTCTGCCTGCGCGCACCAGGGGGCTGCGGCATTGGATGAGGTCGGCGCCCCGCAGGTGCCCGCGACCCTGTCCGTGGAGGAGGCGGACGCCAAGCTGAAGCAGTCGGCCAGCGAGCGCGAGGCGGCGGAAAACGAGTTTGCCGCGCGCGAACTCGAGTGCTATAGCAAGTTTTTCGTCAATAATTGCCTCGACAAGGCCAAGGAAAAGCGCCGCCTGATCCTCGTGCGCCTTCGCGCCATCGACGCGGAAGCGAATTATTTCAAGCGCGCCGAGTCCGTGCGCCTGCGCGATATCGACCTGGCCCGGACGCAGGAAAGTGCGCGCCTCGATGCCGAGCAGCGGGCCGCGGCCGTGCCCAAGCCCGTGAAAGTGGTCACGCCCGATCCGGCGCCGCCCAAGCCGCAAGGCAAGAGCGTTGCCGAGCGCGAGGCCGAGCAAGCGGCGAAAGTGGCGAAACAAGCCGCCGACGATGCCGCCGAGGCGCCGCGCCGCGCCGCCCGCGAAGCAGCCTATGCGAAAAAACAGGCTGACGCCGCGGCGCGCCAGAAACGCGTGGCCCAGCGCCTGGCCGAGCGCCAGGCCGAAGCCGATGCCAAGGCCGCCAAGGCGGCGGCCGCTGCAGGCACGCCGGCTGCTGCCGTGCCTGTGCCGCCGGTCAAATAACTGCGCCGCGCAGGGGCACGCCGGAAATGGCGTGCCCTAACGCGCGCGGCAGGTTAAACTATGCGCTATGGCTGCCTGCGCGCGCCGCGCCGGTTTCCCAACACTGTTACCAACACTGCCTGGAACGCAACACATGAGCGATGCACAGCAAATAGAGCGGCGCCTGATTGAACTCAACGTGGAGCACCGAGACCTCGATGCCGTCATCGAGTTGCTGATACTCGATGGCCACCATGATGAGCTGCAGCTGCGCCGCCTGAAAAAGCGCAAATTGCAATTGAAGGATCACATCACCTTGCTGAAAATGCAGTTGGTGCCCGACGTTCCCGCCTGAGGGGCGCCAGTAGCGTCCAGTCCAGCCTTCACTTAAGTATATTTTGACCGATCACAATTTATTGCCAGTAAACCCGGATGGCCAGCCGACCGATCTGCAGACCAGTCCGCCGGCCGAGCCACAGGCGGCGCCTGGCAAGCACGATGCCGACATCGAGCGCCTGTTTGGCGCCGGCGGCCCGCTCGGTCCGGCCGTGGGCAGCTACAAGCCGCGCCGTTCGCAAACGGACATGGCGAAAGCCATCGCCAGCGCCATCGACAGCCAGACGACCCTGATCGCCGAGGCGGGCACGGGCACCGGCAAGACCTTTGCCTACCTGGTGCCGGCCCTGATGTGGGGCGGCAAGACTATTGTTTCCACCGGCACGAAGAACTTGCAGGATCAATTGTTCTTGCGCGATATCCCCACCGTGCGCGCCGCGCTGCAGGCGCCCGTCTCCGTGGCCCTGCTGAAAGGCCGCTCAAATTACGTCTGCCACTATCACCTGGAACGCACCCTGCAGAACGGGCGCATGACCTCGCGCGACGACGTGGGCCATCTGCGCGAAATTTCGCGCTTCATCAAGATGACGAGCTCCGGCGACAAGGCCGAACTGACCAAGGTGCCGGAAAACGCCATGATCTGGAACCTGGTGACGTCCACGCGCGACACCTGCATGGGCGCCGAGTGCCAGTATTACCAGGATTGCTTCGTCATGAAGGCCCGCAAGGAAGCCCAGCAGGCTGATGTGGTGGTGGTCAACCACCATTTGTTTTTTGCCGACGTGGCACTGAAAGACACGGGGGTGGCCGAATTGCTGCCTTCGGCCAATACCATCATCTTCGATGAGGCGCACCAGCTGCCCGATACGGCAACCTTGTTCTTCGGTAACACGGTGTCGACCTCGCAAATCCTGGAACTGTGCCGCGACGTGCTGGCCGAGGGGCTCGCGCACGCGCGCGGCATCGACTGGGCCAAGACCGTGACGGTAGTGGAAAAGGCGGCGCGCGACCTGCGCTTGACCTTCCCGCAGGATATCGTGCGCCTGTCCCTGCCGCAGATCGCCCCGTCGAGCGACTTTTTCCCCGCGCTCGACACTCTCAAGGATGAGCTTGACGGCATGGTGGCCGTGCTGGAAACCCAGGCGGAACGGGCGGAGACGCTGGAGCAGTGCCGCGTGCGCGGCGTCGAGCTGGCGCAGCAGCTGAGCGGCTGGAAGTTCGATCCGAAGGCAAAAGTGGCGGCCGGCGAAGAAGCCGTGTTCTGGGTGGAAGCGTTTTCCAGCTCTTTGCAGTTGCACAAAACGCCATTATCGATCGCGCCGATCTTCAACAACCAGCGCGAAGGCACGCCGCGCAGCTGGATATTCACGTCGGCCACCCTGGCAGTGAAGAACGATTTCAAGCATTTTTCCGAACAGATGGGCTTGACGGGCGAACCGTCGCATACGTGGCCGAGTCCGTTCGACTATGGGCAGCAAGGCTTGCTGTTCGTGCCGCAAAACCTGCCGCAACCGAACTCGCTGGGCTACACGGACGCCGTCATCGACTGCGCCTTGCCCATCATCGAGGCGGCGGGCGGGCGCACCTTCTTCCTGTGCACTACCTTGCGCGCCGTCAAGCGGGCCGCTGAGCGTCTGGCCGACGAATTCAGGCAGCGCGGCCTGAACTTCCCCCTGTTCGTGCAGGGAGAAAAGGGCCGCACGGAATTGCTCGACCAGTTCCGCGCCGCCGGCAATGGCGTGCTGATCGGCAGCCAGAGCTTCTGGGAGGGCGTCGACGTGCGCGGCGATGCCTTGTCCCTGGTGATCATCGACAAGCTGCCGTTCGCGCCGCCGGACGACCCGGTGCTGGCCGCGCGCATCGAAGTGATGGAAAAGCAGGGCAAGAACGGTTTCATGCACCACTCGTTGCCGGAAGCCATCATCAACCTGAAGCAGGGCGCGGGCCGGCTGATCCGCGACGAGGGCGACCGGGGCGTGCTGATGATTTGCGATCCGCGCCTCATCTCCAAGCCGTACGGCAAGCGCATCTGGCAAAGCCTGCCGCCGTTCAAGCGCACGCGCGACACAAACGAAGTGGTGGAGTTCTTCCGCAACCTGCCCGCCAAGGGCGCCTAGCCTTGCTTGCCGGCGCCATCCGCGCGTCGGCTTATTTCCCTTTGTTATCAAGCGAGTAGGCTTTTTCGCGCGCTGCGCGCCTGCGCGCCCGACATGCCAGAAAGCGGCGCGATCTCGCCATTTTCTGGCATTGTGAAACATGTCCAGGACGCCAGACACATCTTTGTGCCAGCGCAAACAGTCTTGTTGCCGAGCAGTCTACAGTGAGCTCATGCCTTGCAGGATGAAGGCGCGGCGATGGCAGGGCCGCACGGGGAACAGGGGGATGCCATGGAGATCCGCTACGGCTGTTTCTTGAGTTATGCACACGGCCAATATGCGTTCATGAACAAGTTCAAGAATGACCTCATCGAGGCGCTGGCGTGCTATCTGGAGCCGCACCTGGACCGGGAGGAAGTCCTGTTCATCGACAGCGAGCAACTGGGCGGCGGCGACGATATCGACCAGCGCGTGGCGCGCGCCATGTGCCAGAGCGTCTGCATGATCGTGCTGTACACGCCAAAATATGAAGCGCACGGTTACACGCGGCGCGAATTTGCCGCCATGCAACTGATCGAACAGGAGCGCCGCGCCTGGTATGAGCTGCCCAGCCACCTGATCATCCCCATCATCATGACGCGCCATCCGGATGGCTTGCCGCCGCAAATCACGGAGTCGGGTCTGTACGTCGATTTTTCCGGCTACACGCTGGCCAGCGGCGACCTGAAATCGAATCCGCAATACCTGCCCGACATCGAACGCATCGTGCAGCGCATCGCCACGCATTACCACTTGCTCAAGCGGTCAACACCGCCCGGCCACGATTGCAGCCGTTTCGTGTTGCCCGCTATTCCACCGGAATGGCGCGCCATTCCGCCTCCCCACTTTCCACGTTAATCACGTAAAAGGTCCCGTCATGGAATGCCAACGCCTCTCCCTGCCGCCTTTGAGCGCCCCTGGCGAAGTCGTCACCTTCTATTCCTACAAGGGCGGCACCGGCCGCACCATGGCCCTGTCGAACATCGCCGTCCTGCTGGCGCGCCGTGAAAACGCCAGCGTGCCCGTGCTGATGCTGGACTGGGACATGGAAGCGCCGGGCCTGCACCATTATTTCGAGCAGCACGAGGAGCGGCCCGGCGTGCTCGAGTTCTTCGAGGCGTGCCGCCAGCAGATCGAGCGCATCAGCCTGGAAACGGTGGGCGGGCGCGCCGGCGGACAGGGTGCCGGCCGCGAGGATGCGGCGTTGGCCCAGCGCGTGCTCGACGCCATCGACTGGCAGCAGTACGTGGTGCGCGTCGACCAGGGCAGTCCGCTGTACCTGATGCGCGCGGGGCGCTTCGACGCCAGCTACAGCGAGCGCCTGGCGCAGATGCGCTGGGATCAGCTGTTCGACAGCTGCCCGGCCCTGTTCCGCTGCTTTGCCGATACCCTGGCCCAGCATTTCCGCTACGTGCTGGTCGATTCGCGCACGGGTCGCACGGACAGTGCCGGCATCTGCACCACCTTGCTGCCGAAAAAGCTGGTGGTGGTCTTCACGCCGAACCGGCAAAGCCTGGAAGGCGTCGACGCGCTCGTCACGCGGGCCATCGAGTACCGGCGCAGTCATGAAGATGAACAGCGCCCGCTGCTCGTGTATCCCTTGCCCTCGCGCATAGAGATGGGCGATGGCGCCCAGCGCGCCGAGTGGCGCCGCGGCGACGCGCACAAGGGCATCGCCGGCTTCCAGCCCATGTTCGAGCGCCTGCTGCGCACGTCCTACGGCTTGCCGCAGATCGCCCTCGACAGCTATTTCGACGAAGTCCAGCTGCAGCAGACGAAAACCTTTGCCTATGGCGAGCAGCTGGCCGTGCGCATCGACCACGGCGGTGACCGCTTTTCCCTCACGCGCACCTTCGAAGCCTTTTTGCACTGGCTGACGGGCGGCTATTTCCCCTGGCAATCGAGCCGCGAAATCGCCTTGCTGGGCGCCATCAGCGAAGCGCGCCAGGCCTTGCAGCAGGAACCTGGCCGCGCCGTGGCCCTGCCGCTGGCGCGCGATCTGGCCCATTTGGGCGAGCTGTACCGCAAGGATGGACGCAGCGCGCAGGCGCTCGACGCCTTCCGCCAGAGCGTCGAAATCCGCGTGCGCCTGCTGGGCGAGGAACATCCCGACAGCCTGGCGTGCAAGAGCGGCATGGCGCGTCTGCTGCGCCATCTGGGCAAGCTCGATGAAGCACGCTTCCTGGAAGAAGACGTGCTCGACGTGCGCGAGCGCGTGCTGGGCAGCGAGCATCCCGACACCCTGGCCGCCCGGGCCTGCCTGGCGCAAACCCTGTTGCTGCAGGGTGAACTGGCGGCGGCGCTGCTGCTGCAGGATACGGTGCTGGCCACCTACGTGCGCCAGCTGGGCGGCGAGCATCCGCTGACCCTGGATGCGATGGATGGCCGCGCCGCCACCTTGCTGCGCATGGGCAGGCTGGCGCAGGCGCAGCAATTGCTGGGCACGGTGGTGGCGGCGCGCGAGCGCCTGTTTGGCGCCGAGCATGGCGACACCTTGCGCAGCAAGCTGGCGCTGGCGCAGGCGCTGGGGCGCGAAGGCGATCTGGAGGGAGCGCGGCGCCTGCTCGCCGCCGTGCTGCAGGTGCAGGAGCGGCGCCTGGGCGGCGACCATGCGGCCACGCTGTCCACGCGCGACATGCTGGCCGATATCGTGGCAGGGCAGGGCGACTGGGCCGGCGCGCGCCAGCTGCACGAAGACCAGGTGGCGGCGCGCGAGCGCACGCGGGGGCTCGACCATCCGGAAACCCTGATGAGCCAGCGCAAGCTGGCCGAGGCGCTGCTGCGGCGCGGCGAACTCGATGCGGCCCGCAGCGTGCAGGAGCAGGTGCTGGAAGTGCATGCGCGCCTGCTGGGCGAAGACCACCTCGATACCTTGCACAGCAAGAAGCAACTGGCTGGCACCCTCCTGCAGCAGGGCGACAGCGAGGCGGCGCGCCTGCTGGAAGACGCTGTGCTCAGCGGCAGCGACCGGCTCTTGAATGCGTCCGTCACCGGGCATGCGGACAGCGTGCTCGACGGTGCGCGGCATTTGCAGGAAACCATCCTGGCCGGCCGCGCCAACGAACAGGATGCGGCCGAGCCGGATACCCTGGCCAGCATGATCTCGATGTTGCAAGGCATGATCGAACGGGAACAGTATGCGCAGGCGGGCGAACTGGCCGAATATTTGAAGTCCTGTCTGCTGCGCCCGGGCGTGCCCGGCAAGCTGCGCAGGCGCGGCATGGCGCAGCTGAAAAGAATGTACAAGTTGCAAGGCGACCTGAACGCCTTGCTGGCCTTGCAGGAGGATGAGGTGCAGGCGCTGGAAGGGGCGCTGTCGGAAGCGCGCATCGAGCAGCGCTGAGCTTGCGCGTCATGTTCGCGCGCGGCACAAAAAATGCAGCCGATCGGCGTGCGGCATGCGCAGTGTGGGCATTGCTTCAGGTAAAATCTCGTTATGAGAATTCTTATCAGTAACGACGACGGTTACCTGGCGCCGGGCCTGGCGGCCCTGGCCGACGCGCTCGCGCCCATTGCCGACATCGTGGTGGTGGCGCCCGACAGCAACCGTTCGGGCGCGTCCAATTCGCTGTCCCTGGACCGGCCCCTGTCCGTGCACAAGGCTGCCAACGGCTTTTATTTTGTCAACGGCACGCCCACCGACTGCGTGCACGTGGCGCTGACGGGCATGCTCATCGAACGCCCCGACCTGGTGGTGTCCGGCATCAACAACGGCCCCAACATGGGCGACGACACCCTGTACTCGGGCACTGTGGCGGCGGCCACGGAAGGCTATCTGTTCGGCATTCCCGCCATCGCCTTTTCCCAGTCGCAGTTCGGCTGGGCCAACCTGGACGCGGCTGCCCGCGTGGCGCGGGAAATCGTCGAGCGCCAGTTCGACGCCCTGCAGAAACCGTATCTGCTGAACGTGAATATCCCCGCCATTCCTTACGAGCAATTGCAAGGCATGGCGGCCACGCGCCTGGGCAAGCGCCATTCGGCCGAACCCGTCATCCGCGCGCTCGACCCCCGTGGCCGTGAAATCTTCTGGATCGGCCCTGCCGGCGCGGCCAAGGAAGGCGGTCCGGGCACGGACTTCCATGCCGTTGAACATGGACAAGTATCGATCACGCCGCTGCAGATCGACCTGACGCATACCACCCAACTCGATGCACTGGCAAAAGGCCTGGCATGACCGCTCACTATGACTGACAAGCCGCGCACCTTCCCCCTTTCCCTCGATTCGCTGGCCGGCAAGCCCGCCAGGCAGGGCGGGGGGCAGTCGCTGGCCCAGTCCAGGATCGCCACGCCGCAGACGGCCACGCAGAATGCGGCGCAAAATGCGGCGCGCGGCGTGGCGCAGCCGTATGGCGCGCACGCGGCCATCGCGCCGTCGCGCGCGCAAGCCATCGCCAATGAGCGGGCGCAGCCGGCCGTGGTGTCGCCGCCGCGGCAAAACCCGCTCGTCTCGGAAGCCGTGCGCCGGGCCATGGTGGCCCGCGTGGCGAAGCAGGGCGTTAAGGACCAGGTGGTGCTCGACGCCCTGCAAGCCGTGCCGCGCCACCTGTTCATGGACGAGGCGCTGGCGTCGCAGGCGTACATCGACGCTTCCTTGCCCATCGGCCACCACCAGACCATCTCGCAGCCGTATATCGTGGCGCGCATGATCGAGGTGATGCGCCAGGGCGGCAGCTTGCAGCGCGTGCTGGAAATCGGCACGGGCTGCGGCTACCAGGCGGCGGTGCTGTCGCTGGTGGCGAAGGAGGTGTATTCGATCGAGCGCATCCGGCCCCTGCACGAGCTGGCGAAGGCCAATTTGCGTCCGCTGCGCGTGTCGAATCTGCGCTTGCAGTACGGAGATGGTATGCTTGGCCTGCCGCAGGCGGCGCCCTTCGACGGGATCATCCTTGCCGCAGCCGGCCTGGAAGTCCCGCAAGCCTTGCTGGAACAGCTGGCGCCCGGCGGGCGTCTGGTTGCGCCGGTGGGGGCTAAATTGCAACACTTACAACTCATTACCCGGGTGGGGAAAATGGAATGGACCAGCCAGACCCTGGAAGATTGCCATTTCGTGCCTTTGCGCCCGGGCACCATATGATCCCCGGATCAGCTAGCAAGCAGGACCTAAATATACATGCGAATGATTAAGAAAAGTAACGTACTCCTCTGCAGCCTTGCGCTGGCCGCCCTGTTGAGCGGTTGCGGCACCACTGGCGTCCAGGCGCCCGTCGTCGAGCGCCATCCATCGAGCAGCAGCGCCGCCGCCAGCGATCCGCGCGACCGCGACCCGGCCTATTACACGGTCAAGCGCGGCGACACCCTGTTGCGCATCGCCCTCGAGCACGGCCAGAATTACCGCGACCTGGTGGCCTGGAACGACTTGAGCAACCCGAACGACATCAAGGTCGACCAGGTGCTGCGCGTGCTGCCGCCGACTGGCGACACGGGCGGCGCGCAAACGTCGGCCATCGTGATGCCGCCGTCGACGGAAATCAAGCCGGCCGCGCCTGCCGTGCCGAAGAAATCGGGTCCGCGCGGCGAGAAGCGCGCGTATTCCGACGCCACCCTCGCCGAGCTGCGCGCCGATGGCGGCACCGGCGACGCCAAGCCGGCGCCAGCGCCGGCAGCAACGGTCGCCGCCGCGCCGGCCGCCGCGGCTGCAGCCCCTGCCGCATCGGCGCCTGGCGACGACAAGATCAGCTGGATGTGGCCTTCCGAAGGCAAGGTCATCGGCACTTTCGACGAAGGCAAGAACAAGGGCGTCGATATCGCCGGCAAGGCGGGCCAGCAAGTGGTGGCCGCCGGCGCCGGAAAAGTCATGTATGCCGGGAGCGGAATCCGTGGTTATGGTAATCTTGTCATCGTGAAGCACAGTAATAGTTTATTGTCGGCGTATGCGCATAACCGCAGCATCCTGGTGAAGGAAGGGCAGAACGTCAACAAAGGCCAGGCCATCGCCGAAATGGGCGATTCCGATGCCGACCGCGTGAAGCTGCACTTTGAAATCCGCCAGCAGGGCAAGCCTGTCGACCCTTCGAAATTCCTGCCTAACCGTTAGGTAAAGCAATGACACACGCGCCGCACGATCAGCTGGACGATGACCCGGAACTGCCGGAAGACGGGGCAGACGAAGTCGTGACGGACGATGCCGGCGAGCTCGACGGCATTGACGCCGTCGACGCGGGTGAGGGCGGCGAGGTCGCCAGCGTCAGCGTGGTGGTCGAAAGTGTCGATGAACTGAAAAAGGTGCTGGCGGCCGAGCTGTCGACCGATACCACGCAGCACTATCTGAACCAGATCGGCACGCGGCCCCTGCTGACGGCGGCGCAGGAAGTGCATTACGCCACCCTGGCCAAGCAGGGCAATTTCGAAGCCCGGCAAACCATGATCGAGCACAATCTGCGCCTCGTCGTGTCGATCGCCAAGCATTACATCAACCGCGGCGTGGTCTTGCTCGACATGATCGAGGAAGGCAACATCGGCCTGATGCGCGCCATCGACAAGTTCGAGCCCGAGCGCGGTTTCCGTTTCTCCACCTACGCCACCTGGTGGATACGCCAGAGCATCGAGCGCGCCATCATGAACCAGGCGCGCACGGTGCGCCTGCCCGTGCACATGGTGCGCGAACTGAACCAGATTCTGCGCGGCAAATACCACCTGGAAGCCCAGCACCACGACGGCAAGGATGCCACCGCGGAAGACATCGCCCACCTCGTGGGCCGTCCCGTGGAAGAGGTGCAGGATATCCTGGCCTTGTCCGAGCATGCCACGTCGCTCGACGCGCCGCTCGACAACGATCCGCAATCGTCGTTGATGGACATGTTGCCGGGTGCCAGCGAAGACAGCCCCGATGCGCGCGCGGAACACCATGAAATGACGGTGCTGGTGCGCGACTGGCTGACCAAGCTGCCCGACAAGCAACGGGTCGTCATCATGCGCCGTTTCGGTCTCGACAACGACGATCCGGCCACCCTGGAAACCCTGGCCGAGGAAATGGGCGTGACGCGCGAACGCGTGCGCCAGATCCAGCAGGAAGCGCTGATTAAATTGAAGCGCGCCATGGCGGCACGCGGCGTCGTGCGCGACTCCCTGCTCTAAGGCGCCCGCTCCCGGTATTTGCGGGGCCGCATCTGCTATCATACGCCCCGCTCGCGGCGCCTGACCTTTTCCCCATTCTTTCAAGTTCCAGCGCGGCCCTGCGTCCTGGCCCACTCTTACCTATTGATCGCTATGCAAGAAAATATCATCGAAATCAAATCGCTCGACATGGACGCCCGTGGCGTTGGCCATATTGAGAACGAAGACGGCTCGCCGGGCAAGGTCGTGTTTGTCGAAGGCGCGTTGCCGGGCGAGCGCGTCAGCTTTGTGACGTTCAAGAAGAAGAAAAACTGGGAAATGGCCCGCATGACGGCGCTGCACCGCGAATCGTCCATGCGCGTGACGCCCAAGTGCAAGCATTTCGACAATTGCGGCGGCTGCTCGATGCAGCACCTGGAGCCGTCGGCGCAGGTGGCGATCAAGCAGCGCGTGCTGGAAGACAACCTGTGGCACATCGGCAAGGTGCGTCCGCAAAGCATCATGCGCCCCATGTATGGCCCGACCTGGGGCTACCGCTACCGCGCGCGCCTGTCCGTGCGCCACGTCAAGAAGAAGGATGCCGTGCTGGTGGGCTTCCATGAAAAGAAATCCGCGTTCGTGGCCGACATGGATAGCTGCGAAATCCTGCCGCCGCACGTGTCAAACATGCTGCTGCCGCTGCGCGGATTGATCGCATCGCTGTCCATCATCGACCAGATGCCGCAGATCGAGCTGGCCGTCGGCGAAGACGTCACCGCCATGGTCTTGCGCATCATGGCGCCGTTGACGGCGGATGACGAAACAAAATTGAAGGCCTTTGCCGACGAATACGGCGTGCAATGGTGGCTGCAGGTGAAGGGGCCGGAAACGGCCGTGCCGTTTTATCCACTGGACAAGCAATTGCATTACCTGCTGCCGGAATTCGGCGTCAAGATGCCGTTCAAGCCCGTCGATTTCACGCAGGTGAACCACCACATCAACCGCGTGCTGGTGTCGAAAGCCCTGCGTTTGCTGGAAGTGCAGCCGACGGACCGCGTTGCCGACCTGTTCTGCGGCCTGGGCAATTTCACCTTGCCGCTGGCCACGCAGGGCAGCGAAGTGGTCGGTATCGAAGGCAGCACCACCCTGACGGAGCGGGCGCTGGAAAACGCGCTGGCCAATGGCCTGGCGGAAAAAACCTCGTTCTCGACGCGCAATCTGTTTGAAGTGACGACGGACGACCTGATCGCGCTGGGCAAGTTCGACCGCATCCTCGTCGACCCGCCCCGCGATGGCGCCATGGCCCTGTGCCAGGCGCTGGTCGGCCTGTCGCAAGTGCGTCCGGACCTGCTGCCCAAGCGCATCGTCTACGTGTCGTGCAGCCCCTCGACCCTGGCGCGCGACGCCGGCATCCTGGCGCTGGAAGCGGGTTATGTGCTGAGCAAGGCGGGCGTGGTGAACATGTTCCCGCATACTTCGCACGTGGAATCGATGGCGGTCTTTGATCTGATCTGAGGGCACACCTGATAAAACGTCCATAGCTGCGTTGCCTTGCCTAGCCGTACTATTCGTACTGTCTTCGGCAAGGCGCCTTGCTCTGAACGTTTTTCAGGCGCGCCGAGGCTATCCATGCGCTGGCCCGGATTTCGCGCTAATACCACTTACAGTGTATTAAAAAACTGGTCTGTCTTTTCCCGATCCAGCGTCTTTTCTCCTCCTCCCTCTGCCGTTTTTTGCTTGTCCAGTAGGACAACACGCCGTTCGCATAATCCGCTGCGCTTTCTGCACGAAGTGGTATTGCTCACTTTGATGCCACTTTAAAACCACTTGACCGCCTATTTTTTCAGCAGCATGCTGTTCTTGCAACTGCAGAAAAACAAGATCACAGGGTAGCTTTTCATCGAAGCAGAGTGGTATGTCCGCAAACCTGAACAGGAGACAGCGTGGAAAATTTGATACTCAAAAAAACGATCAGGAACATGATGGTATGTCTGGCCAGCGGTGGCGTGCTGGCGGCATGCGGTGGTGGCGGCGACGCCAGCGCGCCCGGCGGCTCGCAATTGCTGGCGGCCAGCACGGTCGTGGCTTGCGTGCCATGGCAGGAGGGCGGTACGTATAACGCGGGCACGGTGGTCACATACCTGGGCGCCAATTACACGGCCCTGGTGACGCAGACCGACCACGTGGGCTCGGGCTGGAACCCCGTTTCCACGCCTAGCCTGTGGAGCGCGGGCGGCACGTGCGACGGCGGCACCACGCCGACACCGACACCGACACCGACACCGACACCGACTCCCACGCCAACCCCGACGCCGACACCGACGCCGACACCGACGCCGAATCCAACCCCGACACCCACGCCAACGCCAACGCCAACGCCAACGCCGACGCCGACCGGCGGTACCTGCGCACTGGCGTGGGCGGCCGGCACGGCTTACAGCGCGGGCGCCACCGTCAGCTATGCGGGCACGAATTACCGCGCCAACTACTGGACGCAGGGCGACAACCCGTCGACCAGCAGCGGCGCCGCCGGCACGGGCAAGCCATGGACCAGCCTGGAGATCTGCAGCACCACGCCAACACCAACGCCCACTCCCACTCCGACACCGACACCTACGCCAACGCCGACGCCAACCCCGACCCCGACGCCAACCCCGACGCCAACCCCGACCCCGACGGGCCGCGAAGTGGGTTCCTATTTCGCGCAGTGGGGCGTGTATGGCCGCGACTATGAGGTGGCGAACGTGCATTCGAGCGGCGTGGCCGACAAGCTGACCTTCATCAACTACGCTTTCGGCAATATCTATCCGAAAAACGGCGGCTACGAGTGCGGCATGATCACCAAGGCCGAGCCGGGCGCGACGAATCCGAATTCGCCGGACGCGGGCACGGGCGGCGATGCCGAGGCCGACTACATCCGCACGCCGAAGCGCACCGTCGATGGCCAGGCCATTCCTTGGGACGCCCCCTTGTCGGGCAACTTCCTGCAGCTGAAAAAGCTGAAGGCGGCGCACCCGAACCTCAAGTTGTTCATCTCGCTGGGCGGCTGGAGCTGGTCGAAGAATTTCTCCGTCGGCTCGGCCACGGACGCGCTGCGCAAGCAGATGGTGCGTTCCTGTATCGATATCTACATCAAGGGCAACCTGCCGGTGCAGGGCGGTCGCGGCGGCGTGGGCGCGGCGGCCAATATCTTTGACGGTATCGACATCGACTGGGAGTACCCGGTCGGCGGCGGCCAGCCGTACAACACGGTCAGCCCCAACGACAAGCGCAACTTCACCTTGCTGATGGCGGAATTCCGCAGCCAGCTCGATGCGCTGGGCGCCGCCAACGGCAAGCGCTACCTGTTGACGGCCGCTGTCGGTGCCGGCAAGGACAAGATCGACAACACGGAACCGGCCCTGTACTCGCAGTACATGGACTGGATCAATCTGATGACCTATGACTTCCACGGCGGATGGGAAAACAGCACCAACTTCAACGCCCAGCTGTTTGCCGACCCCGCCGATCCGTCGACGGGCATGGCGCGCGAATACGTGGGCGACAAGGCGGTGCAGTACATGATTGCCGCCGGCGTGCCGCGCGACAAGCTGCTGCTGGGCATACCGTTCTATGGCCGCGGCTGGACGGGCGTGGCGCCGGGACCGAACGGCGATGGCCTGTACCAGGCGGCCACGGGCACGGCGCCGGGCACCTACGAGTCGGGCATCGAGGACTATAAAATCCTCGTCGCCAAGTCCGGCACGCGCTACTACCATCCCGTGACCAAGCAGCTGTACCTGTACACGGGCGCGGGCGGCCAGTGGTGGAGCTATGACGATCCGACCGTCATCGGCACCAAGGTGAAATACGTCAAGGACCAGGGCTTGCGCGGCGCGTTCTCGTGGGAACTCGATGGCGACGCGAATGGCGTGCTGGCGACCGAGGTGTGGAAGGTGCGCTAACCGTGTGCTAGCGTAGCAGGATGCGGCCGGGCGGCATTGCTGCCCGGCCGCTTGTTCACATAAAAAAAGAGGAGACGGGCGATGGCGGCGGTATCGACATTCGGAGTCAAGCAGCAGACGCAGGAGCAGGAGCTGAGCCGCGAGTGGCGCAGCTGGATCGCGGAAAACCTCATGTTGGGCAGCCATCCGTCGGCGCTGATGCCGGTGCTGCAACAGGCCGGCATCGCGGAGGCTTTGGCGCGCCGCGAAATCGAGCTGGCGCTGCACAGCCCCTACCTGGCGGGCGCCGTGCGCCTGTCGAACCGCCTGGCCAAGCGCGACTGGGTGATCGATATCCAGCGCAAGCTGAACCACCTGCGCCCGCCTGAGATTCCCCGCCGCGAGCGGCTCTCCGCGCAGCAATTCCTGGACGAATACTATTCCACCAACCAGCCCGTCATCATCACGGGCATGATGGACGACTGGCCCGCCCTGAGCAAATGGAGTCCGGCCTACTTCCGCGACCATTACGCGCAGCGCGAGGTGGAGGTGCAGTTCGGCCGCGAAGCGGATGCCCAGTACGAAATGAACAGCGTGGCGCACAAGCGCAAGATGGCCTTCGGCGAATACGCCAGCCTGGTCGAGGGCAGCGGCGCGACCAACGATTTCTACATGACGGCGAATAACAATTCGCAGAACCGGCAAGCCCTGCGCGAGCTGTGGGACGATATCGGCCAGCTGCCCGAATACCTGAAGCAGGAGGGCGGCCCGACGGGATTTTTATGGTTCGGCCCGGCCGGCACGGTGACGCCGTTCCACCACGATCTGACGAACAACTTCATGGCGCAGGTCAAAGGGCGCAAGCGGCTGCGCATCATGGCCGCCTGCGAGGTGGCGCGCGTGTACAACCAGCGCCACTGCTTTACGCCCGTCGACGGGCGCGCCATCGACCTGCAGCGCTACCCGCTGATGGCCGACGTGCAGGTGCGCGAATGCGTGTTGGCGCCGGGCGAGATCCTGTTTTTGCCCGTCGGCTGCTGGCATTTCGTCGAAGCGCTGGACGTATCGATGACGGTGGCGTTTACCAACTTCAAATGGGATAACGATTTTTACAGCAAGTATCCGACGAATCACGACTTTTGATTGGGGCCGCTTGCCGCGAACAGCCGCCGTACAGGCGGCTTTTTTCATTGTACGGTGTGCTTCTTGTATAAGATATTTCTATAAAAAAATTTACTCAAATCATTTTGCAGCAATTATTTTGATATGAATCGCCATGATGTTTCATTATCCAGATGGTCATGGCGGGCGGATAATTTTATGGCTGGCGCGGCGCCGGGCCGCTGATGGGGCTTGCCGGCAAGCGCCGGCACCGACAACCATCTGGAGGCGGCAGGGCATGAACACGCAGCAAATGACACAAACGCAATTACAGCAAGTTCCAGTACTCAAGCTTGACACGCGGCTGACCCGCGAAGCGGCCGAATTGCTGGCCAGGGCCGACATTCACCTGAATGGCCGCGCCGCCTGGGACATGCAGCTGCGCAAACCGGGCGTGCCGGAACGCGCTTTCGCCAGCGGCAACCTGGGCCTGGGCGAAGCCTATATGGATGGCGACTGGGATGCGCAGCAGCTCGATGAATTTTTCTGTCACCTGCTGCGCGCCAGGGTGGCCGACGACGTGCGCCCCATGCGTCTGGCCTTCCACGCGCTGTACGCGCGCCTGTTCATCCTGCAGACGGAGCGCCGCGCCTGGATGGTGGGCAAGGAGCATTACGACCTGGGCAATGCCTTCTACGCGGCCATGCTCGACCCCCGCATGACCTATACCTGCGGCTACTGGAAGGAGGCGGCCAACCTGGCCGAGGCGCAGGAAGCCAAGCTCGATCTGGTCTGCCGCAAGCTGCGCCTGGAGCCGGGCATGCGCGTGCTCGACATTGGCTGCGGCTGGGGCAGTTTCATGCGCTATGCGGCGGAAAAATACCAGGTGCAATGCGTGGGCGTGACGATCTCGCAAGAGCAGGCCGCGTATGCGCGCGCCATGCCGGGCGGCGAGCAGCTGGACTTCCGCCTGCAGGATTACCGCGACACCGATGAAAAGTTCGACCGCATCGTCAGCATCGGCATGTTCGAACACGTGGGCCACAAGAACCACCGTACCTTCATGGAAGTGGCGCACCGCTGCCTGGAAGACGACGGCCTGTTCCTGCTGCACACGATCGGCAAAAATAAACGCCATTCCACGTGCGACCCGTGGATCGACAAATACATTTTCCCGAATGGTGACTTGCCGTCTATCGGGCAGATCGGCGACGCCATGGACGATCTGTTTGTCGCCGAGGACTTGCACAATTTCGGCGCCGACTACGACAAGACCCTGATGGCCTGGCATGAAAACTTTGAGCAGGCGTGGCCGCAGTTTGCGGCCCAGCTGGGCGAGCGCTTCCACCGCATGTGGTCGTATTACTTGCTGTCCTGCGCCGGCGCCTTCCGCGCGCGCGACTTGCAGCTGTGGCAATGGGTCTTGTCGAAGCAGGGCGTGCTCGGTGGCTACGAGCGTGTCAGTTGAGGTGGGCGGCAGCTGATATCATGGCTTGATGGACATCAATCAAGCGCGTACCTTCCTCGAAGTGGCTTCCTGCGGCAGTTTCATCATGGCCGCCGAACGCATGCACGTGACGCAGACGGCCGTCAGCGCCCGCATCCGCACCCTGGAGCAGCAGCTGGGGCGCCAGCTGTTCGTGCGCAACAAGGCGGGCGCGCGGCTGACGTCGGCGGGCGAGCGCTTCATGCGCCATGCGGCCACCATGGTGCAGGTGTGGGAAAGGGCGCGCCACCAGGTGGCCCTGCCGCCGGGGCGCGACGACGCCGTCAGCATCGGCTGCGAGCTGAGTCTGTGGCAGCCGCTGCTCGGCGACTGGCTGATACGCATGAGCCGCGATTGTCCCGAAATCGCCTTGCGCGCCGAAGTCGACAGTCCCGCGCGTCTGCTCGACGCCGTGCACGACGGTTCGCTCGACCTGGCCGTGCTGTACAACCCGCCGCAGCGCCCGGGCCTGGCCAGCGAATTGCTGGCCGAGGAAAAGCTGGTGATGGTGACCACGCGCGCCGACGGACAGATGCATGCCGATACCTATGTGTACGTGGATTGGGGGCCCAGCTTCGCGGCCAACCACCAGGCGGCCTACCCTGAGCTGAGCAGCCCGCCCGTGTCGATCTCGCTGGGACCGCTGGCCCTCGTCTACCTGCTGGAAGTGGGCGGCGCCAGTTACTTTCGCATCGGCAGCGCGCAGCCGTATCTCGACGGGGGCTTGCTGCACCGCGTGCGCGACGCGCCCGAATTCTCGCATTCCGCCTACGCCGTCTACGCGGCCCAGCGCGACAACCCCACCCTGGACCGCGCCCGCGCCTGCCTGCTGGAGGTCGCCGAGAAATCCAGGTAGATCCGATAGGCGTAAAAAAAGCCGACCCGCGGGTCGGCTTTTTGTTCAAGCGCAATGCCTGGTCTTAATCGCGGCTGCCGCCAGCGAAACCCAGCAGAGACAACAGGCTGGTGAAGATGTTGTACACGTCCAGGTAGATGCGCAGGGTGGCCGAGATGTAGTTGGTCTCGCCGCCGTTGATGATTTGCTGCACGTCATACAGGATGTAGGCCGAGAAGATGGCGATGGCGACCATGGAGATCACGATCGACAGTGCCGACAGGCCCAGGAAGATGTTCGCCACCGACGCCAGGATCAGCACGATCACGCCGGCGAACAGCCATTTACCCATGGCCGAGAAGTCGCGCTTCGACACCGTGGCGATGGTCGCCATCACGGCCAGGATGGTGGCCGTGCCGCCGAATGCCGTCATGATCAGCATGCCGCCGTTCGAGTAGCCGAGCGTGCGCGTCAGGATAGGCGTGAGCATCAGGCCCATGAAGAAGGTAAAGCCCAGCAGGACGGCGACGCCGAGGCCCGAGTTCTTGGTTTTCTCGATCGCGTACATGAAGCCGAATGCGACGGCCATGAAGATGATGAAGCCCATGCCGCCGGTCAGCATCGGCAAATGCATCTGCACGCCGATGAAGGCGCCCAGCACGGTCGGGATCATGGACAGCGCCAGCAGCCAGTAAGTGTTGCGCAAGACCTGGTGGCGGACTTGCTGCATGCCCCCCGACAGGTCAAAGGTGCGTTGCATGTTCTGATTCATAGTGCCTCCGTGTTGTCAATTCAAATTACTGCTTTACCCAAGGATAGCATGGGGGGCGGAATTTGCCAAAAAAGCAGCTTAAGATTTCATTAAACAGGCACTGGGCGGCAAGATGCCCCTGCCTGCCTCGGTGATATGGGGTGGAGTATGGTAAAATCAAAGGTTGATTGAGTTATCAATTTACCGTTTTAAACCTTACTTTTATTGGAGTTTTCACACATGGCAATCGAACGCACCCTGTCGATCATCAAACCAGACGCAGTTGCAAAAAACGTAATCGGTCAAATCTACACCCGTTTTGAAAACGCTGGCCTGAAAATCGTTGCAGCACGCATGACCCAACTGTCGCGCGAACAAGCTGAAGGCTTCTACGCAGCGCACAAAGAACGCGGCTTCTTCAAGGATCTGGTCGACTTCATGGTTTCCGGTCCAGTCATGATCCAGGCCCTGGAAGGCGAAAACGCCGTTCTGGCCCACCGTGACCTGATGGGCGCGACCGATCCGAAGAAAGCAGAAAAAGGCACGATCCGCGCCGATTTCGCCGATTCGATCGACGCCAACGCCGTACACGGTTCCGACGCTGTCGAAGCTGCTAAAGTGGAAATCGCTTACTTCTTCCCAGAACTGAAGGCTTAATTGCCTTAGATAACGTTATTTCCTGGCGTTATCTGTGAAATAACTTATCACCCCCTGTTCCCGCTGCGCTGTGGAGTTGTTGCTCCGGATGCGCGCGGGGACGGATTTTTAGAATAGACATGATCATGAATACGACGACCCTCACCAACTTGCTGGACCTCGATCCCGCGCAACTCATCGCCTACTGCGCCGAGTTGGGAGAGAAACCGTTTCGTGCGAAACAATTGCAACGTTGGATACACCAGTTCGGCGCTGCCGATTTCGACGCCATGACGGACTTGGCCAAGTCGCTGCGCGACAAGCTGGCCACGCGCGCCGAAGTGCGCGCCCCGGCCATCATCAGCGACCACACGTCGACGGATGGCACGCGCAAGTGGCTGGTCGACGTGGGCAATGGCAATGCCGTGGAAACCGTGTTCATTCCGGAAGAAAACCGCGGCACCCTGTGCATCTCGACCCAGGCCGGCTGCGCAGTGAACTGCCGTTTCTGCTCGACGGGCAAGCAAGGCTTCAACCGTAACCTGTCCGTGGGCGAAATCATCGGCCAGCTGTGGATGGCCGAATTCGAATTGCGCCGCACCAAGGGCATCGAGCCGGGCCCGAAAGGCGAGCGCCAGATCACCAATGTGGTGATGATGGGCATGGGCGAGCCCCTGCTGAACTTTGAGCCGACCGTCACGGCCCTGAAATTGATGCTTGACGATAACGCCTACGGCCTGTCGCGCCGCCGCGTGACCCTGTCGACGTCGGGCGTGGTGCCGATGATGGACAAGCTGTCGCAGGAAGTGCCGGTGGCCCTGGCCGTCTCGCTGCACGCCTCGAACGACGCCTTGCGCGACGGACTGATTCCACTGAACAAGAAATACCCGCTGAAGGAATTGATGGCGGCCTGCAAGCGCTACCTGGAATTCGCCCCGCGCGATTTCATCACCTTCGAGTACTGCATGCTTGACGGCGTCAACGACAGCGACGAGCATGCGCGCGAACTGCTGGCGCTGGTGCAAGACCGCGAGTTTGGCGTGAACTGCAAGTTCAATCTGATTCCATTCAACCCGTTTCCCGAGTCGGGCCTGTTCCGCTCGAAAAACCCGCGCATCAAGGCGTTTGCCCAGGTGCTGATGGATGGCGGCATCATCACCACCGTGCGCAAGACGCGCGGCGACGATATCGATGCGGCCTGCGGCCAGCTGGCCGGCGAAGTCAAGGACCGCACGCGGGTGCAGGAACGCATGGAAAAGATGACCGAGTATCAACAGAAATTCGGCGCCAATTTCGGCAAGATCGTGGAGATCCGCTCCTGATGAGGGAAAGCATGGCTTACCAACGCTCGCTCGCTGTGGCCGCTGTTTGCCTGGCTGTGCTGCTGGTCGGCTGTGCTTCCACCGCAGACAAGGAGCAAGCTGCATCTGTCGAGCAGCGCGCCGCCTTGCGCTTGCAGCTGGCCAGCGCCTATTATATGCAAGACCAGTTTGTGGTGGCGTTGGCCGAAGCGGAACAGGCTGTGCAGCTGGTACCGGACAACGTCCAGGTGCGCGGCATGCGCGCCCTGATTTTCGCTGCCATGCATCAACCTGGGGCTGCTGAAAAAGATTTTCTTTACGCATTGCGCCTCGCGCCCCACAATCCCGAGTTGAGCAATAATTATGGCCTGTTTCTGTGCCAGACCGGGCGCGCGGCGCAGTCGCTGGCGTATTTTGATGCCGCATTGCAAGATGCCGCCTATGGCACGCCTGAACTTGCGCTGCATAATGCGGCGTCGTGCAGCCTGCTCATGAAAGATTACCCGCGCGCCGCCAACTACTGGCTCAAGGCGGAGCGCATCGCACCTGGCGCGGCAATCACGTATGCCGGCCTGGTGCGCGTGTATTACCAACAGCAAGACTACCGGCAAGCGGCTCATTATCTTGAGCGGCTCGGTAAAGTAGCGACAATGGAGAGCCAGACGGCCGATGTGCTGTGGCTCGGGATCAAGGTGCAGCATAAGCTCGGGGATGCGGGTGCGGAAGCTGGCCTGGGGGCGCATTTGCGCAACCACCATTCCGGCTCCCCCGAATATGCTGCTTATCAAAATGGGGCGTTTGATGAGTGAGACAGGGATACCAATGAATTCAGAGTGGGCAGAAACGCCTCAGCAGCAGCCCCAGGGCAATCTTGCGTTGGCAGGCGCGCAGTTGAAGGCGCAGCGCGAAGCGCTGGGCTGGCCGGTGGAGCAGGTGGCCGACCAGCTCAAGCTGGCGCCGCGCCAGGTGATCGCGCTGGAAGAGGGCGACATGGCGGCCTTGCCGAACGTGGCCGTGGTGCGCGGTTTCGTGCGCGCCTACGCCAAGGTGGTGCGTCTTGACGCGGCGCCGCTGGTGGCCATGATCGAAGTCCATCCGGCGCCGGCGCAAGACCCGGCCGCGCCCGTGCGGCGCGAGATTTCCGCCACGTTTTCCGAATCGCGCTTCCCGTCGATGACGCAGCGCTCGTCGAGTCAGACGCCCCTGTGGATCGCCGGTGCCGTGGCCGTCGTCGTGGCGGCCGCCTTTGGCGCCTATAAACTCGGCTACGTGCCGGCCAGCCTGCTGTCTTCGCAGGCCGGGAAGGAAACCGCGCATGCGGAAGTGGGCCCGGTGGAAACGACCCTGATCAAGCCGGGCCAGGATTTGACGCCCGTGCAGACGCCGTCCGTGCCCCTGATTTCCGTGCCGCCGCCGCCAGGCAACGATACGCAGACGGGCGCGCCGGCTGCCGCCGCTTCGGCGCCGGCCGCCGCCGTGCCGCCAGCAGCTGCGCCGGCGACGACGCCAGCGGCGACGGCTGCCGCGACGCCGCCCGCTGCCGTCCCCGCCGTGGGCGCGAATGCGCTGGTGCTGACGGTGGAGCAGGATTCCTGGGTCGAGATCCGCCGCCCCGGCGCTTCTCCGCTGATTTCGCGCATGGTCAAGGCGGGCAGCACGGAAACGTTCGATATCACGGGTCCGGCCACCCTGGTGGTGGGCAAGCCGGGCGTCGTGCAGGCAACCTTGCGCGGCGCCAAGCTGGAGCTGCCGACCGTGGCCGGTGGCACGATCTCGCGTGTCAGCATCAAATAATTGCACTCATCGTTCAAGCAAACTCAGAAAATAATATTATGGCTACCTCGAAAACAGCGATCGGCTCCGGCCCTTCCGGCCGCCGCGACAGCCGCAAGGTGCTGATCGCGCACGGCCAGCGCCAGATCTGGGTGGGCGGCGACGCCCCCGTGGTGGTGCAGTCGATGACGAACACGGATACGGCCGATGCCATCGGCACGGCGATCCAGATCAAGGAACTGGCGCGTGCCGGTTCGGAACTGGTGCGCCTGACGGTGGACCGTCCGGAAGCGGCTGCGGCCGTGCCCTACATCCGCGAGCAGCTCGACAAGATGGACATCGACGTGCCGCTGGTGGGCGATTTTCACTATAACGGCCATACCCTGCTCAACGACTACCCCGATTGCGCGCGCGCGCTGTCGAAGTACCGCATCAATCCGGGCAACGTGGGCAAGGGCGCCAAGCGCGACACGCAGTTCGCGCAAATGATCGAAGCGGCGTGCCGCTACGACAAGCCGGTGCGCATCGGCGTGAACTGGGGCAGCCTGGACCAGGCCTTGCTGGCACGCATCATGGACGAAAACGCGGGCCGCGCCGAACCGTGGCCGGCGCAAGCCGTCATGTATGAAGCGCTGGTGACGTCGGCCATTGAAAACGCCGTGCGCGCCGAAGAACTGGGCCTGGGCCGTGACAAGATCATCCTGTCGTGCAAGGTCTCGGGCGTGCAGGACCTGATCGCCGTGTACCGCGAACTGGCGCTGCGCTGCGACTATCCGCTGCACCTGGGCCTGACGGAAGCGGGCATGGGCAGCAAGGGCATCGTGGCGTCCACCGCGGCCCTGGCCGTGCTGCTGCAAGAGGGCATCGGCGACACCATCCGCATTTCGCTCACGCCCGAACCGGGCGGCGACCGCACGCGCGAAGTGATCGTCGGCCAGGAAATTTTGCAAACCATGGGCTTGCGCAAGTTCGCGCCCATGGTGATCGCCTGCCCGGGCTGCGGGCGCACGACGTCGACCACGTTCCAGGAACTGGCCGACAACATCCAGACGTATTTGCGCGAGCAGATGCCGGAGTGGAAGAAATCGTATCCGGGCGTGGAAGCGATGAACGTGGCCGTCATGGGCTGCATCGTCAACGGTCCCGGCGAATCGAAGCATGCGAACATCGGCATCAGCTTGCCCGGCACGGGCGAGTCGCCGGCCGCGCCCGTGTTTGTCGACGGCGAAAAAGTCGTCACCCTGCGCGGCGAACGCATCGTCGAGGAATTCCAGGACATCGTCCTCAATTATGTTAAAAGCCATTACGGCGCAGCAGCGTAGGTCGGATTAGCGGGGCCGCCGAGGCGCTACGCGCGTAATCCGACAATCAAGTTAAAGCAAAGAAGAACACTATGTCCGAAAATAAAAAGCTCGATAAAATCACCGCCGTCAAAGGCATGAACGATATCCTGCCCGCCGACGCCCCGCTGTGGGAATTGTTTGAAAACACGGCCCAGTCCGTTCTGCAAAGCTACGGCTTCCAGCAGATCCGCACGCCGATCGTGGAAGAGACGAAATTGTTCGCGCGCGCCATCGGCGCCGTGACCGATATCGTGGAAAAGGAAATGTATTCGTTCACCGATTCGATGAACGGCGACAACCTGACCCTGCGTCCGGAAGGCACGGCCGGCGTGGTGCGCGCCGTCGTCGAGCACAACCTCGTCTACGAAGGCCCGAAACGCCTGTGGTACAAGGGCCAGATGTTCCGCCACGAGCGCCCGCAAAAGGGCCGCTACCGCCAGTTCCACCAGTTCGGCGTGGAAGCCATCGGTTTCACGGGCCCGGATATCGACGCCGAGATCATCATGCTGTCGCGCCGCCTGTGGGATGACCTGGGCCTGGAAGGCATCCGCCTGGAACTGAACTCGATCGGCGACGCGGCCGAGCGCCTGCGCCACCGCGCCGACCTGATCGCCTACCTGGAAAGCCACAGCGAGCTGCTCGACGAAGAAGCCAAGCGCCGCCTGCACAGCAATCCGCTGCGCATCCTCGACACCAAGAACCCTGCCATGCAGGATTTGGTCAATGGCGCGCCGAAGCTGCTGGACTACCTGGGCGAGGAATCGCTGGCCCACTTCCACGGCGTGCAGAAGATCTTGAACCACAACAATATTCCGTTCACCATCAATCCGCGCCTGGTGCGCGGCCTCGATTACTACAACCGCACGGTGTTCGAGTGGGTCAGCGACAAGCTGGGCGCGCAAGGCACGGTCTGCGCCGGCGGCCGCTATGACGGCATGGTGGAAATGTTCGGCGGCAAATCGACACCCGCCGTCGGCTTCGGCATGGGCGTCGAGCGCCTGGTGCTGCTGATGAAGGACGCGGCCGAACCGGAAGCGCCGGCCCAGTGCGACGTCTACCTGGTGCATCAGGGCGAGCAGGCAGGCTTGCAAGCGTTCGTGCTGGCCGAGCGGATTCGCGATGCGGGCCTCGACGTTGTGCTACATTGCGCAGCGAGCAACGGCGGCGGCAGCTTCAAGACGCAAATGAAAAAGGCCGACGCCAGCGGCGCGGCATTTGCCGTGATCATGGGCGACGACGAAATCGCGAATAATGTGGCGACGGTGAAAGCCATGCGCGAAGCCGATGCGGGCGCGCAGCAGAGCACGGTGCCGTTCGACGATGTCGTCGATTACGTGGTGGACCAGATCATCGGCGACCACGATTGCGGCCACGACCACGGTCCTGGCGGCCACGTGCATCACCACCATTGATTTGAAGCAAGACCGTTGTACCCTCGATCAACTACTCATTAAAACTGACGACCCATGGCATACGATCACGAAGAACAAGAACAACTGGCAACCCTCAAGGCCTGGTGGCAGCGCAATGGCAATCTGACCTCCTGGGTCCTGATCGTGGCGCTGGCCGGCTACAGCGGCTGGGCTGGCTGGCAGTACTACCAGCGCACGCAGGCCGCGCAAGCGGGCCAGCTGTACGACGAACTGCAAAACGCCATCGCCGCCAAGGACACGGCCAAGGTGATGCGCGCGGCCGGCGACATGCAATCGCGTTTCAGCGGCACGGCATATGCACAGATGAGCGCCCTGGCCGCGGCCAAGGTGGCGTTCGACGCGAACGACCTGAAAACGGCCAAGACCCAGCTGCAATGGGTGGCCGAGCACGGCACGGAAGAGTACAAGGCCATCGCCAAGCTGCGTCTGGCCGGCGTCCTGCTGGACGAAAAAGCCTACGATGAAGCGCTGAAGGTGCTGGCGACGGCCACCGTGGCGCAATTTGCCGGCGCCGTGGCCGACCGCAAGGGCGACATCCTGGTGGCGCAAAACAAGCTGGCCGATGCCCGCACGGCCTACCTGGCCGCGATAGCCGCGACGGACAAGAACAATCCAGGCCGTCAACTGATCCAGGTCAAACTGGAAGCGATCGGCGGTACGGTACCGGAAGACAAGGCCAAGGCTGACAAGGCCGCCGGCTGACAGGAACACTGATGGTGGTGCGGCCGCGCGGCGTTGTGCGCCGCCTGCCTTGCCCTTACAAGTACAAGAAAAAGGTTGGATAACACTTATGCGTGTCACTGAAAAGCTGGTAGCTGCAAGTCTGTTGGCCCTGATGGCCGGTTGCTCGTCGTGGAACCCGTTCGCCTCGAAAGATCCGAAAGTCGAGCCGGCCAAGCTGGTCGAGTTAAAATCGAGCATTGCCGTGCGCGACGCCTGGAAGTATTCGATCGGCAAGGCCGGCGTGTACGCGTTTACGCCTGCGCTGGCCGGCAGCAGCCTGTACGTGGTCAGCGCCGATGGCGCGCTGGCGCGCCTGGATGCGGCCAGCGGCCGTGAAACGTGGCGCATCAAGGCCGGCAGCGACGTCACCTCGGGCGCCGGCAGCGATGGCGCGGTTGTCGCCGTGGGCGCCGCCAAGGGCACCGTGCTGGCGTTTGACGCCGATGGCAAGCAGCTGTGGAAGGCGCAGGCGTCGAGCGAAGTATTGACGGCGCCCGTCGTGGGGCAGGGCGTGGTCGTGGTGCGCAGCGTGGATAACCGCATCGTCGGTTTCGACGCCAAGACGGGCGAGCGCAAATGGACGGTGCAGCGCGCCACGCCGGCATTGACCTTGCGCAATGCGCCGGGCATGGTGCTGGGCGGCGCGAACATCTACGTGGCCCAGCCGGGCGGCAAGCTGCTGGCACTGACGGCAGCGACCGGTGTGGTACGCTGGGAGATCGTCGTCAGCGAACCACGCGGCGCCACCGAACTGGAGCGCGTCTCCGACATCGCCGGCGCGCCGGTGGTGTTCGAAGGCGAAGTGTGCGCCGTCACGTACCAGGGCAAGGCAGGCTGCTTCGACGCCGCCACGGGCGTGCCGCGCTGGACCAAGCCGATCTCGTCCGATGTGGGCGTGGCCGTCGACCAGCGTTTCGTGTTTGTTGCCGATGACCAGGGCGCCGTGGTGGCGTTCAGCCGCGAAGGCGGCCAGAGCGCCTGGAAGAATGAGGCGCTGGCGCGCCGCCGCCTGTCGACGCCGGCCTCCTACGGCCGCAGCGTCGCCGTCGGCGACTATCAAGGTTATATCCACTTCCTGTCACGGGAAGATGGCGCATTAATAGGTCGTGTCAGCACCGACGGCAGCCCGATTGTTTCGGCTCCCGTCGTTGCCGGTTCGAATTTGATTTTTCAAACCCAATCAGGGACAGTGACCGCTCTCGCGGTCGAGTAATACAATGAAGCCGGTAATTGCACTAGTAGGTCGACCCAATGTTGGGAAATCGACTTTATTCAATCGTCTGACCCGCTCGCGCGATGCGCTGGTGGCGGATTTGCCTGGGTTGACGCGCGATCGTCACTATGGCGAAGGCCGTGTCGGCGAACGTCCCTTCCTCGTCATCGATACGGGTGGTTTCGAACCCGTCGCCAAGGAAGGCATCATGCACCAGATGGCACTGCAGACCAAGCAGGCCGTGGCCGAGGCCGACGTGGTGGTGTTCATCGTGGACGGCCGTCAAGGCCTGACCCCGCATGACAAGACCATCGTCGACTTCCTGCGCAAGAGCGGCCGCCCGGTCTTGCTGGTGGTTAACAAAAGCGAAGGCATGCGCTACACGGCCGTCGTGTCCGAATTCTATGAATTGGGCATGGGCGATCCGTATGCGATCTCGTCGGCGCACGGCGACGGCGTCAACGACCTGGTCGAAGTGATGCTGGACCTGGCGTTCGCGCAGCGTCCGGACGAGCCTGAAGAGCTGGAAAAGACCGACCGCGGCATCAAGATCGCCCTCGTCGGCCGTCCGAACGTGGGCAAGTCGACCTTGATCAATACCCTGCTGGGCGAAGAGCGCGTGATCGCCTTCGACATGCCGGGCACGACGCGCGATTCGATCGAAATCCCGTTCGAACGCGATGGACAGCAATACACGCTGATCGACACGGCCGGTATCCGCCGCCGCGGCAAGGTGTTTGAAGCGATCGAGAAATTTTCGGTGGTGAAAACGCTGCAGTCGATTTCCGAAGCCAACGTGGTCGTGCTGATGCTCGACGCGCAGCAGGATATTTCCGAGCAGGACGCGCATATCGCCGGCTTCATCCTGGAATCGGGCCGCGCGCTGGTGGTGGCCGTGAATAAATGGGATGGCTTGCAATCGCACCAGCGCGACGAAATCAAGATCGATATCGACCGCAAGCTCGATTTCCTGTCGTTCGCGCAGATGCATTTCATTTCGGCGCTGAAGGGCACCAACATCGGTCCACTGATGAAGTCGCTCAACGCCGCGTATGCGGCCGCCATGTGCGACCTGTCGACGCCGAAGCTGACGCGCGCCCTGATCGAGGCCGTGGAGAAGCAGGAACCGCGCCGCAAGGGCTCGATTCGTCCGAAGCTGCGTTATGCCCACCAGGGCGGCATGAACCCGCCTGTGATCGTTATTCACGGCAATGCGCTCGACGCCGTTGGCGATCCCTACAAGCGTTATCTGGAAAAACATTTCCGCGATACGTTTGCCCTGGTCGGCACGCCGCTGCGCATCGAATTGCGCACGGGTAAAAACCCGTTTGCACGCACGCCGAGCAAGTAATGATTTAAGCGCTGGATTAAGTGCATATTAAGGCGCCGCGGAGATAATGCGGCGCCGACAGCCAATTCAATGGTTATTTGCACGGAAATAATAAAGTGTTAATGCGCCATGCGCGACAGCGATCGCGAAAACAGGTTACAGTAGCTATGACGCATCTTTCTTTCTTTGAAAGGTGTGAGAGCACTTGAAATCAAGCGAGTCGCCTCCAATTCTTACACAACAACATAAACAACGGAGCTGTTATGAGCAACAAAGGGCAACTGTTACAAGACCCATTCCTCAATGCATTACGCAAAGAGCATGTTCCTGTCTCGATCTACCTGGTCAATGGCATTAAATTGCAGGGCCATATCGAATCGTTCGATCAATATGTCGTATTGCTGCGCAATACGGTGACACAGATGGTGTACAAGCATGCCATCTCGACAGTGGTGCCGGCCCGTGCCGTCAATCTCAATATTGAATCTGAAGCGGAGTAAAGCGTTGAGCTTGACGGCCCAGCGCCTTTCACCGTCCATCGCCCCCGTCCGCGCCAGCGGCGCTGATGCGTTTGCATCGGCGTCGGCGTTCGCCGCAACTCATCAGATGCCATCATGCGCGCGGCACTAGTCGGGGTTGACTTCGGTCACAGCGACTTCGCCGCCAGCATGGAGGAACTCATGCTGTTGTCGCGTTCGGCTGGCGCGGACCCGATTTCCACCATCACGGCCAAGCGTTCCAGTCCCGATTCCGCGTATTTCGTCGGCAGCGGCAAGGCCGATGAAATTGGCGACGTCGTCGTCAACGATGGCCTGGAAATCGTCATTTTCAACCATGCCCTTTCACCTGCCCAGCAGCGCAATCTGGAAAAGCGCCTGAATGTGCGCGTGCTCGACCGTACCAGCCTGATCCTCGACATCTTTGCGCAGCGCGCCAAGAGCCACGAGGGCAAGCTGCAAGTCGAGCTGGCCCAGCTGCAGCATCTGGCCACGCGCCTGATCCGCGGCTGGACCCACCTGGAACGGCAAAAGGGCGGTATCGGCTTGCGCGGCCCCGGCGAAACGCAGCTCGAGACCGACCGCCGGCTGATCGGCGACCGTGTCAAAGCGCTGCGCGCGCGCCTGGAAAAACTGCACAAGCAGCGCGAAACGCAGCGCCGCGCGCGCGGCCGCAATCACACATTCTCGGTGTCCCTCGTCGGCTATACCAATGCCGGCAAGTCGACCCTGTTCAATGCCGTGACCAAGGCCGGCGTGTATGTTGCCGACCAGTTGTTCGCCACCCTTGACACCACCTCGCGCCGGGTTTACCTGGGCCAGGACGTGGGCAACGTGGTGATCTCCGACACGGTCGGCTTCGTGCGCGAATTGCCGCATCAGCTGGTGGCCGCCTTCCGCGCCACGCTCGAAGAAACCATCCATGCCGATTTGCTGCTGCACGTCGTCGACGCCGCGTCGCCGGTGCGCATGGAGCAGATCGAGCAGGTCAACCTGGTCTTGAAAGAGATCGGCGCCGATCATATTCCGCAAATCCTCGTGTGGAACAAGATCGATGCGGCCGGGCTGGAGCCTTCGGTGGAGCGCGACGAATATGCTACGATCAGTCGCGTGTTCGTCAGTGCGCAGAAGGGCAGCGGGCTCGACCTGCTGCGCGATGCGATCGTCGAAATGGCCAGGAAGGCGCCCCGTTCTGCCCACCTGTATCAGAACGACGAAGCACCGCAGGAAGATCAGTTTGACGGTCAGTACGACCAGCACGATGGCGCCGCCCCGGACCAGGACGAAGAGCCTGGCGAGGACGATAGGATTTCCACCCACTCCCAAGTCGGAACACGATAGTTATGCTTGTCTCCCTACTCAAAAAAACAGGCTTGAAGTTGTCCCTGAACGATCCCCGCTGGGGCAATCGCAAGGACGACGGCAAGAAAGCCCAAGAAGGCAAAAAGCCCGGCGAAGGTCCGCCGGACCTCGATCAGTTGTGGCGCGATTTCAATCAGCGCCTGAACGCCTTTTTCGGACAGAAGAACCGTCCCGACAACGGCGGCAATAACAACGGCGGTGGCAGCGGCCCGCGTCCCGACATGAAGGGCGCCGGCATCACCGCCGGCGTGGTCGGCGTGATCGCCGTCTTCATCTGGCTCGCCAGCGGCGCCTTCATCGTGCAAGAGGGCCAGAGCGGCGTGGTGCTGACGTTTGGCCAATACACGCGCACGGCGCCGGCCGGTCTCAACTGGCGCTGGCCGTATCCGTTCCAGACCGATGAAACCGTCAACGTGTCGCAAGTGCGCACGGTGGAAGTCGGGTATCGCACGTCGCTGCGCAACAAGCAGGCCAGCGAATCGCTGATGCTGACGGACGATGAAAACATCATCGACATCCAGTTCGCGGTGCAGTACACGCTGAAGGATCCCGTGGAATGGCTGTTCAGCCTGCGCGACCAGGAAGACACCTTGCGCCAGGTCGCCGAGACGGCGATCCGCGAAGTGGTCGGCCGCAGCAAGATGGACTTCGTGCTGTATGAAGGCCGCGAAAAGGTGGCCTTCGACACGCAAAAATTGATGCAGAAGATTCTTGAAGATTACAAGGCTGGCGTGTTGATCAACAACGTGACGATGCAGGCCGTGCAGCCGCCGGAGCAGGTGCAAGCAGCCTTCGACGATGCCGTCAAGGCAGGCCAGGACCGTGAGCGCCAGAAGAATGAAGGCCAGGCTTACGCCAATGACGTCATTCCGAAAGCACGCGGCGCAGCATTCCGCCTGGTGCAGGAAGCCGAGGCTTACCGGGCCATGGTGACCGAGAACTCCGAAGGTAACGCGTCGCGCTTCAAGCAGGTGCTGGTCGAGTACCAGAAGGCGCCGGCCGTCACGCGCGACCGCATGTATCTGGAAACGATGCAGCAAGTGTTCAGCAGTGCCAGCAAGGTCATGGTTGATGCCAAGACGGGCAGCAATCTGCTGTATCTGCCGCTCGACAAGCTGATCGCCCAGACGGCCGCCACCGATGCCGCCGCTGCCGCCGCCCGTGCTGCCGCGACACCCGCAGCCAACACCGTTTTGCCACAGGAAGCCATGCCGACAGTAGAAGTCAATCAGCGCCGTGACAGCCGCTCTTCGCGTGAACGGGAGAGCCGCTAATGAACCGTATCGTTGCCGCCCTGATCGCGGGCTTTATCGCGATCATGCTCTTGTCCTCGACCGTGTTTGTCGTCGATCAGCGTAAATACGCCATCGTCTTCGCCCTCGGTGAAGTCAAGGACGAGATCAGCGAACCTGGCTTGTACTTCAAGCTGCCGCCGCCGTTCCAGAACGTCATCTACCTGGACAAGCGCATCCTGACGCTCGATACGCCGGAGCCGGAACGCTTCATCACGGCCGAGAAGAAGAACATCCTCGTCGACGCGTATGTGAAGTGGCGCATCGTCAATCCGAAGACCTATTTCCGCAGCTTCGGCGGCGATGAGAGCCGTGCCCGCAACCGCATGTCGCAAATCGTCAAGGCCGCCCTGAACGATGAAATCACCAAGCGCACGGTGCGCGAAGTGATCTCGGGCGAGCGCGGCAAGGTGATGCAGGCGATCAAGGCCAAGGTGGCGGCCGAGGCCGAGGCCATCGGCGTGGGCATCGTCGACGTGCGCCTGAAACGCGTCGATTACGTCGAGCAGATCAATAACTCCGTGTACGAGCGCATGAAGTCCGAGCGCGTGCGCGTGGCCAATGAGCTGCGTTCGACCGGTTCGGCCGACTCCGAGAAGATCCGCGCCGACGCCGACAAGCAGCGCACGGTGATCCTGGCCGAAGCGTATCGCGAAGCCGAGAAGATCCGCGGCGAGGGCGATGCCAAGGCGTCGCAGGTGTATGCGGAAGCGTTTGGCAAGAATCCGGAGTTCTACAAGTTCTACCGCAGCCTGGAAGCCTACCGCGCCACGTTCAAGGACAAGGGCGATGTGATGGTGGTCGATCCGAGCTCGGAATTCTTCAAGTACTTCAAGGGCGGCGGCGCAGCCGGTTCGGCCAAGAAGTAAGGCAGCATCGACACTGCACCCGGCCGCAAGGACGGGTGGCAGCAGCAGCGGGGCAGGCGTGTGACGCCGGCCCCGTTTTTTTGTGTCCGTCATGCTGTTGCGGGAAGGCGTAAAATGCGGTGTTTTTAGGGCCGTGCGGCAGCGTTTCGGACAACTTATCCCTAAAGGGCCGTGTTTTCGCGTAAAATATCAGGTTCGGCCTCTTGCCTGGCGCGCCTGCCGCTGCCTCGCATGATGCATTTTTTCAACTTTCTTCCGTATCTCGCTCCCTCATGCCGAATTGGCTTTTGCCCGAAAATATTGCCGATGTTCTGCCGTCGGAAGCGCGCAAGATCGAAGAGCTGCGCCGCCTCATGCTGGATAATTTCCGTCTGTACGGATATGAACTGGTGATGCCGCCCCTGCTCGAGTATCTGGAATCGCTGATGACCGGCGCTGGCAAGGATACCGACCTACGCACGTTCAAACTGGTCGACCAGCTGTCGGGCCGCATGCTCGGCCTGCGCGCCGACATGACGACGCAAGTGGCGCGCATCGACGCGCACCTGCTCAACCGCGCCACCGTCACCCGCCTGTGCTACGCCGGCAGCGTGCTGCATACCCGTCCGTCGGGTCTGCACGCCACCCGCGAACCGCTGCAGATCGGCGCCGAAATCTATGGCCACGCCGGCCTGGAAGCCGATGCCGAGATCCAGGAACTGGCGCTCGCCTCGCTGGCACTGGCCGGTTTCGATAGCGTGCGCCTGGATTTGTCGCACGTCGGTCTGTTGCGCGCTATCATTGCGCAAGACGTCGCCGCCGGGCGCGACGAAGCGGCGCTGTACGCCTTGCTGCGCGCGAAAGATGCGCCGGGCCTGCGCGCCCTGACCGCATCCTACGATGCCGTCACGCGTGATGCGCTCTTGGCCTTGCCGAACCTGTACGGCGACATCGACGTGCTGGCGCGTGCGCGCGAAGTGCTGCCGCCGCTGCCGGGCGTGCTCAAGGCGCTGGCTGAACTGGCTGCGCTGGCAGGATCCGCTTTGGGGCGCGCCGAAGTGGCGATCGACCTGGCCGACCTGCGCGGCTACCAATATGAAAGCGGCGCGATGTTTGCGCTGTATGTACCTGGCTTGCCGAACGCGGTTGCGCGCGGCGGCCGTTATGACCACGTCGGCGAAGCGTTCGGCCGGGCACGTCCCGCGACCGGCTTCTCGCTCGATTTGCGCGAACTGGCGCGCCTGTTGCCGACCGCGGAACGGAAGCATTCGATCCGCGCGCCGTGGGGCAGCGCGCCAGAATTGAAGGAAAAAATCGCCGAGTTGCGCAAGGCGGGCGAGGTCGTGATCCAGAGTTTGCCGGGTCACAGTAATGAACAAGACGAGTTCGAGTGCGATCGCGTGCTGGTACTTGCCGATAATGGTAGTAGCTGGATTCTTAAAAACTTAGGTTGAGTGATGTCAAAGAAAATTATGGCAAAGAACGTTGTTGTCATCGGCACCCAATGGGGCGATGAAGGTAAAGGCAAGATCGTCGATTGGTTGACCGATCACGCCCAGGGCGTGGTGCGCTTCCAGGGCGGCCACAATGCAGGCCACACGCTGGTCATCGGCGGCGTCAAAACCGCGCTGCAGCTGATCCCGTCGGGCATCATGCGTCCAGGCGTCGCCTGCTACATCGGTAACGGCGTGGTCGTTTCCGTGCCGGACGTGCTGCGCGAAATCGACAAGCTCGAAGCCGTCGGCGTCGAAGTCGCCTCGCGCCTGAAAGTGTCGGACGCGGCGCCTGTGATCCTGCCTTACCACACCGCGATCGACCTGGCGCGTGAAGCCAAGCGTGGCGATGCGAAGATCGGCACCACCGGCAAGGGCATCGGCCCGGCCTACGAAGACAAAGTGGCGCGCCGCGCGATCCGTATCGCCGACCTGCTCAACGAGAAGCGCTTTGCCGAAAAGCTGGCCGAAAACCTCGATTACCACAACTTCGTGCTGGAAAACTACCTGAAGGCGCCGAAAGTCGACTATCAGAAGACCCTCGACGACGCGCTGGCCTATGTGCCGCGTCTGCGTCCGATGGTCACCGACGTATCGAGTGCGCTGTACAAGGCGCACAAGGCCGGCGCGAATCTGCTGTTCGAAGGCGCGCAGGGTTCCCTGCTCGACGTCGACCACGGCACCTATCCGTTCGTCACCTCGTCGAACTGCGTGGCCGGCAATGCCGCCGCCGGTTCGGGCGTGGGCCCAGGCATGCTGCACTACATCATGGGCATCACCAAGGCTTACACGACGCGCGTCGGTTCCGGCCCGTTCCCTTCGGAACTGCCAACGGATGCGGGCGTCGGCCACCACCTGGCGCAGGTCGGCCATGAATTCGGCACCGTGACGGGCCGTGCCCGCCGCTGCGGCTGGTTCGACGCCGCCTTGCTGCGCCGCTCCGTGCAGATCAACGGCGTGACGGGCATGTGCCTGACCAAGCTGGACGTGCTGGACGGTATCGAAACCTTGAAACTGTGCACCGGCTACACCATCGACGGCGTGGCCACGGACATTTTCCCATCGGGCGCTGAAGAAGCCGCCCGTTGCGTGCCCGTGTATGAAGAGATGCCGGGCTGGACGGAAAGCACGGTCGGCGCGAAATCGCTGGCGGCCCTGCCGGCAACGGCGCGCGCCTACATCAAGCGCATCGAAGAACTGGTCGGCGTACCGGTGGACATGGTTTCGACCGGTCCGGATCGTGAAGAAACGATCGTGCTGCGCCACCCATTCGAGTAAGCTGCTGGACACAATCCGCCGCAAGGCGGATTTTTTTAATCACGCTAATAATAAGATTCCACTATCATGACTACCCCACAATCGAACGATCAACACCTCTGGGTCAACTGGGAAGAATACCACCGCCTGATCGAGCGCCTGGCGCTCAAGGTCTACGAATCGGGCTGGAAATTCGACCAGGTATTGTGCCTGGCGCGCGGCGGCGTGCGTCCTGGCGACGTGTTCTCGCGCATTTTTGATTTGCCGCTGGCCATCCTGTCGACCAGCTCCTACCGCGAAGACGCGGGCACGGTGCGCGGCGACCTCGATATCGCCAAGTACATGACCATGACCAAGGGGCCGCTGGCCGGCCGCATCCTGCTGGTCGACGACCTGGCCGATTCGGGCGTCACCCTGGACAAGGTCACGCGTCACCTGAAGGAAAACTTCCCTGACGTGACCGAAGTCAAATCGGCCGTGATCTGGCTCAAGGGCTGCTCCGTCGTGCGCCCCGACTACTTCCTCGACGAACTGCCGCACAATCCGTGGATCCATCAGCCGTTCGAAGACTACGATGGCCTGCGTCCGCACCAGTTGGCGGCGTGGATCAAGAAGGGCGAAGCAGGCAAGTAATTGCGTGCGCGCTTGCAAAAAAAAGACGATCGTGTATCGTCTTTTTTTTCGTCCAAGGAAATGCGATGACCATACTGACGACGGCGCGGCTGCGTCTGGAACCGATCAATGAGAGCCACTATGAGCGTATGCGCATGCTCAACACCGATCCCGAGGTGATGACCTACCTGAACGCGGGCCAGCCAGAGACCGAAGAGGTGACGCGCGCGGCCATCACACGCACCATGGGTCGCTGGGCCGAGTGGGGCTATTCCTGGTGGGCGCTGATCCGCCTCGATGACGGTGAATTGGTGGGCATGGCGTGCCTGCAGCACCTCTCCGGCGACAGGGCCAATCCCCTTGAAATCGGCTGGCGCCTGGCGCGTACGGGCTGGGGACAGGGCTATGCCAGCGAAGCGGCGGCCGCCATCGTCGCGCATGCGTTCGACGTCGTCGGCGCACCGGAAGTGGTGGCCGTGGCCCATCCCGACAATGCTGCATCGATCAAGGTCATGACGCGCCTGGGCATGCACTACGTGGGCATGGAACGCCATTACGATATCGACAGCGTCGTCTACCGCCTGGCGCGCCCATGACGGTAACACGCAAACCCCTGAAGCTGGGCTGCAGCTACGATGTGCGGTTTTCGCCCGATGGCACGCGCCTGGCCGTGCTGGGGCGCGACCTGGTCCTGTGGGACGTGGCGGCACGCCAGAAACTGTGGCGCGGCAAATTCATCGCCCATGCTTCCAGCATGGCCTTCTCGCCCGACGGCGGCCGGCTGGCCATCAAGAGCACGACGGGCCAGCTGGCCGTGGTGGATGCCCAGGCGGGACAATTACTGTTCAATTTCCAGAACAAGAAGGATGGCGAAGGCTGCGGCCCCGCGTGGTCGCCGTGCGGCCGCTATCTGGCCGACGGCGGCTGGGATGGCCGCCTGCGGGTGCGCGACGCGCAGACGGGCGAGGTGCGTTTCATGCAGGAGCACCCGGGCGAGATGCTGCGCGGTGTCTACGCCATCGATGGCGGGCGGCGCTTGCTGGTCCTGCACGGCGTCAAATCGGTGGACGAGGGGCAGGTGCAGCCGCCCGACTACTGCAGCGTGTGGGACTGGCCCCTGCAGGCCGGTGCCGGCCGCGTGGTGCTGTCGCTGCCAGGCCTGAGGTCGTGCGCGCCATCGCCGGACGGAGCATCCCTGGCCGCGCTGCATCACGCGGGCGGCGAGGAGTTCCTGTCGATATATGCGCTGGACGATGGCTGCTGGCTGGCTACGTTGCCCGTGGAAGCGGGCGGCGGCACGGGCAATGCCTTGCGCTGGCTGCCCGACGGCAGCGCGCTGGGGCGCATCGGCAAGGGCAAGCTGCTGTTCTACGCCTGGCCCGGTCTCGGCGTGCTGGCGCAGGAAGATGTTACGTATCCGTGCGCGCTGGACTTTTTGCCTGCTTCGCCATTGGCCGCCATCGGCTCGTGGGAATCGGGCATGCTGATGGAGTTGAACCTTCACAAGGAAACCGCATGATCACCTGTTATTTGCGTTACATCATCGACCCGTACAAATTGCGGGAATTCGAAGCCTACGGCAAGCTGTGGATACCGCTCGTCGAGCGCTTCGGCGGCCAGCACCACGGCTACTTTTTGCCGTCGGAAGGCGCCAGCAACGTGGCCCTGGCCATGTTCTCGTTCCCCAGCCTGGCCTTGTACGAGCAGTACCGCAGCGATTCGATGCAGGACGCCGAATGCCAGGCCGCCTTCCGCTATGCCGAAGAGACGCGTTGCATCGTCAGCTATGAGCGCAGTTTTTTTCGCCCCGTGTTTGCCTGAACCGGGTCAATCGCGCTGCGGCGCACCCAGGGGGAAGAGGTGGCGGTATGGACGTGCCTCGTCCACCGCGCGGGCGAACGATGGACGGGCCAGCAGGCGCGCGCGGTAGGCGCGCAGCAGGGGCAGCGTCGCGGGAATCGGCTGCGTCCAGTCCGCGTAAAACAGCGACGGCGCGGCGGCGCAGTCGGCCAGGCTGAAGTGGTCGCCGGCGGCCCACGTCTTGCCGGCCAGGCGGGTTTCCAGCCAGGCGTAGGCGAGGTCCAGCTTGTTGGCGGCAAACGCGCGGCCTTCCTCGGTCTTCGCCGGTGCGCCCGTCAGGGCGGCGCCGACGGCATGCTGCACGGGTGTCATGACGTGCAGGTCGAAATAGCGGTCGAGAAAACGCACTTCCAGCGCCTGCATGGCGTCGTCCGGCAGCAGGCGCAGCGGACCGGGATGGGCCAGTTGCAGGTATTCGATGATGATGCTGGTCTCGGCGACGTTGCGCTCACCATCTACCAGCAGCGGAAACTTGCGCAGCGGCCAGCGCTCCAGCCACTGCTGCAGGTGCTGCGGCCTGTCCGGCGCCAGGGTGCGGAAGTCGAACGGCAGGGCGTTTTCGTACAGGGCGATGAGCACCTTTTGCGTGTACGAGGAAAAGGGATGGCCGTAGAGGATCAGCGACACGGTGGGGTCTCCAGTGCAAGGTTGGCAACACGCGCGTGTTGCAAGGATAGTGCCATGACAGGCTCAATGCAAGCGGTCCGGGCCGTTCGTGCGCCGCCGTTCCCGCCTGCATCCGCGGCTCGCCTGCCTAGCCGAGGTTCGCCAGATAACGCAATCCCGTGATGCTGGGGAAGAAGCAATACACGCCGCCACGCGTGATGACGCTGCGCGAGAAATGCTGCAGTTTCGTATTGCCGCTGCCCTTGGCGCCCACGCCGGGCAAGGTGAAGGAACTGACGGCCGGGTCGTTGATGCCCAAGAACACGTCCTGGCCGCTGATGTTGAGCGTGGCATTGCCCGCTTCGGGACCGGCCGGGCCGACGGCCGATTTGACGAAGGTATCGTCATCGTTCCATTGCTGCATCAGGAATTCGAACTGATTGCGCAGGTTGGCATTGATGAAATAGCCGACCAGGCCGCGCCGTTCCGTCGCCGGCGCGGCGCAATCGTATTCGCTGCCGTAGGGCATGGCGCGCCGCACGATGCGGTGGTGGCGGGCGGAAGTGCCCACGACGCCTTCGTCGCGCGGATTGTTGCGGCGGATATGCGCGCCGATCGGGCATTTCAGGCCCAAGGTGTCGTCCTGTTCCGGCTGGGTATCGACATAGTGAAAGCGGTTCAGACTGGCGTCCGGCAGCACGGGGCCGGCTTCGCCCGGGCTGAGCACGAGCGGGTTGCCGTTGCGCCAGCGCCCGCACATCTTGGCGGCCACCATCTCGATGGACAGGCCGGAACTGGCCGCGCCCTGGCTCAGGATGGTGTCGAACAGTGCCACGTCCTGCTCCAGGATGCGGAAGGCGGCGTAGCTGCCATTGGTGGACAGTTGCGGCGGCTGCACCTGGTAAATGCCGCCGTTTTCATTCTCGTAGCCGAGCAGGAATTCCCCCGTCTTGACGCTGTTGAGCGGGTCAGGTTCGTACTCGTGCTTGCGCGGCGGGGCGCCATCGACGTCCGGCTGGGCGATGTTGTCGCGGTAGCCGAAATGCACGCGGTTGCCTGGCAAGGCCACGCCGTCGTGCGCATACAGTTCACGCCAGCCGGCGGCAAAGGCGCGGCGTAGCTTGGCCGACGTCGCCTCCAGCACTTCCTCCGATTCGCTGACCCATAGGCTCAGCAGCGCATGCACCTGGCGATCCTCGGTGGCCTGTCCCAGGTTGCCGAGCCAGTGTGCGGGGGCGCTGTCGCCCACGTCGCCTACAGCCGCGACGCTGAGCGGGTCGGCCGCACCCCGCTGGAAAGCCTGGTCGAAGGTGGCCAGGTCGGCTGCGTCCACCCCCAGCGCGGACAGGCCGGGCGCGGTAAAACTGAGGTTCAGGAAGCAGGGCGGCTTGGGATGGATATGGCGCGCCGTGGTAATCGATGGCAGTCCGTCGCTGCCGTCGAGCAGGGCCGCGATGGTGCGTTTTGCCTGCGCCGCGTCCGCGATGCTGAAGATGAAATGACGCGCCAGGTTGACGCGGTAGCCGCGCAGGATCGTGCCTTGCACGTCGTCGTAATCGATGGGGGAATCGGCCATGCTGTCTCTCCGGGGGCTGGGGGGGGGCTGACAGGGTGGCGGAGCCGCATGCGCGGCCCCGGCGTGGCGTGCGGCTCAGACTGAGGCGAGGATTTGCTGGACGGTCTGCGGATAGGCGCTATACAGGCCGGTATTGGGCAAGTGCTGCGCGGCGTCGTTGGCGGTGATGAAGGCTTCAAACGCGGCCACATGGTTGGCAACGGGCATCAGTGCCTTGCCGCCCACGACAAACTGGAGCAGCGCGTCGAATACTTCGCCCAACTGTGCCACGAAATCCTCGATGTAGCTGTTGAAGCTGCCGTCATACTCGGTGATCACGCCGATGATCAGGGTATCGGAAGCGCCCATCGAGCCAAGGTTGGGCAGCAGATTGGGCTGGGAGCGGTCAAGCAGGGTGAAGCGGGCAAAGTGCACGGTACCGATATCGGTGAGGGCGGCATTGATCTTCGCCTGGTATTCCAGCAACGTTGCGGCGATGGCGGTCGGATTGGTGCCGGGCAGTACCGGCATCATTAAGCACAGTGGATTTGCCATGGGAGGCTCCTCATTACGTGGTTGTCGGGACGACCGACACTACGCCGCGGCGCCTATTGCGTCAAAAACTATATTTTCGAATTTGTTGTTAAATGCGCACTATTGCAAGATGATAGTTGAGGCGAAATGCGGTCTCATGTGGATAGTTGCCGGGTCTGGCGAGGGTCGGCGGACACTCTGCCGCCAGGCTGTCCCGGCCTGTTTCGGGAAGCGCAAGTGGCGCCGTTGGCGGCGCCGGATTCTGACGGGATTATTTCTGCAAGATGGGACGGCTGCCAGGTTGCCATGCACCGCTGCACCGAGGAGACGCGCTGCATCGCCCGCTGTTAAAACCGGATGGGACAAGGCGCCGCGGTCCCTTCGCCGAAACCGGCATAGCCGGACCTGGCGCTGAGGTTCAAGGTCATGTTGCCTTTGTCTGGCATATAGATGCAATATTCGCCCGTCGCCGTGATGACGCGGTAGATGCGCTTCGGGTCGTTTGGCGCGCTGAACAGCTCGATGCGGGCCGCTTCGAACCACTTTGGCTTGACCGCCGCATGCGCTTCCGCAAAGCCCTTTGCCAGGCGCGTCTGCGGCGTATCGGGCGGCGCCACAAACTCCTGCGGGTGCTCGGCGCGCAGTTGGCGGTCGATGGCGCCGGCGGCCTGCAGCGCCTGTTGCGCCAGGGTGAGAGGACTGGCCCTGGGGGCGACAGGCAGCGGATCTGCCGGCGGGGCATCGTCTGGCGGCCGGTTTTGCGTCGATGCCTGCGGCGCCGCTGCCCTCGTGTCGGCGGGGACGGTTCGGATTGCTGGCGGACGTGCGGGCGCCGGCGCGGGCTGGGCGGGTGGAATGAACCTTTGCAGTGGTGGCAGCGGCGGCATCAGTTGCAGCCAGACCCGGTCATCATGCTCGCTTCTTGTGTGGACTGGCCGCGTGGCCGCCCAGAACAGCGCCAGGTGCAGCAGGATAATCGCGGCGACATACGGGCCCTGAGGGCGCCGGCCGAGAGAAAAATCCTGCTCCTGTCGTGCAAGGTTGATGCGCATCGGTGTCACGCCTGCCGTGATGAAGGTAGCACCAGTATGCAAATCTGCAACAGCGCTGTAAACAGGTTTCGGGCAGAACGCGGATGGTGCTCCCCAGGGTACTGGAAAATGCGCCTGTGCGATGATTTTGTTCGGCCGCCAGTCCTCAATCCTCGGCCTGGAATTCGCTGGCCGAGACGAACAGGTCCCACGAGGCGATGAACAGGGCCGCCACCACGGGGCCGATGACGAAGCCGTTCAGGCCGAACAGGGCCATGCCGCCCACGGTCGACAGCAGCACCACGTAGTCGGGCATCTTGGTGTCCTTGCCGACCAGGATGGGGCGCAGCACGTTGTCGACCAGCCCGATGACGAAGACGCCGAAGGCGGCCAGGCCTGCGCCTTGCCAGATGGCGCCCGTGGCCAGGAAGTAGGCGGCCACGGGCGCCCAGACGAGGGCGGCGCCGACGGCCGGCAGCAGCGACAGGAAGGCCATCAGCACGGCCCACAGCAGGGGGGCGGGTACGTCGAGGAACCAGAACGCCAGGCCGCCGAGGGCGCCCTGGGCAATCGCCACGAGGATGTTGCCCTTCACGGTAGCGCGGATCACCGTGGTGAAATTGGTGAACAGGCGCTGCTTGTACTTGCGGCTCAGCGGCACGGCGTTCTTGATGCGGGCCGACAGGGCCGAGCCATCGCGCATGAGGAAAAACAGCAGGTACAGCATGATGCACAGGCTGGTGAGGAATTCGAAGGTGTACAGGCCCACATTGATGGCTTTCACCGCCACCACCTGGCTCACCTGCGTGGCGCCCTCGGCCAGCTTGTCCTGCAGGCTGGCCAGGCTGGTCAGGTGGAAGCGCTCGAGCAGGTTGATCAGCCAGTGCGGCAGCACCGCCATGATTTTATCGAAGAACATGGCAACCGTGATTTCGCCCGAACGCACCATTTCCACGACGCTGGCCGCCTGGTTCACGAGCGACACGGAAATGAGCGACAGCGGCAGGATCACGATGACGATGATCAGCAGCAAGGTCAGCAGCGACGCCAGGCCGGCGCGTCCCCTGGTTTTGGCCAGCAGCCAGCGGTAGACGGGCGCGAACAGGATCGCCAGGATGACGCCCCAGAAGATGGCGCCCGCATACGGCGCCAGTATCCAGCCGAAGCCGATGGTGACGATGCTCAGGAGGAGCAGGAACACTTTCTGGTGCAGTGTGAGGGTAGGCATGGGCGATAGCGCAGTGATCAGGGTTGAGTTGCCCCATCATAAGCGAGGCGTGGTGTGGCGCGCCATACAATTGTCGCAGTCTGTGCGCGAGCGCACCCGGCGCCGGCGGGCAGGCAGCGCGGTGGCGGCAATTCCAGTAAGCTGTCGTTCCAGGCGTTCCATCCCGGGCGCCGTTGACCTCTTTTGACTTCAGGAACGCGCGTGCTTGACCCCATTCACTTTTATGAACCTGCACAGGGCCATGGCCTGCCGCATGACCCGTTCAACGCGATTGTCGGACCGCGTCCCATCGGCTGGATCGCCTCGCGCAGCGGCGAGGGCGTGCTCAATCTGGCGCCGTACAGCTTTTTCAACGCCTTCAATTACCATCCGCCGCTGATCGGTTTTTCCAGCATCGGCCGCAAGGATACCTTGCGCAATATCGAACAGACGGGCGAATTCGTGTGGAACCTGGCGACCCGTCCGCTGGCCGAGGCGATGAATATCAGCTGCGCACCGGCGCCGCCCGAAGTCGATGAATTCGCGCTGGCCGGCCTGACGCCGGCCGCCTCGCGCATCGTCAACGTGCCGCGCGTGGCGGAAAGCCCCGTGTCCTTCGAATGCCGGCGCACGCAGATCATCGAGCTGCAAGGCGTCAATGGCGATGGTGTCGGCAGCTGGCTGGTGCTCGGTGAGGTGGTGGGTGTGCACATCGCGCGCCATCTGCTGGTCGACGGCGTATACGACACGGCCGCCGCCGCGCCGATATTGCGCGGCGGCGGGCCGGCCGATTATTTCGAGATCGGGCCGGACAGCCTGTTCCACATGCGGCGGCCCGCCTGGCCATGACGCGATGTCCGTCCAGGCCGGACTGGTTCACGCCGGCACGGGATGGCGCTCCCTGACGATGCCGCGATAGATCAGCCACGTCGCCAGCAGGCTGATGGCGCCGGCGCCCGCCATCCAGTAGCCTGGCGCCGCCTTGTCGCCGGTGCTCTCGATCAGCAGGGTCGACACCAGCGGCGTCAGGCCGCCGAACAGCGCGGTGGCCAGGCTGTAGGCCAGCGAAAAGCCCGTGGTCCGCACGCTGGCCGGGATGATTTCCGTCAGCGCGACGATGGTGGCGCCGTTGTAGCTGCCGTACAGGAAGGACAGCCACAGCTCGACCATCAGCATATGCTCAAAGCTGGGATGGGCGACCAGCCAGGACAGGGCCGGGTAGGCGGTCAGCATCGTCAGCGCCGCGCACGCGGCCATGATGGGCCAGCGCCCGATGCGGTCCGACAGCGCCCCCATCACCGGCAGCCAGAGGAAGTTCGACAGGCCGATGCACAAGGTGACGAGCAGGCTGTCTTCGGTGCTCAGTTTGAGCACGCTCTTGCCGAAGGTCGGCGTGTAGACGGTGATCAGATAGAACGCCACCGTCGTCAGCACGATCAGCATCGCGCCGCTGACGACCAGCGGCCAGTTGAGGCTGATGGTCCCCAGCATTTGCCGGAACGTCGGATGCGACTTGCGCGTCAGATAGGCCTCGGTCTCCTGCAGCGAACGGCGGATGTAGAACACCACGGGGATGATGGAGCAGCCGATGAAGAACGGAATGCGCCAGCCCCAGTCCGCGATGAATTCCTTGCTCAAGGTTTCGTTGAGATAGTAACCCAGCGCCGCGGAAAAGATGATGGCGACTTGCTGGCTGGCCGATTGCCAGCTGACGTAATAGCCCTTGTTGCCGGGTGTCGCCATCTCGGACAGGTAGACCGACACGCCGCCCAGCTCCACGCCGGCGGAGAAACCTTGCAGCAAGCGCCCGATCAGCACGAGGAGCGGCGCCAGCAAGCCGATGGTGGCATAGCCGGGCACGAAGGCGATCAGCGCCGTGCCGGAAGCCATGATGGCCAGGGTCAGCACCAGTCCCTTGCGCCGGCCGATGCGGTCGATATAGCTGCCGAGGATGATGGCGCCCAGCGGCCGCATGAAAAATCCCGCGCCGAAGGTGGCGAAGGTCATCATCAGGGCCGCGTATTCGCTGGTGGCGGGGAAGAAGGCCTTGGCAATATACGTCGCGTAAAAGCCGAACAGGAAAAAATCGTACATTTCGATGAAGTTCCCGCTCGTCACCCGGATGACGGTGGCGATGCGCGAGGGAGCGCGTGCCTGTGCGCGCGGCGGAGCAGGTTCGGCGATGGGCGCGGCGGTGGAGGGAATGGCCATGGTTTACCTCGTGATGAAAGATGAGTGACGACGCCTAGTGCGTGATTGGCAGCGGCGCCGCTGCCGCTTCCAGCCCGGTCGCCTCGATCGCGCCGGCGTTGGCAGGGGCGGCGAGGAAGCGCAGCAGGGCGCGCCCGGCTTCCGGTTCCTTGCCGCCCGGGACCAGCGCCGCCGAAAATTGCGTCATCCGTTGCACTTGCGGCGGCAGCAGGCCGACGATGTCGATGCCTTGGACCGGCAGCAGCTCGCTGCGCTGCTGGCAGCCGAAATCGGCCTCGCCATGCGCGATGATTTCACCGACGGGGGTGGCGGGAATTTTCGCGGCCCTGCCCTGCATCTGCTCCGCGATGTGCAGTGTCTGCATCAGTTGCTTCTCGATGTATTCGCCGCTGGCGCTGTCCGAATAGGCCACCTTGTGCGCCTGCAGGAAAGCGCTGCGCAAGCCCTCGGTGGTGCTGATGTCGGGATGTGCCGCGCCGTGGCGCACGGCGCAGGCAATCGGCGAATTGGCCAGGACCACCTTGCTGCCGCCGACCAGGCGGCCTTCCTGCATCAGCTTGTCGAGCGCGTCGCCCACCATGATGACGACGTCGATCGGTTCGCCGCGCGCCAGCCGCGCCGGGATCGCATTCCTGGTGGTGCCCATCGACGGACCCCATTCGGATACCAGATGGTCGCCGCTGGCGCGCTCGTAGGCGGGCGCCAGGTTTTTGTAGGCCTGGGCGAAACCGCCCGAGCTGACTACGCGGATGTCGGCGGCATGGGCCGCGCCGGCGGCCAGCAGCAGGAAGCCGGCCAGTATGGGGGCGGATCGCCGCACCAGGCTATGTTGTAGCATCGTTGTTTCTCCTGTCGTTAAAAGTTGAGCATGAAGGCGCGTGGCGCTGCGCGCTGTTGACGTGCGGATGGGATGAGGCGTAGCGGACCGCCAGTGGCTTGTGTTGTTGATGCCGCGGCGGAAGGCGGGCATGGTGTCTCCGTTTTTTTGAGTGATGCCTTCTTGGCGAGGCTCAGCATTAAGACCCCATCATCGTTGAAATGGCATAATTTGATAATTGCAATTTTTCCGAGGATTAATGCATGCAGCGCATCAATTACGAACTTCATGATTTGCAGGCCTTCGTGGCCGTGGCGGAGCGCAACAGTTTTCGCCAGGCCGCGGCCGACCTGTTCCTGTCGCAGCCGGCGCTCAGCCGCCGCATTGAAAAACTCGAGGATGCGCTGGGGGTCAAGCTGTTCGAACGCACCACCCGGCGCGTGCAGCTGACCAATGTGGGGCAGGTGTTCCTGGTGAATGTGCGCGATGCGCTCAACGGCCTCGAGGATGCCGTGCTGGGCGTCGCCGACCTGGCCGCGCACCGCACCGGGACGGTGACGTTCGCCTGCGTGCCCTCGGCCGTGTGGCACTTCCTGCCGGACGTGCTCAAGCGCTTCAGCGCGCAGTTTCCGAAAATCCGCGTGCGCGTGCATGACGAGAGCGCGCAGGACGTGCTCAACCTCGTGCTGGCCGGCGAGGCGGACTTCGGCATCAGCTTTACGGGCGCGGAAAATCCGGAGATCCATTTCCAGCCCATCTACGTCGAGACCTATGTGCTGGCCATGCGGCACGATCACCGGCTGGCCAGGCGCAAGAAGCTGAGCTGGAAGGATACCGTCGACGAACGCTATATCTCGGTGGCCAAGTCGAGCGGCAACCGCAGCGTGCTCGATGCGGCGCTGGCTGGCGTGGAAAAGCATCCGTGGATCTCGTGCGAGATCAACCACGTGTCAGGCATCTTGGCGCTGGTGGAGTCGGGCTTGGGCGTGGCGGCGGTGCCGGGCCTGTCGATTCTGCCGGAGCGGCAAGGCACGGTGGTCGGCGTGCCGCTCGTCAATCCTGCCGTCAAGCGCACGCTGGGCTTGATCAGCCGGCATCAGCACGCGATGCCGCCCGCGTCACGCACCCTGTTCGACATGATGAGCGCGAGCATCGCAAAGCAGGGGCGGCGGACATGAGCGGTGCGCTGCGGCGCACGAAAAGGGCAGACTTTATTTTTGCATGATGGGATCGCGTCCCAGGGTGCGCGCCAGCGCGCCGCCGTCGCCACGCCAGAATTCGCGGTCGGCCAGGCGCACGCGCTCGGCCGCGTGCTGCATGTGTTCCATGGCCGCCTGGCGCGCCCGCTGCGGGTCGCCGTCGGCGATCGCCTGCACGATCTTTTCATGTTCGCGCCGCACCTCGATGGAAAAGTCCGTGCGCCGCGCTTCATTCGCGCGCGTCACCTTCACGGCCGAGCGGATCGGGTCGGCGAACATGGCGACGAATTTCGGCCAGTAGGGGTTGCCCGTCGCCTCGGCGATGCACAGATGCAGGCGCACGTCTTCTTCCACGCCGTCGACGCCGGCCGCCACGGCTTCCTCGATGCGGCGCAGCGCGTGTTCGATGTCGGCCAGCTGGCCCGGCGTGCGCCGCACGGCCGCCAGCGCGGCGATTTCCGCTTCCAGTCCCTGGCGCACCTCGATCAGGTTCAGCAGCGATTGCACCGACTGCTCCGTCAGTTCGTCACCCCGTTCGCCCGTTTTCGCGCCGTCCTGCGCGCACACGAAGGTGCCGCTGCCCTTGCGCGTGGCGACGATGCCGTCCGCCTGCAGCAGAGCGATGGCTTCGCGCAGCACCGTGCGGCTGACGCCGAAGTGCGTCGCCATGGCTTGCTCGGACGGCAGACGCGTGCCGCCGGCCAGGCCGTCGTTGTGGATTTGCTGGCGCAGCCGTGCCGCCACCCGCGCACCCAGGGTGCCGGTGGTGAAACTGCCTGCGGCGGGCTCCGGCGGGGGAAGGGTAAAGCGGAACGTGCGGTCCATCGGATGCATCCTTGTGCTAGCGGTTTTTATGCGGGCTTGCCTGCTTGCCATTATATGGAATATACAGCTTGACACACACAAAACACACACATAATATACATCCATACAAATTTTAGACAAGTTGCCAACCACCACCGGTGGACCATAAAAACCCGGCACGGTCGATCCCCCAGCGATCAGGAGACAAGCATGGACGTATCACAAGCATTGCCCGGGCAGGCGGCCGGCGCCGCCGCCAGCCAGAAAACCATCGACGACGCCGTCTATCGCAAGGTGACCTGGCGCATCATCCCTTTCCTCATGCTGTGCTACATCGTCGCTTACCTCGACCGTGTGAACGTGGGCTTCGCCAAGCTGCAAATGCTGGCCGACCTGCAGTTTTCCGAAACCGTGTACGGCCTGGGCGCCGGCGTGTTCTTCCTCGGCTACTTCCTGTTCGAGGTGCCCAGCAACGTGATGCTGCACAAGATCGGCGCGCGCGTGTGGATCGCTCGCATCATGATCACGTGGGCCATCATCTCGGGCGCCTTCATGTTCGTCACCACGCCGACCCAGTTCTACGTGATGCGCTTCCTGCTCGGCATCGCCGAGGCGGGCTTCTTCCCGGGCATCATCCTGTATTTGACCTACTGGTATCCATCCGAGCGCCGCGCGCGCATGGTGTGCACCTTCATGGCCGCCATTCCCGTGGCGGGCCTGATCGGCGGCCCCCTGTCGGGCTGGATCATGGAAACCTTCGCCGGCTGGCACGGCTATGCGGGCTGGCAGTGGATGTTCGTGCTCGAAGCGATACCCGCCGCGCTGATGGGCGTGGCCGTGCTGCTCTACCTCGACAACAGCATCCGCGCTGCGAAGTGGCTGACGGAAGAAGAGAAAGTCATCCTCGAGCAGCGCATCGCCACGGAAGCGCAAGGCAAGGTCTCGCACCCGTCGATCCGCGCCATGTTCGCCGACCCGCGCATCTGGGTCATGGCCCTGATCTATTTCTGCTGCGTGATGGGCCAGTATTCGCTGACCTTCTGGCTGCCCAGCCTGATCAAGGCGGCCGGCGTGACGGGCGTGCTCAATATTGGCCTGTTCACGGCGATCCCGTATTCGGTGGCCGTGGCCTCGATGATCCTGCTGGGCCGCAGCTCGGACAAATACCGCGAACGCCGCTGGCACATGGCCATCCCGCTGGTGGTCGGCGCCGCCGCCATCGTCTGCAGCGCGCTGGCCGGCGCCCACAACACGGGCTGGGCCATCTTCTTCCTGACGATCGCCGCCGGCGGCATCCTGGCCGCCTCGCCCATGTTCTGGAGCCTGCCGACGGCTTTCCTCGGTGGCGTCTCGGCCGCCGCAGGCATCGCCGCCATCAATTCCGTGGGCAACCTGGCCGGCTTCGCGGCGCCCTACATGATCGGTTCGATCAAGGACCTGACGCAATCGACCGACATCGCCATCTACCTGCTGGCCGGCATCCTGGTGATCGGCGCGGCCATCATCATGCGCGTGCCGGCCAAGCTGGTGAACAAATAAGACTGGAGCAGCAGATGAACGTAGAAATGAAAAAAGTGGGCGTGATCGGCCTGGGCGCCATGGGCATGGGCATCGCGCAATCGCTGCTGCGCGCGGGCTTCGACGTGCATGCCTGCGACGTGCGCCCGGAAACCGTGCAAACGCTGGTCGAGAAGGGCGCCCATGCGGCGCCGTCTCCGGCCGCGCTGGCGGCGCAGGTGCAAGCCTTGCTGATCGTCGTCGTCAATGCACAGCAGACGGAAACCGTGCTGTTTGGAGAACACGGTGCGGCCAGCGCCCTGGCGCCCGGCAGCGTCGTCATCGCCTGCGCCACCGTGGCGCCCGAATTTGCCGAAGCGCTCGGTGCTCGCCTGGCGGCCATGGGACTGCGCTTCATCGACGCACCCATTTCCGGCGGCGCGGCCAAGGCGCAAGCGGGCGAAATGTCGGTGATGGCGGCCGGCGCACCCGATGCATTCGACGCGTGCGCCGCTATTTTCGACGCCATCTGTGCAAAGCTGTACCGCCTGGGCGAACAGCCGGGGCAGGGTTCCAAAGTCAAGATGATCAACCAGTTGCTGGCCGGCGTGCACATCGCCGCCGCCGCCGAAGCGATGGCGCTGGGCTTGCGCGCCGGCTGCGATCCGGATGCCCTGTACGAAGTCATTTCGAACAGCGCCGGCAGTTCCTGGATGTTTCAGAACCGGGTGCCGCACATTTTGAAGGGCGACTATACGCCGCTGTCGGCCGTGAATATTTTTGTGAAGGATTTGGGCATCGTGCTCGATTACGCGAAAAAAAGCGTGTTTCCACTGCCCCTGTCGGCCACGGCGCACCAGATGTTCATGCAGGCGTCGGCCGCCGGCTTTGGCGGCGAGGACGATGCGGCCGTGATTAAAACTTTCCCCGGTATCGATTTGCCGGCGAAAGCGTCATTGAATCAAAAGGAGCCATGATGACTGTCTTACTGGGATGTATCGCCGACGATTTCACGGGCGGCACCGACCTGGCCGGCATGCTGGTCAAGGCCGGCATGCGCACAGTGCAGCTGATCGGCGTGCCGCAAGGTCCGCCACCTGGCGATGTCGATGCCGTCGTCATCGCGCTCAAGTCGCGCACGAATGCCCCGGAAGAGGCGGTGGCCGAATCGCTGGCCGCGCTGGCCTGGCTGCAGCAAGCCGGATGCAGGCAGTTTTACTTCAAGTACTGCTCCACGTTCGACTCCACGCCGCGCGGCAATATCGGTCCCGTGGCCGAAGCGCTGATGCGGGCGCTGGACACGGACTTCACGATCGCCTGCCCCGCGTTTCCCGCCAACGGGCGCACCATCTACAAGGGCAACCTCTTCGTCGGCGACGTGCCGCTGGCCGAGTCGGGCATGCGCGACCATCCGCTGACGCCGATGACCGATTCGAACCTGGTGCGCGTGCTGCAGCAGCAGGTGCAAGCCAAGGTGGGCCTGGCCGATTACAGCGTGGTGGAAAAGGGCGCGGCCGCCATCGCCCAGCGCTTCACGGACTTGCGTGCGCAAGGCTGCCGCTTCGCCGTCGTCGATGCCGTGTCGAACCGCGACCTGGAAGCGATCGGCGCCGCTTGCGCCGACTTGAAACTGATCACGGGCGGTTCCGGCATCGCGCTGGGACTGCCGCAGAACTTCCGCCAGCGGGGCCAGTTGTCACCATCGCCCGCGGGCCAGGCGGGACGTTTGCCGCCTGCGACGGGTTTCCGCGCCGTGATTTCGGGCAGCTGCTCGGTGGCCACGCAGCAGCAGGTGGCGCATATGCGTGAACAGGCGCCAGCATTCCACGTCGATCCGCTGCAGCTGGCCGCGGGCGGCGAGGTGGTCGACGCCGTCGTGGCGCAGGCCTTGGCCTGGGCCGGCGCGCACCTGGCACAAGGCCCGGTGCTGATCTATGCCACGGCCACGCCGGACGCCGTGCGCGCCGTGCAGGCGCGGCTGGGCGTGGAGCGTGCCGGGGCCCTCGTCGAGGAAACGCTGGCCGCCATCGCGCAGGGGCTCGTGCGCCACGGTGTGGGGCAGTTGATCGTCGCCGGCGGCGAAACCTCGGGCGCCGTGGTGAAGGCGCTGGGCGTGGCGGGCTTGCGCATCGGCCCCGAGATCGACCCGGGCGTGCCCTGGACGCTAGCGTTGCCCGCGCCGGGCGACGAGGGCAGGGCGCCGTTGGCGCTGGCCCTCAAGTCCGGCAATTTCGGCACCGTGGATTTCTTCAGCAAGGCCTGGCAGGTGCTGGCATGAGCGCCGACGAATCGCGCCAGCGCGAGCTGATCGTCGACTTCGGCAAGTCGCTGTTCGAACGGGGATTGACTGCGGGCAGCAGCGGCAACCTGAGCGTGCGCCTGTCCGACGGCTGGCTGCTCACGCCGACGAACGCCAGCCTGGGGCGGCTCGATCCCGCGCAGCTATCCAAACTCGATTGGGACGGCAAGCTGATCAGCGGCGCGCCGCCGTCGAAAGAGGCGTTCCTGCACCGCGCCATGTACGAGGAGCGGGGCAGCGCGGGCGCCATCGTGCATCTGCACTCGACGCATTCGGCCGCCGTGTCGTGCATGTGCGGCTTGAACCATGACGATTGCATCCCGCCATTGACGCCGTACTTTGTGATGAAGGTGGGGCGCTTGCCCCTGGTGCCGTATCACCGGCCGGGCGACCCGGCGCTGGCGGGCGCGATTGGCGCCATGGCGCGCAAACATTCGGCCGTGCTGCTGGCCAATCACGGTCCCGTCGTCTCGGGCACCAGCCTGGAAGCGGCCGTGTATGCGGCCGAGGAGCTGGAAGAGACGGCCAAGCTGTTCCTGCTGCTGCGCGACGTGCCCACGCGCCCGCTCGACGCGGCGCAGATCGCCGACCTGAAGCACACGTTCAAACTCGACATATAAGATTCCCTAGGAGATACCGCATGCCCCGCTTTGCCGCCAACCTGACCATGATGTTTAACGAAGTGCCTTTCCCGCAGCGCTTTGCCGCCGCCGCGCAAGCGGGTTTCCAGGGCGTCGAATTTTTGTTCCCCTACGATCACGCGCCGCAGGAAGTAGCCGGCTGGCTGCGCGAAAACAAGCTGCAGAACGTGCTGTTCAACCTGCCGCCGGGCGACTGGGCGGCAGGCGAGCGGGGCATCGCTTCGCTGCCGGGCCGCGAAGAGGAATTCCGGCTTGGGGTGGCGCGGGGCATCGCGTATGCGCTGGCGCTGGGCACCCCGCGCGTGCACATGATGGCGGGCCTGCTGCCCGTGGGCGCCGACCTCGCCCTGCACCGCGCCACCTACCTGGCCAACCTGCAGTACGCGGCGAAGGCCGTGGGCGAACATGGCATCGAGCTCTTGATCGAACCGATCAACGGGCGCGACATGCCCGGCTACTTCCTCGTCACGCAGGCCCAGGGCCATGCGCTGCGCCTGGAGTCGGGCGCGTCCAACGTCAAGGTGCAGATGGATTTTTACCACACGCAGATCGTCGAAGGCGATATCGCCATGACGTTCAGGAACAACTTCGACGGCATCGCCCACGTGCAGATCGCCAGCGTCCCGGCCCGCAATGAGCCGGACGATGGCGAAGTCAATTACCCGTATTTATTCGGCCTGCTCGATGAACTGGGCTACGAGGGCTGGATCGGCTGCGAATACCGTCCGCGCGGGCGCACCGAGGATGGCCTGGGCTGGCTTGCCGCTTACCACAACACGCAAGGAGAATTGAAATGAAAGTACTGATTACCGGCGGCGCCGGTTTCCTGGGGCAGCGCCTGGCGCGCCAGTTGCTGGCGCAAGGCCGGCTGACGGACAGCCACGGCCAGTTGCAGACGATCAGCGAGCTGGTACTGGTCGATGTCGTGGCCGCGCATGACTTCAACGATGCGCGCGTGACAGTGGTCACGGGCGACATCGCCGACGGCGCCTTGATGCGCGCCACCATCGATGCGCAGACAGCGTCGATCTTCCACCTGGCGGCCATCGTCAGCGGCCAGGCGGAAGCCGATTTCGAGCTGGGCATGCGCATCAACCTCGATGCGTCGCGTCTGCTGCTCGATATCTGCCGCGAACTGGGACACAAGCCGAAGGTCGTCTTCACCAGTTCCGTGGCCGTCTACGGCGGCAAGCTGCCGGACGTGGTGCAGGATACGACGGCCCTGAATCCCCAGTCTTCATACGGCGCACAAAAGGCCATCGGCGAATTGCTGCTCAATGACTACAGCCGCCGTGGTTTTGTCGATGGCCGCGTCTTGCGCCTGCCAACCATCAGCGTGCGCCCGGGCAAACCGAACAAGGCGGCGTCGTCCTTCGCCAGCGGCATCATCCGCGAACCGTTGAATGGCGAGGCGGCCGTCTGCCCCGTGTCCACCGATTTGCGATTGTGGCTGCTATCGCCGCGCGGCGCCATCGCCTCGCTGATCGCCGGCCACGAACTGGCGGGCGAGGCCTTTGGCGCCAGCCGCACGGTGAACTTGCCGGGCTTGAGCGTGAGCGTGGGCGAGATGATCGCCGCGTTCGAAGAAGTGGCCGGCAGCGAGGTAGCAAAGCGCATCAGCTATGCGCCCGATCCTGCCGTCGAGCGCATCGTCAAGAGCTGGCCCGGCGCCTGGGACACGTCCCGCGCCGAAGCGCTGGGCTTGACGGCCGATGCGGATTTCGCCGCCATCATTCGCGCCTATATCGACGACATGAAAGCGGCGGGCTAGGCGCTTGTCGTCAGCTGCGAGCGGCGATAGTCGAGCGGCGTGCTGCCCACCAGTTCCGTAAAACTGCGGTTGAAATGGGCCTGGTCGAAGAAGCCCAGTGCATGCGCCAGGCTGGCCAGGTCGGGCGCATCGGGCCGCGCCAGGCGCCAGATCGCTTCCTGCAGGCGGTAGCGCTGGATCACCCACTTCGGCGGCACGCCCACGTAGTTGGCGAACAGGCGCTGCAGCCGGCGTTCGCCGATGGCCATGTTTGCGCACAGCTGCGCCACGCTTGCCGGGCCGTTGTGGGCTGCCGCCGCGGCAGTCAGCCTGGCGGCCAGCAGGGCGGCGTCATCGACCTGCGGCAGCCTGGCCAGCAGCAGCGCCTGCGCCTGCGCCACCATGGCCACATCGCCGGCTTGCTGCAGCACCAGCGCCTCGGCTTGCGCGGCCGGCATGCCCAGCAGTCCGTCGGCGGCGATGGTCGTGCCGGTGAAGGTGGACAGGGGCTGGGTGATGAACGGGCGCAGGCCGCCCGGCGCGAAACGCACGCCCAGCACCTTGCCGGCGCCGCGCAAGGGTCGGTCGAAGGCGCCGCGCACCACGCCATGAATGGCGGTGCGGTCAAGGTCGAACACCAGGTGGGCGTTTGGATACGGCAGCACGCGCTGCGTCTCCGGCGCGCAGCCCCGCCTGTCCCATTCCACCACCCAGAAGTACTCGACGAACGGCGCCAGCGCGCCAGCCGGCGGGTAGGTCGCCAGCCGTATGCGCCGCGCCGCCGCCTGCGGATCGACGATGCCTTTCGGCGCCAGCCCGGGTGCCTTGAGCAGATTTGTCGTGCTGTCGGCTTTATCCAATATTTGTCTCCTGCGCTGCCTTAAGCTGGTACTCTCGCATCGATGGAAAGGGAATCATGAGATCACGCAGCTTGTCGGGCCTGATGCTGGCCGCATGTTGTCTATCGGTGGCGCCAGCCGGCGCCGCTTCGTCTACAGAAGGGGATCATCGCATGCCTATGCACGCCACGGGAAGTTTCAGCATCACCATGACGCCGTCCGCGGCGCCGCAGCGCGCGGGGCGCACGACCTTGGGCAAGGTGCTGCTCGATAAAGTCTATGCCGGCGACCTGGTCGCCACGGCCAAAGGCGAGATGCTCAGCGCCGTCACCGACACCCAAGGCGCGGCCGGCTATGTGGCCATGGAAGCCATCACGGGTGTCCTGCAGGGAAAAGAGGGCAGTTTCGTGGCCCAGCATGCGGGCACCATGGCCGATGGCCAGCAGCAGCTGTCCATCGTGATCGTGCCCCATTCCGGCACGGGGCAGCTGACGGGCATCAGCGGCACCCTGGCCATCCGCATTGAAAACGGTCAGCATTTCTACGACATCGACTATTCGCTGCCGGAGTAGGGCAAACCCATGGGCGGAAATCCTGTACTCGCTGGTACGGTCAAGCCACAGCCCAGGACTTCGTGCCGAGCGGCTTTTCAAGTAGGTCGGATTAGCGGCAAGGCCGCGTAATCCGACACCACCACCACCAGCGCCAACAATGTTGTCGGATTACGGCCCGCAGGGCCTAATCCGACCTACGCATGGCGTGGTATTCATTTGCCCAGTATCGACGCCACATTGTCGGTGCCGGGCGCGCCGAACAGCTGCTGCTTGAGGATGTGCAGCTGGTCGCGCACCTGCGCCGCCTTTTCGAACTCGAGGTTCTTGGCGTGGTCGACCATCAGTTTTTCCAGGCGCTTGATTTCCTTGCTTACCTGTTTCTCGCTCATCGCTTCGAACTTGGCCGCTTCCTGCGCCACCTGCAGGGTTTCGCGCGCTTCCTGCGGGCTGTAGACGCCATCGATCATTTCGCGAATCGATTTTTTCACGCCGATCGGGATGATATTGTTGGCCGTATTGAAGGCGATCTGCTTGGCGCGGCGGCGTTCCGTCTCGTCGATGGCGCGGCGCATGGAGTCCGTGATGCGGTCGCCGTACAAAATCGCCGTGCCGTTCAGGTTACGCGCGGCGCGGCCGATGGTCTGGATCAGGCTGCGCTCGGAGCGCAAGAAGCCTTCCTTGTCCGCGTCGAGGATGGCGACCAGCGACACTTCCGGCAAGTCCAGGCCTTCGCGCAGCAGGTTGATCCCGACCAGCACGTCGAAAGTGCCCAGGCGCAGGTCGCGCAGGATTTCCACGCGCTCCACCGTCTCGATATCGCTGTGCAGGTAGCGCACCTTGATGCCATGGTCGCCCAGGTATTCCGTCAATTGCTCGGACATGCGCTTGGTGAGGGTCGTCACCAGCACGCGCTCGTCCTTCTTGATGCGCTCGACGATTTCCGACATCAGGTCGTCCACCTGGCTGCTGGCCGGGCGCACGATGATCTGCGGGTCGACCAGGCCTGTCGGGCGCACGACCTGTTCGACCACCTGGTCGGAATGCGTCTTTTCGTATTCGGCCGGCGTGGCCGAGACGAACACGGTCTGGCGCATCTTCTGCTCGAATTCCTCGAATTTCAAGGGCCGGTTGTCGAGCGCCGACGGCAGGCGGAAGCCGTAGTCGACCAGGTTGGTCTTGCGCGAGCGGTCGCCGTTGTACATGGCGCTCAGCTGGCCCGTCAGCACGTGCGACTCGTCGAGGAACATCAATGCGTCGGGCGGCAGATAATCGACCAGGGTGGGCGGCGGTTCGCCCGGCAGCGCGCCGGACAGGTGGCGCGAGTAGTTCTCGATGCCCTTGGTGAAACCGATCTCCGCCATCATTTCCAGGTCGAAGCGCGTGCGCTGCTCGAGCCGCTGCTCTTCGATCAGTTTATTCTCCTTGCGGAAGAACTCGAGGCGCTCGCGCAGCTCGTCCTTGATGGTCTCGACGGCGCGCAGCACGGTGGAGCGGGGCGTCACATAGTGCGAACCCGGATACACGGTGAAGCGCGGGATCTTCTGGCGCACGCGGCCCGTCAGCGGGTCGAACAGCTGGATCGACTCGATCTCGTCGTCGAACATTTCCAGGCGCACGGCCAGCTCCGCGTGCTCGGCGGGGAAGATGTCGATGGTGTCGCCGCGCACACGGAAGGTGCCGCGGCCGAAATCGACCTCGTTGCGCGTGTACTGCATCTGGATCAGGCGCGCGATGACGTCGCGCTGCGCGACCCTGTCCTTGACGCGCAGGGTCAAAATCATCTGGTGGTATTCGTTCGGGTTGCCGATACCGTAGATGGCCGAGACGGTGGCGACGATGATGACGTCGCGCCGTTCCATCAGCGACTTGGTGCACGACAGGCGCATCTGCTCGATATGCTCGTTGATCGACGAGTCCTTTTCGATGAACAGGTCGCGCTGCGGCACGTAGGCTTCCGGCTGGTAGTAATCGTAGTAGCTGACGAAGTATTCGACCGCGTTCTGCGGGAAAAAGTCGCGGAACTCGCTGTACAGCTGCGCCGCCAGCGTCTTGTTGGGCGCGAAGACGATGGCCGGCCGGCCCATGCGCGCGATGACGTTGGCCATGGTGTAGGTCTTGCCGGAACCGGTCACGCCCAGCAGGGTCTGGAAGGCCAGTCCGTCGGCGATCCCCTCGGATAATTGGGCGATCGCCGCGGGCTGATCGCCGGCCGGAGGGAAGGGCTGGTGCAGCTTGAAGGGGGAGTCCGGGAAAGAGATAATTGCGCTTTCCGCCTCGCTGGCGGTAGATAATTCGGGCATGTGAATCAGACCTTTGTTAGAATAGTGCTCTGCTGGCGGCCCTGGCGTTGTATTTTGGGGCGCTGTCTACAACTCCGCTGTGAACCTGCTTCCAATCGAATCCAATCTTATCATGACGAACCCAACTGTTTCTGCCAGTCTGTTTAGCGCCATCGAGATGGCCCCACGCGACCCGATCCTGGGCATCACCGAAGCATTTAACGCGGACCAGAATCCCGCCAAAATCAATCTGGGCGTTGGCGTCTATTATGACGACAACGGTAAAGTGCCTCTGTTAGCTTGCGTACGCAAGGCGGAAGCCATCCTGATCGAACAGGCCGCCCCACGCACCTATCTGCCGATCGAAGGCCTCGCTGCCTACGACAAGGCGGTGCAAGAACTCGTATTTGGCGCCGATAGCGCCGTAATTCAAGAGCGCCGCGCCGTGACCGTGCAAGCCATCGGCGGCACGGGCGCGTTGAAGATCGGTGCCGACTTCCTGCAGCGCTTCGCGCCGGGCGCCCAGGTCTACATCAGCGACCCGAGCTGGGAAAACCACCGCGCGCTGTTCGAAAACGCCGGTTTCGTCGTGAATAACTACACCTACTACGATGCCGCCACCCATGGCGTGAACTTCGACGGCATGCTGGCCAGCCTGAACGCCATGCCAGCCGGTTCCATCGTCGTGCTGCACGCCTGCTGCCACAACCCGACCGGCGCCGACCTGAGCGTGGCCCAGTGGGATCAGATCATTGCCGTCGTCACCTCGCGCGGCCTGGTGCCGTTCCTGGACATGGCCTATCAGGGCTTCGCCAACGGCATCGCCGAAGACGGCGCCGTGGTGCGCCGCTTCGCCGACGCGGGCGGCCCGCTGCTGGTGTCGAACTCGTTCTCGAAATCGTTCTCGCTGTACGGCGAGCGCGTGGGCGCCCTGAGCGTCGTCGCCTCGAGCGCCGATGAAGCGGCACGCCTGCTGTCGCAGCTGAAACGCGTCGTGCGCACCAACTACTCGAACCCGCCAGTACACGGCGGCAAGGTGGTCGCCACCGTCCTGGCCACGCCGGAACTGCGCCAGCTGTGGGAAGAGGAACTGGCCGGCATGCGCGTGCGCATCCGCGAAATGCGCAACGCCTTCGTGGAAAAGCTGAAAGCCAAGGCGCCAGGCCACGATTTCGAATTCGTGCGCCAGCAAATCGGCATGTTCTCGTACTCGGGTCTGACCAAGGAGCAGGTGGCGTCCTTGCGCGAGCAGTCGATCTACGCCGTCGACACGGGTCGTATCTGCGTGGCAGCATTGAATTCGCGCAACATCGACATCGTTATTGACGCGATCGCCAAAGTGCTTTAAGATCTTGCTTCTTCGGCGCTGCATGCAAGTGCGGCGCTGATGGCGGTAGAAAGTCGGCGATGGCCATGTTTGTGAAGATGCAGTATCTGTCTTGCAAGTATGGAACAAACGACATATAATATTGCCTCTTTTCCCTGATAGCTCAGTTGGTAGAGCGACGGACTGTTAATCCGCAGGTCCCTGGTTCGAGTCCAGGTCGGGGAGCCAGAATTCGAAAGGCCGCGTTGAAAAACGTGGCCTTTTTTGTTTTATTCGAAAGGCCGCGTTGAAAAACGTGGCCTTTTTTGTTTTTGCGCCGCCGGCGCAGACGTCATGGCCGGCATAAGAATTTCCCTATGGGAATCTGGACATGTGCTTGCTTGCCCTATATAATACGGCCTCTTTTCCCTGATAGCTCAGTTGGTAGAGCGACGGACTGTTAATCCGCAGGTCCCTGGTTCGAGTCCAGGTCGGGGAGCCAGAATTCGGAAGGCCATGTTGAAAAACATGGCCTTTTTTGTTTTTCGCCGCAGCCGGCAGGGCCGGCCTGTGCGTGATCGCGTTTTGCGCTATCCTGAATGCATCACTTCAGGAGCGCCTTCCCATGACTTGTACCTCCGCCTTGCGCCATATCGTCCTGTGCGACTTCCTCGATGGCATCACGTCCGCCAAGCACGCCGAGCTCGTCTACGAGTTCTCCCAGCTGAAACACCGCATTCCCGGCGTGCGGCAATTCGAATGGGGGCCGAACGTCAGCCCGGAAGGTCTCGATGACGGCTTTACCGATTGCTTCACGCTGACCTTCGATGATGCTGCCGCGCGCGACGTGTATCTGACCCATGCGGCCCACCTGGCCTTTGTCGAGCGGCTCAAGCCATGGCTGGGACGGGTGCTGGTCTTTGATTACTACCCGCAAGAGCATCCCGGCTGACCGCTGCCGGGCAGGGGGGGGCGTCGGGGAAATACACATTTTTACGGTGGAAATCTGGACATCGTAAAATTTCCCCTATAGAATGCGGCCTCTTTTCCCTGATAGCTCAGTTGGTAGAGCGACGGACTGTTAATCCGCAGGTCCCTGGTTCGAGTCCAGGTCGGGGAGCCAGAACATGTAGTAGCAGAAAGCCCAGCCTTTAACGGTTGGGCTTTTTGCGTTTCAGGCGCTGTTACTTGGGCGCTTGAATTGTGTCCAGCGTCTTGATGATGGCTTCTTGAAATTTCACCGGTTCATCCTGGTGTATCTGATGCCCGGAATGTTCAAAGAGCACCAGTCCTTTTCTTGGCGCCTTCAAGGTGTCGAAATACGCTTGCGTGATCCTGGTCGAGGTCTGGATGTCGTTCTTGCCGACGAAGAAATACACGGGGCAGTCAACGCTTTTCAAGGTCTTGGGCAGATCAATGTTCATGACCTCGTTCCAGACGGGCGACCAGGTCTTTGACCATTGCAGAAAACCCGTCTTGAATCCCTCGCTCGTCGCAAATGCCTTGCCATCCTTGTAAAAAAGCCATTTCCGTAAATAAAACATGCTTTCGTCACTCGCAAATGGGAAGCTGACACTGTTCAGTTCCTGGCTGGCGACGGCATTGTCCTTGAAATGCAGTTTCAAGGCTTGCAGCAATTCTTTCTCGCTTTCAAGCTGGCTCACGACAGGATTGGAAGCGAAATAGGCATGCAGCAACTGCGGGTGATGCTTGACGATATAAAAGCCCAGGACGTTGCCCCAGGAACTGCCCAGCAAGTAGATTTTTTCCTGCTTTAACTGCTTGCGCAGAAATTGTATGACTTCATACGTGTCCTGCTCCATCTGCCCGACCGATGGCTGCGTGGGCGAAGGATTCAGTTTCAAGGTTTTCCCGGCGTCCCGCTGGTCCCATTGCACAATCGTGTATCGGCTTTTCAGGAGATTGCTGAAGGCATCCGCGCCCTTGATCATGGAGCTGCCCGGGCCGCCTGACAGGAACAGCAGGACGGGCTTGTGCGCGTCGTCCGTCTTGATTTCCAGTACCTGCTTGATGCCGCCGATGTCGGGCGTCAGGGTGGTGCCGACTTCGGCGGAAACGGGTTTCGCTTCCGCCGTGGTTTGCGCCATGCATCCGTAGAAGGGAAGCAGGGCGGTAAAGAATACTGCCAATGTCATTTTTTTTATCATGGTATGGGAGGTCAGTTTCAGGTTGCTTGCAAGGGGGCCGCATTGCACGCCGCAGTTGAGCAGTTATCTGGCGCATGGTCTGCGGCGGGTACGTCAATCTGCCTCCTTGTCAAAAAGTTGGTTTCATAGAACTGGCCTTGCCCGGCATGCAGCCGCGCGCGCATCGCTTGCAACTGGCCGGGGGGCGCTTGCGGCGACAGATCAGCCGGCGCACCTATGCTGGCTATGCTGCCAATTTTTAAGCAAGCTTGCAATCATTTCAAGGGGAATCGTCGTGCATTCTTCGCCGTCTATGCTGGCAAGCCTGGGTGTGGCGCCCTGCGGCCGCGCCAGTTCAATTGCCTGCCGCTGTTGCGGCAGTAATGCTCCATTGGCAAACAATTTACTTCTGTAGGATAATATGGAACCGGTTCCATCTATGCGCAAATGCAATGTGGCGCAATCATCGAAGTCAATAAAACAACAAGTCTTGCGGGAGTCTCATGAACTATCCAGGCAGCGAACCATCTGCAACATCCGTTTCATCCCTTCCCCGCATCAGCCGCCGCCACGCCCTGATCGGCCTGGCCGCCTTGCTGGCGCAGGCCGGTTTCTGGAGCAATCCCCTGTCCGCCGCCATGCAGGCGCCGGCCAGCGCTCCGGCGCCCGGCCCGGCGCCTGCCACTATGCTGTTCTACACCTTGTCGCAAACCATCACGGGCCATCGCGACCTGTCCGCCGCGACGGCGGCGCGCATCGAGCAAGCCATGCGCACGAACGTGCCCGGCTTCGCCGAGCGCTTGCCGCAACTGGGCGCGCTGCTCGTCACGGGCCAGGAAGCCAAGGCCCTGCTGGCGGCCGCCAGCGCCGCCGATGCGGGCCTGCGCGAACTGGCGCTGGCCATCGTTGCCGCCTGGTACACGGGCACGGTCGCCGGCAACGCGGCGCAGGGCACGAAATCCATCGTCGTCGCGTATGCGGAAGCCTTGATGTACCGCACGGTGGCCGATGGCCAGGTCGTGCCGACCTATTGCAATTACGGCCCCCTGTGGTGGCTGAAGGCGCCGCCGGCCGTGCGCGTCTCCGCGCCCGTGGCGCCCAAACCCGTACCGGCCCCGGCCACCACCGGCACTCCCGAACCGAAAGGCAAGCAAGCAAAATGAAATCTCCCCAATTCAAGAGTAATGGCGACGTCGTCGCCGATGTCGTCATCGTCGGCACAGGTGTCGTCGGCGCCATGATGGCCGACCAGCTGGCCGCGCAAGGCCATTCCGTGATCATGCTGGAGGCGGGCCTGCGCATCGAGCGGGGGCAAGCCGTGGAAAACTGGCGCAACATGCCGTTCGAGAACCGCGTCGGTTCCGACTTCCAGGGCCTGTATCCGCAGGCGGAGAACGCGCCCGCGCCCCTGTATTTCCCGAAGAATAACTATGTGGAATTGTCGGGCCCCAGCGGCAGCAGTTTCCAGCAGGGCTATCTGCGCACGGTGGGCGGCACGACCTGGCACTGGGCCGCGTCGTGCTGGCGCCACTTGCCATCCGACATGCGCATGAAAAGCGATTACGGGGTAGGGCGCGACTGGGCCATTTCCTATGATGAGCTGGAACCCTACTATTGCCGCGCCGAGCAGGAAATGGGCGTGGCCGGCCCCAACGATCCCGCCCTGCAGTCGCCCAGCGAACGCAGCGCGCCGTACCCGATGGACATGGTGCCCTGGGGCTATGGCGACAAGCGTTTCGCCGAAGTGGTCAACCCGCATGGCTACCGTTCCGTGCCGATTCCGCAAGGGCGCTCGACGCGCCCATGGCAGGGGCGTCCCACTTGCTGCGGCAACAATAATTGCCAGCCGATCTGCCCCATCGGCGCCATGTACAACGGCATTCACCACGTGGAGCGGGCCGAGCTGAAAGGCGCTGGTGTACTGGCCGAGGCCGTCGTCTACCGCATCGACACGGACCAGAACAACCGCGTCACCGCCGTGCACTGGTATGACGCCAAAAAACAGTCGCACATGGCGACGGGCAAGGCCTTCGTGATTGCCTGCAACGGCATCGAGACGCCCCGTTTGCTACTCCTGGCGGCCAACCAGAACAATCCGAACGGCATCGCCAACAGTTCGGATCAAGTCGGCCGCAACATGATGGACCACTCGGGTTTCCACTGTACCTTCCTTGCCAATGAACCGATCTGGACGGGCCGTGGTCCCGCGCAGAGCAGCTGCCTGGTGGGGCCGCGCGACGGCGCCTTCCGGTCGCAGTATTCGGCCAACAAGATGATCCTCAACAATATCACCCGGGTCGGGCCTGCTACCCAGCAGTCGTTGAAGCTGGGCCTGGTGGGCAAGGATCTCGACGACGAAATCCGCCGCCGCGCTGCGTTTGGCGTGGACTTGTCGATCAGCCTGGAACCGCTGCCCGAAGCGCATAACCGCTTGACCCTGAGCAAGACGCGCAAGGACCCGCTGGGCCTGGCCTGTCCCGACATCTACTACGACGTGGGCGATTACGTGCGCGCTGGCGCGAAGGCGGCGCACGCGCAGCTCGAGCATATCGGCAAGCTCTTCGGCGCCGTGGAATTCCATATCACCGACAGCCTGAACGCGAATAACCACATCATGGGCGGCGTCATCATGGGCAGTAACCATCTTGACTCCGTGGTTGACGGCAATTGCCGCGCCCACGACCACGCCAACCTGTGGCTGCCGGGCGGCGGCGCCATGCCGTCGGCCAGCGTCGTCAACACCACCCTCAGCATGGCCGCGCTCGGTTTGCGCGCGGCCGACGACATCGCCCGTACCCTGGCACGGGAGGCAGCATGATGCGCCGCCTGTCCCTCGCCCTCGGCATGGCGTTGCTGTCGGGTATGGCTACGGCAGCCGTGCCCGCTTCCGTGCCGCCCGTCACCCTGACGCCGGACCGTCCGGCCGCGCCCGTGGCCGCCAAGCCCGATGCACGCCTCGAGCGGGGCCGCTACCTGGCCATCGCCGCCGACTGCATGGCGTGCCATACGGCGGCGGGCGGCAAGCCGTATGCGGGCGGCTACGCCATCGATTCGCCGCTGGGCACGATCTATGCGACGAATATCACGCCGTCGAAACAAGGCGGCATCGGCCACTACACGGAAGCCGACTTTGCGCGCGCCCTGCGCGACGGCATGCGCGCCGATGGCAGCCACCTGTATCCGGCCATGCCCTACACCAGCTATGCGCAGCTGACGGATGCGGACGTGGGCGACCTGTATTACTACTTCATGCAGGCGGTCAAGCCCGTCGATGCGCCGGCGCGCCAGACGGCCCTGCCATTCCCGTTCAATGTGCGCCTGTCCATGCTGGGCTGGAACACCTTGTTCCTCGACAATAAACGCTTTGTGCCCGATCCGGCGAAGAGCGCGCAGATCAACCGCGGCGCCTACCTGGCCGAAGGCCTGGCGCACTGCAGCGCCTGCCACACGCCGCGCAACGCGCTGATGGCGGAAATCGGCAGCCAAACCCTGGCGGGCGCGTCGCTCGGTTCCTGGCACGCACCGAACATCACGTCCGACAAGGTCAGCGGCATCGGCGCCTGGACGGATGCGGAACTGACGGCCTACCTGAAGACGGGCCACGTGGAAGGCAAGGGGCAGGCGGCGGGCGGCATGGCCGAAGCCATCCAGAACAGCCTGCAGTTTCTGCGCGACGACGACGTGGCCGCCATCGTGGCCTGGCTGCGCACGGTGCCGCCCGTGCGCGCGCCGGGCCAGACCAAGGCCGCCTTCAGCCACGGCAGCGCCGCCAGCGAGGAAGCTGCGCTGCGCGGCATGGCCGGCGCCACCGAGCACCATTCGCTCAACAGCGGCGCCGTGCTGTTTTCCGGCTATTGCGCCAGCTGCCATTCGGCCAGCGGCGCCGGCAGCACGGGGCAAAGTTATCCTGCGCTGTTCAACAACACGGCGACAGGCGGCAACACGCCGGCCAACCTGGTCTCGGCCATCCTGTTCGGCGTCGAGCGCAAGATCGAAGGGGAAGAGCACGAAGCGTTCATGCCCCGTTTCGACCAGCGTTCCTACGTGCAGCCATTGACGGACGAACAGGTCGCCGCTATCGCCAACTACGTGCTGAAACAGTACGGCAACCCGGACGTGTCCGTCACGCCTGCCTACGTGGCGCAGGCGCGCAGCGGCGGAGAGAAGCCCGTGCTGGCGCGCGCGCAACCGTTCATGCTGCCGGGCGGCATCGTCGGCATCTTGCTGCTGATCGCATTGTTTGTATGGCTGCGCAGGCGCCGCCAGCGCAAGGGATAAGCGGCGAAACGGCGGCGAATATGAACGTTGGGCGCAACTTGCAGTAAAATGCAGGCTGAAAAATGGTTACGAGCAATCGTAGCCATTTTTTATTCTGGCACTATCCTGTTCTCGCCCATTTGAAAATTGACCATGTCTCACTCCTTGCATCACCAATTTTTACGTTTCGCCGCCGTCGGCGCATCCGGCACGGCCGTGCAATACAGCGTGCTGTGGGGCGGCGTGGAATGGGCCGGCATCAGCGCCGCCGCCGCGTCCGGCATCGGCTACATTCTCGGTTCCGTCGTCAACTACCTGCTCAATTACTTCTTCACGTTTAAAAGCGACAAAGGCCATGGCGAAGCGGCCAGCAAGTATTTCACCTTGCTGGGCATCGGCTGGTGCATCAATACGGGCCTGATGTGGCTGCTCGTACACCAGCTGGGCTGGTATTACTGGCTGGCGCAGGTGCTGGCGACGGGTATCGGGCTGGTCTGGAATTTCGCGGGCAGCCGCTGGTGGGCCTTCAAGCCGGCCGGCGCCACGGGAAAGTAGTCATTTCGTCATAAAAAGAGGCGCACTGGCCACACGCAGGCGCCCGGTTCTACCAAAACAAGGGGTTAATCATGCAGTTCCTGGAACGCTATTTCAAACTGAAGGACAACGGAACCAATGTGCGCACGGAGCTGCTGGCCGGCCTGACCACGTTCCTGACGATGGCCTACATCATCTTCGTCAACCCGTCCATTCTCGGCGACGCGGGCATGCCGAAAGATTCCGTTTTTGTCGCCACCTGCCTGGCGGCCGCCATCGGCACCCTGATCATGGGCCTGTACGCGAACTACCCGATCGCGCTGGCGCCGGGCATGGGCTTGAATGCGTATTTCTCGTACACGGTGGTCAAGGGCATGGGCATGAGCTGGGAAGTGGCGCTGGGCGCCGTCTTCATTTCCGGCTGCCTGTTCATCCTGGTCAGCCTGTTCAAGGTGCGCGAGATGATCATCAACAGCATCCCGCCCGCGCTGCGCACGGCGATTACGGTCGGTATCGGCCTGTTCCTGGCCATCATTTCCCTGAAAAGCGCCGGCGTGGTGGTGTCGAACCCCGCCACCATCATCGCGCTGGGCGACTTGCACCAGGCGGCGCCCATTTTGGCCATCTTCGGTTTCTTCATCATCGTCGCGCTGGACCGCCTGAAAGTGCCGGGCGCCATCCTGATCGGCATCCTCACCATCACCATTGCCAGCTTTTTCTTTGGCGGCAACCAGTTCAACGGCATCGTCTCGGCGCCGCCCGCCATCAAGCCGACCTTGTTCAAGCTCGACATCATGGGCGCGCTGTCGATCGGCATCGTCAACGTGGTGCTGGTGTTTTTCCTGGTCGAATTGTTCGATGCGACGGGCACCCTGATGGGCGTGGCCAACCGTGCCGGCTTGTTGAAAGACGGCAAGATGGAGCGCATGAACAAGGCCTTGCTGGCCGACAGCACGGCGATCGCCGCCGGCGCCTGCCTGGGCACGTCGAGCACCACCGCCTTCGTCGAGAGCGCCGCCGGCGTGCAGGCGGGCGGACGCACGGGCTTGACGGCCGTGGCCGTCGCGCTGCTGTTCCTGGGCAGCCTGTTCTTCGCTCCGCTGGCGCATACGGTGCCGCCGTACGCGACGGCGCCCGCGCTGCTGTACGTGGCCTGTTTGATGCTGCGCGAACTGACCTTCATCGACTGGGATGACAGCACGGAAAGCATCCCGGCCGCCATCACGGCGCTGATGATGCCATTCACGTATTCCGTGGCCAGCGGCGTGGCTTTCGGCTTCATTACCTATGCGGTATTGAAACTGTTGACGGGCAAGGGCAGGCAGGTATCGGTGGTGGCCTACATCATCGCCGCCATCTTCCTGTTCAAGTTCATCTACCTGGGCGAATAGCGGGGAGGGCTGGGCCGGAGCCGCGTGTCCGGTGCTGTCATCGAAAAAAGCGGCAATCAAGAAGCGACAATCGCAAAAAGGCCGCCCGTGCATCCGCAGGGGCGGCCTTTTTTGATGGCGGGACCTACATCAGCAGCGCGGCCACCAGGTCTTTCCTGGTGTCGCCAGCGCTGCCGTCGAAGCGCAAGGCCGCTTCCACATGCGTCAGGTGTTCCACCATCAGGCGCGCCGCCAGATCGGCGTCGCCGCTGCGTGCCGCATCGAGAAAGCGGCCGTGTTCGTCGCACGAGCAGGCGGCCGCGTGGCCCGACTGGTACAGCATGGTGATGAGCGAGCTGCGGCCTACCAGTTCGTGCACGATGTCGCGCAGAACGGCGTTGCCGGCGATATCGGCCAGCAAGACGTGGAAGTCGCCCAGCAGTTGCGAGCGCAGCGGCGTCGCTTGCGCCAGCGCCAGGCGTTCCGCTTTCAGGTGCCGATCGAGCATCCTGTAGTCGGCAGGTTTGGCCTGCGCGACGAATTCGCGCGCCAGGGCCGCTTCGATGATGCGCCGCGCGGCAAAGATGTCGCGCGCTTCCGCTTCACTGGGCTGGCTGACGAAGGCGCCCTTGTCGGGCACCATGCGGATCAGTTTGTCTTTCGAGAGGATCAGCAGGGCGGCGCGGATCTTGGTGCGGCTGACGCCATACAGCCGGCACAGCGCCTCTTCGCGCAGCCGCGTACCGGGCGGCAATTGGCGCGCCACGATGGCGGCCGCCATATGTTCGGCAATTTCCGCCGAGCTGTCGCCGCTGCCGGCCTTGTCTACCAGGGTTGCGCTTGATTCTGTCATGTCGGGTAAGAGCAGTCAGCCAGGGGCAAGGCGAACCTTGCAAGCGCATGTCCGTGCGGCGGCGTGGTTGACGCCCCGCTGCCGGCATGCCGTTGTGCGCCTTGCGTGTCGGCAAGGCATGGCTATTCTACTATCTTGCCTGGCGGCGCGCAGACGGGCGCAGCCATCCGGAGAGGCTGGTCTGCCGGCGGCCTGTTTTGCTGCTCATGCAGCAACCATGTCGTAACGACTGGACATGAGAAATTTTGACGTATATAATTCGGCCTCCTTTCCCTGATAGCTCAGTTGGTAGAGCGACGGACTGTTAATCCGCAGGTCCCTGGTTCGAGTCCAGGTCGGGGAGCCAGAACAAGCAGCAGCAAAGGGCCACGTGGCAACACGTGGCCCTTTTGTCATGTGCGCATGGTTTTCATCCATGCTTGCCATCCCGTCAGGGTATCAACGGCCTGCGCGATGCCATCCCGCTGGTGGCAGGGGCACGCGCAATGATGCCCGGATCAGGGATCGACAAACACGTCGAAGCGCACCTTGAGCGGGCTGCCCCAGGAGATTTCTACCCAGGCGCGGAAGCCGCCGTTGTATGGTGCGATGTTATACACGGCCATGCGGGCGGCGCCGATGAAACGGTCCTGGGGATTCGCGCCATATTCGCTGATATTGAGAAATACGCGCGAATTGGCGTGCACATTGGCATTGACGAAGTTGACCGAAGGATGCACGCCATTGGCCGTCCACGTATAGTAGGTGGTGAAGGCGGCGGGACTCAGGTTCAAGTCCTGTGCGGCCGCGCCTTGGGCGCTTTTGCCTTCCTGCTCCATCGGTGTATCGGTTTCATCCAGTGCCAGGTTGCTGCCGGTGCGATGTTCTACTTTCATTTCCATGATGTACTCCTGATCGATAGTTTGGACGCCGCGCCTGTCGTCGTGCGGCAAGACGCCCTATCTGTGCTGCCGTGACGGCCAGTGTCACGTCCTGGCTGATAAGGTAGCCGCCTGCTCCACGCTGTTGGAGTAATTCATTCTAGGCATACGCAGGGACGGAAAGCGCGCTGGGCCGCCGGAAAAGCGGCGTGCGATTGTGCTGGCGCAAACACCTTGCAGGCAGACGGCAAGATCTTTTCCCCCAGGCTATTTTTACGGGGCCGCCGCGCATGCGGCGCAGGACAATGGCACAATAGGACCAGCCGACCTGCCGATACGGAACCCGTTGCGAGCCTAGCCCATGCCGATACTGAACCTGAGTGCCGAAACCGATATCTATTACGAACTGATCGAAGGCGACCCCGCCAAGCCCTGCCTGGTATTCCTGCACGAAGGACTCGGTTGCTGTGCGATGTGGAAAGATTTTCCCGCGCAGCTATGCCAGGCGACGGGGTGCCGCGGCTTGCTGTATGACCGCCACGGCTATGGGCAGTCGTCGCCGCTGGCGGCGCGGCGCCAACTCCACTATTTGCACGACTACGCGCTGTGCGAGCTGCCGCAAGTGCTCGCGGCACTGCTGCCGGGGCAGGACCATTTTCTCGTCGGCCACTCCGATGGCGGCAGCATCGCCCTGATCTATGCGGCGCAGCAGCCGCCGCGCTTGCGCGGCATCATTACCGAGGCGGCGCACGTGTTTGTCGAAGGCATCACGCTCGATGGCATCCGCGTGGCGGACGCGGCGTTTGGGGCGGGCAAGCTGCGGGCGCTGGCGAAATACCATGGCGACAAGACGGAATCGATCTTCAAGGCCTGGTCGGACACCTGGCTCAGCTACGGCTTCCAGTTCTGGAACATCGAATACCTGCTGCCTTCCGTCGAATGCCCGGCGCTGGTGGTGCAGGGCAGCGAGGATCAGTACGGCAGCCCAGCCCAGGTCGACACGATCGTGGCGCAGGCCCTCAACGCCATGCCCGCCATGGTCGAGCAGTGCGGGCATACGCCGCACCAGGAGCAGCCGCAGGCACTGCTGGCGCTGATGGAAGGTTTTTTGCAAGGCCGCATGGACGCGGCCGCTCACCCGAGAACCACCTGAGAGAGCACCTCGATCACCCGGTCTTGACCACCCGCGACAAGCGGACCAGACGTCCCGTCGGGCGCAGCGGCACTCAATGGCAGGCGGGATCGCTGTCCCAGCGGCCCGAGCAGATGCGTGAACGGCACAGCATGCCTTCGATCAGGCCCAGCTGCTGACAGCGCTGCAACAGTTCCGCCGTTTCCTGTTCCTGTCCCGGCTCCTGCCTGCGCAGCACCACGTCGCGCACCGGCGGCGCCGTGCCTTCCTGCCGGTGCGCATGCGCGACCATCGCCGTGAGCAAGGCGACGTCGCTGTCGCTGGATGCGGCGGCCGGTTTCGCTCCCTGTGGACGGGCGGCCGTCTGGCGCGCGGGCGGTGGCGTCTTGCGCGATGCGCTTGCGGCTGCTGCTTCGGGCAAGGGCGGTCCCGCAGTATTGACGATGGTGGCAGCCTGCGCAGCGTGCGGCAGCACCGTTGGCACTGGCGGCGCGGGCAGTGCGGGCGCCGCCGTGGCCATGGCGGGGACTGGCGGCAGGGGCAGCGGCAAGATCTCCGTGTCGTAGGCGAGCACGGCGATGATCAGCACCGCCAGGCACAGTGCGCCGGCGGCGCCGTGCCGCCAGCCAGGGCGCCAGCGCGGGGCCGGCATGGCTGCGGGCGCGGCGGCGCCGTGCTCGAGCTGCGACAGGATGCCCTTGCCTTCGATGCGCGCGCCAGCCGCGCCGGCCTTGCTCAGCAGGTCAGGACCGCGCGCCTGGCCATCTCCGGTTTTCAGTAAAGACAAAATATCACCTCCGCAATGGATCAAATTCGACTGATCTTGATGTAAACCGCGCTCATGCGGGCCGCGGACGCCTACGATCTAACGATACCGCCGAGCAATGGATTGCCCGGCCCCGCCGATTCCCGTCACGGAGCGCCCCATGTTCGTCGCCCTGGTCCTGATGTATTTCCTGCTCGCCTGTTTCGCTTGCTGGCTGCTGCTGTTTCCCGGCGGCCGCGCCATCGTGCTGCACACGCTCGTCAACCTGGGCTGGCGCATGCAGCGGCGCGCGCAGGGGCTGCAGCGGGGCGGCGGCGCGCAGTGGCAGCGCGTGCAGCAGTACACGGGCTCGGGTATGGCGCGCGCCTGGCAACTGCTGTGGCGGCATCGCTGGCTGAGTTTTGCCGGCAGCGTGGTAGTCATCGTGCCGCCGCTGCTGGCCTGGCTGTCCAGCGACCGCATCGCCCTGCGCGGCTATGCCGACCAGCAACACGTCATCAATGACCAGGTCAGCGACTTGCTGAAAGGCGAACAGCTGGTGCCGCCGCCGGCCTTGCCGCCGCTGCTGTTTTCCACTGCCGAAGTAACGCAGCTGCGCCCGCTGCTGGGCGGCGCCAGCCGCAACTGGCAATTGCTCGACCACGATTACGCGCAGCGTCTGCTGCTGGTCTTCAAGATCATGAAGGAGGTGCATGGCTATGACATGGTCTTGCTGGAAGGCTACCGCAGTCCCGCGCGCCAGGACCAGCTGGCGGCGGCCGGCCCGAACGTGACGAACGCCAGGGCGTTTCAAAGCTATCACCAGTACGGCCTGGCCGCCGATTGTGCATTCATGCATGAGGGAAAGCTCATTATTTCTGAAAAAAATACCTGGGCGATGCGCGGCTACCGTTTGTATGGCGTGACGGCCGAATCGGTGGGCCTGCGCTGGGGCGGGCGCTGGACCATGATGGATTTTGGCCACACGGAATTGCCGCAACCGCGCGTGCTGGGCAAGTAAGCCGCGCCAGCCATTCTAGCGCCGCGTACCGGCCCGAATTTCACCGCTGCAAGCTTGCTTGCGCAGCGTCAATGGCACACCGGCGCCGGCCGCGCGCTGGCGCCTGGTACTTGTCGTATGTCAACAAAGGCGCGCCGCATTGCTGTCAGCATGGGCCGCATCCGCCTCGCTGCGCGGCGGCGTTCTTCCTGCTTTGCGACCTCACTCTGGGCTCATCATGCTGCGACGACTCTGGCATTTCCTCACCGACAGCCGCAATCTGACCATCTTCGGCTTCGTGGCGCTGGCTGCGTTCCTGTACCTGGGCGCCGAGGTGCTGGAAGTGGCGCTGATCTGGGCGCTGGTCTTGCTGCTGCTGGCTTTTGTCACGTGGCTGGGCCTGTGGCTGTGGCGCCGTCGCCGCGCGCGCCGCAATGCGCAGGCGCTGGGCCAGGCCATCCTCAACGAGGCCGAGATCGCCGCCGCGCAGGCGGCCTCGGCTTCGACGGCCGGCAACACGCAGCAGGGCGAACTCGACGCCGTGCGGACGGGCATGCTGGCCGCCATCGAGACCATCAAGACATCCAAGCTGGGCCTTAAGTCGGGCGCCGCCGCCCTGTACGAATTGCCGTGGTACATGATCATCGGCAATCCGGCCGCCGGCAAGAGCAGCGCCATCCTGCATTCGGGCCTGCAGTTTCCCTTCGCCGACGGCAAGATCGTGCAAGGCGTGGGCGGCACGCGCAACTGCGACTGGTTTTTCACCACGGACGGCATCGTGCTCGACACGGCAGGGCGCTACTCCGTCGTCGACGAGCACCGGGGCGAGTGGTTCGGCTTTCTCGACCTGCTGAAAAAATACCGGCGCAAGGCGCCCGTCAACGGCATCCTCATCGCCGTCAGCATCGCCGAATTGAAGGGCGACCCCGACGTGGGCATGCAGCTGGCGCGCAGCCTGCGCAAGCGCGTGCAGGACGTCATCGAGCGCCTGGAAGTGTTCGCGCCCCTGTACATCGTGTTTACCAAGGCGGACCTGATCGCCGGCTTCACGGAGTTTTTCGCCGATGCCGAAAGCAGCGAGCGCGAGCGCGTCTGGGGCGCCACCATGCCCTACCAGCGCAAGCTGCCCACGGCCGACTTGCTGAGTTTTTTCGACCAGAGCTTCGATGAATTGCACGATGGCTTGACGGAGCTGAGCCTGGCCAACATGGCGCACCGGCAACGCAAGACGATGGCTCCCGGCGTGTTCACCTTCCCGCTGGAATTTGCCGCCATCAAGCCGGCTCTGCGCGCCTTCATCGCCACCCTGTTCGAGGAAAACCCGTTCCAGTTTCAGCCCGTCTTCCGCGGTTTTTACTTTACCAGCGCGCTGCAGGAGGGCGAGCCCGTCAGTGGCTCCTCGCAGCAGGTGGCGCGCCGCTTCGACCTGGCCTTCGCGCCGGCCCCGGCCACGGCGCCATCGGGCGCGCGCCAGCACGGCTATTTCCTGCTGGAGTTGTTTCGCAAAGTGATTTTTGCTGACAAGCACCTGGTGGCCACCTATGCCAACCGTGCCAAGCTGCGCTTCAAATATGCCGTATTCTTTGTCGCCACGGTATCGCTGGGTGCCTGCCTGGGCGGCTGGAGCTGGTCCTACCTGGGCAACCGGCAACTGGTGGCCAACGTCGAAGCCGATTTGAATAAAGTGGTGAAGCTGCAGGAGAAGCGCCTGGACTTGCAGTCGCGCCTGGAAGCGCTCGAAATATTGCAGGACCGCATCGAGCAGCTGGAAGCGTACCGGGAGCAAAGGCCGTGGTCCTTGCGCCTGGGCCTGTACCAGGGCGACTTGCTTGGGCGCAAGCTGCGCGAGGAATATTTCGCCGGCGCGCGCCAGATCATGCTCGCTCCCGTGGCGGGCGCGCTGGAAGCCTTGCTGTTCGAGATGAACGCCAGCGCCGACCAGCTGCAGCCCACGGCGCGCACGCCGCAGACGCCTGCCGCCGCGTCACCCACCGCGGCGCCGCACAGCGTCCAGTACCAGGCGGCCAGCGCGACGAATGTGGAAGACGCCTACAACGCGCTGAAAACCTATCTGATGCTGGCTGACAAGACGCATGCGGAAAGCAGCCACCTGAACGACCAGATGACGCGTTTCTGGCGCGGCTGGCTGGAGGGCAACCGGGGCGCCATGCCGCGCGAACAGATGATACGCAGCGCCGAACGGCTGCTGACGTTTTACCTCGCGCAGATCGGCGACCCGTCCTGGCCGCGCATCGAACAGAAGCTGGCGCTGGTCGACCAGGCACGCGAAAACCTGCGCCGCGTGGTGCGCGGCATGCCGGCGCGCGAGCGCGTGTATGCCGACGTCAAGGCGCGCGCCTCGACGCGCTTTCCCGGCATGACGGTGGCGCGCATCGTCGGTGAACAGGATCAGGCCCTGCTGGCGGGCAGTCACGCCGTCTCCGGCGCCTTTACGCGCCAGGCCTGGGAAAAGTTCGTTGAAGGCGCGTTTCGCGACGCCGCCAACCGCGAGCTGCAAAGCGCCGACTGGGTGCTGAAAAGCGCCTCGACCGACGACTTGACCCTGGAAGGCAGTCCGGAGCAGATCGAGAAAAACCTGGTGGCCATGTACAAGGCCGACTACGCGCGCGAGTGGCAGAAATTCGTGCAGGGCGTGGCCGTCGCCGACCTGAAAGGCTTCGACGGCGCCGTGCAGGCGATGAACCGCCTGGGCGATCCGCAAGCGTCGCCGATCGCCAAACTGCTGACGACGATTTACGAGGAAACCTCGTGGGACAACCCGGCGCTGCAAAATGCCCAATTGCGCAAGGCCGAGCGGGGCATCATCGCCTGGTTCAAGGAGACCGTGCTGCGCCGCGCGCCGTCGCAGCTGACGGCCAATTCCGGCGTCAATGCGCAGCTCGACCCGGCCCGCCTGGACAAGCCGATGGGCCCCGTCGGGCGCGAGTTTGCCGGCGTGGGCAAGCTGGTGGCGGCCAGGGACAGCAATGCGTCCCTGATGCGCGCCTACCTCGAAGCGCTGTCGAAACTGCGCAGCCGTTTGAACTTGCTGAAGAACCAGGGCGACGCGGGACCGGGCGCGCGCCAGTTCATGCAGCAGACCCTGGAAGGCAGCGGCTCCGAACTGGCCGACGCCCTGAAGCTGGTCGACGAGCAACTGCTCACGGGGATGAGCGACGCGCAAAAGCAGGCGATACGCCCCATCCTCGTGCGCCCGCTGATGCAGACCTTTGCCGTCATCGTCGCGCCGGCCGAACTCGATATCAACAAGACCTGGGCGGCGCAAGTGTATGAGCCGTTCCAGAAATCGCTTGCCAACAAATATCCGTTCGCGCCCACGGCGCGCATCGAGGCGAGCAATCTGGAGATCAGCCAGTTCTTCGGCCCCGAAGGCCTGGTGGCGAAATTCGTCACGACGTCCATGGGACCGCTGGTGGTGCGGCGCGGCGACGTGCTGGCGCCGCGCACCTGGGCCGACATGGGCATCAGCCTGTCGCCCCAGGTGGTGGCGCGCTTCCCCGGCTGGATCGCGCCGCTGGGGGCGGGCGGCGTGGCGGCCACCTCGACGGCGGCGCAAACCGTCTTCCAGATCCAGCCGTCGCCCGCGCCGGGCACCCTCGAATACACGGTGGAGATCGACGGCCAGCAGCTGCGCTACCGCAATACCCCGGCGCAGTGGACCAACATGGTGCATCCGGGGCCGCAGGGCGCGGCGGGCATGCAGGGGGCGCGCATCACGGCCGTCACCTTCGACGGGCGCACGGTGGAGCTGTTCAACGAGCCGGGGCAATTCGGCTTGAAGCGCATGATCGACGCGGCGGCCAAGAAGCGCAAGGATGGCGGCGTGTTCGAGCTGCGTTGGGCGCGCGGCGAAGTGGCCGTGGCGGTCGACCTGAAAATCACCAGCAGCGCGGAGACGACGGCGACGGGTGCGGGCGGAACTGCGGCGTTGCAGGAGCAGGGCTTTCGCGGCATGCAGCTGCCCGAGACCATCGTCGGTGCTCCGGCACCCGTGCCGGCCATTGCCGCAGTTGCGGCGGCGGGAGTGTCGCCATGATGCGCGCGCAACAGCAGGTGCGCCTCGGTTATTTTGGCAAGATCCCCGCGCGCGGCGATTTCATCAAGGCTTGCGACAATCACGCGCTGGTGCAGCTGCTCGACGACTGGCTGGCGCAGGTCATGACGGCCCTGACGGTGGAACCGCGCTGGAAGCTCAATTACGACGCCTTGGCGCCGCTGCGCTTCGCCTTTGTCGGCACGCGCAGCCGGCGCGCCATCGCCGGACGCCTCGAAGCGAGCAACGACCAGTCGCACAGGCGCTTTCCCTTCATGGCCATGGGCGCGCTGGAAATCGATGACGCCGATCTTTTTGTCGCTTGCAGCCCGCTGGTGCTCGCGCCGCTGTGGCAGCGCGTGGAGCAGCTGTCACAGGGCATCGTGGCCAGCCCGGAGCCGGCTGCGGCCTTGCTGGCGCTGGCCGGCAACGTGGTGGAGGTCGAACCGGCCGCGCCTGAACACGCGGCGCGGCTGGCCGCCTTTTTGCAGGCGCAGACGGTGCATGGCCTGCAAACGATGCTCGCTTCGCCCGCGTTCCCGGTGACGGTGCGCGAATTGCTGCTGGGCCTGGGCCTGCTGCTGCAGCCGGTGCGCCGGAGCGGCTTGCCGCGCCTGGAAAAAAGCCTGGTGCTGCCGCTGCCGCACGACGCGCAGCTGCGCGAACTGGTGGCCAGCTTCTGGCTGCACCTGATCGCGCCTTTCCTTCGCCAGGCCGATTTCGAACTGGCGCTGTTCTTTTCCCACCTCGACGAGGCGCCCGTGCTGGTGATCGGTTTTTGCGGCGCCGACCCGCATGGCTTGCGCGCGCTGATCGATCCGCAGGCCGGCAGCGAACGGCTGATCGTGTTCGACCAGCTCGACTGGGTCGAGGAGCAGCTGGGGCACGCATCGGCGCTGCGCCAGTTGTCCGCCTGTTTGCAGCAGGAGCAGCTGTCGCTGCGCTCGGCCTGCGCCATGTTTGCCGATACTTTTGCCTGAAGGACCGCGATGAAATCTCACATTTTCCTGCTGCCGCTGTTGCTTCCTGCGGCCGCTCCCTGCCACGCCCAGGCGCAAGCGCCGCAGACGCCGATGCCGGGGCAGATCCTCGTCACGGGCACCCTGGCCGACGAGGCGGGCAAGGCGGCCGTGCTGGCCCGTCTGCGCGAACTGTATGGCGCCGAGCGCGTGGTCGACCAGATCGCCATCGGCAACGTGGCCGTGCCGGCCAACTGGAACGGCTATGTGCAAAAGCTGATCGCGCCGAATCTGAAGCTCATTTCACGGGGGCAGATCAGCATTGACGGCAACAATGTCAGCGTGCGCGGCGAAGTGGCGAACGAGGCGCAGCGCCAGCAGATCGCCAGCGATATCGCCACCAGCCTCAATCCCACGTATGTCGTCAACAATGGCTTGCGGGTCAGGGCGGCCGAGGCCGAGCAGGGCTTGCTCGACGCAGCGCTCGATAAACGCATCATCGAATTCGACAGCGGCAAGGCTACCATCACGCCGGCCGGCCAGGCCATCCTTGACGAGATGGCGGCCGCCATGCTCAAGCTGCGCGGACGCAAGGTGGAGGTGATCGGCCACACGGACGACACGGGCCTGCGCGCCAGCAACGTGGCCCTGAGCCAGGCGCGCGCCGAAGCCGTGCGCGCCTACCTGGCCGGCAAGGGCGTCGTCGCCGATTCGGTGCTGGTGTCGGGGCAGGGACCGGACCGTCCCGTGGCCAGCAACGCCACGGCCGATGGCCGGGCGAGAAACCGGCGCATCGAGTTCCGTATTGCGCAATAGATTGGGTTGACACCTCACAAAACCGACGCGCAGTAGGTTTTGTGAGGTGTTCAGGGCAGGGTGATGGTCAGGTGCGCCGGGCGTGGCGCCAGCTTGACCAGGTCCGCATATGCGGCCAGGGTGGTTTGCGTGCCGCGCGTCAGATGCGTTTTCAGGCCCAGGTAGGCGCAGATGGCCAACAGGGCGAAAAAGCTCGACAGGGCCCACAGCGGTACGTCGCTGCCGCGTTTGTTGACCACCTGGTCGGGGCGTTCCGCGCGCGGCGCGAAGCCGCGGCTCTTGCCCTTGATGTGGGCGATTTCGTCGCCCAGGCGCGCCGTCAGGTAGCTGAGTTTTTCGCCGCCGTCGATCGCATACTTGCCCTGGAATCCCAGTAATAAACACATGTGGAAGACCTGCAGCGCCTGCACGCGCATGGCGCCCTTGCCGCGCAAGGCGTCGAGGCGGTCGAAAAAGTGTTCGCCGGCCAGCTGGTCGCCAAAGATCAGCAGCTGCAGCGGGCGCCGCTCCCATTGCTTGCGCAGGGCGAACGGCGAGGCGAGGATGATTTCATCGACGGCCGCGCAGAACGCATATTTGGCCGCCTCGATATCGTCGCCATCGGCGCGGATCTTTTTCGCTTCGCGTTCGAAGTCGTCGAGGAAGGCCGTGATGCGGTCCATGAAGCTTTGCTCGTCGCCGGGCGCCGAACCGTGCTTCAGCATGAACAGCATGTAAAAGCCTTCGTGCATCAGGTCCAGCAGGGCGCTGCCCGCATGGCGGGCGCCGGCAGGGGCAGGGCCGCGAGGTCCCAGCAGGGAGGGCGCCGCGCGCCGTTCGATGAGCTGGCTCATGCCGTCACCGCGATCAGTTCCAGCTGCAGGTCGCGTATGCCGGCCGGCACGTAGACGGAAATCGACTGCGCCTTGAGCATCTGTTCGTACAGCGCGCCGCGGTTTTCAATCGCAAAATAATAGGTGTCGGGGCGCACGGGGATGGCCGCCGGCACTTGCGGCGCATGCGACAGTTTCAGGCCGGGCATGGCCGTGAGCACGCATTTTTCCACGTCGTCGGGCGCCCCCACTTTCACCCGCAGCGGCACCACGTCGACCAGTTCGATGGCGGGCATGGCGGCGCGGATCGCCAGGTACAAGGTGGTGTGCTGGTCGATCTTGCCCGAATCGAGCTTGCCCAGGTAGTACGACGGCTTGTCTTCCAGCAGGGCGATGGAAAAATACTTCGACGAGATGACGGTGTCGAGCAGTTCGCGGATGATGGCGTCGATGGCGTCGAAGCAGATGCCCGGCTGCGCGTGGTCGTAGGTGGGCAGGCTGGCCAGGGTGTAATGCTTGGAGTAGCTGAGCAGGCCGCCCGCCAGGCCCAGCAGCGCCTCGTACAGGCGCTCCGGATGCAGGGCCGGGTGGCGCACGTAGTGCATCAGCGCGGCGGCGGCCGTGCTGACCGTGTGCAGCAGCCAGAACGAGGACACGTCGCCCGAGCGAAATTCGATCACGTTGCGGCTCGGTTCGCGGTGGTGGCCGTGCAGCGCGCTCACCTTCGCCTGCAAGGCGTCGAGCAAGTGTTCCAGCACGCCCTGCAGGCGCGGCGCGCCGGCGATCGCCAGGCTGGGCGCCATGAACGAGGGCACTGGCTCGAAGCCGCCCGATACCGTGCGCCGCAGGGCGATCAGCGGCAGGCAGTCGTAGGAGCCGCGCGCCTCGCTGTCGGGAACCAAACGCATGGTTTTCTTCAGGTAGGCCACGTCGGCCACGGCGGACTCCGTAAACAGGTCGGGCGTGGCGCGCATGGCGTGCGCAAAGCGCGTGGCCGCCGGCGTGCCGGCGTTTGACGCCTGCGCCGTGTAATTCATGCCTTCGCGGTTGAGGATGGGCAGCGCCGCGTAGTACGTCACTTCCTGCACCGCCGGCGGCAGCGCTTCCAGGTCCACCGGCGGGGGCAGGATATCGCTGCCGGGCGCACCGTCGCCCAGCGCCTCGAACACTTCGCCGTCGCGGAAGATCGCCGACAGGGCCTGCAGGCGCAGGGTGCCCGTCTTCAGCGCAGTCAGGTCCCACTCGATGTGCGCCACGCCCCACAGGTAGGGATGCAGCGCGCTGGCCGTGTGATGCAGGCGCGCTTCGTGATACTGATCCTGGCGCTGGAAATGCTGCGGCCGCAGGAACAGGCCTTCTCCCCACAAGACTTTCGCTGCCATGCCCATCTCGTTTCTCCTTGAATGTGTGGCGTGTCTGTTGGTGCTACTGGCAGCGCGCGGCCGACAGCGTGGACGTGCCGCTGATGCTGAGCGCGCAGGCATGCAGGCCGACGGTGATGCCGCCGCGTTCCGCGTCCGCGGCGGCAAAGGTGGCGCGCCAGCGCTGCGCCGCAGGCGCGCGGAACAGGGCCACGACGCCGATGAAATACGCTTCCTTGCTGACTTTTTCCTGCACTTCGTAGCGCTGGCCGGGCACCAGCAGCACTTCTTTGACTTCCATCAGGTCGGCGCCCAGCGCCGCTTTTTCACGCTGCGCGTCGAGGAAGCTGTCGTAGGGCGCCTGCTCGAAGGCGGCGCTCTGGCGCAGCTTGTAGATGCGCGCCACCAGTGCCAGCGGCCGGCCGTCGGCATCGGTGTTGAGGCGCTGCGCCGCGTGCAGGCGGATGCTGACGTTGCGCGGCGGCTGCTGCGCGTCGGGCAGTTCCGGCGGCGGCTTGGCCACGCCGGCCATTTGCAGCGCCGCGTTGGCCAGGGTGCCGATGGCGCCGCCCGCACAGCCGGTCAGCAGCAACGCTTGCAGCAACACCAGCAGCGCGGTGGCGCGGGCCGGGCGGACCAGGGCGTCAGGTGGCATGGGCGACCTTTGCAAGATGAAGTGTGGAAACAAAAGTATTGCAGCCATTTAAACGCATGCACGGGCGACCTGCTTGCGTTGGCGCAAGATCGGTCTGCGATCAAGACAATTACTGCGCCAGATCAGGATTCCTGTCGTCCTACGCGGCTGTAGCGCGGAACTTCTTCTTTGCTGATTAATCTCAATTTGGTAAAAAAATGCCGATCAATAATAGTCTTCACGCCGCCCATCTTTCCCAGCGGTAGCGTCCTCCACGTGAAGGAGTACCCCCGATGAAGCCAGCCACGATATTGCTCCGTATTGCCTGCCTTGCCAGCGCCTTGCTGCTGGCCGCCTGCGCCACGCCGGACCAGTCGGCGTCCCCAAAACCTGCCGCGCCGACCCTGGCGCAAGTGATGAGCGATGCCGATGCGGCGGCGCGCGCCGGCCAGTATGAGCGCGCCATGACCCTGCTTCAGCGCGGCGGCGCGAGTTATCCCGCCGACAAGGCGCCGTGGCTGCAAATGGCGCAGATGAAGTTCGACCGCGGCCAGTACGGCGATGCCATCGGCCATGCGCTCGAAGCGCTGGAGCGCGACCCGGACGACAAGGTCGCCAACAGCATTGTCGCCGTCAGCGGCTTGCGCCTGTCCGGCAAGGCGCTGGCCGACCTGTCGCGGCAAAACAATCTGAATGGCTCGCTGCGCTCGGAAGCGCAGGACCTGGCCAAGCTGCTGCGTGCAAGCATAGGCGAAGACGTACTGGTGCCGCCGGCCAGGCGCCCGCCGGCGGCCGGCAAGCGCGCGGCCGGTTCCGGTACGCCGGCGGCGAAGGGCGCGGCGCAGCAAGGCAGCGCGGCCGACCCGTTCAGCGGCCTGAAATAAGCGAGCATCCCCACCATCCCCTTGCAAAGGAAGCGACATGCCCAAGTCCGACAGCGTGCAAAAACGCCTGCAAAAGATCCGCGCGCCGCGCGTGCAAATGACCTATGACGTCGAGATCGGCGACGCGATTGAAAACAAGGAGCTGCCCTTCGTGGTCGGCGTGCTGGGCGACTTTGGCGGCAATCCGGACAGCGAAAAAAAACGCCTGAAGGACCGCAAGTTCGTTTCCATTGACCGCGACAACTTCGATGAGGTGCTGTCCGGCGTGGAGCCGGTGGCCCGTTTCGCGGTGCCGAACCGTATCAGCGAGGCGGGCGGCACGTTCGCCGTCGATCTGCACTTCCGCTCGATGGACGACTTCCGCCCGGAATCGGTAGTGCGCCAGGTCGACCCCTTGCGCAAGCTGCTCGAGGCGCGCACCAAGCTGGCCGACCTGCGCAACAAGCTGGCCGGCAACGACAAGCTTGAAGACTTGCTGACGGAAGTGCTGAACAACACGGACAGCCTGGCCACCCTGAAACCGCAGTTCCCAGCGCAGGAGGATTGAGATGAGCGCCCAGGCAGAAGCCCTAGCAGCATCCACGCCCGGCGCGCCGGCCGCCACCGACTTGCTCGACCAGATCGTCGAGCAAAGCCGCGTCGCCAAGTCCGGCGCCGAACATGCGCGCGCGCGCGACCTGATCTCGGAACTGGTGGCCCAGGTGCTCGACGGCACGGTGCTGATGTCCAGCAGCCTGTCGGCCACCCTGGACGTGCGCGTGGCGGAAATCGACCGTCTGATTTCGGCCCAGCTGAGCGAAATCATGCACGCGGCGCCGTTCCAGCAACTCGAACAAAGCTGGACGGGGCTGCGCTACCTGGTCGGCAATTCCGACACCGGCACGCGCCTGCAGATCCGCATGTTCAACGCCACCAAGCGCGAACTGGTGAAGGATTTCCAGGCCGCGCTGGAGTTCGACCAGAGCAGCATGTTCAAGAAGGTGTATGAAGAGGAATTCGGCACCTTCGGCGGTGCGCCATTTGCCGCGTTGCTGGGCGACTTTGCCATCTCGCGCCAGCCGGAAGACATGTATTTCGTCGAGCAGATGTCGCACGTCGCCGCCGCTGCACACGCGCCCTTCATCGCCTCGGCTGCGCCGGAACTGTTCGGCCTGGAAAGCTACGGCGACCTGGGCAAGCCGCGCGACCTGGCCAAGGTGTTCGACACCGTCGAGTACGCGAAATGGAAAGCCTTCCGCGAATCCGAGGACGCGCGCTACGTCGGCCTGACTTTGCCCCGCTTCCTGGGCCGGCTGCCGTTCAATCCCGTTGACGGCACCACGGTCGACGGTTTTAACTTTGTCGAGGAAGTCGATGGCAGCGACCATCACAAATACCTGTGGTGTAACGCCGCGTATGCGTTCGGCAGCAAGCTGACGCGCGCCTTTGCCGACTACGGCTGGTGCGCCGCCATCCGCGGCGTCGAGGGCGGCGGCCTGGTGGACGACCTGCCGACCCACACCTTCAAGACGGACGAGGGTGACGTGGCCCTGAAATGCCCGGCTGAAGTGGCGATCACCGACCGGCGCGAAAAGGAGTTGTCGGACCTGGGCTTCATCTCGCTGGTGCATTGCAAGAACACGGCGTATGCGGCGTTTTTCGGCGCGCAGTCGGCGCAGAAAAGCCGCAAGTACAACAGCGACGCGGCCAACGCGAACGCGGTGCTGTCGTCGCAGCTGCAGTACATCTTCGCCGTCTCGCGCATCGCGCACTATATGAAGGCCATGATGCGCGACAAGATCGGCAGTTTTGCCGCCGCCTCCAACGTGGAAGACTTTCTGAACCGCTGGCTGATGCAGTACGTGCTGCTCGACGATAACGCCAGCCAGGAGCAGAAGGCGCAGTTCCCCCTGCGCGAAGCGTCCGTCCAGGTGCATGAAGTGCCGGGCCGTCCCGGCGTGTACCGCGCCGTGTCGTTCCTGCGGCCGCACTTCCAGCTCGATGAATTATCCGTTTCGCTCCGACTGGTCGCGGAGTTGCCGAAGTCGACCAATTCCTGATTCACCCCTCTTTCAACCACAGGAGCACACCATGGCAATCGATGTATATCTGCAGATAGACGGCATCAAGGGCGAGTCCACCGATGACAAGCACAAGGACTGGATCGAGTGCAAATCGGTCAGCTGGAGCGTCGAGCAGCCGAAGTCGGCCACCGCTTCGACGGGCGGCGGCCACACGGCCGAACGCTGCGAGCACAAGGACATCGTCATCTCCAAGCTGGCCGACCTGGCCTCGCCGGTGCTGCTGCAGACCTGCTCGGCCGGCAAGACCATCCCGAAGGCGCGCTTCGAATTCATGCGCGCCGACGGCCAAGGGGAGCGCGTCAAGTATTTTGAGATCGAAATCGAGAACGTGTTGATCGGCGCCGTGACGCCGAACGTGGAAGAAGGCGACATCCTCGGTGAACACGTCGGCTTCAAATTCTCGAAAGTGAAGTGGAAATACACGCAGCAAAAAGTGACGGGCGGCGCCGGCGGCAATACCTCGGGCGGCTGGGACCTGGCCGCGAACCGCGTGGCTTGACCCATGGTGCGCGGCGCGCGGCGGCCACCTTCGCCCGAGCGCCGCGCCGATTTTTCAGGAGAGCGCATGGACAGTTATGTACCTGGCTTGTTCGATCGCCTGATGGGCGACGGCGGCGGTGCGGCGGGCGGCGTGGCGGTGCGCCTTTCGCTGGAACAATTGAAGGATGCGGTGGCGCGCGACCTGGAGGAACTGCTCAACACGCGCGTGGCCTTGCCGCCCGGCGCGCTCGACGCCTATCCGGAATGCGCGGCCTCCATCGTCAACTATGGCCTGATCGATTTCGCCGGCATGTGCCTGTCCAGCAGCGATGACCGCGCCCGCATCTGCGCCGCGCTGAAGGCGGCCATCGAACGCCATGAACCGCGCCTGCGCAATGTGCGCGCCCGCCTGGAGCGCGAAGCGGGCAGCATCAACCGGGTCGGCTTCGTCATCAGCGGCACCCTGGCCGTGATGGCCGGCGGCGAGGCGGTCAATTTCGACGCCGTATTGCAGCCGTCGTCGCTGCGCTATTCGATCAACCGCAAGGGAGCCGCCGCATGAGCAATCATTTGAAAACCCTGATCGCCAAACTTAATGACACGGCGCGCACGGCCGCCACCCGCGCCGCCGCCATCTGCGTGGGCCTGGGCCAGTACGAAGTCGATATCGAACACCTGTTCCTGGCGCTGCTGGAGCAGGAGCGCAGCGATTTCGTCACCATCGCGCGGCGCAGCGAAATCAGCCTGACGGCGCTGGAGGCGGACCTGCGCCGCGAGATCGGCGGCTTCCGGACGGGCAGCGCGCGCACGCCCGTGTTGTCGCGCCACTTGCCGCTGCTGTTCGAGCATGCCTGGCTGATCGCCTCGCTGGACACGACGCGGCCAGGGCCCATCCGCAGCCGCCATCTGTTGTTGGCGCTGCTGACGGAGCCGGAGCTGTCGCAGCTCGCGTACCGCGGCTCGAAGCTGTTCGCCCGCTTCAGCGTGGAGCAGTTGAAACACCATCCGGACAAGCTGACGGCAGGTTCTGATGAAGAGCAAAGCGCTGCAGTGCCGCAGCTTGCCGACCTGTCCGAAGATCCTGTTGCCGTCCTGGCCAGCAAGACCCCGGCGCTGGACCAGTTCACCACCGACCTGACGCAGCTGGCGCGCGACGGCAAGCTCGATCCCGTGATCGGCCGCGAGGCGGAGATACGCCAGGCTGTCGACATCCTGCTGCGCCGGCGCCAGAACAATCCGATTCTCACCGGCGAGGCGGGCGTGGGCAAGACGGCCGTGGTGGAAGGCCTGGCTCTGCGCATCGCCGCCGGCGACGTGCCCGAGGTACTGCAGGGCGCGCGCATCCACGCGCTCGACATGGGCTTGCTGCAGGCCGGCGCCAGCGTGAAGGGCGAGTTCGAAAGTCGTTTGAAAAATGTCATCGACGAGGTGACGAAAAGCCCGCACCCGATCATTCTCTTCATCGACGAGGCGCACACGATGATCGGCGCGGGCGGCCAGGCGGGGCAGAACGACGCGGCCAATCTGCTGAAACCGGCGCTGGCGCGCGGCGCCCTGCGCACCATCGCCGCCACCACCTGGAGCGAGTACAAGAAATATTTTGAAAAGGATGCGGCGCTGGCGCGGCGCTTCCAGGTGGTGAAGGTGGAAGAGCCCAGCGAAGAGATCGCCTGCGCCATGCTGCGCGCCATGGCGCCGCTGATGGAGCGCCACTTCGGCATCCGCGTGCGCGACGCCGCCATCGTCGAGGCGGTGCGCCTGTCGCACCGCTACATCAGCGGGCGCCAGTTGCCCGACAAGGCCATCAGCGTGCTCGATACGGCGTGCGCCAAGGTGGCGCTGGGCCAGCGCGCCACGCCGGCGCAGCTGGAAAACGAAAACCGGCGGCAGGAACGCATCGGAGCGGAAATCGCCGCCCTGACGCGCGAGGCAAGTGACGGCGAAGCGCCCGGCAAGGCCGGCGCCGCGCGCCTGGTGCAGCTGCGGCGCGAGCATGACGAAGGACAGGCGGCGATCGCGGCGCTGGCGCAGCGCTGGGAGCGCGAAAAAACGCTGGTGGCGCAGATCGGCGAGTTGCGCGCGCAGCTGCGCGGCGAGCGGCCGGGCGAGATCGGCGCGGCGCGCCTGCTGGCGCTGAAAGATGAGCTGGCTGCCCTGCAGGGAGAAGCGCCGCTGTCGCCGCTGGAAGTCGATGCGCAGGTGGTGGCCGGCATCGTCGCCGGCTGGACCGGCATCCCGCTGGGGAAAATGCTCAAGGACGAGATCCGCACCGTGCTGACCCTCGAGGGCGCGCTGCGCGAACGGGTGCTGGGACAGGACCACGTCATCGACGCGGTGGCGCAGCGCGTGCGCACGGCGCGCGCCAGCCTGGACGACCCGGACAAGCCGCAAGCCGTGTTCCTGTTCACTGGGCCGTCCGGCACGGGCAAGACGGAAACGGCGCTGGCGCTGGCCGACCTGCTGTACGGCGGCGAGCGCAAGCTCATTACCATCAACATGAGCGAGTACCAGGAAGCGCACAGCGTGGCCGGTCTGAAAGGCTCGCCGCCCGGCTATGTCGGCTATGGCGAAGGCGGCGTGCTGACGGAAGCCGTGCGGCGCCAGCCCTACAGCGTGGTGCTGCTCGATGAAGCGGAAAAGGCCCACCCCGACGTGCTGGAACTGTTCTTCCAGGTATTCGACAAGGGCGTGCTCGATGATGCGGAAGGGCGCGAAGTCGATTTTCGCAACACCATCATCATCGCCACCTCGAACCTGGGGTCGGGCGCCATGATGGCCGCCTGTCTGAACCGGGTCGCGCAAGACTTGCCCACGCCGGCCGCGCTGGAAGAACTGGTGCGCCCGCAACTGGTGGCGCATTTCAAGCCGGCCCTGCTTGGGCGCCTGAAAGTGCTGCCGTTTTATCCCCTGAACGACGCCGTGCTGGCCGAGATCATCGCCCTGAAGCTGGCGAGGATAGGCGCGCGCATCGCGCGCAACCACCAGGCGCAGTTCAGTCATGACGCGGGCCTGGTCGACGCCGTGCTGGCGCGCTGCACCGAGGTCGATTCTGGCGCGCGCAATGTCGATCAGATCCTCAACGGCAGCCTGCTGCCGGCGATCGCCGAAGCGGTGCTGGCGCGCATGGCCGCAGGCGAGCCGGTCACATCGATACGCGTCACTGCAAATAAGCAGGGGCAGTTCAAATACACCATCAAGTAACGTCAGCAAGTAACGTCACCCCGCGGAGAGCGCCATGTTCAATCTGGAGCAGTTGCTGCACCCCGTCAGCGCCGTCAGTCCCTGCGGCGAAGACCTTACCTTCAGCCAGGAGCTCGACGCCATCGCGCGCGCGCGCCAGCATGATGATCCCAGCCTTGACCAGGGCGAGTGGGTGACGGCGCTGAAGGAAGCCGACTGGCCCTTCGTGGCGACGCGCTGCGAACAGCTGATCGCGGCGCGCAGCAAGGATTTGCGCGTGGCCGTGTGGCTGGCCGAGGCGCACGCGAAAACGCGCCACTTCCGTGGCCTGGGCGATGGCTACGCGCTGCTGGCCGGTCTGTGCGAGCGTTACTGGGATGGCCTGTACCCGCCGGCGGAAGAGGGCGACCAGGAGCAGCGCATCGGCAATGTCTTCTGGCTGCTCTCGCGCACGCCGCAGCTGCTGCGCGAGATCCCGCTGACCGAAGGAAGCGACGGCCTGTTTTCACTGCAGGACTTCGATGCGGCGCGCCAGCGTGCGGCCGCCAGCCTGGCGCCGGGCGCAGCGGAGCAGGGCTGGGGCGATGCGCGCCACGATGACGGCGTGACGCTGGCGCAGATGGAGGCGGCGCGGCAAAGGAACTCGCGCGCCTTTTCTGACGGCTTGCTGGCCGATGCCCAATACTGCATGCAGTCGCTGCTGGCGTTCGAGCGCAGCGTCGACGCGCGTTTCGGCGTCGACGGTCCGAGTTTTCGCGCTGCGCGCGAAGCGCTGGAAAACGCCATTCATTTCATCGCGCCGCTGTCACCGGATGCGGACTTTGCCGGCGCGCCACGGGCCGCTGGCCAGGGCGCCGACGCAGGCGCAGGCGTGGGCGCCATCGTGCAGCGCCAGCAGGCGCTAGCCCAGCTGCGTCAGGTGGCCGATTTTTTCCGCCGCACGGAGCCGCACAGCCCCGTCGCCTACCTGGCCGACAAGGCTGCCAGCTGGGGCGAGCTGCCGCTGCACCTGTGGCTGCGCGCCGTCGTGAAGGACTCGGGCACCCTGGCGCAACTCGACGAAATGCTGGGCACGAACAGCGCGAACGGATGATTGTTTTTCGCGCTTCCATGCTAATCTTCCGGCATGTCCAGAATGTTCATCCTGCCTGCCGCGCTATGCCTGTTCATCGCTGCCAGTGCGCGGGCGGAGGGTGCGACGCCACTGGTGATCTATGGCGACGACGATTATCCGCCGTACTCCTACGTCGACAACGGCCAGCTGAAAGGCATCTACACGGAGATCGTGCGCGAAGCCGTGCAATCGATGCCGCAATATGCGGTGCAGCTGCGTCCCGTGCCGTGGAAACGGGGTGTGCTGATGCTGCAGACAGGCGAGGCGTTTGCGCTGTATCCGCCGTATTCGTGGCGCAGCGAGCGGCCGTACGTGCGCTATTCTGTGCCGCTGCTGATGGAGCAGTTGGTGGTGCTGTGTAACCAGGACGTGCTGGCGAAACGCGCGCTGCGGCAGTGGCCCGCCGATTACGGCGGCCTGCACATCGGCGTGAACGCGGGTTTTTTGCTGGGCGATGCGCAACAGGCGGCAGCCCTGCAAGCGGCCAACATCGTGTTCGATACGGCCAAGGGTACGCGCACGAATCTGCTCAAGCTGATGCGCGGGCGTATCGATTGCTATGTCAGCGACCGCCTGTCGGCGCAATGGGAATTGCAGCGCATCCGGCGCGAGGGAGCGCGGGGCACGCCGATGCAGGCGATCCAGGAAACGGCGCAGCTGGCCAGCCAGCAGGGCCACCTGGGTTTTACCGAGCGCCGGCCCGCCGCCTACCCTTATCGCGATGACTTTATCGAGCAATTCAATGCCGCTATCGTGCGCATGCAAGCCAACGGCGCAATCCGCCGCATCCTCGACCGCGCGCTGCTCCCCTGACTGATTCAACCCGATGGAGAAAAACATGAAAAGAATATTATTACTATGTGTGCTCGTGCTGGCCGGCTGCGTAGGCCGGCCCGAGAATATTGTGCCAGTTAGCAACTTCGATACGACCCGTTATCTGGGCAAATGGTATGAGATCGCGCGCCTCGACCACTCGTTCGAGCGGGGCCTGAGCCACGTGACGGCCGACTACAGCCTGCGCCAGGATGGCGGCCTGAAAGTGCTCAACCGCGGCTACAAGGGGGCGGACGCGAAGTGGAAGGAAGCGGAAGGCAAGGCGTATTTCGTCGACAAGAAAGACGTGGGTTACCTGAAAGTGTCGTTTTTCGGCCCCTTCTATGGTTCCTACATCGTGTTTGATTTGGACCAGCAAAATTACAGCTATTCCATGATTAGCGGCCCCGACAAATCCTACTTCTGGTTGCTGTCGCGCACGCCCACCATGGACCCTGCATTGCAGCGGCGCCTGATCGAGAAAGCTGGTGGCTTGGGTTTCGATACATCAAAATTGATCTATGTGAAGCAAAACTGACCTTGCTTGCCTGCCGCCCGTTCGTGGCGGCCGACCGCCTTCTGGTTGTTGCTTTTCTGCATGTTATTTCTTGCAATACCACTCTGATTCACTCACAATCTGCTCCAAAGTGGTGCGCCTCGGCGCGCTGCCATTCTGGCGACGTGGATGGCCTTGCGTCGCCGCTCGTGATTGCCGCACGGCAGATGCCTGCTATATTGATACGTAGCAGCAGGTCGGTTTCGTGGCGTCTGTGCATTGTTTTTTTCAGATAGGAATCACGCAATGAAAAACCTCAAAATCGGCGTACGTCTCGGTGGCGGTTTTGCCGCCGTCCTGCTGCTGTTGACCAGTCTCACCGTGGTGGGCATCGTGCAGATGCAAAGCGCCAGCAAGGAAACCGATGCGCTGGTCAGCGTCAAGGTGCGCAATGAGCGCCTGATTGGTGAATGGACCAAGGTCATCGAGGTGAACGCGGCGCGCACGGCGGCCGCCTGGAAAGTCGGCGATCCCGAACACCAGAAGCAGTTTGAACAGGAAATGGCCGTCTCGTCGGCACGCGCCACGGAAATTCAGAACGCTATCGGCAAAAGTGAGCTGAATGCCGAAGAGCAATCGCTGTATCAGGAGGTGCTGAGCACGCGCAAGGCCTACACGGAAGTACGCAAGAATGTGTTCAAGGCCAAGAATGCGGGCGACCTGGAACTGGGCAAGCGCCTGTACGAAGGCGACATGGCCGCCAAGCGCGACATCTACCTGGCGTCGTTGAAGAAGCTGGAACTGCTGGAAGCCAAATTGCTCGATGAAGCAGCTGCGCAAATCCGTGCGCGCTACGAAAACGGGCGTCTGCTGCTGATCTCGCTGGGCGTAGTGGCCATCTTGCTGGGCATTGCCTGCGCCTACTGGATCACGCGCTCGATCACGCGCCCCATCACGCGTGCAGTCGAGGTGGCGCAAGCTGTTTCCGCTGGCGACCTGACCAGCCATATCGTCGTGGAAAGCCGCGATGAGACGGGACAGCTGATGCATGCGCTGAAAAACATGAACGATAAACTGGTCAGTATCGTGGGCCAGGTGCGCGCCGGTACCGAATCGATCAGTACGGCGTCGAGCGAAATCGCGGCCGGCAACCTGGACCTGTCGTCGCGCACGGAAGAGCAGGCCAGTTCGCTGGAAGAGACGGCGTCGTCCATGGAAGAGCTGACCTCCACCGTGAAACTCAACGCCGACAATGCGCGCAGCGCCAACCAGCTGGCCATCGACGCCTCGCAGATCGCCAGCAAGGGCGGCGTGGTGGTCTCGGAAGTGGTCAGCACCATGGGCTCGATCAACGATTCCTCGCGCAAGATCGTCGACATCATCAGCGTCATCGACGCCATCGCCTTCCAGACGAATATCCTGGCCCTGAACGCGGCCGTCGAAGCGGCCCGGGCCGGCGAGCAGGGCCGTGGTTTTGCCGTCGTGGCCTCCGAGGTGCGCAACCTGGCGCAGCGTTCCAGCGCGGCGGCCAAGGAAATCAAGGGCTTGATCGACGATTCCGTGCAAAAGGTCGAGGCCGGTTCGCAACTGGTGGACAAGGCGGGCCGCACCATGGACGAGATTGTGCAAAGCATCAGCCATGTGACGCAGATCATGAACCAGATCACTGACGCCAGCGATGAGCAGCGCACCGGCATCGAACAAGTCAATCAGGCCATCGGCCAGATGGATCAGGTGACGCAGCAAAATGCGGCTCTTGTGGAAGAAGCGGCGGCGGCTGCCGAATCCATGCAGGAGCAGGCGGCCAGGCTGGCCGACGTGGTGGGTGTGTTCAAGCTCGACGCAACGCAGCGCTATGTTTCGGCCAGTGCAAACCCGTCCGTGACGGCGTCGGCGCCAGGGAAGCCTGCCGCGCGACCGGCCGTGCAGCCAGCCAAGCACAACGCGCCGGCACCAGCCGTGGCCGCACCCGCGCCGGGCAAGGCGGCGCAAGCGGACGCCGTGCGCGCCCGCGCGCCGAAGACGACGGTGGCATCCGGTGCCGATGAATGGGAAGAGTTTTAAGCGCAGGTTCTTAAGCGCAGATTCCCCCTTGGCATGGCGTGGGCGCTACAATCGCGGCTTGAAGACAGCCGCGAACGCGCTCCGCCATGACCACCCGCCGTACCTCCAGCCCTATTCCCAGCACTATTCCCAGCGCTACCTTCAGCCTTGGCGCCGCATCCTCTTCCGAGGTTGAACCCGCCAAACGCGCACGCTGCCCTGTCTGCCTGCGCGCCGCAGCCAGCTGCATCTGCCGCTGGATCGCCCCCGTTTCCCACGCCGTGGAAGTGCTGATCCTCCAGCATCCGCTGGAAGTCCACAATGCCAAGGGCAGCGCCCGCTTGCTGCATCTGAGCCTGCCCAACAGCCGCCTGCTGACGGGCGAGCAATTTGCCCCGGACACGCTCGCAGAACTGCTGGCCGGCAAGCACAACGTGCTGCTGTACCCGGATACGCCCGGCGACAGCTCGCTGGGCATCGCGCCGCCGCCAGCGCTCGACCCGGCACTCTTGCTCGATCCGCCCCGATTTCCGACCCCATTGCGGCTGGTGGTGCTGGACGCCACCTGGCGCAAGAGCCGCAAGATGTTGTATCTGAATCCCCTGTTGCAACAGCTGCCGCGCCTGCCGCTGCGCGATACGCCCGCTTCCCATTATTTGATCCGCAAGGCCCACGCGCCAGACCAGTTATCGACCCTGGAAGCGACGTGCTATGCCCTGATGCAGTTGGAGCAGGAAGCTTCCCGCTTCGTTCCCTTGATCACGGCATTTGACGGCTTTGTCGCGCAGCAGTTGAGTTATGTCATGCCGCATGGCGAAAAAGCTTGAAACGACAGCACGGTAGCCCTTGATCTTGGCCGCACAGCGGCATAGTATACTGTACGTATATACAGTTGATGGGGCCGTTCATGAAAGCAATCATTCCAGAGCACGATGACAGCTTCGCCGGGCAAGCCATGTTGCCGCCGCAATCGCTGAAAGCGCAAAAGGGTCGCGGGGCCGTCTCGAATCTGCAGGGGCGCCACGAGACGCATGCGCGCGCCGGTTTCGATGACGGCTGGAGCGTGGGCGGCCTGGACGAGGCGGCTGGGGAAGAGGCGGCGCCGGGATGGAAGACGCAGGTCAGCGACGAACAGGCGCGTACCATTCTCACGCGCAACGCTTCGCCCGATTTGCCCTTCAACGTGTCGCTGAACCCCTACCGGGGTTGTGAACATGGCTGTATTTATTGCTTTGCCCGCCCCACGCACAGCTATCTGGGCCTGTCGCCAGGCCTGGATTTCGAAAGCCGCATCTACGCCAAGGTGAATGCCCCCGAACTGTTGCGGCGCGAACTGGCCAAGCCGTCGTATGTGCCCGAACCGATCGCCCTGGGCGTCAATACCGATGCGTATCAGCCCTGCGAACGCGAACGGCAGCTGACGCGGCGCGTGCTGGAAGTGCTGCACGAGTGCGACCACCCCGTCGCGCTGATCACGAAATCATCGCTGATCGAGCGCGATATCGACATCCTGGCGCCGATGGCGGCCAGGCGCCTGGCGGCCGTGGCCGTTACTGTCACGACGCTGGACCCGGCCATCGCGCGCACCCTGGAACCGCGCGCGGCCGCCCCGGCGCGGCGCCTGCGCACCATCCGCACCCTGACGGAGGCGGGCATCCCCGTAGGCGTGAGCATCGCGCCCATCATCCCGTTCGTGACGGAGCCGGAAATCGAGCAGTTGCTCGAAGCCGTGCGCGACGCGGGCGCCATCCACGCCCATTACGTGGTGCTGCGCCTGCCGTGGGAAGTGAGCCCCTTGTTCCAGCAATGGCTGGAAGCGCACTTTCCGGAGCGTGCCCAGCGCGTGATGAACCGGGTGCGCGAAATGCGTGGCGGCAAGGATTACGACAGCGCGTTCGGCGCGCGCATGCGCGGCGAGGGAGTGTGGGCTGACCTGATCCGCCAGCGCTTTGAAAAGGCCGTGCACAGACTGGGGCTGCACGGCAAGGGCGGGCGCTTCAAGCAGCTCGATTGCACGCAATTCCGCCGGCCGCTGGTGGTGCCGCCGCTGGGTGCAAAGGTAAAGAAGGGCAATGCGGGGCAGCTGGATTTGTTCTAGCGCATGCAGCGTGGACGGGGCGGGAAGGGCCGGCGCCCGACGCACAGTCCCCGCTTCCGGCAGAGGCCAGAAGGCGGGGATCCTGCTGGCCGAATCGGTGCTTAGTGGCAGATGGCAAAGGTGCCATTCACGCCTTGCCAGTGAATCGCACCGCGCCGGGCGCAGCAGGCGCTGCAATTGTGGGCCGTCGGACCGCCTATCGGCCCGTTTGTATCGAAGCATTGGCCCTGGCCCGTGTTGGTCGGTCCGCAGGCGGACGGCTGCATGCCGCTCGCGTGCGGGCCGCTGGCTTGCGCATTGATAGGGCCACGCGCGCTGCGCGAAACAGGCGGGCTTTGTAGTGGGAGTCGCATCGCTGTCCTTCCTCAATCGTGGGTGATGCGGCAGGCTGAACGGGCGACCAGAAACGCATCGCCCGCAGGCATGCCGGGTTTAGCCGGAATGGCTTGATCTTGCCGGCTTGATCAGCAAACGGTGGCGGCGCAAGCTGCCAGGCAGACTTGTTGTGCGGTGCCGCTCAAGGCGCTGCAACCCATTTGGCACAGGGTGCAGGCAATGCCGGAAGGGGCGACACCCTGGCTGACGCCGGAGATGCTGGGGCTGCGTTGAACGGCTTTGGCTTGCAATGGCAGATTGTTCATTTCAAAACTCCTTGTGGTGGCGCCGCCGCGGGCAACGGCAATGGGTGTGCGTACCGAAGTACGGTGCTGATCGTTTCCCGCCAACGACCGTCTGCTGAAGCGCGTGCACGCATCACTGCGTCCACGTGCCCCGACAATTCAAATGGCGTTGCGGTTAGCGCTGCGACCAGTAGCGCACGGGGCCGACGCTGACCGGTATCACATCGCTGACGTCGACGGCGAAGCGGGCGACCGTATTGGCTATTTGCAGATTCTCCGGGTTGAAGAAGGTCATGATGATGTCGTAGCACTCGGAACCCGGACGGCACACGGGGCTCTGTTGCACCACGATGGTATCGAGCTGCATGCCGGTGGTCTTGCTCAGCATTTCCGTGGCCTGCATGGCATTCGTGGCCGAGAAGTTGAGCGCGCGGTCCATGCCTGTGACGCCCAGGTTGCGGAAGTCGTAATAGATACGATTCAGGAAGTTTTCCAGGCGCGCACCCGTGTTGCCGCTGCTGATTTCCTGGTTGTCCTGTGCTGCCATCAGGCTGCTGATCAGCTCCGGAACATTCCAGCTGAACATGCCCCGTATGGCCGGCTGAATCACGGGCACGACCTGGCCGGACATCAGCCTGGCGGCACCCGAGATTACGCCGGGAAAGGAGTTCATGACAACCTTGCCATCGATCGTGCCGACGAAGGCCTCGAACAGCAGCTCATAGGTCAGGTCGGCATATGGGCCGACGGGCACGATCGCGTAAATCGGCGTGGCGTCCAGGTTGACGGTCCAGGTCAGCGATTGGCGGAAATAGGGCTTTGCGCGCAGAAACTCGATCAATTGCTGGGGATCGTCGGGGTTGTTCCTGCCCGATGGCATGGCCTGGACAAAGGAATCGTGGCGTGCTTCGCTGCCGAAGTCGATGCCCAGGTTGCCCAGCGCATATACCAGCGTCGGACCCTTGGCAGCACCGCCGCCGCAGCCGCAATCGGAGGCATCGATGCCGGAAGCGGCGATGCCTTGCCGCGCTGCGCCGGCAGGGGCGGCAAGCGTGGCCGGCGAGGAGGTTTCCAGCATGGGGATGCTGAGCGGATGCGCCTGCGCGGAAGTGTCGGCATTGGCTGGGCTCGCTTCAATCACAGTATCGTCTGACATTTCAATTTTCCCTTTTAATAATAGTTGAGTGGCGCCCGGCACATTCAATGTCCCAGTCAGGAGGCGGCGACAGTCCAGCTCGCCATTGGTGTTGCAACGCGTTGCGCTCTGCAGCAGTGCGCTGCAAACTCCACGAGGGTCAGGACGATCCCCATGTTGGTGTTGCCGGCATAGCAGCAAGGCTGCGATGGCCGAGACGATCGGGGTGGCAAAGCTGGTGCCGCTGTTGACGCGCACGCGCCCTGCGGGAGCGGCGCCGAGGATGTCGGTGCCCGGTGCCATGAGGCCGCGCGTGCGATAGGCTGCGCCCCAGTTGCTGTTGGGCATGGGGGCGCCTTGCCGGTCCAGGGCGCCGACCACCAGCGTGTACTCGATGGAGGCGGGGATGTGCAGGCAATCGCAACCGTCATTGCCCGCTGCTGCCACCAGCAGGACGTTGCGTTCATGGCACAGTTGTATGGCTTTTTGCAGCAGGCCATCGGCGGCGCCGCTGTCGGACAGTTCGCCGCCGCTGACGTTGATGATGTGCGCGCCGTGCTCGACGGCCTGGGTGATGGCGCGGGCCAGGTCGAGCTGCGTGCATTGCGTCACGGCGCCGTCGGCGCGGTCGGCAAAGATGGGCAGGATCAAGCCCCGACAGCGGGGGGCCAGGCCTGTGACGGGGCTGCCGGGCTGGCCAAAGATGATGCTGGCGACGTGCGTGCCGTGCTGCGATGCCCGGCCGCTGCCGCTGGAGCCCGTGGCGAGGGTATCGATCTGTTGCAGCCTGGCGCCGGCAAAACAGGGATGGCTGGTATCGACGGGACCGTCGAGCACGGCGATGCAGATGTCGGGACAGCCGATGTTGTCTTCTTGCAAGGCAGCCAGGCCTGGCAGCAAGCCATGGTTGGCCAGGCTGTCGTGGGTGGTGGATTCTTCCATAATCGTCGGCACGGCCGGGCTCCTTGCTGGGTCCTGGAGGGCGTGCGGCACACCGTTCGAGGTGCGCCGCACGCCTGCTGCGGCGTCTGCTTGCCAGGCGCCGATAGCATAATCTTTAGCAAGGGGTGTGCCAGAATGCCAAGTGCTTGATTTCTAACGAACGGGGCTGATTTGCATTGTCATGACGTAACAATACTGGCGCATATCGTCCGCTCTTTTTGGCCGGGATGGACGAAAACGGCAGGCGGGAAGGATGGGGAGGGAGCGCCCGGGACACGGCATGGCGTGACCCGGGCGCGCGTGCTGCCTCAGCGATGCTTGCTGTAGCAGGCGCGGCTGGGACGCAGGCCCATGCGCACGAGGGAAACCAGGAAGCTGAAGCCTGCCTGGTTCGGATCGATCACCGGCACATAGGTGTGCAGCGCATCTTCCAGCAGGGCGGTGACGCGCGCGGCGACGCCGACAAAGCCGGTGCAGCCGAGCAGGATGGACTGGGCGCCGTCTTCCTGGACGGCCAGCATGGCGGCCTGGAAGGTTTTTTCCACCACCTTGTCCAGCTTGTCGAGGTCGCCGACGGGACAGTCGATGGAGCGGATGGAGGCGAAGCTGTCCTGCAAGCCGTAGGCTTGCATGTGGCCCTGCTGCATGGCGAGCGTGCTGGGCAGTATCGTCATGATCGACAGGCGCTGGCTCAGTGCCAGCGCGGTAAAGGCGGCGGGCGGAAAGCCGCCGAGAATGGGGATGTCGATCACTTCGCGCGCCGCCTCCACGCCGCACATGTCGAAGTCGCTGAGCCAGATGCCGTCATAGCCGTCGCGTTCGATTTCCCTGGCCAGCTGCACCACCGGATAGCCGTTTTGCAGCCAGTCGACGCGGTATTCGATGCAGTCGTGCCCGGTGGAAATATTGCGCACAGTCACTTCGACATCGGGCGGCATCACGGGCTGGACGGCGGCTAGCAGGCGCTGGTTGTAGGCGTCGGTGGCCACCGGCGCCACGATGCAGATGCGCAGCGCCTTCATGCGGCGCTCCCTGCCGCTGCGCTGGCATTGCCACTGAGCGGCACATACGGGCCCAGGTAGCCGATGGTGTCGAGCAGTTGCATGAAGCTGTCCAGTATCAGGCCGCCCCGTTCGCGCAGTACGGGATTGGCTTCCAGGCCCAGCAGCGTCACCTTGCGCTGCAGGAGGGCCGGGTCGAGGGAGCCGTCCGGCAGCAGCAAGTCGCCATTCGAATACACGGCCTGGCCATCGCCCTCGACAAGGTAGCTGATGGTGTCGGGTGCCATGCAGATGGGGCTGCTGCGGCTGCTGTCCCAGGCCAGCAGCGATTCGTTCTGGTACAGGATCGTGCATAGCCGCTCACCGGCGCGGATGGTAATCTTGCCCAGGTCGAAGCCATCGCGCGATTCGACTTCGGCGGCGACGAATGTGCCCTGCGGAAACAGGGGCCGGGCTCGCATGTCGAATTGCAGCGCCAGATAGGTGACCAGTTCGTCCGCGCTGCGCACGCGTCCTGCCTGTAGTTCGCGGCCCAGGCGCAGGGCACGTCCCAGGGTGCCGCGCACCGGCATCGCCCGGGCCAGTTCAGCCGGCGCCATGATCCACATTGCCAGTCCGCCGAACTGCTTGAAGTCGGCTTGCGAGACGATGGGGCGCATCATCTGGTCAATGATCGTTGCCACGTCTTGCTGATGGGAATGGGCGCCGTTCACGCCCTGGCTGGGCTGGACGTCGAGTTCCACGCGCAGTCCGGCCTGGCTGACGAGGAAGGCCGGTCGTGGATTGATTTGCGCGGCCGCATAGGTCAGCTGGGGCAGCGAGGGAACGGCGCGGCCGGCGCCGTCGGCGTCGATCACCGCCAGCCCCAAGTGGGCGGCGACCAGGCAGGCGACGATGAACCCCAGCGCGCCGCTCTCCGGTGGCGCCAGGTAAGACAGTGTGCGATTTTCCAGCGCCAGGCGCTCCCTGACGGCGATCACGGCATCGACGGGGCCGCGTGGAAAATGGGCGCCATTGATGGCCACGGGCGAACCCAGGTAAGCCACCATGACGGTATCGCCGTCGGTGGCTTCGTCGACGCTGACCACGCGGACCCGGGCGTCCGGATAATAATCGCCGGCGTGGAACTGGGCCAGCAGGCTGCGCGCGGAAGTAAGCGTGCCGCCGCCGCCACTGCCGAAGAAGCAAGCTCCCAGCAATAGCGATTCAAGGTCATCGTGGTTCAGCAGATAGCTCATGATGCGGGTCCTCAGGTTGGCATGACATGGAAAAGGCTTGCGCCAGGGTGGCCTGCAACTGCAGAGCCTGGGCAAACCGGGGGAAAGCCGTGTCGCGCTCCACGCCGCGCAAGGCGCGCGTGAGGTGCTCCAGCGCTTCGGGCCGGCGTCCGCGCTGCAGCAGCAGTTGCGCCAGGCGGGTCGCCACCAGCAGGCTGCCGGCCGCCGCGCCCAGCGCCTTGGCGGTCGACAGCGCACTGCCCAGCTCGTGTTCCGCCTTGTCCAGGTCGCCCACCGCGATCCACGTCTGGGCGTGCATGTCGAGCAATTCGACCAGATAGGCCCGTTCGCCATGTTCCAGCGCCAGTTCGATGGCACCGTGCAGCAACTGCCGGGCTTGCGATGGCAAGCCTGCCGACAGCAGCAGTTCGCCCCGCTTCCAGGCCTGGAATGAATGGAAGAGCATGCCGCCTTCGCACAGCATGTAGTGCTGGTAGCCATGGGCGATGCGCTGCTCGATTTGCACATGGGTGTTGCCCGGCGCCAATGCGCAGGCATGGAATATCTGGCCCACCCCCAGATAAAACTGGTAGCCATATTCGCTGGCGACGGTTTTCAGGTCCGCCGCCAGGTTTGCCAGCAGGGTCCAGTCTTCGAACATGCAGGCGAGCCATGCGGCGCCCTGCAGCGCGATGGCGCGATGGAAGGGGTGCGGGTTGTCGGCGGTGCCGCGCAATGTCAGTTGTTCCATGACCAGGCGCGCGCGCCGGAAGGCGCCACTCTGGAAGCAGGACAGGCCTTCGAAGGTGGAGGACAGCGCGGCGATGTCCAGGCCCTGTCCTCCGGTTTCGGCCAGTACCGCGCCGCAGAGCAGGTGTCCGCGCTCCAGGCAGGCCAGCGTCTCGCGGTAGTCGCCGAGCCAGAACAGCGTGTTGGCCAGGGCCAGGTGAGCTTGCGACAGCAAATCCGTGTCGCCTATCGCCTGCGCCCGCTGCAGCATGTCCTGTGCCGTGGCCCGGGCCGCCGTCAGGTCCAGCGCCATCAACTGCGTGCTCCAGATGCCGAAGCGCAGGGCGGTGATTTCCACCTCGTCGCCCAGCGCCGCCGCCTCCTGCAATGCCTGCCGATAGCAGGCCAGCGCTTCGGCGCTTTGCCATCCGCTGATGCCGCGGTGCGAGATGGCCAGCCAGCGGTGCAGGTCGCAGCTCAGGCGGCGTGCCGTGCAGGGGTGCGCATCGGCGGCCAGCAAGGTGAGGCCGCGGCGCAACACTTCGATGGCTTCCTTGAAGCGGGCCGCCTCGATCAGTGCGCGCCCCTCCAGCAGGCAGACGCGGGCGAAATTACTGCGCTCCTCGTCGCCGTGCAGGCGGCGTTCGATGACCTTGCGGTTGATGCCCAGGTGGCGGGCCGCGATCGTCTTGTTGCCATCGGCAAGGCGCATCGCATAGTCGATCAGCAATTGTTGCGCGGCAGCCAGCTTGTCATCGCCGTCCAGCCGCATGAGCGCTTCCGCCAGCAGCGTGCGATCGGCATCCTCCGGCTTGCCGGCCGACAGGAAGGTTTCCAGGCTGTGCGCATCGATCAACGGTGATTCGGCCAGTATCGACAGCCGTTCGACCAGGTTGCGCAGTTCGCGGATATGGCCGGGCCAGGCTTGCCGGCACAGGCTTTCCATGGCGGTGGCGGTAAAGCGGATGGGCCGCTTTTGTTGGCCGGCAAAGTGCGCGGCGAGGGCGGCGACGTCGCCACGGCGCTGGTCCAGGCCCGGCACGTCGAGTTTCAATACCGCCAGCCGGTAATACAAGTCTTCGCGGAAACGGCCAGCCTGCACCATCGCGGCCAGGTCGCAATGGGTGGCGGCCACGATGCGGCCGTTGAACGGCTGGGTATCGCCGCCGCCCAGCGGCCGGAAACAGCGCGATTCGAGCACGCGCAGCAGCTTGCTTTGTACCGCCAGCGGCAATTCGCCGATTTCATCGAGAAACAGCGTGCCTTGTCCCGCCTGGGCGAAAAAACCGGCGCGGCTGCTGAGCGCTCCCGTAAATGCCCCCTTGGTATGGCCAAACAGTTCCGCATCGATCAAGTGTTCCGGCAGGGCGCCACAGTTGAGATCGACAAAGGGCGCGCCGGGATCGCCGCTTTGCCGGTGCACGAGCTGGGCGATGATTTCCTTGCCGGAACCGGTGGGGCCGCTGATGAGCACCGTACAGCGGGTCGGCGCCACGGCTTCGACCATGCGCAGCAGGCGCTGGAAGATGGGGGAGTTGCCAATGACGTTCAGCCCGCCCCCGAGGCTGGCGCGATGTAGGGGGGCTTGCACAGGAGCAATGGCACCCGTCCCGGGCAGAACGCAATGCGGCTGCCTGCCATGCTGTTGCAGCATAGTCCTGTCGGACATGGTCGTCTCGCTCCGATGAAGTCGCTTCTATCGTGCAGGGCAGTGATTGTTATGGATGTACGGCCCCGTTGCCTGTTGACGCGTACCGTTGCTCCATTCATGCATAAGGAATCGCGCGTTCCGATTATGGGCGCTAATAAAACAGGGGATAGTCGTCAATTGTCACAATAAAAAGATATTCATCGCTTGCATCTTGCAAGCTGGCGGCCCGCCGTCACTCACTGCGCTGCAGGCTGGGCATCCTTCAATTGCGCCAGATGTTGCTCGATAGCAAAGACGTGGGGATCGCTCTTGCCCAGCTCGCGCAGGGCGCTGGCCAGGTGCAGCAGGTATTCGCTGTTCGGGCCGCTTGGGCCGTGTGAACGGGCGATCTGGCGCGCGATGTCCAGTTCCGGCGCGGCGCCGAGGAAGGCGGCGTTTTCCTCGTTGGCGATGTACACCAGGCCTTCGACCTTGCCGCCATCGTCGAAGGTGATGTCGGTGGCCAGGCGCAGGTAGCCGTTCTTTTCGCGGTGGTCGAGGTGGGCGAAGACTTCGGGCGTGATCAGATACGCCATGCCGTCGCACACGGCGCCGGCCTGCGGCACGATGGTGGCGACCCGGCCCGGCGCCATCGGCGTGCCACGGTGGTCGTGCGAGCCTTGCCAGAAGCGCCGCGTCCAGCCTTCGATGCTGGCGGGACGGCGCTCGATATAGGGGAAGTCGGCCTTGTAGATCAGCGAGCCGTAGCCGAACAGCCAGACCTGTTCGTGGCCGTCGAATTTGTTCATGCGCTGGTTGATGGCGATGGTGGCGGCGTCGATGGGCGACAGGTCATGCTGGTCAGGCTGCGTCATGGTTCAAGCGGAGAAGGGGCGATGCGCCATTATAAGGCGCTGCCCGCTGCGCTGTCGGCCGGCAGGGCCTCGCGTGCCGCGCCGCCGCCCGCGCCCACGTTCCACTCGTGCGTCTCGACGAACTGGAACAGGAAGGCCATGAAGCTTGCGGCCGCCGGCGACAGCGAACGGCCCGTTTTCGTGTAGACGAAAAAGCGCCGCGTCAGTTCCGGCTCGTGCAGGGCGCGCATGTGCAAGTTGTATAGTTTGACCATCGGTTCCGCGTACGGCAGGCAGACCGTGATGCCCAGGTTGGCGCTGACCATGGCCAGCGCCGTCGTCATGAAGGTCACTTCATTGTAGGGATTGAGCGACAGCTCGCGAAACGCGCCGTGCATGTCGCGCAGCAGGCGCTCCGTGAACTGGCCCTGCAGCGAAATGAACGGGTAGTCGCCCACGTCGGCCCAGGTGACTCTTTCCTTTTGCCGCAGCGGATGCTGCTCGGGGAAGACCAGCACGAAGGGCATTTCGAACAGTACCTGCGCGGCGATTTCCGCCGTCGGATCGCGTTCGGGGCCGATGCCGAAGTCGACTTCGCCGCTGAAGACGCGCGCCGAGACATTCTCCACTGGGCAGTCGACCAGGCGCAGCTGCACGTCCGGGTGCGCCTGGCGGTAGGCGGCGATCACTTCCGGCAGCAGGGTGCATGCCATCATCTGCGGCGCGGCGATGCGCACCATGCCCGTTTTCAGGGCCTTGCGCTGGGCGATGCCGGCCATGGCGCCGTCGAGGTCCTCGATCATCTTCTCGAACAGCGGATACAGCTCGCGGCCGATTTCCGACAGCTGCGTCTTGCGCGTGCTGCGCTCGACCACGCGCACGCCCAGCACGCTTTCCAGTTCCTTGATCAAGCCGCTCAAGGCCGACTGCGTCACGTGCAGGTATTCGGCGGCCAGGGTAAAACTGCCGGTCTTGGCCAGCGCCACGAAGGCGCGCATCTGTCGCAGGCTGGGACTCATAAGATAATCCGATAAATCGATGGTTAAAAATTGTTTGTATGATAGCTGGAACTCGATTCTAATGGTGAAAAGCTGAAAAACATCGCGCCCAGGGCGCCATCCATCGGAGACAGACCGCATGAAAATCAAGCAAATCCACCACGTCGCCTACCGCTGCATCGACGCGAAGAAAACCGTCGAGTGGTACGTCAAGCATTTGAACATGAATTTCGTCCTCGCCATCGCCGAAGACCTGGTGCCGTCGACCAAGGCGCCGGACCCGTACATGCACGTTTTCCTCGACGCGGGCCAGGGCAATGTGCTGGCCTTCTTCGAGCTGCCGACGCAGCCGCCGATGGATCGCGACCGCAATACCCCGGCCTGGGTGCAGCACCTGGCGCTGGAGGTGGGCAGCATGGAGGAATTGCTGGCCGCCAAGGAGCGCCTGGTGGCCGGCGGCATCGAGGTGCTCGGTCCCGTCAACCACGCCATCTTCCAGTCGATCTATTTCTTCGATCCGAACGGCCACCGCCTGGAGCTGGCGGCCAACGTGGGCACGCCCGAGATGATGGCCAAGCTGGACGCCGTCAAATGGGAAATGCTGGAAGAATGGTCGCAGACGCGCCGCGCGCCCAAGCACGCCGCCTGGATGCACGCGCCGGCCGAGGCCTGAACCCCGCGGTTCGACACTCCCTGAACACTACGCCAAACAAGGAACACACTCCATGAAACTCGCAACCCTGAAAAACGGCAGCCGCGACGGCGCCCTGATCCTCGTCAGCCGCGACCTGCGCCAGTACCAGCGCGTGGCCGCCATCGCTCCCACCCTGCAGGCGGCGCTCGACAACTGGGACGCCGTGGCGCCCAAGCTCGAAACCGCCTACGCGGCCCTGAATGCGGGCCAGGCGCCGGACGCGCAGCCGTTTGATGAAAAGCTGTGCCACTCGCCGCTGCCGCGCGCCTACCAGTGGGCCGACGGTTCCGCCTACATCAACCACGTGGAGCTGGTGCGCAAGGCGCGCAACGCGGAAGTGCCGGCCTCGTTCTACACGGATCCGCTGATGTACCAGGGCGGCTCGGACAGTTTCATCGGCCCGCGCGACCCCATCTTCGCGCTGTCGGAAGAGTGGGGCATCGACCTGGAGGCGGAGGTGGCGGTGATCACGGGCGACGTGCCCATGGGCGCCAGCGCGGACGACGCGGCGCAAGCGATTCGCCTGGTCATGCTGGTCAACGATGTCTCGCTGCGCAACCTGATTCCTGGCGAACTGGCCAAGGGTTTTGGTTTCTTCCAGTCGAAGGCGGCCAGCGCGTTTTCGCCTGTCGCCGTCACGCCCGACGAGCTGGGTGCTGACTGGACGGACAGCAAGCTGCACCTGCCGCTACTGGTGGACTTGAACGACAAACCGTTCGGCAAACCGAATGCGGGCGAAGACATGACCTTCAATTTTGCGCAGCTCGTCGCCCATGCGGCGAAGACGCGCGAACTGGGCGCCGGCAGCATCGTTGGCTCGGGCACCGTGTCGAACAAGCAGGGCAATCTGTTCGGTTCCAGCATCGAAAATGGCGGCGTGGGTTACTGCTGCCTGGCCGAAGTGCGCATGTATGAAACCATCGAACACGGCGCGCCGAAGACGGCGTACCTGAAGTTCGGCGACACGGTGCGCATCGAGATGCGCGACGCGGCGGGCGCCAGCATCTTCGGCAGCATCGAGCAGACTGTCGCGCTGTACGCCGGCCGCGCCTGAGGGGAGGCCGCCCCATGAAGCTGTACACCTATTTCCGCAGTTCGGCCGCCTACCGCGTGCGCATTGCCTTGAATTTGAAGGGCATCGCTTACGACAGCATCCCCGTGCACCTGCTGCAGGACGGCGGACAGCAACTGCTGCCTGCCTACCGCGCCGTCAACCCGTCGGCCCTGGTGCCGGCGCTCGACGACGAGGGCGCCATCCTGACGCAGTCGCTGGCCATGCTCGAGTACCTGGACGAGACGCGCCCTGGCGTGCCGCTGCTGCCGGCGGACGCGCTGGGACGCGCCCGCGTGCGCGCGCTGGCGCTGGCGATCGCCTGCGACGCCCATCCGCTGACGAATCTGCGCGTGCTGAAATACCTGAAAAACACCCTGGGACTGTCGGACGAGGCCAAGCAGGAGTGGTACCGCCACTGGATGGCCGAGGGGCTGGCGGCCGTGGAAGCGCTGCTGGCGCAGGGCGACCCGGCCGGCACGGGCCTGTTCTGCCATGGCGACAGCCCGACGATGGCCGATTGCTGCCTGGTGCCGCAAGTGTTCAATGCGCAGCGCTTCGCCATCGACCTGGCGCCGTACCCGCGCGTGGCGCGCATCCACGCGCATTGCGCCGGCCTGCCGGCGTTTATCGCCGCGCACCCGTCGCGGCAGCCCGACGCCGAATAGTGTTGTAAGGCGCAATGCAGAAAACCCCGCCGGGCAACAGGCGGGGTTTTTTTCTGCGTGATTGATTTGCGGCAGTCAATGCCTGCTTGCCGGTAGGCTACAATTTGCGTTTGCCCAAATATTTTACCGACGCGCCATGACCGCAACAACCGTACCTGCCAGCATCACCGATGCCCTGTCCCTGGCGCATGCTTCCTGGCGTCCCATCCTGCTGCGCGGCTTGCACGCCGTGATGGCGGCCGATCCCGCCTACCTGCCGGCGCTGGCCGCCGATGATTACCTGCCCACGCAGGGCCGGCTGTTCGCCGCCTTTGCCCTGCCGCTGGCGCAGGTGCGCTACGTGCTGGTGGGCGAGGGGCCGTATCCGCGCGCCGACAGCGCCACGGGCGTGTGCTTCATGGATGGCGCCGTCGGCAGCCTGTGGTCGGCCACGGGCCTGTCGAAGCCGGTCAACCGCGCCACGTCCCTGCGCAACTTCATGAAGATGCTGCTGGTGGCCGACGGCCAGCTGCAGGGTGGCGACACGTCCGGCGCGGCCATGGCGCCCGTGGCGGCCGCCGCGCTGCAAGCGGGCAGCGGCGTGATCCAGACCCTGCCCGACTTGCAGCGCAAGATGACGGAGCAGGGCTTTTTGCTGCTGAATGCCGCGCTGGTGTTCCGTTCCCACGTGCCGCCCGTGCAGGATGCGCGCGGCTGGCTGCCCTTCCTGCAGGTGGTGCTGGAAGCTCTGGTGCAACAGGGCGGGGCGGTGCCGCCGCAATTGGTGCTGTGGGGCAAGATTGCCGAGCTGATCAAACGGCTGCCGGTGGCGGCATCGTTGCCGCAGGTGACGGCGGAACATCCGTATAATCTGTCCTTTATCGGCAACAGCGACATGCAGGCCCTGTTTGGCCCGATGCAACTGTTGCGTGCTTGAGCTTGAATCATCGCCTGTCTGGCGGAAGTGCGGGGAATATGCAAATCAGTAACGTGGAAGAATTGAAGGCGTGGATCGCCGCGGGCGGCGAGCCCGACTATCTGTATTTCTGGGGCCATACGCCGGCGCAGCCGCAGGTGCCCGACAAAAGCTGCTTCAGCCAGTGGTTTCCGTCGCCGTTCAGCCTGGCCGGCGTGACGTATGCGACGGCCGAACACTACATGATGGCGCAAAAGGCGGCCCTGTTCGGCGACACGGCCGTGCAGGCGCGCATCGTGGCGGCCGGGCGGCCGTCGGAAGTCAAGAAGCTGGGGCGCGAAGTGGCCAATTTTGACGCCAAGGTGTGGGAAGCGGCGCGCGCCGGCATCGTCTTCGATGGCAACTTTGCCAAGTTCTCGCAAAAAGCCGCGCTGCGCAAGTTCTTGCTGGGCACGGGCGAGCGCGTCATCGTCGAAGCCAGTCCCGTCGACCGCATATGGGGCGTGGGCCTGGCGTCGGACAATCCGCGCATCGGCGACCCAGCCACCTGGGACGGCTTGAATCTGCTGGGGTTTGAACTGATGAAAGTACGGACGGCTTTACGGGGCTGAGAATTGACGCTGCGCCCGCCCGCGACTTCCCGATTGTTGTTTTCCTGATGCCACCGCGCCTGGCGCGGCCGGCCATGCCCCTGCCAGCCCTGTGGTCATCGGGGGGCGCTCTGACAAACCCCGCCGAATTTGTTATACTTGACTAAATCATTCAACTACTCAGGGTTTGAGAAGTTGAAAAACCGCAATATTTTAAACTAGTTGAACCGAGGATGTATGCGTCTGACTACAAAAGGCCGTTTTGCCGTGACTGCGATGATCGATCTTGCCCTGCGTCAGGGCAAGGGACCGGTCACCTTGTCCGGCATCAGCCAGCGCCAGTCGATTTCCCTGTCCTACCTGGAACAGCTGTTCGGCAAGCTGCGCCGCCATGAGATCGTCGAATCGATCCGCGGCCCCGGCGGCGGCTACAGTCTGGCGCGCCGTGCCGACAAGGTGACGGTGGCCGACATCATCATCGCCGTCGACGAGCCGCTCGATGCCACGCAGTGCGGCGGCAAGGAACATTGCCACGGCGCCGACGCGGCCACGGGCGCGCGCTGCATGACGCATGAATTGTGGTCCACGCTCAACGAAAAAATGGTCGACTATCTGGATTCTGTGTCCTTGCAGGACCTGGTCGACCAGCAGAGACAAAAGATTGCCGAACAAAGCGTGATGGTGATGCACCGTAACCACGCCGCCCTCGGTTGAACATAACAAAATACCAAGTTGCTGATTGCAGGAGTTATTGATGAACGCCCCAGAAAAAAACGTAGGCCAAGTGCACTTTGAAACCGCACCGCATTTCCCGATCTACATGGATTACTCGGCCACCACGCCGATCGATCCCCGCGTCGCCGACAAGATGATTCCCTACCTGCGCGAGCAGTTCGGCAATCCGGCCTCGCGCAGCCACATGTACGGCTGGACGGCGGAAAAAGCCGTGGAAGAGGCGCGCGGCCACGTGGCGGCCCTGGTGAACGCCGATCCGCGCGAAATCATCTGGACCTCCGGCGCGACGGAAAGCAACAACCTGGCCATCAAGGGCGCGGCGCAGTTCTACAAGACCAAGGGCAAGCACATCATCACCGTCAAGACCGAGCACAAATCGGTGCTCGACACGGTGCGCGAACTGGAACGCATCGGCTTCGAAGCGACCTACCTGGAGCCGCAGGACAACGGCCTGATCACCGTCGAGCAGCTGGCCGCGGCCGTGCGCCCGGACACCATCCTCGTGTCGGTGATGCTGGTGAACAACGAAATCGGCGTGATCCAGCCAATCGACGAGATCGGCGCATTCTGCCGCTCGAAAGGCATCATCTTCCATTGCGACGCCGCGCAAGCGACGGGCAAGGTCGTCATCGACCTGCAAAAGACCAAGGTCGACCTGATGACCTTCACGGCGCATAAAACCTACGGCCCGAAAGGCGTGGGCGCCCTGTATGTCTGCCGCAAGCCGCGCGTGCGCCTGGAAGCGCAGATGCACGGCGGCGGCCATGAGCGCGGCCTGCGCTCGGGCACCCTGCCGACGCACCAGATCGTCGGCATGGGCGAGAGCTTCCGCATCGCCAAGGAAGAGATGGACAGCGAAATCGGCCGCATCCAGGCCTTGCGCGACCGCCTGGCCAAGGGCTTGCAGGAGATCGAAGAAGTCTACATCAACGGCGACATGGAGCACCGCGTGCCGCACAACCTGAACGTCAGCTTCAACTACGTCGAAGGCGAGTCGCTGATCATGGCGATCAAGGATATCGCCGTGTCGTCCGGTTCGGCCTGCACCTCGGCCAGCCTGGAACCATCGTACGTGCTGCGCGCCCTGGGCCGCAGCGACGAACTGGCGCACAGCTCGATCCGCTTCACCATCGGCCGCTTCTCGACCGAGGAAGACATCGATTTCGCCGTCAACCTGCTGAAATCGAAAGTCCACAAATTGCGTGAGCTGTCGCCGCTGTGGGACATGTTCAAAGAGGGCATCGACATTAATTCGATCCAATGGGCAGCCCACTAACCAACACCGTGGCCCCTGCGAATGGGGTCGGCAAGAATATTAAAGGAGCATCAAAATGGCTTACTCGGACAAAGTACTCGATCACTACGAAAACCCGCGCAACGTGGGCGCTTTCGACAAGGGTGATGAAACCATCGGCACCGGCATGGTAGGCGCGCCTGCCTGCGGCGACGTGATGAAACTGCAGATCAAGGTCGGCGCCGACGGCCTGATCGAAGACGCGAAATTCAAGACCTACGGCTGCGGTTCGGCCATCGCCTCGAGCTCGCTGGTAACGGAGTGGGTCAAGGGCAAGACCCTGGACCAGGCGCTGGCCATCAAGAACACGCAGATCGCCGAAGAGCTGGCCCTGCCGCCAGTGAAGATCCACTGCTCCATCTTGGCGGAAGACGCCATCAAGGCAGCTGTTCTGGATTACCAGACCCGTCACCCGGCAGCAGCTTAAACGTTGGTAGCCCGCCCCGGCCGCAAGGCCGGGGCAGTTACGGAGAAATACATGATCACACTGACCGAAAAAGCGGCGAAACACATCAACCGTTATATCGAACGGCGCGGCAAGGGCATGGGCCTGCGCTTTGGCGTGCGTACCACGGGCTGCTCGGGCCTGGCCTACAAGCTGGAATATGTCGATGAAGCGGCGGCCGAAGACAGCGTCTTCGAATCGCACGGCGTGAAGGTCTTCGTCGACCCGAAAAGCCTGCCTTACATCGACGGCACGGAACTCGATTTCGCGCGCGAAGGCTTGAACGAAGGCTTCAAGTTCCATAATCCGAACGAAAAAGACGCCTGCGGCTGCGGCGAGTCCTTCAGGATTTAAACAGCTGGCAAGACCCCGGTCGGTGCGCTGTACCCATCGATTGCGGTACAGCGACCACTGACCATTATGCAAAACCACTTCGAATTATTCCAGTTGCCGGCGCAGTTCGGGCTCGACATGAGCGCGCTCGACGCGGCCTACCGCGACGTGCAGGGCAAGGTCCATCCGGACCGTTTCATCAACGCCAGCAGCGCTGAAAAGCGCGTGGCGATGCAATGGGCCACGCGCGCCAATGAAGCCTACCAAACCCTGAAAAGCCCGCAAAAACGCGCGCAATACCTGTGCGAACTCCATGGCGTCGATTTGCAGACGGAGTCGAACACGGCCATGCCCGTCAGCTTCCTGATGCAGCAGATGGAATGGCGCGAAGAACTGGGCGACGCCCGCGCCGGCAAGGATGCCGACGCGCTCGACGCCCTGGACCGCCAACTGCGCGGCGAACGCAAGGCGCTGCTGGCCCAGGTGGCCGCCCAGCTGGACGCGGCCGACTATGTGAATGCGGCGCAAAGCGTGCGCGCCCTGATGTTCCTCGACAAATTCGGCGAGGAAGTCCGTTTTGCCTATGAGGCCATCGAGGCTTGACAGGCCAAGCGCCAGTCCGGCGCGCGTCTTATAATGCGCGACAGGCATCAGCTGCATCACGCACAAAATTAATCGAGGCACGAATACAATGGCACTTCTGCAAATTTCCGAACCAGGCATGTCGACCGCGCCGCACCAGCACCGCCTGGCCGTCGGCATCGATCTGGGCACCACCAATTCCCTGGTCGCCACCGTGCGCAACAGCATTCCCGAGGTGCTCAACGACGAAGACGGGCGCTCCTTGCTGCCTTCCGTCGTGCGCTACCTGACGAACGGCCACGCGAACATCGGCTACAAGGCCCTGGCTGCGCAAACCACGGACCCGAAGAACACCATCGTTTCCGTCAAACGCTTCATGGGCCGCGGCCTGGCCGACATCGCCTATGCGGAAAACCTGCCCTACGATTTCCAGGACACGCCTGGCATGGTGCAGCTGAAAACCGTCGCCGGCGTGAAGAGTCCCGTCGAAGTGTCGGCGCAAATCCTCGCCACCCTGCGCCAGCGCGCGGAGGATTCCCTGGGCGACGACCTGGTGGGTGCCGTCATCACCGTGCCAGCGTATTTTGACGACGCGCAGCGCCAGGCGACGAAAGATGCGGCGCAGCTGGCCGGTATCAATGTCTTGCGCCTGTTGAGCGAGCCGACGGCCGCCGCCATCGCCTACGGCCTCGATAACGCCTCCGAAGGCGTGTACGCCGTGTACGACCTGGGCGGCGGCACCTTCGACATCTCGATCCTGAAACTGAGCAAGGGTGTGTTTGAGGTGCTGTCCACGGGCGGCGACTCGGCCCTGGGCGGCGACGATTTCGACCGCCGCCTGTTCTGCTGGATCAGCGAACACGCCAAGCTGGCGCCGCTGTCGGACGAAGACACGGCGATCCTGATGGTGAAGGCGCGCGAGATCAAGGAATTGCTGTCGACCAAGTCGGAAACGACGATCGACGCCAAGCTGAACTCGGGCGAAGAAATCCATCTGCGCATCACGGCCGAAGAATTCGCCGCGATGACTTCGCACCTGGTCGTGAAAACCATGAACGCCATCAAGAAAGCCTTGCGCGACGCGAACGTGGATGCGGACGACGTCGACGGCGTGGTGATGGTGGGCGGCGCCACGCGCATGCCGCACGTGCAGCGCGCCGTGAGCGAGTTCTTCCACACGACGCCGCACGCGAATATCGACCCCGACAAAGTGGTGGCGCTGGGCGCGGCCATTCAGGCGAATTTGCTGGCCGGCAACCGCGCCGCCGGCGACGACTGGCTGCTGCTGGACGTGATCCCGCTGTCGCTCGGCATCGAGACCATGGGCGGCCTGGTAGAGAAGATCATCCCGCGCAATTCGACCATTCCCTGCGCCAGAGCCCAGGAATTCACGACATTTAAAGATGGCCAGACGGCCCTGGCCGTGCACGTGCTGCAGGGCGAGCGCGAACTGGTCAGCGATTGCCGTTCCCTGGCGCGCTTCGAGTTGCGCGGCATTCCGCCGATGGTGGCGGGCGCCGCGCGCATCCGCATCACCTACCAGGTCGATGCGGACGGCCTGCTGTCCGTTTCGGCGCGCGAGCTGCGCTCGGGCGTGGAAGCGTCGATCAGCGTCAAGCCGGCCTACGGCTTGGGCGATGACGACATCGCCCGCATGCTGCAGGATTCCTACACCTCGGCCGACGTCGACATGGTGGCGCGCGCGCTGCGCGAAGAGCAGGTGGAAGCGGAACGCATCCTGCTGGCCACGCAGTCGGCGCTGGACGAGGACGGCGCTTTGCTGGACGCGGACGAGCGCGCAGCCGTCGACGGCCTGATGAGCAAGGTGCGCGACGCCATTGCGCAATCGCAAAGCGGCGCCATCGACCACCAGGCCCTGAAGCTGGCGATCGAGGCGCTGGCCGACGGCACCGAGGATTTCGCCTCGCGCCGCATGGACCGCAGCGTGCGCACGGCTCTCACCGGCAAGTCCCTGGACCAGGTCGTATAAAACCAATTGAACAGCGCGCCGCGCACATGCCGCGGCCGCGCACCGAATGACAGACTGAAAGAAGACACCATGCCACAAATCGTTATCCTGCCGCACGCCAAGCTTTGCCCGGACGGCGCCGTCATCGAAGCCCCGGCCGGCAAGTCCATCTGCGACATCCTGCTGGAAAACGACATCGACATCGAGCACGCCTGCGAAAAATCGTGCGCCTGCACCACCTGCCACGTGCTGGTGCGCGAAGGCATCGAATCCCTGAACGAAGCGACGGAACTGGAAGAAGACATGCTGGACAAGGCCTGGGGCCTGGAAGCCGTGTCGCGCCTGTCGTGCCAGTCCATCGTGGCCGAGGCCGACCTCGTCGTCGAAATCCCGAAATACACGATCAACCAGGTCAGCGAAGGCAGTCATTAAGATGAAATGGTCCGACATTCATGCGATCGCCGAGGCGCTGTACGACGCGCATCCGGACATCGACCCGCTGACCGTGCGTTTCACCGACCTGCACAACTGGGTGGTGGAACTGGACGGCTTCGATGATGACCACACGCGCGGCGGCGAAAAAGTGCTCGAAGCGATACAGATGGCGTGGATCGATGAAGCGCGCTAAGGGCGCGGCACCGGCCGCCACCGCACCCGCTGCGCCGAAAGACGTCATCACGGCCGCCAGCAACATGCCCGAGATCAAGGATGGCCAGTCGGTCGCCTTGCTGCAGGAATTGCACATCCTGACGCGCGACGGCAAGATGAACCAGGACAGCCGCCGCAAGCTGAAACAGGTATATCACCTGACGCAGTTCATCGAGCCGCTGCTGCGCGAAGTGCAGCTCGATCACCCCGGCGTGTCCTTGGTCGACCACGGCGCCGGCAAGTCGTATCTTGGCTTCATCCTGTACGACTTGTTTTTCAAGAACGGCAACGACGGTTCGCACATCTATGGCATCGAGACGCGCGAAGAGCTGGTGCAGCGCTCGCAGGAGCTGGCCAAGAAATTCAAATTTCCCGGCATGTCGTTCCTGCCGCTGTCCGTGGCCGAATCGACGGAATCGACCTTGCTGCCCCAGCAGATCGACATCGTCACGGCCTTGCACGCGTGCAACACGGCCACCGATGACGCGATCCACTTCGCCCTGAAGAAAAAGGCAAAGTTCATGGTGCTGGTGCCATGCTGCCAGGCGGAAGTCGCTTCCGTCCTGAAGAAGAACAAGGGCAAGAGCCTGGGCAAGAACGTCTTGACGGAACTGTGGCGCCACCCGCTGCACACGCGCGAGTTCGGCAGCCAGATCACCAACGTGCTGCGCTGTCTGCAGCTAGAAGCGCACGGCTACCAGGTCAGCGTGACGGAGCTGGTGGGCTGGGAGCATTCGATGAAGAATGAGCTGATCATCGCCAGTTATAAAAACCTGCCGCGCCAGCGCCCGACGGAGCGCCTGCAGGAAGTGCTGCAGACCCTGGGCCTGGAAGAGATGGGCCACCGCTTCTTTGCCGAGGAATTGGCGAAGGCGCAGGCCTGATTGTTGGCTTACGCGGCAAGCCGCTAAGCCAACCTACAGCGCCGCACATGGTCGAGTAGGTCGGATAGGTCGGGTAGGTCGGGTAGGTCGGATTAGCGCAGCGTAATCCGACAATCAGCAGCGTAATCCGACAATCCGCAGCGTAATCCGACAATCCGCAGCGTAGGTCGGATTAGCGCTCCGCGCGTAATCCGACAATCTCCAGCGCAATCAACAAAAAGGGGGAAGGGCGGGTCGGTTACAATACCGGCTTTCTCCTCCTCTTGCTTTTTTGCGCCTCCCCATGACCACACCACACGAAATGCCCACCGTCCGCCTGGCCAAGCGCCTGTCTGAAGACGTGCCCTGCTCGCGCCGCGAGGCCGAGCTGTATATCGAGGGCGGCTGGGTCACGGTCGATGGCGTGCTGGTGGAGGAAGCAGGCGCGCGCGTGGCTGACAATCAAACGGTGGTGCTGTTGCCGAACGCGACCTTGGACGAAATGCCGCCCGTGACGATACTGCTGCACAAGCCGGCCGGCATCAATGGCGGTATCGGCAGCGAAGGCAAGCCGGCCCTGAGCTGTTTGCGTCCCGAAGAGATCTTCACGCCCGAGAACGTGGCGCCCAGCTCCGTCACGCGCTTTCTCAAGCGCCATTTGATCGGTCTGACCATCACCAATCCGCTCGACACCATGGCGTCCGGCCTGCTGGTGTTTACGCAGGATTTCCGCGTGGCCCGCAAGCTGGTCGACGAAGCGAAAACGGTGGAGCAGGAATTCATCGTGGAAGTATCGGGCGACATCATGGAAAACGGCCTGGCGCTGCTCAATCACGGCTTGCCCTTCAATGGCAAGCCTTTGCCGCCGATCAAGGTCAGCTGGCAGAACGAGACGCGATTGCGCTTCGCCCTGAAAAACGTGCAGCCGGGCCAGATCGCCCATATGTGCAAGATGGTGGGCCTGGAGGTCGTCGCCATGAAGCGCCTGCGCATCGGCCGCATCCCGATGGGCGCCATGCCCGTGGGGCAATGGCGCTATCTGCAGGGCTACGAACGATTCTAGGAACGTCTGAGCAAACCTGCTGCGCGTCGCTATTTGCGGCCTGCGATGCTCACTGTACTGGAGTACAGTTGCGCTTCTTAGCCGCAACTAGCTTCCGCTCGCTACGGTTTTCTCAGGCGTCGTGAGGATGGCTGTTTGCTGCGGGCTGCATTTGCTCGCGTGGTTTTCCGCAAAGCTTTTCCATAGCCGTTCGGCAATATTCAAGGCGATGGTATCGGCCTTCTCTTGCAGGGCAGCATTGCCCATGCTTTCGGTGGTGGCGAAGAACAGAGTCAGCCAGCGGCGGAACATGCAGGGCGTGAGATTTTCCATTTGCGCGTGCTGGGCCAGCGGCTTGCCGTGGTAGCGCATGGTGCCGCGCAGCAAGCCTGACCAGAAATCGATCAATGTTGCCAGATGGGCATCCCAATCCTTGACCTCGGCGGCAAAGATGGGGCCCAGCATGGCGTCGTCGCGCGCGGCCGCATAAAAGGTGTGGACGAGATGCTTGACTTCGTCTTCGCTGCAGACTTCCTCGCGGTAGGGGGCGAAGCGGGTGTGGGGGAGGGGGGCGGTATTGTTCATGGCATGCCATGATCGCAGAGCCCCCGTGGCGCTTCAATGACCCAGGTCAAGCCGCATAAAATTCAGGCGGCGACTTTCTTCGGCTTCTTCGCCGGGGCCGGCAATTGCACGATCTGCGTGCCCACGAGCTTGTCGTGCAGGAATTGGCCATTGCCCGTGAACAGGGCCGTGCTCGACCAGGCCAGGATGCCCACGCCGATGGCGCCCAGGGCTGTCCAGTGCTGCAGGTCGAAGGCATACGCCGCCACGAGCGCTGGCAGCAGCCACATCCATGACAGGACGTAGCGGTAGGCTGCCACGCGCAGCGGCACGTGGGCATGGCCCGGCAGCACGACTTTCAGGCGCCACGTCTTCATGGCCAGTGTTTGCCCTTCTCGGCTCCACTGATGGATGAAATACGCACCCATGACGAGGAAGGCCAGGCATTGGCGCATATGTTCCGTCAACGGCGTATGCGCGCCCTGCACGATCAGTTCGAAGGCGAGGAAGGGCAGGAACAGCACGGCCAGGGCCAGCAGCGACTCGTACACCATGGAAATCAGGCGGCGCTTGATCGTGGGATGGGAAGTGAGGCTGGCGGCAGGTGTGCTATTTGACATTGTTCGGCAGTGGGGCAGGCGTAACAGGTGGCGTGACAGGCACGGCGGCGGGAGGCGCGGCAGGATCCGTGAGCGGCACGGCCGCCGCTGGCGCCGCGGCTGGCGGCAGGACGGGCGCGGAGGCAGGCGCTGCCGGCGTGGCGGGCGGCACGATCACGGGCGGCTTGCTCGTGGTCGAATTGATCGCGGGCACCTTGCCCAGCGGTTTTTTCGGCACGAGTTCGGTCGCCAGTTTTTTCTTTTGATCTTCCGGCAACTGCTGGTATTGCTCCCATTGCGCGGTTTTCTGACCAGGATCAATCTTCTTCGTGCGCGTGTAGTTTTCGCGCACAAGGCGGCGCTGTTCCGGCGTCAGCTTGATCCATTCGCGCATGCGTTCATGCACGCGGATTTGCTCGTCCGCCGTCATCGAAGCAAAACGGCTGGCGATATCGAGCCATTTCTGCTTGCGCAGCGGTTCCAGCTTGTTCCATTCGCCCGCCAGCGGCTGCAGGGCTTCCTGCTGCGCGCGCGACAGCTTGTTCCACGAGGGATTCTCGCTGGCTTTGGGCGGCGTGCCGCCCTTGCCGGCCGTGCGGGGTGAACCGGGCTTGGCGGCCGAGGCCGGGGCCGGCGCCACCACGGGCGCTGCCGTCGCGGGAGGGGCGGCGGGCGCGGCATGTTGCTGCGCGCCTACCCAGGCGGCGCCCGCCAGGGCGCAGGCGCCCAGGCCGATGCCGCCGGCCAGCCAGCCTTTGCGTACGCTCGAGCGTGCCATTTATTGCTCGCGTTTCGTCAGATAGGCGTTGAAGCCATGGTCCATATAGGCGGAGAGCGGCAATTCGTCCGACAGCACGGCGGCGTCGATCTCTGCCAGTTCGGCAATATGTTGTTCCTGCTCAAACTGATAGATGCCCACCAGGCCGCCGACGAGCAGCAGCAGGGGGATGATCACGCTCATGCGGCCCAGCCACGACAGCGGCTCGACCAGCAAATGGCTGGCGATGCCGGCGAAGACGTCCTTGCGCACGGCGACGGCGGCGGGCGCGTCCGCCTTCTTGCGCGACAGGGCCAGCTTGCGTGCCGCTGCCAGGCGATCGGTGGCCGATGCGGGCAGGTCGTCGAGTTTTTCGTTCAGTGCATGGCGCACTTTGTAAGCGAAATTGAGATCGTCGGTGTTCATAATTTAATTCCCTTGGCTTTCAGCGATTCGGCGAGCGTGTGGGTAGCTCTAGAGCAATGTGTTTTCACGCTACCTTCGGAGCAACCCATCGCTTCCGCTGTTTCAGCCACATCCATGTCCTGCCAATAACGCATGAGGAAGGCTTCGCGTTGACGTGACGGCAGTTTTTGTACCTCTGCATCAATCAAATCAAGGATTTGCGCGCGTTCGACCTGGTCGGCCGACGATTCGGCGGCGCTGGAGCCCTGTTCCGATTCATAGGTGTCAAGTATATCAAAATCTTCATGTTCATCGCCCGAGGGCTTCATGCCGGAAAACAGGCTGACCCAGGTGTTGCGGACTTTTTCGCGGCGGAAATAATCGAGGATGGTGTTCTGCAAGATGCGCTGGAACAGCATCGGCAGCTCGGCGGCCGGCTTGTCGCCGTATTTCTCGGCCAGCTTGATCATGGCGTCCTGCACGATGTCGAGGGCCGATTCTTCCTTGCGGACCGCGTAGGCGGCCTGCTTGAAAGCGCGCCGCTCGACATTTTCTAGAAAGTCGGATAATTCTTTGTCTGTTGCCATGCGGTATGGGGATCTTAGCGGCTGCGGGGTGCGGTGGGCGAAATGGGGGCGGGTATGCTTTTTGCAACCCCGTGCATGCTAGCAAAAAATGTGCGTTTCCGCAGGGTTTTTGCACGTTGTGCGGGCAAAAATGCAGCGAGGCCGACATTTTCCTTGACCATCATGGTGCAACGCGATAACGTATGGGACGCTTTGAACACCCCAAAGCCCTATGGTCAGGTCGCGACCGGCACACAAGGCCATCCGCGGCAAGACGCGCTTTCATTTGTAGGCAGTTTGTTCTAACCCGCGCCACAAGCGCGAGCGGTTCGTACAGGCGCCACAGAAACTCCGGCCAAACGAGTTGCGTTAAGCGTTGTTTTGTAAGGTATCTATGGGTGCCCAAAGAAATGGCGTGACCGCATGAAAAGGGAAGCAGGAGCACTGTCGCGCACAGCGAACTTCGTCAGGAAAGAACATCCGATCAATCTCCAATGGACCTTGAAAGGAATGTTTCATGAATACCGAAGCAGCAGCAGGACCAATTACGGGCGCAGAAATTGTCGTGCGCTGTCTGGCTGAAGAGGGCGTCGAGCACGTCTTTGGATACCCGGGCGGAGCCGTACTCTACATCTACGACGCCATCTTCCAGCAAAACAAATTCCAGCATATCCTGGTACGCCACGAGCAGGCCGCGATCCACGCCGCCGATGCCTATTCGCGCAGCTCGAACAAGGTCGGTGTCGCCATCGTCACGTCCGGTCCGGGCGTCACGAATGCCGTCACGGGCCTGTCGACCGCGTACATGGACTCGATTCCCATGGTGGTGATCTCCGGCCAGGTGCCGAGCCACGCCATCGGACAGGATGCGTTCCAGGAATGCGACACGGTCGGCATCACGCGCCCCGTGGTCAAGCACAACTTCCTCGTCAAGGACGTCAAGGACCTGGCAGCGACGATCAAGAAAGCCTTCTTCATCGCCCGTACCGGCCGTCCGGGACCCGTGCTGGTCGATATCCCCAAAGATATCAGCATGCACAAATGTCATTTCGACTATCCGAAGGAAGTCGAGATGCGTTCCTACCGTCCCGTCGACAAGGGCCACTCGGGCCAGATCCGCAAGGCTGTGCAGTTGTTGCTGCAAGCCGAACGTCCGATGATCTACACGGGCGGCGGCGTGATCCTGGCGAACGCCTCGGCCGAGCTGAACAAGCTGGTCGACCGCCTGGGTTTCCCGTGCACCAACACCTTGATGGGCCTGGGCGGCTACCGCGCCTCGAGCGAGCAGTATGTCGGCATGCCCGGCATGCACGGCACCTATGAAGCGAACATGGCGATGCAGAATTGCGACGTCCTGATCGCCATCGGCGCCCGTTTCGACGACCGCGTGATCGGCAACCCGAAACATTTCGCATCGCATCCGCGCAAGATCATCCACGTGGACATCGATCCATCGTCGATTTCCAAGCGCGTCAAGGTCGATATCCCCATCGTCGGCAACGTCAAGGACGTGCTGATCGAGTTCCTCGCGCAACTTGACGCGGCCGAAGCCAAGCCGAACGTCAATGCCTTGAGCAACTGGTGGAAGCAGATCGCCGAATGGCGTGGCCGCGAATGCCTGAAATACCCGACGTCCGACCTGGTCATCAAGCCGCAAGCGGTGGTGGAAAAAGTGTTCCAGATCACCAAGGGCGACGCGTTCATTACGTCCGACGTGGGCCAGCACCAGATGTGGGCCGCGCAATATTATGGCTTCGACAAGCCGCGCCGCTGGATCAATTCCGGCGGCCTGGGCACCATGGGCGTCGGCTTGCCGTACGCCATGGGCGTGCAGATGGCCAATCCGGACGCCACCGTTGCCTGCATCACGGGCGAAGGCTCGATCCAGATGTGCATCCAGGAGCTCGCCACGTGCAAGCAGTATCACCTGACGCCGAAGATCATCATGCTCAACAACCGTTTCCTCGGCATGGTGCGCCAGTGGCAGGAAATCGATTACGGTTCGCGCTATTCCGAGTCGTACATGGATTCGCTGCCCGACTTCGAGAGACTGGCTGAAGCGTATGGCCACGTGGGCATGAAAATTGAAAAACCGGGCGACGTCGACGGCGCCCTGAAAGAGGCGTTCGGCATGAAAGACAGGCTGGTATTCATGAACTTCATTACCGACCAGTCCGAAAACGTGTGGCCAATGGTGAAAGCCGGCAAGGGCCTGTCCGAAATGATGCTCGGTTCGGAGGATCTCTAATCATGCGCCATATTATTTCTGTCTTGCTGGAAAACGAAGCGGGCGCCCTGTCGCGCGTGGTGGGTCTGTTCTCGGCACGCGGCTACAACATCGAAACCTTGACCGTGGCGCCGACGGAAGACTCGACCCTGTCGCGCATGACCATCGTCACCAGCGGCTCGGACGACATCATCGAGCAGATCACCAAGCACCTGAATCGCCTCATCGAGGTAGTCAAGGTGGTGGACCTGACCGAAGGCCAGCATATCGAACGCGAGTTGATGCTGATCAAGGTTCGTGCCGTGGGCAAGGAGCGCGAGGAAATGAAGCGCACCGCCGATATCTTCCGTGGCCGCATCATCGATGTCACCGAAAAGACGTACACGATCGAACTGACCGGCAACAAGGTCAAGCTCGACGCGTTCATCGATTCGATCGACCGCGCCGCCATTCTGGAAACCGTCCGTACGGGCGGTTCCGGCATCGGCCGCGGCGAACGCATCCTCAAAGTATAAAAATATAAGCAGCACTACGCGGCCCTGGCGCCGCATTTAAAACAACAACGCATCATCAAATTATAGGAAATACCATGAAAGTTTTTTACGACAAAGACGCTGACCTCTCCTTGATCAAAGGCAAAAACGTCGCCATCATCGGCTACGGTTCGCAAGGCCACGCGCACGCGCAAAACCTGAACGATTCGGGCGTCAACGTCACCGTCGGCCTGCGCAAGGGCGGCGCTTCGTGGACCAAGGTCGAGCAAGCGGGCCTGAAAGTAGCGGAAGTCAACGACGCCGTGAAAGCGGCCGACGTCATCATGATCTTGCTGCCAGATGAAAACATCGCCCAGGTCTACAACGAAAACATCGCGCCGTTCGCCAAGCAAGGCGCCGTGCTGGCCTTCGCCCACGGTTTCAACGTGCATTACGGCCAAGTCGTGCCACGCGCCGACCTGGACGTGATCATGGTCGCGCCGAAAGCCCCGGGCCACACCGTGCGCGCCACCTACACCCAAGGTGGCGGCGTGCCCCACCTGATCGCCGTGTACCAGGACAAATCGGGCATCGCCCGCGATATCGCCCTGTCGTACGCCTCGGCCAACGGCGGCGGCCGTGCCGGCATCATCGAAACGAATTTCCGTGAAGAAACCGAAACCGACTTGTTCGGTGAACAAGCCGTGCTGTGCGGCGGCGCCGTGGAACTGATCAAGGCCGGTTTCGAAACCCTGACGGAAGCGGGCTACGCGCCTGAAATGGCCTACTTCGAGTGCTTGCACGAACTGAAGCTGATCGTCGACCTGATCTATGAAGGCGGCATCGCCAACATGAACTACTCGATCTCGAACAACGCCGAATACGGCGAATACGTGACCGGCCCTAAAGTCGTGACGTCGGCCACCAAGGATGCGATGCGTCAATGCCTGAAAGACATTCAAACGGGCGAATACGCGAAGAGCTTCATCCTGGAAAACAAGGCAGGCGCACCGACCCTGATCTCGCGCCGCCGCCTGACGTCCGAGCACCAGATCGAAGAAGTGGGCGCGAAACTGCGCGCCATGATGCCTTGGATCGCGAAGAATAAGATGGTTGACCAGTCGAAAAACTAAGCATTTTTTGCTGATTCACCATGAAAAGCCGGCGCAAGCCGGCTTTTTTTCGTTCATGTGATGCGGCCTATTGCGCTGCGACGGGGGCGGCGTGAGTATGTGTGTATATTTAAGTGTTTCCCATCTGTATTATTGCCACTCCATTAATTTCCCATAGGAATCAAAAAGTGAGCAATCGTCCCACCTCTGTCAATATCATCGGCTGGTTTTTAATTGTCACGGCACTCATCTCGCTGGTCTCCAGTTACCTCAACATGGATAACCCGATAACGAAGGAGTTGATGGCCAAGAGCGCCATGTCGGTGCCGCTGCAATATGCAGTCATGTTTCTGGGCCTGGTCATTGCGCTCATCTCGGGCATTGCCCTGCGCCGTGGCCAAAAATGGGCGCGCACGCTGTATCTGGGCTGGAGCGTATTTGGCTTGGTCGTGGCTCTTTTCACGTCGCCCGTGAAGATCATGCTCGTGCCTGGCGTGCTGATGCTGGCCGTGATTGCCTATTTCTTGTTCCGCCCGCAAGCCAATGCCTATTTTTCTCAGCGCCTGGCGGCGAATGATGCGTAAGTTCTTCAGCATCGTCTGCAAGTCGCTTGCGGGGATGTTTGTCTATCTGATCACCTTGCTCGCTTTCCTGGCCGAGCGGCAGTCCGACGGCAAGCTGGTGATGCTGGCAGTCATCGCCGCTTGCGGCGTCGTGGCGATGCTGGCTGGGCTGGCGTTGAGCGGGTTTGCTCAATGGCGGCGCGATACCGGCATTGTGCTGCTGGCCGCCACGGGCTTTACCGCGTTCCTGGTGCTGTGCATGGCATGCATGTTCGGCAGCGATGATGTGATGAAATTCATGCCGCCGGGAAGTGTGGACATGTTTGACAGTTATCTGACCGGCGCCGCCGTCTTGCTGGGCTTCACGGTCCTGGGCGGCTGGTTGCTGCGGCAAGCCCGGTCGCGGTCCACCAATCCGGCCTGAGCCAGACGCAGAGCCTGCCGGGTGAAGTCAGGTCTCCATGAGGAGCCTGGCTTTTTTCTTGCGCGCACGTTTTTCGCCCGCCTCCTATATAATTCCGCCCTTCCTTTGCAGTTTCCTGTGGACTGCATCTGTTTCGGTATCTGCCGACCGCAACGCGCATCACCGCTTTTGTAGCACGCCAGGCGCTCGTTATTTAGCCGCTTGCGCAATCTGAAGGACCCCTATGACCGACCGCATTAGCACCACAGTACCCATGCCGGGCACTGCCGAATCTTCCATTTCCGAACGGCTTCCCATCCTCGCCTTGCTGGCTCTGGCCATGACGGCGTTTCTCGCCCTCCTGTCGGAAACCTTGCCGGCCGGCTTGCTGCCGCAGATTGCCCGGGACCTCGGCATTTCCGAAGTCATGACGGGCCAGCTGGTCACCGTCTACGCCATCGGTTCCATCCTGACGGCCATTCCCCTGACGGCGCTCACCAGCACCTGGCGCCGGCGCAATGTCTTGCTGCTGGCCATCATCGGTTTCTTGATCTTCAATACGGCGACGGCCCTGGCGCCCAACTATATCGTCGCCCTGATCGCGCGCTTCGTGACGGGCATGGCCGCCGGCCTGGCCTGGGGCTTGATGGCCGGCTACGCGCGCCGCATGGTCAGCGTGGAGCAGCAGGGCAGGGCGATGGCCATCGCCATGATCGGCACGCCGCTGGCCCTGTCGCTGGGCGTGCCGCTGGGCACCCTGATGGGCGGGGTGCTGGGCTGGCGCAGCATCTTCGGCATCATGTCCGGTCTGGCCGTGGTGCTGGTCGCGTGGGTGTTGCTGGTCGTGCCCGATTATCCGGGGCAAAAGAATGGCGAGCGCCTGTCGATCCGCCAAGTGTTCATGACGCCGGGCGTGCGGCCGATTCTGGCGGTGATCGTCGCCTGGATGCTGGCGCATAACATTCTCTATACGTATATCGCACCATTTCTGGCGCCGTCCGGCTTGCGCCCCCGCGTCGACCTGGTGCTGCTCGTGTATGGCGTCGGTTCGCTGGCCGGCATCTGGCTGGTCAGCCAGCTGATCGACCGCTGGCTGCGCCCGCTCGTGCTGGGCTGCATCGCCGCCTTGGCCCTCGTGATGGTGGCGCTGGGCCTGGCGATGGACTCCCAAGCTGTGATCTATGCGAGCATGGCGATCTGGGGCATCACCTTTGGCGGCGCCGGCACCTTGCTGCAGACGGCGTCGGCGGACGCGGCCGGCGATGGCATGGACGTGGCGCAAGCGATGGTGGCAACCATCTGGAACGTGGCCATCGCGGGCGGTGGCCTGGTGGGCGGCATGCTGCTCGACGGCTATGGCGCGGCGTCGTTCCCGGGGGCCATGCTGGCCTTGCTGCTGGTGGCGTTGACTATCGCCTGGTGCGCGCACCGCCACAGTTTCAAGCCGGGCCGGCGCAGCGGCGGCGCGGTAATGGGACATTAATAACATCGTTATTTTTAATGGCATTGTATTGAAATGTGAGCAGATGTGACTGGCTAGCACATTTTGTGACGATTTGTTAATTTGCGCCACAGGAATGAATGAGGCGTTAGAATCTACACAGTTTGACAAGTTTCTCAGGCGAAAGGGATGGCAACAGCCTCCCTTTCGCGGGCTGTCAGCCACATTAACTACCTAGGAGTACCCCCATGACCGTGATGAAATCCGTCCTTGTTGCCGCCGCAGCCACCGTTGCCCTGAGCGCGCAAGCCCAATCTTTGCCGACCAACGGCACCCTGGTGGTCGTACCCGCATTTGGCGAAGTCAAGCATGTCAATGACCAGGTGGTCGCTACCCTGGCCGTCGAAGAACAGGACAAGGACAAGGCCGCGGCCGCGTCGCGAGTCAACCAGAAGATGAACAAGGGCATCGCCATCGTCAAGCAGGCCGATCCGTCGGCGGCACTGAAATCGTACGGCTATTACACCTATCCCGTGTATCCGGAAGAGCGCCCGTTGCCAGCCGGCGCCGTGGCCAAGCCACGTCTGCCGACGGCCTGGCGTGTCGGCCAGTACCTGGAAGTGACGACGGCCAACTTGGCTGCGTTGCCAAAAACCGTGTCGGCGGCGCAAGGCGTGCTGACCCTGAACGGCTTGAATTTCGGCTTGAAGCCGGAAACCATCCGCGTGCTGGACGACCAGCGCATCGCCGCCACGTATAAAAACCTGAACGAGCGCGTGGCCGCCATCGCCAAGGCCATGGGCCGCAACGTTTCGGACGCCGTGCTCGATACGGTGGACTTCGAAGGTTCGGGCAACTACGCCACCGAAAGCCGTCCTGCGGCCGCGCCGATGATGATGCGCAGCGCCAAGATGGCCGAAGACAGCACCGTCGCCGAACCGAGCTTCGAGCCGGGCGAAACGACGCTCGACATGCGTGTCGTCGGCAAGGTCAAGTTCAAGTAAGCTGAAATAGGCTGATCAAGGCGGGAAGATTTCCGCGTTAGCATGTTTTAAAAATCATGGGGCTGTTGGCCCCATGGTCGTTTTTGCCCCATTATTTTCCAGGAGAACACCATGACCGTCATGAAATCGCTGCTGGCCGCAGCCGCCGCTACCGTTGCCCTGGGCGCACAAGCCCAGGCCTTGCCCACCTCCGGCGCCCTCGTGGTGGTGCCCGCCAACGGCGAAGTCGTGCATGCGAATGACCAGGTGACCGTCATCCTGGCCATCGAAGAGCAGGACAAGGACAAGGCCGCCGCCGCCTCGCGCGTGAACCAGAAGATGAACCAGGGCGTGGCCATCGTCAAGAAGGCCGATCCGCAAGCCGTGCTCAAGACCCAGGGTTACTACACGTATGCCGTGTACCCGGAAACGGCGCCCTTGCCGCCGGGCGTCGCCGCCAAGCCGCGCGTGCCCACCGGCTGGCGCGTGGGTCAATATCTGCAGGTGACGACGACCAACCTGGCCGCCTTGCCGAAGACCGTTTCCGCAGCGCAGGGCGTGCTGACCCTGAACCGCCTGAACTTCGGCCTGGCGCCCGCCACCATCCGCAAGCTCGACGACCAGCGCATCGCCGCCGCCTACAAGAACCTCAACGAGCGCGTGGCCGCCATCGCCGGCGCCATGGGCCGCAATGTCAATGACGCCGTGATCGACACCATCGATTTCGAGGGTTCCGGCAATTACGCGCAGCGCGCCAACGTGGCCGGCGCGCGCGCCATGAGCGCCGATGTGGCAAGCTATGGCGGCAGCCAGGTGGCCGAACCGAGCTTTGAACCAGGCGAAACGACGCTCAACATGGGCCTGGTTGCCAAGATCAAGTTCAAATAAGCTTAGTATTGGTGTCAATATTGCCGGCTTGACGCCGCCGCGCTTTTCTTTGGCGGCGGCTCCTCTATAATGACAACATCGGCGGGCGCATGCCCTGACAGTCATGCGCCTGCCATCTGGCACCGATTCCCCCGCAGTACACAAGATATGGAACAACATGGCAAACTTCCCCCGTCGTAGAGGCAAGAACGGCACCCCCGCAGCATCCAAAGCGTCCCGCTTCAGCAAATTCGTGCGCCAGCCGGTGAACGATGGCACTGGCAAGAAAACCCTGCGCCGCCGCGGCATCTATCTGTTGCCGAATGCCTTCACGACGGCAGCCCTGTTTTGCGGCTTCTACGCCATTGTCATGGCCATGAACCAGAAATTCGAACACGCGGCCTGGGCCATCTTCATCGCCATGATCCTCGACGGCCTCGACGGACGCATCGCGCGCCTGACGAATACGCAGAGCGAATTCGGCGCCCAGTACGACAGCCTGTCCGACATGGTGTCGTTCGGCGCCGCACCGGCGCTGGTGATCTACGAATGGTCGCTGCGCGGCATGGGGAAAATGGGCTGGCTGGCCGCCTTCGTGTATTGCGCCGGCGCCGCCTTGCGCCTGGCCCGCTTCAACACGAATATCGCGGTGGTCGACAAGCGCTTCTTCCAGGGCTTGCCCAGCCCGGCGGCGGCGGCCATGGTGGCCGGCTTCATCCTGCTCATGAACGACCTGGAATTTGCCGGCAACCAGCTGGCCTGGGTGTCGTGGGCGATCGCCCTGTTCTCGGGCCTGACCATGGTCACCAACGTGCCGTTCTACAGCTTCAAGGATGTGAATTTCCGCAAGTCCGTGCCCTTCATCGTGGTATTCCTGCTGGCATTGTTCTTCGCGCTCATTTCCATCGATCCGCCGAAAGTGCTGTTCCCGATTTTCGTCGTCTATGGCCTGTCCGGCTACGCCGTGTTTTTCTGGCGCATGGCGAAGGGCAAGCCCGTCAGCATCATCCAGACCGACCCCGAGCATTAATGCGGCGAGTCGGTAGCGTCGCCAGTCTTCAGTCAGCCAGGAGCAGCCATGACCACCAGCAACCGACTCATCATTTTTGACACCACCTTGCGCGACGGCGAGCAATCGCCGGGCGCCTCCATGACGCGCGAGGAAAAGCTGCGCATCGCCAAGCAGCTCGAACGCATGAAGGTCGACGTGATCGAAGCGGGCTTCGCCGCCGCTTCGCAGGGCGACTTCGAGTCGATACGGGCGATTGCCGGCGCCGTGCGCGAGTCGACCATCTGCTCGCTGTCGCGCGCCAACGACCGCGACATCGCCCGCGCCGCCGAAGCGCTGGCGCCCGCCGAGCGCAAACGCATCCACACCTTTATCGCCACGTCGCCCCTGCACATGCAGATGAAGCTGCGCATGACGCCCGAGGAAGTCTTGCTGCAGGCGCAGAACGCCGTGCGCTACGCGCGCCAGTTCACGGACGACATCGAATTCAGCCCCGAAGACGGCAGCCGCTCGGACGAGGATTTCCTGTGCCGCGTGCTGGAGGGCGTGATCGCCGAGGGCGCCACCACCATCAATTTCCCCGATACGGTGGGCTACGCCGTGCCTGAAATCTTCGGCAATACCATCCGCCGCTTGCGCGAACGCATACCGAACTCCGATAAAGCCATCTGGTCCGTCCATTGCCATAACGACCTGGGCCTGGCTGTGGCCAATTCGCTGGCCGGCGTCATGATCGGCGGCGCGCGGCAGATCGAATGCACGGTCAATGGCCTGGGCGAGCGGGCCGGCAACACGGCGCTGGAAGAAGTGGTGATGGCGCTGCGCACGCGCGCCGCCTATTACAACCTGACGGTGGGCATCGATACGACGCAAATCGTGGCCGCCTCGAAAATGGTGTCGCAGATCACGGGCTTTGCCGTGCAGCCGAACAAGGCCGTCGTCGGCGCGAACGCCTTTGCGCACGCGTCCGGCATCCACCAGGATGGCATTTTAAAGGCGCGCGAGACGTATGAAATCATGCGCGCCGAAGACGTGGGCTGGACAGCCAACAAGATCGTGCTGGGGAAACTGTCGGGCCGCAACGCCTTCAAGCAACGCCTGCAGGAGCTGGGCATCGCGCTGGAATCGGAAGCGGACATCAATGCCGCCTTCATCCGCTTCAAGGAGCTGGCGGACCGCAAATCCGAGATTTTCGACGAAGACATCATGGCCCTCGTCAGCGAGGAACAGCAGGCGCAGGAGAGTGAGCACTACCGTTTCATTTCACTGACGCAGCAGTCGACGACGGGCGCCGTGCCGCATGCGCGCGTGGAATTCCTCGTCGGCGGCAAGCAGCTGAGTTGCGAAGGGCGGGGCGACGGGCCTGTGGACGCCACCGTCAACGCCATCGAAAGCGCGGCTGCCAGCGGCGCGGAACTGGTTTTGTTCTCCGTCAACGCCATCAGCACGGGCACGCAGTCGCAAGGCGAGGTGACGATGCGCCTGTCGCGCGACGGGCGCATCGTCAACGGCGTGGGCGCCGACCCGGACATCATCGTCGCGTCGGCCAAGGCGTATTTGTCTGCGCTGAACAAGCTGCACGCGAAGGATGAGCGCATCGATCCACAGCCGTAAGTCGGGGTCAGACCCGCCGGGTCTGACCCCAGAATTTGCATTTGGGATAGGCGCTAGCCTTGGTGCAAGACGCTCATCACCAGAAAAAGCGCCGCTCTTCCTTGTCCGGATCGGGCCCGTTCATCATCATGCGCACGATGCCGTCGTGGTCGAAGTGCACGTGCATCATGGAATCCCACACGCCCGATTCCTTGTAGCGGTAGGACCAGACGTAGAGCTTGGGCAGCGGCAGGTAGGATTTTTCCGTCGGGCGGCCCAGGGTGTGCAGCACGTCTTGCTGCGTCGACACGCCTACCTTGATGCGGGCAAAGCCCGGCGTGTCGAGCACCTGTTCGTAGGAAATCAACTTGTCGTCGGGGCCGAAGCGGGCCATGTAGGTGGATTGGCCGTACGGCCCCGTCGCGTATTCGAGTTCCGGCCCCGTGGGCAGCTGGTAGATATTCGTCGGACGGCCCAGGCGCGCTTCCACGGCGGCGCGCGGCTCACCTGGCTGCGGCGGCGGGACGTTCCAGCTGGCGCAGCCGGCCAGCACGGCAAACAACAGCGGCGTTGCTAATTTGAGCAGTTTTTTCATGTTTGACCTCCTGAAATGCAGGAAAATCCTATCATGCGCCGAGAAAAGCCCGCACGGCAGGATACAGGCGGGCATTTTTCCGATATACTTGCGCGTCTGGTTGGAAGCCTAGGCCAGTATTTTAATAATCGTAGTTCACGGTGGATAGGGTTCAGACTCTGTGCACCGCATGTGAAAGGTTTATCATGACAGTAGAAAACATCAACAAAGCCGCTATCATCGCGGACAACGCACGTGGTCAAAACGACACCGGCTCCCCTGAAGTGCAAGTTGCACTGCTGACAGCTCGCATCAACGAACTGAACGGCCACTTCAAAGCCCACTCGAAAGATCACCACTCCCGCCGCGGCCTGATCATGATGGTCAACCGTCGTAAGAGCCTGTTGTCCTACCTGAAGGCTAAAGACGCTACCCGTTATCGCGACCTGATCGCTAAACTTGGTCTGCGCAAGTAATTTTTGCCGTACAAGGTTTATACAGAAATGCCTGCGCCAGTTCGCTGACGCGGGCATTTTGTCATTTGAATTCCGGATTTATGTCGGTAAGTGCAGTATGCTCTACCGATATCATGTTTTAAAAGTAAAGTAGTAAAGGCGGCAACGGTTCTTCCGCCGCCTGTGGTGAGGTGAACGACAGCCCCTGAAAATCTGTCGGCAATTAGAAAAGGGATACCCCATGTTTAACAAAGTTACGAAAACCTTCCAGTACGGTCAACATCAAGTGACCCTGGAAACCGGCGAAATCGCACGTCAGGCATCCGGCGCAGTGCTGGTGTCGATCGAAGATACCGTCGTTCTGGCAACGGTGGTGGCACGCAAAGATGCCAAGCCAGGCCAGGATTTCTTCCCTTTGACGGTTGATTATGTCGAGAAAACCTATGCTGCCGGTAAAATCCCGGGCGGTTTTTTCAAGCGCGAAGGCCGTCCTTCCGAAAAAGAAACACTGACATCCCGTTTGATCGACCGTCCTATCCGTCCGCTGTTCCCGGAAGGCTACCTGAATGAAGTGCAAGTCATCATTCACGTGTTGTCGGTCAACCCTGAAATCGATCCGGACATCGCCGCCATGATCGGCGCCTCCGCTGCCCTGTGCGTGTCTGGCGTGCCTTTCAACGGTCCTATCGGCGCCGCGCGCGTCGGTTACGCCAACGGCCAGTACATCCTGAACCCGACCGTTCAGCAACTGAAAACGTCGGAAATGGACCTGGTGGTCGCCGGTACCGAAACGGCCGTGCTGATGGTCGAATCGGAAGCGAAACAGCTGTCCGAAGAAATCATGCTGGGCGCCGTGGTCTTCGGCCACGACCAGATGAAAGTCGTCATCGACGCGATTCACGACCTGGTGCGTGACGGCGGCAAGCCGGAAGTGGAATGGGCGCCTGCGCCGAAAAACGAAGCACTGATCGCCCGCGTCGCGCATTTCGCCAACGCCAAGATCAATGACGCGTATCAAACCAAGGACAAGCAAGAGCGTACGGCCAAGCTGAAGGCGGCAACGTCGGAAGTGCTGGCCGACCTGTCGGCTGAAGCGGCTGCCGCCGGCGGCGCGTCGATCGACAGCGCCGAAGTGAACAACATCCTGTTCGACATCGAAGCCAAGATCGTGCGTACGCAAATCCTGGACGGCGAGCCACGCATCGACGGCCGCGACACGCGCACCGTGCGTCCGATCTCGATCCGCACCAGCGTGCTGCCACGCACCCACGGTTCGGCCCTGTTTACGCGCGGCGAAACGCAGGCGCTGGTCGTGGCAACTTTGGGCACCGCCCGCGACAGCCAGAAGATCGATGCGCTGATGGGCGAATTCACCGATTCGTTCATGCTGCATTACAACATGCCTCCGTTCGCCACCGGCGAAACCGGTCGTGTCGGTACGCCAAAACGCCGCGAAATCGGCCACGGTCGCCTGGCCAAGCGCGCGCTGATCGCCGCCCTGCCAGCAGCTGAAGAGTTCAGCTACTCGGTGCGCCTGGTATCGGAAATCACGGAATCGAACGGTTCCTCGTCGATGGCATCGGTATGCGGCGGCTGCCTGGCACTGATGGACGCCGGCGTGCCGATGAAAGAACACGTGGCCGGTATCGCCATGGGCCTGATCAAGGAAGGCGGCAAGTTTGCCGTGCTGTCCGACATCCTGGGCGACGAAGATCACCTGGGCGACATGGACTTCAAGGTGGCCGGTACCCGCAACGGTATCACGGCGCTGCAGATGGACATCAAGATCATGGGCATCACCAAGGAAATCATGCAAGTGGCACTGGCGCAAGCCAAGGAAGGCCGCGAGCACATCCTGGGCGAAATGCAAAAAGCCATGCCGCACGTCAAAACCGAACTGTCCGATTTCGCACCGCGTCTGATCACCATCAAGATCAACCCGGAAAAAATCCGTGACGTGATCGGCAAGGGCGGCGCCGTGATCCGCGCGCTGACCGAAGAGACGGGCACCCAGATCGACATCAGCGACGAAGGCGTGGTCACCATCGCTTCCGTCGACGCTGCCGCCGGCCAGGAAGCCAAGCGTCGCATCGAAGAACTGACCGCCTCCGTCGAAGTGGGCAAGACCTACGAAGGCACCGTGCTGAAACTGCTGGACTTCGGCGCCATCGTGCAAGTCATGCCAGGCAAGGACGGCTTGCTGCACATTTCGCAGATCGCCAACGAGCGCGTCAACGCCGTGGCCGACTACCTGAAAGAAGGCCAGCTGGTCCGCGTCAAGGTTCTGGAAACGGACGACCGCGGTCGTTTGAAACTGTCGATGAAAGCTGCCGAAGGCAACGAAGCGCCAGCCGCTTAAGTCAGACTGACTGCGGCCTCGGCCGCATGCTCAAAAACCGCCGGCGCGCAAGCCCTGGCGGTTTTTTTATGCGCGTCGTTTGCGCTGTATCGAAGGTGTGTGCCGACGCGTGCACCGGCCTTGATCCAGCGCGTATCGGCCGCTGCCGCACCTTGTAGATTCGGAGTGGGATTTCCCCTCGAACGAGTCTTCCAAGGAGATGCAGCATGCGCACATTCCGCGGGCTGGCCGCCGCCTTTCTGCTTGCCGTTTCGCCCGGCGCCTGGGCGCAGCTGGACAGCGCACCCACGCCGGTGCCGCTGCCCATCCCTATCGCCGCCGCGTCCGGGGCCATGCCGGCGCAAGACCTCGACGCCTTGCGCGCCGTGCATGCGCGCGAAATCAATGACCTCAGCACGTTCAGGACGGCGGGCTTGCCGCGTGACGCTATCGACGCCTATCTCGATAGTGGGGCAGGGCAGCAATTCCTGCGCGAACTGCGCGCGGCCGATCCGGCCGCCTCGGCTGACACCATCTATGCGCGAGCGGTCGAGCAGCTCGCGTCCGGCAGCACCTTGCCGGACCTGCAGCCCATGGCTGCCGCGCTGGTAAAAATCGTGCCGCACGGCCAGAATGTATCGCCATATTCGCCATACTTCACCACCAGCGCGCAATTGCAGCTGGCATCGGGCCGCTGCGCCACGCTGGCCGACTGTTTCGGCTTGCCCTTGAAGAGCGAGGCGCCGCTGTATGATGTGTATCAGATCATGCCCAAGGGCACCGTCAACGTATTCGTCAGCCAGGTCGCGCCGACGGAAGAGTTGGGCGGGCTGGTGCGGCGCAAGGGCGGGGCGCAGCAGTATTTGCTCCCCAACCGCAGCTTGTGGTCGGCCCCCGTGCTGATCGGCACGATCAAGAATTGAGGAGAGATGATGGATCCGCAGCGTTTGCAAGCGCGTGCCGCCGAACTGGAGCAGTTGCTGGCCCGTCTGGCGCCCGCCGACGGCGAGGTGGCCGACCTGCGCAGCGCTGTCGAGCCGCTGCTGGCCCTGGCTGGCAGCGGCGCCTTGAGCGCGCCCCTGCCATGGGGCGATATCCCCGGCGGGCGTTATTTTACGGAGGGCGGATTGCGCCGGTACCCCGAGCTGGAACAGGCATTTGCCCGCTTCCGCATCGAAGCGACGGGCGGCGAATCGCCGGCCCTGCGCAAGCTGCGCGGCGAGATATAGTTAATATTTTATCATCGAGTTGTTAATATAAGGTATCAATTGTTGTTTATGGGTAATCGAGAGTCGGTATTGCTTGACGACAAAATCTTATTCCCTGACCATGGCGCATCCCTCCCGATTTTCTCTTTTTTATTGGATGCACCATGTTGTCCTCCCTTAAGGCGCGGCTGATCGCCATCGCCGTTTCCATCGTCGTGCTGGCCATGCTGGCCGTCGCCATCGCCAATTTCTTCACTACGCGCGCAAGCACCCTGGCCGCGCTCGACACGCAGATGCTGCAGTTGTCGCACAGCCATGCGCAAGCCATCGCCGAATGGCTGCGTTCCAAGCAAGCCGTCGTGGGTTCGCTCAAGCAGGGTGCCACGGCGGCCGATCCCTTGCCGGCCCTGAAGGCGGCCGAGCAGGCAGGCACGTTCGACATGGCGTATATCGGCTTTGCCGACAAGCACGCCGTCTTTTCGCAGGAGCGCAAGCGCGCCGCCGACTACGATCCAACGGCGCGGCCCTGGTACAAGCTGGCGTCCGAAGTGGGTGGCCCCATCATCACGGCGCCGTATATCGGCGCCAGCACGGGCAAGCTGGTGGTGACGTTTGCCGAGCCGCTGGGCGGCAAGGGCAGCGTGACGGGCGTGATGGCGGCCGACGTGATGATGGATGCGGTGGTGCAAAACGTCGCCTCGATCAAGCCGACGGCATCCAGTTACGCCTTCCTCGTCGACGGCGGCGGCAAGATCATCGCCCACCCGGACGGCAAGCTGACCCTGAAGCCGCTGGCCGAGCTCGATCCGGGCCTGAGCGCGCAGGCGCTGGCCGATATCGAAAAGAGCGGCGACGGCGCCGCCATCCGCCTGGGCGACCGTAACGGCATCTTGCATGTGAGTAAGGTGCCAGGCAGCGACTGGCTGCTGGCGACCGTGCTCGACCGGGCGGAAGCGACGCAGGCATTGACCTCCATGCTGCGCGCTTCGGCCCTGACGGCCTTGCTGGTGCTGGCCCTGGCCGCCACGGTCTTGAGCGTGCTGGTGGCGCGCGCCTTGCGCCGCCTCGGTCTGGTGCGCGATGCGATGGAAGCGATCGCCACGGGCGACGGCGACCTGACCAGCCGCCTCGATGCGGAAGGCGCGGACGAGCTGGCCCAGATCGCCAAGGCCTTTAATTTGTTCGTCGAAAAGATCGCCACCGTGCTGGTGCAGATCCGCAGCATCAGTACCCTGGTGCGCAGCGAATCGGCCGATATCGCCGCCGGCAATGCCGACCTGTCCTCGCGCACGGAAGCGCAGGCGGGCGCGCTGGAGGAAACGGCCAGCTCGATGGATGAGTTGACCTCGACCGTCAAGCAGAATGCGGAAAACGCGCATGCCGCCAACGAGCTGGCCGTGTCCGCCTCGGAAGTGGCGGCCAAGGGCGGCCGCGTGGTGCAGCAAGTGGTGGGCACCATGGCCGGCATCCAGGAAAGCTCGCGCAAGATCGTCGACATCATCGGCGTGATCGACGGCATCGCCTTCCAGACGAATATCCTGGCGCTCAATGCGGCCGTCGAGGCGGCGCGCGCGGGCGAGCAGGGCAGGGGCTTTGCCGTGGTGGCGTCCGAAGTGCGCAACCTGGCGCAACGCTCCGCCGGCGCGGCGAAGGAAATCAAGGAATTGATCGGCGATTCGGTGGAGAAGGTCGATGCGGGCGGCCGCCTCGTCAATGAAGCGGGCCAGACCATGGACCAGGTGGTGGCCTCGGTGCAGCAATTGACGACCATCATGAGCGAGATCACGGTGGCCAGCCGCGAACAGAGCGCCGGCATCGGCGAGATCAATACGGCCGTCACGCACATGGATACCATGACGCAGCAGAACGCGGCCCTCGTCGAGCAAGCGGCCGCTGCCGCGGAAAGCCTGCAGGAACAGGCCGTGGACCTGGCGCAAGCCGTCGGCATGTTCCGCCTGGGCGATGCGGATGCGGCGCCCGCGCCCGTGGCGCGCCTCGAGGCGAAGCCGGCCGCTCCTGCGCCGCGCGCGCCGGTCCGTGCGCTGTCGCCGGTCAAGCCCGTCAAGCCCGTCAAGGCGGCCAAGTCCGGCGCCGACGAGTGGGAAGAGTTTTAAGTTGCAAGCATAGCGATCTGCGCGTTCATCCGCGTTTTTGTCAGGCCAGCCTGCCAAAAGCGCAGTTCGTCGCAATCGGCGTGTCTGGCGGGGGCGGTATGGCTATAGTGACACCATACCGCAAGCCCACTGCCAGACACCCGAGGAGAACAACATGAACGTCGCTAAAAACATGGAAATCATCGCCGTTGCCGCCGCCATCCTGCTCGGCGCCGGCTGCTACGCCATTGCCCCGGCCGCCCCGGCCCTGCAAGTGGCCAGCTCCACGGCCACCGTGGCTGCGCCAGCAAACAAGGCTGCCATGCAAGTGGTGGTCGTCAAGGCCAAGCGCCTGAACGCCGCCGAAAAGGCCAGTTTCGCATAAGACACCTATCAAAACCTGCTGCGCGTCGCGATTTGCGGCTTCCGATGCTTACTGTGCATTCGCACAGTTCCGCTTCTCGGGCCAACGGGGGCGCCGAGCCTCACCGCCGCTCGCTACGGTTTTGTCAGGCGTCAAAGTCATTGTCAGCAATTTTCGACACTGCTACAGTGCAGCTGCACGAGCAATGCAGGCGCCCCAGGCGGGCGACCAGACAGATAAAAACAAGATACCGAGGATGCACTACATGAAAAAGACACTGCAACTGGCGCTGTTGTTCCTGGCGACACTGGGCCTGGTGCGCGGCGTGGCCGCCGAGACCCGCTTGCTGGAAATGCGCAACGTCGACGCCCGCGTGGTGAGGGTCAAGCTCGACGGCGTGATGGAGGTGCGCATCCGCCAGGGCAACGTGCCTTCGCTGAGCATCACGGCCGACAAGCGCTACATCGCCGATGTCAGCACGGCGCAAAGCGGCGACACCCTGCACATCGAAACGGAAGTGCGCGGCTTCAAGCTCGGCCCTTCATCGATCCGCGCCGACCTGGTGTTGCCGAACCTGCGCGAACTGAGCTCGGAAGGCTTTGGCAGCACGGACATCACGGGTTTCAAGGGCGAGGAACTGACCCTGTCGCTGGAAGGGGCGGGCAGCATCAAGCTGGTGGGCGACTACCGCAAGCTCAATGCCAGCCTGGGCGGCGTGGGCAGCATGCAGCTCTGGATCGGCAACAATGAGCGCGCGGAGCTGGACTTGCAGGGCGCCGGTTCCGTGATGTTGGGTGGACGCGGACGCCTGCTGAAAGCGAACCTGGGCGGCCTGGGCAGCCTGAACGCGCAGCAGTTCGAAGCCGATGCCGTCAACCTGGAATTGAGCGGCCTGGGAAATGCCACGGTGAATGCCCATACGAATGCCAAGCTGAACCTGAGCGGACTCGGTTCGGTGGTGGTGTACGGCAAACCGGCCAATCGCGATGTCAGCGTCGAGGGCCTGGGCAAAGTTAGCTGGAAGTAAAAGCATCCTGCCGCAGGCCTTCTGCAGGACAAGAATAAGTTGTCAGACCACATCCCATTCCGATGAAAAAACTGATCATTACATTACTCATGCTGTTGACGATACAGCTACCCGCGCGGGCCGGCTTCGCCGAAGGCGCCAGCGCCTACAACAACAAGAATTACGCGCTGGCTTACAAGGAAGTATTGCCCCTTGCTAAGACCGGCAATGCCGATGCCCAGCATTTGCTGGGTTTGATGTATTACATGGGGCGGGGCTTGCCGCAGGATTACAAGCAAGCCATGTTCTGGCACCGCAAGGCGGCCGAGCAGGGCAAGGCCGACGCCCAGTACGTGGTGGGCGCCATGTATTACACGGGCAACGCCGTGCTGCAGGACCACAAGCAGGCCGTCAGCTGGTTCCGCAAGGCGGCCGAGCAGAACCATGCCGAGGCACAGCAGGTGCTGGGCCTGATGTACCGCTACCACATGGGTGGCGTGCAGCAGGACAACGTCATTGCCTACATGCTGTGGAATCTGGCGGCGGCGAATGGCAATGCGAATGCGGCCGACCAGCGCGCCGCCGTCGTGCGCAAGATGACGCATGAGCAAGTCGAGGAAGGGCAGGCGCTGTCGGCCAAATGGAAGCCGGGCACGCCCTTGCCGCGCGAGTCGAAAACGGGCGGTGGCTGAGAGATAAAGTAGCGGCCTGCAAGGGTGGACGGCTTGGCGTACAATCGCCGTTTTCCCTTGAAAGAGTCCCGCCATGCGTGCAGTTGCCATCAGCCAGCCAGGTCCCGCCGACGTTTTGCAGATCGCCGAATGTCCCATGCCGCAATATAAGGCGGGCGAACTGCTGATCAAGGTACATGCGGCCGGCATCAACCGCCCCGATGTATTGCAGCGCCTGGGCAAGTATGCGCCGCCTGCGGGCGCCTCCGACTTGCCGGGCCTGGAAGTGGCGGGCGAAGTCGTCGATGGTGATTTCACCAGCACGGCTTTCAGGAAGGGCGACCTCGTCTGCGCACTGGTGCAGGGCGGCGGTTATGCCGAATACTGCGCCGCACCCGCCGGCCAGTGCCTGCCCCTGCCCAAGGGCTTGACGGCGCTGGAAGGCGCGTCCCTGCCGGAAAACTTCTTCACTGTCTGGAGCAATGTGTTCGACCGCTGCGCGCTGGCCGATGGCGAAACGTTATTGGTACAGGGCGGCACGTCCGGCATCGGCGTGGCGGCCATCCAGCTGGCGGCCGCGCTCGGCCACCGCGTGTTCGCCACGGCGGGCAGCGACGAGAAGGCGCGCGCCTGCGAGGCGCTGGGCGCCGAACGGGGCATCAACTACCGCACGGAAGATTTCGTGGCCGTCGTCAAGGAATTGACCGGTGGCAAAGGCGTCGACGTCATCCTCGACATGGTGGGCGGCGACTACCTGCCGCGCGAAATCGATTGCCTGGCCGACGATGGCCGCATCGGCCTGATCGCCGTGCAGGGTGGCACCAAGGCCACCCTGGACCTGGGGCAAATGCTGCGCCGCCGCCTGAGCGTCAGCGGCTCGACCTTGCGCCCCCGTCCCGTCGTCTTCAAAGCGGCCATCGCGAACCACCTGCGCACGACCGTCTGGCCGCTGATCGAGGCGGGCAAGATCAAGCCCGTGATCTATCAAACTTTCCCGTTGGAAAAGGCCAACGAGGCGCATGCCTTGATGGAGGCGAGCACGCACGTGGGCAAGATCATGTTGCAAGTTGCCTGAAACGGGGCACTGCCTGTTTGACCGGCATCGGTGCCGGAGTTAGAATGACGGGTTATTAAGAATTTAGGCTACTATGCGTCGCAAACTCGTCGTCGGAAATTGGAAAATGAACGGCAGTCGCACCTCGAACGCGGTGTTATTGTCTGAAATAGTTGCTGGCCTGGCTGCTTCTGGCGCCGCCAGCGCCGTCTGTGTGCCTGCGCCGTATCTGGCGCAGTGCCAGGCGCAATTGGCAGGCACGGCGCTGGGCTGGGGTGCCCAGGATGTCTCCGCGCACGCCAGCGGCGCCTACACGGGCGAAATCTCGGCCGCCATGCTGCAGGATTTCGGCTGCGGCTATGTGGTGATCGGGCATTCCGAGCGCCGCGCCTACCATGGCGAGAGTGATGCGCAGGTGGCGGCCAAGACGGTTGCCGCACTGGCGGCAGGCATCACGCCTATCGTCTGCATCGGCGAGACCCTGGCGCAGCGCGAAGCGGGCCAGACCGACGCGGTCGTGGCGCAGCAGCTGGGCGCCGTGCTGGCGGCCATTTCCGCCGACGACGTGGCGAAGCTGGTGCTGGCCTACGAGCCGGTCTGGGCCATCGGCACGGGCAAGACGGCCACGCCGCAGATGGCGCAGGACGTGCATCAGGTATTGCACGCCCAATTGGCGCAAAAGAATGCGGTAGCGGCCGCCGGCGTGCAGATCCTGTACGGCGGCAGCATGAAGCCGGAGAACGCAAAAGAATTGATGGCGATGCCGGATATCGATGGCGGTCTGATCGGTGGAGCAGCATTGAAGGCGGCGGATTTCCTGGCGATTATTCACGCCGCCGATTGAATTAATTTAAACTAAGAATGGAATTGCAATGAACATGATGTTCAATCTGGTAGTGGTAGTACAGGTTATTTCGGCATTGTCGATTATCGCGCTGGTGTTGCTGCAGCACGGCAAGGGCGCCGACATGGGCGCCGCCTTCGGTTCGGGCGCCTCGGGCAGCCTGTTCGGTGCGACGGGTTCGTCGAACTTCATGTCGAAATCGACGGGCGTTGCCGCCGCGATCTTCTTCGGCGCCACCCTGGCCCTGTCGCTGATGGCCAATCAGCGCGCCACCACGGTGGGCGGCGGCGTGATGGACAAAGTCGTCAAGCCAGTGCCGGTCACCGGCGCGGGCGCGATCCCGACGACGGTGCCTGCGGCAGCCCCGGCGGCCAGCGCTCCGGCAGCGGCGGCGCCGGTTGCCAGCACCCCGGCAGGCGCGATTCCAAAGTAATTCTGCATTAACTCGATACCTCATCGAGAGTAATTCTCATTAAGGGCGGATTATTGCTCAATGTTTCAGCAGTGCGGCAGGAAAAAATCGTGACGCGCTGGAAGATGTAAAAATTTATCGTTTTTATCTGTGTTTTGATGCATTTGTGCATTAACTTTAGCGCCAAAGCAGAGTAGAATACGGGCCTTACCGCCGACGTGGTGAAATTGGTAGACACGCTATCTTGAGGGGGTAGTGGCGAAAGCTGTACGAGTTCGAGTCTCGTCGTCGGCACCAGAAATCAGAAGCCAGCAACGGCGCACGAGCCATGGCTCGTACAAAGTTGCTGGCTTTTTTTACGAGGATGTGTCGTTCGATCCTGGTCTTAGCTTTGATTGGGGTCGTGCGTTAGATACGCTGCAAATGATCGCAGCGTCCTCATTTAACCGATCGTTCAATATAAGCTTATCAATCGTGAACCTCGAAAATTACTTCCCCGTCCTGCTGTTCATTATTATCGGCCTCGGTGTCGGTATCGCTCCCCAGCTCCTGGGGCGCCTGTTAGGTCCTAACAAGCCTGACGCAGCAAAACTCTCCCCGTACGAATGTGGTTTTGAAGCATTCGAAGACGCGCGCATGAAATTCGATGTGCGCTACTATCTGGTCGCAATCCTGTTTATTTTGTTCGATCTGGAAACGGCATTCTTTTTCCCATGGGGCGTTGCAATGCGCGACCTGGGCTGGGCCGGTTTCGTCACGATGATGGTGTTCATCGCTGAATTCGTGGTCGGATTTTGGTACATTTGGAAGAAAGGTGCCCTTGACTGGGAATAAGCCATGGCTATTGAAGGCGTATTAAGCGAAGGTTTCATCACCACCTCGGCCGACAAGCTGATCAACTGGGCGCGCACCGGGTCTATGTTCCCGATGACGTTCGGTCTGGCCTGCTGTGCGGTCGAAATGATGCATGTGGGCGCAGCCCGCTACGATATGGACCGTTTCGGCGTCGTGTTCCGTCCGTCGCCGCGTCAGTCCGACGTCATGATCGTTGCCGGCACCCTGTGCAACAAGATGGCGCCGGCCCTGCGCAAGGTCTACGACCAGATGGCGGAGCCACGCTGGGTCATCTCGATGGGTTCCTGCGCCAATGGCGGCGGGTACTACCATTACTCCTATTCCGTGGTGCGCGGTTGCGACCGCATCGTGCCCGTCGACGTGTATGTGCCTGGCTGTCCGCCGACCGCTGAAGCCTTGTTGTACGGCATCATGCAGTTGCAGAACAAGATCAAGCGTACCAGCACGATCGCACGCTAACCGGGCCGCTTCAGATTATGACAACACATTTAGAAGTATTGCAAAACGCCCTCGGCACTGCCCTGGGCGATCGCGTTAGCACGACGGTTGCGCTGGGCGAAGTCACCTTGCAGGTCAAGGCCGAGGACTACCTGGCCGTGATGCAGACCTTGCGCGACGATCCGAGCCTGCATTTCGAGCAGCTGCTCGACCTGTGCGGCGTCGACTACTCGACCTATGGCGACGGCAGCTGGGATGGTCTGCGTTTCGCGGCCGTGTCGCACTTGCTGTCGGTTAAGCACAACTGGCGCGTGCGCGTGCGCGTGTTCGCGCCCGACGATGACATGCCACTGCTGCCTTCCGTGGTCGGTATCTGGCGCGCCGTCAACTGGTACGAGCGCGAAGCATTCGACCTGCTGGGCATCCTCTTCGAAGGCCACAACGACTTGCGCCGCCTGCTGACCGACTACGGTTTCATCGGCCATCCGTTCCGCAAGGATTTCCCCGTCTCCGGCTATGTCGAGATGCGCTACGATCCGGAACAAAAGCGCGTGATTTACCAGCCCGTGACGATCGAGCCGCGGGAAAACGTGCCGCGCGTGATCCGCGAAGAACATTACGGGATGAAATAATGGCTGAGATTAAGAACTACACCCTGAACTTTGGGCCGCAGCATCCGGCCGCGCACGGTGTGCTGCGCCTGGTGCTGGAGATGGATGGCGAAGTCATCCAGCGCGCCGACCCGCATATCGGCCTGCTGCACCGCGCCACCGAAAAGCTGGCCGAACAGAAGACCTACCTGCAGTCCGTGCCGTACATGGACCGTCTCGACTATGTGTCGATGATGTGCAATGAGCACGCGTACGTGATGGCCATCGAAAAGATGCTGGGCCTGGAAGTGCCGCTGCGCGCGCAATACATCCGCGTCATGTTCGACGAGATGACGCGCATCCTGAATCACCTGATGTGGCTCGGCACCCACGCGCTGGACGTCGGCGCCATGGGCCCGTTCCTGTATTGCTTCCGCGACCGCGAAGACTTGTTCGACGCCTACGAGGCGGTATCGGGCGCGCGCATGCACGCGGCCTACTATCGTCCGGGCGGCGTGTACCGCGACTTGCCGGACGCGATGCCGCAGCACAAGGCGTCGATCATCCGCAACGCCAAGGCCATCGGCAAGCTGAACGAAAACCGCCAGGGTTCGCTGCTGGACTTCATCGAAGACTTCGCGCGCCGTTTCCCGAATTCCGTGGACGAGTACGAAACCCTGCTGACCGATAACCGTATCTGGAAACAGCGTACCGTCGGCATCGGCGTGGTCTCGCCGGAAGATGCGCTGGCCATGGGCTTCACGGGCGCCATGCTGCGCGGCTCGGGCGTGCAGTGGGACTTGCGCAAGAAACAGCCGTACGAAGTGTACGACCTGATGGATTTCGACATTCCTGTCGGCACCAACGGCGATTGCTACGACCGCTACCTGGTGCGTGTGGAAGAGCTGCGCCAGTCGAACCGCATCATCAAGCAATGCGTGGAGTGGCTGCGTAACAATGAAGGTCCTGTCATGACCAGCAACCGCAAGGTGGCGCCTCCGGGCCGCGTCGACATGAAGACCAACATGGAATCCTTGATTCACCACTTCAAGCTGTTCACGGAAGGTTTCCACGTGCCGCCAGGCGAGGCCTACAGTGCCGTGGAACATCCGAAGGGCGAGTTCGGCGTGTATCTGGTGTCCGATGGCGCCAACAAGCCGTACCGCATGAAACTGCGCGCGCCAGACTACGCCCACTTGCAGTCGCTCGACGAGATGGCGCGTGGGCACATGCTTGCCGACGCCGTGACCATCATCGGGACGCAAGATATCGTGTTCGGCAGTATTGACCGCTAAGAGGCAAAAAGTATGTTGTTATCAGAGCAATGCTATAAGAAAATTGACCGCGAGCTGGCCAAGTATCCGGCCGACCAGCGTCAGTCGGCCGTCATGGCCGCGCTGGCTCATGCCCAGGATGAACTGGGTTGGCTGGCGCCGGAAACCATGAAGGAACTGGCCGATTACATCGGCATGCCGGCGATTGCCGTGCAGGAAGTGGCCACGTTCTACAATATGTACAACGTGAAACCCGTGGGCAAGCACAAGATCACCGTGTGCACCAACCTGCCATGCGCCCTGTCGGGCGGCGTGCGCGCTGCAGAGTACCTGAAGCAGAAACTGGGTATCGATTTCCGCGAAACCACCGCAGACGGCCAGTTCACCCTGGTTGAAGGCGAGTGCATGGGTGCTTGCGGCGATGCGCCGGTCTTGCTGGTCAGTAATAAAACCATGTGCAGCTGGATGTCGAACGAGAAAATCGACGCCATGCTGGAGGAACTCAAGAAATGACGTCACTCCACAACCGCCATATCGATCCATTGATCCTGAAGGATCTGGATGGCAAGAACTGGCATTTGCAAGATTATGTGAACCGCGGCGGCTACAGCGCCCTGCGGCGTATCCTGGAAGAGAAAATCACGCCGGAACAGATCATCGCCGACCTCAAGGCTTCGTCCTTGCGCGGCCGTGGCGGCGCGGGTTTTCCTACCGGCTTGAAGTGGAGCTTCATGCCGCGCCAGTTCCCGGGCCAAAAATACCTCGTCTGCAATACAGATGAAGGCGAACCGGGCACTTTCAAGGACCGCGACATCATTCGTTACAATCCCCATGCGCTGATCGAAGGCATGGCCATTGGCGCTTATGCGATGGGCATCACCGTCGGCTATAACTATATCCACGGCGAAATCTTCCAGGAATACCTGCGTTTCGAAGAAGCGCTGGAAGAGGCGCGCGCCGCCGGTTTCCTGGGCGACAAGATCATGGGCAGCGAGTTCTCGTTCCAGTTGCACGCCCACCATGGTTATGGCGCCTACATCTGCGGCGAAGAAACGGCTCTGCTCGAATCGCTGGAAGGCAAGAAGGGCCAGCCGCGCTTCAAGCCGCCTTTCCCTGCCTCGTTCGGCCTGTACGGCAAGCCGACGACGATCAACAACACGGAAACCTTCGCGGCCGTGCCTTTCGTGCTGAACATCGGCCCAGAGAAATACCTGGCGATGGGCAAGCCGAACAACGGCGGTTCGAAGATCTTCTCGATCTCGGGCGACGTGGAAAAACCGGGCAACTACGAAGTGCCGCTCGGCACCCCGTTTGCGACCCTGCTGGAACTGGCAGGCGGCATGCGCGGCGGTAAAAAGATCAAGGCCGTGATTCCTGGCGGCTCGTCCGCGCCGGTGATCCGCGGCGACATCATGATGCAGACCGACCTGGACTATGACTCGATCGCGAAAGCCGGTTCGATGTTGGGTTCGGGCGCCGTCATCGTGATGGACGAAACACGCTGCATGGTGAAGGCGTTGGAACGCCTGTCCTACTTCTACTTTGAAGAATCGTGCGGCCAGTGTACGCCTTGCCGTGAAGGCACAGGCTGGATGTACCGCATGGTGCACCGCATCGAGCAGGGGCAGGGTCGTCCAGACGACCTGGACATGCTCAACTCGATCGCCGACAACATCCAGGGCCGCACCATTTGCGCGCTGGGCGATGCGGCTGCCATGCCGGTACGGGCCTTCATTAAGAATTTCCGTGAAGAATTTGAATATCATATCGAGCACAAGCATTGCTTAGTGCCCGCATATATCTAAGCTGCGTCAGGTAACGATCACCATGGTTGAAATCGAAATAGACGGCAAAAAAGTCGAAGTCCCTGCTGGTAGCATGGTGATGGACGCCGCCAACAAATTGGGAACCTACATTCCGCACTTCTGCTATCACAAGAAATTGTCGATCGCAGCGAACTGCCGCATGTGCCTGGTCGAAGTGGAAAAGGCGCCCAAGCCTTTGCCCGCTTGCGCGACCCCGGTCAGTGCCGGCATGATCGTGCGCTCCGCCAGCGATAAAGCTGTGCAGGCGCAAAAGTCGGTCATGGAATTCTTGCTGATTAACCACCCGCTCGATTGCCCTATCTGCGATCAGGGCGGCGAATGCCAGTTGCAAGACTTGGCCGTCGGTTACGGCAAGAGCGAATCGCGCTACAAGGAAGACAAGCGCGTCGTCACGCCGAAGGAAGCCGGTCCGCTGGTCTCCATGCAAGAGATGTCGCGCTGCATCCAGTGCACCCGCTGCGTACGCTTTGGCCAGGAAGTGGCCGGCGTGATGGAGCTGGGCATGATCGGCCGCGGCGAACACTCGGAAATCGTGTCGTTTGTCGGCCAGACGGTCGACTCCGAACTGTCGGGCAACATGATCGACCTGTGCCCGGTCGGCGCACTGACCTCGAAACCGTTCCGCTACAGCGCCCGTACGTGGGAACTGTCGCGCCGCAAATCGGTCAGCCCGCATGACGGCCTCGGTGCTAACCTGATCGTGCAAGTGAAAGCTGGCAAGGTCAAGCGTGTACTGCCGCTGGAAAACGAAGCCGTCAACGAGTGCTGGATCTCGGACAAGGACCGTTTCTCGTACGAAGCGCTGGACAGTGCCGAACGCCTGACGTCGCCGATGCTGAAACAAGGCAACGAGTGGAAAGAAGTCGATTGGCAGACCGCGCTGGAATACGTGGCGCACGGTTTGAAAAATATCAAGCACGAGCATGGCGCCGACGCCATCGCCGCGCTGGCGACCCCGCATTCGACGGTCGAAGAGCTGGTCCTGCTGCAAAAAGTCGCCCACGGCCTCGGTTCCGAGCACGTCGACTTCCGCCTGCGCCAGACCGACTTCGCGCTCGACGCCAGCGTGAAACCATGGCTGGGCATGCCGATCAACGAATTTGGCCAGATCAAGCGCGCCTTCGTCATCGGCTCGTTCCTGCGCAAGGATCATCCATTGCTGGCCACGCGCTTGCGCGCGTCCGTCAAGGGCGGCGCCAAGCTGTCGATCCTGCACGCCTCCGACGATGATCAGCTGATCACCATCGCCAACAAGATGATCGTTGCGCCGAGCGATTGGCTGGCGGCCTTGTCGGAAGTGGTCGTCGCTGTTGCTAAAGCAAAAGAAATCGCCGCGCCAGCCGGTTTTGAAGCGGTGAGCGCTTCGGACGTGGCCGTGGCCATCGCCGCCAGCCTGATGGCCGGCGACCATGGCGCCGTGCTGCTGGGTAACGCGGCAACGCAACATCCGCAAGCGTCGCAACTGCATGCCGCTGCGCAATGGATCGCCGAACAGACGGGCGCCAAGCTCGGTTACCTGACGGAAGCGGCCAACACGGTTGGCGCGCACCTGGTCGCCAAGCCGCGCGCCAACGTGCAAGCCCCGTTTGCCGTACCGAAAAAAGCCTACGTGCTGCTGCACGCCGAGCCGGAGCTCGACGCCGCCAATCCACAGGCGGCCCGCGCCGCCCTCGATGGCGCCGACATGGTCGTGGCGATGTCGGCCTTCAAGCATGGCATGGATTACGCCGACGTCTTGCTGCCGATCGCGCCGTTCGCTGAAACCTCGGGCACCTTCGTCAACTGCGAAGGCCGCGCGCAAAGCTTCAACGGCACCGTCAAACCGCTGGCGGAAACCCGTCCTGCCTGGAAAGTGCTGCGCGTGCTGGGCAACATCCTGGGCCTGGCCGGTTTCGACTACGACACCTCCGAAGCGATCCGCGACGAAGCGTTCGGCGCCGGCGTGACCGACCTGTCGGCACAGCTGAACAACATCGCCAAGAACGCACCGGAAGCGGCGACGTACGCACCGGCATCGCCTGCGCTGCAACGCATCGCCGACGTGCCGATCTATTTCGCCGACGCGCTGGTGCGCCGCTCCGAACCGCTGCTGCGCACGGTCGACGGCGCCGCGCCGCAAGCCCATCTGTCGCCGGCATTGGCCGAGAAGCTGGGCATCAAGGCAGGCGACAAGGTCAAAGTGGCGCAAGGCTCCGGCAGCGCCATCCTGGTGGCGGCACTCCATGCCGGCCTGCCAGCCAATGTGGTCAAGGTGTCGGCGGCGCATGCCTCGACGGCCAGCCTGGGCGGCATGTTCGGTGACATCACAGTTGAAACAGCAGAGGGGAAAATCTGATGGCTCTGCCTGAATTTGTAAACGTCATCAACAGCAGCGGTCAGGATCTGCTGGGCGGCTCGTGGCCGTTCTTCTGGACCCTGATCAAGATCCTCTGCGTGCTGTTGCCGCTGATGGGCCTGGTTGCCTACCTGACCCTGTGGGAACGCAAGCTGATCGGCTGGATCCAGATCCGCGTCGGCCCGAACCGCGTGGGTCCTTTGGGCTTGCTGCAACCGATCGCCGATGCGCTGAAACTCTTGTTCAAAGAGATCATCATCCCGTCCAAGGCCGCCAAGGGCCTGTTCGTGATCGGCCCGATCATGACCATCATGCCGGCCCTGGCCGCCTGGTCGGTCGTGCCCTTCGGCCCGCAAGCCGTGCTGGCCAACGTCAACGCAGGCTTGCTGATGCTGCTGGCGATTACCTCGATGGAAGTCTACGGCATCATCATCGCCGGCTGGGCCTCGAACTCGAAGTACTCGTTCATGGGCGCCATGCGCGCTTCGGCACAGATGATTTCGTATGAAATCCCGATGGGCTTCGTGATGGTCATCGTGCTGATGGTCTCGGGCAGCCTGAACTTCATCGACATCGTCGGCGGCCAGCAAATCGGCTTCTTCGCCGACAAGGGCGTGAACTTCCTGTCGTGGAACTGGCTGCCATTGCTGCCGATGTTCGTCATCTACCTGGTGTCGGGCCTGGCTGAAGCCAACCGCCACCCGTTCGACGTCGTCGAAGGCGAGTCGGAAATCGTGGCCGGCCACATGGTCGAGTACTCGGGCATGGCCTACGCCATGTTCATGCTGGCCGAATACGCCAACATGATCCTGATCGGCGCCCTCGCTTCGATCATGTTCCTCGGTGGCTGGTCCGCACCATTTGCTTTCCTTGAGTTCTGGGGTGGTTTCGGCGGCTTCTTCTGGCTGTTCGCCAAGACCTTCTTCATCGTGTCGGTGTTTATCTGGGTACGCGGTACTTTCCCACGCTACCGTTATGACCAGATCATGCGCCTCGGCTGGAAAGTGTTTATCCCGTTGACGCTGGTCTACCTGGTCTTCGTCGCTGCCTGGATGCAGACATCCTGGAATATTTGGAAGTAAGAGAGTGCATACGAATGGATAAGGTAAAAGATTTCTTCAGCAGCCTCTTGTTAGGCGAGCTGATCAAGGGCATGGCGTTGACAGGCAAGTACATGTTTTCGCGCAAGATCACGGTGCAATTCCCGGAAGAGAAGACACCGATCTCGCCGCGTTTCCGTGGCTTGCACGCGCTGCGCCGCTACCCGAACGGCGAGGAACGTTGCATCGCCTGCAAACTGTGCGAAGCGGTTTGCCCGGCGATGGCCATCACGATCGAATCGGAACAGCGTGACGACGGCTCGCGCCGCACCACGCGTTACGATATCGACTTGACCAAGTGCATCTTCTGCGGTTTCTGCGAAGAGTCCTGCCCGGTCGATTCGATCGTCGAGACGCAAATCCTGGAATACCACGGCGAGAAACGCGGGGATTTGTATTACACGAAAGAGATGTTGCTGGCCGTGGGTGATCGTTATGAAAATGACATCGCCGCTGCGCGCGCCGCCGACGCACCTTATCGCTGATGGATGCGCCGCAGCCCCAAAGCTGCGGCGCGCCCCTCGTTCATCTGTACGTCTATTGGGTTTTTTATGGACTTTAAAACAATTTTGTTTTACGCCTTCGCGCTGATCTTGATTCTGGCAGCGACGCGCGTCATCACGGCCCGTAATCCGGTCCACGCAGTACTGTTCCTGGTACTGTCCTTCTTTTCCGCAGCGGGCATCTGGATGCTGCTGCAAGCTGAATTCCTGGCCATCGTGCTGGTGTTGGTGTATGTCGGCGCCGTGATGGTGCTGTTCCTCTTCGTGGTCATGATGCTCGATATCAATATCGACCGCATGCGCGAAGGTTTCTGGGGCTACCTGCCATTGTCCGTGACGGTGGGCGTGATCATCGTGCTGGAAATGGCCGCCGTCCTGTGGCACGGTTTCCGCAACTTTGCGCCTAGCGTCGCTCCGGTGAACGTCAACCTGGGCGGCACCAAGGAACTTGGCCTGCTGATCTACACGAAATACGTGTTCGCCTTCGAGATCGCCGCCGTCGTGCTGCTGGTGGCCATCGTTGCCGCGGTTGCACTGACCCTGCGCAAACGCAAGGACACCAAGCACTTTGCTCCAGGCGATGCCGTGCGCGTCAAGCGCAACGACCGCCTGAAGATCATCAAGATGGACGCGGTCGTCGAGCGTCCTGCGGCTGAGCCGGAAGTTAAGGAGGCACCATGACATTATCGCTCACACATTTTCTGGTCCTGGGCGCGATCCTGTTCGCAATCTCGATCGTCGGTATTTTCCTGAACCGCAAGAACATCATCGTATTGCTGATGGCAATCGAATTGATGCTGCTGGCGGTGAATATGAATTTCATCGCGTTCTCCCATTTCATGGGCGACGCGGCCGGTCAGATCTTCGTTTTCTTCATCCTGACGGTTGCCGCCGCTGAGTCGGCTATCGGTCTGGCTATTCTGGTGGTGATGTTCCGTAATCTGGATACCATCAACGTCGAAGACCTGGACAGCCTCAAAGGCTGATGTTTTTCAGACTCGATCTCTCGAATAATAACGATTAAGGTTCATCATGGCGGGGCAACTCCTCAACCCTAACCTCCTTCTTGCCGTACCGCTGGCGCCGCTGGCCGGTGCCGCGATTGCAGGCTTGCTTGGCACCCAGTTCCTGGGTAATTTGGTCGGACGCAAGACGTCGCATACCGCGACGATCCTGGGCGTACTGATTGCGTTCATCCTGTCCGTGCAGACACTGCTGGCAGTGATGGATGGCGCGACATTCAATGGCACGATCTATAACTGGATGACGATCGGCACCCTGAAGATGGAAGTGGGCTTCCAGATCGATTCGCTGTCGGCGATGATGATGTGCGTGGTCACCTTCGTCTCCCTGATGGTGCACATCTACACGATCGGCTACATGAAGGATGACGAAGGCTATAACCGCTTCTTCGCCTACATCTCGCTGTTCACGTTCTCGATGCTGATGCTGGTCATGGCCAACAACTTCCTGCAGCTGTTCTTCGGCTGGGAAGCAGTGGGCCTGGTCTCCTACCTCTTGATCGGTTTCTGGTACCAGCGTCCGACGGCCATCGTGGCCAACATGAAGGCTTTCCTCGTCAACCGCGTGGGCGACTTCGGCTTCATCCTGGGCATCGGCCTGCTGCTGGGGTTCGCCGGCACCATGAATTACCAGGAAGTATTTGCCAAGAAAGACGAACTGGCGCTGCTGACGATGCCGGGTACCGACTGGGCCCTGCTGACCGTTGCCTGCATCTGCCTGTTCATCGGCGCGATGGGCAAGTCGGCGCAGTTCCCGCTGCACGTGTGGCTGCCTGATTCGATGGAAGGTCCTACCCCGATCTCGGCACTGATCCACGCCGCGACGATGGTGACGGCCGGTATCTTCATGGTCTCGCGCATGTCGCCGCTGTTCGAACTGTCCGACACGGCACTGTCCTTCATCCTGGTGATCGGTTCAATCACGGCGCTGTTCATGGGCTTCCTGGGCATCATCCAGAACGACATCAAGCGCGTCGTCGCTTACTCGACCCTGTCGCAGCTCGGCTACATGACCGTGGCGCTCGGTTCGTCCGCGTACTCCGTGGCCGTGTTCCACCTGATGACGCACGCATTCTTCAAGGCACTGCTGTTCCTGGGCGCCGGTTCCGTCATCATCGGCATGCACCACGACCAGGACATCCGCAACATGGGCGGCCTGCGCAAGTACATGCCGATCACCTGGATCACGTCGCTGGTCGGTTCGCTGGCCCTGATCGGTACGCCGCTGTTCTCCGGTTTCTACTCGAAAGACAGCATCATCGAAGCCGTCGAAGCGACGCACATCTGGGGCGCTGGCTTTGCCCAGTTCGCCGTGCTGGCCGGCGTGTTCGTCACCGCCTTCTACTCGTTCCGCATGTATTTCCTCGTCTTCCACGGCAAGGAACGTTTCGGCCAGACGCATGCGCACGGTCACGATGACCATCACGCACCGAAAGCGGCCCATGGCGCGCACGGCGATGCACATGACGACCATGGTCACGAAGAAGAGGAAGACGACCACGGCCACCACGGTCTGGAACCTGGCCAGAAGCCGCATGAATCGCCGTTCGTCGTGTGGTTCCCGCTGGTGATGCTGGCGATCCCTTCCCTGATCATCGGTTACCTGACGATCGGCCCGATGCTGCATGGCGATTTCTTCAAGGGCGTGATCTTCGTCGGCGAAAACCATCCGGCAATGGAAGAGTTGTCGCATGAATTCCACGGCGCAATGGCGATGGCGATCCACGGCCTGTCGACTGCACCGTTCTGGCTGGCATTGTCCGGCGTGGTGGCAGCCTACTACTGCTACATGGTCAACCCGCGCGTACCGGCCTGGTTCTTTGCCAAGTTCCACGCGATCCACACCCTGCTGGACAACAAGTACTACATGGACAAGTTCAATGAAGTCGTGTTCGCCGGCGGTGCCCGCTTGCTGGGTAATGGCCTGTGGAACTTCGGTGACAAGAAGCTGATCGATGGCCTGCTGGTCAACGGTAGCGCCAAGGTCGTCGCCTGGCTGTCCTCGCTGTCGCGAGTGCTGCAGACCGGCTACATCTATCACTATGCATTCGTGATGATCCTGGGCGTGCTGGGCTTCCTGATCTATTTCCTGCCATTCTGGCCCGCTAAGTAAGCTGACCTGATAAAAGAATACTGAGAACCATGATGCAGTCTACGATTTCTACACTACCTCCTTACCTGAGTCTGTCGATCTGGGTGCCGATCATTTGCGGCGTCCTGGTCCTGGCTCTCGGCCGTGACAGCAAAGCGGGCTTTACCCGCTGGCTGTCGCTGGCCGGCGCGGTGCTCAGCATGCTGTGCACCTGGCCCCTGATCCAGCATTTCGACAACGCCGCGCACGGCATGCAATTCGTCGAAAAAGCACCGTGGATAGCCACCTTCAATATCTGGTACTCGCTGGGTATCGACGGCCTGTCGCTGTGGTTCGTGCCGCTGACAGCCTTCATCACCGTCATCGTCGTCATTTCGGCTTGGCAAGTGATCGAGAAGCGCATCGCCCAGTACATGGGCTCGTTCCTGATCCTGTCGGGCCTGATGATCGGCGTGTTCTGCGCGCTGGACGGCTTGCTGTTCTACTTCTTCTTTGAAGCCACCCTGATCCCGATGTTCATCATCATCGGTATCTGGGGCGGTTCGAACCGCGTGTACGCGTCGTTCAAGTTCTTCCTGTACACCTTCTTCGGTTCGCTGCTGACCCTCGTTGCCATCATCTACCTGCGCAATGTGTCGGGCACCTTCGACATCCTGGCCTGGCACGCGTTCAAGCTGACGATGAACGAGCAGATCTTCATCTTCCTGGCCTTCCTGATGGCGTTTGCCGTCAAAGTGCCGATGTTCCCCGTCCACACCTGGCTGCCGGACGTCCACGTGGAAGCGCCAACTGGCGGTTCCGCCGTGCTGGCCGCCATCATGCTGAAACTGGGCGCCTACGGCTTCCTGCGTTTTTCGCTGCCGATCACGCCGGACGCCAGCCACTACCTGTCGGGCTTCATGATCGCCTTGTCGCTGATCGCCGTCATCTACATCGGTCTGGTTGCCCTGGTGCAAACCGACATGAAAAAACTGGTCGCCTATTCGTCGATCGCGCACATGGGCTTCGTCACCCTGGGCTTCTTCATGTTCAACGACATCTCGGTGCAGGGCGGTATCGTGCAGATGGTCTCGCACGGCTTCATCTCCGGCGCCATGTTCCTGTGCATCGGCGTGCTGTATGACCGCATGCATACCCGCAACATCGCCGACTACGGCGGCGTCGTGAACCGCATGCCGAAATTTGCCGCCTTCTTCGTGCTGTTCTCGATGGCCAACTGCGGTCTGCCAGCGACGTCCGGCTTCGTCGGCGAGTTCATGGTGATCCTCGGTGCGGTGAAATACAACTTCTGGATCGGTCTGCTGGCTGCAACGGCACTGATCTGGGGCGCGGCGTACTCGCTGTGGATGGCCAAGCGCGTGGTGTTCGGCAAGATCAAGAACAAGCACGTGGCCGAATTGACCGACATCAACAAACGTGAATTTTTCATGCTTGCTGTGCTGGCCATCGCCGTGCTCGTGATGGGTCTGTACCCAGCCCCATTCACCGACACGATGCAAACTTCGGTTGCCGACCTGCTGCAGCATGTCGCCATCAGCAAGTTGCCTTAAATAGAAGACCGATAACATGACTAATGCACCTAATCTGGTACCGCTGTACGCGGAAATCTTTCTGCTGATCGCCACGTCGGCGCTCTTGCTGATCGATATGTTCTTGCCTGCGGCGAAGCGTTCGATCACCTATGCGCTGTCCTTGCTGACTCTGGCAGGCTGCGCCTTGCTGACCGTGGGCGACTTCAACGCGGGCACCACGGTCTACACGTTCCACAATATGTTCGTGTCGGACCCGATGTCGCAGCTGCTGAAACTGTTCTCGTACGGCGCCGTGGCGCTGACCCTGATCTACTCGCGTGCCTATGCCACCGACCGCAGCATGCTGTCGGGCAACCTGGGCGGCGAGTTCTACGTGCTGGCCCTGTTTGCACTGCTGGGCCAGATGATCATGATCTCGGCCAACAACTTCCTGATCATCTACCTGGGTCTGGAACTGATGTCGCTGTCGCTGTACGCGCTGATCGCCTTGCGCCGTGACAATGCCAAGGCCACGGAAGCGGCCATGAAATACTTCATCCTGGGCGCGCTGGCTTCCGGTTTCATGTTGTACGGTATCTCGATGCTGTACGGCGCGTCCGGCACCCTGGACCTGGGCGAACTGCGCGTGGCGCTGGAAAACGGCAAGACCAACGGCACCATCATGGTCTTCGGCCTGGTGTTCCTCGTTGCCGGCCTGGCCTTCAAACTGGGCGTCGTGCCATTCCACATGTGGGTGCCTGACGTGTATCAAGGTTCGCCGACGGCCGTGACCCTGCTGCTGGGCGCGGCGCCGAAACTGGCCGCCTTCGCCATCACCCTGCGCTTGCTGGCCGAAGGCTTGCTGCCGATGGCGCATGACTGGCAGCAAATGCTGCTGGTGCTGGCCGTGATGTCGCTGGCCATCGGTAACTTCACCGCCATCGCGCAAACCAATTTGAAGCGCATGTTGGCGTACTCGACCATCGCGCAAATGGGCTTCGTGCTGCTGGGCCTGCTGTCGGGCACCGTGGATGCACCGAACAACACCCTGAACGCGGCTGGCGCAGCCACCGCCTACGGCGCCTCGATGTACTACGTCATCACCTACGTGTTCACCACCCTGGGTACCTTCGGCGTGATCATGTTGTTGGCACGTAATGGTTTCGAAGCAGAAGAATTGGCCGACTTCAAGGGCCTGGGCAAACGCAGCCCGATCTTCGCGCTGGTGATGACGCTGTTCATGTTCTCGCTGGCCGGCGTGCCGCCGCTGATGGGCTTCATGGCCAAGTACTCGGTGCTCGCTTCGGTATTGGCGACGGGCCAGCTGTGGCTGACCATCGCCGCCGTGCTGTTCTCGCTGATCGGCGCCTTCTACTACCTGCGCGTCGTGAAGATGATGTGGTTCGACGAGCCGACCGACAGCAACGCGCTGGTCGTGCATGGCGACATGCGCGTCGTGCTGGCCCTGAACGGTGTGTTCGTCCTGGCGCTGGGCGTGATGCCGAACAGCATCCTGGCTGCCTGCGCGACCGCCATCACCAAGACGCTGGCGTCGTAAGATGGACGTCGCGGCCTCGAGCTGGCTGGTGATCGCCCTGGGCATCCTGGGCGCCAACCTGCCTTTCCTGAACGAGAAACTGTTCGCCGCCGTGCCGCTGAAAAAAGCGGCGCAGGCGGAGCAGGGCTGGCGCAAGCCGCTCGCGCTGCGCCTGCTGGAGATGGTGATTCTGTACTTCATCGTCGGCGCCGTGGCGTTCGCGCTCGAAGCGCGCATCGGCAACGCTTTCCCGCAGACGTGGGAGTTCTACGCCATCACCGGCTGCCTGTTCCTCGTGCTGGCTTTCCCCGGCTTTGTCACACGCTACCTGCGCAAGCGGCGCTAGAACGCTGACCAAACCTACTGCGCGTCGCGCTTTGCGGCCTGCGATGCTCACTGTGCTCAGGCACAGTTCCGCTTCTCAGCCACAAATCACTGCCGCTCGCTACGGTTTTGTCAGTGTTCCTCCCCTCCGAAAGCGGCGCCTCTGGCGCCGTTTTTTATTGAATAAAGGAATTCCATGGATACGAATCTGATTGAAACCAAGGTCGACGGCGAGCTCGTCTACCAGGGCGGCTTCCTGCGCGTGCAGCGCGACCGCGTTGCTCTGCCTGACGGCAAGATCACGGCGCGCGAATTCATTCTGCATCCGGGCGCCGTCGTGATCCTGCCGCTGCTCGACGACGGCACGGTGCTGATGGAACGCCAGTACCGCTATCCGCTGGACCGGGTCTTCATCGAATTTCCTGCTGGTAAAATCGATGCGGGCGAGTCCCACCTGGCGTGTGCCCAGCGCGAACTGCTGGAAGAGACGGGCTACACGGCCAGCGACTGGCAATTCGTGTCCACCATCCACAACGCCATCGCCTATTCCGACGAGCACCTGGAGCTGTTTCTGGCGCGGGGACTCGTGGCCGGCGAACGCCAGCTCGACGAGGGCGAATTCCTCGAAACGTTTACGGCCACCGTGCCGCAGCTGCTCGACTGGGTCAAGGATGGCACCATTACGGACGTGAAAACCGTCATCGGCATCTTCTGGCTCGACAAGATCACCAGCGGCGCCTGGCTGCCGGCCTGATTCCGCACATGCGCGCGGCTCTCCTCCTGCTGCTGGCCGGCGGCGCCCTGGACGCGCAGGCGGCAGCGCGCACGCCGTTCCAGGTGCGCTGCGAAGACACGATCAGCAAGACGGTGTCCGTGCTGACGGCGCAGCAGAACGGCTACAGCATCGACACGCATCTGCCGTACAAGGCCCTGACGGTGATGAAGGGCACGGCGCGCGCCAACACCTGGGTGCTGGGCCTGACGAAGACGGAATCGCGCGTGGCCATCGCCCTGGCCGGCCCCATGCTGCAAGACCCGGCCAGCGGCTACGAATGCGTGGCGCCGCAGATTACCGTGAGCCTCACATATGCGCCCGTGGTGATCTATATCGGCCGCGAGTTTGCCCCTGGCACTTGCGCGTATGATGAGATACTCGCGCACGAGCTGCGGCACATGAAAACCTATATGGACCACTTGCCGCGCGTGGAAAAGACCGTGCGCGCCGCACTGGCCAGGCGCTTCGAGGCGCGGCCCCTGTACGCGCCCAGCGGCACGGCCAAGGCGGCGCTGGCGCGCGAGATCGACACGGGCTGGTTGCCGTACATCAAGGCGGAAATGCGCAAGGTGGAAACCTTGCAGGCCGCCATCGATTCTCCGCAAGAATATGCGCGCCTGGGCAAGGCGTGCAAGGGCGAGATCCAGAACATCCTGGCGGGCAAGACAGCGCCCGCCAACTAGACAAGGAATGGCATGACAGCAGCACCGAACACCGTCCGTTACTTTGCGTTGATCCCCGCCGCCGGCGTGGGCGCGCGCATGGAGGCGGGCAGTCCCAAGCAATATCTGGCCATCGCCGGCAAACCCATGCTGCGCCACGCGCTCGACGCCTTTCTCGCCAGCCCCCTGATCGCGCACACCTATGTCGTCGTCAGCGCCGAGGATGGCCAGATCGACGCCGTCGTGCCGGAGCAGGGTACGGGGTATGGCGTCACGGTGCTGCGCTGCGGCGGCGCCACGCGCATGGACAGCATCCTGAACGGCTTGCAGGCGCTGCACGGCAGCATCGCCGCCCACGACCAGGTGCTGGTGCACGACGCGGCGCGTCCGGGCCTGACGCCGGCGCTGATCGCAAAACTGATCATGGACGTGGGCGACCACCCGGCCGGCGGCTTGCTGGCCTTGCCGGTGGTCGATACCGTCAAGCGGGCCGGGCCGGCCAATGTGTCAGCGCAGACGGTGCCGCGCGACCATCTGTGGCTGGCGCAGACGCCGCAGATGTTCAGCTATGCCTTGCTGCACCGGGCCTTGTCCGAAGCGCCCGACCCGCAAGCGATTACCGACGACGCCAGCGCCGTCGAGGCGCTGGGCCTGGCGCCGAAACTGGTCGAGGGTCACCCGCGCAACCTGAAGGTGACCTTGCCGCGCGACATACACACGGCCGAGCTGTATTTGGCCAACCCTTGAATTCCAGAGAGACCCGCATGAACACAACGACTCCCATACTGCCTTTCCGCATCGGCCAGGGCTATGACTGCCACGCGCTGGTGGAAAACCGCGACCTGATCATCGGCGGCGTGAAGATCCCTCATCACCTGGGCTTGCTCGGCCATTCCGACGCCGACGTATTGCTGCACGCGATTACGGACGCGCTCTTCGGCGCCGCCGCCCTGGGCGACATCGGCCGTCATTTCCCTGACACGGACGCGCAATTCAAGGGTGCCGATTCGCGCACCCTGCTGCGCGAAGCCGTGCGCCGCGTGCAGGCGACCGGTTATATCATCGGCAATATCGACGCCACCATCATCGCCCAACGCCCGAAAATGGCGCCGCACATCGCCGCCATGTGCGCCAACGTGGCCGAAGACCTGGGCGTGAGTGTGGGCCAGGTCAATATCAAGGCCAAGACGAATGAAAAACTCGGCTACCTGGGCCGCGAAGAGGGTATCGCGGCCGAAGCCGTGGCCCTGCTGCTGCGCGCCTGAGACGCCCACCATTGATCGATTAACGACAGGAGTAGCCATGTTCCAGTTACGCCGTACCAGCATCGCGCTTGCACTGGCCTTGACTGCCGCGCCAGCGGCCTGGGCCGAACTGCAAGCGACGGGCGAACCGCCCGCCGCGAAACAGCCGTGGAAGGCCGTTACCGTGGCCGAAGGCGTGCGCCAGCCGTGGGGCATCGCCTGGCTGGGCGAGGGCCGCGCGCTCGTCACCAGCAAGCAGGGGACCTTGCATCTGCTGAATGGAAAGACTTTTACCGACGTGGCGCTGGAAGGCATGCCCAAGGTGTTTACGGGCGGGCAGGGCGGCCTGCTCGATATCGTGCTGCATCCGCAGGATGCCAACAAGCCGAACCCGCGCGTCTACATGACAGTGTCGACGGGCACGAATGACGCGAACCGCACGACCCTCGTGCGCGGCGTGTTCGACGGCAAGAAGGTGACGGGCATCGTGACCCTGTTCCAGGTCGCGACCGACAAGAGCGGCGGCCAGCATTTCGGCTCGCGCCTGCTGTGGCTGCCGGACGGCACTTTGCTGATGAGCGTGGCCGATGGCGGCAATCCGCCGCTGCGCATAGGCGACCGGCTGGCGCGCGAACAGGCGCAAAACCTGGCCACGCACCAGGGTTCCATCCTGCGCCTGACGGACGAGGGCAAAGCGGCACCCGGTAATCCCTTGGCCGCCAAGGGGGCCTTGCCGGAAATCTGGTCGGTTGGGCACCGCAACGTGCAGGGCCTGGCGCTCGACCCTGTTTCCGGCCGCGTGTGGGCCACGGAACACGGGCCGTACGGCGGCGACGAGCTGAACCTGGTGGTGGCGGGCGGCAACTATGGCTGGCCCCTGCAAAGCTATGGCGCCGACTACAAGACGCATGAACCCGTCGGCAAGCATGAAGTGCCCGGCATGTTCAATCCGAGCGTGGCCTGGGTGCCGTCGCCGGCGCCGTCGGGCCTGGCCGTCTACACGGGCGACAAGATCGCCGCCTGGCGCGGCAGCATCTTCAGCGGCGGCCTGGCGGCCAAGGATATCCGCCGCATCGCCGTCGATGCGAACGGCAAGGTGACGGGGCAGGACCGCCTGGACATCGGCGCGCGCGTGCGCGACGTGCGCCAGGGGCCGGACGGTTACCTGTATGCGCTGACGGATGAAGACAATGGCCGCCTGCTGCGCATCGTGGCGCAGTAACACGGCAGGCGCCCACTTCGCTTAAGATGGCGCCTTTACTTTATTCAAGGTGGCGGCATGGCCCGTGATACTTATGCATACCGGCACGTTGCCGTCGAATCGCGTGCGATTCATGGCCGCGTGGAAATCCGCCCCGTGCCGGGCCAGGCCTTCTCTCCCGAACTGGCCGTGCAGTGCTCGCGCCGCCTGGTCGACCTGCAGCACTATCCGCTGGGCAGCCGCTTTTTACTCTTTGCCAAGCTGACGGACCGCCTGGGCGGCACGCCTTTCCTGTATGCCTATCACGGCGACGCCGATGTGCTCATGACGCCAGCCGAAGTGGCGAAATTCCTTGGGGAATTCCGCCGCGGCCGCATCTGATACCTACGACGTTGCGCAGGCCGCGCCAGCCTTGGCGCTGGCCTGCGGCTTGCCGAACAGCGCGATCGTCAGCGCGCAGCCGAGGGCGAACAGGCCGCCCACCACCATCGCGCTCGACACGCCCAGCCGGTCGACGGCCATGCCTCCCAACAACGCACCCGACGCCAGCGACACTTGCACGATGGCGACAAACAGTGCGCTGCTGCCTTCCATCAAGTGCGGCGCCGCCTTGAACATCCACGTCTGCACGGCGATCGGCATGGCGCCGAAACCGAAGCCCCACACGGCCACCAGCAGCATGGCCGTCATCGAATGGCTGCCGAACGCGGCCAGGGCCAAGGTGGACAGGCCCAGCACGGCGCCCGTCACCATCAGCGCGGCCCGTTCGTAGCGGCCGGCCGCCCAGCCGCCCGCGAGGTTGCCGATGAAGCCGGAAGCGCCGTACACGAGCAGCATGGCGCTCACCGTGCCGGCCGCCAGGTGCGAGATCTGCGTGAGGAAGGGCGCGATATACGTGTAGGCGGCGAACTGGCCCGTAAACAGCATGGCCGTGGCGATCAGGCCCAGCCTGGCCTTGCGGATGCCGAAAATCATCGGCAACTGGCGCAGGCGGATGGCCTGTGTCGGCGGCAACCTGGGCAACAGCAACAGCTGGCCGATGAAAACCAGCACGGCGATGGCGCTGGCCGCGCCGAAAGCGACCCGCCAGCCCACCAGCTCGCCCACCAGCGCGCCGGCCGGCACGCCCGCCACCGTGCCCAGCGAGACGCCGGCGAAGATGATAGACATGGCGCGCGACGCATGCTGCGGCGCCACCAGGCGCGGGCCGATGGCGCTGCCGATGGCCCAGAAGCCGCCCACGCCCACGCCCAGCATGGCACGGCCCAGCAGTATCCACGCATACGAGGGCGCCAGCGCCACCAGCAGGTTCGAAGCGACGAGCAGGGCGGTGAGCGCCAGCAGCACGATGCGGCGGTCCAGCCGGCCCGAGCCGACGGTGACGAAGATGGCGGCAAACGCGGCAACGATGCCCGGCGTGGTGATCATCAGCCCTGCCTGGCCCTTGCTGATGGCCAGTTCGGCAGCCATCGCGGGCAGCAGGCCGACGGGCAGGAATTCGGAGGTGACGAGGGCGAAGGCGCCGATGCCGACCGATAAGACGGCCAGCCACGGCGCCACGGTGGTATCGTCGCCGGAGGCGTTGGAAGGTGTGTGCATAAGGGTTCCTGAAAAGCCGGGAGGTTTTTAACCGGTCGGTATATAATCAGGGCAGGCAGACAGTGTTGTCAATAATTTTTTACCGAACGGTATGAAACAAGATAAAAAAGAGGAAGCGCCCAAGGCGAAAACGGGACGGCCACGCACGTTTGACGCGGACGAGGCGCTCGATTGCGCCATGAAAGTGTTCTGGGAAAAGGGCTATGAAGGCAGTTCCCTGCCGGAATTGACGAAGGCCATGGGCATGAACCGGCCCAGCCTGTATGCCGTCTTCGGCAACAAGGAGCAATTGTTCCACAAGGCGCTCGAGCGCTACAGCGATACGCGCATGCGGTTTTTCGATGCGGCGCTGGAACAGCCGACGGCGCGCCAGGTGGTGGAAGCCTTGCTGACGCAGTATGTCGACGCGCAAACCATGCCGGACGGCCCGCACGGCTGCATGGGCGTCAATGCGGCGCTCGCCTGCAGCGACGACGCCTTGCCGATCCGCGATGAATTGTTCGCGCGCCGGCTGCGCGGTGAAATCAAGTTGCGCGACCGCTTGCGGCGCGCCAAGGAAGAGGGGGATTTGCCGCCCGATTCCTGCCCGGAGCAGCAGGCGCGCTTTGTCGTGACCCTGTCGCAGGGCATGGCCATCCAGGCGGCCGCCGGTGTCTCGCGCGAGCAATTGCAGCAGATGGTGGGTTTGCTGCTGCGCAATTGGCCGATGTAACTAGCCGGTCGGGGCGATGGTCTTGGCCAGGTCGCTGGGCGCTTTGCGCCGCCAGGCGGCCGTCAGGGCGGCGGCCAGCATGTCCAGCTCCGCGTCCGCCAGGCATACCGTGATGCCGGCCAGGCGTTCGCCCCACCAGAGTTTCTCGCAGCCCGATGGCGTGATGACGGTGGCGATATGCGCCGCTTCCGCATCGAGCAGAACGTTGATGTGCTCATCATCGGGCAGTGTGGCAAAGATCTTCCCGCCCACGCGGAAGGCTGGACGGTCGTGGTGTTCTTCCTCGCTCGTATCGGGAAACGACAGTGCCAGATAGCGTAGTTCTTCCAGGTCGACCATTCCTCTTTCCCCCTCATCGGACAGATAGCAGCGTGACTACATTTTGCCATGCTGTTTCGCCCCGTGGTGCAGCGGCATGCGAAAAGAAATGCGCGCGATGCGACACTGACGGCCTGATCTGTGGTGCCGCCGCGACACGCCGCGCGCCGCGCATGGCCGTCGCGTCAGAGTGGAAGCTGGCGCTTTTCCGCCGCTGGGCAGGTGATTGCCAGAAAAATATCTTTCATGGTCAAAAGAAAAATACTTTTCTTCTGGGGAATTTACGCTAGAATAGCTTCATCGTCTTACCTGACCCGTCAATTGTCTGGCCTTGTCCCGGGAACCCGAACCCTTTCCAGGACGCTTGCGGTGCCGCCATGGCACGCCGCAAGTCCGCACTGTCACGCGGAAGTTCACGCCCCCGACCGCTCATCCTTGCAATTCCTGGCGCTATGCCGACACGCCTCAATGCAGCGTGTATTCAGCTCCAGCGTCCCTTGCTGCGCCCACTGAATACTTACTTATTGGATACCATCATGAAAAACTTGCCTAAATTCGCCCTGTCCCTGATCGCTGTCGGTGTGTTTGCCCACGCGAACGCCAGCACCATCACCGTGTCCACCGGTTATTCGAACGCCGGCGCGCAAGCTTCCGCCGCCGCTTACCAGTCCGTGGTGAACGCCGCCGTGGCCACGCCCGGCGCCGGCTATGGCTCGACCACGATTGCCAGCTACGACAACGTCAACAACAGCGGCCTGTTCGGCAGCGGCTCGAACATCGCCTTCAAATCGGTGATCAACTTTGGCGTCAGCGCGGCCGATGCGGGCGCCTGGAGCTTCCGCAGCGGCGTCGACTTCGGCAAGGGCGGCGCCCTGTTCCTCGACGGCGTGGCGCTGGACTTCAAGAACAATGACATGTGGTGGGCAGGCAACTACAACAATGGCAGCCAGTTCCTCAGCGGTTCGAGCGCCTTGTCGGCCGGCAACCATACGCTGAGCATCTACGGCCTGGAAGGTTGCTGCGATGGCGGCCAGCAAGCGCAGTTCAAGGCTGGCAACAACAATTTCGTCAGCTTTGGCGCCAAGGATGGCTTGATCTCGGCCGTCCCTGAGCCAACCACCTACGCCATGCTGCTGGTCGGCCTGGGCTTGCTGGGCTTTACGGCACGCCGCAAGCAGGAAGCCAAGTTCTAAGCAGGTTTCAAGCAGCGATACTGTGGGCGCCACGCGGCGCCCGTTAAAAAGCCCGCCGGTCTGTCAGGACACGGCGGGCTTTTTTTGCATGTGCGCTGTCAGTCGCCGCTGTCGTCGTCCTCGTCGGCGCCCTTGGCTGCCTTGCCCCGTTCGGCGTCGACGGCGCGTTGCAGGCTGGCCGCGTCGCGGAAGAAGGCGTCCGTCGTGTGATCCGGGCTCAGGCGTAATGCCGGCGGGTAGATCGCCGACATGTACGCCTCGTCGGCCAGGCGGCCGCTGATCTGCAGGTTGCTCAGCAAAATCAGGGTCGAGCCAAGGATGGCCAGCACGACGGCGACGAGGCCGAAGCGGCGCGGATGCTGCGGCTTGATCGTGCACAAATGGTGGTAGATCATGGCGCAGACGATGACGATGAACATATGCCGTCCGTAGCGCGTCAGCGCTTCCAGCGAGAACGCATACGCCGCCACCTTGCTGCCCAGCTCCCACACTTCCATCGCCAGCAAGCCGCAGCCGATGATGAACAGGTGGCGGCCGAAGCGCGCCACATGGCCGAACAGACGGTTCGCCACGGCCCAGATCGACGACCACACGAGGCCGCCGGCCAGCGCGGTGGCGATGATCATCAGGTAGGCAATCGGATCGAAGGCATCGGCATCACTCAACCAGTTGCTGAAGGCGGCCGAAGCGCCGATCATGGCCAGGCCGGCGACGGCCGGGCGCAAGCCTTCCCAGTCGTGCCTGGTCGTGTCGCCCAGTTCGGGCGCCACAGGATGGTCGCTGGCGCGCACGCGCAGGCGCGTATGGCCCAGGCGAACGATGCTGTTGCCGTTCAAGGCCACTTGCGCTTGCCGCTGTCCCCGGTGGATCACGCCATTCTGGCTGCCCAGGTCGCGCAGCAGCAGGCCGCCTGCGCCGTCGTCCTCGACAATGGCGTGCTTGGCCGCCGTATGCGGATCGTCGAGGATGAAGTCGTTGTCATAGCCGCGGCCGATGCGGATCGGCAGGGACTCCATCCGCTGGCGCCGCTGCACTTCGCCATTCTCGGCGAGGATTTCAAGGTAATAGGGCGGCTTCATGGCTTGCGGCCGCCGGTGGTGGAGGGCGCGCGCGACAGCGCTTCGAGGAAGGTGCGCGTGACGCGCATGCCGTTGGCGTAGGACACGCCGCGCGCGTCGATGCGGCTTTGCAGGCTCATCAGTGGCTCATCGGTGCTGGCGGCCAGCAAGGCAAAGTCGTACAGGCCCGTAAACTTGCGGTAGGCGCGCACGCACAGCACGGCGCGCAGGGGCAGGGTGGCGTTCTTGACGAACTGTTCCGTGCATTGCGGGCCTGTCAGATTCACGCTCTTGTAGCTGCCGAAACTTTCATTCTTGAACGAGGCGCTGGCCAGTTCGGAAAAGCGCAGCGGGCCCAGCTCGTTGCTGCGCAAAAATTCATGGCGCATCGACACTTGCCCCGTCTGCAGGGCGCCGGAAATGAAGATGGCCGACTCCATGGCGCAACTGGTGTTGTCGAGCAAGTAGGGCTTGTCGGACTTGACGTTGGAACGGCCCCAGCAGCGCATCTGGTCGGACTCGCGCACGGGCACGCGGTACGGGCCCATGGCTTTCAGGCTCAAGGGCGTGTCGAGCAGGCGCCCCAGCATGACCTCCTGGTGTGCCAGCAGTTGCGCCGTCACCAGCGGCTTGAAGTCCTTCGGCGGCTTGCCTTGCTGCGCCACCTTGGCCAGCAATTGCTGGGCATAGCGGGCGGGCACGAGAAAACTGACGAGTTCGCCGTCGAGGCGTTTCGAGACATTGATGCCGGCGACGTCGCCATTCGCGGTGACGCTGGGGCCGCCGCTCATGCCGGAATTGATCGGTCCCGTAAACATCAGCTGGTCGTAGAAGCTGCGCGTGACGACGCCGTTGTACGAGCCTTCCGAGATGGCGAAGCCCAGGTCCAGCGGATTGCCCATCGAATACAGGTACTGGCCCTGCGTCAGCGGCGCCAGCGGCTCCGGCATCTTGAAGAAACCCGTGCCGTGGCGGTTCACGCGCAGCACGGCCAGGTCATGCAGCACGTCGACGGCCAGCAATTCCACATTGCCGCGCCGGCCGCTGGTGTCGACCCATTCGCCCACGTAGGTGTCGGGGTCGAGCGCGAATTGCGACACGACGTGATAGTTGCTCACCACCAGGTCGCCCATGCCGATCAAAAAGCCCGAGCCGACCGACGATTGCGTGCGGCCGTTTTTCAGCAGCACGCGCACTTGCAGGATGTCGGCGCGCGCGGCCGTGTACAGTTTTTGCGCGGCCGACGAGGGCGGCGGCAGGGCCGCATGTTCGGTGGCGGCGGGCGCGGCGGTGGCCGGCGGCGGCTTGGCGGGGGGCGTCGAAGCGGTGGTGGCCGCGGCTGGCGCAGGCCCCGGCGCCGGGGCGGCGTGGGCGCCTGCGGCAGCGCACAGGCTGGCCAGCAAGCAGGCGTAGTCAGAGAATTTCATGCATCCTTTGTGCGTGAGCAGGAGCGAGGCCGGCGCGGCAACGGCGCAGACGCCGCGCCGGCCCGGGCATTACAGGGCGCCGTCTTCCAGCGCCGGCGCCGTTTCCGGCGTCATCATGTGGCCCAGCTTGCTTTGCTTGGTATTCAGGTAATGCTGGTTGAAGGCGTTGCGGTTGACCAGCAGCGGCACCCGTTCGGCCACCGTGATGCCCAGCGCTTCCATGGCGGCGATCTTGCGCGGGTTGTTCGTCATCAAGCGCAGGCTGTGGATGCCGAATTGCGCAAACATGGGCTTGCACAAAGTGTAGTTGCGCGCGTCGGCCTTGAAGCCCAGCTGTTCATTCGCCTGCACCGTGTCGGCGCCTGCCTCTTGCAGGCGGTAGGCGCGGATCTTGTTGATCAGGCCGATGCCGCGCCCTTCCTGGCGCAGGTACAGCAAGATGCCGCGGCCTTCCTCGGCGATGCGTTTCAAGGCGCCCTCGAGCTGGGCGCCGCAGTCGCAGCGCTGCGAAAACAGCACGTCGCCCGTCAGGCACTCGGAATGCACGCGCGCCAGCACCGGTTCGCCGTTGCCGATATCGCCCAGCACCATGGCCAGATGTTCCTTGCCCGTGGCGTGCTCGACAAAGGCGTGCAGGGTGAACTGGGCCCACGGCGTCGGCAGTGCGCAGGAAGTCGTGTAATCCAATTCGCCTGTCGCCAGGATGTCTGCGCCGCTTTGCATGGTTGTGCTCATATAAGTAATTATCAAAAATAAAAGGCGCGCGACACCACTCCGGTGCCGGCGCGCCTTGCCATCATACCAAAAAGCAGGGAAACGTTTTCCCTGGCTGCCATTCGGTCGTTGCAACGTCTGGTGATGAACCTTACTTAGGGGCACTTCCTCCTTTTACAAGGTCGATGGCTGGCTTTGCCTGGCGGATGCCGCCGCCAGGCAAAGGACATCAACTGCCGATACGGCCGCCGTCGTTCTTGGTGATCACGATGGTGGCCGAGCGGGGACGCTTGCCGGCGCCGTAACCGGCGTTGGCCGGCCACTGGCTCGTGTACTTGGACGGATCGCCGATATTGGCCAGCGCGGTGTTTTCGCCCGGGTGCTGGATGTTGATGAACATGGTCTTGCCATCGGGCGTTTCGCTGATGCCCGTGATTTCCGAGCCGACCGGTCCCACCAGGAAGCGCTTGAGCGTGTCGGCCGTGGGTTTCTTGCCGATGAAGGTGTCGACCGCCAGGTTGCCGCCGGCCGCCGTCGCGTAGTTCAGGGTGGACTTGGCGCCGTCACCCACCTTGCCGGGGATGGCCGCCAGCATCATGCAGTTGGTCACATCGGTGTACGCGCCATCGTCCGTCTGGATCCAGCAGATGCCCGTGTAGGGGCTGAAGGCCAGGCCGTCCGGACTCGAGAAGTCCTGGTCCGCCGTCAGGTTCGACAGGTTGATCTTGCTGGCGTCGGCGCCGCTCTCGGCGCCAAACAGGTAGACATCCCAGGTAAAGCTGGTGGCCGCGGCCGCGCCCGTGCCTTCCTTGAAGCGGATGATGTGGCCGTTCGGATTGCCGTTCTGCGCGCTGCCGCCCTTCATGTCCGTGTAGGCGCGCGGGTTGGCGCTGTCGGGCGCCAGCTGCGACGAGCCGCTCGGATTGACGGTGCGGTTCGAGTTGTTGGTCAGCGTGTAGTAGATTTCGCCATTGGCCGGGTTGACCGAGCACCATTCCGGACGGTCCATCTTCGTCGCGCCCACGGCGTCGGCCGCCAGGCGGGCATTGACCAGCACGTCGGCCAGGTCGGCGAACTTGTAGGCGCCGTAGGCCTGGATCAGCGGGTTCGACAGGGCCAGCTCGATCCACTGGCCCGTGCCGTCGGCGGCCAGCTTGGCCACGTACAGCTTGCCCGAATCGAGGTATTTGTCGCCGGTGGCGATGCGGTCGGCCGGGTTGGCATCCGCGGCGGCCCAGACGGCCGTCGTGACGAATTTGTAGATGTATTCGTTGCGCGAATCGTCGCCCATGTAGACGGCCAGCTGCTGGCCCACGGTCGGCACGCTGAAGGCGGCGCTTTCGTGCGCGTAGCGGCCCAGCGCCGTGCGCTTGCGGATAGGGCGGGTTTTGTCGTACGGGTCCATCTCGACGATGTAGCCCATGCCGTTCAGCTCGTTGCGGTAGTCGTCGCTGCCGTCGGCGGAGGCGCCGATCTTGCTCAGGTTCCAGCGCGCGTACTTGTCGTCGCTGCCGCCCGTTTCCCAGCCGTGGCGCGAGGCGCCGCCCTGGCTGCGGCCATAGCGGTTCAGCGAAGCGACGGACTTGTCGCCGCGCGCGGCATTGTCGGTGGCCGAGCGGGTGAAGTAGCCGGCCCAGTTTTCTTCGCCGGACAGGTAGCTGCCCCAGGGCGACTTGCCCGTGCCGCAGTTGTTGATGGTGCCGCGCGTCTTGGTGCCGGTCGGCGAATACTTGGTCACCACGAGGGCGTTGCCGCGCACGGGGCCGGCAAGCTCGATGTCCGTCAGCGGCGTGACGCGGCGGTTGAAGGCGGAGTCGTTGACGGTGGCCCAGGCGCTGCCCGTTTTCCTGACTTCCACCACGCTCAGGCCGTGGACGGCCACTTCCTTGTCGACTTCGGCGGCGGGGCGCGGCAGCGTCGTGGTGCCGCCATTCACGTGCAGGAAGTGCGAGGACAGTTTTTCGTCGGTGGTCGCTTCGTGGTTCATCGCCAGCAAGCCCCGTTCGGCGCCGGACGCCAGCGGCGCGCCGGCGGCGGACAGGCCGTAGTATTCCATGCCGTCGTGGTGGTCGCCGGCGCGGTTGTCGAAATCGGTATCGCTGCCGTCATTCTTGTAGGCTGGCGTGGCCGCGCGCAGCGAGTCGCCCAGCGCATACAGGGCGGTGGCCGTGTAGCCGGCCGGCACCGACACAACGTCGGCCAGGCTTTTCGGCACGGCCGTGAAGGCCAGCAGTTTTTCGGGCGTCGGCGTCGGGGTGACGGCGGCCGCGTCGCTGCCGCCGCCGCAAGCGGACAGGCCCATCGATCCCATGACGGCGGTAGCGGCCGTCACGGCGCTGCCGCGCAGCCAGTTGCGGCGGCTCAGGCGGGCGTTCAGGATGCTGTTGAAATGGTTGTCGTGGGACGCTTGGCTGTCAATGTCGTTCAGATCGGTGGCGCGGATGGCCAGATCGTTGGGCTTGTTCATGGGCTGCGATGTCCTGTGGTTGCGTGATTTAAAGGCAACCGCATGATAGTCAGCGTATGTGACCGCGCCATGTCAGCTTGATGACAAAACGGTGACACCATGGTGGCAGGCTGCCGGCCGGACGGGCCGCGTCGATGACGGGTCCGTCCAGTCAGACAGCCTTGGCCTTACTTGGCCTGGCGAAAGCCGCGCTCCACCAGCAGGAGCATGCCGCCGAAGATGGACAGGTTCTTCAGGAAGTTCGTCAGCTGGTCCTGGAAGTGGGCCGCATCGGCGCTCCAGAAGGCGTGGAAGATCAATGTGGTCGGGATCAGGAACAGCGCCAGGGCCAGCGCCGCCCAGCGCGCCTGCCAGCCCGTGATCAGCAGCAAGCCGCCGCCCACTTCCAGGACGATCACGCCCACCAGCAAAATATTGGCGATCGGCAAGCCCTGGCTGGCCATGTAGCCGGCCACGCCCGCAAAGCCGCCGATTTTCAGCAAGCCCGAGACAAAGAACAGCACGCCAAGGGCGGCACGGCCGAGGGGCAGCAAGATGTTGGTTTTGTTTTCCATGATTTTTCTCTTTTTTTATATTGATCAATTATTTGGGTAAGTCGAAGACGAGGAATTCCGCGTCTTCCGGCTGCGTGATGATGACGCTGGCTTCCTGCGTCAGTTTCAGCGCATCGCCCGCTTTCAATGGCGTGCCGTTGACGACCAGGCTGCCGCGGATCAGGTGCACATAGGCGAGGCGGCCTTCGTCGAGCGCGTGTTCGGCCTGTTCGCCTTCCTGCAGGATGCTGGCGTAGATGGCCGCATTCTGGTGGATCAGCACCGAACCCTGGCGGCCGTCGGAGGAGGCGATCAAACGCAGCTTGCCCCGTTTGCTTTCCGGCGTGAAGTGTTTCTCTTCATAGCTGGGGGGGATGCCCGTCACGTTCGGCTGGATCCAGATCTGCAGGAAGTGCAAGCCATCCGTTGCCGAGTGGTTGAACTCGCTGTGGCGCACGCCGCTGCCGGCGCTCATGCGCTGCACATCGCCGTAGTGCAAGACGGAACCGGTGCCCATGCTGTCCTTGTGCTCGAGCGCGCCGTCGAGCACATACGAAATGATTTCCATGTCGCGGTGGCCGTGCGTGCCGAAACCCTGGCCTGGCGTGACCCGGTCTTCGTTGATCACCAGCAGGGGACCAAAGCCCATGTGCAGCGGATCGTGGTAGCTGCCGAAGGAAAAGCTGTGATGGGAATTGAGCCAGCCGTGGTTGGCGGCGCCGCGTTCTTCGCTATGACGAATCTGTAACATGGTGGACTCCGTTTCTAAAGGTTAATGTGCGATAATTTCGAAGGACCGTTGCCTGGCGCTATGCCTTGGCTTCCTTTCTTCCCTTCGCTGTACGATGAACAAAGTATAGGCCCCAGTGCGGAGAAAGAAAAACGGAAAATCTTGCGACCTATGATCGAAAAAATCGAATGCTAAGACTGAGCCTGGAAGCGCTGCAAATTGTTGACGCCATCGACCGCCGCGGATCGTTCTCGTCGGCTGGCAAGGAGTTGCATAAAGTCCCGTCCACCATTTCCTATACGGTGGCCAAGCTCGAGGACGACCTGGGCGTGCAGGTGTTCCAGCGCAACGGCCCGAAAGTCATGCTGACGGCGGCCGGCCAGGAATTGCTGAAAGAGGGCAGGTATTTGCTGAAGGCCGCGCAGGACCTCGAACACCGCGTGCGCAGGGTGGCGTCCGGCTGGGAAACGGAGTTGTCCATCGGCATCGATTCCATGTTTTCCGCCGTAGCCCTGGCCGACGACGTGCGCGCCTTCTACGACGTGGCGCAGCAGACGCGCTTGCGCCTGTCGCAAGACACCCTGTCGGGCACGTGGGAAGCGTTGCTGGACCGACGCGCCGACTTGCTGGTGGGCGCGCCCGGCGACGGGCCGGCCGGTGGCGGCTATATCGCGCAGCCGATCGGCATGCTCGACTTCGTCTTTACCGTGGCGCCCACGCATCCGCTGGCGCAGGTGGCCGAACCCTTGTCGCGCGGCCATTTGCAGCAGCACCGGGCCGTGGTGGTGGCCGATTCGGCGCGCCAGATGGCGCCGCGCACGGTGGGGCTGCTGCTGGGGCAGGATGCCTTGAGCGTGCCGAACATGCAGGTCAAGTTCGATTACCAGGTCCTGGGGCTGGGCTTTGGCTTCCTGCCGGGGCCGTGTGCGCGCGCCGCCATCGCGCGTGGCTTGCTGGTGGAAAAGGCCGTGGAAGAGCCGAAACCGTCGGAAACGTTTTACCTGGCCTGGCGCGTGGGCGAGGATGGCGCCGCGCTGCGCTGGTGGATGGCGCGCATGCGCGAACCCGATGTGTTTGCCCGCCTGGCGCAGCATCTGCCAGGCCATTCGGCGTAGGCCTTAAAATGTTGACATACGCCAACACTTTTAAGTTACCATATTCACAGTATTTCCCGCCCGACCTCCACGCCCACAGTGGGATTTTGATGATTACACACACCGCAGCGCCCCTGATACCTTCCCCTGACCTGGTCCAAGAGTGGGGTTGCCATGCTTGAGGCGAAGGTCGCGCTGTGCCTGCGCCTGGCCCAGGACGCCCGTGAACAGGCGGGGCCGCAGCAGGCCGCCACCCTGGCGCGGCTGGAGGAAGAGCTGGAGCGGCTGCGCGGCGCCAGCCGGCCCGTGGTGCGCGTGGCGCCCCCTGACGCCTTGCTGGAAATCGATCCCGACGGCTTTTTGATCGGCTGGAACCATGGTGCCGAACAGATGTTCGGCTATTCCGAACTGGAAGCGCTGGGCCAGCACATCCTGTTCTTGTATCCGGAAGACGACGCGGAAGCGAGCGTGCTGGAACTGCATTTCACGCAGGGCGATGTGGCCACCGATGTGCGCCGGCGCAAGAAGTCGGGCATGGTGACATGGCTGCGCATGCACCGCCACGTGATCCACGACCAGGCGGGCAAGGGCTGCGGCATGGCCGTGCGCCTGTCGGCCATGAGCGAGCCGCTGTCCGACGTGGACAAGGTCAGGTTGCACGCCCGCATCATCGAAGACAGCGAGCAAGCCGTGCTGATCACGGATGCGGAAGAGCGCATCGTCTCGATCAACAGTTCCTTTAGCCGCATCACCGGCTATTCGCCGGCCGAAGCCATCGGCCGCACGCCGGACTTGCTGCGCTCGGGCGTGCACGACCCGGATTTCCGCGCCAAGGTGCGCGCCGCCATGCGCGGTCACGGCTCCTGGCGCGGCGAGATCATCGGCAAGCGCAAGAATGGCGAGCTGTTCCCGCAAGATGTCACCATCAGCGTCGTGCGCGACGAATTCGGTGAAATCAGCCATGTATTTTCCCTGTTTTCCGATATCTCGGTGCACAAGGATGCCGAGGCGCGCATGCAGCGCATGGCCAACTACGACAGCCTGACGGGCTTGCCCAACCGCTGCCTGCTGAACCAGTTGGTCGACCAGGGCCTGGCCGAAGCGAAGCGCCAGGGCACGCATGGCGCGCTGATGGTCATCGACATCAGCCGCATCGGTTCCATCAGCGACACGCTCGGCCATGAAGTGGGCGACCAGTTGGTGATCGCCATCGGCCAGCTGTTCCGCGGCGCCCTGCGCGATGCGGACATCCTGGCGCGGGTCGACAACAGCAAGTTCGTCGTGGCCCTGCTGCACATCGAGAAGCGCGAACACGCAGCGAACGTGGCGCAAAAGCTGCTCAACCTGCTGGAGGCGCCGATCAATATCGATGCCCACGCGCTGCACGTGGGCGCCAGCATCGGCATCACCGTGTATCCGGAAGACGGCCTGGAAGCGCCGGCCCTGTTCCGCTTTGCCGACGTGGCCGTGGCCAAGGCGGGGCAGACCATCGAATCGACCTTCCTGTTCTACCGCGAAGACATGAACCGCAGGGCCAAGGAGCATCTGCGCCTGGAAAGCGAAATGCGGCTGGCGCTCGGCGACAAGGAGCTGGAGTTGCATTACCAGCCGAAAGTGAGCCTGGCCAGCGGACGCATCGTGGGCGCGGAAGCCTTGCTGCGCTGGAAGCATCCGATGCGCGGCATGGTTTCGCCCGGCGTCTTCATCCCCGTCGCCGAGGAAACCAGTCTGATTCTGGAGCTGGGCACCTGGGTGCTGGACGAGGCGTGCCGCCAGATCCGCAACTGGGAAGACCGGGGCCTGCACATGCCGGCCATCGCCGTCAACCTGTCGGCGCGCCAGTTCGATGAACAGTTGCCGGCACGCATAGCGGCCGTGCTCGAGCGCTACCAGGTGCGGCCCGACCAGATCATGCTGGAAATCACGGAAAGCCTGCTGATGCGCGGGGCCGACAAGGTGATCGGCATCATGAACCAGCTGGTGGCCATGGGCCTGGCGCTGGCGCTGGACGACTTCGGCACCGGCTATTCCAGTCTGGCCTACCTGAAGAAATTCCCCATCAGCACATTGAAAATCGACCGCTCGTTCGTCATCGGCTTGCCGTTCGAGGAAAACGATTGCGCCATCGCCCGCGCCATCGTCACCATGGCGCAGCAGCTGCGCCAGGAAATCGTCGCCGAAGGGGTGGAAACGGCCGAACAGATGCGCTTCCTGCGCGAACTCGGTTGCGACCAGCTGCAAGGCTATCTGTTCAGCCCGGCCGTGCCGGCGGCCGAATTCGAGCTGATGCTGGGCGAGGGCCGGCAGCTGCGCCTGGGCGAGGCCGTCGTTTAAGGCAGGCCCAGCTTGACCTTTTCCAGCAGGTAATCGAGCATCACGCGCACCCGGGCCGGTACTTGCAGGCCCGGTCCCACGAAGACGGCGTGCACGAGTTCCTTGTCGCCCGGATTGTAGTCCTGCAGCACGGGGAGCAAATCGCCGTGCTCGATGTCGCGCTGCACGTGCTGGCGCGAAAAACGTCCCAGCCCCATGCCCGCCAGCGCCAGCTGGCGCATGCTTTCGCCATCGCTGACGCAGGTATTGCCCTGCGGCGCCACCTGCACGGTGTTGCCGGCTTCATCGAGGAAGGGCCACGTTTCGTTCTGGCAGCGGAAGTTGAAGGCCAATAAATTGTGCTGCGACAATTCCTGCGGCGTGCGCGGCAGGCCGTGGCGCGCCGCGTAGGCGGGCGAGGCCACCACGACCATCGTATCTTCACCCAGCTTGCGCGCCACCAGGTTCGATTCCTTCAGCTTGCCCGTGCGGATGGCGATGTCGGTGCGGTCTTCCAGCAAGTCGACGATGGCGTCGCTGACGACGACGTCGAGCACGATGTCGGGATAGCGCTGCGCGAACTCGGGCAGGATGGGCAGCAGGTGGCGCACGCCGAACGGCACGAAACAGTTGATGCGCAAGCGCCCGCGCGGCGCCGCGCCCTGCGACGCCTCGCGCTCGGCGCCGTCGATATCGTCGAGGATGCGCTTGCACTGGATAAAGAAGGCGTCGCCCTCGGGCGTCGTGTGCAGCTGGCGCGTGCTGCGCTGGAGCAGCCGGGCGCCCAGCCGTGCTTCCAGGCGATTGACGAGCTTGCTGACGGCCGACGGCGTCAGGGCCAGGCGGCGCGCGGCGGCGGAAAAGGCGCCCGTTTCCACCACGGCGGCAAACACGGCCATCTCGAACGCGCGATTGATGTCTTGCCTGGACATTATTGAATCCATTTCACAGGTGTTTCCATTATTAGAGTCTATATCAAAAGCGATTGCATCGCTACACTGGCTGGCTTGAACTCTGCCGGAGAAATACCATGACCACCGCACACCCTGTTTCCACCCCAGCCAGCACCATGCCGCCCGGCGTGCTGGCGCTGGCCGTCGGCGCCTTCGCCATCGGCGTCACCGAATTCATCGTCGTCGGCATCCTGCCGACCATCGCCAAGGATCTGCAGATTTCCATCGAATCGGCCGGCTCGCTGGTCAGCCTGTATGCGCTGGCGCTGGCCATCGGCACCCCGCTGCTGGTGTTATTGATGTCGCGCCTGCCGCGCAAGACCGCCTTGCTGGGCTTGATGAGCGTGTTCCTGGCCGGTAATTTGCTGGCCGCCTTGTCGCATACGTTCGAGTTCCTGCTGCTGGGGCGTGTCATCACGGCCGTGGCGCACGGCACCTTCTTTGCCATCGGCGCCACGGTGGCCGCCAGCCTGGTCACGAAGGCGCAGGCGGGCAGGGCGATTTCCGTGATGTTCGCGGGATTGACCCTGGCCATGGTGATCGGCGTGCCGCTCGGCAGCTTCCTCGGCAACCTGATGGGCTGGCGCCTGCCCTTCTTTGCCGTGGTGGTCTTGGCGGCCGTGGGGCTGGGCGCCATGGCGCGCTGGCTGCCGGCCGGTTTGCAGCAGGGCAAAGGCGGCAAGGCCATGACGCAGCTGGCGGCCATCGGCAGCGGTCCCATCCTCACCATGATGGCGATTACGACTTTCGGCTTCGGCAGCAGCTTTGCCGCCTTCACGTTTATTACGCCCATCCTGACGGATGTGACGGGTTTTTCCGCCACCATGGCCAGCGCCCTGCTGATCGTGTTCGGCGTCGCCACCTTTGCCGGCAACCTGGCCGGCGGCTACCTGACGAGTCACCTGGGCTGGCAAAAAGCCTTGCGCCTGATGCTGCTGTTGCTGGCCGCCACGCAAGCGGGCGTGGCCTTGAGCATCACTTCGCCATGGATGATGACGGTGATGCTGTTCGTTTGGGGCGTGTTCGCCTTCGGCCTGTCGCCCGCCCTGCAGGCCGGCATGCTGGCGACGGCCGAACGCTATACGCCCCAGGCCGTCGATTTCGCTTCCGGCCTGAATATTTCCGCGTTTAACCTCGGCATTTCCTTCGGTTCCATGCTCGGTGCGCTGATGGTGTCGCGCCAGCTGATGGCGTCGTCGCCCTGGGCCGGCGTGGCCGCCGCCTTGCTGGCCCTGCTGCCGCTGGCGTGGCTGGCGCGCAAGAACCTGGCCGCTCACGTGACGGGGGCGGCCGTGCACTGAACACGGCGCCGCCAGGCTTATTCGAGCAGCGCGGCGATCGCCAGCGGCGTGCCGTTGGTGAGGACCTGCCCCCCGTCCGGATGCGCGCTGAAACGGTAGGCGAAGACACGGAAAGTGCCTACGGCGTCGCCGGGAAAGGCTGGGCCTTCCTGCGCCGCCAGCGGGAGCGCCGCGCCATCGCCGCCCTGGTAGCGCACTTGCGCCGCCTCCGTCCTCGCATACGCAAACTGCACGCCGGCGCAGCGCTTGCCGCCAGCGCCGCCGGTGTGGCGCGCGTAGGCGAGGAATTGTTCGCAGGCGGCGCGCAGATCGCCTGCCGCATATACGCCATCGGGTCGCGTGACGATGGAGACCCACGCGCTTGACGTGATCTGCCCCGGCTTGCGGTTCCAGCTCAGCTCCGCATTGTCGTCATAAGCGGCCTTGGAAAACGGGAAAACGGCGCGGCTCAGCGCATCGAGCGGCAGCGCCAGCTGCGCGCCCTTGCCCTGCAAGGTCAGGCGCAAGCCTTCCGTGGACACGCTGGCGTCGCGCGGGCGCAGGCGCAGATGTTGCTGCAGGAATTGCTTGGGCTTGCCATATTTCTCGAACCAGAGCATGTGGCGGTAGGCGTCGCGATACGCGCTCCAGTCGCTGCCTTCCTGTGCGCCGGCGAACGCGGGCAGCAGTGCCAGGCCGAGAAGCAGGGATTTGCGCATGCCGCTTAAAACCGGTAACCGAGGCCGCTGGACCAGCTGATGACGTTGCGCCGTTCGATGAAGGGACTGCGGGCCGGACCGCTGCCCAGCCGCGTGCCCGTCACGGCGCTGTTGAGCAGCCACTGGCTGCTCAGGGCCCAGTTCCAGTTGACGCCCGCCTCGACGGCGGTGACGCCGCCACCCGGACGGTAGTCGCGCGCGCCCCCGGCAGCAAAGCTGACGGCGTAGCGCTCGTCCATCACGGCGCCGCTGGCCAGCGACACGCCGGCCGACACGGTCACCGTATGATGGGCCGCCAGCGAGGGCAAGGTCTTTTGCAGGCCGATCTGGCCGCGCCAGCCGCGCGCGCTCGTGTCGTACAGCAAGTTCGACGTGACGCGCGTCTGCTCGCCCAGGTAATGGCCATAGAAACCGCCCACGTCGAGCGAGCCCTTGATGCGCCGCGTGCCGCGCAGGCGCCAGCCATCTTCCGGACCGCGCGCGTTGCTGGAGGCGAGCAGCGGGCCGTACTCCACGCCCGGCGTGGCCGACAGATGCATGCCTGCCACGCCGCTGGCAGAGACGAACACGCCGTTGCTCCACTGGACCTGCAGCAGCGGCCGCAGGACGGCGGCGCGCGGTGCGCCATCGTCCGTCGCGGAGCTGCCCGTGACAGCCGCGCCCACGTACATATCCCTGCTCCCATCGGGCATCATCAGCGCGCTGGAGCCGTCGGCCAGTGCCGGAGCACAGGCGGCCAGCAGCAACAGCAGGGGAGAAAAACGGGAAAAAAAACGGGGAGCGAACTTGTTCATGTCATCCTTTTAAAAGCCGAAGCGGACACCGAGCGCCAGGCGGTTCATCCTGCTATCGAATCCTTCGTATTTGACTGTCGGGGCGTGCTCCCATTCGAGCTGCAGCGCCACGTCCTTGCTGATCTGGTAAGCCACTCCCACGCTCGCGTACAGGCCGGTAGTGTTCGCCGATTCAGCGGGCGGCGCATTCCTGCCGTCGATGGTGAATTCGACGCGGCTGCGCGCCACGCCGGCCTTGCCGAACAGCGACCAGTTCTCGTCCAGGCGCCACGTGCCGCGCGCCGCCAGGTAGGCGGCGCTGGCGCGTACCTTGAGCTGGTAGCCAGGATCGAGGTCGAAACTGGTTGCGCCGCCGCTGGCGCGGTAGCCGCCTTCCAGGGCCCAGGCCGGCGTCAGCTCGTAGCCGGCGAAGGCGCCGAAGGGTACCGGCTTGCCGCTGGCATCGCGCTGGGTCGTCGCGCCGCCGGCCGCGTACTGGATCTTGCCGTCGGTAGCCGGGCTGACGTTGGCACCCACATACAGGCCTTCGGCATGGACGATCGAAGTGGCGGCGACGGCGAGCAGGGTGCTGCATGCAATTTTTTTCATGTTCGGATTCCGGTTGAAGTAGGAGCCATCAATGTTAGGCAAACATCGTCCCGGAATCCGCCTGGGTTTGTCCTTGAATTGTCCTCAATTTGTAGGCCGCATTTGTATGAAAAGTGTAGCAATGTGTACCGGATTGTCGAATTTGCCACAGGCGCGCCGCGCTCCACTACAATACGCCACAAAAATGGCGGCGCGGAGGGGCGATGCAAGGTGTCATGCTGGTGGAAGACGATGCGCGGCTGGCCGCGCTGGTCAAGGAATACCTGGAGCAGTACGACTATGCGGTCGACGTCGTCACGCGCGGCGACCAGGCCCTGGCGCGCTTTCGCGATACCCGGCCCGAGCTGGTGATACTCGACCTGACCCTGCCCGGCGTCGACGGCCTGGTGGTGTGCCGCCAGCTGCGCCAGCTCAGCGCCGTGCCCATCCTGATACTCACCGCGCGCGAAGACACCTTCGACGAAGTTTCGGGCCTGGAGCAGGGCGCCGACGACTACGTGAACAAGCCGATCCAGCCACGCGTGCTGCTGGCCCGCCTGCGCGCGCTGCAGCGGCGCGGCAGCACGGCGGCCGGCAGCGATATCGTCATCGGCCAGCTGCGCGTGTCGCGCGAGAACCGCGCCGTGCACTGGCGCGGGCAGGAAATCGCCATGAACAGCGCCGAATTCAAGCTGTTCGTCATCCTGGCCGACGCCGCGGGCAAGGTCATGTCGCGCAATGACATCCTCGTCAAGATGCGCGGCATCGAATTCGATGGACTCGACCGCAGCATCGACAACTGCATCTCGCGCCTGCGCCGCAAGTTCGACGACGCCGGCGCCGAGCGCATCAAGACGGTGTGGGGCGAAGGCTATCTGCTCACGCCCTCCGCCTGGGAATGAACCGTCTTTTCTGGCGTTTCGCGCTGCTGGTGCTGCTGGCCATCGCGCTGGGCAGCGGCGTCATTTACTTCACCTTCAGCGGCCTGTTCGGCGACCCGCTCGAGCATATCGCGCGCGACCAGGCCGCCGGCCAGATCTTCCTGCTGGAGCAGTACATCGACCAGGCGCCCGCCGACGAATGGCTGCCGCGCCTGAACAAGGTGCGCGAAGTGTCGGACGTCACGCTGGAGCTGCAGCCCCTGTCCGCTGCGCTGTCGGCGCTGCCGGCCGCCCGGCGCGCGCCGCTGCTGCAAGGCGCTGTCGTGATGGACGTGGGCGGCAAGGGCTTTTACCGCCGCGTCGACGCCACGGGCGCGCGCTATGCGGGCAGCGACGACGACGTGCTCCACGCGCAGAACCTGCCCATCGACGTCGGCCAGGCGCTGCGCATGGAGGCGATCCGTTTCGCCGTCATCGCGCTATGCCTGCTGCTGCCGCTCGGGTGGTGGACGCGCGCGCACGGCCGCAGCCTGGCGGCGCTGTCGCGCATGGCCGACGATTTCGGACGGGGCGACCTGGCCGCGCGGGCGCAGGTCAGCCCCGCATCGAGCATCGCGCCGCTGGCGGGCCGCATCAACGACATGGCCGAGCGTATCGCTTCCCTGCTGGAGGCGCGCAAGCATTTGCTGCTGTCGGTCTCGCACGAGCTGCGCACGCCGATCGCGCGGCTGGAATTCGGCCTGGAACTGCTGGCCGGGCGGCATGCGGACGGCCAGCCCGACCTGCAGCGGCGCATCGACGCCATGGGCGCCGATGTCGAGGAATTGAAAACCCTGGTCAATGAGCTGCTGGGCCTGATGCAGCTCGATCATGCGCAGGCGCTGCCGCGCCAGCCCTTCTCCCTGGCGCCCCTGCTATACGCCTGCGTGGCGGCGGCCTTGCCGCAGCAGGTGCACGCCGGCATTGCCGACGACCTGGGCGAACTGCGCGGCGATCCCCGCCTGCTGGCGCGCGCCGTCGGCAACCTGCTGGGCAATGCGGCCAAATATGCCGTCGCGCGCGTGGCGCTGTCGGCTTTCCGCGATGGCGAGGCGCTGCGCATCGTGATCGAGGACGACGGTCCCGGCATTCCCGCCGGGCAGCGCGACCGGGTATTTGCCCCGTTCTACCGCCTGGCTCGCGAGCAGGACCATGCGGCCGCCGGCCACGGCCTGGGACTGGCCATCGCCGCCAGGGCCGTCGCGCTGCACGGCGGTGCCATCGCCATCGACGATTCGCCGCTGGGCGGGGCGCGCTTCACGATTTGTATTCGGGCCTGAGCCGCGCCGCGCCGCGTCTCTGGCGTTGCGCCATGTACGAGCTGCCCATCGACGCGGCCATGATCATGGCGATGGCCAGCCACTGCCCGGCACCCAGCCGCTCATCGAGCAGGATGAAGGCCAGCATGGCTGCCACGGCCGGTTCCATGCTGCTCATGATGCCGAACGCTTGCGGCGTCAGCCGCTTCAGGGCCCTCATTTCCAGCGAGATCGGTATCGCGCTGGAAATGAGGGCCACGCCCAGACCGACGGCCAGGACGACGGGCGAGAGCAGGGCGGCGCCGCTGTGCATCACGCCCACGGGCACGACCACCAGCGCGGCCATGGCCAGGCCCAGCGAGACGGAATGGCCCGCATGCAAATGGCTGGCGCGCTTGCCGAAGACGATGTACGAAGCCCAGCAGACGGCGGCGCCCAGGGCGAACAGCACGCCCGTGGGGTCGAGGTTGCTGACGTCGTGGCCCAGCGGCAGCAACAGCGCCAGTCCCGCCACGGCCAGGGCCACCCAGACGAAGTCGAGCGGGCGGCGCGAGGCCAGCAGCGCCACGGCCAGCGGGCCGGAAAATTCGATGGCCACGGCGATGCCGAACGGAATCGTGCGCAAGGCCATGTAGAAGCACAGGTTGGTCAAGCCCAGCGCGCCGCCGTACAGAGCCACCGTGTGCAGGTCGGCGCGGCTCAGCTGCCAGCGCCACGGGCGCCAGAACAGCAACAGCAGCAGCGCGGAAAAGCCCACGCGCACGGCCGTCGTGCCTTGCGCGCCGACCAGCGGGAACAGGCTGTGCTTGGCCCATGAGGTGCCCAGCCCCAGCGCGGTGACGGAGCCGAGGATGGCCAGCAGGGGAATGAACGAGGAATAGCGGCGTAATGGCATGGAGATAAATGGCTTGATATCGAAGTGGTGAAAGTTTATTGTGTCTGCTCCGATATTTGCACTGCATTTTGACCTCCATGACGCAACTTTCGCTCACGCCTTCCATCGACCTCGACGCCTTCGATCTGGCGATACTCGATATCCTGCAGCGCGATAACACGACCTCGCAACGCGAAATCGCCCAGGCCGTGCATTTGTCGGCGCCGGCCGTACAGCGGCGTATCCGCCGCCTGCGCGAGAGCGGGGTGATCCGCCATGAAGTGGCCGTGCTCGACGCGAGCCGCCTGGGCCGTCCGCTGATCCTGACGGTGGAAGTGCATTTGCACGACGAGCACCCGCAGCGCACGGCCGGCATGCGCGCGCGCATCATGGCCGAGCCTGCCATCCAGCAGTGCTACGGCATCACGGGCGAGGCCGATTACCTGTTGATCATTAGTGCCAGCAGCATGGCCGAGTACGAGGCGCTGACGGAACGCCTGTTCGGCGGCGACGACAATATCCGGCGCTACCGCACCTCGGTGGCATTGACCTGCCTCAAGATGGGCTTGCACGTGCCGCTGGCATAGGATCGGACAGATGACGATCTCCAACAAGAAGCAAGCGGCCGTGACGGCGGCCATGCCCGCCAGCCTGCGTGCCGCCGTGGCCGGCTATCGATGGGTGCGCGATACCGCCGGTGAATCGGACGCTGCCGTCTACCGCCTGCAGGGCAGGGATGGCGCGCCGGACCTGTTTTTGAAGCATGGCAAGGGTGTTGCCGCCGCCGAGCTGGCCGATGAGCTGGCGCGGCTGCGCTGGCTGGCGCCGTACCTGCCCGTGCCGGCGGTGCTCCAGTTTGCCCAGGCGGCAGACCCGCAGCAGGCGTGGCTGCTGACGGCAGCGCTGCCGGGCAAGATGGCGCACGAATTGCTGGAAGCCAATCCTGAGATTGGCCCCGCCGTGGCCGACGCGCTGGCGGCCTTCCTGCGCCAGCTGCATGCGCTGCCGGTGGCCGGCTGTCCGTTCGACGCCGGCCATGCCGTCCGGCTGGCCCAGGCGCGCCGACGTATCGATGCGGGCCTGGTCGACGCCGACGATTTCGATGCCCGGCGGCAAGGCTGGACGGCAGAGCAGGTGTGGCTGGCGCTGCAGCGCTGCCAGCCGCTCACGCCCGACCTGGTCGTCACGCATGGCGACTTTTCGCTGGAGAATGTCCTGATGCAGGACGGCGCCGTTTCCGGCTGCATCGACGTGGGCCGGGCCGGTGTTGCCGACCGCTACCAGGACCTGACCATCGTCTGGCGTGCTCTCGGTGAGTTGGACGCCGCGCTACAGCAAAGGTTTGTTGACCAATATGGGATCGTTGATATCGATCAAGGCAAGCTGCAATTCCATGTGTTGCTCGACGAGCTGTTTTGAAGGTCGCCAGCCATCAAGGCTCCTCGCGTTCGGCATCGCGTTCGCGGCAGCTCAATGACGCGTAATGGCCCCTGGGCAGCCTGGTCTTGATGGCAACTTCGCCCAATGCCTGCCGGATGTCGACGGGGTCGGTCAGTGTGCAGCGCTGGGCGTGGGCGAACGCCTGAAGCTTCTGCGTGCTGCCATGCACCCTCACCGTGACGCCAGCGCCGGGGCTGACGCAGCAGCCGATGTATTGCGTGATGTATTCTTCCTCGATCAGCACCAGTGCATGCCCCATGAAGCTGGCCGGTTTTTTCAGCAGGTAGTAATCGGTATAGTCGAAGCGCTGGTCCGGGCGCTTGCCGACGTAGCCTTCGCGCATGTAAGCGGCGATCGCCTTGCCGGAAGTGCCCACTCTGTCCGTCGTGCCCTTTTTCAGGTGCAGCGCATGGAGCAGGCCGCTTTCGAGCAAGGGATCGGTAGCGGCGAGGGCGCTGGCGCCACTGGCGGCGAGCAGGATAGCGCCGAACAGGCGGCGGGTGCGGCACGCAGACAAGGGAGTAGTTTCTTGCATATATTTCAAGCGTAGAGGGGAAGAGGCGCAGTGTAGCCCACGCCAGCCTGTGTGCGTGGCACAATGCGTAATCGGCACGCCACGTGTCACTGACCCCAGGACTTTCATGACCCGCGCCATCCTTGACGAAGCCCAGATCCATCCCGTCGCCCGCCCTTTGATCGGCAGCAAGCACCAGGACATCGTGCGCGAAGTGCAGGCCGCCATCGCCGCGCACCAGGTGGTCGTCGTCGGCATGGCGCTCAATCCGTTTCCGCGCAAGGCGCGCAAGATCCTCGACGTGCTGGGCACGCCCTACCAATACCTGCAATACGGCAGCTATTTGAACCAGTGGCACCGCCGCAATGCCCTCAAGATGTGGACGGGCTGGCCCACGTTCCCCATGGTCTTCGTCAACGGCGTGCTTATCGGCGGCGCCAGCGAATTGCACAAGCTCGTGGAAAATGGCGAGTTCAGCGCCATGCTGGCAAAGAAGGTGCGCCAGTTCTGACCTGTTCCTTACTCGCCCGGGCGCCACGGCGACTTGCGCGTGCGCAAGGGGTCGAGCAGGCTGCGCAAATCGTTGTGGTCGAGCTCATACATCAGCGCGATTAAACTACCCAGTTCGCCCGAGGGGAAGCCCTCGCGCGCGAACCAGCCCAGGTAGTGTCCCGGCAAATCGGCCAGCAAGCGTCCCTGATATTTCCCGTATGGCATTTCGCGCGTGACCAGCAGCGCCAGTTTTTCTGAATTCATGGTGGTGACCCCGTGTGGATGCGGCCAGTGTAGCAGACCATCACATTGTTGAGTTTGGCGCAACTATCTTCTGCCCGATCAAGTATTTTTCGGAATAAAGAAATCTCCGATACTGCATGCCAACATCATTTATCGGAGTTTGCCATGCCCATTGCCTTGCTCGCGCTGACCCTCAGCGCATTTGCCATCGGAACCACCGAGTTTGTCATCGTGGGGCTGTTGCCCACCATCGCCGCCGACCTGGGCGTCAACCTGCCGTCGGCCGGCCTGCTCGTCAGCCTGTATGCGCTGGGCGTCGCTGTCGGCGCGCCCGTGCTGACGGCCCTGACGGGCAAGATTGCCCGCAAGACCCTGCTGTTGTCCTTGATGGTCTTGTTCACCTTGGGTAATTTGCTGGCGTGGAAATCGCCGGGCTATGAAACCCTCGTCGTCGCCCGCATCCTGACGGGGCTGGCGCATGGCGTGTTCTTTTCCATCGGCTCGACCATCGCCACGTCCCTGGTGCCGAAAGACAAGGCGGCCAGCGCGATCGCCATCATGTTTACGGGCCTGACCGTGGCCCTGGTGACGGGCGTGCCGCTGGGCACCTTCATCGGCCAGCATTTTGGCTGGCGCGAAACCTTCCTTGCCGTTTCGGCCCTGGGCCTGGTGGCGTTCATCGGCAGCCTGCTGTACGTGCCCTCGACCATCCAGCACAGCAAACCGGCCTCGCTGCTGCAGCAGGTGCAGGTGCTGGGCCAGCCCCGGCTGCTGCTGGTGTACGCCATGACGGCCGTCGGCTATGGCGGCTCCTTCATCGCTTTTACTTATCTGGCACCGATTTTGCAGCAAGTGTCGGGTTTCAGCGCCGGCGCCGTGGGCGCGGTGATGCTCGTGTATGGCGTGTCCGTGGCCTTCGGCAATATCTGGGGCGGCAAGCTGGCCGACAAGAAGGGGCCAGTGCGCGCCCTGAAACGGATCTTCTTGCTGCTGTCCGCCGTTTTGCTGCTGCTGACCTTCACGGCGCCGCACCCGGTGCTCGTCGTCATCACCGTGCTGCTGTGGGGCGCCGTGGCCTTCGGTAATGTTGCTGGCTTGCAAGTGTATGTCGTGCAGCAAGCGGAGCACTTCACGCCCCGCGCCGTCGACGTGGCCTCGGGCCTGAACATCGCCGCTTTCAATCTGGGCATCGCCGGCGGCGCCTGGGGCGGCGGACTGATCGTCGAGCACCTGGGCCTCGTGCACACGGGCTGGATCGGCGCCCTCGTCGTGCTGGGCGCCTTCGGCTTGACGGCCCTGAGCGGCCGGATGGATCGCTTGAATCCCATTCCCGTGCGTGCTGGCGGCGAGAAAACGATGCATGCGGTGGGGCATTAATCTACAGGCAAGTTGCTGGCATGGACGAGAGCCGGGTTTACAATAGCGCTTACCTTTCTCTCGCCCATACTCCCCATGTCCGATACCGCAATGTCACCGCTGCGCCTGCGCGCCGCCATCAATCCGAAACCGCTGGGTGTCGCCCTGTTGCTCATCGTGCTGGGCGCCTGGTATCTGGCGCAGAGCGTCGGCATCAAGCAGGCCGCGCTGTACGTGGTGGGCGCCTTGCTCGGCATCACCCTGTATCACGCGGCCTTCGGCTTTACATCGGCCTGGCGCGTCTTCATCGCCGATGGCCGCGGCGATGGCTTGCGCGCGCAAATGCTGATGCTGGCCGTGGGCGTGGCGCTGTTCTTCCCCGCGCTGTCGGCCGGCACCCTGTTCGGCACGCCCGTCGCGGGCCTGGTGTCTCCCGCAGGCACTTCCGTCATCTTCGGCGCCTTCATCTTCGGCATCGGCATGCAGCTGGGCGGCGGCTGCGCCTCCGGCACGCTGTACACGGTGGGCGGGGGCAGCACGCGCATGCTCATCACCCTGGCCGCCTTCATCGTCGGCTCCGTGATCGGCACGGCGCATATGCCGTTCTGGACGGCATTGCCGCAATTGAAACCCATTTCCCTCGTCACAAGCCTGGGCCTGGCGCCCGCGCTGGCGCTGAACTGGCTCGTCTTCGCGCTGATCGCCGGCATCACGGTGCTGGTGGAAAAGCGCCGCCATGGCAAGCTCGTCGCCACGCCGCTGCGCCCGTCCCAGGCGTCGCCCTGGCTGCACGGCCCCTGGCCGCTGGTGGCGGGCGCCGTCGCGCTCGTCGTGCTGAACTTCGCCACCTTGGCGCTGTCAGGCAAGCCGTGGGGCGTGACGTCCGCGTTCGCCCTGTGGGGCGCCAAGGCTGCGTCCGTGGTCGGCATCGACACGGCCAGCTGGGCCTACTGGTCGACCAAGGCGAATGCCGCCGCCCTGGCCGCGCCGCTGACGCAGGACAAGACGTCCGTGATGGACATCGGCATCGTGCTGGGCGCCATGCTGGCCGCGGCCCTGGCCGGCCGCTACGCGCCCGTGTGGCGCATCCCGCGCCGCTCGATCATCGCCGCCATCGTCGGCGGCTTGCTGCTCGGCTACGGCGCGCGCCTGGCCTACGGCTGCAATATCGGCGCCTATTTCAGCGGCATTATTTCGGGCAGCCTGCACGGCTGGCTGTGGCTGGTCTGCGCTTTCCTGGGCAACGTCATCGGCACGCGCTTGCGTCCGTGGTTCGGCCTGGAAGTGGAGAAAGTCAAACCGAGCGGCTGCTGAGGCCGGCGCAAACAGAGGCTTTGCTGTATATTTCTGCCCCTGTTCACCTCGCCGCCAGCGCAACACCCATGTCTCCAGTCACCCTGTTTGCCGTCGTCCTCGCGTACTTCCTGATCCTGCTGGGCGTGGCATGGCGCACCTCGCGCCATGCCACCAACGACAGTTTCTTCATCGGCAACAAGGACAGCAACTGGATGCTGGTGGCCTTCGGCATGGTGGGCACGACCTTGACGGGCGTGACCTTCATCAGCGTGCCGGGCGCCGTGGGCAGCAACGGTTTCGGCTACATCCAGCTGATGCTCGGCTATGTGCTCGGCTACCTGGCCATCACCTTCATCCTGCTGCCGCTGTACTACCGGCTGCAGCTCACGTCCATTTACCGCTACCTGGAATGGCGCCTGGGCCGGCGCTCTTACCAGAGCGGGGCGGCGTTTTTCATCGTCTCGCGCCTGCTGGGCGCCACGGCGCGGCTGTATCTGGTGGTCAATATCCTGCAAGCGACCATCCTCGACAGTTTCGGCGTGCCGTTCTGGCTGACGGCGTGCGTCGTGCTGCTGCTGATCCTGCTCTACACGTATGAAGGCGGCGTGAAAACCATCGTCTGGACCGACACCCTGCAAACGGCGTGCATGCTGGCCGGCCTCGTCATCTGCAGCGTGTTTCTGCTGCGCGCGATGGATCTGTCCCTCGTCGACAGCCTCGAGCGCATGCGCGCCCAGGGCCTCACGCGTATCTTTACCACCGACCCGGACAGCCCCGCCTACGTGTGGAAGCACATTCTCGCCGGCATGTTCATCACGATCGCCATGACGGGCATGGACCAGGAAATGATGCAAAAGAATATCTCCGTGCGCACCTTGCGCGATTCGCAAAAAAATATGCTGAGTCTGACCGTCGTGCTCACTGGCGTGCTGCTGCTGTTCCTCTTCCTCGGCGGCTTGCTGCATTTGTACGCGCCGCTGGCCGGCGTGACGGCCACGGGCGACAAGCTGTTCCCCGCCGTCGTGCTCGGGCATTTCCCCGCCGCGGTGCAGCTGATTTTCTTCATCGCCCTCATTTCCGCCCTGTTTCCCAGCGTCGATGGGGCATTGACGGCGCTCACGTCCACCTTCTGCATCGACATCCTGGGCCTGCAGCGCCGGCAGGATTTGAGCGCCGCCGCGCAGATGCGCTGGCGACGCCGTGTGCACCTGGGGTTCGCCGCCCTGTTCCTGATCCTGATCATGGCTTTCAAGTGGCTGGACGACCCCAGCATGATAGGCGTGATCCTGAAGCTGGCCAGCTACACCTATGGTCCGCTGCTGGGCCTGTTCGCCTTCGGCCTGCTGAGCCGGCGCGGCGTGCGCGACCGCTGGGTGCCGCTGGTGGCCGTGGCGGGGCCGCTGCTGTGCGCGCTGATCGAAGGGGAGCAGGCGCGGCTGTTCGAGCATTACCGCATCGGCCTGGAATTGCTGATACTGAACGGTTCCCTCGTGCTGGGCGGCCTGTTCCTCATTTCCACGCCGCCAGGGCAGGGCGGCCAGGGCGCGCAACACTTGTCAAAATAAGACGATTCCACTCATTTTCAGTTATATTGGTTTCCTTTAGGTATATAACCTCACGGAGCATCAATGTCACTGAACCCCTTCCCGCCGCTGCGCCGCGGCTTTGGCGCATTCTGGCGCGCGCTGGACGCCACCCGCCGCGCGGTCATCAATCTGATTTTCCTGCTGATCGTCATCGCCATCCTGATCGCCATCTTTGGCGGCGGCGCCAAGCCCCTGGGCGAGAAGACCACCCTGGTGCTGGACTTGCAAGGCCCGCTGGTCGAGGAAACCCCGGGCGGCGTGCGCGAGGCCGTGCTGGCCAATGTCAGCGGCGAAGTCAAGAAAAGTGTGCAGTTGCGCGACGTGCTGGCCGTGCTCGATACGGCGGCCAAGGACAAGAACATCGGCTCCATGGTGATCCTGCTCGACGAATTGCAGGGCGGCGGCCTGGCGTCGCTGCGCGAAGTGGCGGCCGGCGTGGAGCGTTTCCGTGCCTCGGGCAAGAAAGTCACGGCCTGGGGTTCGAGCTACAACCAGCGCCAGTACCTGGTGGCGGCCAAGGCCGACGAGGTGTTCCTGCACCCGATGGGCGGCGTCATGCTGGAAGGCTTTGGCCGCTACCGCAATTACTACCGCGACGCGCTCGACAAGGTGGGCGTGACGGTCAACCTGCTGAAAGTGGGCACGTATAAAAGCGCGGCCGAGCCTTTCATCGCCAACGGCCCGTCCGATGCGGCGGCCGAAGCGGACCGCTACCTGAACAACGGCCTGTGGACCACCTACACGACGGACGTGGAAAAGGCGCGCAAACTGCCGGCCGGCACCATCATGCAAACGATCGACAACCTGCCCGCGCTGATGACGGCTGCCGGCGGCGACATCGCCAAGTTGTCGCTCAATGGCAAGCTGGTCGACGGCCTGAAAACGCGCGATGAACTGCGCCAGTTCATGATGGCGCGCGGCGCCAAGAACACGGAAGGCACGAACTTCCGCCAGGTGAACTACACCGACTATCTGGCGCGCCTGCGCCCCGTGCACATCGGCGACGCCGTCGGCGTGGTCATCGCCTCGGGTGAAATCGGCGACGGCATCGCGCCACCGGGCGCCATCGGCGGCCTGTCCACTTCGCGCCTGATCCGCCAGGCGCGCGAAGACAAATCGATCAAGGCCGTCGTGCTGCGCGTCGATTCGCCGGGCGGCAGCGCCTTCGGCTCGGAACTGATCCGCCGCGAACTGGAACTGACGCGCGCCGCCGGCAAGCCGGTGGTCGTCTCGATGGGCAACGTGGCCGCTTCGGGCGGCTACTGGATCAGCACCTCGTCCGATGAAGTGATCGCCGACGCGGCCACCATCACCGGTTCCATCGGCGTGTTCGCGATCCTGCCGACGGCCGACAAGGTGGTGGAAAAGCTGGGCATCCACACGGCCGGTTCGCCGACCACGTGGCTGGCCGACGCGGGCAACCCCTTGCGCCCGCTCGATCCCCGCTTCGCCGAAGTGATCCAGGGTTCGATCAACCACGTGTATGGCGACTTCCTGAGCCTGGCCGCCAAGGCGCGCAAGACGACGCCGGAAAAGATCGATGCAGTGGCGCAGGGCCGCGTCTGGACGGGCTTGCAGGCGAAAGAGCGCAACCTGGTCGACCGCATCGGCAGCTATGGCGATGCGCTGGCCTCGGCCGCCAAGCGCGCCAATCTGGGCGCCGACTACCGCGTGACCTACCTGGAGCAGGAGACGTCGAACGTCGATCGCCTGATCGGCATGTTCGGCTCCAAGGCCATGGCCTCGCTGGGCTTGGGCGAGCACGTGAAACTGGGCCTGGCCGGCACGGGCTTGCCGGCCGACGCGGCGCTGGGCATGGCGCAAGACCTGAGCTGGCTTTCCGGCATCACGCGCGAGCACAAACCGTTCATGGCCCTCACGCACTGCCTGTGCGAGGTGCCTCTGGGCGGCAAATAAGGTAAAAGGCCGGGGTCGGACCCGCCGGGTCCGACCCCATACATGGGGGTAAAGCATGGCAAGCGACATGAGCGGACATACGGCGATCACCATCCGGCCCTGCGCCAAGGGCGACGAGCAGGCGCTGGCGCTGGTGGGCCAGGCCACTTTCCTGGAGGCGTTCGCCGGCATCCTCGATGGCGCCGACGTCATCGCCCATTGCCAGCGCCAGCACGACGCGCAGCTGTACCGCGACTGGCTGGCGCTGCCGGCCATGCGGCTGTGGCTGGCCGAGGCCACGCCGGGCGGCGCTCCCGTCGGCTACCTGGTGCTCAGTCCCGCCAGCCTGCCGGTGGCCGACCCCCGCCCGGACGATCTGGAAATCAAGCGCATCTACCTGCTGCACCGCTTCCAGGGCCAGCGCGTGGGCCAGCGCCTGATGCAGGCGGCGCTGAGCCAGGCGCGCGCCAGCGGGGCGGGAAGGGTGCTGCTGGGCGTGTATGCGGAAAACCACGATGCGCTGGCGTTCTATGCGCGCTGCGGCTTTGCGCAGGTAGGACGGCGCACCTTCCGCGTGGGCCGCACCGACTATCAGGATGTCATCCTCGGGATGACCTTGTAAATCCAGGTAAAGAATCGCCGCCGTCCGTCGCCGCCCGGGCACCCGCGTGGCGCCAGGTCAAGGCGGATGGCGGGAGATTTGTAGCGAGTTTGTATCTGCATGCGAGTCGCCCGCGCCAGGCCAATCCCGGGGCGCGGCGCCCCGCAAGCCTGATTTTTCCACCATTCCCCCCACAGCGGCGGCATGCCTGCAGGCGTGCCTGCCCAGGCCCACTGCGGCCAGCCATGGATAATTGTTTCAAGTAGAAATGAAACAGTTACATGACTATGCTAGAGTCGTTTCACGCTAGGGAGCGATGTTTTTTCAGCTGATTTTCAGCTCTTGACTCCCCCTGCTGTGTACCGAAACAACCCCGAAAAACGGTCGTCCGGCCTGAGTGTGTTCCACCTCGGCCGGCGCCACAGACTCGCCGTGCCAGCGGCCACTACAAGGATAAGCGATGGATTCGCAGACAACACCCCCTACCCCGCGGCGCAGCCGCCATTCGAAAATCGTCGGCACGGTCATCGCGCTGGCCGTGATGGCTGCGCTGGGGGGCGGTGCCTGGTACCTGACCCATTCCGGCGCCAGCGCCCAGGGCGGTCCCGGCATGGCCGGCCCTGGTGGTCCCGGCGGCCCCGGCGGGCGCCGCGGCGCGCCGTCGACCACCGTCGGCGTGGCCACGGCCGTGAAGTCCGACCTGCCCGTGGTGCTCGATGCGCTGGGCACCGTGACGGCCGCATCGACCGTGACGGTGCGCCCGCAAGTGTCGGGCATCTTGAAGGAGCTGAAATTCAAGGAGGGCGGCATGGTCAAGGCGGGCCAGGTGGTGGCGCAGATCGACCCGGCCCAGTTCGAGATGGCGCTGATGCAGGCCACGGGCCAGCGCCAGCGCGACGAAGCGCAGCTGGAAAACGCGCGCCTGACCCTGAAACGCTATCAAACCCTGCTGGGCCAGGATTCCATCGCGCGCCAGGATGTCGACACGCAGGCCGCATTGGTAAAACAGCTGGAAGGCACCGTCATGACGGACCGCGCCGCCGAAGGCACGGCCAGGCTGAATCTGGGCTACACCAGGGTGGTGTCGCCGATCAGCGGCCGCGCGGGCCTGAAGGTGGTCGACATCGGCAACCTGGTCAGCACCGGCGACACGGGCGGCGTGGTGGTGGTGACGCAGCTCTCGCCCATCGACGTGGAATTTTCCGTGCCGCAGGATAAGGTGCAGACCATCCAAGAGCGCCTGAATGGCGGCACGGCGCTGGCGGCGCTGGCGCTGGACCGCACGCGCACGCATACCCTGGACAAGGGCAGCCTGACGGCGCTCGACAACCAGGTCGATGTGCAGACGGGCACCGTGCGCGCCAAGGCCCGCTACACGAACGACAAGATGGCGCTGTTCCCCAGCCAGTTCGTCAACGTGCGGCTGGAACTGGGCAATATCACGGGCGCCGTGCTGGTGCCCGTCACGGCCCTGCGCCACAGCAACAACGGCGACTTCGTGTATGTGCTCAAGGCCGACAAGACCGTCACCGTGCGCCTGGTCACGCGCGGCCAGGCCACCACCGACATGGTGGAAATCCGCGCCGGCCTGGAGGCGGGAGAGCAAGTCATCACGGAAGGCGCCGACCGCCTGAAGGAAGGCGCGAAAGTCACCCTGGCGGGCGACAAGCCTGCCATGGGCGGCGGCGGTGCGGCCGGGGCGAACGGCGAACGCCGCCACCGCCGCCAGCACGCTGATGGCAGTGGCGGCGCGGCCAGCGCCTCGGCCTCGGCATCCGCTTCGGCATCCGCGCCGGCCACGGCGTCGGCGAAGGGCGCGGCGCAATGAGTCCATCGACGCCGTTCATCCAGCGCCCCGTCGCCACGGCGCTGCTGATGCTGGCCATCGTGCTGGCGGGGCTGGTCGGCTTCAAGTTCCTGCCGCTGGCCGCCTTGCCGCAGGTGGACTTCCCCACCATCCAGGTGCAGACCCTGTACCCGGGCGCCAGTCCCGAAGTCATGGGGCAGACCGTCACGGCGCCGCTGGAACGCCAGTTCGGCCAGATGTCGGGCTTGCAGCGCATGAGTTCCACCAGCGCGGCCGGCGTCTCCCTCATCACCCTGCAATTCACGCTGGGCCAGACCCTGGACGTGGCTGAGCAGGAAGTGCAGGCGGCCATCAACGCGGGCGGCTCGCTGCTGCCGACCGACTTGCCGGCGCCGCCCGTGTACGCGAAGATCAATCCGGCCGACGCGCCCGTGCTGACCCTGGCGATCACCTCGGACACGATGCCGCTGACGCAGGTGCAGAACATCGTCAACACGCGTCTGGCGCTGAAGATCAGCCAGGTCAGCGGCGTGGGCCTCGTCTCGCTGTCGGGCGGCCAGCGTCCCGCCGTGCGCATCCAGGGCGACACCAAATTGCTGGCCTCGTACGGCCTGGGCCTCGACAGCCTGCGCACGGCCATCGCGGCGGCCAACGTCAACAGCGCCAAGGGCAGTTTCGACGGTCCCACGCGCTCGTTCACCATCAACGCCAACGACCAGCTGGTCACGGCGGAAGACTACAAGCGCCTGATCATCACGTATAAAAACGGCGCGCCCGTGCGCCTGGCCGACGTGGCCAACGTCGTCGACAGCGCGGAAAACACGCGCCTGGGCGCCTGGTCCGGCAAGCAGCCGGCCATCATCCTGAACGTGCAGCGCCAGCCGGGCGCCAACGTCATCAAGACGGTCGACGCCATCAAGGCCCTGCTGCCGGACTTGCAGGCCAGCCTGCCGGCGGCCATGAAGCTCGACGTGCTGAGCGACCGCACGACGGGCATCCGCGCCTCGGTCGAACACGTGGAAATGGAACTGCTGCTGTCCGTGCTGCTGGTGGTGCTGGTGATCTTCGCCTTCCTGCACAGCCTGCGCGCCACCGTGATCGCCAGCCTGTCCGTGCCGATCTCGCTGATCGGCGCCTGCGGCATCATGTACTTGCTCGGTTACAGCCTGAACAACCTGTCGCTGATGGCCTTGACCATCGCCACGGGCTTCGTCGTCGACGACGCCATCGTCATGATCGAAAACATCGCCCGCTACATCGAGGAGGGCGAAACGCCGATGGCCGCCGCATTGAAGGGCGCGTCGCAGATCGGCTTTACCATCATCTCGCTGACGGTGTCCCTGATCGCCGTGCTGATTCCCCTGCTGTTCATGGGCGACGTGGTGGGCCGCTTGTTCCGCGAATTCGCCATGACCCTGGCCATCACGATCCTCATTTCCGCCGTCGTGTCGCTCACCCTGGTGCCGATGATGTCGGCGCGCTGGCTGAAAAGCCATGCCGATGAAAAAATCAGCGCCACGGGCCAGCGCATCCAGGCTTTCCTCGACAAGGTCATCCATCAATACGACCATGCGCTCGTGTGGGTGCTGAAACGCCAGGGCTTGACCCTGCTCGTGGCCCTGGCCACGCTGGTGCTGACCGTCATCCTGTACATCACCATCCCGAAAGGCCTGTTCCCCACGCAGGACACGGGCCAGCTGCAGGCGCGCATCGAAACCTCGCAAGCCGTCTCGTACGCACGCATGGCGACCTTGCAGCAGGCCGCCGCCAGCGCGCTGCTGGAAGACCCCGCTGTCGATACCCTCAGTTCCCTCGTCGGCGTCGATGCGGCCAACAACACCATGCTGCACACGGGCAGCATGCTGATCAACCTGAAGCGTCCGCGCAGCGGCAGCCAGGACGAGATCATGGAGCGCCTGCGCAACCGCGTGGCCCAGGTGGCCGGCGTGACCCTGTATCTGCAGCCGACGCAGGATCTGACCATCGACGCGGAATCGGGCCCGACCCAGTACCGCGTCTCGCTCGAAGGGGCCGACACGGCCACCGTCACCGAGTGGGCCGGCAAGCTGGCCGCGCGCATGCGCGAAAAAACGCAGCTGCGCAACGTCGTCACGGATGCGGGCGCCACGGGCGCCGCCGTCACCGTGGCCATCGACCGCGACAGCGCCGCGCGCATGTCGGTGACCACGGCCACCGTCGACGACGCGCTGTACAACGCCTTCGGCCAGCGCATCATTTCGACGATTTTCACGGAAACCAACCAGTACCGCGTCATCCTCGAGGCGCAGCCCGGCATCGTCACCACGCCGTCCGACCTGTCGGACCTGCAGGTGCGCACGGGCTCCGGCAAGTCGACGCCGCTGTCCGCCTTTGCCAGCGTCAGCGAAAAACAGGCGCCGCTGCAGATCACGCACGTGGCGCAGTACCCGGCCACGACCCTCGGCTTCGATACGACGCAGGGCGTGGCGCTGGGCAGCGCCGTCGACGCCATCCGCCAGGCGGCGAAGGACATCGCCTTGCCGCCATCGGTGACCTTGACCTTCCTCGGCGCGGCCGGCGCATATGAAAACTCGCTGTCGAACCAGCTGTGGCTCATTCTGGCCGCCGTCGTCTGCGTGTACATCGTGCTGGGCGTGCTGTACGAAAGCTACATCCACCCGCTGACGATTTTGTCGACCCTGCCGTCGGCCGGCGTGGGTGCCTTGCTGGCGTTGATGATCTCGGGGCAGGACCTGGGCGTGATCGGCATCATCGGCATCATCCTCCTGATCGGCATCGTGAAAAAGAACGCCATCATGATGATCGACTTCGCCATCGAGGCCGAGCGCGATGAAGGGAAAAGCCCGCAGGAAGCCATCCATCAGGCGGCGCTGCTGCGCTTCCGCCCCATCCTGATGACGACCCTGGCGGCGTTGTTCGCGGCCGTGCCGCTGATGCTGGGCTGGGGCGAGGGCGCCGAGTTGCGCCGTCCGCTGGGCCTGGCCATCTTCGGCGGCCTGATCGTCAGCCAGGTGCTGACCCTGTTTACCACGCCCGTCATCTACCTGGGCTTCGACCGCCTGGGCCAGCGCTTTGCGGGCACAGGGAAGAACGCTGTCAGTCTCGATAAACCGGGTGCGGGGAGCGGCGCGTGAATCTGTCCGAACCGTTCGTCAAGCGTCCCATCGCCACCGTGCTGCTGACCATCGGCATCGCGCTGGCGGGTATCGGCGCCTTCTTCGTGCTGCCCGTCTCGCCGCTGCCGCAGGTCGATTATCCGACCATTTCCGTCAGCGCCAGCCTGCCCGGCGCCAGCCCCGCGACCATGGCCACCTCGGTAGCCACGCCGCTGGAACGGCGCCTGGGCGTGATCTCGGGCGTGAACGAGATGACGTCGTCGTCGGGCACGGGCTCGGCGCGCATCAATTTGCAGTTTGACCTGAACCGCAAGATCGATTCGGCCGCGCGCGAAGTGCAGGCCGCGATTGCCGCCGCGCGCGCGGACTTGCCGGCCACCCTGCGCAGCAACCCCACCTACCGCAAGGCCAATCCGTCCGACGCGCCCGTGATCATCCTGGCGCTGACGTCGAAGACGCGCACGCCGGGGCAGATCTACGACGCCGTGTCGAACCTGGTGCAGCAAAAGGTGGCGCAGGTCAAGGGCGTGGGCGACGTGGAACTGGGCGGCGGCTCGCTGCCTGCCGTGCGCGTGGAACTGCTGCCGTACCAGCTCAATCACTATGCCGTGTCGATGGAAGACGTGCGCGCGGCCATCCAGGCCAGCAACGCCAACCGCCCGAAAGGGGCGATCTCCGGCGACGAGCGCAGCCTGCAGATCTATTCGGGCGCGGCGACGGCCTCGGGCGGACGCTCAGCAAACGATTACCGCAGCCTGGTCGTGGCCTGGCGCGACGGCGCCGCCATCCGCCTCGACGACGTGGCCGAAGTGGTCGACGGCGTGGAAAACAACAATACCCTGGGCCTGTTCAATGGCGACCCGGCCGTCATCGTGCTGATCACGCGCCAGCCCGGCGCCAACGTCATCGCCACGGTGGACGGCGTGCGCGCGCTGCTGCCGCAACTGCAGGCGCAGCTGCCGGGCGACATCAAGCTGCAGGTGGCGTCCGACAGCACCAATTCCATCCGCTCGTCGCTGCACGAGATCGAATTCACGCTGATATTGTCCATCGTGCTCGTCGTGCTGGTGGTCAGCGCCTTTTTGCGCAGCGTGCGCGCCACCATCATTCCGGCCGTGGCCACCATCGTCTCGCTGCTGGGCACCTTCGGCGTGATGTACATGCTGGGATTTTCGCTCAATAACCTGTCGCTGATGGCGCTCACGGTGGCCACGGGCTTTGTCGTCGACGACGCCATCGTCGTGCTGGAAAACACGCAGCGCCACATCGAGGCGGGCATGGACCGCTTCAAGGCGGCCCTCTTGGGCGCGCGCGAAGTGGGCTTTACGGTACTGTCGATCAGCCTGTCGCTGGTGGCCGTCTTCATCCCGCTGCTGTTCATGGGCGGGCAGGTGGGGCGCCTGTTCCGCGAGTTCGCCGTGACCCTGTCGGCCGCCGTGATGATTTCGCTGGTGATCTCGCTCACGACCACGCCGATGATGTGCGCCTGGCTGCTGAAAAGCGGCCAGCAGCACCAGCCGCCAGGCCGGGTCGCGCGCTGGTTCGAGCGCGGTTTCGGGCGCATGCTGACAGTCTACGAGCATTGCCTGGACTGGGCCTTGTCCAGCGCCGCGCTGGTGATGACCATCCTCGTGTTCGTCGTCGGCCTGAACGTGTATCTGTTCGCGGCCGCGCCGAAAGGCTTCTTCCCGCAGCAGGACACGGGCCAGATCAACGGCGGCATGCGGGCCGACCAGAGCATCTCGTTCCAGGCCATGCAGAGCAAATTGCGCCAGCTGGTCGACATCATCAAGGACGATCCGGCCGTCGCCACCGTCGTGGGGTTCACGGGCGGCGGCAGGGCAGGGGGCGGCTTCATGTTCATCGACCTCAAACCCGCGTCGCAGCGCACGGACAAGGGCCAGGCCGTGATCGCCCGCCTGCGTCCGCAACTGGCCAAGGTGACGGGCATTTCGCTGTTCCTCAACCCCGTGCAGGATCTGCGCATGGGCGGGCGTTCCAGTAATTCGACGTACCAGTACACCCTGATCAGCGACAATCAGGCGGACCTGAAGAAATGGGCGGCCAAGCTGGCCGACCAGATGAAGCTGCAGCCGGCCCTGATCGACGTGGACACGGACCAGGCGGAAAACGGCGTGGAAACCTTTGTCAGCATCGACAAGGACCGCGCCACGCAGCTGGGCGTGCAGGTGAAGGATATCGACAATGCGCTGTACAACAGCTTCGGCCAGCGCCAGGTGGCGACCATCTACGATGAGCTGAACCAGTACCACGTGATCATGGAAGTGGCGCCACGCTATGCGCAAAGCCCGGAAGCGCTGCGCTCCGTGTACGTGCCGGCGTCGAATGCGGCGGCCGTCGCCGCCACCAGCACGACCGCCACCGCCACCGCCACTGCGGCACCGTCCAACACGACGGCGGCGCGCGACCCGTCCAGCGGCTCGGCTCTGTCGACGACCCTGGCGCACATGGTGCCGCTGTCCTCGTTCAGCAGCTTTGCCGAAAGCGCGACGGCGACCTCGATCAACCACCAGGGCGGGGAACTGGCCACCACCGTGTCGTTCAACCTGGCCGACGGCTATCCGCTCAGCGACGGCCAGGCGGCCGTGGCCCAGGCGGAGTCGGAAATCGGCATGCCCGTCAACGTGCGCGGCAGCTTCCAGGGTTCGGCCAAGAGCGCGCAAGACAGCAACAAGGAGCAGCCGCTGCTGATCCTGGCGGCCATCGTGGTGATCTACATCGTGCTGGGCATCCTGTACGAAAGCCTGATCCACCCCGTCACCGTGCTGTCGACCTTGCCGTCGGCGGGGGTGGGCGCCGTGCTGGCCTTGCTGCTGTTTCGCATGGAATTTTCCATCATCGCCCTGATCGGCGTGTTCCTGTTGATCGGTATCGTCAAGAAAAATGCTATATTGATCATCGACTTCGCGCTGGAGGCCGAGCGTTCGCGCGGCTTGAGTGCAGTGGAGGCGGTGCGCGAGGCTTGTCTGCTGCGTTTCCGCCCCATTCTGATGACCACCCTGGCGGCGGCGCTTGGCGCCTTGCCGCTGGCGATCGGTTTCGGCGAGGGGTCAGAGCTACGCCAGCCCTTGGGGGTCGCCATCATCGGCGGCCTGATTGCCAGCCAGTTACTCACATTGCTGACCACCCCGGTGGTCTACATCCTGCTCGACAAGCTGCGCACGCGCAGCGCCGACGAGCAGCAATTGAGCCGCATTCCTGGGCCAGATAACCCGAGCACACAATCATGAAGCAAGTAAAACCTATCGTATCGACCGTCCCCGCACGCCACCTGCTGGCGCTGGGCGCGGCCACCGCTTTCCTGCTGCTGGCCGGCTGCGCCGTCAGCCCCGCGTATGAAACGCCGACGGCCGCCGCGCCGCAGACGTTCAAGGAGGCGGCCGGCTGGCAGCCTGCCGCGCCGGCCGACACCCTGGAACGGGGCCCGTGGTGGACCCTGTTCGGCGACGCGCAGCTGAACCAGCTGGCCGAAGGCATCGACATCTCGAACCAGAACGTGGCGGCCGCCATCGCTTCCTACGAGCAGGCGCGCGCGCTGGTGCGCGAACAGCGCGCCTCGCTGTTCCCCAGCGTGAACCTGACGGGCAGCGGCGCCCGTTCGGGCGGCGGGGGCGAGCAGCAGACGAACAACAACTTCAAGGCCGCCATCGGCGCGTCGTGGGAACCGGACGTGTGGGGCAAGCTGCGCGCCGGCGTGACGGGCGCGGACGCCAGCGCCGCCGCCAGCGCGGCCGACCTGGCTGCGGCGCGCCTGTCGGCGCAGGGCGAGCTGGCCACCAATTACTTTTCGCTGCGCCAGAGCGATGCGCAAATCGCCTTGCTCAAATCGACCATCGACGGCTACCAGCGCGTGCTCGACATCACCAGCAACCGCTTCAATTCCGGCATCGCCGCCAAGTCCGACCTGCTGCAGGCGCAGACGCAGCTGGCCAATGCGCAGATCGACCTGTCCAGCCAGACGCGTTCACGCGCGCAGCTCGAACATGCGATCGCCATCCTGTTGGGCAAAGCGCCGTCCGACTTCAGCCTGGCCGTGGCGCCGTGGACCCTGACCGTGCCCGAGGTGCCGCTGGGCGTGCCGTCAACCCTGCTGCAGCGCCGTCCCGATATCGCCGCCGCCGAGCGCCGGGTGGCCGTGGCCAATGAGCAGATCGGCATCGCCCGCTCGGCCTACTATCCGAGCTTGAACCTGACGGGTTCCTACGGCTCCGGCGCCAGCAAGGTGGGCGATTTGTTCAATGCATCGTCGAGCCTGTGGTCCTTGGGCGTGTCGGCCGCGCAGACGCTGTTCAACGCGGGCGCCACCACGGCCAGCGTGGACGCCGCCAAGGCGGGCCATGAAGCGGCCGTTGCGCGCTACCGCCAGACGGTATTGAGTGCCTTCGGCGCCGTGGAAGACCAGCTGTCGGCCACGCGCGCGCTGGCCGAACAGCTGGCCTTGCGCCAGCAGGCGTCGTCTGCCGCCGACCAGGTCGAGCAGCAGATGCTGAACCGCTACAACGCGGGCCAGGTCGGCTACACGGACGTGGTGACGGCGCAGGTGACTGCCCTGTCGGCGCGCCGTTCGCTGGTGCAGGCGCAGGCGGACCGCCAGACGACGGCCGTGGCCCTGATCCAGTCGCTGGGCGGCGGCTGGCATGTGCCGCCGGCGCAGTAAAGGGGGCAGCAAGGGGCAGTATGGCGCAGGGAAAACCCCGGCGCCAAATTCGCGTTTTCCCGCGCATCTTGAGTGCTAAAATGCAAGATTATCAATTCCCAGCCTGACGGTTTGGCCGTGGCTGCACTCTTGCCGACGATGACACGCAGTAAACACAGCAATGCTTCCGTTCCCGAAGTGGCCACCATCGTGTTCCCCGTGGTGGCCATCGGCGCTTCCGCCGGCGGGCTCGATCCCATCGTCGCTTTCCTGGCGAACGTGCCGCAGGAAAGCGGCATCGCCTATGTGGTGATCCAGCATCTGGATCCCACGCAAAAGGCCATGCTGCCGGAACTGCTGCAGCGCGCCACCAGCATTCCCGTCACCGAAATCACGCACCAAGCGGAGTTGCGGCCCAATCATATCTATGTGATCCCGTCGAATGCCGACCTGGGGCTGTCGAAGGGGCGTTTCGTGCTCAGCGAACCGGTGCAGATGCGCGGCCACCGCTTGCCCATCAATACCTTTTTCGAGAGCCTCGCAAGCGAGCTGGGCGAACTTGCCGTGGGCGTGATTTTTTCCGGCATGGGCAGCGACGGCACGCGCGGCTTGCAGGCGATTAAGCAGGCAGGAGGACTGACCCTGGCCCAGCATCCGGACACGGCCAAGTTCGACATGATGCCGCAAAGCGCGATCGCCGCCGAAGTGGTGGACCTGGTCGATTTTCCCGACAAGATGCCCGACAAGATCATCACCTATCTGTTCCGCAGCAGTTTTCTCAGCTTGCCCGGGCACGAGCCGAACGGGCGCAATTCCCTGCAGGAAATCGTCGCCTTGCTGTCCGAGCACACGGGCAACAGCTTTACGGATTACAAGATCAACACGGTGCTGCGGCGCATCGAACGGCGCATGAGCTTGTATCAAATGACGTCGATGGAACAATACGTGCCGTATTTGCGCGCCAATCCCGCCGAGATCGACTTGCTGTTCAAGGAATTGCTGATCGGCGTGACGAGCTTTTTCCGCGACCCCAAGGTGTGGGAATACCTGAAGATGGTGGCCTTGCCGCAATTGCTGGCGGCCCACCCGGACGGACGGGCCTTCAAGGCCTGGGTGCCCGCCTGTTCCACGGGCGAGGAGGCGTATTCGCTGGCCATGGTCTTCCATGAAGTGGTGGCCAGCAGCAACCCGCCGTCGAAATACAGCCTGCAGATCTTCGCCACCGACCTGTCGGCCGACGCCATCGACCGCGCGCGCCAGGGCCGCTTTCCGCACAGCATCAGCAGCGACGTGTCGGCCGAACGGCTCGAGCGCTTCTTCTTGCACGACAAGAACGGCTACCACGTGAAAAAAGAGATCCGCAACACGATCATCTTTGCCCAGCAAAACATCATCTCCGACCCGCCGTTCACCAAGCTCGATATCCTGTGCTGCCGCAACCTGCTGATTTACCTCAACGCCAAGCTGCAGCAGCGTTTGATTCCCCTGTTTCATTACGCCTTGAACCGCGACGGGATTTTGCTGCTGGGCAGCGCCGACACGCCAGGTCATTTTTCCGACCTGTTTTCGCCGCTGACCACGTCGACCCGGCTGTACCGCCGCCTCGACAACCTGGCGCGCCAGCGCCTGCCCACGTATTTCCCCACCAAGGTATCGTTGGCATCCCCTCCCACACCTAGCGACACGAGAGAAGTCAGCATGACTGGAAAGATTCAATCCCATGTCGAGCAATTATTGCTCCAGAAATATTCGCCTGCCGCCGCGCTGCTGAACCAGGATGGCGACATTCTGTACATCAACGGCCGCACGGGCGCCTTCCTGGAACCGGCGGCCGGCAAGGCCAACTGGAATATCCACGCCATGGCGCGCGATGGCTTGCGTTACGAGCTGGCCGGCCTGATCAAGCAGGCGCTGCAAAGCGAAAGCGTGGTGCGCCTGAAGGGCCTGGTGGTCAAGGATCACCTGGGTCAGTCGCTGGGCGTGGACCTGAGCGCCGAGGCGCTGAGCCAGCCCGAATCCCTGCGCGGCATGGTCTTCGTCACGTTTTCCAGCGCGCCGCTGCTGGCCGAGACGCGCCGCGGCCGCTCGCCCAATCCCAAGGTGCTGGAACTGGAACAGCAGCTGGCGCAGGCGCGCAATGAAATCCAGGCCGTGCGCGACGAGATGCAGACCTCGCGCGAGGAACTGAAATCGGCCAACGAGGAATTGCAGTCGACCAATGAAGAGCTGCAATCGACGAACGAGGAGCTGACCACCTCGAAGGAAGAGATGCAGTCGCTCAATGAAGAACTGTACACGGTCAATGCCGAACTGCAATCGAAGGTCGATGACTTGTCGCTGGTCAACAGCGACATGAAAAACCTGCTCAACAGCACCGATATCGCCACCATTTTCCTCGACAGCGACCTGCGCATCCGCCGCTTCACGGCGCCGGCCACGCAAATCTATAAATTGATCCAGACGGACTTGCGCCGTCCGCTCAGCGACATCGTCAACGACCTCGATTATCCGGGCCTGGAAGCCGATGCGCTGGAAGTGATCCGCAGCCTCGTGTTTTGCGAGCGGCAGGTGGAAACGAAGACGGGGCGCTGGTACAACGTGCGCATCATGCCGTACCGCACGATCGAAAACGTGATCGATGGCGTGGTGGTGACCTTCATCAATATTACAGAATCGAAACTGCTGGAAGCCCAGCTGCGCCAGATCCAGTCCGGCGCGGCGGCGGGCGGGGGCAGCGGCGAGCACGCGTCATGAGCGAACCATTCGACGAGGGGAGCATGCAGGCCAGGTTGCGAGAGCAGGCCGAGCAATTGGCGGCGCAGCAGCGCCAGCCCGTGCCGCAGTCGAATGAAGACGTGATGCGCCAGCTGCATGAGTTGCAGGTCAGCCAGATCGAGCTGGAAATGCAGAGCGCGGCCCTGGCCGAGCTGGAGCAGTTGAAGAATGAATTTGAAAGCAGCCGCGACCGTTATGCGCAGCTGTATGAACAGGCGCCCGTCAGCTATTTTTCGCTGGCGCGCGAGGGCGTCATCACGCGCGTCAACGTGGCAGCCTGCGGCTTGTTGGAGCGCGACAAGAACCAGTTGCTGGGACGGCGTTTCGAGCAATTCATCGCACCCCAGGCGCAGGGCGGCTTCCGGCGCTTCCTCGACGCCGTCTTTGCCAGCGGCACGCGCCAGGTGCTCGAGGCGCAGCTGTTCGACGGCGAAGCGGCCGGCCGGGGCGGCATGGTGCGCATCGAAGCCAATTTCGATATTGACAGCACCACGGCGCGCATGCTGGTGACGGACCTGGGCGACGAGCATGCGCGCGAATCGGCCTTGCGGCGCGCCTTCGTCATTCTCGACAGCATACGCGAAGGCGTGCTGGTGACCGATAGCGCCAACCGCATCATTTCCGTCAATCCCGCCTTCACCACCATCACCGGCTACCAGGCGGAGGAAGCCATCGGGCGCGATCCGTCCTTCCTCGGCGGCGGCACGCATCTGCCGCATTTCTATGAAACCATGTGGCGCAGCCTGCACCAGGATGGCAGCTGGTATGGGGAACTGGTGAACCGGCGCAAGAATGGCGAGCGCTTCGTCGAATCGCTGTCGATCACGCCCATGCGCGCGCCCGATGGCAGCATCAGCCATTTTGTCGGCGTGTTTTCCGATATCACCGAGCGCAAGCTGGCCGAGGCGGACCTGCGCGAACTGCACCGCGAACTGGACCAGCGGGTGGTCGACCGCACGGCCGAATTGCTGCGCGCCAACCAGCATCTGCAGCTGGAAGTGCACCAGCGCGAGCGGGCGCAGGAAGCCTTGCGCGATGCCGAGCGCTTCTTTCACGCCACCATCGATTCGCTGACGGACCGGGTGCTGGTGCTGGACCAGGCGGGCCGCGTCGTGCATGCCAACCAGGCTTGCCTGGCCTTTGTCGGGCAAACGCAACCGCCGCTGCAGTACCTGGAGTTTTGCGAGACGGACCCGCGCTGGCAGCGCAGCGCCGGACGCGAGCTGGCCGCCGGCATCCGCTCCGTCATTGCTGGCACTGCCGACACGTTTGCGCTCGAATACGAGTTTGCCACGCGCTCGGGCCCCCGCTGGTCGCAGGCCAGGATCAGCCGTTTCCTCGGCGAAGGGCCGTTGCGCGTGGTGGTGGCGCACACGGACATTACCGAACGCAAGCTGATGGATGGCGCGCTGCGCCAGTCGCACGCGCAGCTGCGCCAGCTGGCCCTGCACCTGGAAACGGCCAAGGAAGACGAGCGCAAGCGCATTTCGCGCGATATCCACGATGAACTGGGACAAAACCTGCTGGCGCTGCGCATCGATATCTCCATGCTCAGCGCCCGCACCGAAGGTTCCCATCCGCGCCTGCACCGCCGCGTCGGCGCCGTGCTCAGCAATGTCGACACCACCATCAAGAGCGTGCGCGGCATCATCAACGAACTGCGCCCGATGGCGCTGGACCTGGGCTTGCAGGCCGCCGTCGAGTGGCAGGTGGGCGACTTCCGCAAGCGCAGCGGCGTGGCCTGCCGCCTGCTGATACGCGACGAGGCACTGTTTGCCGCCATCGGCAGCCAGGCCGAGATCGTGCTGTTCCGCATCGTGCAGGAAGCGCTCAGCAACGTCATGCGCCATGCCCAGGCCAGCCAGGTCGAGATCGAACTCAGTTCGGATGCCTGCGCCGTGTACGTGGCCATCAGCGACAACGGCATCGGCATCACGCCGCAGCAGCAGCGCAAGAAACAATGTTTTGGCCTGATCGGCATCGCCGAGCGGGTGACGGCGCTGGGCGGGCATTTCGAGGTGGGCGTGCCGGCGTCGGGCAGCGGCTGCCGCCTGGCCCTGCACATACCCCTGCCGGGCGCGGCGCGTCCGCCCGCCTGACGCGCAGATTGCACCAGGATAATTTTTTGCCGACCCAGGCGGTCGGGACAGGCTATACTTTCGCCTGCTTTTTATGGAGGGGCATATCTTGTTCAAGACAATCGTTTTACCAGTCGCCTTGTTGGGCGCGTTCGCCGGCGCACACGCCGACGAAGGGCAGTGGCAACCACATCAGCTGCCACAGCTGAAGGCCGAACTCAAACGGGTCGGCATCGACATTCCTGCAGAAAAACTGGCCGACCTGAGCAAGCACCCGATGAGCGCCATCGTGTCGCTGGGCGGCTGCTCGGCCGCTTTCGTTTCCGACGCGGGCCTGGTGGTGACGAACCACCATTGCGCGTATGGCGCCGTGCAGCGCAATTCCACGCCGGAACACAATTACATCACCGACGGCTTCCTGGCCAAGACGCGCGCCAGCGAGCTGCCGGGCGGTCCGAACAGCCTCGTGTATGTGACGGACAGGGTGGAAAACGTCAGCGAGCGCGTGCTGAAAGGCTTGACGGCCAACATGAGCGGTCGCGCGCGCCACGAAGCCGTGGAAAAGCGCATCAAGGACCTGATCGCCGAATGCGAGACGGACAAGATGTACCGCTGCTCCGTGCCCGCCTTCCACCGCGGCCTCGAGTACTACCGCATCCGCCAGATGATGATACGCGACGTGCGCCTCGTGTACGCGCCATCGGACAAGATCGGCAACTTCGGCGGCGACATCGACAACTACGAATGGCCGCGCCACACGGGCGATTACTCGTTCCTGCGCGCCTACGTGGGCAAGGATGGCCGTCCGGCCGATCCGTCGCCCGACAACGTACCCTATAAGTCGAAGGACTTCCTGGTCGTCTCGGCCGAAGGCTTGAAGGCCGGCGACGGCATCTTGCTGGCGGGCTACCCCGGCCGCACCAGCCGCTACAAGCTGCCGGCGGAAATCCGCTTCGCGCGCGATACGGCCTTCCCCCTGAAAGTGTCGGAACTGCAGGCCGATCTGGCCGTGATGGCTGCCGCCACGCAGGGCGACGCCGCTTCCGCCGTGCGCTACGCGAGCGTGGTGAAAAGCATCAACAACGTGCTGAAGAAAACCCAGGGCTTGCTCGACGGTTTCGCCCGCAAGGACATCGCCGCCATCAAGGACGTGCAGGACGCCGAATTCCGCGCCTGGTACGCCAAGCAGCCGGACGTGTCGCCGACCCTGCTGGCCGAACTGGACGCGGCGATCGCCAGCGACATGGCCTTGAGCGAAGAAGAGTTCGCCTGGACGGTGGCCACCAACAGCGACCTGCTGAAAAGCGCGCGCACCGTCTACCGTTTGTCGCTCGAGCGCCAGAAGCCGGACGCCGAGCGCGAATCGGGCTTCCAGCAGCGCGACCTGGCCTTCATCAAGGCCCGTCTGGCCCGCCTGGAACAGTCGTATGTCAACAAGGTCGACCAGGCGCGCTTTGAAGCGGGCCTGAAGCGTTATGCCCAGCTGGCGGGCAAGAGCCATCCGCAAGGCCTGGACGCGCTGCTGCCGGCGCCAGGCGCCGTGGCCGCCCTGTACCAGCAGACGCAGCTGGCTGACACGGCCAAGCGCCTGGCCTGGCTGGAAAAGGACCAGGCCGCTGCGAAGCAGTCCGACGACGCCTTCATGCAGCTGGCCGTCAAGCTGCAGCCGGTGGAACTGGCGCTGGAAGACCGCCGCAAGGAAATCGACGGCAACCTGGAGCGCGTGATTCCGCAATACATGCAGGCCGTGATTGCGTGGAAGAAATCGCAAGGCAAGCCGGTGTATCCTGACGCCAACTCGACCCTGCGCGTCACCTACGGCACCGTCTCGCCGTACTCGCCGCGCGATGGGCTGACCAAGGGACCGTTCACGACCGTGGAAGGCATCGTCGAGAAAGTCACGGGCAAGGCCCCGTTCGAAGCGCCGCAAGGCTTGATCGACGCCGTCAAGCAAAAACGCTACGGTCAGTTCCGCGATCCTGTGCTGGGCACGGTGCCCGTCAACTTCCTCACCAGCGCCGACACCACGGGTGGCAATTCCGGCTCGGCCGTGATGAACAAGCGCGGCGAACTGATCGGCCTGAACTTCGATTCGACGTATGAATCGATCACCAAGGACTGGTACTTCGACACGGCCATCACGCGCGCCATCCACCTCGACATCCGCTACATGCTGTGGGTGATGAAGGAAGTGGACCATGCGGACAACTTGCTGCAGGAAATGACGATCAAGTATCCGAAGGCTGCCAAGAAGTAATTTTCGACGCTAAACAAGCCGCATCCGCCGTAAGGCCGATGCGGCTTTTTTACGTATGGGCAACTAGTTTGAGTTCCATCAATATGCCAGCGTTCACCATGGTTAGCATGGGCCAGGGGAACAAGTTTGAAGGGGGCAAGATGAATGATGGCGAGCTGGCAGCCGATCTGGCGCGCCTTTTCGGAGCGGGCTGGCGAGTCCAGGATAGCCGCTTGCTGCGCATGGATTTTCCGCGCGACGATGGTCCGCCCGATACCGCGCTGTTGGTCAACAGTTTGCGGGCACACGAGGAAATGTCACGCGACTTTCGCTTCGACATCGAACTGCTGTCGGACAATCTCCACGTTCCCCTGACAGCGATGATGGGACGCATGGTCACGATTTCGATGGTGCGCGATGACGGCAGCTTGCGCCATTTTAATGGTTACGTCGGCGAATTTCGCTTGTTGCGCAGCGATGGCGGTTTCGCGTTCTACCAGATGGTGCTGCAACCCTGGCTGGCGTTGTCCAGGCTGCGCATGGACAACGTCTCGTTCCACGAACGCACGGTCGTCGACATCAGCGAAACGACCTTCGATCATTATTTGCAGCGCGACTGGCAAAACCGGCTGCATGAGGAAAAAGCGATATTAAGCTGTGCCAACCAGCATAATGAAACCGATTACAACCATCTGCACCGGCGCTGGGAAGACCAGGGTATCCATTACTGGTATGAACATCGCGCCGACGGCCATACGCTTTGTTTGGGCGACAATACCTGGCTGAGCGACAGCATCGATCCAGGCGATGGCGATGCCAGCGCAGCCGACGAGATGGTGTTTCGCAGCGGCGCGGGCTCGCTGGAGGGTGACGGCATACGCGATTGGCAGGCAATACGGAAGATCGCTTCAGGCTCGCTCACGCTGGCCAGCTTCAACTACAAGCAGCCGTATGCCTGCCGCGCCAGCGGCTATGCGCTGCACCAGCAGGGCGACGTGTTTGCCCATGAACTGTATCAAAACACCGGCTATGGCTATGCCGACATGGATGACGGCGAAGCGCTGGCGCAACGCCGCCTGGAGGAGCATAACTGCCAGGCGCAATACTTCGAAGCGGGCGGCAATCACCGCTGCGCTCAGGCCGGGCGCAGTTTCACGCTGGGCGGACACTTCAGCGGCAATCCATCCATGCCGGCCAGAGGTGAAGCGGCGCGTCCGGACATCGCCTCGCGCGAATACCTGATCCTGTCGGTCGATCATATCGCCAGCAACAATTACCAGGCAGGCACGGGCGCGAAGTCGCATTATGAAAACCGTTTCAGCTGCATCCGCAAGAATATCCGCTGGTATCCGGGGCGGCACTTCAACAGCACGCCTTGTGCGTTGCCCGGCGTGCAGACGGCGATTGTCACCGGGCCGGCAGGCGAAACCATCCATACCGACGCGCTGGGCCGGGTAAAGGTGCAATTCCACTGGGACCGGCTGGGCAAGTTCGACGCGGGCAGTTCGCCTTGGATCCGGGTCATGACGCCATGGGCGGGCCAGGCGTTCGGCCAGGTCGCGTTGCCGCGCATCGGCCAGGAAGTACTGATCCAGTTTCTCGACGGCAATATCGACCGTCCCGTCATTGTCGGCGCGGTGTACAACGGCAAGCATGCGCCGCCGTGGAATTTGCCGGGGCAACGCATGCTGGGCGGCTGGCGCAGCGCCGAGCTGATGCCTGGCGGCGGCTATGGCGTGCGCGGCAACCAGTTGGTGCTCGACGATACGCACCAGCACATCCAGGCGCAACTGAAAAGCGATCATCAGCACAGCCAATTGTCGCTCGGCTGCATCGGCCGCATCGAAGACGCCAGCGGGCGCAAGGATGCGCGTGGCGAGGGCTGGGAACTGGCGTCAGACGCCTGGGGCGTGGCGCGCGCCGGCCGCGGCATGTTGCTGACCACCGAAGCGCGCCCTGGCGCCGCCTCGCATATCAAGAGCATGGATGAAACCTTGCGCCGGCTGGCCGAGGCTGCCGAGCGGCACAAGGCGCTTGCGGCCCTGGCGCAGCATCACGGCGCGCAGGAAAGTGCCGCCCAGCAGGGCGCCACCGCCGATGTGCTGAAAGCCCAGCATGCCGGAATCAAGGGCGCTGCCGGCAGTGGCGAAAACGCATTTCCCGAACTATCAAAGCCGCATCTGGTGCTGGCCAGTCCGGCCGGTATCGAAACGACGACCGCGCAATCGACGCACATCGCCAGCGCCGAGCATACGGCGCTGACGGCCGGGCGCGACCTGTCGCTGGCGGCCGGCGGCGGCCTGTTCGCCAGCATCGGCGCGGCGCTGCGTCTGTTCGTCCACAAGGCTGGCATGAAACTGATCGCCGCAGCTGGCCCGGTGCAGATCGCGGCGCAAACCGATGCGGTCGATATCGTCGCCAACAAGGTGCTGGAATTGATCAGCCAGGCCGACTGGGTGCATATTCGCGGCCGCAAAGGCGTGCGCCTGCATGGCGCCAATTGCATGCTTGAAATTAGCGACAAGGTACAGTTTTTTACCGCGTCGCCGACGCTGTTCCATGGAAACCTGGAAACGCTGGCGCCCAAGAACCGGCCGCAACCGGAGCTGGAGCCGCCCATCGCGCCGGTAGCGGGGCAATTGCAGCATACGATACAGGCCCATGCGGATGGCGGCCAGTACGCCAATGTGCCGTACACGCTGTACAACGGGGAAGCCGAAGTGGAGCAAGGACTGACCGACGAATTCGGCCGCATCCTGATCGCGCATCTGGACGGCACGCCGCGCTACCGTGTCGTCCTTGGCAATGGCGAAGAGTTTTCATTGCAGGCGAGCGCGCGCTTCGACCCGAACGCGGCGCCGGACGGTGAACAGAAGTTGTCGAACCGCGGTTTGCGCGCGTTCGACGACACCGCCGATGGCCGCGGGGTTCAATGATTCACGACACTGACGGGAGGGCACCATGCCGGAATCGAGCGGCCGCATCGAAACCACGCACATCGACGAAGTCGGACGCACTGCGACCAGTTCGCTCCAGTGGCTGCTGGAAAACCGCAACCTGAAGGGCAAGGCCAGCCACCCGATCACGCACAACAACAAGCTGACGCTGTTCATTTGCGGACAGGAGGGGTTCGCCGACATCGCCAGCGAGATCGCCAAGGCTAAACATTCGATTGACCTCTGCTGCTGGGGCTTCGACCCGGGCATGGAACTGGTGCGCGGCAACAGCGCCACCTGGCCGCGTGGTGACACGTTTGGCGACTTGCTGATCGCCGCCGCACGGCGTCACGTCAGGGTGCGCCTGCTGATCTGGTATGACCGGATCGGTTCACCGATGGTGCACAATATGCCGGGCCATTCGCATGGTACCTCGCCGTGGAAAATCGGTGGACGGCGCGCCGACGACATCAGCGCCAAAGCCAGCCTGGCGATGTTGCAGCACGCGGTCGCCACGAGAGCGATAATCAGCGGCGGTTACAGGGGCGACAGGATCCCGCCTGAGGATATCCCGATGCTGGCGCGTGAAGAATATTGCCACAGCTGGTATGCGGCCGCGTTCCATGGCTTGTTGGAGGGCCTGGAGATTCGCTTGCGGCACGGCGACAGCGCCGCGATCAGCAAGAGTATCGCGACCGAAATCAACCAGCCGCGCGGCCTGACGATGGGGGAAATCGAGAAGCCGGGCATGCAATACCTGGGCACGCATCATCAGAAGCCGGTCCTGATCGATTTCGACCACGAAGAAGGGGCGAAGGCCGTCGGTTACGTGATGGGACTGAACTCCGTGACCGATTATTGGGACACGACGGCCCATCTGCTCGACGACACGCGCCGCGAACAGGGCGGCGCCAATGAGCGGCGCGAGTGTTTGCAAGGAATGGCCGCGGACGGCGGGTTTGCCACGCTGAAACCGTACCAGGATTACGCCTGCCGCATCGACGGCGGCCGTGCACTGATCGCGCTCTACAATAATTTCGTGAAGGCATGGGACCGCGCGATCGACGACCGCACGCGTTCGGCTTCCACCGACTGTGTTAGCCGGGAGTTGCCATGTGGCAGCCCACCGGCGCGGCTGTTACGCAAGGTCGAACCGGGCGACTCCACCGTGCAGATCGTCCTGACGCAGCCCGAGGAACAAGACAAGACGATCAAGGAAACCTATTTTCGCGCGGTGACCCAGGCCAGCCTGGCGGCCGGCTACCTGTATATGGAAAACCAGTATTTCCAATATGAGGATTGGGCGCAGCATTTGCTGGCCGAGCGCAAGAAGGTGGTCGCCGCCTGGAAGGCCGGCAGTGTCAAGGCCGGCAAGACCATGCGTGATATGCCGGTCATGCATGTGTTCATCGTCATCCCGGTGCCCGAACGGGCGCAGATGGTGCCGCGCACCCACGACACGCTGGCGGCGCTGGGGCAGCACGATGGCATGACGGGGCAAAACAAGATGATCGATGATTACAACAAGCGGCCGAAAACCCGGCATGTCAGAGGCGGGTTCGGCATCACCAACGAGGTTGAAGTCACGTTGCCCGACGTGGTGCGGCACTCCAACGGCATCAACAAACCCGGCGCGATGACGCTCGAGAGCGAATTCGGGCTGAAGGTCTCGGTGGCCATGCTCAATGTCAGCGCGTTTGACAAGGACCGCTGGCGCTACCGTGAAATCTACATCCATTCCAAACTGATGCTGGTCGACGACGTGTTCATGACCTTGGGCAGCGCCAACCTGAACCAGCGCAGCATGGCCGTCGACAGCGAAATCAATATCGCCACCATCGACCGCCGAGTGGCCCGCGATTTGCGCAAGCGGGTTTGGCGCATGCATAGCGGGGGATTGGTCGATGGCGGGGGAGGGACGAAGGCGGAGATTGTGGATGCTTTTGAAAAGTGGGGAAACTTAATGAAGGCCAATCGGACGAAAAAGCTGGCAAAACAAGGAGGAGCAAAATTAAAGAAAATGATTGGTTTTTTGTTGCCATTAGAAGATAGCCGAAGTTCTACCATACGTCTGGGGTGAGCATGAAAAAGTATCAGAATATATTCATTCGCCTGCCATGTTCCGTATTGGTAGTTTTCTTGTGTATCCCTTTATTCGCCTGCAAAATGCCAAACGACAAAGAAGAAGTCTTGCCACGCAACCAAAGCCTGCCCCTCTTCAATCCGCATGTTCCTGATTTCATTTGTGAACTCGAATCGAACAAGGTGCCGCCCATCGATGCACAAGCGGAGGACTGGTTTCTCGAAGCACGCGCCCTGGAAGATCCTGAAATTTTCGTGGGTGACCGCGATTACAAAAAAATCGTCGATCTGACGCGTCAGGCGGCGGAGCGATTGCACTGGAAGGCGATGCTCAATCTGGCCAGCCTGTATGTGGAAGGGCGCGATCCCTCACATGGTAATGAAGATGCGGTGCAACTGGTGGAAAAGGCGATGCGGCTGGGCATACCGGCCGCCTATGACAGGATGGGGACGTATTATGCGAATGGCACCGGCGTTGACGGCGACAGCACTCGCGCTTATGCCTTCTGGCAAAAGGCTGCTGTCATGGGAAACCCTCAGGCGATGGCATTCTTAGGAGAGAAATTAAGAGCGGGAACAGACGGTGCTATTCCTGGATATTGGGCCAATATTCCTGTAGCGATAAAAATGATGGCATGTGCGCTTTCTCAAGGATACGGGCCTGCAGCGTTTAACCTGCACTATTTGTATGCAATACCAAGAGCTGCGAATGGCGATGAGATTGGCGATCGAACTCCCACAACCAAACAGCGTGCTCTAAATGTATTGCATGAGGGAGTCAAGTTTGGCTGCGCAGAATGTGCGAGCGCATTGGCAATTGAATTTGGTTCTCCTTTTGATCTTGCTGATATGCTGGCGCCATATGTGGATAAAGCTCGCGGCGAACGTTATGCGGTACTCAATCGTGAACTGGGATTCAATCCCAATGCGCGCTTTCCTAATCTGGACAAGGTATTGCCACTGCCCCCCGCCGATCTGCCGCCCTGGAATGGCGACAGGGATACCTTGCTGCATGCCGCCAAGGGCGTCAGCCCGCCGCCCGCCATCCCGCAGCCGAGCGCCGCCTCGCTTTCAACAGAGCCGTATTTCCTGGCCGCCGACTATGCGCTGCGGCCTACCGGCTTGCACAGCGATGCGCCGAGCGCGCCATTTTCCGCGTACTGGCAACCCGCCACTGGGCAGGGTTTGACGGAGCCGGCCCGGCTATTTCACAAAGGCGAAGAGTTCCCCCATTTCAGCGTGCTCGATGCCGCTGGCAAGAGCCGTTACGGCCCGGTGACGTGGGAACAGTGTCTGACGGTACGGCACAACCATGGGGCCGTGGAGCCGCGCGCGGCGCGCGGCTTGCTGCGCGAGGTGGCGCGGCCCGAGCCATGGTTGAGCTGTGCTTGCGCACAAGCCTGTCCGGTCAGCGGCGTCTGGCAACCGTGGGTGGCGGCCGACCATCCGCTGCAGGCCATCGTCAACCAGTACTGGCGCCAGACGTGGCTGAGCCAGGGCGCGCCGTTCCCGCGACCGTGCCACGACTGGCTGCTCGATTTGCCTGACGACGAGGTGATGTGGCATTTGATGGATGCGTCCCTTCCTGATATCGGATAGGGCGGCGCGGCAGCGATGGAGCACACAATGCATAGGAATCAATACGCATCGCTTATCTTCCTGTGCTGCCTGCTTGCCTGCAAAATGCCAGACGACAAAGTCCTGCCACGCAAGCAAAGCCTGCCACTTTTCAATCCCCATGTCGCGGATTTTATCTGTGAAACCGAGGCAAGCAAGGTGCCGCCCATCGATGCGCAAGCGGAGGACTGGTTTCGCGAAGCGCGCGCCATGGAAGACCCTGAAATTTTCGTGGAAGACCGCGACTATAAAAAAATCGTCGATCTGACGCGTCAGGCGGCGGAGCGGTTGCACTGGAAGGCGATGCTCAATCTGGCCAGCCTGTATGTGGAAGGGCGCGATCCCATGCATGGTGAGGAAGAAGCGGTGCAACTGGTGGAAAAGGCGATGCTGCTGGGCATACCAGCGGCGTATGACCGGATGGGAACCTATTATGCGAACGGTACGGGCGTGGCAGGCGACTCCACCCGGGCTTATGCCTTCTGGCAAAAGGCGGCGCTGATGGGCAACCCGCAAGCGCTGGGTTATTTAGGAGAAAAACTCACTGCAGGAAAGGATTATCCGGGTGCTGAAATGTGGGGGAATATTCCTGTGGCTATCAAGATGATGGAGTGCGCGCTGGGGCAGGGATATGGTCCACCCGCGTATGATTTATCTTATTTATATGTTGTATTGAGAACGCCTGACGGCACTTCTGATGGGGAAAGAACAGCTGAAACCAAAGAGCGTGCCTTGCAAGTATTACATACTGGAGTAAGGCTGGGCTGCGAGAAATGCGCAAACAAACTCACGATTGAATTTGGCGATCCGTTTGATCTTGCAAATATGCTGGTTCCGTATATTGATAAGGCCCGAGCGGAACGTTACGGCGTACTTGGTCGTGAGTTGGGATTCAATCCCAATGCGCGTTTTCCCAATCTGGACAAGGTGCTACCGCTTCCTCCAGCCGATCTGCCGCCTTGGAATGGCGACAGGGATACCTTGCTGCATGCCGCCAAGGGCGTCAGCCCGCCGCCCGCCATCCCGCAGCCGAGCGCCGCCTCGCTTTCAACAGAGCCGTATTTCCTGGCCGCCGACTATGCGCTGCGGCCTACCAGCTTGCACAGCGATGCGCCGAGCGCGCCGTTTTCCGCATACTGGCAACCCGCCACTGGGCAGGGTGTGACGGAGCCGGCCCGGCTATTTCACAAAGGCGAAGCGTTCCCCCATTTCAGCGTGCTCGATGCCGATGGCAGGAGTCGTTATGGCCCGGTGACGTGGGAACAGTGTCTGACGATACGGCACAATCATGGGGCAGTGGAACCGCGCGCGGCGCGCGGCTTGCTGCGCGAGGTGGCGCGGCCCGAGCCATGGTTGAGCTGTGCTTGCGGGCAAGCGTGTCCGGTCAGCGGCGTCTGGCAACCGAGGGTAGCGGCCGACCATCCGCTGCAGGCCATCGTCAACCAGTACTGGCGCCAGACGTGGTTGACCCAGGGCGCGCCGTTCCCGCGACCGCGCCGCGACTGGCTGCTCGATTTGCCTGGCGACGAGGTGACGTGGCATTGGATGGATATGTCCCTTCCTGATATCGGATAGGGCGGCGCACCAGGCGCGGCCCTTCCAGCAGCACAACGATGATGGATAATTGATCGTTATGTAGTACATCCAGGCAAATCGGGCATACACTATGCGCGGAACCAGTTGCGTTCACCAACCTGAAAAAAGTGATGGAAATGAAAGTTGTCAGGCTGTTGGCCATTGTCGCGACCCTGCTGGCGCTGCCTTGCCAGGCGATCGGCGAACCGCTCAGGATTGCCACCATACTCGGTGCGCCCTGGGGATTCATCGGGAGCGACGGCCAGCCCACGGGCATGATGTACGAAATCGGCAATCGCATCGCGGAAGTTGCCGGCTTGCGCTATACCAACTCCCTGGTCCCTTATCCCAGAACCGCCGCCGATATTGAAAACGGGATCGCCGACGTGACCATACGCTTCGGCAACGATCAAATGACGCGCGGCGCGGTGCCGGTCGACGTCATCGTCTCCATGCCCATCATCCTCGTCGGCCCATCCGGCAAGAATTACAGCAAGCTGAGCGAACTGCATGGCAAGACCGTCGGTGTGGTACGCACCAGCAAATATGTGGAGCAATTCGACAGCGACAATGCGATCCAGAAGTATCCCGTCAATGATTACGTCACCATGGCAAAAATGCTGGCCATGCGACGACTGGACGCGGGGATAGGCTCCAGCCTGGGCCTGTTTTACGGCGCGTACATGGCCGGCGTGAAACCGGAAGAGATTGGCGTGCCGCTTGTGCTGGGCAGCAACGATTTCATTTTGTTTGTTTCCAAGAAAACCGCACAGCCGGAAACGACGCGGGCACTCAAAGAGGCGGTCAAGAAACTCTCGGCCAGCGGCGAGATCAGGCAGATCATGAGCAAGTACAGCAAGTCATTCAGCGTCAATCTTCCACCGAGATAAATCGCCCCCTGGCGCCCATGCGCACGGTACGCGTGCTGCCGCGTGCCGCGCTGGAAGTGCCTCGTATAATTGTTGTTACGATTCACCGCCATCCTTTTTCGACCGGACAACCGATGCCCCCGACTCCCGCTTTACCACTTGACTGGCAGACATTTGAAACGGCATACGACGTCGAAGCAACCTTGTTCAGGCTGACCAACGCGTCGCTGGCCGTGCTGGGCGCGTCCGCTTTCAAGGACCAGGCATTTTTCGCCTTTGCCTTCAACGCCGTATCGTTTCCCTCCCTTTCGCTGAGCTTTGACACCGATCCCGACAACCGGGAGCGCGGTGACTATCCTCCGGACTGGTCGAACGAGTGCATGGAAGCCGACGTGCCGGAAATCGGCCAGCTGTGGGAGGAGGGCTACGCCAGGATCGAAGGCGCGCTAAGCGAGCTGATCGATGCCGCCGATGAGGAACTGCTCTGCGCCATCGAGGCAGGCTATCTGCACAGCCTGAGGAAAACCATGGTGCAGCTGGAAACGCGCCATGCTTTCGGGCAGATCAGGACGTGCGCGCGTTTCTGGACCGTGGTCACGCAAGTTGATGCCGATACGGAGGAAGAGGAGCGGTTGCTCGACCAGGTGCGCCAGGGCCTTCCGGCGTGACCGTCCGCTGTCCTTGCCGTCCGCCGGCTATGTCAGGGCTTGCCAGCGCCTGACTTCCTCGTCCGTCAGCATCGGTCCCCAGCCGCCACGCAGCGCCGCATCGTGCTGCACATAGTGTTCAAGCGGCGGTGCCGTCACGCCATGCCGGGCACAGATAGCCAGGACGGCTTCCAGCTGCCGCCGGCTTGCCGGAAGATCGTCGCCATGCCAGGTACAGGCGCTCGTTTCCAGCACATGCTGTACAAGTTCCTCCAGTTCGCCAAGCAGGTGTCCGTGCAGCGCCATGCGGATGTCGTCCGGCCAGGGGTCGCCCATGCCCGTGACAGCCAGGGATGCAAAGCCGCGCTCCCACGCAGCAAAATCCCCAGGCGCGAGCTGCGCCACTTTCCACACATGGCCGGCGAACGCGGACAGCGCCGGATGGTCAATATCAAAGCGCCGGCAAAAGCGTTGCAGGCACGTGAGCGCAAGGCATTGCCTGGCGATCACGGAGAGCGTGTCCAGCGATGTGTTGTGCATGACTCATTCGTTCCTGAAGGTGGCGCTTGCCGAAAACGAGTTCAATGTTGCCGTATTGCGATTGTCCCGCCTGGCAAGGCAGCCTGCATCAGCGCCTCCACCGGCAACTGAAAAAAGCGCGGCACCATGGCCGGCGACAAATCGTCCCCACCCTCCGTCATGGCCAGCCGGCCGCTCAGCAGCAGCATCACGTAGCCATGGCCCAGCGACCAGCCGGCGCTGGCGGCGGCCTTGTCCCAGCGCGCATCGAGGCCCGCTTCGCGCACGGCCGCGCCGGCCGTCTGCAGCACGTACTGGAAGCATGCCTGCGCCGCCTCCTGCAGGGCGGGGAACTGGCGCACGTCCTGGTGCTCGAACATCAGCCGGTAGTGGGCCGGTGCGGCCAGGGCGAATTCGATGTATTGCTGGCCCAGCAGCTGAAAACGCTGCTCGGCGGGCAGGCTGCCCTGCGGCGGCAGTTCGGCCTCCCATTTGGCGATCAGGCTGGCGAAGCCGGCCGCCGCCACGTCGGCCAGCAAGGCTTCCTTGCTGGGGAAGTGGCGGTACACGGCGGCGATCGACACGCCCACCGTGCGCGCCAGTTCGCGCAGCGAGAGGGCGGCGTCGTGCTGCTGCGCCAGTTGCGCGATGGCGGCGGAGACCAGGGTGTCGCGCAAGTTGCCGTGATGATAGGTACTCGTTGTCGTCATTCTATGTTATCGCTGTTCACATTGTCGTGTATGATGGCCATGTTATCACTGAACACATGGAGATCGCATGCAAGAGATGAACAACGTGGTACGCGCCGTGGCCTTGCCGCCCGGCGCCAGCATCGCCCCCCTGTACCCGGGCAGCAACCTGGCCGACGCGTACGCCGTCGACTTGCCCACCGCGCAGGCGCGCCAGATGGACATGCAAAGCCTGGCGCGCGTGCTGCTGGGCAGCCAGCCGGGCTGGGCGCACAAGCTGATGGTGTTGCGCGACGCCATCGTGGCGCGCTTCGGCATCAAGACGGCCAGGCAGATGGAAGCCAAGCCAGGCAAGCGCATCGGCATCTTCCGCATCTATGCCGTCAGCGACGACGAGATCATCGTGGGCGAGGATGACAGCCACCTCGATTTCCGCCTGTCCGTGCTGCGCGACCGCGATACGGGGCGGCATGGCAGCGTCACCATGTCCAGCGTCGTGCATTGCCATAACTGGGTGGGACGCGCCTACATCCTGCTGATCCGGCCTTTCCACAAGCTGATCGTGCGGCGTTCGCTGGCGCGCGCCGTCAAGGGCGGCTTTGCCTGAGCGGGCCGGGCAGGGAAGGGGCGTGACGGTGCGGGCAATCTTGCTTATTCATGGCCGGTATTGCATACTGCACCACCAGCCTCATCACGATTCCCATGAACGATACGCTTCTCCTGCTGGGTTTTGCCACCACGCCGCTTGAACTGATTTCCTTTGTCCTGGCACTGACAACCGTTGCGCTGAACATCCGCCAGAATCACTGGGCGTGGCTGTTCGCCATCATTTCCTCTGCCGCCTACGGTTTCGTGTTTTTCGAATCGCGCCTGTATGGCGACATGGCCTTGCAACTGCTGTTCATCAGCGTCTCGTTCTGGGGCTGGTACCAGTGGCTGCATCCGGCCAGCGGCGGCACGACCCTGCCCGTCACGCGCCTGGGCGCGCGCGGCTGGCTGGGCAGCGTCCTGGCGTGGCTGGCGGGCTTTGTGCTGCTGGCCTGGCTGCTGACCTCGACCGACACGGACGTGCCTCACGCGGACGGTTTCCTCACCGCAGGCAGCCTGGTGGGGCAATTCCTGCTGTCGCGCAAGAAGCTGGAAAACTGGATCGTCTGGATCGTCGTCGACGTGCTGTACGTGTGGCTGTACCTGCACAAGGACCTGACCCTGACGGCCATCCTGTATGCCGTGTTTGTCGTCATGGCCACGATCGGCTTGCTGGCGTGGAAAAAAGCAGCGCCGGCCGCGCCCGATGCCATGGCACTCAAGTGATGGCGCCTTTGGTGCGCGTGGCGATCCTGGGCGCGGAATCGTCGGGCAAGTCGACCCTGGCGGCCGCCCTGGCCGAGCGCTACGGCACCGTCTGGGTGCCTGAGTATTTACGTGAATTCGTCGCCACGCAGGGCAGGGTGCCCGTGGCGGAAGACCAGTATGGGATTGCGCGTACGCAAGTTGAACGCGAAGACGCGGCCGCCGCGCAGGCCCGCAACTATCTGTTCTGCGATACGACGCCGCTGATGACGGCGGTCTACAGCCGCCATTATTTCAATGGCGCCGATGCGCAACTGGCGGCGCTGGCCGCCGGCCATCAATACGACGCGACCATCGTGACGGCCCCCGACAGCCCCTGGACGCCAGACGGCTTGCAGCGCGAATCGGAAGCCGTGCGCCAGCTGATCTACCGCTACCTGCTCGACGAGCTGGACGCGCGCGGCATCGCCTACCTGCTGGTCAGCGGTCCACTCGCGCAGCGCTTGAAGCAGGTTGACGGCTGGATGGCGGGGGCTGCGGCAGTCCTGCAGCGTTAAGGCTTGCCAATATGCTGGTGCAGGAATGCTTCCAGTTTCCGATACATCGCGGTGGCGTTGCGCGTCTTGTAAAAGCCATGGCCCTCGTCTTCCACCATCATCCATTCAGGCGCGTTATTGGCGGCAATGAGCGCCTTGCGCATCAGCTCGGCGTGCACGGGCGGCGTGGTCTCATCCTTGTCGCCATGGATGAGCAGCACCGGCACCTTGATTCGCTGCGCTTGCTGGCTCGGTGAAATGGCGTCGAGTTCGCGCGTATCCTCGCCCACATAGTCCTGGAACTCGCGCCGCACATACTTGAGTCGGCGCGTGATGGGGGCGTCCTGCAGCAGCTTCAGTTCATACGCGCCGGCATAGCCAATCGCGCATTTGAAGGCGCCGGGCGCACGGATAGGCAGCATCATGGCCGCATACGCGCCGAAGCTGGCGCCATACGAACAGACGCGGCTGGCATCGACTTCTCCCTGCGCCAGCACGGCCGCCAGGCCGTCAAGGATATCATCCTGGATCAGCGTGCCCCATTGGCGATAGCCGGCGCGCCGGAAGCGCTCGCCGCGACCATCGGAGCCTCGGTAATTTACCTGCAGCACCGCATAGCCGCGGCTGGCAAGGAATTGGGCGTCGCTATCGAAATACCAGGTGTCGGCGATGCCATGCGGGCCGCCATGGGGCATCACCACCAGAGGCAGCTTGACGCCGGGAGCATGCTTCGGCATGGTCAGGTAGCCATGCAGGTCCAATCCGTCACGTGCCTTGAAGGCAATCGGCCGGCGCGGGGCCATCTGTTCCGGATTGATGTCGGCCATGGTCGCATACAGCAGGTCGGCCTTGTTGCTGGCTTTGTGATACAGGTAATAGCTGCCCGGATCGCGGTCGTTGGAAACGGAAAACAGCAAGGTGGCGCCATCGTCCGTGAAATTGATGAACTGGACATGATCGTCCGGAAACGAGGCGCTCAATTGCTGGTGCAGTCTGGCGCTATCGCTGGCAGGGTCGACGTACACGGTGCGTGGCCTGCCGATCTCGATGACGACGGCAAATGGCGTGTCGTCGGGCGCCAGCATGGCAGTGCTGACGTCGCCGACGGCATCCTGCGCCAGGGTAGTTTGTTTGCCGCTTGCAAGTTCTTGACGTATCAGCGAATGCGGGCCGTTATCGTTGTTCTGAAAGGCGAAAAACGCGCTGTCGTCCGGCGTGAACTGGAATGGAATAAAATTCCTGCCTTTTTGCATCGCATGCAGACGCCATTCGCTGCTGGCATCGTCATAGCGGTACAAGATGGGAGCGAGCTCGTCGTTCCAGCCATAGGCAAAACGTGGCACCTGATTATTCTGCAAGATGTAACTCAGCCGCGGCGCGGCAATATTGGCGATCAGCTTGCGCACGCCCTGTTTGCTGTCCACGTCATACAGCATCGAGCGGTCGCGATCCCAGTCCTGGGCGGACAGAAAGACATGGCCCGTGCGCGGCCGGGGAATGGTATTGATATAGGCGTAGCCATAATCGTCCTGATACTGTCCGCGGCTTGATGAGCGGAACATTTCATAGCCATACAAATATTCCTGCTTGTTGCCGTCGAGGTCAAAGGCGAGGATTTCTCCTGTCGACATGGGCTTTTCGAGGGAGCCTTGTTCCTCACCCTTGCGCATGACGAGGCGCCGGTTGTTCAGCCAGAAGTAGCTCATAGGCACTTCAAAGATACGCAGGCGCAGCGTGCCGACCAGTTGCATCTCGGGCAGGCTGTAGATGCCGATGGTGGGAACCATGCGTTCACCCTGGGGAACTTGCACCGTCACGGCCAAATGCTTGCCATCTGGCGAAAGCCGCAGCTTGCTGACGGCATCGCGCTTGGTGAAATGTTCGATGGGGATGAGTTGCTCTGCCGACCAGGCAGCGTTGGCCGTCAAAGTCGGGAACAGGACGGCGACGAGTAAGGGCAAGGCGCGTGGCAGTGTAGGCATCGGCAAGGGTGGATGGTTGCAAATAATGATATTTATTGTAGCAATAAAATCAATTCCTATTGGGAAATATTTCCAGCCTCTTCGCCATCCTTGCCGCCGTCCCCGTGCCAGGCCTCTTGCGCCCCGGATCAATCTTTACAGGAATTAAAAATCGAACTGCGCCGACACCTTGACCGTGCGGCTGGCGCCCGGGTACAGATAACCGTCCGATTCCGGCGTCACGTCGCGCCAGTAGAACTTGTCGGCCACGTTGTTGACGGCGGCGCGCAGCACGGCGCGCGTGCCGGCGATGCGCGTGGCCCAGGCGGCGCCCAGGTTGAACACGTGGTACGACGGCACGAAGGTCGTGTTGTTGTACTCAAACGCTTTCTTGCCCGCAAATTCCCAGCTGCCATTGACGCTCAAGCCCGCCACCTGCTGCACGGCGTAGTCCGCATGCACGGCCGCCTTGAAGGCGGGCACGTTGGGCACGCGCTTGCCGTCGAGGTCCACATTGCCCGTGCCTGACTGCTGGCTGTTCAGGGCCGTCACGGAGGCGCCCAGGCTCAGGCTGGACGATGCCTTGCCCTGGGCCGACAATTCCAGGCCACGATGCTGGGCCTGGCCTTCGCGCACGAAGTAGCCGGCCGTGTTCTGGAATTCCAGGCCCTTGCGGATCTGGAACAGGCTGGCCGCCACCATGAAGTCCGGCGTCAGGTCGGCTTTGACGCCGAATTCGATCTGCTTCGAGCGGCTCGGCGACAGCTCTTCGTTGGCATTCATCGCCTTGCGGTCGGCCGTGCCGCCATGCTCCATGCCCTGCGAATAGGCCGCATACACGGAGACATTGTCGAGCGGGGTGTAGACGAGCGAGACGTTCGGCAGCAGGAAGTCGTGCTTGGCGCGGATTTCCTTGTCCGCCTTCAGCACGTACTGGTAGCCGTCGACATCGATATGGCGCACGCCGCCATGCAGCTTCCAGTTCGGCGCCAGACTGACGATATCCTGCACGAAGACGGCGTTTTCCGTGTCCTTGCGCACCAGGCGCACGGGGCCGGTGACGCCGGGCGAGGTGCCGACGATCTGCGGCTGGTAGATATTGCTCACGCCCACCCAGTCGTACACGTACAGGCCGGCGCGGTCCTTGCGGCGGAAGGTCGAGACGCCGGCCGTGAATTCATGGCGCAGGGCACCGGTGGCGAACTTGCCCTGGATCATGGCTTGCGCGCTCAGCGGTTTTTTCGTCTCGCCCAGGCTGCGGTAATCGTACACGTCGTAGTCGCCATTGCCGCAGAAGCCGGGGTACAGGTCCTGTCCGCTGCAGCCATACGGGAAGGCCGTGTAATCGTCGCGCTTGAACGAGTGCTGGTTGGCCGACAGGGTGGCGCGCCAGTCGTCATTGAAGGCGTACTGGAAGCGCAGGCCGAGATTGCTGGTGACGGTTTCCACAGGGCGCGTCCACGGCTGCAGGTTGAGCATGGCGTCGGCGCTGATGCCGGTCGGCAAGGTTTTATTGTTCAGCAACTGGAAGCCGGGCGCCGTTGCCTGCGCCTTGTCCTGGTAGTCGGCATCGAGCTGCAGCAGCGCTTGCGGCGAAATCTGCCAGTCGAAGGCGCCGGAAATGAACTTGCGGTTGCCATCGGCGCCCTTGATGTAGGAGCGCAGGCGCTCGGCCGCCACGTTGATCCGGTAGCCGAAGCGCGTGTCTTCCAGGCGGCCGCCCAGATCGACCGCGCCGTACAGGGTGCCCCGCTCGCGCGTTTCCACGGTGACGCTGCGCAGCGGCGCGGCGGTCGGGCGCTTGACGATGAAGTCGATCACGCCGCCCGGCGCGGCCACACCGGCCTGCAAGCCGGCCAGGCCTTTCAGCACTTCGATGCGTTCCTTGTTTTCCAGCGGAATTTGCGTGTCGCCAGGAATGGCCACGCCATCCTTGCGGTAGCTGGAATTGTTGTCGAGCTTGAAGCCGCGAATGGAAAACTGTTCCGCATAGCCGACGGCGTTGTAGGCGTCGTTGATGCTGGTGTCGAGCTTGACGGCGTCGCTGAGATTGCGGATCTGTAAGTCCTGCATGTCTTTCTGCGAAATGACGGTGACGGATGCGGGCGTCTGCAGCAGCGGCGCGTCGCTAAAGCCGCCGACGGAGGCGCGCTTGGCGGCCGGCGCCTTGCTGGCCGTGACGACGACTTCGGCCATGCTCTGGGCTTGCGGGTCGGCGGCTTCGGGTGTGTCATTCGCGGCAAAGGCGGGCGCGGCAAACGCGTGCAGGATCGCCAGGGTCAATACAGAAACGGATAAATTCGGTGTGGACATAGATTGCTCGTGGTTCAAGCCGTCTCGGGAAAGAGCACGGCAGGCTGCTTGTTCGGCTGGCGCCAACGCAGGAGCTATCAAAGGAGGGAGGTACTTTGCGCTTTCCTTCGCTGGCATTATCCAGATCAGGTACGAAGGGTATCTCTCACCCGGATGACTGCTCCAGGACCCCTAGCGAAATGACAGCTTAGCATGAAGCACGGCCGGCTGTCCCGCTGGCCGACCGTTTTACAACAGTGTGTAGCGAATCTACAAACTGAGTTCGAGCACCTTGCGGCTGACGGCGGGCGTGATGTCGCGCTGTTCGCCCAGCGCCGTCATGCCGTGCGCTTCCAGGGCGGACACGACGGCGTCCACGCTGGCGTGGTTGAGGCCATAGTCGGCCAGGCGCGTCTTGACGCCCATGTGGCGGAAGAAGAATTCCGTGCGCGCGATGGCCGCCTCGATGCGGCCATCCTCGTCGCCGCCGTCCAGGCCCCAGACGCGGGCCGCATATTGCAGCAGCTTGGCGCGCTTGGCCTGCTTGCGCACGCGCAGCATGCTGGGCAGGATGATGGCCAGCGTCTGCGCATGATCGAGTTCATACAGGGCCGTCAATTCGTGGCCGATGGCGTGCGTGGACCAGTCCTGCGGCACGCCCACGCCGATCAGGCCGTTCAAGGCCAGGGTGGCGCTCCACATCACGTTGGCGCGCACGTCGTAGTCGTCTGGGTGCGACAGGGCTTTCGGGCCTTCCTCGATCAGGGTCAATAAAATACCTTCGGCGAAGCGGTCTTGCACGGACGCATTCACGGGGTAGGTCAGATACTGCTCCATCACATGCGCGAACGCATCGACGACGCCATTGCCCACCTGGCGCAGCGGCAAGGTGAACGTTTTCGACGGGTCCAGCACGGAGAATTTCGGATACACCTTGCGGCTCATGAACGAGCGCTTTTCCTGCGTGGCCTTGCGCGTGATCACGGCCGAGCCATTCATTTCGGAACCCGTGGCCGGCAACGTGAGCACCGTGCCGAAGGGCAGGGCGGCTTCGACGATCTTGCCGCCTTTGGCCAGGATGTCCCAGGCCTCGCCCTCGTGCAGGGCGGCGGCGGCGATGAACTTGGTGCCGTCGACCACGGAGCCGCCGCCGACGGCCAGCAGGAAATCGATGCGCTCGCTTTTCACGAGGGCCACGGCCTGCATCAGGGTTTCGTAGCTGGGATTGGGTTCGATGCCGGCAAATTCGAGCACCGTGTGGCTGGCCAGCGCCGCCTTGACTTCATCGTAGACGCCGTTCTGCTTGATGCTGCCGCCGCCGTAGGTCATCAGGACCCGCGCCTGCGGCGGGATCAGGCCGGCGATGGCGGCGATCTGGCCCTGGCCGAAGAGGATTTGCGTCGGATTGTAAAAGTCGAAATTGAACATGGGGCTCCCGCTGCCGAGGTTGAGGCTGTTGCTGAACCATGATTATGGCCGAACGGGTGGAAACGTGTCGTGGACGCTTGAGCTTTTCGTCCGCGCGGTGGAGAATGCAGCCGATGTCACCACCACGCGAAAAGGAATGCGCATGACCACCGTCCCACTGGAAGAATCCGGCCTGCCGGCCACCGCGCTCGATATGCACCGCGCCATCGGCGCCACCATCGCCGCGCTGCAGGCGCTGGACTTGAACAGCCAGCGCTTCGAGGCGTGCACGGACCCGGAGCTGCGCCGCGTGCTCGCGCATGCGGGCGACACGAGCCGCAAGGAGGCGGCCATGCTGCTCGAATGGATGCGCCGCCGCGACGCGCGCCTCGATGCGGCCATGAAGGAAGCGCTGTTCAAGGCGGGGCCGATTGTTGCCCAATATCACTATGACGAGAAAATATTGTAACTATTGGTTTGTTGTTGTGGCGTACCATGCGCCATCCAGCCTTTGCTTCGCGTAGACTGTGCCCCGAACACGATTTTGGGGGAGTCTGCAGAAATGAAATCATTACCATACCGAGAAGGCAGCTGGTTTGCCGTGCCCCTGCCGGGCGGCGGTTATGCCGTCGGCGTGGTGGCGCGCAGGGCGCCAGCCGGGCGCATCATGCTGGCGTATATGTTCGGGCCGAAGCGCGACAGCTTGCCCACGCTGGAAGAGCTGGAAGGCTTGCGGCCGGAACAGGCCGTGCGCCGCCTGCGCACGGGCGACATGGCCCTGCTCAACGAGCGCTGGCCCTTGCTGGGCGACAGCGCTCACTGGGAGCGCGATGCCTGGCCCATGCCGGCCTTTATCCGCCGCAATGAATCCTTGCAGCGCGCCTGGCGCGCCAGCTATGCGGACGCCGATCCTGCCAAGCTGAACCGAGAGGAATCAATTCCCTTCGACACGCCGGGCATGGAAAGCGATTCCCTGTACGGTTATGGGGCGACGGAATTGTTGATGAGTAAATTGCTGGCGCAGGAGCCGGCGTCCGCTTGACCGTTGTCGGACGGCGTAGGCGTTGGATTACGCACGGCGATGCCGTGCTAATCCAACCTACATAAATTACACCGCCGGCAAACTGATCTGAAACACCAGTAGGTGCCGGAGCCTGCATCGGGCGGCGTAGGTCGGATTAGCGAGGCCTTGCCTCGCGTAATCCGACCACATTGTTGGCCAAGGCCGCTGGTGGTGTCGGCTTACGCGCTTTGCGCTAAGCCGACCTACACCGACCAACGCCGCTTATACCGCCGGCAAACTGATCTGAAACGCCAGGCCGCCGCCTTCGCGGTTGCGCACTTGCAATTCGGCGCCGTGGCGCAGCAGCACGCGGTCGACGATGGCCAGGCCCAACCCGGCGCCATTGGCTTGCCCGCGCGCCGTGTCGAGGCGGGTGAACGGCTTCATCAGCTGCTCGATCTTTTCCGCCGGCACGCCCGTGCCGTGGTCCTGCACCTCGATGATCACCTTTTTCGCGCCGTGGCTGGTGCGCACGTGGCAGGCGATGTCGATTTCCGTCATGTCGCTGCCCGGCGTCTTGCCATAGCGGCGCGCATTCTCGATCAGGTTGTTGAGCACGCGGCGCAGGTCGGTGGGGTTGCCCATCGCATGCGCACCGTCGGCGATGGTGGCGTTGATCTTCACGTCCGGCAGGCGCATCGCTTCGCGCGTCATGTCGGTCAGCAAACCGCTGAGGTCGACGTCGGTAAAGCTCGACGCTTCCGTCGGCTTGGCGTAGTCGAGGAACTGGCCGATGATGGCGTCCATTTGCCCGATATCGGACTGGATGCCTTCGCGCGCCTCGTCCGACAGGTTGGCCATTTCCACTTCCAGCTGCATGCGCGCCAGCGGCGTGCGCAAGTCGTGCGAAATGCCTGCCAGGATCACGGCGCGGTCCGATTCCACCTGTTTCAGGTCATCGACCATCTGGTTGAAGCTGCGGTTCGCCTCGATGATCTCGATCGGGCCTTTTTCCGGCAGCGGCGCCGGCTGCTTGCCCTTGGCGATGTCGCGCGCGGCCGCCGTCAAACGCGACAGCGGCAGATTGATCAGGCTGGAAATGATGGCCGCGCCCAGCAGGGACAGCAGCGACACCAGGCTGGCCCAGCCCAGCCACTGGAAGCCCGTGAGGCCGCGCAGGCGTTCGCGGTCCAGCATCAGCCAGTATTCGTCGTCGTCGATCTTGAAGCTGACCCAGAAGCCGGCCACGCCGTTGACGCGCGCGGAAAAGCGTGTGTCCTTGCCCAGCTTGGCCTTCACCAGCGCCTCGATCTCGGGCATCAGGTAATTGTCGGGCGGCGGCTCGATGCGGTCGTCCTCTTCCAGCGAGAAGATGCGGATGCCTTCGTTGCTGACGAGGTCGAACAGCAGCTCGCGGCGCAGTTCGGGAGCCGAGTGCGTCAGTGCCGCATGTGTGATGGTGACGACGGAAATGATCTGGGCGGAAATCTGCTGCGCCTGCGGCTCGCGCTGGATGACGGAAATCATGCCGATCCAGGTGATCATGCTGACCGTGGTCAAGGTGCCGAGCAGCAAAAAGGTGCGCCAGAACAGGCCGCTTTTCAGCCGCGCCAGGCTGATATCGGGAACAAGCTTCATCATGCCTCACCAGCGATCAGCGCGGCTGTCCGTCCGGGATGAAGACGTAGCCGAGGCCCCACACGGTCTGGATGAACAGCGGGCTCGACGGATCGGGTTCGATCAGTTTACGCAGGCGCGAAATCTGCACGTCCAGGCTGCGGTCGAACACTTCGTATTCGCGTCCGCGCGCCAGTTCCATCAGTTTCTCGCGCGACAGCGGCTGGCGCGCATGGCGGGCAAACACTTTCAACACGGAAAATTCGCCCGTGGTCAGCGGCACCGTTTCGCCATTCTTTTTCAGGGTGCGCGTGCCCAGATCCAGCACGAAGTCGCCGAATTCGAAGGTTTGCGGCGTTTCCGACGGCGCGCCCGGGATTTCATCGGGACCCTTGCGGCGCAGCACGGCGCCGATGCGGGCCACCAGTTCGCGCGGATTGAACGGTTTCGGCAGGTAGTCGTCGGCACCCATTTCCAGGCCCACGATGCGATCCACGTCCTCGCCCTTGGCCGTCAGCATGATGATCGGCGTCTGGTCGCCCGCACCGCGCAGGCGGCGGCAGATCGACAGGCCGTCTTCGCCCGGCAGCATCAGGTCGAGCACCAGCAGGTCGTAGCGTTCGCGCAGCCACAGCTTGTTCATGGCCGTCGCGCTCTCTGCCGTGAAGACATTGAAACCCTGCTCGGTCAGGTAGCGCCGCAGCAGATCGCGCAGGCGCACATCGTCATCCACCACCATGATTTTTGCCTGGTGGCCGTGGATCGATTGCGTTGTTGTATTGCTGCCGGTAGTGGAGGTTGTGGTCATTTAGGGTGTCGTGTTATCTTATATTAGTTGCTATAGTAACGCCTCGCGCGGCGTCGGCAAGGGGCTGTGGCGACCCATTACAAAGTGTTACAAACTTTACCCAATTACTCTTACTACACCGTGTAAAGCATCATACACTGGGGCCACAGTGGAAATCAGCTTTAGTTTATACGGCATCGCGGAAGAGGAACTCAATGAATATCTTTACTAAAAAAATTCACGCCGCTCCCAGCGCAGCTATTGCCGCACGTACGACTGTGCTGTCCGCATTTGCCGTTTGTTCCGTGTTTGCCGCCAGCCTGGCGCTGGCGCAAAACCAGCCGCCGCCACGCCGTGACGACCAGCAGCAAATGCAGGCCCAGCGGTATGAACAGGTACAGCGCAGCAACAGCAATGATACGCGCTTGCGCGAACAGCGTGACGCACGCAGTTTCGACACCCGCGCCGAAGAGCAGCGCCGCGCCAACGAGGGCGCGGACGCTTCGCGCCGCACGGGCCGCATGACGCCCGACGAGCGCCGCGACCTGCGCCGCCAGATCAACGAAGTGGGCCAGGATATCTATTCCAACCCGCCGCGCCGCTAGGCATCGCGCACCGCATCCGACAGGGCCATCTCGCAAGACATGGCCCTGTTTGCATCTGGCCCCTGCATTCTTGCTCAATCAGGCACACGGCCACGCCCCGTGATATTGTTCTAGTGCACTGAGACAATTCTCTGAATATGTTGCAGGGGGAGGCAAGTGGTGAGCGACGACGACACACCCGTTCCTGATGCGGCCCCCGCAGGCGGCTTGCCGTACGGCCTGGTCCAGCGCGACGAGGGCGTGTTCCTTGACCTGTCGCTGGCGCCGGCGCAGCTGCGCGCCGCCGTCGACCAGCTGTTCCAGTCGGGGCAGCTGCTGGCCGGCCTCGATTACGGTTTGTTCCTGCTGACCCTGTTCCATGCCCCCACACCGCGCGCCGCGCCCAAGGGCGACGCCTTGCTGCGCATCGCCGTGCGCGTGGCGCCATTTCCGCCCCAGCGTCGCGCCCTGTATAAACAGGTCAAGATCCGCGGCGACAGCGCCGAGTTTTACTTTGAAGCATTGCTTCCTGACGCGGATGGCCAGGTGCCTGTGCGCCGCGAGTTTGACGAGCTGGTGGCTGACCTGTGGTGCAAAGGTGTGCATTACGGCATCGATAGTGCGGCCGTGCGCGCCGTTCTCGCCAGCGGCAAGGCCGAGCGCATCACGGTGGCGCGGGTATTGCCGCCGCAGCCCGGGCGCGACGCCCAACTGGTGGAGGTGTCGCAAGGCATCCACCGCGACGATGCGCCACGCGAACGCTCCGATGGGCGTCTCGATTTGCTCAGCTTCAAGAACCGCTTTCCTCAAGTCAAAAAACACGCGCGCCTGCTGCGCCTGCTGCCGGGCACGCCCGGCTTGCCCGGCTATGACCTGGCCGGCAAGACACTGCCGCCGCCCGCGCCGCTGGAGCTGGATCTGGCCACGGTGGCGGGGCCGGGCACGGCGGTCGAGCATTTCAGCGATGGTGACTTCGTCGTCGCCGCCACGAATGGCTATGTGAATATCGATGAGCACGGCAAGATGTCCATCGAGAACAAGATCGTCAGCCGCGAAGGCGTCAGCAGCCGCACCACGGGCAATCTGAAGCTGCGCGCCGCCTACGAGGAATATGGCGACGTGCAAGAGCAGCGTCAGCTCGACGGCAGCGACATCACCATCCATGGCGACGTGTATGGCCATCTGCACTCGCATGGCGGGCTGATCTTGTTGCAGCGCAACCTGGTGGGCGGCACGGCGTTCAATGAGCACGGCGACGTGCGCGTCGAGGGCGTCGCTTCCGGTTCCGTGCTGCAGGCGCTGAGCGGCGAAGTGCACGTGAAGCGCGCCGAAAGCTGCGTCATCGCCGGCACGCGCGTGGTGATCGACAGCGCCAGCAATTGCGAGATCATCGCCGACGAGGTCGTCATCGAGCTGGCCGAAGGCTGCGCCGTGGCGGCGCGCACCATCCGCATCGGCAGCGCCGGCCCGCGCAAGCAGGTGGAAATGCTGCTGTTTCCCCTGGTGCCCGATTTGAGCGCGCTGGAGCAACAGATCGCCGAGAGCCTGGCCAAGGCGGCGCAGTACCAGCAGGTGCAGCACAAGCGCCAGCAGGAAATCGACGCCATCGCGCAACTGCCCGAAGTACATAATTACCTGACCCTGGCGGGCCAGCTGCGGCGCGGAGAATTGCAGCTGCAGCCGGCGCAACAGCTGCAATACGACAAGCTGGCCGCGCGCATCGCTCCCGTGCTGAAAGAGGTGGCGCGCCTGCGCGTGGAAGTCAAACAGTCGGAAATCCTGCATGCGCAGATGCTGGCGCTGGTGGCGCAGCTGCGCCAGGAGCGGCAGGCGACGGCTGGCCAGTCGCGCTGCAGCCTGGGCCTGGTCGATGGAGAAACGACGGTGCGCGCCCTGGTTGTGCCGCCCGGACCGGCCAAGGTCTACGACCGGCCGCCGAAAGAAATCAAGGCCTTGCTGCGCAGCGCCACGCCGGCCACGCAAGCCGTGTTCGCGGACAGCACGGGCAGCCTGGAGTGGATATACCAGCCGCCACCCTGATCAGTCGATCACCTTGCCGCGAGATTGCTTGAGCACGCTGTGCGTGCTCTTGCTGTCGAGGCGGCGCCGCTGCGAGCTGCGCGTGGGCTTGGTGGCGCGGCGCACGGCGGGCAGGAAGGTCACGCTGTCGATGATTTCCTGCAGGCGCCGCAACGCTTCTTCCTTGTTCTGCTCCTGGCTGCGCGACTGCTGCGCCTTGAGCACCAGCACGCCATCCTTGCTGATGCGGCTGTCGCGCAGGGCCAGCAGCCGTTCCTTGTACGCTTCCGGCAGCGACGAGGCGGCGATGGGGAAGCGCAGATGGATGGCGCTGGACACCTTGTTGACGTTCTGCCCGCCCGGACCCTGGGCGCGGATGGCGGAAAATTCAACTTCAGCGGGGTTGACGAGGTGTTGCATGGCCTGCCTGTGGGGAGTGATGTGCGTATTGTAAGGGAAGATGGCTGCGCCGGCGCAAGGGCGGGCCGCCAGTCGATGATGTCTTCCGGGAAAGTTGATGTTTCTCAACGCCGTGGGCGGGGATGCTGGTTAGCATGGGCCAACGTTGCGCCACTGCGCATCCTGGCAGCGCTTACCGGATGAAAGGAACACCATGCAGCCCACGACCACGCCTGGCGCCGCAGCGACGGCGGAACGCGGCACCGCGCAACCCCTGACGCAGTACTTGAGCTTTCGGCTGGGCGGCCTGGAATACGGCCTCGATTACCGCTGCGTGCGGGAATTACGCGCCCTCAAGGAACTCGACCGTTTTTCTTCGGAAGGGGAGGTGCTGCACAGCGTGGCCGTCTCGCGTGGCGTGATCATCCCCATCGTCGATATGCGCGCCGCGTTCGGCAGCGCCCACGGCGCGCCAGACCCGGCCACCGATGTGATCATCCTGCAGCTGAGCAATGGCGTGATGGGCATGGTGGTCGACGGCGTCACCGATATCGTCAGCCTGGCGCCCGCCGACATCGCCGCCGTGCCCGGCCTGGGCAAGGCGGAAGCCGATTACCTGCTGGGCCTGGCCACGGTGGCGGGGCGGCGGCTGATCCTCGTCGACATCGACCGCCTGATGGCGATCCGCAGTCCCGGCCCCATGCAGGTGGCCTAAAAAAAAAGACGACCCGGAGGTCGTCTTTGCGCTCTGCGTTAGCCGAGTTTCTCTAATTGATCCTGCAGATCCAGCCATTCCGCTTCCAGCTGCGCCAGGTCCTTGGTGAAGAAAGTCTGGTCGGCCAGCAACTGTTTCAGCTTGGCCTTGTTGGCGGCGTCATAGATGGTCGGCTCGCCCAGCTTTTCTTCCGTTTCCGCCTTTTGCGCGTTGCGCTTGGCGATCTGCTCTTCCTGGCGCTTGATCTTGTTTTCGATCGGCTTGCGCAGGGCGGCCGCCTTCTGGCGGTCTTCCGCTTCCTGGCGCTTGTCGCGCACGGGCGCGGCAGGGGCGGCTACCGGCGAAGGTACGGAAGACGTTACAGGGAAGTCGGTCTTGTTGGCCTTGCCGGCGGCCGGCAACACATCGGTGCCTTTACCCAGCTTGGTCTTGAACAGCCAGTCCTTGTAGTCGTCCAGGTCGCCGTCGAACGGTTGCAGCTTGCCGTCGGCCACGATGATGAATTCGTCCGTGGTGGCGCGCAGCAAGTGGCGATCATGGGACACGACGACCAGGGTGCCTTCGAACTGGGCCAGCGCTTCCGTCAGCGCTTCGCGCGTTTCCAGATCCAAGTGGTTGGTCGGTTCATCGAGCAGCAGCAGGTTAGGACGCTGCCAGACGATCAGCGCCAGCGCCAGGCGGGCTTTTTCGCCGCCCGAGAACGGCGCGATCGAAGCGGTCACCATGTTGCCGGGGAAGTTGAAGCCGCCCAGGAAGTTGCGCAGTTCCTGCTCGCGCACGGTCGGGGCGATCTTGGCCAGATGCCACAGCGGCGATTCGTCGTGGCGCAGCATTTCCACCTGGTGCTGGGCGAAGTAGCCGATGTTGAGGCCCTTGCCCATGGTGGCGTCGCCCGTCAGCGGCATCAGTTCGCCGGCGATGGTCTTGATCAGGGTCGACTTGCCGGCGCCGTTCTGGCCCAGCAGGCCGATGCGCTGGCCGATCTGCAGCGAAAACTTGATGCCGTTGACGATGGTCTTGTGCGTGATCTCGCCCGTCGCTTCGTTTTCGATCTTGTAGCCCGCGTCGACGTCTTCCATCACCAGCAGCGGATTTGGCGCCGAGAGCGGCTCGCGGAATTCGAACGAGAATTCGGCGGCGGCGCGCAGCGGCGCCAGTTCTTCCATCTTCGCCAGCGCCTTCATGCGGCTTTGCGCCTGGCGGGCTTTCGAGGCTTGCGCCTTGAAGCGGTTGACGAACGATTCCAGGTGGGCGCGCTTGCGCTGCTGCTTTTCCAGCGCGCCGGCAGCCAGGATCATCTGCGCCGCGCGCTGGCGCTCGAAGCTCGAATAGTTGCCCGAATAGCGCTTCAGCTTGCGCTCGTCGATATGCACGACCACGTTGACGACTTCATCGAGGAAGTCGCGGTCATGGGAAATGATCAGCAAGGTGCCGGCGTAGCGCTTGAGCCAGTCTTCCAGCCAGATGATGGCGTCCAGATCCAAGTGGTTGGTCGGTTCATCGAGCAGCAGCAGGTCGGACGGGCACATCAGTGCTTGCGCCAGGTTCAGACGCATGCGCCAGCCGCCGGAGAAACTGGCGACAGGCTGCTGCATCTGGTCCAGGGTAAAGCCCAGACCCAGCAGCAATTGCTCGCCGCGCGACTGTACGGTATACGCGTCGGCATCGGCCATGGCGCTGTAGATTTCGCCGATGGCGATGCCGTTTTCCGACGTGGCAGGCTCCGACTCCAGGCGCGCCAGTTCCGCTTCCAGTTTGCGCAGGGTGACGTCGCCGTCGATCGCATAGTCCAGCGCGGCACGGTCCAGCGGCGGGGTTTCCTGCGCCACGTAAGCCACGCGCCATTTGGCGGGGAAATCGATCTCGCCCTGGTCAGGGTGCAATTCGCCACGCATCATGGCGAACAGGCTCGATTTGCCCGCGCCATTGGCGCCGATCAGGCCGATCTTGTCGCCCGGATTGAGCGTGACATCGACTTGTTCGAGCAACGGTTTGATGCCGCGCATCAGGCTTACTTGTAGGAAACGTATCATTTTTTTCTTTGTAAAGGCTGGGCTTTACCCCTCGCCGTAAAAACATCGTGTAGGTCGGATTAGTCCGAAGGACGTAATCCGACGGGTGCCGCACAGGCATGTCGGATTACGCTACGCTAATCCGACCTACCAATTCCATTAAACCAGCTTCAACTGCTCGGCCGTCAGCAGGAACACCATGTCGTCGCCGGCGCTCGTCGTCAGCCAGGTCAGGCCCAGCTCGCCGAAGGCAGCTTCCGCGTAGGCGCGCTCGTTGCCGATTTCAATCATCAGGATGCCGTCGTCCGTCAGGCGCTCGGCCGCGCCGGCGATAATCTTGCGTACCAGATCCATGCCGTCGCTGCCGCCGTCGAGGGCGATTTGCGGTTCGGCCAGGTATTCCTGGGGCAGGGCGCCCATCGACGCGGAATTCACGTATGGCGGGTTGCTGATGATCAAATCGTATTTCTTGGCCGGCACATTGGCGTACAGGTCTGATTCGATCAGGTTCACGCGGTCTTGCAGCTTGTACGTGTCGACGTTGCGCTTGGCCACGGCCAGCGCATCGGCGGAAATATCCACGGCGTCGACGGCCGCGTTCGGGAAGGCATCGGCCATCATGATGGATAGGCAGCCCGAACCGGTGCACAGTTCCAGGATGTTTTCCACGGCTTCCGGTTCCGCCACCCAGGGCGAGAAGTATTCAGGGATCAGCTCGGCGATGAAGGAGCGGGGCACGATCACGCGCTCGTCGACGTAGAAGTTGTACGTGCCCAGCCAGCCTTCCTTGGTGATGTAGGCGGCCGGCACGCGGTCGATGCTGCGGCGGTCGATGACGGTCATCACGCTGGCCACTTCCGACGGCAGCAGCTTGGCGTCGAGAAACGGTTCAAGTTTGTCGAGCGGCAACTTCAAGGTGTGCAGGATCAGATAGGCCGCTTCGTCGAACGCTTCGGCGCTGCCGTGGCCGAAAAACAGCTTGGCGGTATTAAAACGGGTAACGGCGTAGCGCAGCAGGTCGCGTGGCGTGGAAAACGGGTTCGGGGTCATGGCATTCTCGAAAAGACGGTGTTCTGGCCCGCCGTGACGGGCCTCGGTATTCTGGTTCAGACGGGCAGCAAATGCTCCAGCGTGCGCCGGTAAATATTCTTCAGGGGATCGATGTGGCGCAGTTCGATGTGCTCGTCGATCTTGTGAATACTGGCATTGGGCGGCCCGAATTCTATCACTTGGGGGCAGATTTGCGCGATAAACCGGCCATCCGAGGTGCCGCCCGTGGTCGACAGCTCCGTCGTGAGGCCCGTTTCTTCCAGGATGGCGGACGACAGCGCATCGGAGAGCGTGCCGCGCGGCGTGAGGAAGGGCAGGCCGCTCAGGGTCCACTGCAAATCGTACTGCAAGTCATGTTTGTCGAGGATGGCGTGCACCCGTTTCTGCAAACCTTCGGCCGTGCTGGCCGTGGAAAAGCGGAAGTTAAAGTCGATCACCATGTCGCCCGGGATCACGTTGTTGGCGCCCGTGCCCGCGTTGATGTTGGACATTTGCCACGACGTCGGCAGGTAATACTCGTTGCCGGCATCCCATTTTTCCTCGACCAGGTCGGCCAGCGCCTGCGCCGCTTCGTGGATGGGGTTTTTCGCCAGGTGCGGATAGGCAATGTGACCTTGCACGCCCTTGATCGTCAAGCGGCCCGACAGCGAACCGCGGCGGCCGTTCTTGATCATGTCGCCCAGCTGAGCGCTCGAGGTCGGTTCGCCCACGAGGCAATAGTCGATCTGCTCGCCACGCGCCTTCAGTTGCTCGCAGACGATGACGGTGCCGTCCGTGGCCGGACCTTCCTCGTCGCTGGTGATCAAAAAGGCGATCGAGCCCGTGTGCTCTGGCGTGGCGGCGATGAATTCCTCGCAGGCCACCACCATGGCGGCGATCGAGGTCTTCATGTCGGCCGCGCCACGGCCGTACAGCTTGCCGTCGCGATGCGTGGGAATGAACGGTTCCGAGCGCCATTGCTCGACGGGGCCGGTGGGCACCACGTCCGTATGGCCGGCAAACACGAACACGGGAGACGTCGTGCCGCGGCGCGCCCACAGGTTGGTGACGTCGTTCGATTGTATCGTCTCGCAGACAAAGCCCAGCGGCGTGAGGAGGTCGATCAGGTGCTGCTGGCAGCCCTTGTCATCGGGCGTGACCGAAGACAGGGCGATCAGTTTTTCGGTCAGGGCGAGGGTTTTGGAGGTGGTCATGGGTAAGGTCGTGCCGGCAACAGCGTTCCGGTGGTCAACTAAGTATGGTTACAGCGAGAAAAGGGTCTTGTATTGCGCATCCGAAAACGCCACGCTGAACTGGCCATCCTTGTCCAGCACGGGGCGCTTGATGATGGACGGGTTTTCCAGCATCAGTTCCAGGGCGCTGGCCGCGTCGACGGTGGCGGCCTTGCGCTCGTCGGACAGGGCGCGCCAGGTCGTGCCTTTCTTGTTGACCAGCACGTCCCACGGTAATTGGGCCAGCCACGCTTCGACGGTGGCGCGTTCCAGGCCTTGCTTCTTGAAGTCGTGGAAAGTGAAATCGCGTTGCTGCGCGGCCAGCCAGGTGCGGGCCTTTTTGACGGTATCGCAGTTGGGGATACCGTAGAGTGTAATGGTCGTCATGGGTAGGGCCAAGGGGAATGAATGCGGTTCGCTTGATCGCGGCGCTTGCGCCAGGACAAAATGCGATGGTAGCCGACATTATACAGTCGATGCGCAGTCGATGCGGCAGTGCAACACGGCCCCGTGATTTCCCCTACACGGGCCGCGGCGCCGCCTTGCTTGATTCCGCCGGGCCGAAATGCAGGCCCAGCCGCAAGGCGAGGGCGCGCAGGGCGCCGCTTTCCTGCAGGTGCAGGGCCAGCGCGATGTGGCCGTCGGGGCGCACCAGATAGGCCGCGTCGCGGCCCAGGCCGGCCAGCTTGGCGGCCACATTATAGGTATAGCAATGCACGGGCAGTTTCAGCACGCGCGCCTCGTCGAGCAGCTCGGGCGCCGCTTCGCCATAGATGTGCAGTTGCCAATCCATGCCGCGCAGGGCGATAAAGTTGTCTTGCGTGCCGTCCGAGAACCACGGCAGGCGGTCGCCGCCGCGCAGGTATTCCGCATGGCCGGCGGAAAGGGCGCTGTCTTCATAGCTGATCTCGATTTGCGACACCGTCTTGAACAGCAGCCGGCGCGCCCGCGCGAAGCCGGACAGGAAGGGCAGCGCGTGCGGCACCAGCCAGCGGCGCAGGAATTGCCCGGCGATGCCTTGCGCGACGATGGCCTGGAAGGCGCGGTCGGTGGTGGCGACGAGCTTGCGGGCAAACACGATGCGCTCGCTTTCATAGGTGTCGAGCAGGGCGTCGTTGCTCTGGCCGTGCAGCTTTTGCGCCAGCTTCCATGCCAGGTTGACGGCGTCGCCCAGGCCCGTGTTCATGCCCTGGCCGCCCACGGGGCTGTGCAGATGGGCCGCGTCGCCGAGGATGAAGCAGCGGCGCGCGCGGAACTGGCCTGCCACCCGGTGGTGCACTTTATACGTGGAAAACCAGTTCACGTGCTCAACCTCGATACCCAGCAGGGTTTCCACATCGCCGCGCACGTCGTCGAAGACGGGCACCGGCGCGCCATCGGGGCGGTCGGGCAGGATGCCGATCAGGCGCTGCATGCCGCTGCTGCGCACGGGCAGCATCAGCGCAAACGCATTCGCGCCCAGGTGGGCGTGCAGATCCGTATTGCTGCCAGCCACTTGCGCATCGGCCACATAGTACAGGTGGTCGTAGGTGCCGCCGGAAAATGCGAAGCCGGCGATCTCGCGCACCTTGCTGCGGGCGCCGTCGCAGCCGCAGATGTAGTCAAAGGTGCAATATTGACGTTCGCCATTGTTGAGCAGGATGGCTTGCACTTCGCTATCGTCCTGCGTCCACAGGTCCAGCGCGACGTTCCATTCCACGTGCACGCCGGCCGCCGCCAGCTTGCTGATAAGAAAGCGTTCATGCTCGTCCTGGGGCAGGCTCAGCACGAAAGGGTAGGGGCTCAGGCCTTCGCCGATCTCGCCCAGCGCCAGTTTCACCAGCTCCTCGCCGCCTTCATGGATGTGCATGGCGTTGATCTTGATACCCCGGCTGACCAGCTCGTCGGCAAAGCCCAGCTGCTGGTAAAACTCGAGGGTGCGCGCATGCACGGCCATGGCCCGCGATGCCTGGCCCGGGCCGCTGTTTTTATCGATGATGCGGCAATCGACGCCATGGCGTGCGAGGCGCAAGGCAAGCATGAGGCCGGTAGGACCGGCGCCGACGATCAAGACGGGAGGAGTATTCATGCCATCCAGTATAGGACAGGATGGGGAAGGGCTGCGCGACGATTGAAGTTGCTAGTCGGAAATAAAAATGTCCCGCCGGGGCGGGACATTCAGGGGGGCTACGTGCGCCTTGCGGCGCAGTATTTAGATGCCGCGCAGCAACTCGTTGATGCCCGTTTTTGCGCGGGTCTTCGCATCGACGCGCTTGACGATCACGGCGCAGTACAGCGAGTACTTGCCGTCTTCCGAAGGCAGGTTGCCCGACACCACGACGGAGCCGGCTGGCACGCGGCCGTAGGTCACTTCGCCCGTGGCGCGGTCGTAGATCTTGGTCGACTGGCCGATGTACACGCCCATCGAGATGACCGAGTTTTCCTCGACGATCACGCCTTCGACGATTTCCGAACGGGCGCCGATGAAGCAGTTGTCTTCGATAATGGTCGGGTTCGCTTGCATCGGTTCCAGCACGCCGCCGATGCCGACGCCGCCGGACAGGTGGACGTTCTTGCCGATCTGTGCGCAGGAACCGACGGTGGCCCAGGTGTCGACCATGGCGCCTTCATCGACGTAGGCGCCGATGTTGACGTAGGATGGCATCAGCACGACGTTCTTGGCGATGAAGCTGCCGCGGCGGGCGACGGCTGGCGGCACCACGCGGAAACCGCCCTTGGCGAAGTCTTCCTTCGTGTAGTTGGCGAACTTGGTCGGCACCTTGTCGTAGAACTGCATCGTGCCATCCGATGGCAGGACGACGTTGTCTTCCAGGCGGAACGACAGCAGCACGGCTTTCTTGACCCACTGGTTGACGACCCAGTCGCCCGAGGTTTTTTCCGCCACGCGGATGCTGCCGTTGTCCAGGCCATTGATGACGTGGGAGACGGCGTCGCGCAGTTCGGCCGTGCCGTTGCCCGGATTGATCTCGGCGCGGTTTTCCCAGGCCTGGTCGATGATGTTTTGCAGTTGTTGGCTCATGATGATGTCTTATTGGTGAGTTGATGCGGATGCGGAAAGCTGCTGGCAGAATTTTACTATGCGCAACGCCGCCTCCAGCCCTTCGGCCGTTTCGGCCACCAGGGCCATGCGGATGCGGTTGCGGCCCGGATTGATGCCGTGCGCGTCGCGCGCCAGGTAGCTGCCAGGCAATACCGTCACATTATATTCGGCGTACAGGCGTTGCGCGAATTCGGTGTCGGACAGGCCCGTGCGGCTGACGTCGGCCCACAGGTAGAAGCCGGCGTCCGGCAGTTGCACGTCCATCACCGATTGCAGCAGCGGCGTGATGGCGTCGAACTTGGCGCGGTACTTGGCGCGATTTTCCTCGACATGGGTTTCGTCGTTCCAGGCCGCGACGGAGGCCGCCTGCACGGCGGGGCTCATGGCGCCGCCGTGGTAGGTTCGGTAGAGCAGGAATTTTTTCAGTACTTCGGCATCGCCGGCGACAAAGCCCGAGCGCATGCCCGGCACGTTCGAGCGCTTCGACAGGCTGGAAAACACCACCAGGCGCGCATACGGACGCTCGATGGTGGACAGGCCCAGCATGTGCGCCGCCTGCAGCGCGCCCAGCGGCGGCGTGTCGCCGTGGTAAATCTCGGAATAGCACTCGTCGGCGGCGATGACAAAGTCGTAGCGCTCGGACAGGGCGAACAAATGTTCCCAGTCCGTCAGGGTCAGCACGGCGCCCGTCGGGTTGCCTGGCGAACACAAAAACAGCAGTTTGACCTTTTCCCACACGCTGGTCGGCACGCTGTCGTAGTCGCAGCCGAAATTGCGCGCCGGGTCGGAATTGACGAAATACGGTTCGGCGCCGGCCAGATAGGCCGCGCCTTCATAGATCTGGTAAAACGGATTCGGGCTGATCACGAGCGAACCGGCGGCCGGATCGATCACCGTTTGCGCCAGCGCAAACAGCGCTTCGCGCGAACCGTTCACGGGCAGGATTTGCGTGGCAGGATTGAGTTTGGGGATGCCATAGCGGCGTTCGAGCCAGCCGGCGATGGCGGTACGCAAGGCTTCCGAACCGATGGTGGTCGGATAGCTGGCCAGGCCGTGGATATTGTCGACCAGCGCCTGCTCGATGAAGGCTGGCGTCGGGTGCTTGGGTTCGCCCATGCCCAGGCTGATGGGCGCGTACTCGGGATTGACCGTCACGCCGGCAAACAGCTGGCGCAGCTTTTCAAAGGGATATGGTTGCAGTTTAGCAAGAAGTGGATTCACGGAACGGACCAGGGCAAGAGTGGAAAGACGATGTTGCTCAGCGATTGCTAGGCGATTGCTTGGCGCGGCAGACTTGATGCCGGTCAAATAATGAGCCGCGTCTTTCATTATAGCCGTCCTCGCGGGGCCGCTGTGCAAGCGGCATCGGCGTGAGGGCTGCCCGGCTTGCCACGGCATGCCGCAGCGGGGAGTGCCATGCCATGGCGCGGCAAGGTAAAATACGCTATGTCTACCTTACTTCCCACCCTGCTTTCCATTGAAACGTCGTCCGAACTCGCTTCCTGCGCCTTGTTGCGCGGCGATGTCGTCCTGTCCCGCGCCTCGTCGGGCGTGCGCACCCATTCCCAGTCCATCTTGCCCATGGTGCAGGAATTGCTGGCCGAAGCGGGCGTGACCCTGGCCGATGTCGACGCCATCGCCTACGGCTCCGGCCCCGGCTCGTTTACGGGCGTGCGCACGGCTTGCGGCATCGCGCAAGGCCTGGCCTATGGCGCCAAGTTGCCCGTCGTGCCCGTCGTCACGCTCGACGCGATGGCGCTCGCCTGCCACCAGCAGCATGGCGCGCAACGCATCGTGACCGTGCTCGACGCCCGCATGGGCGAAGTGTACTGGGCGCAATATGATTACCAGGATGGCTTGCAAGCCGTGTTGCCACCGGCCCTGAGCGCGCCGGCCGGCGTGGCGCCGCAAGGCGACGTGGCCGCTTGCGGCAACGGTTTCAGTGCCTACGCCGAAGCGCTGGCCGCGCTGCCGTGCGCCGCGACTGCCGACGCCGCCATCATGCCGCACGCCGTGCAAGTGGCGCAGCTGGCGCGCATCGCCTTTGCGGCCGGCCAGTGCGTGACGGCGGCCGAGGCGCAGCCTTTGTACTTGCGCAACAAGATCGCCTACACGAGCGCGGAACGCCTCGACATGCAGGCCGCCAAGGCCGCTGCGGAGTCGGCGCAATGATGGAGACGGGCAAGGGCAGCGCGGCAGGCTGGGACTTGCTGCGCCTCGACTATCAACCGATGCAGGAAGCGGACCTGGCGGAAGTGCTGGCGCTGGAGCAGCGCGTGTACCCGCATCCTTGGACGCACGGCAACTTCGTCGATTCGCTCAAGAGCGGCTATCCGGCCTGGGTGCTGCGCGACGTGGACGGCACCTTGCTCGGCTACTTCTTGCTGATGCTCGTCGTCGACGAGGCGCACTTGCTCAACGTTGCCGTCGAGGGCGCCATCCAGGGCCAGGGGCTGGGCCGCTTCCTGTTGAACCAGTCCTGCGCCTGCGCGCGCCAGCTGGGCATGGAATCGATGTTGCTGGAAGTGCGTCCGTCGAATGTGCGCGCACTGGACATTTACCAGCGTTATGGATTTGAACAGATCGGCCGGCGCAAGGGATACTATCCGGCCAGTAACTCGCAACGTGAGGACGCCATCGTGATGCGTTATACCTTATGAGCCGCAGCGCCGTTTTTCTCGATGAAATGGGCGTCGGCCCCTTGTGGCGCTTGCGCCAGGGCGGCGCAGCCGAGGCCGCTGAAGCGGCTGACGTTGCCGAGATCGTGGAAGCAGCAGCGGCACCGGTGGCCGCCGTGGTTGAAGCTGCCGCGCCGTCCGTACCCGCAGCTGAGGTTGTTGTTGAGGTGAAAGCCGTTGACGTCGCTGCGCCTGTCGACGTCGCTCCCGCTCCCGCCACGCTTGCCGCTCCCGCCGCTCCCGCCGCATCCGACGACACGGCCTGGTTCGACGATGCGCCGCCACCGCCGCCCGCCAGACAGCTGAGCGATGCCGATATCGCCGCCCTCGACTGGGAAGGCCTGGCGGCGGCCGTCGCCAAGTGCGCGCGCTGCGACTTGTGCAAGACGCGCAAGGGCGTCGTCATGGGCCGTGGCGACCGCCAGGGCGATTGGCTGATGCTGGCCAGCAGTCCCTCCCGCGCGGAAGAGCGGGAAGGGCGCGCCTTGCCGGGCGAGCAGGGCAAGTTGCTCGACAATATGCTGAAAGCCATCGAGGTCGATGCGGCCAGCGATGTCTACATCACGCACCTGCTGAAATGCCGTCCGCTCGACGAGGCGGGTCAGGAGCGCTTGCCCACCGAGGCCGAGTCCGCCGCCTGCCGTCCGTATTTTGACCGCGAGCTGGCCCTGCTGCAGCCGCGCACCATCGTCACCTTGGGTTCGATGGCCGCCGCCGGCATCAATCCCGGCGAAAAGCCGGTACGGGGCAAGGTGCGCCAGTTGGGCAGTGCTTCGCTGATCGCTACCTTCCACCCGGAAATGCTGCTGCAGGACGAGACGGGCAAGGCCAAGGCGCGCGCCTGGGCTGACCTGTGCCTGGCGAAAAGCACGCACGGTGGTTGATACATTTCAGGTTCGCTTCGAACAGCGCTGGGGGCATCTGACGCATCCCCGCGTGCGGGCGCTGGCCTGGCTGCTCGACTCGCCCGACTTGCTGGACCCTGCCAGCCCCCACTGGGGCGGGCGCATCGCCAGCTTGCCTCCCGTCACGCCTGCCGTGGCGGTCTGGCTGGGCGCGCTGCAGGACGATCCGTCGCCGCTCGATGCGGCGTTGGGGCTGAAATTCTATTCCCGCCTGGGCCTGTATACTGAAAAGCTGCTGGCCTTTTATTTTGAGCAGCATGGACTGCTGCAGGCGCATGGCTTGCAGGTGCAAGTCAACCGCAACGACACGGTGGGCGAGTTCGATTTCCTGTTGCGTGACGGAAATGACCTGCTGCACTGGGAATTTGCCACCAAGTTCTACCTGCTCGAAGGCGCGCCCGACCCCGGGGTCTTCCATCACTTGATCGGCCCGAATCTGGCCGACACCCTGGGCTTGAAGATGCGTAAGATTCTCGACAAGCAACTGGCCTTGTCCCGCCATCCGGCCGCGCAAAGCTTGCTGGCGCAGCCCGTGCGCGCGGCGCAGGCGCTGGTCAAGGGCTGGCTGTTTTATCCGGCAGACACCGCGCCCGCCATGGAAGGTATTTCCCGCGAACATGGGCACGGTTTCTGGTGCACGCCTTCCCGACTGCCCGAGCGGCGTTATGTCGTGCTGCCGCGCCTGCAATGGCTGGCGCCGTTCAAGGGCTGCGACGTGGCAGTGCTCGATGTGGATGCCCTGCGCGCCCAGTTGTTTGATCTGGCACAACCGGTGATGGTGGCCACCGTGGATACTATCGAAGGCTGGGAAGTGGAGCGCACGCGCGGTTTTGTCGTGCCCCATGACTGGACGCAGCAGGCTGCCGCGCGGCGGCTGGCAGGCGCGCTGCCTGCGTAATGTTGGGGTCAGACCCGCCGGGTCTGACCCCAACATTAATGTTTTTGCTCGCCAATCAATGACAAGTTGTCATGCTCGGCCTGGTTCAGCTTGTGCTTGCGCATGATGGCATACATGGTGCCGGCGACGAACAGGCCGAACAGGGTGATGATGATATTGAGCGGCAGGTGCAAACGGATCATGATCGAATACACGGCCAGCATGGTCAGAATCGACAGGTTTTCATTGAAGTTCTGCACGGCGATGGAATGGCCCGCGCTCATCAGCACGTGGCCGCGGTGTTGCAGCAGGGCATTCATGGGAACGACGAAGAAGCCGGACAGGGCGCCGATCAGTATCAGCAGCGGGTAGGCGATCCATACGGAGTGCACTTGCGTCATCATCATGACGATCACGCCCATGGCGATACCGAGCGGAATGACGGTCAGCGATTTGCGCAGCGGAATGAAGCGTGCCGACAGCACGGCGCCGGCGGCCACGCCGATGGCGACCACGCCCACCAGGCTGGTCGCCTTGTCGAAGGGCATGTTCAAGGATTGCTTGGCCCATTCCAGCACGATCAGCTGCAAGGTGGCGCCAGCGCCCCAGAACAGGGTCGTCACGGCCAGGGTGATCTGGCCCAGCTTGTCTTTCCACAGGATGGAATAGCAATTGGCAAAATCGGTAATCAGTTTGATAGGATTGCGTTCCTGGTGCGGATACACGCAGCCCGTGTCGGGAATCTTCAGGTTGGCCAGGGTCGCCAGTACGTAAATACCGACCACGACGCACAGGGCCGCTTCCGTCTTGCTGGTGATGCCCGTGTCGATCAGGGGGATGTCGATCGAGAGCAGCATGTCGGACACGTGGCCGCTGACGAGCGCGCCGCCCATGACCGTGCCGAGGATGATGGAGGTGACGGTCAAGCCTTCGATCCAGCCATTCGCGGCCACGAGCTTTTCCGGCGGCAGCAGTTCCGTCAGGATGCCGTACTTGGCCGGCGAATACACGGCCGCGCCGAAGCCGACGACGGCGTAGGCCAGCAGCGGATGCACGTGAAAGAAGACGAGGGCGCAGCCGAAGATCTTGACCATGTTGGCGATGAACATGACCTTGCCTTTCGGCAGAGCATCCGCGAAGGCGCCGACAAAAGCGGCCAACAGCACGTAAAACAGCACGAACGACAGTTTGAGCAGCGGCGTGATCCACGCCGGGGATTTCATGGACACCAATAAATCGACGGCGACAAAAAAGAGGGCGTTATCTGCCAGCGAGGAAAAGAACTGCGCCGCCATGATGGTATAAAAACCACGATTCATTCTGGATTGCCTGAAATCATATCTGGCTTGCTTTATACCACGAAAAAACGGCAAACCCCAAGTTTGGCAGGGGCTGCTTTGCATAGTCTTGCCTAAGCGAAGCTTAATTTTTCTGCCGTAGAAAAATACACATACATGTGAGCATTTTATAAATGATGTCCTCTGCATACGACCTTGGGCGTCTGCAGTGTCCGCATACTGCGCATCCGGTAAAATACGGCTTTCCCACTTGCCGTGTGTCACGCTTATGCCCAGGCCTCTCCTCGCCACCATCCATCTCGATGCCATGCAACATAATCTGGCGCGCGCCCGTGCCGGCGCCCGCGGCGCCAAGGTGTGGGCCGTCGTCAAGGCGAATGCCTATGGTCACGGCCTGGAGCGGGCCATGCGGGGCTTTGCCGAGGCCGATGGCCTGGCGCTGGTCGAGGTTGATTACGCCGTGCGCTTGCGCGAACTGGGCTGGACCAAGCCCATTTTGTTGCTGGAAGGCTTTTTCGACGCCAGCGATTTGCCCGTCATGGCGCAATATGGATTGAATGGCAGCGTGCATTGCGAAGAACAGATCGCCATGCTGGCAGCGGCCCGCCTGCCGCACGCCATCGACGTGCACCTGAAAATGAATACGGGCATGAACCGCCTGGGGTTCACGCCGGCTGCCGTGGCGGGGGCGTACGCGCGCTTGCGCGCCATGCCGCATATCGGCACGATCACCCTGATGACGCATTTCGCCAATGCGGACGAGGCGGGGCCCACGCGCTTGCCGTTGGAACAGCAGATGCTGCGTTTCGAAGCGGGTGCGGCCAGCATTGGTGCTGCCCTGCCGCGCAGCCTGTGCAATTCGGCCGGCGTGCTGATGCACCAGCTCGACAGCGACTGGGTGCGCCCCGGCATCATGCTGTATGGCGGCACTCCCAGCGGCGCTCCGGGCGGCACGTCCGCGCAGGCGTTCGGCCTGCTGCCCACCATGACCTTGCGCAGCACCATCATCGGCATCCAGGACATCTCCGCCGGTGAGGTGGTGGGCTACGGCAGCCGCTACCAGGCGGCCGGCAACATCAAGGTGGGCGTGGTGGCGTGCGGCTATGCGGACGGCTATCCGCGCCACGCGCCCGAAGGCACGCCCGTGCTGGTCGACGGCGTGCGCACCGGCCTCATCGGCAGGGTGTCGATGGACATGCTGATGGTCGACCTGACGCAGGTGCCCGGCGCCAGGGTTGGCAGCAGCGTCACCTTGTGGGGCCAGGGCATGCCGATCGACGAGGTGGCCCTGGCCGCCGGCACCATCGGCTACGAGCTCATGTGCGCACTGGCGCCGCGCGTGCCGGTGAATGACGCGTAGGGTGACGCGGAAGCGCGGTTTGTATATACTGTATATATAACCAGTTATTTCATTTTACCCGGGCAAAGTACACCATGGCAAAAGTCAAGACCATCTACACCTGCAGCGATTGCGGCGCCATCAGCAACAAATGGATGGGGCAATGCACCTCGTGCAACCAGTGGAATACCATGGTGGAAACCCTGCCCGAGACGGGCGGCAACAACCGCTATTCGAACCCGCAGCACATGTCGCTGGCGCAGACGGCGCCCGTGCTGTCGCTCGACGATATCGACGCCATCGACGTGCCCCGCTTCGGCACGGGCATCGAGGAATTCGACCGCGTGCTGGGCGGCGGCATGGTGGCGGGCGGCGTCGTGCTGATCGGCGGCGACCCCGGCATCGGCAAGTCGACCCTGCTGCTGCAGGCGCTGGCGAACATGTCGCACCACAAGCGCGTGCTGTATGTCAGCGGCGAGGAATCGGGCGCGCAGATCGCCCTGCGCGCCAAGCGCCTTGTCATCGACGCCAAGGAACTCAAATTGCAGGCGGAGATCCAGCTGGAAAAAATCCTCTCCACCTTGAACGACCTGAAGCCGGAAGTGGTGGTCATCGACTCGATCCAGACCGTGTACTCGGACGCCCTCAGCTCGGCGCCCGGTTCCGTGGCGCAAGTGCGCGAATGCGCGGCGCAATTGACGCGGGCGGCCAAGCAGACGGGCGTGACCATCATTCTGGTCGGTCATGTGACGAAAGAGGGCGCGCTGGCCGGTCCCCGCGTGCTCGAGCACATCGTCGACACGGTGCTGTATTTCGAGGGTGACGCCCATTCCAGTTTCCGCCTCGTGCGCGCCATCAAGAACCGGTTCGGCGCCGTCAATGAGCTGGGCGTGTTCGCCATGACGGAAAAGGGCTTGAAAGGGGTATCGAATCCGTCGGCCCTGTTCCTGTCGCAGCACGACAACCAGGTGCCAGGCTCGTGCGTGATGGTGACGCAGGAAGGCACGCGCCCCTTGCTGGTGGAAATCCAGGCCCTCGTCGACACCAGCCATCTGCCCAATGCGCGCCGGCTGTCCGTCGGCCTGGAGCAGAACCGCCTGGCCATGCTGCTGGCCGTGGCGCACCGCCACGCGGGCATCGCCGCCTTCGATCAGGATGTGTTCATCAACGCCGTCGGCGGCGTCAAAATTACGGAACCGGCGGCCGACCTGGCTGTATTGCTGGCGATTAACTCGTCAATGCGCAACAAGCCCTTGCCGCGGGGACTCGTGGTGTTTGGCGAAGTAGGGCTGGCCGGCGAAATCCGCCCCGCGCCGCGGGGCCAGGAGCGCTTGCGCGAAGCAGCCAAGCTTGGCTTTACCCTGGCCGTGGTGCCCAAGTCCAACCTGCCGAAGCAAGTCATCGAGGGCCTCAAGGTCATCGGCGTCGAGCGCATCGACGAAGCGTTCAATAAACTGCGCGACCTGGAGTAAGAGTTGGTATGGTTTAAATGCCAAGCTTGAGGTAAGTCAAACAAAGTTTCCGTTTGGAACTATAATATTTGTCCGATGAGTTCGCGTAGCGAGTTCGCGTCGACAATGAATTAATAGAGAAGCGGAATATAGTGTTAGTTGAGCAAAGGCAGGGCGCACGCAAGATATTGCGTGCCAAGGCAATGTTGGTGATGGACGGCGCGGATCCCGTGGCGGCGCGCACCCTTGACGTGGGGCCGGGCGGCATGACGGCCGTCATCGCGGAACCGCTGCCGACAGGCAAGCAGGGCAAGGTGCTGTTCGAGCTGTTTTACGATGGCGCGGCACACATCATTGAGGCGCGCGTGTCCGTCTCGCACTGTATTTTCAGCAGTGCAGGTTTCAAGGTGGGACTCACTTTCCTGCAGCTGGACATGGCTGTCAGCAGCGCCATTTCGCGATTCATGCGCTGAGGCACGCCCGGAGAGCGCTGCGGGCGAAATGCGCTAAAATGGTGCATATGGGTTTGCAGTCAGGAAAAACCTGTTCTGTTCGCTGTTTTGATATTCCGGTAATACTGCATAATTATCAACCAGAAGAGGGACGCCGCCGCGCCATGCGCGCCTGCCGTCCGTTTCCAGCGCAGCACGGTCAAGACCTGAACCGTGTGCCATGACCATACATCCGACGGGAACGCCTACCATGTTTAATTCGACCATCAACAGCAGGGCTTACACCAATAATACGCAGCAGACGACGCAGGGCAATATCTCGGCCGACGTATATGCGAAGGTGGAGCGGCAGATGCAGTCGCAGAACACGGGCGTCGTCAAGCTCAACGCCAGCCTGGCGCGCGACCAGGCCAAATTCTCGGGCCTGGGCCAGCTGCAATCGGCGCTGGCAAAATTCCAGACCGTGGCCAAGAACATGGCCGGCAGCGGCCTGGCCACGTCGGCTACGTCGAGCAGCAAGGATGTGCTGAGCGCCACCACTACCGACAAGGCCGTCAGCGGCAGCCATGAGCTGAACGTCAAGCAGCTGGCGCAGGGGCAGACCCTGCTCAGCGGCGCGCAGAAATCGTCGAGCGCGGCGATCGGCACGGGTGCCCCGGCGCTGCTCAAAATCGAAGTGGGCACGGCCGACGGCAAGCAATTTACGCCCGGCAGCGGCAAGGTCATCTCGCTGACGATTGACAGCAGCAACAATAGCCTTGACGGTATCGCCGCCGCGCTCAAGCAGCAGGGCGTCGACGCCAGCGTGGTGAAGGGCGCCGATGGCTATTCGCTGGCCATCAATGGCAAGAGCGGCGCCGACAGCAGCATGCGCATCAGTGTGTCCGGCGACGCTGCCGTCAGCAACCTGCTCAGCTATGCACCCGGCGCCGGCAAGGGCCTGCAGCAGACGGCCGCCGCGCAGGATGCGCTGCTCACCGTCGACGGCAAGGAGATCAAGAGCGCCACGAATACCCTGACGACGGCGGTCGAGGGCGCCACCATCGAATTGAAGAAAAAGGGCACGACGGATCTCGTCATCGCCAAGGACAGCAGCCAGATCGCGACCAACGTGGCCAGCTTCGTCACGGCCTACAATGAACTCAACAGCAAGCTGCAAAGCCTGCAGCAGGGCGACTTGAAATCCGACACCGCCCTGGGTCAGGTGCGTTCGCAGATGGAGCAAGTGCTGCGCACGGCCAGCACGGGCGTGCCCGCCTCCATCCTCAGCAGCGCTGGCGTGACCTTGGGCAAGAGCGGAGAACTGGTGCTCGACGATAAAAAACTCAAGGCCGCCATCGCCGCCGATCCGGACGCCGTCAGCAAGATGTTCACGAATAACGGCAAGGGCGTGGCCGACCAGTTTTCCAGCAAGATCGGCGAGCTGACAGGCGAAACGAGCATCATCCGCAAGGAAGTGCAGACGGTCGGCAAGGACATCACCACGCTGACCAACAAGAAAGCCGTGCTGGCCAAGGCACTGACGGCCCAGGCACAGGCGCTGATAAAAGCCTATTCGGCCCAGGAACAGATGGGAACGAACTCGGCCCTGCCGGGCTATACGGGCAAGAACTCCCTGTTCGACTTCATGGCTTAAGGGCGCGCCGCTAAAGCGCCCATGGCGGCGCAGCGTACTGTCTGCGGCGCTGCGTCTTGCCTTGAGCGCTGTATCGGCGCGCTTGCCAGTTGGCTAGATTCTGTCGCCCTGGGCGAAGAATGCCGACGGCGAACTGCCGAAAGTCTTCTTGAACATGGCGGAAAAGGCCGACTGGCTGGCGTAGCCCAGTTCTTCGGCCACCTGCGACAGCGGCACGCCGCGCGCGATCAGGGGCGCCGCGTGCGCCAGGCGCACCTGCTGGCGCCACTGGCCAAAACTCATGCCTAATTCGCGTTCGAACAGCCGCGCCAGGGTGCGTTCCGAGGCGCCGACCAGCTGCGCCCAGTGTTCCAGGGTCTGATTCAGACCCGGTTTCTCGATCAGGCTGTCGCACAGGGTCTTCAGGCGCTTGTCGCTGGGCAAGGGGACGCGGATGGGGCGCGTGGCCGAGCGTTTCAATTCATCGAGGATCAGTTCGGCCAGCAGCGCTTCGCGCGCCGGCTCCTGGCCAGGATCCAGCTGTTCCAGTGCCATGATCAGCTGGCGCAGCAGGTTCGACACCTCCAGCACCTTGCAATCCTGGCCCGCGAACGGCGCGCGCGCCGCATGGATGCACAGGGGACGCAAGCGGGTTTTTTCCAGTATCGTGACGGCATGCTCCACGTTGGGCGCGATCCAGATGGCACGCATGGGCGGCAGCACCCAGCTGCTGTTGTTGGCGGTAATGCGCAGCACGCCTTCGAGCGCCATCGTGACCTGGCCCCAGGGGTGGGTATGCGGTAACAAGAATTCATCGGGTTGCAGGTCGCGCGCGATCATGGTCACGGGGATGGTCGCGCTGGGCGCTTCCCGCGGCGGACACATGCGGGTATGGTGGAGGATAGGTACACCCATCAGCTTGGCCTTAATTCGATAAATTATGTCGTCCTGTCGGAAAACAGACGATGATATTTTGCATACACTTGAGCTTCACCAGTATAAGACAGGGTATGACATGATAACAACTAACTCAGCATCCGAACTTCCAACCTTGCGCAGCGATGCGCGCGTCATCGCCCTGGTGGGGCTGGCGCATGGCGTGTCGCACTTCTACCATTTGATCCTCGCGGCCCTGTTCGTCTGGCTGAAACCCGCATTCGACCTGTCGTATGCGGAGCTGGGCCTGCTGATGACGGTGTTTTTCATCATCTCGGGCGTGGGGCAGGCGCTGGCCGGCTTTGTCGTCGACCGCTTCGGCGCCCGCGCCGTGCTGTTTTCCGGCGTCTTTCTGCTGGGCGTGTCGGCGCTGGCCCTGTCCACCGCGCACAGCTATGCCGCGCTGATGCTGGGCGCCATGCTGGCTGGTATGGGCAACAGCGTGTTTCATCCGGCCGACTACACGATCCTCAACCAGCGCGTCTCGGCAGCCCGCGTGGCCTACGGTTTTTCCGTGCATGGCATCAGCGGCAACATCGGCTGGGCCCTGGCGCCCCTGTTCATGACGTATGTCGCCACCCATTATGACTGGCGAATCGCGCTGCAATGCGCGGCCGTGCTGCCGTTCGGCGTGCTGCTGATCCTGTTCCTGAACCGCCACGCGATCCGCCCCGAGCCGCTCAACAAGGCGGCGCCGGGGCAGGTGGCCGGCGGCGAGGGCACCCTGGACTTTTTGCGCCTGCCCGCCGTCTGGATGTGCTTTGCCTTCTTCTTCATTACCGCCATCGCGCTGGGCGGCATCCAGAGCTTTGCCAGCGTGGCCCTCGTCAAGCTGTACGGCATGAGCCTGGCGCTGGCCACCAGCGCCTACACGGCCTATATGCTGGCCTCGGCCGTGGGCATGCTGGCCGGCGGCGTGGTGGGCGCGCGCAGCAAGCAGCCGGACCGCAACGTGGCGATCGCCTTTTCCGCCGCCGCGCTGCTGGCCGTGCTGCTGTCCATGGCCGTCGTGCCGGCCTGGGGCGCGGTGGTGCTGATGGGCGCCATCGGCTTGACCTCGGGCGTGGCGGGGCCATCGCGCGACCTGATGATACGCGCGGCGGCGCCGAAGAATGCCACCGGGCGCGTGTACGGCGTCGTGTATTCGGGCCTCGACAGCGGCTTGGCCGTGGGGCCTTTGTTCTTCGGCGCGCTGATGGATGGCGACCATCCGGCCCTGCTGTTCGTCTTCATCGGCGTATTCCAGGCGCTGGCGATTGCCACGGCCGTGGGCGTGGGCGGCAAAACACGTGCCGCGGCGCTGCAAAAGGCATAGAATCGTTGCCATCTGCTACGAAAGGAATCCCCATGACCTTTGCCACCACCGACCTGTGCGACGACTATGCGGCCATGCTCGACGATGGCACCCTGGCCGTGCTGCCGCCCGTGTACCGTGCTTTCGGCCAGCGCGTGCGCTTCAGCGGGCCCGCCACCACCTTGCAAGTATTCGAGGACAACGCCCTCGTGCGCAGCACCCTGGAAACGCCGGGCCAGGGCCATGTGCTGGTGATCGATGGCGGCGGCAGCCTGCGCCGCGCGCTGGTGGGCGGCCAGCTGGGCGTGCTGGCCGAAAGCAATGGCTGGGCCGGCATCGTCGTCGATGGCTGCATCCGCGACAGCGAGGAAATCAATGTCTGCCAGATCGGCGTGCGCGCCCTGGCCACGCATCCGCGCAAGAGCAACAAGACGGGCGCCGGCCAGCGCGATGTGCGCGTGCAGCTCAGCGGCGTGGCCGTGCATCCGGGCGACTGGCTCTACGCCGATGCGGACGGCATCCTGGTGGCGCGACACGAACTCGATTGACTGCATAGCTCGCCTGAAAGCGTTGCAAATTATCTACATTCAATATATTTCTGCAAAGTTCTTTGATTTTTATCACGGCTGAGATATGATTTCACTTAAGGAAACTTTTATATCAATAAAGCAAGGAAATCAGATCATGAAAATCGCCACCATCGCAGCAGTTGTCGCCCTGTTTGCCGCAGGCACCGCCAGCGCCAGCCCCGTCAACCTGATCACGAATGGCAATTTTGAAACGGTTGCCCCCGGCTACACGTTTTCCAGCGGTTTCCATGTCGTCAACAGCGGTTCTTCGGCCATCACGGGCTGGACCGTGGGCGCCAGCTCCGTCGACCTGATCCGCAATGCGTACAACGCCATCGATGGCTACAGCATCGATATGCTGGGCACGCCTGGTCCTGGTTTCCTGTCGCAAAATTTCAATGTCGTTGCCGGCCAGACTTACAATCTGAGCTTTGACATGGCGCGCAATTCGGGCGGCCCGGCAGGCCAGGGCGTGGCCGTCAATTTCGGCGGCGTGGCGCAGAACTTCTATTCGACGGCTGCCGCCTCGAACACCTTGTACGGCAATACCCTGAGCTTCACGGCCGCTTCCACCGGCCTGGCGACCCTGTCGTTTGCCAGCGCTGCCAAGGCCGGCACGCCATTCGACAATTACTCGGGCGCCGTCATCGACAACGTGTCCGTGATGGCCGCCGTGCCGGAACCGGAAACCTACGCCATGCTGCTGGCCGGCCTGGGCCTGATGGGTTTCCTGCGCCGCCGCAAGGCCGCCAAGTAAATCCGCTTCTGCTCCATATCAACCGCCTGCGGCCATGCCCAGGCGGTTTTTTGTCGTTCAGGGGTCTTGTGCGTAGGCGTCGCTTCTTGCCCAGCCGGGACAGGAAGTCGCCGCAGGCCGGTTCCGTGGCCTGCGCGCCGCCGGTGGCCAGCATTTAGGGATTCGCATCGGCATCTCCGCGCAAGGGGCAGGCCGCCGCTGCCGCCCCCATACGCCGCACCAGTTCGCCGCGCAACTGCGTCAGTCCATCGATGCGCGCATCGATTTCACCCAGCTTGCGCGCCAGCGCCGCGCGCAGCAGATCCGCCGTGGCGGGATCGCCGGCGGCCGCCAGCAGCGGCATGTCGGCCTCGATTTCGGCCAGGGTAAAGCCCAGCTGCTGCGCCGTGCGCAGGTAGCGCAGCCAGTCGGCCGCCTCGGGCGGGTAGTCGCGGTAGCCGTTCGCGCCGCGCCGCGCGCGCAGCAAGCCGCGTTTTTCATAGAAGCGCAGGGTATCGCGGCTCAAGCCTGTCGCCTGCGCCATCTCGCCGATCTGCATGGTTCTTTTCTTTCATAAAATGCTTGACCATGGAGTGTACTCCAAGCTCGATCATGGGCGCTTTCCATCGACAGGAGTTCCCATGTTGTCCGTTTCCGCCTTCCGCCGCGTGGTGCGCGCCAGCGCCATTTATGATGTGCTCATGACGGCCCCGTTTACCACGCCGTGGACGTTTTTGCTGCTGCGCGAGCACTTGAACGCCCTCAACGTGGGCCTGGGCGGCGCGCCGCTGCCTCTCTTCGAGCCCTTGCATCTGCTCGTCAGCAGTTTGTTTGGCAGCGTGGTGATGGTCTGGTCTGTGCTGCGCATGCTTGACCCGCAGCCGCGCTTCGGCCGCTATGACGCGGCGGCGCGCTACCTGTTTTCGACCTGGATGGCGTGGGCCTTGCTGGTGACCGGCCAGCCCGTGTTGTGGCTGTTCCTCGTGCCGGAACTGGCCTGGGGCGTCGCGCAAAGCCTGCCTCTGCGCGGCCCGGAGGCGGGCGGGAAGGGCGCGCGCACGAATCGCTGTTGAGATGAATATAACGAAATGCAATAATGGCCGTGCTTTACAGCAATAAACGACTATTAAAGGAATGACTATGCAGCAGGATGCCGCAGGAAAAAACATGGCGTTGCTCGATCCGGTGGTGGCGCCGCGCATCGCGGTAACGCGCCTGGTGGCGGGCCTGCTGCAAGGCTTGCTGCTGTACTGGCTGTACAGCACGGCGCAGGACAAGATGTGGCCCGCCACGGAAGCCTACCTGCTGGGGCCTCTGATGCTGATCAGCTTGCTGCTGCCCATCCTGCTGGTGTCCAGCCTGGGCCATATGTCGGTGAAGCGCATCGCCCTGTGGATGGCGGGCGCGGCTGTCGTGATGGCCGTGCTGGCCTGGCATGACGTGGCGCGCGGCGCCGAACACGTGATCTGGGGTAATTACAAGCCGGGCGCGCCCCTGCGCGTCATTTCCGCCCAGCTGTTCGGTTTCTGTGTCGTCGGCTTTTATATCGCCCATGCGCTGGTGCTGGCCAGCGCCCAGGATGGCCAGCGCATCGCCCGCTATCCCACCTATTTTGAAATCGCCTGGAAGCTCGGCATCCAGCTGCTGTTCTCCCTGCTGTTCGTGCTGGGCCTGTGGCTGGTGCTGTGGCTGGGCGGACAGCTGTTCCTTCTGATCAAGCTCAGTTTCCTGAAAAAACTGCTGGGCCAGGCCTGGTTCGTTATTCCCGTCATCTGCTTCGCGTTCTCGTTCGCCATCCACATCACGGATGTGCGCCCATCCATCGTGCGCGGCATCCGCACCTTGCTGCTGGTGCTGCTGTCGTGGCTGGTGCCGATCGCCGCCGTGCTCGTTTCCGGTTTCCTGCTGACCCTGCCATTCATCGGCTTCGAGCGCCTGTGGGCAACGCGCCATGCGGCGTCGGTGCTGCTGGGCATGGCCGGCGTGCTCGTGGTGCTGATCAATGCCGCCTTCCAGAATGGCGAAGTGGGCCATGGCGTGGCGCGCGGCATCCGCCTCGGCACGCGTCTGGCCTGCCTGCTGCTGCCGTGGGTGGTGGGCATCGCCATCTATGCGCTGACCCTGCGCGTGATGTCGCATGGCTGGACGTCCGACCGCCTGATCGCCGCCGCCTGCCTGTTGATCGCCACCTGCTACGCCGCCGGCTATGCCTGGGCGGCCAGCAAGTACGGCGACTGGCTGCACCTGATCGCCAACGTCAACGTGGCTACCGCCTTTGTTACCCTGCTGGTGCTGTTTGCCCTGTTCTCGCCGCTGGCCGACCCGGCGCGCATTTCCGTGGCCAGCCAGATGGCGCGCCTGGAAAGCGGCAAGGTTGGCGTGGACAAGTTCGATTTCGAATACCTGCGCTTCGAGGGCGCGCGCTATGGCCAGGCGGCCCTGCAGGAATTGAGCAAACGCACGACGGGAGCGGACGCGGCCGTCGTGCGGGCCCGCGCCGAGGCCATGCTCAAACGCCAGAACCGCCTCGACGAGACGGGTGCGCTGAGCGACGTATCGATCAACCTGACCTTGCGCCCGGCCACGGCGAAGCTGCCGGAGAGTTTCCTGCGCCAGGACTGGACGCAAGTGAGCCCGGCCTGGCGCCTGCCCGCCTGCCTGAAGCGGGCAGGCCCGCAGTGCGATGCGTATCTGCTCGATTTCGACGGCGACGGCAAGCAGGACGTGCTGTTGATCAGCAATGACCCGCGCGCCTCATCCGTCTTGCTGGCGGAGAAGGAAGACGGCAGCTGGACCGCGCGCGGGCAAATCCCCACGGACGCCCTGCGCTGCAAGTCCCTGCGCGAAAAATTGCAGGCGGGTGAATTCCAGCTGGTGCCGCCGAAAGTGCGCGAGCTGGAAGTCGATGGCCAGCGCGTGCCGATGACTTTATATACGCCAGAGGACGAGGTCAGCTGTCCGGATGACACGGCGACGACGCCGTAAATGGCAGTCAGAGGACTTCGTGCACCGGCCCCAACCTCTTGCTAGTTTCGAAGGCAGCAACTTCGTGCACTGAATCACTCAGACCGTCCGGTATCTGGCGGAACCTGCCAATGACGGCAACCGGCCAGAAGCAGACGCTCAACTAGAAACACAAAAGGAGAAACACCGATGGCAACAAAGAGCGAACTTAAGGCGCTTTCCGCACGGGCGCTTCAGACAACGGAACCGCCAGCCTACGAGTCAAAAACTGATGTCCCCGTTACAGGAGAGGCGCTCCACGAACCCGTCTATTGGAAGGGGCGGCAATGGGCTGTCACAAGTTATGGGATTGAGGCTCGTGATGGCAAATATGTTATCGAGGGCCGCCGAGTATGGGAAGACAACGACGGGCACGGATGGGTTGAACACATGGAAGAGAAGACGTGGGTTGACTTGCCTGACTTTGTTGAGGCTCTACGACTTGCCCGCGCTCGCTGGTCAGAAAGCGGTTTAGCTAAATCCTGAACGTCCGCAGTGGGGCGAAAGCGGACGGTGCCATTGGGGTAAAGCGCCGCCGCTAGCCCAGTTTTGCTGCATGGCTCCTGGCATATGAGAACCCGATGGGTCGTGGCAGGGGCCTGGGCGGGGCGGCCCTTATCGCCGCTGTAGCAGTCGCCCGACTGATACAGCATGTGCCTGTACGCGCCGCCTTGTGCCTTGTCGCCGCCGTGCCGCGCTTCTAGACTGGGGCCTTCTCCACGCTGCGAATGCCCGCCATGATCGAACTCCTGCCCCTGATGAGCTATTGTTTTGTGATGTCCGCCACCCCCGGGCCGAACAACGTCATGCTGGCCACCACCGGCGCCAATTTCGGCTATCGCGGTGCGCTGCCGGTGATCCTCGGCATCCAGGCCGGTATCTTTGTGCAGACCATGCTCATGTGCGTGGGGCTGGGCAGCGTGTTTGTCGCGTACCCGATGGCGCAGCAGCTACTGCGGATCGCGGGCGCGCTGTACCTGGTGTTCCTGGCCTGGAAGCTGGCCGGCGCCTCGGTGGCGGGAAGCAGCGCACCGAAGGCCGTGTCGTTGGCGCAGGCGGCGCTGTTTCAGGCGCTGAACCCCAAGAGCTGGCTCAAGGCGGTCACCATGGCGTCGGTTTTCATGCCTGCGCAGGGTAATATGTTCGCCGGCGCGCTGCTGGTGTCCGTGATCGGCACCGTGGTGGGCACGCCGTGCAACGCCATGTGGGCGCTGTTCGGCGTGTCGATCCGCAGCGTGCTGAAAGCGCCGCGCAACCAGCGCATCTTCAATCTGACGATGGGCGCCGTCCTGCTGGTCCTCGCCGTGATGTTTTTACGCTAGACTTGCGCCATGTTCGCCATCGACCGCTCCTCACCCATCGCCCTGTTCAAGCAGATCGAGACCGCACTGCGCCAGCAGATCGCGCAACGCGTGCTGCCTGGCGGGACCAGGCTGCCGTCGATCCGCCAGCTCGCCACGCAACTCGCGGTAAGCACCAACACCGTGGTGGTGGCGTATGACAGGCTGGTGGCCGCCGGCGTCATCGATACGCACGGCACGACAGGCTTCTTCGTCTGCGCACCGGCTGACGCCGGCCACGCCATTCCCGACGAGGTGGCGCTGGAAGCGGGCCAGGAGCAGGAGCCGGTCTGGCTGAGCCAGCAAGTGAACGACCAGCGGCCGGGCGTGCTGCTGGCCAGCAGCGGCGCCTTGCCGCCCACCTGGCTGCAGGACGCGCTTCCGGCGGCCGCCGTGCAACGCGGTCTGGCGCGCAGCGCGGCCGGCATGGCTTCGCGCTGTCCGCCGCAAGGGCTGGCCGAACTGCGCGAGCAGATCGCGCTGCTGATGCGCGGTATCGGCATCGCGGCGGACGCCAGCCACATCCTCACCACGTTCGGCGGCACCCATGCCATCGATCTGATCTGCCGCACCTTCCTGCAGCCCGGCGATACGGTGCTGGTGGAAGACCCCGGATACTTCCTGATGTTCGGCAGGCTGCGCCAGGACGGCGTGCGCCTGGTGCCCATCAAGCGCCGTCCCGATGGCCTCGACCTGGACGAGCTGGATGCCGCCTGCCGCGCGCACCGTCCGCGCCTGCTGTTCGTGCAGACGGCCTTGCACAATCCCACCGGCTGGAGCAGCAGCGCCGCCAACCTGCACAAGGTGCTGATCATGGCGCAGCAGTATGGTTTCCTGATCGCCGAAGACGACGTGCACGGCCATTTCCAGCCGGGCCACAGCACGCGGCTGGCGTCGCTGTCCGGACTGGACGGCGTGATCTACTACTCCAGCCTGTGCAAGGCGCTGAGCCCGGCCCTGCGCATGGGCTACCTGGCCGCGGCGCCCACTCTGCTCAAGCCGCTGATGCGCACCAAGATCCATTCCATCATGACCTTGCCTGCGCTGAACGAATACGTGCTGCTGGAAGTGCTCAAGGCCGGCAGCCTGCGCAAGCACCTGGAGCGGCTGCAACGCAAGATCATGGTGGCGCGCAACGCCAGCACGCGGCAGCTGAGCGCGGCCGGCGTGCTGTTCGAGCAGCCAGGCGACGCCGGCATTTTCTTGTGGGGCAGCATGCCCGAAGGGCTGGACGTGGACTTGCTGGTGCAGGACGCCTACCGCAACAAGATCCTGCTGATGCGTGGCGCCGCGTTCTCGGCCAACGACACGCCCGACCAGCACATCCGCTTCAACGTCGCCTTCAGCCAGCATCCGCGCGTGAGCGCCTACCTGGAAGAACGCCTGCGCGCAGTGGCTGGCGCGCGCTCGAGCCTGGCCCGTGCCAGCGCCGCCGCCGGCATCGAGGGCAAGACCTGAGCATAGTCTGCGCCTTCCTTTATGATTGATGGATATTCTGGAGGAACGATTTTTTCGCCAGCGTGTCAATTGGGTATGCCATCACCCGTCGCAGGGAGGAGGCACCGCTTGCCCATTCCACCTTCACCCAGGAAGCAAGGAAGCGCCATGAACAAACAGATCATCCTCAACCTGCCCGTGAAGGACCTGGACAAATCCAGGGCCTTCTTTGCCGCTCTCGGCTTTGCCTTCGATCCCCGCTTCAGCGGCGAGAACGCGGCGTTCATGCACATCGTCGATGGCGCCATCCAGGCCATGCTGACGACCGAGCCGTTCTTCCAGTCCCTGATCGACAAGCCCGTCGCGAATGCAAGAGAGGGCAATGAAATCGTCATTTGCCTCAGTTGCGAAAGCCGGGAAGAGGTGGACAGCCTGATCGCCAGGGCCGCCGCCGCCGGGGGCCGCATACCGCATCCGCCCGAAGACCACGGCTTCATGTATGACCAGGGCTTCGAGGATATCGACGGCCACCTGTGGAACCTGGTCTGGACGGCGCCGGAAGCGTGACGCCTGCGGTGACCAGGCTGGATCAGTTTTTCGTGCGCACCTGGCGCACGTGGTTTTCCAGTTCGCTGAACGAGGGGCGTTCCGTGGCGGAAATGACCTTGCGGCCGAATTCCACGGCCAGCGCGGGCGCATAGCCGTTCAGGCTGGCCAACAGGGTCACTTTCACGCACTGGTACATCTTTGCCGTTTCATGGTGTTTGCGGCGCAGCAAGCTCGCCAGCGGCGCGATGAAGCCGTAGGCCAGCAGGATGCCGATGAAGGTGCCCACCAGCGCCTGCGCGATCAGCACGCCCAGCTCGGCCGGCGGCAAGCCGACGGAGGCCATCGTGTGCACCACGCCCATCACGGCGGCCACGATGCCGAAGGCGGGCATGGCGTCGGCCAGCTGCGAAATCGTCTGGATCGGCATTTCCGCGTCTTCATGGTGCGTCTCGATCTCGTTATCCATCAGGTTTTCGATCTGGTAAGCGTCCATATTGCCCGACACCATCAGGCGCAGGTAATCGGTGATGAATTCCAGGATGTGCTCGTCGCCCAGCGTGTACGGGTATTTCACGAAGATGGCGCTGCGGTAGGGGTCGTCGATATCGTCCTCGACCGACATCAAGCCTTCCTTGCGGATCTTGCTGAGGATTTCATACATCAGCCCCATCAGTTCCATGTAGCGCGCCTTCGTGTATTGCGAACCGTGGAACAGGGTGGGCAGGGCGGCGAACGTGGCGCGGATGGCCTTGGCGTCATTGCCGACAAAAAAAGTGCCCAGCGCGGCGCCGCCGATCATCAGCAGTTCCAGCGGCTGGAACAGGGCCGCCAGGTGCCCCCCCTGCATGGCGAAGCCGCCGAAGACGGAAAACAGCACGACGAGAAATCCGAGTATGACTAGCAAAACCTACTCCTTCATAATATTGCCATATCGCAATATTGTAGTTTAACCTGATTCTGCCGCTGTGGCCGCTTCCGGCTGCAATTGCTGGATGAGAAAATTGATAAAAGCGCGCACTTTGGCGGGCAACTGGTGGCGGCTCGGGTAGTAGGCGTACAGGTCGGCCGGCGCCAGCGCGTAGTCGGCCAGCACCACGCGCAGGCGGCCGCTGTCGAGGTAGCGGGCCAGGTCCCATTCCGAACGCGGCAGGATGCCGTGGCCATCGAGCGCCCAGCCCAGCACCACGTCGCCATCGTTGCTGGCCACCGTGCCGCGCACCTTCACCGTGTGCGTGGCGCGGCCCTTACTCAGGCGCCAGATGCCGTAGGCGTCGTCGTTCTGCCGGTGCACGATGCAGCGGTGCCGCGCCAGGTCGTCGGGCGTATGCGGCGTGCCGTGCGCCTGCAGGTAGGCGGGCGAGGCGCACAGGAAACGCCGGTTCGACATGATGCGCCGGGCCGACAAACGCGTGTCGGGCAAGTCGCCGAAGCGGATGCCAAGGTCGTACGCCTGTTCGACCAGGTTGATGGGGCTGTCCGTCAGCTGCAGCTGCACTTCCAGCTGCGGGTGGCGCAGGGCGAATTGCGACAGCAGGGGCGCGATCACGGTGCGGCCGAAGCCCAGCGTGGCATTCACGCGCAACAAGCCCTTGGGCTCGGCGCTGCCGCTGGCCAGGGACTCGTCCATGGCGCGGATGTCGTCGAGGATTTGCCGCGCCTGCTGCAGATAGCTTTCGCCGTCGCCCGTCAGGCTGATGCGCCGCGTGCTGCGGTTCAGCAAACGCACGCCCAGGCGCTGCTCCATCAGCACCAATCGCTTGCTGACGGCGGGCGGCGTGATGCCCAGCTCGCGGGCCGTGGCCGACAGGCTGCCCAGCTTGGCCAGCAGCACAAAGAAAGCCATTTCCGTGGTGGCGTCGCTTTTCATTATTAACCTCAAGTGAATAATGGTTTAAATTGGAAGTGATTATACGATTCCATATCGCGGGTAAGCTGGCGCTATCGTTCAAGCACAGGAGAGCCGCATGAAAATCGTCGAGATCCGCGAAAAGACCATCCCCATTTCCTCGCCCATCCGCAACGCCTATATCGATTTCACGAAGATGACCCTGAGCCTGGTGGCCGTCGTCACGGACGTGATGCGCGACGGCAAGCCCGTCGTCGGCTACGGCTTCAATTCGAACGGCCGCTACGGCCAGGGCATGCTGATGCGCGAGCGTTTCATTCCGCGCATCCTCGACGCCGATCCGGCCAGCCTCGTGACGGATGATGGCGCCAACCTCGATCCGCAGAAGGTGTGGGATTGCATGTACACCAATGAAAAGCCGGGCGGCCACGGCGAGCGCTCGGTGGCCATCGGCACCATCGACATGGCCATCTGGGACGCCGTGGCGAAGATCGAGAACAAGCCGCTGTTCCAGTTGCTGGCCGAGCGCCACGGCACGGGCGTGGCCGACAAACAGGTGTTCGTGTATGCGGCGGGCGGCTATTACTACCCGGGCCAGAGCCTGTCCGCCCTGCAGGACGAGATGCGCAGCTATATCGACCGCGGCTACACGGTGGTCAAGAAAAAGATCGGCGGCGCCTCGCTGGACGAGGACTTGCGCCGCATCGACGCCATCATGGAGGTGCTGCAGGATGGCCAGAAGCTGTGCGTGGACGCGAATGGCCGCTTCGACCTCGACACCTCGATCGCCTACGCCAAGGCGCTGCGCCAGTACGACCTGTTCTGGTACGAGGAGGCGGGCGATCCGCTCGATTTCGAATTGCAATCGACCCTGCGCAGCTACTATGACAAACCGATGGCGACGGGCGAAAACCTGTTTTCCATGCAGGATGCGCGCAACCTGATCCGCTACGGCGGCATGCGCGCCGACCGCGACTGGCTGCAGTTCGACTGCGCCCTCAGCTACGGTCTGGTGGAGTATTTGCGCACGCTGGACATGCTGCACCAGCACGGCTGGTCGCGCAGCCGCTGCATCCCGCACGGCGGCCATCAGATGTCGCTGAATATCGCGGCGGGACTGGGCCTGGGCGGCAATGAATCCTACCCCGATTTATTCCAGCCCTTCGGCGGCTTCCCCGATGGCGTGCGCGTGGAAAACGGCCACATCACCATGCCGGACCTCATCGGCATCGGCTTCGAGGGCAAGGCGAACCTGTATGCGGAAATGCGCGCGCTGAGCGGGCAGTAGGCGTTATGCGCTGCGCTGCCAGAAGCGCAGCCGGTTGCCAAACGGGTCCGCCACTTCCAGGATGCGGCCCCAGTCCTCGTCGCGGATGCCGGGCCGCGCATACGGGTAATCCTTGGCCTGCAGCTCCGCGTGCAGGGCGGCGATGTCGACGACGGGGATCAGCAGCGCCGCGCCGGGCGTGGCGTCGCCGTAGTGCTCGGACAGATGCAGCACGAGATCACCGCGCGTCACCTGCAAGTACAGCGGCGCGGTGGGCTCGAAGCGGTGTTCCCAGTCCAGGGTAAAACCGAGAAAACCGAGGTAGAACTCGCGCGCTTTTTCTTCGGAGAAGCTGCGCAGGATGGGGATGGCGGGGGACAGCTGCATGGCGGCCCTTTCCATAAAAGTGGCAAGATCCCTATTCTAGCCTCAGGCCAGCGCCTGCCGCTTCACCTGTGCGGCGGGACTGCTCTTCTCCCAGCGGAACAGCCACATGATGATCAGCTTGGTCGTGGCGCTGACGCAGGCCAGCAGCAGGGGCCAGCCTGTTTTCAGCCCCATGACGCAGGCAAAGAAGGTGGTGCTGATATCCATCGCCAGGATGAACTGGCTCATCTTCAGCGACACGGCGCCCGTCTTGCCCGAGCGCCAGATCAATCGGATCTGGTGCGCATAGCCCTGCGCCAGCAGCACGGTGACGGCGACGATCAGGCTTTGCGAGATCACGCGCTTTTCATCGCTGAAGGTGGGACCGAAGGCCAGCCCCGCCACACCGGCGCCCAGCAGCAGCGCGCAGGCCAGCAGCGCATGGCGCGATGCCAGGCTGCGGCGGTCGCGGTCGATTTCATACAGGATGGCCAGCGCGATCAGCGAAGCGATCAAGCGGGGCCAGACGATGTAATGGTTGAACGGCGTGATCGAATAGCCATACACAAAGAACGCGCAATACGCGAGGAAGCTGACGGTGAACTGGTTGAGCGACAGGATGTCCGTCGTCTTGCCGGCGCCGACCCTGGCATCGTGCTTGCGCTGCCAGATCTTTTGCAGCTGCGACCACAGGCCGTACAGGCTGACGATGATGAAGAGGGAATTGAGGCTGCCGGCGAGGGCGTAGAGCGTTTGATGCTGCAAAGTGTCACCTGAATGTTATTGCGGTTGTTATAGTTGTTGCTATGCAGCGATGGATGCGGCCTGATTGGCCGGCCCGGCGCCAACAAGGATGCGTGCCTCGGCGGCGGCAATCTTGATGCTCAGGTCACTCATGAAAATCAACGCGAGATCCGTGCAGCCTTCGCTCGCCTCGTGCGACGCGACGCCGTCCATGTCATCACGCATGGCATTCCACATGAAGCCGATGGAGGACAGGCATTTCTCCCCGTTGACATGCTCACCTTCGCCGGATTCCCGGATTTTCAGCACATGCACGCCTTCGCAGACCAGCGTCAGCGCAGGTGGCATGCCGGGCCTGACCCAGTCGCCGGCACTGCGTACCCAATGCAGTTGCAGCTGCCGTGCAGCGATGCGGTAGTCGATCTGCGTGAATTCGTAATCGTTGTGCAGGTCAAGTTCTTGCTCTTCAAGCAAGATTTTAGTTAAACCTTTGACGATGGAAAAACCATGGAGTCGCATACGCAGGCAGAATTGATTGTAAAAGAAATCATTATGCCATCGAAATAACATCGTGCGCCTGTCCCAAGATAGGCTGGCACGCCCGAAATACTGGCACATCTTCACTTGCCCCTATAATTGCGGCATGACTTTCTTATCACTGCGTGCCCGCTCCGTGCTGGCCACCCTCGGCAAAATGGCCGTTTCCCTGATTCTCCTGTTGACTGCGCTGTGGGGCGCGCTGGCGCTGTGGTACCAGGTGTCCGGCGGCACGGCGGCGCAAGCGATCGGCGCGCTGCTGTGGGGCGCGCTGGGCGTGGCCAGCGTGGTGCTGTGGTGGACGCGCGGCGATGCGCGCGTGCTGCTGCCGTATGCGGCCGGTTTTCTCCTGCTGCTCGTGTGGTGGAGCCTGATTACGCCGAAGCAGCAGCGCGTGTGGGCCGACGACGTGGCGCGCAACGTCACGGGCACGGTCAAGGGCAATCTCGTCACCCTGGACAATGTGCGCAATTTCGACTGGCGCAGCGATGACGATTACACGGTCAAGTGGGAGCGGCGCAGCTACGACCTTGACGAACTGCGCACGGTGGACACGGCGCTGTCGTACTGGACGGGGCCGTACATCGCGCATACCCTGATCTCGTTCGGCTTCGCGGACGGGCGCTTCCTGACGTTTTCCATCGAAATCCGCAAGGAAAAGGGCGAGAGCTTTTCCGCCATCGGCGGCTTTTTCAAGCATTTTGAAATGAGCCTGATCGCCGCCGACGAGCGCGACATCCTGCGCGTGCGCACGAATGCGCGCGGCGAGGACATGCATCTGTACCGCGTGATGATGCCGAAGGCGGCCATGCGCTCGCTGTTCCTCGCCTACCTGGACGAGGCGCAGGCGCTGAAGAACCAGCCGCGCTTCTACAACACCCTGACGGCCAACTGCACCACCATCGTCTTCGAGATGGTGCGCCGCATCGTGCCGGGCCTGCCGCTCGATTACCGGCTGATGGCCTCGGGCTACCTGGACCGCTACCTGTTCGACGTCCAGGGCCTGGTACCGGGTTTGAGCTTCCAGCAGCTGCGCGACGGCGGCCACGTCACGGCGCGCGCGCGGGCGGCCAATGACGATGCGGACTTTTCGCATGCGATCCGCCGCGGCATGCCGGGCTACGATGAAACGGGCCACCCGAAGCTGCAAATGCCCAGGCAGTAAGCGCCTGCTTTATACTGTCGCTATTCCGACCGGCCGCACATTGCGGCCGGTCTCACTTCATGACTAAATAATAAGAAGGCCCGCTATGCCATTTTCCTCCCTGGGTCTGATTCCCGCCCTGGTCCGCGCCGTCGACAAGGCCGGCTATGCCGCGCCGACGGCCATCCAGGCGGCCGCCATTCCCGCCATCCTGCGCGGCAGCGACGTGCTGGGCGCGGCGCAGACGGGTTCCGGCAAGACGGCCGCCTACGCGCTGCCGCTGCTGCAGGCGCTGATGGCGCCGGCAACCGGCCCGCGCCAGGTGCGCGCGCTGATCCTCGTGCCCACGCGCGAGCTGGCCGCGCAGGTGGGGCAGACGGTGCACGCGCTGGCCAAGCCGCTGCCCGTCAAACTGAAGATTTCCGTGCTGTTCGGCGGCGTGTCGATCAATCCGCAGATGATGGACTTGCGCGGCGGCGCCGATATCGTCGTCGCCACGCCGGGCCGCCTGCTGGATCTGGTGCGCCAGAACGCCGTCAAGCTGGGCGGCGTGTCGCTGTTCGTGCTCGATGAAGCCGACCGCCTGCTCGACATGGGTTTCAGCGAAGAGATCAACGCCATCCTGGCGCTGCTGTCCAAACAGCGGCAAAACCTGTTCTTTTCCGCCACCTTCCCCGACAGCGTGCAGGCGCTGGCCGACAGCCTGCTCAAGGACCCCGTGCGCATCGAGGTGGCGTCCGAACCGCAGGACAAGCCCGACATCGTGCAGCGCGCCATCACGGTCGACGTGCCGCGCCGCACGCAGCTGCTGCGCTACCTGATCCTGCAGCAGCAGTGGGACAGGGTGCTGGTGTTCGTCGCCACCAAGTACGCGGCCGAACACGTGGCCGACAAGCTGCAGCGCGCAGGTCTGCACGTGGGCGCCTTCCATGGCGAATTCAGCCAGGGCACGCGCAGCCAGCTGCTGGCCGACTTCAAGGCGGGGCGCTTGCAGGTGCTGGTCGCCACCGATGTGGCCGCGCGCGGCATCGACATCGTCGGCCTGCCCGCCGTCGTCAACTATGACTTGCCCCGTTCTGCCGTCGACTACACGCACCGCATCGGCCGCACGGGCCGCGCGGGCGACAGCGGCACGGCCATCAGTTTCGTCACGGCCGACACGGAAGCGCATTTCCGCCTGATCGAAAACCGCAACGACTTGCGCATCGTGCGCGAAGTGGTGGCCGGTTTCGAGCCGATGGAACTGCCTGCGCCCGTGCATCCCGTCACGGACACGGTGAACGGCGGCGTGAAGGGCGCGCGCAAGAGCAAGAAGGACAAATTGCGCGAAGCGGCTGCCATGGCGGCGAAGGCGGCCGGGGACAATTAAATTCGCCTTATGTGCGCTGGCCGCTTGAACGGCCAGCCATCCCGGACTAAGATTGTGTTTCTATAAGGCAAGGGACGGGTATGCACATGATCATGATCAAACGGATGGCCGCTGCCGCCTGCATCGCGGCGCTGGCCGGTTGCGCCGGCCTGGGCGGCAAAACTGACAGCACCGGCATGCAGATGCCGGGCAAGACGCCGGCCGATGCCGCCGTGGCCGCCACCTGGTATAACCCGCCCAGCGAATTTCCCGGCATTTGCCTGACCCAGTTCAAGGATGGCAGCCTGCGTTTCGACGGCGGCTTCGCCTTCTATAATCCGGGCCGCTGGGCGTACGATGCGGCCACGTCGGAGCTGCGCCTGCAACTGGCGCCGACTCCCTCGCTGGAACTGTCGCACGCACAAATCGTGCAGCACCTGAATCTGCTGCGCATCGAGGCGGACAAGAACACGCTGGTGTACGCCGTGAAGGCCGACACGCAAGCCATCGGCCTGGGCGGCTTTGTGTTCTACCGCAACACGCCTTGTCCGGCGCGGCGCGGATAAATCACGGATAAGTGCAATGAAGGAATATTTAGTCGTATAATTTCAACGCAAGCTGGCTGCCGCGCGAGTCTCGCAAGACTGCCCCGCGCGGCAGATTCCCCTCCAGGCAAGCTCCGATATCGCTTTGGCGATGAGAGGATGGTCCGATGGATGTGCACGACGAGTATGGCCTGCCGGATATGGCGGCGCTGGCGGCGGACGCCGGGCAGCAGCCTGCGGCGGCGCCGCGCACCTTGCTGCTGGTCGATGACGAACCGAATATCCTCGCTTCCCTCAAGCGCCTGCTGCGGCGCGATGGCTACCATATCATTACGGCCAACAGCGGCCAGGAAGGGCTGGACGTGCTGGCCGCCCATACGGTCGACGTGATCGTGTCGGACCAGCGCATGCCGGGCATGCTGGGCGCCGACTTCCTGCGCAAGGCCAAGCTGCTGTGTCCGCAAACCATCCGCATCATGCTGTCGGGATATACCGAGCTGCAGGCCGTCACGGACGCCGTCAACGAGGGCGCCATCTTCAAGTTTCTCACCAAGCCCTGGGAAGACCATCAGCTGCGTGAGCATATCGCCGAAGCCTTTCGCCTGAAGGGCATCGACGACGACAATGTGCGCCTCAATGCGCAGCTGCGCGACGCCAACCAGGCGCTGGCGGCGGCCAATGCCGCCATGCAGGCGCTGGTGCGCCAGCAGCAGCACCAGATCAGCCGCGACGAGGTCAGCCTCGGCATCGCGCGCGAATTGCTGCAATTTCTGCCGCTGCCCGTGATCGGCCTCGATGAGGACGGCATGATCGCCTTCATCAACGCGGCGGCGGCCAACCTGTTCGAACGGGGCGCGGCCCTGCTGGGCAACGAGGCGGCGATCGTCTTGCCGCAATTGTTCGACGGCCAGGGCGCGCCTTGCCTGGCAGCTATCGATGGCCAGCCGTATACCGTGGCGGTCCATCCGATGGGCCTGCATTCGCGCTCGCGCGGCAGCCTGGTCACCCTGAGTCGTCATGGAGTGGATACATGAGTGAAAGCGGACGCGAGATTTCCATGGAGCAGGCGCAGGAGGGCATGGTGCTGGCGCAGGCCTTGAACGACGCCAGCGGCGCCGTGCTGCTGGCCCAGGGCGCCACCCTGACGGCGGCGAACCTGGCGGCTTTGCGCCGGCGTAATGTGGAACGCTGCCACGTCGTCATGGATGAGGCGATCGACCCCGCCGCGCAGGCGCACGCCGAGCAGGAACGGGTGCGCCGCCTGGAACGGCTGGCCGTGCTGTTCCGCGCCACGCCGCCCGATTCCGCCGGGGCCGAGCTGCTGGCGCTGCTGCAGCGCTACCGGCAAGGGGGCGCGCCATGACACGGCTCAGCTTTGAACATATCATCCGCCAGATACAGGAACTGCCTTCGCTGCCCGTGGTGGTGCTGGAACTGCTGTCGAGCATGGATCAGGACGACACGGATGTGCACGTGCTGGCGCAAAAGATCGAGCTGGACCAGGGCCTGGCGGCGAAGACCCTGCGCATCGCCAATTCCTCGTTCTACGGCATGCAATCGAAGGTCACCAGCATTCCGCAAGCCGTGTCCGTGCTGGGCTTTCACAGCATCCGCACCGTCGTCACGGCCTGCGCCCTGACGGGCAGCTTCGCGCCCGTCAGCGGCGGCTTCGATTTCCAGGCATTCTGGCGCCATTCGCTGGCCACGGCCATCGCCGCGCGCCTGCTGGCGCCGCACTTGCGCGTCAATCCCGAAACGGCGTTCACGGCCGGTTTGCTGCACGACCTGGGTACCCTGGTGCTGGTGACGCGCTTCCCGGCCGAGCACGCGCTCGTGCGCAGCTACCGCCAGGCGCACGACTGCCAGATGGCCGAGGCGGAACTGGCCGTCATCGGCATCGATCACGCGCAGGTGGGCAGCGCCCTGGCCGCCTACTGGAAGTTTCCCGAGGCGATACAGCAGGCGGTGGCCGACCACCATGCCATCGACCGGCTGGACGCGGGCGGCTTGCCGCTGGCCGTGCACGTGGCCAATGCCGTCGCCCTGGCGCTCGACCTGGCCGGCGTCGACGATGCGCTGGTGCCGCCACTGTCGTCCGCTGGCTGGCGCAGCGTCGCGCTGGATGAACAGGCCTGGCTGGCGCTGCTGCGGCAAACGGAACATACCTACGATGAAATGTCGCGGATCATGCTGGCATGAACAAGAAAGAGGCCATGGAAACAGACGCAGGGCAGGCGCTGCCCGCCATGCCGGAACGGCGCCAGGGCGATTCCATCGCGCTGTCGGCATTTTTCGACGGCCATCCCGTGGCCACCTTCGCCATCGATACGAACCACGTGGTGACGCACTGGAACAGCGCCTGTGAACAGCTGCTGGGCTTTACGGCCGCCGAGATGGTCGGCACGCGCGACCACTGGAAGGCGTTTTATCCGCAGCCGCGCGCCTGCCTGGCCGACCTGCTGGTGGCGGACGATATCGCGCTCGGCGAGAATGACCTCTACCTTGGCAAGCTGAAGCGCTCCCCCGTGATCCCCGGCGCCTTTGAGGCCGAGGATTTCTTTGCCGATATCGGCCCCGACGGCCACTGGCTGCATTTCACGGCGGCGCCCCTGCGCGACCGCCAGGGACGCCTGGTGGGCGCCATCGAAACCCTGCGCGACGTGAGCGAGCGGCGCCTGGCGGAACTGGCGCTGCGCAAGGCGCACGACAATCTGGAACACCTGGTGGCCAAGCGCACGGCCCAGCTGGCGGAAATGAACGAGCGCCTGGCCGACGATATCCGTCAGCGCCAGATCGCCGATCTGGAACTGCGCGAGCGCAACCTGGCCCTGACGGAATTGAACAGCAAGCTGTCGCTGGCCCAGCAAAAGCTGCTGCAGTCGGAAAAACTGGCCTCGATCGGCCAGCTGGCCGCCGGCGTGGCGCACGAGATCAACAATCCCATCGGCTATGTGTTTTCCAATGTCGGCACCCTGGAAGGCTATCTGGACGATCTGTTTTCCATGCTCGACGCCTACGAGGAAGCCGAGCCGGCCGTCGCCGACCCCGTGGTGGCGGCGCGCCTGCGGGCGCTGCGCGAACAGATCGACCTGGACTTCCTGCGCACCGACATTCCCATGCTGATGGGCGAGTCGAAGGAAGGCATTTCGCGCGTGCGCCGCATCGTGCAGGACCTGAAGGATTTTTCGCGCACGGATGCGCACCAGGAATGGGTCTGGGCCGATCTGCGCCAGGGCATCGATACCACGCTCAATATCGTGAATAACGAGGTCAAGTACAAGGCCGACGTGGTGCGCGAGTATGCCGACATTCCCGATATCGAATGCCAGCCTTCCGAGCTGAACCAGGTGATCATGAACCTCGTCGTCAACGCAGCCCACGCCATGGGCGAGGCGCGCGGACGCATCACCCTGCGCACGGGCAGCGACAACGCCACGGAAGTGTGGATCGAGGTCGAGGACACGGGCGCCGGCATCGCGCCCGAACACCTGTCGCGCATCTTCGACCCCTTCTTTACCACCAAGGCCGTCGGCAAGGGCACGGGACTGGGCCTGTCGCTGGCCTACACGACGGTGCAGAAACACCATGGCCGCATCGACGTGCGCAGCATCATCGGCCGCGGCACCACCTTTCGCATCACCTTGCCCGTACGCCAGGCGCAGCCCGTCACACCATGACCGAACAGGACCGCATGAGCACCAGCACCAGCATCAGCACCGCGGCCGCGCCGCCCACCATCCTGTGCGTCGACGACGAACCGAATATCCTGTCGTCGCTGCGGCGGCTGTTCCGCCCGCACGGCTATCGCGTGCTGACGGCCGACGGCGGCGCGGCCGGCCTGGCCCTGCTCGAGAGCGAGACGGTGGACCTGGTCATCTCCGACATGCGCATGCCGCACATGGACGGCGCGCAGTTCCTGGCCCAGGTGCGCCAGCGCTGGCCCGGCACCATACGGCTGCTGCTGACCGGCTATGCCGACATCCAGTCCATCCTCGACGCCATCAACCAGGGCGAAATCTACCGCTACGTGACCAAGCCGTGGGACGAGAACGATATCGTGCTGGTGGTGCGCCACGCGCTGGAACGGCGCGCGCTGGAACAGGAAAAATTGCGCCTGGAAGCGCTGACGGCCAGCCAGAACGTGGAGCTGCAGGCGCTCAACGCCAGCCTGGAAGCGAAGGTGGCCACGCGCACGCAGCAGCTGAAACAGTCGCACGACGAGGTGCAGGCGGCCAACGAGCGCCTGAAGGCCACGTTCGTGACGACCATCAAGGTGTTTTCCAACCTGATCGAAATGCGCGGCGGCAAGCTGGCCGGCCATGCGCGGCGGGTGGCCGAGCTGTCGCGCAAGCTGGCGCAGGCGCTGGGTCTGGAAGGGCAGGAGGCGCGCGACGTGTTCATCGCGGCCCTGCTCAAGGATATCGGCAAGCTCAGCCTCAGCGACGACGTGCTGGAATTGCCGGCCAGCGCCTGGACGGGCGAGCAGCTGGCCGCGTTCCGCAAGCATCCGCTGCGCGCCGAACAGCTGCTGATGGCGCTCGACGAGCTGCGCGCCGTCTCCGTGATCCTGCGCTCGCAGCTGGAACGTTTCGACGGCGGCGGCTTTCCCGATGGCCTGGTGGGCCTGGCCATTCCCATGGGCGCGCGCATCCTGGCGCTGGCGTCCGATTACGACGGCTTGCAGATCGGCGCCATGGTGCAGCGCAGCCTGCGCGCCGAGGAAGCGCGCACCCTGATCTACGACAGCATCGGCAAGCGCTACGACCCGGCCGTGGTGGCCGCTTTCCGCAGCATCATGGACGAGACGGAGCCGCCGGCGCGCGACCTGACCGTGCTGTCTGGCCAGCTGGAACCGGGCATGGTGCTGTCGCGCGATCTGATCAGCCGCGACGGCCTGATGCTGCTGGCGGCCGAACACGTGCTGACGGCCCGCGTGATCGCCCAGCTGCTCGATTTCGAAGGCAAGAACGGCGGACGCCTGAGCATCCGCGTGTACGCGCCCGTCAAGGACGCCTAGGCGTTCGCGGCGGCGGGCGGCTGCAGCGGCAGGTGCACGGTAAAGCGCGTGCCCTGGCCCACTTCCGACGCCACCTCGATACGTCCGCCGTGCTTGTTGACGATGCCGTACGAGAGCGACAGGCCCAAACCCGTGCCGCTGCCCACGGCCTTGGTGGTAAAGAACGGCTCGAAGATGCGGTTCAGGTGTTCGGGCGCGATGCCGGCGCCCGTGTCGCCGATCTCCACCCACACCCAGTCGCCCGCGTGGCCGGTGCGAATGCTGATCACGCCGTCGCTGTCGATGGCCTGGCCCGCGTTGACGAGCAGGTTCATGAACACCTGGTTCAGCTGCGAGGCCAGGCACAGGATCGGCGGCAGCTCGCCATAGTGTTTTTCGATGCGCGCCTTGTATTTCAACTCGTTGGCGACGATATTGAGGGTGCTGTCCAGGCCCGCATGCAGACTGGCCACTTGCCAGTCCGTCTCGCCCACGTGGGAAAAATCCTTCAGCGCCTGCACGATGTCGCGCACGCGCTTCAAGCCATCCATCGATTCGCGCACCAGGTCGACCATGTCGTCCTGCAGGAAGGCCAGGTCGGCCTGCGCGCGCACCTCGGCCACGCACGCGGCCAAGGCCGGGCCGTCTGGCGTTTCGCGCATCGCCGCTTCATACTGCTCGATCACGCCGAACAGGGTGCCGACATAGCCTTGCAGCGAACTCATGTTGGAGTTGACGAAGCCGATCGGGTTATTGATTTCGTGCGCGATGCCGGCCGCCAGCTGGCCGATGGACGCCATCTTTTCCGATTGCAGCAGCTGGTCGTGCGCTTCCTGCAGCTTGCTGATCAGTAGTTGCTGCTCTTCGCCGCGCGCCTGCAGCATCGCTTCCATGCCCTTGCGTTCCGTGATATCCGTCAGCGAACCGATCACCTCGAACGGCACGCCGTGCTCGTCGCGCACGAGGCGCAGGCTGTCGTGCATCCACAGGTAGCTGCCGTCGCGCACGCGGAAACGGTATTCATAGGCGCGCGCGCCTTCGACAAAGATCTGCGCCAGGCTGGAAAAAATGCCGGGCGCATCGTCCGGGTGGATGTGGTCGAACCAGAAATTGGGATCGGCCACCATCTCCTCTGGCTGGTAGCCCAGCACATTGAGGGCATTGTTGCTGACAAACGTCATCTTGAAGTCGCCGCTGGGCACGGTGCAATAGATGATGGAGGGTGTATTGTCGAGCAGGTATTGCAGGCGCACGGCCGTGGCCGCCGATGCGTCATCGCCAGGCGCCGCCCCGGCATGCCGGCCGGTCTCGGGAGTGGAAAGGTCGAAATCCTCGAACTGCATCGTCACACCTCGCTGCCTGCACGGCATAGCTGTCATCCTTGCTCGATTATGCCTGATTCTGCCTGCCTTGGGCCGCCATCGGCGCGCTCAGGGGGCCAGCGGCTGCTCGACGATCGCCATGCGCCGCGCGATGCGCTGCGCCGCCTGCGTATCGCCCGCCTGTTCGGCGCGCAGGCGCTGCACGCCCAGCCAGGCCAGCAGCGGACGGCGCCAGCCCTGGTCCGAGGCCGTGGCGACGGCCGTGTCGAGCAGCGCCGGCGTGGCGCGGCCCGAGCGCAGCAGCACGCCGGCCGCCACCAGCTGCGACAGCGGGTCATTGATGGCCGCCACGGCGCTGGCGGCGGCCGTGTCGGAGGCGGCGCCGGCCGCCGCCCGCTGCGCTTCCGGCAGCAGGGCGACGTCGGCCGCCTGCGCCTTGCCGGCCAGGTAAGCCGCATAGGCGCGGTCGGCGTCGTCGGCGTCCGCTTGCAGGGCGTCGAAGCCCGCGCAGTCCTCGAAGGCCAGGCTGGCCACGCGCGCGGCGCAGCGCAGCAGTTCGATGCGCGCCAGCAGGTCGAGCTTGCCCGTGCCGGCCACCTGGCTGCGGGCGCGCCGGAATTCCGTCTGCTCGACCAGGGTCTTGCCATTCAAATACGCCGATTGAAACCGTTCGATGGAACTTTGCGCATTCATTTTCCAGTCCGGCACGGGCGGGCCGCTGGAGCAGGCGGCCAGCGCTGTCATGGCCAGGGCAGACAGGAGGATATTGATATTTCTCATGGCAGTTTGATCTCCGGATTGCGCTTGAACGGCCATTTGCGGTTGATGTCATTGACCAGCTGCTCGACCTTGCGCAGATTGCTTTCCACATCGGCGCGCAACGGGCCCAGGTCGGCTGTGGCGGCCCTGGCGTTGGCGCCCACGGCTTGCGCCTCGACCAGCACGGCGTCGACTTTTTTCAGGCTGGCGCGGGTGTCGGCCAGCAGCGCATTTAGCTGCACGATGGTCGCCTGCGCATCCGTCATCACGCCCTTGTCGCCAAACACGCGCGTGTCGGCATTGGCCACCAGGCCATCCGTGCGGTGCGCCAGCTGGTCGGCCGTGACGAGCAGGGCGTTGGCCCGCTCGACCAGCAGGCGCGACTGCTTGTCGTCGCCCGTCAGCAAGCCCATGGCGCCGCCCGGGCCGCTCAGCTTGCCCGTCACGGCCTGCACGTTGCGCAAGGTGCCGTCGAGCGCGGAATCGCTGCCCGTCAGGCTGGCCACGTTGTTCAGCAAATCCTTGGCGGCGGCCAGCAGGCGGGGGATTTCCGCCGCCATGTCGCCCACCAGCAAGTCGCGCGTGGCGTCGTCGGGCAGCGGCGGGTCCGTCAGGATGCCGCTGTAGGCGCGCAGCTTGGCGCCGCCCACGATGCCACGCTCCAGGGTGAAGATGGAGCTGCTGCGCAGCCAGTGCGCATCCTTGCGCGGCACGTCGACGATGACGCGCGCGCGGCCGTCCGGCGCCAGTTCGATGCGCTGCACGCGGCCGATGGGAAAGCCGGAAAAAGTCAGGTCGGCACCGACGCCCACGCCGTCCGAATCGTCGGCCGTCAGCACCAAGGTTTGCGTGGCTTCGAAGGCGCCGCGCGCATACATCAGGTAGACGACGGAGCCGACCACCAGCACGAACATGAAGATGAGCAGGATGGCCGCCTTCAGTTCGGCGTGGCGCACGGGCGGCGGCGCGGGCAATACGGCGTCTTGCGTGAGACCGGCGGGCGCCGTGACGTCGACCTGGTCGGGATTTTGCGGTTGGCTCATGGCTTCTGGCTCTCGTATGGGTGGTTCGGGATCGCTGGCGGTGGCGGGCGGGGCATCAGTAGTAATTGCCCATCAGCGAAGCCACTTCGACCAGCAGGATGACGGAAAACAGGCGCAGCATTTCGGACAGGCCGTGCGCGGCCCACAGGCGGTTGCGCCGGCCGTGCGGCTCTTCCGGGTAGTACGAGGAGGCCAGCGGAATCAGGGCCACGGCAAAGCTGAAGAAGATCACCTTGAGCATCAGGATCAGGGCCACGGCCGGATTGAAGATTTGCCCCACCACGCGCGTGTAGCCTTGCAGCGCCCACGGCGTGAAACCGTAGATGGTGAGATAGGCGAGGATCAGCGAGGTGACGCAGCTGACGATGGCCAGCATCCACACGGCAAAGATGCCGGACATGACGCGTGGAAAGTATTCGCGGCGCAGCAGGTCGACGCCCTGGCGCTGCATGGTGTCGAGCATGCCGGAAGAGCGCATTTGCGCAAAGGCAATGCCGTCCGGCAGGGTCAGGCGCAGGGCGACGAACAGGGCGGCCGTCAGCGGGATCAGTTCCAGCACCAGCACGCGCACCACCATTTCCAGCGCATAGCGCGACAGGCCGTAGCTTTGCGCGCTGACGACGACGATGCGGATCAGCACCAGGCTGACGAGCGCGCAGGCGACGCTGAACCAGACGAGATTGGGCGCCGTGTTCGTCACCAGCCGGTGCGCGAGGATGGGGCGGTTGTCGCGGTTATAGCTCGATGGCGACAGGGCCAGCGAAAACACGAGGATGGCGAAATGCAGCATGCGCCACCAGCTGACCAGCCAGGCCATGGTGGCCCGGTGCAGGCGGCGCAGGCTGATGATGAGGGAGACGGATAGGGTCATCATGGCATCTTAACATCAGCCCGCCCGCCGGGCACGTCAGGCGTGCGCGCCTATCGCTTATTCAAACAGGGCGAAGCCGGCCATCACGACCATCAGCACGGCGATGTATTGCATCGGAATCCAGAACAGGGTGTGGCGCTGGCGCAGGATGACTCTTTCCTGCGTGGCCGGGTCGATCAGTTCGCGTCCGGGCGCGCTGTTCAGGCGCACGCCCGCATACCAGCTGGCGGCAGCTGCCAGCAGGAAGGCCAGGGCCAGGGTCCATGTGTGGCTCTTCGTGTAGGCCTCGCCCAGGGTGGCGCCAAACAGCGCCTGTGCGGCCAGTACGACGATAAAACAGATCAGGGGGGCGAGTATGCCGAAGCCTTGCCAGATAAGCATAAAAATTCTCCAGGGGGATTGAGGGATCCCGCGGCGGTGGCGGCGGCTGTGCGCGGCGGGGGGACGGATTTTATCAGAATTATCAAAAAGAAAGTTTCTTTTCGGCACTATTGTGCGCGCCTGTCAGGCGGCGCTGGCGGTGCCCACGCTGGCGATGATGGCATCGGCCGCCGCCCGCACGCGGGCAGAACGGTTCAGGTCCGCATGCATGACCAGCCACACGTCATACGTTTCCGCCCGCTCGGGCCAGATGCGCACGAGCTGCGGGTCGATGTCGCCCAGGTGGGTGGCCAGTTCGGCCACGCCCAGGCCCGCGCGCGTGGCTTCCTGCAGCATCGCCGCCGAGTTCACTTCCATGGCGACCCGGGCGTTGGCGACGGATTCGCCGGCGATCTTGTCCGCATGGCGCGGCGTCACGGAATGGTGGTAGATGACGATGTCGTGGCCGGCCAGCGCCGTGCCGCGCACGGGCTCGCCCCGTTCGGCCAGGTAGCTTGTTGAGGCGTACAGGCCCAGGCTGCGCTTGACTAGGTGGCGCGAGATCAGGTCCGGGTCGGTGGGGCGCACGCCGCGCACGGCCAGGTCCGCTTCGCGCCGCGTCAGGCTGGCCAGCGCGGGCGCCACGTTGAGCACGATGCGGATGTCGGGGTGGGCCGCATGCAGCCGCTGCATGGCGCGGATGACGAAATGGCTGGCCATGGTGTCGGTGGTGGCCACGCGCACCAGGCCGCTTAAACGGTTGTCGACGCCCTGCATCTCGCGCTGCAGCTTGTCGGCGGCCCGCTCCATCGCTTCGGCCGCGTTCAAGGCCAGTTCGCCGGCCGGCGTGGGCACGTAGCCCGATGGCGTGCGCAGGAACAGGGTGGCGCCCAGCGAGCTTTCCAGCGCGGCCAGGCGGCGCCCGCACGTGGCCTGGTCGATGCGCAGCAGGGCCGCCGCGCCGCGCAGGGTGCCGGCGCGGCCGATGGCCAGAAAGATGCGCGCGTTATCCCAGTCCATAAGCCCAGTCCATGGCGTGTTTCCTTGTCGTTAATTAGATGCATTTTTGCATCGCTGCGCCGATTTTATGCCTGTTTACTGCATCATGCAACGCTCGCATAATGGCTGCCCCCGTCCCTGCAAGGAATACCATGTCTGCCCCCACACCGCACCGCGCCAGCGGCTTGATCCTGCTGACCCTGGCCTTCGGCTTCGTCATGGCCATGCTCGACGTCACGGCCGTCAACGTGGCCCTGTCCGATATCGCGCTGGACTTGAATATCCCGCTGACGGGCCTGGTCTGGGTGGTCGACGGCTACACCCTGACGTTTGCCGCGCTGCTGCTGGCCGGCGGCGCGCTGGCCGACCGCTACGGCCCGAAAGCCGTGTACCAGGGCGGCCTCGGTGTCTTCCTCCTCGGCTCGGTCCTGTGCGGCGCCGCGCCCGACGGACATTTTCTGACGGCCGCGCGTTTGCTGCAGGGCGCGGGCGCGGCCCTGTTCATGCCCAGTTCGCTCAGCCTGCTCACGCACAGCTTTGACGACGAGCGCGAACGCACGCGCATGCTGGGCGCCTGGTCGGCGCTGGTGGGCGTGGCGGGCGCGTCCGGCCCCTTGATCGGCGGCATCCTCGTGCACCAGTTCGGCTGGCGCAGCGTGTTCTGGGTAAATGTGCCGCTGGGCGTGCTGGCCATCGTCATGGCGCAGCTGTTGCTGGCCGCGCCGGCGCGCCAGCCGCGCGATCTGTCGCTGTTCAGCCATGCGCTCGGCGTGGCGGCGCTGGCGGGCCTGAGTTTTACCTTGATCGAAGGCCCCGTGCTGGGCTGGCTGTCGCCGGGCGTGCTGGCGGCGGGCGCGCTGGCGGTGCTGTCGGCCTGGCAATTGCTGCGGCGCGAGCGCAGCGGCAGCCATCCGCTGCTGCCGCGCGCACTGTTTCACAGCAGCAGCTTTGGCGCGGCCAATGGCGTAGGTTTCCTGATCAATTTCTGCGTCTTCGGCCAGCTGTTTTTATTGAGCCTGTTCCTGCAGCAATCGGGCGGCGCCGATGCCTTGCAGTCGGGCTTGCGCTTGCTGCCCATGATGGCGGCCTATACGGTGGGAAATTTCATGGCGGGAAGTATTGCGGCACGCCATGGCACGCGCTGGCCCATGCTGGCCGGCCTGCTGGTGGGCGCCGTGATGGCGCTGCTGCTGATGGGCTTGCGTCCCGCGACGCCCTACGCCTTGCTGGCGCTGGGCACGGCCGTCATGAACGTGGCCATCGGCATCGCCATTCCCGCCATGACGGCCACCGTGATGCGGGTGGCCGGCAAGCAGCATGCGAACAGCGCGGCGGCGGCCCTGAATGCGAACCGGCAAATTGGTGCGCTCGTGGGCGTGGCCCTGATCGGCAGCATCCTGCACATGGTGCCGGACTGGTCGTTGCGCTTGCCGCTGGCCTACGCGACGATCGCCGTCGCGTACGGGCTGGCGGCAGGCCTCGTCTATCGGCATGTGCATCTGCCGAAGGCCGTGGCCGCTGTCTGACGCAGGTTTATTGCTCGCGCGTGCTGCGCCATTCCACCAGTTCTTCGATGGTCAGAATGGGCATGCCATGCAGCTCGGCGAAGCGCTCGATGTCGTCGCCGCGCATCATGGTGCCGTCCGGGTTCATCAGCTCGCACAGCACGGCGGCCGGGTTCAGGCCCGCCATGCGCGACAGGTCGACGGAGCCTTCGGTGTGGCCACGGCGCTCGAGCACGCCGCCGGGCGCGGCGCGCAGGGGGAAGACGTGGCCGGGGCGCACCAGGTCGGCGGGCTTGGCGTCCGGCGCGATGGCGGCGCGGATGGTGGTCACGCGGTCGGCGGCCGACACGCCCGTCGTGACGCCGTCGCGCGCCTCGATGGAGACGGTGAACGGCGTGCCGTAGCGGCTGCCGTTATCGGACGACATGGGCGGCAATTCCAGCGCGCTGACGACGTCCGTCGGCAGGCACAGGCAAACGATGCCGCTGCATTCGCGGATCAGCAAAGCCATGGTTTCGTTCGTCAGTTTCTCGGCAGACAGGATCAGGTCGGCCTCGTTTTCACGGTCGAAATCGTCGAGCAGAATGACAGGGATGCCGGCGCGCATGGCGGCCAGGGCGGACTGGATGCGACCTTCGAGGTCGTTGGAAAGCAGGGTATAGCTGTTGACTAACATGGTGAAACGCTCCTCGCATAGGCGAAAAACGCTGCAGGGCAAGCGAATAGACGCAACTGGCCGCATCGCCGTGGCGATGGGACATCACACTACTGCACATCTTCTTTCATCCGGACTATACCGTCGGCTCTGGAGTCACACCAGATCTGCTGACCTCATCAGGCGAAACCTGACAAGCGCTCGCGGGCTTGACCGTTGCCGGTCTTACCGCCGGTGGGGAATCGCACCCCGCCCCGAAGACGTTGTTGTGCCGGTCCACATGACCGGCGGCAATACTTTAGCACAACTGACAAAAGCTGGCAGGGTGCTGTTGAGTTTGTCATTCGGCAAAGTTGCCTGGGAAAAGCAATTTTTCCTAAGTTGTTTTTAATGGCGGAAACACGATTTCAGTGTAAGGTATGCCTACTGAATCTTACCGTTGAGAATACATGAAGCTGAGTAAATTACGCCTGATCCCGGGCGCCGTCTTGCTGGCGTGCGCCTGCCTGGCACAGGCGGAAATCCGTTTGAGCGATCCCCTGCCGCTGGCACCAGAAGTGACCGTCGGAAAATTGCCGAACGGCTTGACCTACTACATCAAGAAAAATGCCCGCCCTGCGCAGAAAGTGGAACTGCGCCTGGTGGTCAAAGCCGGCTCCATTCTGGAAGACGATGACCAGCAGGGCCTCGCCCATTTCACGGAGCACATGGCCTTCAATGGCTCCACGCATTTCAAGCGCAATGAGCTGATTTCCTATTTGCAATCGATCGGCGTGAAGTTCGGCGCCGACTTGAATGCCTACACGAGTTTCGATGAAACCGTGTACGTGCTGCCGATTCCGACGAACAAGAAGGAAAACCTGGAAAAGGGTTTTCTCGTGCTGGAAGACTGGGCGCATGGCTTGAAATTCAATCCGGCCGACATCAACAGCGAGCGCGGCATCGTGCTGGAAGAGGCGCGCCTGGGCAAGGGCGCCAGCGACCGCATGAACAAGGTGCTGTATCCGAAGCTGCTGAATGGTTCGCGCTACGCGGAACGCATGCCGATCGGCAAGGAATCCGTGCTGAAAACCTTCAAGCCGGAAGCCATCAAGCGTTTCTACAAGGATTGGTACCGTCCCGACCTGATGGCCGTGATGGTGGTCGGCGACGTGGAGCCGGGCCAGGCTGAAAAGCTGATCCGCCAGCATTTCGGCAAGCTGAAGAACCCCGCGAAACCGCGTCCGCGCCTGTATGCGGAAGTGCCGCAGCGCTCGCAAACGGAAGCGCTGGTGATCACGGACAAGGAAGCGCCGGACGACAGCGTCTTCATCCGCTACCCGATCCGCGCCGCGCAGGAACCCGTCACCATTGCCGACTACCGCCGCCAGATGATCGAAAACCTGTATGGGCAAATGCTCAGCGCGCGCATGCAGGAATTGACGCAGCAGGCCAATCCTCCGTTCATCCAGGGCGGCAGCAGCATGGGCAAGCTGGTGCGCGGCTATGAATCGTTCAGCGCATATGCCTTGCTGGGCAAGGGCGGCTTGCAGCCGGCCGTCGATGCGCTGGTGCAGGAAGACGAGCGGGCGCGCCGCTTCGGTTTCAGCCAGGATGAGCTGGACCGCGCGCGCAAGAACATGCTGCGCAATTACGAGCGCGCGTACAGCGAGCGCGACAAGTCCGACTCGGCCGGTTTTGTGGCCGAGTATTCGCGCAACTTCCTGGAGCAGGAAGCCGTCCCCGGCATCGCCAATGAACTGCTGTACGCGCAGGAACTCTTGCCGCAGGTAACGCTGCAGGAAATCAACGAGACGGTGGCCAAGGTGATTCCCGACCAGCAAAAGAAGCTGGTGGTCTTCATGGGGGGCGAACCGAAAGCGGGCGACGCGGCCTCGACTGTGCCGACGCAGCAGCAATTGCTCGACGCCGTGGCGAAGGCCGAGCAGCAGAAGGTCGAGCCGCGCACGGAGAAAGTGCTTGCCAGTAAACTGATGGACGGTCCGCCGGCCGGCGGCAGCATCGTTGCGGAAAAACTGAACAGCGCCATCGGCGTGACGGAACTGACCCTGGGCAATGGCGTGCGCGTGCTGCTCAAACCGACGGACTTCAAGAATGACCAGGTGCTGATGGGCTCGACGCGCTTCGGCGGCCAGTCGCTGTTCGGCGACGCCGACATCTACAACGCCCGCTACGCCAGCGCCGTGGTCGGCAGCATGGGGCTGAAGGATTTGGCGCCGCTGGACTTGCAAAAAGTGTTGGCCGGCAAGACGGTCAACGTGGGCGCCTCGCTGGGCGAACTGAGCGAAGGCTTTGGCGGCTCGGCCAGCAGCGCCGACGTGGAAGCCATGCTGCAGCTCGTGTACCTGTATTTCCACGACGTGCGCAAGGATGCGGGCCTGTACCAGTCCTTCATCGGCAAGCAGCAGGACCTGGCGAAAAACAGCATGGCGCAGCCGGAAGCCGTGTTTTACGACGCCGTCCAGCACGCCATGTATGGCGACCATCCGCGCGTCGACGGCGTGCCCCGCGTGGCCGATTTCGACAAGGTGGCCCTGGACCGTTCTCTGGACATCTTCCGCCAGCGCTTTTCCAGCGCGCGCGACATGACCTTCATCTTTGCGGGCAGCTTCGAGCTCGACAAGATCAAGCCGCTGATCGCCAGCTACCTGGGCACCTTGCCCGTGGGCGAGGTGGCGCACGCCTACCGCGACGTGGGCATGCGCCCGGTGACGGGCGTCGTCAAGAAGGATATCTATATGGGCAGCGAGCCCAAGAGTACGATTTCCATCACCTTCAATGGCGACGTCGCGTATTCGGACGAGCAAAAGCTGACCCTGCAGGCGCTGGGCGAGGTGCTGAACCTGAAAGTCATCGAAGTGCTGCGCGAAAAGATGAGCATGATCTATGGCGGCGGCTTTGAAACCTCGATGGGCCAGCATCCGTACGGCCATTATTCGGTGGCCTTGAACTTGCCGACGGGACCGGAAAACGTGGACAAGGTGATCGCCGCCGCCTTTGCCGAAATCAGCAAGATGAAGGCGGACGGGCCATCCGCGGCCGACCTGGAAAAGGTCAAGCTGAACTGGATCACGCGCCAGCAGAAATCCCTGCGGGAAAACAACTACTGGATGAATCAGTTGATGGGTTCGGTGACGCAGGGACGCGACCCCGCGCACATCCTGCGCTACGAGCAGCGCGTGCGCGCCATCACGCCGCAAGCCGTCAAACTGGCGGCGCAGCGCTACCTGGATCTGCACAATTATGTGCAGGTGGTGCTGTATCCGGAACGTAAAAATATTGCAGCCAAGTAATCTTCATTGTTGAGCTGCAGGCGCGGCAAGGTGGCGAAGCTGTTAAACTGGCGCTGATTGATGTGATATCGCAATTTAACAGGCAAGGACATACGATGGCTAAGAAAGAAGAACTCGATCCGGAAACCCTGGAATTGATCAACTGGTGTATCGAGGTCGAAGGCTTCCTCGTGGCTGGCGGCGCCACGGTGGCGCAGGCGCAGGACCATATCGAAGAGCAGGTCGAGTGGTTTACCGACCAGTTTTACGACGGCTTGACACCGGAAGAGGCGGCCAAGGAAGCCTTGGCGTGAAGCTCCATTAACGAGCGAGTAATAACAAAGCGGGCGGTGCCTGCCGGGCATCAGCCTGGTAGCGCCGCCCGCTTTGCTTTTCTGAAAAGATTTCCTTATGGAAATTGTTTATAATTCCACGCTTTATTTTCTACCCAGGCACCCATGACACTCCGTTCGCGCATTCTCCTCCTGTGTTTCAGCACCTTGCTGGGCATCGTCCTCATCGCTTCTTTCTCCCTGTATTCCCTGCGCCAGACCATGATGGCCGAGCGCGTCGAGCAATTGACGGTGCTGGTGGAGCTGGCTAACGCATCCGTGGAAAAGGCGTATGCGCTGGAACAGTCGGGCAAGCTCACGCGTGAGCAAGCCCAGCAGCAGGCCAAGCTGGCCATCGGCAGCTTCGTCAAGGACGAGATGTATTATTTTGTGCGCGATTTCAGCACCGACTTGCTGTACGTGCATCCGAATGCGTCGCGCATCGGCACGCCGCAAAAGAACATGAAGCAGTCGGGCGACCGCTATCGCGCCGCGCTGGCCAACAGCCGCATCGGCCTCGTGCAGGCGGATGGCACGCGTCCGGGCGTGCCCGACCCGGTGGCGAAGATGTATGCGGTGGTGAAATTTGCACCGTGGGACTGGCTGATCGGCACGGGCACGTATATCGATGACATCAACCACAAATTCTGGGCCCAGGCGGGCGTGCTGCTGGCCATCGGCGGCGCGCTGATGCTGGTGGTGGGCGCCCTGGCAGCGTTGATGCTGCGCCGCATCCTGGCCCAGCTCGGTGGTGAACCCGACTATGCAGCGGCCATCGTGGCGCAAATCGCCCAGGGCGATCTGACCACGCACATCGAGACGCGTCCCGGCGATACGTCCAGTTTGCTGATGGCCATCAAGGCCATGCGCGACAACCTGGCGCATCTGGTGAGCCAGGTGCGCACCGATGCGGAATCGATTTCCACGGCATCGGGCGAGATCGCCTCGGGCAACCACGACTTGTCGGCGCGCACGGAGCAGCAGGCCGGATCGCTGGAAGAAACGGCGTCGACCATGGAAGAAATGACCTCGACCGTGCGCCAGAATGCGGACAATGCGCGCCAGGCGAACCAGCTGGCTATTTCTGCCTCGCAAGTGGCGAGCCAGGCGGGCGGCGTGGTGAGCCAGGTGGTCGACACCATGGGTGCCATCAATGCCTCGTCGAAAAAGATCGGCGACATCATCGCCGTCATCGACGGCATCGCCTTCCAGACGAATATCCTGGCCCTGAATGCGGCCGTGGAAGCGGCACGTGCGGGCGAGCAGGGCCGTGGCTTCGCCGTCGTGGCCAGCGAGGTGCGCAACCTGGCACAGCGCTCAGCCAGTGCCGCCAAGGAAATCAAGCAACTGATCGATAGTTCCGCCGAGCAAGTGGGCGCCGGTGAAAAACTGGTGGCGCTGGCGGGCGAAACGATGGAAAAAGTCGTCTCCAGCGTGCAGCACGTGACCGATATCGTGGCCGAGATTTCCTCGGCCAGCGCCGAGCAGAGCGCCGGCATCGAGCAGATCAACCAGGCCATCGTCGAGATGGATAACATGACGCAGCAAAACTCTGCCCTCGTCGAGCAGGCGTCGGCGGCGGCGCAGGCCATGAACGAGCAGGCGGCCGGGCTGGCGCAGATCGTCAGCGTGTTCAAGGTGGGCGCCGTGGCGCCCGCAGCGGTGCAGCGGCGCCTGACGCGCTAGCCGCTTTTTTTCTGTCATGCGGGAACTTATTCCCGGCTCACCTGTCCAAACTTTTTCGTCCGCAATGGATGCACAGAAGAGGTGAGCATGACAGACGGTTTTTCCTATCACGCGGCATTTGCCCGCAACCTGGGCTGGGTCACGCAGGCGGAGCAAAACAGCTTGCGCGGCAAGCGCGTGGCCATCGCCGGCATGGGCGGCGTGGGCGGCGTGCACTTGCTGACCCTGGCGCGGCTGGGCATCGGCGCTTTTCACATCGCCGATTTCGACACCTTCGATATCGCCAACTTCAACCGCCAGGCCGGCGCCATGGTCTCCACCCTGGGCCAGCCCAAGGTGGCGGTATTGGCGCAGATGGCGCGTGACATCAATCCCGAGCTGGACATCAAGCAATTTCCCGACGGCATACACGACAGCAACCTGGCCGAGTTCTTTGCCGGCGTCGACCTGTATGTGGACGGCCTGGATTTCTTCGCCTTTCCCGCGCGCCAGGCCACGTTTGCCGCCTGCGCCCGCCTGGGTATTCCCGCCATCACGGCCGCGCCGCTGGGCATGGGCACAGCCGTGCTCAGCTTCATGCCGGGCGGCATGACGTTCGAAGCGTATTTTGGCTGGGGCGACTTGCCCGAAGAAGAGAAGGCCCTGCGCTTCCTCGTCGGGCTGGCGCCGGCCGGACTGCATGCCCCTTACCTGGTCGATCCGTCCGCCATCAACCTGAAGGAGCGGCGCGGGCCATCGACCATCATGGGCTGCCAGCTGTGCGCGGGTGCTGCCGCCACGGAAGCCTTGAAAATTTTATTAAAACGCGGCAAGGTGATGGCGGCGCCGCACGGCGTGCATTTCGACGCCTACCGCAACAAGCTCGTGCATACTTGGCGTCCCGGCGGCCATCGTCATCCGCTGCAGCGCCTGACGATGGCCATCATCAGGCGGCGACGCGCCGCACAGGGGGCATAAATGGCGCAAGCATTGCTGAACGATCCCGTGCTGGAAAACATCCTCGAGCAGGCGCGCTGGGCGCCCAGCGGCGACAATACGCAGCCGTGGCGCTTTGAAGTCGTGGACCAGCGGCACGTGGTCGTGCATGGCTTCGATACGCGCAGCCATTGCGTGTACGACCTGGACGGCCACCCCAGCCAGCTGTCGCTGGGCGCCTTGCTTGAAAGCATGGCCCTGGCGGCCAGCTGTCACGGCTTGCGCATGGAAGCGCGCCGGCGTTTGTCCATGCCCGACACCTTGCCTACCTTTGATGTGCGTTTGATCGACAGCCCAGGCATGCTGCCCGATCCGCTGGCGGCCTTCCTGCCGCGCCGCAGCGTGCAGCGGCGCCGGCTCAGCACGCGCAGCCTGCGCGCCAGCGAAAAGGCGACGCTGGCGGCCAGCTTGCCGCCCGGCTACGGCGTGCAGTGGTTCGAAGGCGGGCGTGCGCGCCTGGCCTGCGCGCGCCTGATGTTTGACAATGCGAAGCTGCGCCTGACCATGCCCGAAGCGCACAAGGTGCACCGCGACGTCATCGAATGGGGCGCGCGCTTCAGTGCCGACCGCATCCCTGAACAGGCGCTCGGCGTCGACGCCATGACGGCGCGGCTGATGCGCTGGGTCATGCACAGCTGGCGCCGCGTGGATTTCTTCAACACCTGGTTGGCAGGCACGCTGGCGCCGCGGCTGCAGATGGACTTGCTGCCGGGCCTGTATTGCGCCGCGCATTTCGTGCTGCTGGCCGATGCGCCACCGCGCCATATCGACGATTACGTGGCGGCCGGCCGCGCCATGCAGCGCTTCTGGCTGACGGCCACGCAGCTGGGGCTGCAATTGCAGCCGGAACTGACGCCGCTGATCTTTGCCCGCTATGTGCGCGAACGGCGCACCTTTTCGCGTACCGATGGCATGCAGGAAATGGCGCAGGAGCTGGCCGTGCAATGCCAGACCGTGCTGGGCGCGGCGGCGGTCGAGCGGGCCGTGTTCCTCGGGCGCATAGGCGCAGGGCCGGCGGCCAGTGCGCGCTCCTTGCGCCGGCCGCTGGCAGACTTGCTCGTCGCGCCTGTCCCGGGGCAGTGAGGCGGTGTCAGCGGCGGCGCCGTCTCGTCAGGGCGGCCAGTGCGGCTAGGCCCGCCGCCAGCAGCGGCAAGGTGCCCGGCAGCGGTATCGGCGTATCCGGCGGCACGTAAAGCAGTTCGGAGCTGTTGAGCATGTTCAACACCAGCGTGTAGCTGCCTGCCACAAGATTGTTGGTCACGGCACTGAACTGGCCGCTGCAATCCGTGCCGGTGCCTGTGCCTGTGGGAGCGCCGCAGCCGGTGGGGTCATACGTGAACATGCTGCCACTGGTCAATGGCGTTTGCGCGTAGCCCGTGTTCAGATTGGCGCCGTCGCTTGTCTCGGTGCCGCCCAGAATGCCCGAACCGATGATGCCGTCGGGCGCCCAGTTGAAGACGATCTGGCCGTTTTCATCGATGATGCTGAAGGTGAGCACCAAGTTGGTGCTGGCCGCCGACCCCGTGGCAGCCTGGGCATCGAGGTACAGTTGCATGAAGGGCAGGGCCTGGAACTGGAATTCGAGGGTCGCGCCTGGCTCACCGACGACGAAATTGACGGCCATCGCCGTGCTGGAACCGTTGCGGCCCAAGGCGTCGGCGCTGCCGCCGCCCGTCAGGTAGGTTTCCGCCGCATTCACCGTGTGTGTGCTGGTCGAGCCGGGCGGAAACGGGGGGATCTGCGAACTGATGATCTGCGCATCGGCCCGTGCGTACGAGGCATTGCCCATGCCTTGCTGCGTAAAGTCATTCTGTCCCTTGCTGACGGCGCCGCGCGTCGCTTGCGCGGCGTCAATCTGGTTGCTGCCGCCATGGATGACGCCGCTGCCATTGAGGGTGGCGGTGGTGCGTGACAGGTCGATATTGCTGATCAAGGTAGTGGAGCCGGTGGGATTGCTGATGACCAGGCCAAAGACGCTGGTGTAGGAATAGCCATAGGCAGCGGCGCTGGCAGTGCCGCTGCCCGCCAGCAACAGCAAGGCCAGCACGATCATGGGCAGTCGGGTGCATAAAAAGGTAGTCATGAAATCCTCATTTCCTGGTCGGTTGCGTTGTAAGGAAAACCGACAGGCTTGCCGCATAAAAAAAGGCGAGGAAACTCCCTCGCCTGTGAATCCCCCTGTTGCCTGGTTCAGGCGGCAACCTTGCGGCGGCGGGCATAGCCCAGGCCAGCGAGGCCCAGGCCCAGCAAGGCCAGGGTGCCCGGTTCGGGAGTCGCCGCCTGTTTCACCAGATCCACGCTTTCCACCGCATTCAAGGTCAAGGTGTAGTTGCCGGCCGTTAAAGCATTGCTGACGGAGCTGAAGTTGCTGCCGCAGCCCGTTCCTACGCCGGTGCCGGACGGCGTGCCGCAGCCGGAAGGGTCGTAGGTGAACAGGTTGCCGCGCGTCAGGAAATTGGTTGCCAGGCTGGTGTTCAAGTTGGCGCCATCGGCGTTCTCCGTGCCGCCGAAGATGCCAGAGCCAATCGCGCCATCGGGCGTCCAGTTGAAGACTGTCGCGCCATTGGCGTCGGTGATGGTGAAGGTCACCACCAGGTTGGCCGTTGCGGTGGACAGGACGCCCACCGTACTTTGCAGGAAGACCTGCATGAAGGGCGAGGCGAGGAAATCAAAGCTCAGCGTCGCCGTGGGCGAACCGACGACGAAGTCGACCGAGAAGCCTGTAGTCGAGCCGTTGCGCCCGGAAGCGTCGGCTGTGCCGGCAGGGCCGTCCAAGTGGGCCTCGGCCACGTTTACGGCCTGGGTGGAGGTGGAGCCGGGCGGGAACGAGGGGAACTGCGTGCTGACGATCTGCGCATCGCCGCGCGAATAGTTGCCCGAGGGGCCTTGCTGCGTGAAGTCGTTCTCGCCCTTGGTGACGGCGCCGACATTGGCGCGTGGCGCATCGAGCGAACCGGCGCCGCCGTTGATGACGCTTACGCCATTCAGGGTGGCCGTGCTGCGCGAGATCGTGGTGCTGTTGGCCACGGTGATCTGGCCCGTTGGCACGCCGATGACCAGGCCGAAGATGTTATTGTAGGAATAGCCGTAGGCGCCCGCTTGTGCGCTACCGGCGGCGCACAGCATGGTCAGTGCGGCCGCGGCAGGGAGCAGTTTCAGTTTCGAGAGTTTCATGGTATTCACCTCGTGGTTGAGTGAGTCTGGAAGTCTTGTTTGAGTCCTGTCGGCAGGTGCTCATGGCCAGTACCTAGCGACTTCCATGCCAACGCATGAGGTTCTTTTGAAATCAAGGGCTTGGCGTGCTTTTATTGACGCGATGCAAGCTTTGCCGGACTCTCTGTAAGAAAAACCGACGCCGCCCGTCAAGGCAGGCCACCACGGGGCGACGAGGCCAGCAGGGCGTGCATATGGGACAGCAAGCGTTGCCCTGGCACATAGACGCGCATGGCCGTGGCCAGCTGACGCGCCGCCAGCCTGGCCCGGCCATCGTCGAGCATGCGCGTGGCGGCATGGCGCAAATCGGTTTCCTGGAAGCGGTCGGCGCGCAGCAGCAGGCCGGCGCCGGCGGCCGCGATGCCGTGCATGTTGAGGAATTGGTCGAGGTTGCCGGCGATGCCGATGACGGGCACGCCTGCCGTCAGCGCCTGCTGACTGGTGGGGCTGCCGCCGTTGCAGATCACCAGGCTGGCGCGCCGGGCGGCTGCATCGCCCGGCAAAAAGGGCGCGACATAGGCATTCGGCGGCACGGCATCGACGCGGATGGTGCCGGCCGTGGCCGCCAATACGGTGACGGGCAGGGGCGCCAGCGCGCGCAGCACGCGCGGCAGCAATTGCCCCTGGCCGGAACTGCCCAGGGTGACATAGATGATCGGCCGCCCGCTGCTCAGTTCAGGTCGCTGCCACCAGTCCGGCAAGTCGAGCGGCGGCGCCCAGATGATGGGGCCCAGGTAGTCGTGCGTGGGTGGCATGCCGTGCGGCGGGAACAGCTGCTCAATATCGGCGTACAAGGTGCGGTCGGCATCCGTATAGATGCGACGCAGGTCGCTGCCCAGCGATGGCAGGCCATGGCGCCGGCGCACGCGGTTCAGGGGGACGGCATGCGAAGCGAAGGCCAGCGGGCGGATCAGGCGAAACAGGGGATCGGCCAGCCAGATGGGCAGCACGCCCGTCAGGGGCAGACTGGGCACCGTGTAATGCTGGCGCACGTAGGGACTCCAGTAGGCGTTGCTGACGGTAATGTAGGGAATGCGCTGCAGGCGCGCGCTGACGGACAGCGACAGGCGAAAGTCGCCGATCACGAGATCGGGCTGGGCGGCATTGAGCAGGCGTAAGTCATCTTCAACGTACGCGTGCAAGGTGCTTTCCGTATAGACCGGCTTGCCGTGCGCCAACGCCTGCAGGAATTGCAATGATGAAATACTGTCGATGCGCCAGCGGCGGAAGTGGGCTTGCTTGAAACAAAAGTCATACCCATCGGCGCAGGCGAAGTGCACTTCGTACTCTTCCTCGTCCAGGCCCTGGGCCAGGCTCAGTGGGCGGCCAACATGGGCCAGGGTCACTGCCTCGGCCATAAAGAGGATTTTCTTGCGCGCCATAGGGTCGCTTGCACTCGTGCTGTAGGGGATGCCTGCCAAGTTAGAGTGGCGCCACATCGTTTAGTTCCCCTGCGGCGTGCCGCTGGCGGGCGCCAGGATTTGGCCGCATCGGCTAGAGTAGGGTAAAGGAGGCCGCCATGCAGTCACAATTCCGTTTTGCCCCGCTGCGCGCACACAGCACGCCCGAACCTGATATGCCGCCACCGCCCGAAGGCGATCCCCTCATGCCGCCGCCGGAACAGCCGCCGCACATCGACCCCGTGCCGGTCGAGGAGCCGACGCCGCCGCCACCGCCCGTGAAAATGCATTGACCGGTTTTCGTGCCGTGGCGCCGCGCCATGGCCTGCGGTGGGCAGTCACGCGCCGTGTTTATTTCCAGTCAGAAATGGGAGACGCGGGCCTCGCCGGTGGTACGCCATTTAAACAACAAAAATGCGCATAAATGTTGCCGAGTGGATACAAATCAAGCCCCAACTGTCGAGTGTCATGCGGCCGTCACGATTCTGTTCTTATAATGAGACATCATAAAAATTCTTGTACAGGAGACCATCGTGGGCAATTCCTTGCATAACAAAATCTACCTGGGCCGGCGGCCTGTGATCACCAGCAAACACCTCGTGGCGCTGGCCCTGGCGGGTGCCGTTGCTGGTTGCGGCCTGGCATGGCTGCTGCTGCGCAGCTACAAATAACGGTCATCACACGCGTGTTTCCGCCGCCTGGCCGCCTGGCCGGCGGCGGTAGATGCACGTTGCCTGTTGCCGATGCGCAGCGGGGCGCGTACCATGGGGGCCGAACACCTGGCCTTTTATGGAAAAGTAATGAAGAACGAGAAATTAACAACCGATGAATATGACGCGCTGGAGCAAGTTGCACGCGGCATCAAGACCGAGCGCCCCAGTGCTTGCGTTGCCCGCAATGCCAAGCGCCTGTCCGGCCTGAAGCTGCTCAGCTATGCACGCGATGGCCGTCTGTCCATCACCGAGAAAGCACAACAACTGCTGTTCCTGCGCCGCTGCATCATGGGGCTGCGCGCCGTCGCCGCCGATCCGCTGACCAAGCTGGAGTCGGACGTGGCTTACTTCCTGGGCAAGAAAGCCCACATCGTGGCGCGCGCCGAAGGCGAGGGCCACGACATTTCCGACAAGGGCCGCGACTCGCTGGCCGACATCGATACCCTGGGCCTGTAAGGTCTGCGCCGGCCCCTGGGGCCGGTTTTCACATCCCCCTCATTTTTTTTATTTCCCCCTTGGAGAGCACTTTGGACAGCGCGATGAACTGGTCGGCCCACGAACTGACGATGACGGTCTTGATGACGCCCGATATGGCCAACTTTTCCGGCAACGTGCATGGCGGCACCATCCTGAAATACCTCGACAGCGTCGCCTACGCCTGCGCCAGCCGCTATTCGGGCAGCTACGTGGTCACCTTGTCGGTGGACCAGGTGATGTTCCTGCAGCCTATCCACGTGGGTGAGCTGGTGACGTTCCTCGCCTCGATCAATTACACGGGCACGACGTCGATGGAAGTGGGTATCCGCGTGGTGACGGAAAACATCCAGCAGCGCCTGGTACGCCACGCCAACAGCTGCTATTTCACGATGGTGGCCGTGGACGCCAACCGCAAGCCGGTGGCCGTGCCGCCGCTGGTGCTCGAGACGCCCGAGCAGCACGCGCGCTTCGAGCAAGCCAAGCTGCGCAAGCTGTCGCGCCAGAAAGTGTCGAAGAAGTAAAGGCACCGGGCATGAAAAAACGGCCACCAGAGCGATCTGGTGGCCGTTTTTTTATTGCCTGCCGCCTGCTGGCGGCATGGCGCCGTGATTAACGGTCGCCGTAGCTGCGGCGTGCGCCGTCGGTGCTGCGCGGGTTGGAACCCTTGTAGCCGCCGCCGGTGCTCGGTGCGCCGTCCTTGCGTGGTGCGCCCGGCTTGCTGAACGTGCGTTGACCTGGCTTCGCGCCGCCACGGTTGTCGCCTGGTTTCCAGCCGCCTGGACGGGCGCTCGAACGTGGTGCCGATGCCGTTTTCTTCGGCTCGAAACCTTCGATGACATTGACCGGGATCAATTGCTTGGTGAAGCGTTCGATGCGCTTGACGTTCATGCCTTCAGCGTGGTTCACCAGCGAGATGGCCAGGCCATTGCGGCCAGCGCGGCCGGTACGGCCGATGCGGTGGACGTAGTCTTCCGGGAACTTCGGCAGATCGTAGTTGAATACGTGGGTGATCGTCGGCACGTCGATACCGCGGGCGGCAACGTCGGTGGCAACCAGCACCTTGACCTGGCCGCGGCGCATGCCGTCCAGGGTGCGGTTACGCGCGCCCTGATGCATGTCGCCGTGCAAGGCGGCAGCCGAGAAACCGGCGATGTTCAGACGGTCGGCGATGGTGTCGGCGTCACGCTTGGTGGCGGTGAACACAACAGCCTGGTCCAGGGTTTCGTCGCGCAGCAGGTGGTCCAGCAGGCGATTCTTGTGCGACAGATCGTCGACGAAGTGGACGCGCTGGGTGATGTTTTCATGCTTGTTGCTCGAGCTTGCCACCTGGATGACCAGCGGATTTTTCGTGATGCGGCGCGCCATGTTGCCGACTACGCCGTCCAGGGTTGCCGAGAACAGCATAGTTTGACGGCCTTCCGGCGTCGCTTCCACGATTTTTTCGATGTCGTCGATGAAACCCATGTCCAGCATGCGGTCGGCTTCGTCCAGCACCAGGATTTCCAGTTGCGAGAAGTCGATCTTGCCCGAGTCCATGTGATCGATCAGACGGCCAGGGGTGGCGACCAGAATCTCAGGATTCTTGGCCAGCAATTGCATCTGTTTAGGGTAAGGCATGCCGCCCAGAATCGACACAGCCTTGATGCGGCGGATGCCGGTGCTGTACTTGTCGGTGTTGGTGGTCACTTGCAGGGCCAGTTCGCGCGTTGGCGTCAGTACCAGCATTTTTGGCTGGGCAGCCTTGAAGCGTGGACGCTCGCCGCGGGCGCGCGATGCTTGCATTTCCTGGTTCGGCGTCTTGCCGGCGGCGCTTTGTTCGGCGCTGGCCAGTTTGTGCAGCGACGGCAGCATGAAAGCTGCGGTCTTGCCCGAACCGGTCTGCGACGAGACCAGCAGGTCACGGCCTTCGATCGCGGCTGGAATCGCTTGCGACTGTACCGCGGTTGGCGCGGTGTAGCCCGATTCGGTCAGAGCGGCGATGATGGACGGATGCAGGCCTAAGGATTCAAATGTCATTCTTTTCTTTCGTAAAAATCAGCGTTCTTGCAAAAAGCAGAACGCAAAATAGCAACGCCAACCAAAACGAAATGACTCAACTAAAAAGAAATTTCGGCACAAAAGCTTTGCGCCGGGACGGTGTCAGGTGCGACACACAAGGCGGGAGGGCTTTATAAGCGGCATCCTGTGGATGCGCTAAGGCTTGCGAAGCTGCTAAGTTTGTAGTGCGGTGACTGCGGTGTTGCCATCGCTTCAAGGGAACATATTGCAGCGCACAACGACACTATACCGTATTTGCCGCCGTTTTGCACGGGCTAAATGGGAAGAAACGCGAGTCCTACCACGTTTTGATGATGTTTCCTATGTAAAATCAGTAGGAGTACGTAGATTTTGCCCGATTAATTGAGCATGGCCGACGCTGTCGGCGGGCAGCGGCGGCGCCTGTCGCGTTTCCCTGGCCAGGCTGATTTGCCGGGCCGCTTGCGCCGCGTCGGCCAGGGGCCAATTATTCTACTTCGGGATTGACGGCCATCACTTGCGAAAAGCCGCCATCGACGTAGGTAATCTCGCCCGTGATGCCCGACGCCAGGTCGGACAGCAGGAAGGCGGCCGTGTTGCCTACCTCTTCGATGGTGACGTTGCGGCGCAGCGGGGCGTGCTCGGCGACAAAGCCCAGGAGTTTGCTGAAATCCTTGATGCCGGAAGCGGCCAGGGTCTTGATGGGGCCGGCGGAAATGCCGTTGGCGCGGATGCCGCGCGGGCCCAGCGATTCGGCCAGGTAGCGCACGGACGCTTCCAGCGAGGCCTTGGCCAGGCCCATGGTGTTGTAGTAGGGTACGGCGCGCACGGCGCCCAGGTAGGTCAGGGTCAGGACCGACGCGCCCGGATGCAGCAGGGGCAGGGCGGCCTTGGCCATGGCGGGAAAGCTGTAGGCGGAAATGTCGTGGGCGATGCGGAAGCTCTCGCGCGACAGGCCGTCGAGGAAGTCGCCGGCGATCGCCTCGCGCGGGGCGAAGCCGATGGCGTGCACGAGGCCGTCGAGGTGTTCCCAGTGGCGCGCCAGCTCGCGGAAGACGGCGCTGATCTGTTCATCGCTGGACACGTCGCAGTCGAACACCAGCTCGCTGCCGAATTCCGCCGCAAACTCGGTGATGCGCTCCTTGAAGCGCTCGCCCACATACGTAAAGGCGAGCGTGGCGCCTTCGCGGTGGCACGCCTTGGCGATGCCATAGGCGATGGAGCGGTTCGACAGCAAGCCCGTGATGAGGATTTGTTTGCCTTGCAAGAAAGCCATGACGACTCCTGTCTGGGTAGGTGGGCGGGGGGCGGATGTACAACCGGCCGCGACAGCAAAGCTGTGGCGGCCGGTGAGGTAGCGCTATACAGATCAGGCGATCAGTGACGGGCCTTGGCGCGACTGTTGCCGCCGCCACGCTGGATGCGTGGCTTCACCAGCGAGATTGGCGCCGTTTGTGCCTTGCCGCCCTTGGCGGCGCGGCGCAGTGCTTTGGCGGCCCGTTCAGGACGGTCCGCTTCCAGCAGCATGGTGGCGCTGTCGGCGATTTCCTGGGTGATGTCGCTGTTCATCGTGGCCGAGGTTTTCGGCACGAGGATGGTGGAGCCGGCGCGCAGGCTGGTGCGCTGTGGGATATTGTTGGCCTGGCGCAGCACGTCGGCCGTGGTGCCGAATTTCGACGCCAGGGTTTCGATGCGTTCGCGCGCATTGGTGATCTTGTGCGTGGTCCAGCTCGACAAGGCATGGCCCCATTGCGCCAGGTTGGTGGTGAACTTGGCGGCGTTTTCCTGCGGCAGCAGAATCTTGGTCTTTTCGCCGCCGATGATGACGGGGCGGTTAAATTGCGGATTCAAGGCCTTGAATTCATCCATCGACAGTTCGGCCAGCTGGGCGGCGACGGTGATGTCGATGTCGCTGGTCTTGTCGATGGCCGTGAAATAGGGCTGGTTGTCGACCACGGGCAGGGTCAGGCCGAACTGGGCCGGATTGGCGATGATGTTCTTCACCGCTTGCAGTTTCGGCACGTAGTTGCGCGTTTCGGCCGGCATCAGGTCGGCCAGGCTTTCGAAGTCGGTCGGCTTGCCCAGCGCCTGGTTTTTCTTGATGGCGCGCTGCACCGAACCTTCGCCCCAGTTGTAGGCGGCCAGGGCCAGTTGCCAGTCGCCAAACATGTCATACAGGCGCTGCAGGTATGTCAGGGCCGCATCGGTCGAGGCCAGCACGCCGCGGCGCTCGTCCTTGAACATGTTTTGCTTGAGGTTGAAATCGCGCCCGGTGGCGGGCACGAATTGCCACATGCCGGCCGCATTGGCGCTGGAGAATGCCTGCGGGTTGAAGGCGGACTCGATGAACGGCAGCAAGGCCAGTTCCGTCGGCATGCCGCGCTTTTCCAGTTCCTGCACCACGTGGAAGATGTAGCGCGAGGCGCGCGCCGTGGTGCGGGCGATGTAGTCGGGGCGGGTGGCGTACCAGTTGACGTGATTCGCCACCAGCTGGTTGTTGATGTCGGGAATCGCATAGCCGCTGCGGATGCGGCCCCAGACGTCGGCTTCGCGCAGCGGATCGGAATTGTCGCTGAGGTTTTTCAGCAGACGGTCGGTCTTTTGCAGGCGGTTGTCGAGGGTGGGGAGTTTCGCCGTGACCTGGGCGGTCATCGGGATCAGGGCGGGTGCGGCGGCGGCGACTGGCGCGTTATCGCTCTCAACACCGGCTTCGTACGCCTGGCTGAGGGCGGGCGCAAGCGCCAGGACCAACGCCGCCAGGACGGTAGATTTAAAGGAGTTTTCGTGCATAGTGTTCCATTGTTGTCGTCGGAGAAACATCGGACAGACCCATGATCAAGCTGCGAGTGTACGTATATCCACATGCCGGAGTCAAGAATTATGTCAGCATGATGACAGCACATAGGCGTCAATAGCGATGTTTCCAGTCGCTAATAATGCAATTATTGCAAATTTAATTTGCCAGATGTGCGATTCGGCCGCTGTTATAGCATACATGGCGTCGAGGCTGGCGCAAGCTTGGCGGTCGTCCGGTATGAGACTGCGCAAAGAGTGCGTACAATTTGGTTTTGGCCGGCCATTCGGCTGCCGGCCGCCTTATTGATAGAGAGTTAAGTATATGAGCACCCCGCCGCGCCACGACGACGACAACGCCGTCATCATCGCCAATACTGTTGCCTGGCTGGAAAAGGCCGTGATCGGCCTGAACCTGTGCCCGTTCGCCAAGGCCGTGCACGTCAAGAAGCAAATCCGCTATGTGGTGTGCGAATCGAGCAATCCGGAAGATCTGCTGGCGATGCTGATGGACGAGCTGCAAACCCTGGCCGACACGGACCCCGAGCAGATCGACACGACCCTGCTGATCCACCCTTACACCCTGAACGATTTCCTCGACTACAACGAGTTCCTCGATGTGGCCGACGCGGCCGTGGAAGACATGCACCTGGCCGGCGAACTGCAAGTGGCCAGTTTCCACCCGAACTACCAGTTTGCCGAGACGTTCGAGGACGACATCAGCAATTACACCAACCGCTCGCCGTACCCGACCCTGCACCTGCTGCGCGAAGACAGCATCGAGCGCGCCGTCGAAGCGTTCCCGGAAGCGTCGGAAATCTTCGACAAGAATATCGCTACCCTGGAAGCGCTGGGCGCCGAAGGCTGGGAAAAGCTCGGCTTGCCGAAGGTATCCTGATGGGTGACAAGGAATTGCCGCCGCGTCCAGACACGCCCTGCGTGGCCGTGTGCTCGACGACCTTCGATGAAATTTGCCGCGGCTGCGGCCGCACCGTGGTGGAAGTGGCCCACTGGGTGTCGATGACGGATGAGGAGAAGGAAGTGGTGTGGGTGCGCATCCTGGCGCAGGGGTATCCGCGCCGGAATACTTAAATAGCGACGCAATAGAGCAATATCAAGCGGTATTACTCCAAAGCGTCGACGCTTAAGCAAATCGTAGCGAGCGGCGATGATTTGTGGCTAAGAAGCGCAGCCGTACTTTAGTACGGCGAGCATCGCAGGCCGCAAAGCGCGCCGCGCAGTAGATTTGCTTATGCGTCTCAGAAACTGCCGATAAAATCCTTCTTGCCCACTTCAATGCCATTGTGGCGCAGGATGTCGTACGCCGTCGTCGCGTGGAAGAAGAAGTGCGGCAGCGCGTAGTGGAGCAGATAGGTCTGGCCCGTGAAGTGCTTGGTCTTTTCGCCGCTGCCGGTGGTGATGGCGCGCGTTTCGCTGCCGTCGATGTCCGCTTGCGGCAGGCTTTCCAGGAAGGCGATGGTTTTCACGATGCGCGCTTTCAGCTCTGCAAAGCTCTGTTCGCTGTCTTCATACGGTGGCACGGCCACGCCGGCCAGACGCGCGCCGCAGCCCTTGGCGAAGTCGGTGGCGATCTGGATCTGGCGCACGAACGGCAGCATGTCCGGGAACAAGCGGAATTGCAGCAGGGCGTTCGGGTCGATTTTCTTGTCTTGCGCGTGCGTTTCCGCCTTGTCCAGGATGGCGGCCAGGCTGCCCAGGATCTGTTTGAAGACGGGGATCGAAGCGGAGTAGATGGAGAAGGTCATGGTGGTTCCTCTAGGTAAAGTGGCGCGATGATAGCAAGCCGCGCGCTTTTTTGCTGGCGCCGCCCGGGCGCGCCGGCCCACGTGTGGTTTTTCAAGCCTGTCTATATAGCATGACCTGGATGCCGACACGTGTTTATTGGTGACTTTTCCCGCTTTTTCCATGCATAATTGCTCTTGAAAAAGTTTCTTCCCGCCTTGTCACCTGAATTCCCCTGTAAAGTTCGATGATCGCCCGCCTGATCCCTGTTGCCCTGTTGCCGCATGTTTAATTCACCTTACCAGCGCCTGCGCGCCAGCCTGCGCGTGCTGTACGGCTCGTCGATCTATGGCGCCCTGCTGCTGGTGGTGTTCGGCGGCCTGGTCGTGCCCGCCATTTTCGGCAGCTATGTGCTGGTCGGCGTGCATGAACGCCAGTCGGCGCGCACCAGCCTGAACGAGGCCTTGCAGCGCAATGCCGACATCCTGGCGCTGGGCATGCAGGAGTCGCTGTGGAACATGAATGCGGAATCGGCCCATTCGCTGGTCGAATCGGTAATGCGCGACCGCGCCGTGTTGCTGGTGAAGGTGCTGGGGCAGGGCGACACGGAATTCATCCGCCTGCAGGCGCCGCAGCGGCCTGTGGGCAATCTGTACCGCGCCGAACGCGACATCCTCGTGCGCGGCGAACGCATCGGTCATATCGTCGTCGAGATGGACGACGCGCGCAGCCAGCAGGAGCTGCGCGAAAAGCAGATGTCCTATATTTTCGTGCTGGGCGCGCAGCTGGCCGTGTCGATGGCGCTGATCGTGCTGTTCCTGAACCGCCGCCTGCTCAAACCCCTGCGCCGCCTGACGCGCTTTTCCGACCGCCTGTCGCACGGCGATTTCGACACGCCGCTGACGTCGCACGGCAATGACGAGCTGGGCCGCCTGACGGCCCAGCTCGAGCAAATGCGCGCGGCCATCGGCCAGCTGTTCGAGGATGTGGGCCAGCGCGAAGAGCGTTTCCGCACCATCGTCACGCAGGTGCCTGGCGCCGTTTTCCGCTACCGGCCCGACGGGCCCATCGATTTCGTCAGCGACGCCATCGAAGACATTGCCGGCTATTCGGCGCACCAGTTCATGCGCGGCACCACGCATGCCTGGGCCGACCTGATCTGTCCGGAAGACCGCCGCGAGCATCGCCGCGCCGTGCGCCAGGCGGTGGCCGACGAACGGCCGTATGCGCTGGAATACCGCATCATCGACGCGTTCGGCATCGAGCGCTGGGTGGCCGAGAATGGCCAGCCGCAGGCGGGCGAGCAGGGCGTGACCTGGGTCGACGGCATCATCGCCGACATCAGCCAGCGCAAGCACCACGAGATGCGCATCGAAGCGCTGCTCACGGAGCAGAGCGCCATCCTCGACAACGTGATGTTCGGCGTGATGTTCGTGCGTCACCGCCGCATCATTTCCGTCAACCGCCGCTGCGAGGAACTGTTCGGCTACGGCCATGCCGAGATGACGGGCAGTTCCACCGCCATCGTGTTCATGACCTCGTATGACTTCGAGGAAGCGGGCGAACGCCAGTATCCGGCAATGGCCGCGGGCGGCGATTTCAGCGAGGAGCGCCAGTACAAGCGCCGCGACGGCAGCCTGTTCTGGGCGCTGGTGAGCGGCTGCGCGCTCGATCCGCTGCGCCCCAACGAGGGCAGCATCTGGGTGTATGCCGATATCACGGCGCGCAAGGAAGCCGAGGAAAAGCTGCGTTTGTCGGCCACCGTGCTCGAACATATCGCCGACGGCGTGATGGTGGTCGATGCGGACGGCATCATCGTTACCGTCAATCCCGCCTTCACGCAGATCACCGGCTATACCGAAGCCGAGGCGGTGGGCCAGCATTCCTCGCTGACACGCTCGGCGCGCCACGACTCTGCCTTTTACCAGGCCATGTGGGACGAATTGAAGGCCAGCGGTTTCTGGCGCGGCGAGATCTGGCACCAGCGCAAGAACGGCGAGCTGTACCTGGAGTGGCTGACCATCAGCGCCGTGCGCGACGCGCGCGCCGGCACCACGCATTACGTGGGCGTGTTCAGCGATATCACGCTGGTCAAGGAGTCGCAGGAAAAGCTCGACCACATGGCCCACCACGATCCGCTGACGGCGCTGCCGAACCGGCTGCTGTTCCACGATCGCCTGCAGCACGCGCTGCTGCGCGCCGCGCGCGACCAGGAGCAGCTGGCCGTGCTGTTCATCGACCTGGACCGCTTCAAGAACGTCAATGACACCCTGGGCCACCACGTGGGCGACGAATTGCTGCAGAAGGTGGCCGGCCAGCTGGCGGCCCGCCTGCGCGAAGGCGATACCCTGGCGCGCCTGGGCGGCGACGAGTTCATCGTGCTGCTCGAGGGTATCGACGGCGAGTACGGCGCGACGCAGGTGGCGGAAAAGCTGATGACCATGTTCGACCAGCCGTTCACGGTGGCCGACCACGAACTGTTCGTCACCTGCAGCGTGGGCATCAGCCTGTATCCGGACGATGCGCTGGACTTGAACATGCTGATCCGCAATGCCGACGTGGCCATGTACCAGGCCAAGGCGCGCGGGCGCAACGGCTACCGCTTCTATGCGCCGTCGATGACGGGCGAGGGCGTCGAGCGGCTGCGTCTGGAAACCTTCCTGCGCCGCTCGATCGAGAAAAACGAGATGTTCCTCAATTACCAGCCGCAGGTGGAAATCGACACGGGCCGCCTGGTCGGCGTCGAGGCGCTGGTGCGCTGGAACCATCCGGAACTGGGCCTGGTGCCGCCCGCGCGTTTCATCCCGCTGGCCGAAGACAGCGGCTTCATCAACCAGTTGGGGAAATGGGTGCTCGACGAAGCGTGCCGCCAGATGATGCGCTGGCAGGCGCAGGGCTTGCACGTGCCGAAGATGGCCGTCAACCTGTCCGTCAAGCAGTTCGAACGGGGCAGCATCGCCGGCATGGTGGCCGCCATCTTGCAGGAAACGGGTCTCGAGCCGCAGCGGCTGCAGCTGGAAGTGACGGAGTCCGTCATCATGAACACGGGCGACGCCCTCGGTTTCATCAACGACTTGCACGCCATTGGCGTGGGCCTGGCCATCGACGATTTCGGCACCGGCTATTCCTCGCTCGCGTATCTGAAACAGCTGCCCGTGCAGACCTTGAAGATCGACCGCTCCTTCATCAAGGATATCTCGACGGACGTCAACGACGAAGCGATTGCGATTGCCATCATCCAGCTGGGCAAGAGCATGCAATTGTCGGTGATCGCCGAAGGCGTGGAGACGGAAGAGCAGGCCGCCTTCCTGCTGCGCCATGGCTGCAAGCTGGCGCAAGGTTATTTTTATAGCCGTCCGGTGCTGGCACAGGATATGCTGGAGCGCTGGATCGATCACTCATTACTATAAAGGATAGCCATGGCCGCACAATCCTCCCCGTCGCGTCGCCGTTTCCTGCTCGGCGGCCTTGGCCTCGGCGTGGCCGGCGTGGGCGCCCTGGTACTGGGCTGGGGCGTGCTGCCGCCGCGCCAGCGCCTGCACGGCAGCGCGCCGCTGCCGCTCCACGATGGCGCCGTGGCCTTGAACGGCTGGCTGGCGATTCAAGCCGACGGCACGGTGCTGCTGGCCATGCCGCGCAGCGAGATGGGCCAGGGCGTGCACACGGCCTTGCCCATGCTGGTGGCCGAGGAACTCGACGTGCCGCTGGCCAGCGTCAAACTGATCCAGGCGCCGAACGATAAAATCTTCGGCAATGTCGCCATGCTCAAGGACAGCCTGCCTTTCCATCCCGATGACCAGGGCCGCGTAAAAGCGCTGGCCCAGTGGACGGTGGCCAAGGCGGCGCGCGAACTGGGCGTGATCGTCACGGGCGGCTCGTCGAGCGTGAAGGATGGCTGGGGCCCGATGCGCGAGGCGGGGGCGTCCGCGCGCGCCATGCTGCTGCAAGCCGCCGCCGCGCAGTGGCAGGTGCCGGCCGCGCAATGCCGCACGGAAAATGGCGACGTGGTCCACCCCGATGGCCGGCGCGCCAACTACGCCAGCCTGGCGCAGCGCGCCGCCGCCATCGATCCGGGCACGCCCGTGCTGAAGGCGCCCAGGGATTTCAAACTGATCGGCCAGCCGGCGCCGCGCCGCGACACGCCGTCCAAAGTCAACGGCAGCGCGCGTTTCGGCATCGATGCGCGTCCGCCCGGCATGCTGTACGCGGCCCTGCATCTGCCGCCGCGCCTGGGCGATACCTTGTCCGCATTCGATGCGGCGCCCATCCTGGCCATGCCCGGCGTAAAGAAAGTGCTGGATCTGACGCCGCAGCTGGCCCAGCGCAGCGTGTCTTGCGCGGCCGTGGTGGCCGATACCTGGTGGCGCGCCAGGCAGGCGGCTGCCGCCTTGCCGACGCAGTGGAAGGCTGGCCCGCAGGCGAACTTGTCCAGCGCCGGCGTGTATGCCGAGTTCGCCCGGCTGTTGGATAGCGAAGCCGGTTATGCCTATCACGCCAGCGGCGAGGTGGAGGGCAAGGCCGTGCAGGACATGCGGCGGGTCAGCGCCGAGTACCGCGCGCCGTTCCTCGCGCACGCCGCCATGGAACCCGTCAACTGCACCGCGCAAGTCAAGGATGGCAAGGTGATGCTGTGGGTCTCGACGCAGGCGCCCGGCATCGCCGTCGACGTGGCGGCGAAAGTGGCCGGCGTCGATGCGCAGGACGTCAGCATCGAAGTGCTGCTGCTCGGCGGCGGTTTCGGCCGCCGCCTGGAAGTGGACATGGTGGCGCAGGCCGTGGCCATCGCGCTGCAGTGCGATGGCGCGCCCGTGCAGCTGGTGTGGACGCGCGAACAGGACACCAAGCACGATATGTACCGTCCCGCCGCGCTGGCCCGCTTTGCGGCCCGTCTCGACGAGCATGGCCGCATCGCTTCCTGGGACAATAAATCCGTCAGCGGCTCCATCACGCACCAGTACCTGCAGCGCAATTTCGGCTTGCCCGGCGCGGGGCCGGACAAGACCACGGCGGAAGGCGAATTCGACATGCCGTATGAAATCGCCAACCAGCGCATCGCCCACGTGATCGCCGACAGTCCCGTGCCGGTCGGCTACTGGCGCTCCGTCGGGCATTCGCATAATGCATTCTTCAAGGAAAGCTTTATCGACGAACTGGCGCATGCGGCGGGGCAGGACGGCATTGCCTTCCGGCGCGCCATGTTGCTGAAACATCCGCGCCACCTGGCCGTGCTCGATGCGGCCGTCGCCAGGGCGGGCAGTGCTCCGCCCGGCCATGCGCATGGCGTGGCCCTGCACCAGTCGTTCGGCAGTATCGTCGCGCAAGTGGCGCAGGTATCGGTGGAAAATGGCGAGATCCGCGTGCAGCGCGTCGTGTGCGCCATCGATTGCGGCATCGCCGTCAATCCGAACATCATCGCCCAGCAGATGGAGTCGGCCGTGCTGTTCGGCCTGTCGGCGGCGCTGGGCGGCGAGATCACGTTCCAGGAAGGGAAGGTCGAGCAAGGCAACTTCCACGACTATCCCGTGCTGCGCATGGGGCAAACGCCCGAGGTGGAAACCATCATCATCGCCAGCGCCGAACATCCGGAAGGCGTGGGCGAACCGGGCACGCCGCCGATCGCGCCGGCCGTGGCCAACGCCGTGTTCAGTCTGACGGGGAAACGCCTGCGCAGCCTGCCGCTGCGCCTGGGGTGATGTTTAATCGGCCAGGGTGGCGGCCAGCAGGGTGCGCAGATTGCAGTCGCGCTGCCAGTCGCGCCGTTCCTGCGTGCTGCCGGCCAGCGCCGCCAGCTCTCCGGCGCTGAGCGCCTGCTGCGCCTGCACCATGCGGTGCGCCAGGCCGCCGTCGGGCAGCACGGTGCCGAAGAAGGCCACGTTGTCTTCGTGCTGGATCAGCAGGGTGGGAAAGTTGTCGATGTCGAGGTCGCCCACCACGTCGGCCTGGTCTTCGATGTCGATCCAGACGAAATTGGTGTCCGGGTGGCGCGCGGCCAGTTCCTCGAACGTGGCGCGGTAGCTGCCGCAAGTGCCGCACCACAGCGCGCACAGGCAGGCCACCGTCCAGCGCGGGCCGGTCAGGGCTGCCGCGACGTCGGCGCGGTTGTCGGTCGTGAGGGTCAGGCTGTGCATGGTCGTATCTATTCAGTAGGGCGATGGGCGCCGGGCGCCCGCAGCGCGTATTCTACCGCGCCCGGCGACACCAGTCCCGGGAATGCATGGGCTTGTTTAGCCGTGTTTTTTGATGCAACCCACCTTTCTGGTGGATAATGCTGATAATTGCGCGCTGATTACGCTGGTCCATGCTGTTTCCTGGCCCCGCAGCCTGACTCCTCCAGTCTGTTTTCATGCCCTGCCCGGTGTCAGCGCTCCCGCCTTTGTTTATTTTTATTATGGAATTAGCCAGCTTATGTTGAGTTACCGCCACGCCTTTCACGCGGGTAATCACGCCGATGTGTTGAAACATTATGTGCAGATTCAGTTATTGCAATATCTGAATCAAAAAGATACCGCCTATAGTTATATCGATACCCACTCCGGCGCGGGCGTGTATGCGCTCGACGGCGGTTACGCCTCGAAAAACGCCGAATACGAAACGGGTATCGCACCCCTGTGGGACCGCACGGACTTGCCGGCCTCCCTGGCCGAGTACATGAAGCTGATCAAGGAAATGAATCCGAGCGGCAAGATGCGCTACTACCCGGGTTCGCCGTACTGCGCCGACAAGGTCAGCCGTGAGCAAGACCGTCTGCGCCTGTTCGAGCTGCATCCTGCCGATGCCAAGATTCTGGCTGATAACTTTCGCAAGGTCGAGGCGCATGCGCTGGCCCAGGGCGAGCGTCCCACCGTGCGCGGCAAGCGCGTCATCATCACCAAGGCTGACGGCTTCCAGAGCCTGAAAGCCCTGCTGCCGCCGCCATCGCGCCGCGCGCTGGTGCTGATCGACCCGCCATACGAAGACAAGATGGATTACCGCAAGGTCAAGGATACCCTGGCCGACGCTCTCGTGCGCTTCCCGTCCGGCATCTACGCCGTCTGGTACCCGGTGCTGCAGCGCATGGAATCGCGCCAGTTCGCCGACAAGCTCAAGCAATTGCCCAGCTCGGACTGGCTGCACGTGACCCTGACGGTGAACACCCCGTCGCCGGACGGCTTCGGCCTGCACAGCAGCGGCATGTTCATCTTGAACCCGCCGTACACGCTCGAGCCGATGCTGCGCGAAGTCATGCCTTACCTGGTCAAGGTGCTGGGCCGCGACGATGGCGCGAAGTTCGTATTGGAAACGGGCAAGGGCGGACAGAAAAATACCGGCACCAGAAGAGTCTGAGGACACCTGACCAAACCTACTGCGCGTCGGTATAGGCGGCCTGCGATGCTCACCGGCTCGGCGCCCCCGTACTTAGTACGGTTGCGCTTCTTAGCCACCTCTTCCTTCCGCTCGCTACGGTTTTGTCAGGTGTCGTAACTATCGTAGTTGAGCAAAGTAAACGCCACGGCAAATATGTTTGTGGCGTTTGTCGTTTACGTTTACTGTCCCAATAACAAGAACACGGTCGGTTTCTTGTGGAAGTCAGGTGCCTTGCCGGCAGCCAATTGTTTCTTCCACTGTCCGCCATTCCACGTTTGCACGCTTTCCGTGTCCAGGCTCAGGTCGGTGGCAACGCAGATCAGGGTCGACGGCGCGCATTGCGCCACGAGCGCTTCGAGCATGGCGGCGTTGCGGTACGGCGTTTCGATGAACAGCTGGGTCTGCTTTTCCGTGCGCGAACGCACTTCCAGTTCCTTGATGCGCTTGGCGCGCAAGGCCGCATCGGTAGGCAGGTAGCCGTTGAAGGCGAAGCTCTGGCCGTTCAAGCCGCTGGCCATCACGGCCAGCAGGATCGACGACGGGCCCACCAGCGGACGCACTTTAACGCCGTGCTGATGCGCCAGACGCACCAGGTCGGCGCCTGGGTCGGCCACGGCGGGCACGCCCGCCTCCGACACGAGGCCCGCGTCGCGTCCCGCCAGCAGCGGCGCCAGCAAGCCGGCCAGCGCTTGCGCCGGGGTATTGACGTTGAGTTCGGAAATCGTGATTTCCTGCAGCGGCTTGGCCAGCGGATGCTGGTTGCCGATCAGTTTCAGGAAGGCGCGCGCCGTCTTGGCGTTTTCCGCGACGAAATAATCGAGTTGCGAGGTGATCTGCCGCACTTGCTCGGGAATGATACGGGCCAGCGGGTCGATGGCGCCATCGGACAGGCCGAGGTGATTGGGGATCAGGTACAGGGTGCCGGTCATATTCTTATTGTCGGTAAATTAAAGGGTGAAAAACGCCACGCCCGCCTTGCGCAGCATGCCGCTAAGGGCGATCAGGGGCAAGCCGGTCAGGGCGGTCGGGTCGGTGCTGTCGATACGTTCGAGCAGGGCGATGCCCAGGCCTTCGTTCTTGGCGCTGCCGGCGCAGTCGTACGGCTGCTCGATGCGCAGGTAGGCGTCCAGTTCCGCGTCGGGCAAGTCGCGCACGGTGACGAGAGTCTGGATATCTTCCACTTGCGCCACGGCGGGCGACTGGCGCCCGTCGAGCAGGCATAGCGCCGTGTGGAACACGGTCTGGCGCCCGCGCATGGTTTGCAGTTGCAGCAGGGCGTTCGCATGGTTGCCCGGCTTGCCGATCTGCGCACCGTCCAGGGTGGCGACCTGGTCGGAGCCGATGACGAGGCTGCCAGGATAGCGGTCGAGCACGGCCTGTGCCTTGGCTTGCGCCAGGCGCAAGGCTGTGGCGCTGGGACTTTCGCCGTGCAGGGGGCGTTCGTCGAGATCGGGCACGGCCACCTCGAAAGGCAGGCGCAGGCGTTCCAGCAATTCCTTGCGGTAAGTCGAACTCGATGCAAGAATCAAGCGCAATGGGACAGAAGTTGGTATCATTCGGTAGTGGATGGCGGCCGGCATGGCCGCGCAGGTCGATGTCAGTGGAATTTCACGCAAATTCCAGGGCGCAGAGCCCACAACTGAGGCTCCATGCGGCATGACGGTATTGATGAAGTTGTCATGTTGATGGCAATGATTGCGTCAAAAAAGATGCTTAGCCTTTGACTCCGTGCTAAAAACCCTGTTATTATCGCAGGTTTTCCGGGGAAATTTTCTACCAATGAATGCTTTTGTGATCGACGCCTTTGATTTTTGTCGTATCAGCGGGAGCCGCGAGGGTGTAACTCCTGTCGCTGAAATGACCCGGTTGACCAAGGATTGTGCAGATAGTTCCGGCGAGATCGCCTGGAAGATCGTCGGCGGCACCAGCAAGCTGGGCTACCCACAACTGACCTTGTCGGTCAACGGCACCGTTCAGCTGGTTTGCCAGCGCTGCCTGACTCCGTATGCTTACGCAATTGATTCGACGACCACTCTGATGCTGGGCAAGGATGACGAGCATGCGGACGAGATCGAAGAAATCATCAACGATGAATCGATCGACGTGATCGTCGGCAGCCGCAGCATGGATGCCGCGGCCCTGATCGAAGATGAAGCCTTGCTGGCCCTGCCGCAGGTACCCAAACACGACGTCTGCCCCGATACGGCGCAGCTCGATGCTCTCAAGTCTGAAAAGAAGTCGCCGTTTGCGGCACTGAAGGACTTGAAGCCAGAATAAAGTGGTAAAGGGGTTTCCCCCATCAAAGAACGTGTCAAACGCGTGTAGTAATCGAGTATGGCAAGTGTAGTGAAATGTAATTGTAATAAACGATGTCGGTCCGGGCTATTTTCGGGTAGTCTTTGCCGCTGGGATACTCGATTCGCATGTATTTGCTAATCGATTGTGCTAAAATTTTAGAACTTATGTATTAGGAGTCATCATGGCAGTTCAACAGAACAAGAAAACCCCTTCCAAGCGCGGCATGCACCGTTCGCACGACTTCCTGGTCGCGCCGCAATTGAGCGTCGAGCCAGTTACCGGCGAAACACACATGCGTCACCATATCAGCCCTAACGGCTTCTATCGTGGCCGTAAAGTGTTGAAGACCAAAAACGACGAGTAATCGACGTTTTTGTTGGGTAAGATGAAAGCGGTGTTGCGTGGTTATTCGGCGTGGCGCCGCTTCTTCTTTTTTATCGGCTGCAATTCATCTTGCGCACCCGTCATTTTGAATCAAGCTTGCCAGGCGGTGCATGACATGCTGCGCCCTGCATATGCTCCAGTCCGATTCACATCTTGCCGCACGCCCGCAGCGGTATTGAATCAACACAAATGACAATCAAAATTTCTATCGACTGTATGGGCGGAGATCACGGTCCCTCAGTCACTATCCCCGCAGCAATTTCCTTCGTAAAACATGAGCCTGAAGCCGAACTGATCCTTGTTGGATTGGAAGACGTGATTCGTGCCGAACTGAAAAAACATAAAGCCGACACGCATCCGCGCCTGTCGGTATTGCATGCCTCCGAACAAGTTACCATGGATGATCCCCTGGAAGTGGCCCTGCGCCGCAAGAAGGATTCCTCCATGCGCGTGGCCATCGAACAGGTCAAGAACGGCGTGGCGCAAGCCTCCGTTTCCGCCGGTAATACGGCAGCCCTGATGGCCGTGTCGCGCTATGTATTGAAAACCATGTCCGGCGTCGACCGCCCGGCCATCTGCAGCATCTTGCCGAATCAAAAGAACGGCCCGACCTACATGCTGGACCTGGGCGCGAACGTCGATTGCGAACCGCATCACTTGCACCAGTTCGCCATCATGGGCTCCGTGCTCGTGTCCGCGATGGAAGGCATCGCACGCCCGACGATCGGCTTGCTGAACGTGGGCACGGAAGATATCAAGGGTAATGAAGTGGTGAAACTCACCTCGAAGCTGCTGCAGGCCGACCACGAGCGTGGCGCGCTGAACTTCTACGGCAACGTGGAAGGCAACGATATCTTCAAGGGCACGACCGATATCGTCGTCTGCGACGGTTTCGTCGGCAACGTGACCCTGAAAGCCATCGAAGGCCTGGCGCGCTTCATGAAAGACGTGCTCACTTCCGAATTCAAGCGCAATCCGATTACCATGCTGGGCGCGCTGATCGCCCGCGGGGCCCTGAAAGCCATCGGCAACCGCTTGAATCCTTCGCGTTACAACGGCGCCAGCCTGCTGGGCTTGCGTGGCCTCGTCTTCAAGAGCCATGGCAGCGCCGATGCCTATTCCTTCGAATGGGCCTTGCGCCGCGCTTTTGATGCGGCAAAAAATGACGTGCAAGCGCACTTGGCCAGCATGATCGCCGAGCTGATGCCGCGCACGCCAGTACCGGACGAACCTACATCAACAAGCTCTACCATTTAGTGGACGGGTATTTGCATGACTGTTTTTAGCAAAACTTACAGCAAAATTATCGGTACCGGCAGCTATCTGCCGGAGAAGCGCGTCACCAACCAGGATCTGACCGAACAGCTCGCCGCCAAGGGCATCGAGACGTCGGATGAATGGATCGTCTCGCGCAGCGGCATCTCGGCGCGCCATTACGCGGCGCCGACGCAAAATTCCTCGGACCTGGGCGTGGAAGCGGCCAAGAAGGCCCTGGAAATGGCCGGCCTGAACGGCAACGACCTGGACCTGATCATCGTCGCCAGCTCGACTCCCGATTTCTTCGGCAGCTTCCCCAGCACCGCCTGCATCGTGCAAAACAAGCTGGGCATCACGAACAACTGCGCCGCCGTCGACGTGCAAGCCGTCTGCAGCGGCTTCGTGTATGCGGTGGCCACGGCCGATAGCTTCATTCAATCGGGTATGCACAAGAACGTGCTGGTGATCGGCGCCGAAGTGTTTTCGCGCATCCTCAATTTCGACGACCGCGGCACCTGCGTGCTGTTCGGCGACGGCGCCGGCGCCATCGTCATGACGGCATCGAAAGAGCCGGGCATCCTGGCCACCAAGCTGCACGCCGATGGCCGCCATTCGGACATCCTCAGCGTACCCGGCAGCTTGGCCGGCGGCGCACTGGCCGGCAGCGCCTTCCTGTACATGGACGGCCCGGCCGTCTTCAAGCTGGCCGTGTCCGTGCTGGAAAAAGTCGCGCACGAAGCGCTGGAGCACGCCAACATGACCTCGGACCAGATCGACTGGCTGATCCCGCACCAGGCGAACATCCGCATCATGAACAGCACGGCCAAGAAACTCGGCTTACCACTGGACAAGATGGTCGTCACCGTCGACCAGCATGGCAACACTTCGGCCGCCTCGATTCCGCTGGCGCTCGACATCGCCGTGCGCGACGGCCGGGTCAAGAAGGGCGACAACGTCATGATGGAAGGCGTGGGCGGCGGCTTTACCTGGGGCGCCGTGCTGGCGCGCATGTAATCCCGCAACACTATTAAAAAACGGAGTCACCATGACACAATTTGCATTTGTTTTCCCAGGCCAAGGCTCGCAAGCGATTGCGATGCTCGACGGTTTCGCTGGCAACCCCGTGGTTGCGCAAACCGTGGCTGAAGCGTCGGACGCCTTGCAATTCGACCTGGGCAAGCTGATCGCCGAAGGTCCGAAGGAAGAGCTGGACCTGACCACCAATACGCAACCGGTGATGCTGACGGCGGCCGTGGCCTTCTATCGCGCCTGGCTGGCAGCGGGCGGCCCGGTGCCGACGGTCGTGGCCGGTCACAGTCTCGGTGAATATTCGGCGCTGGTCGCCGCCGGCGTCATTGCGTTCAAGGACGCCGTGCCGCTCGTGCGTTTCCGCGCGCAAGCCATGCAGGAAGCCGTACCGGTAGGGCAGGGCACGATGGCCGTCGTGCTGGGCCTGTCGGACGACGACGTGCGCGCCGCCTGTGCGGAAGCGGCGGCGGAAAACCCGGCCCTGGTGGTCGAGCCTGTCAATTTCAATGCGCCGGCGCAAGTGGTCATCGCCGGTCATACGGCGGCCGTCGAGCGCGCCTGCGAACTGGCCAAGGCCAAGGGCGCCAAGCGCGCCATGAAGCTGCCCGTCTCGGCGCCATTCCACTCGTCGCTGCTGAAGCCGGCATCGGACCGCTTGCGCGAGTACATGGCCGGCCTGACGTTCGCCGCGCCGCAGATCGCCCTGATCAACAACGTCGACGTGGCCATCGTCAACGACGTCGCCGGCATCAAGGATGCGCTCGTGCGCCAGGCGGCCAGCCCCGTGCGCTGGGTGGAAACGATGCAGAAAGTGGCTCTTGAGGGCATCACGCAAGTGATCGAATGCGGCCCGGGCAAGGTCCTGATGGGCCTGGCCAAGCGCATCGATCCCGTGCTGGTGGGCGACGCCATCGTCGACCAGGCCTCGCTGGAACGCATTTTGACGCAGCTCCAATAAACATCAGATCGCGGCAGCCTGCCTGCCGCACTTGCTTTTAAGGATACTCATGAATTTAGCAAATCAAGTCGTGCTGGTCACGGGCGCCTCGCGCGGCATCGGCCGCGCCATCGCCACCGAACTGGGCAAACAGGGAGCTACCGTGGTTGGCACCGCTACCTCGGAAAGCGGCGCGCAGGCGATCACCGATTACCTGGCTGCCGAAGGCGTAACGGGCAAGGGCCTGGTCCTGAACGTGACCGATGCGGCGCGCTGTGCGGCCGTCGTCGATGAAGTGCAGAAAACCTACGGCAGCCTGTCCATCCTCGTCAACAATGCGGGCATCACGCAAGACCAGCTGGCCATGCGCATGAAGGATGAGGAGTGGGACAGCGTGATTTCCACCAACCTGTCGGCCGTCGGCCGCCTGTCGCGCGCCGTACTGCGCGGCATGATGAAAGCCAAAACTGGGCGTATCATTAATATCACGTCGGTGGTGGCTTCGTCGGGCAATCCGGGGCAAATGAATTACGCGGCGGCCAAGGCCGGCGTGGAAGGCATGAGCCGCGCCCTGGCGCGTGAAATCGGCAGCCGCAACATTACCGTGAACTGCATCGCCCCTGGCTTCATCGATACCGACATGACCAAGGCCCTGAGCGAAGAGCAGCACGCGGCCCTGTTGACGCAAATTCCCCTGTCCCGCCTGGGCAAACCGGAAGACGTGGCGGCGGCGGTGGCCTTTTTGGCCTCGCCGCAAGCGGCCTACATCACGGGCACCACCCTGCACGTGAACGGTGGAATGTACATGAATTGATGTGAAAGCTAGACGGGGCGGGCGTTTGTGGCATGATTCAACGGCCGTTTTTGTCTATAATCGCATCTTTTAGCAGCAGCTTCGGTCGAATTAGCAGCAGACACCGAAATTAGTATTCGGACGCGCAAACCTGATAAAATGCGCGCACTTTCCGTAACACACACTTTGGAGCCATAACATGTCGGATATCGAACAACGCGTTAAGAAAATCGTCGCTGAGCAACTGGGCGTTGCAGAAGCAGACATCAAAATCGAATCCTCCTTCGTCGACGATCTCGGCGCCGATTCCCTGGACACCGTGGAACTGGTCATGGCCCTGGAAGACGAATTCGAAATGGAAATCCCTGACGAACAAGCTGAAAAAATCACCACCGTGCAACAGGCGATCGACTACGCCACCGCACACGTCAAGGCCTAAGCCTGTCTGACCGACTTCAGGAGAATCGCTTGAGCCGTTCTAAAAACCGTCGTGTTGTTGTCACCGGCCTGGGCTGCGTTTCACCTGTCGGCAATACTATTGCCGAGGCGTGGGGCGCAATCATTGAAGGTAAATCCGGCATTGCCACGATTACCAAGTTTGATGCACAGCCATTCACCACGCATTTTGCCGGTGAAGTCAAAGGCTTCAATATCGAAGAGTACATCTCCGGTAAGGAAGCACGCCACATGGATACCTTTATCCATTACGGCATGGCTGCCGGCATCCAGGCGATGCAGGACTCCGGCCTGGAAGTGACCGAAGAAAACGCCGAGCGCATCGGCGTGATCATCGGTTCCGGTATCGGCGGCTTGCCGCTGATCGAGGAAACCAAGTCCGAGTACGAAAAGCGCGGTCCGCGCCGTATCTCGCCATTTTTCGTGCCTGCCTCGATCATTAACATGATCTCTGGCAACCTTTCGATCAAATATGGTCTGAAGGGCCCGAACCTGGCGATCGTGACGGCGTGTACCACCGGTTTGCACAGCATCGGTGCCGCAGCGCGCATGATCGAGTACGGCGATGCCGACGTCATGATCGCCGGTGGCGCTGAATCGACCGTGTCGCCGCTGGGCCTGGGCGGTTTCGCCTCGGCACGCGCCTTGTCGACCCGCAACGACGATCCGGCAACGGCATCGCGTCCGTGGGATACCGACCGCGACGGCTTCGTGCTGGGCGAGGGCGCTGGCGTCATGGTGCTGGAAGACTACGAGCACGCGGTGGCCCGTGGTGCCAAGATCTATGCCGAAGTGCATGGTTTCGGGATGAGCGCAGATGCTTATCACATGACCTCGCCGCTGGAAGATGGTAGCGGCGGCAGCAAATCGGTGATCGCGGCCCTCAACAACGCCGGCTTGAACGCGGATCAGATTCAGTACCTGAACGCGCATGGCACGTCGACCCCGCAAGGCGACGTGGCGGAAGTGATGGGCATCAAACGCACCTTCGGCGAGCACGCCAAGCATCTGGTTGTCAACTCGACCAAGTCGATGACGGGCCATTTGCTGGGCGGCGCGGGCGGTCTGGAAGCGGTGTTTACGGTCCTGGCATTGCACCATCAGGTGTCGCCACCGACCATCAACATCTTCAACCAGGATCCGGCTTGCGATCTCGATTTCTGTGCCAACACGGCGCGGGATATGAAGATCGATTATGCAGTGAAGAATTCGTTCGGCTTCGGCGGCACGAATGGCACACTGATTTTCGGTAAAGCGAAATAAGCAGGAACTTTCAAGCGCTCGCTACGGTCAAATCGTAGTGAGCGCTGATTCGGCGCCAACGTTCGTTGGCGCCTGAATTTGCCCGGCATGTTGCCGGCGCGCCTTTTTTTCCCATGAAGTATGTCAATCGCGGTAGCGGCTGTTATTCGCACGCCTGTCTGTTTGCGTCTGTTGCAAGCGGCGCTGGGACTGTGCGCCTTGCTGGCCGCCTGGCCCCTGAGCGGTGCGTGGCGTGCGGCGGCGGTGCCTGAGCAACTGGTGGGCGGCTATGCGCTGGGCTGGCCCGGTGCGTTGCTGAGCACGGCTGGCGGCGTGTCGTTGCTCGCTTTGCTGCGCAGGCGCAGAAAGCCGCAGACGCTTGATATTTCGCCGGTCGGCCAGTTGCGGCTGGCGGTATATCTGGAGCATGGCGGCGCGCCAGGGGCAGATGCCGGCGGGGTGGCGGAGCCGCCCGGCCCGGGGCCGTCGCAGCCGTCAGGACTGCGCCTGTTGCCGGGCTCGACCCTGTGGCCGTCGCTGCTGGTGCTGTGCCTGGCCGATGCCGCGGGGCGGCGCACGCAGGTGCTGGTGCAGCGCGGCGGCGGCTGCCCCGCCTTCCGCCCGCTGGCCGTGGCGTGCCGGGCCATTGCGGCGCGGAGTGGGGGCGAATAAAAGTGGGGCGAACACTGAACTTCTTGCAGCGGGCCAACTCTATATCCATACAGGCGCCCACGCTGCATGCCACCAGGGACATTGGGCGTGAGGACAGAGCGCGAGTATGATCAGTTACTGGTCGAGCGGGTGCAGGCTGGCGACAAACGGGCATTCGATGTGCTGGTATCGAAATACCAGCGCCGCTTGATGCGCCTCGTGTCGCGCCTGGTGCACGACCCGGCGGAGGCCGAAGATGTGGTGCAGGAAACCTTTATCAAGGCATACCGGGCGCTGCGCCATTTTCGCGGCGACGCCGCTTTTTATACCTGGCTGTACCGCATCGGCATCAATACGGCCAAGAATTATCTCGTCACGCAGGGGAGGCGTGCCGCCACGTCCAGCGATGCCGACGCCGAGCAGGCCGAGTCCTTCGATGATGGCAATAAATTGCGTGACAACAATACACCCGAATCGGTGCTGGCCAGCAAGCAGATTGCGGCCACCGTCAATGCGGCCATGGATGTGCTGCCCATCGAATTGCGCACGGCCATCGTGCTGCGCGAGATCGAGGGCCTGAGCTATGAAGAAATATCGGAGATCATGGCGTGCCCCATCGGCACCGTGCGCAGCCGGATTTTTCGCGCGCGCGAAGTGATTGCGGAAAAATTGAAACCGTTGCTGGACATGCCAATTGACAAGCGCTGGTAATCTGAAGAGTATGAGGTTGGCATGGCTGCGTCCGGTTTTCGCACCGATCTTCTTGAAATGGCAGGACCCATCATGGATACGCACACACGATTGCACGAGACTATTTCCGCCCTGGCCGATGGCGAGCTGGCGGCGAGCGAACTCGAACTGGCATTTGCCGCCCTCGACACGGATGAGGGACGGCAAGCCTGGAATGCCTATCGCCATATCGGTGACGTGCTGCGCTCGGAGCAGTGCGGTCATCTACTGAGCGCCCAGTTCGATGCGCGCCTGGCCAGCCGCCTGGCCGCCGAGTCGGACCCTGCCCGTGCGGAACCGCTGCTGCCCCTGTCCGCCTCCATCGTGCCGCCGGGGGCGGCCGAGCCGCTGGACGCGGGCCCGCTGGCGCAGCGCTAGCTAACGCGTTTCCATCTTATGCCAGGCTTAACTCCCGCGTCACCCTCTTGACACTGGACTTCGGTACGATTGACACTGTGTGCAGGCAATATCTTGCTTTTGCGATATATTGTTGCATTGTTTGCCATATGCGCTGCCATGTGCGCTGCCGGATGTGTTTGCCCCCGGGATGCCGTCATGACGGCCGATCGTGCACGCAGGCAATCGCCTGATCCGCGTTTTGATCCGTTTATATATTCGAAGAGAACCTTTCCATGAAAAAAAACATGTGTGCCGCCAGCAAGTCGTTTTCAGTAAAGACGCTTTCCGCCTTATTGTTCGGTACCGCTGGCGTGTTTCTGGCTCCCACCATGCTGGGGCTGGCGCCACAGGCGCAGGCCGCCGTGCCGGCGGTGAAACTGCCTGATTTCTCGGACCTGGTCGACGCCGTGGGCCCGGCCGTGGTGAATATCCGCACCACCGAACGCCTGAGAATGGGCGGCGCCGGCGCCGGCAGTCAGGATGAGCAGGAAATGCAGGAATTTCTGCGCCGCTTCTTCGGCGGCGCCATGCCGACGCCGCGCCAGCAGGCGCCGCGCGGCGGCCGCCGCGCCGTACCGCAGGAACAGGAAGTGCAGCGCGGCGTGGGTTCTGGCTTCATCATCTCGGCCGATGGCTACGTGCTGAGCAATGCCCACGTGGTCGATGGCGCCGACGAGGTCTACGTGACCCTGACGGACAAGCGCGAATTCAAGGCCAAGGTGATCGGCGCCGATGCGCGCACCGACGTGGCCCTGCTGAAAATCGAGGGCGGCAACCTGCCGCGTCTGACCATCGGCGATTCGAACAAGATCCGCGTGGGCGAGTGGGTCATCGCCATCGGTTCGCCGTTCAACCTGGAAAACACGGTGACGGCCGGCATCATTTCCGCCAAGTCGCGCGACACGGGCGACTACCTGCCCCTGATCCAGAGCGATGTGGCCGTCAATCCCGGCAACTCGGGCGGACCCTTGATCAATATGCGCGGCGAAGTGATCGGCATCAATTCGCAGATCGCCACCCTGTCCGGCGCCTATAACGGCATTTCGTTTGCCGTGCCCATCGATGAAGCCATGCGCGTGGGCGAGCAGCTGAAAAAGACGGGCAAGGTCGTGCGCGGGCGCATCGGCGTGCAGATCGGCGAAGTGAGCAAGGACGTGGCGGAATCGCTGGGCTTGCCGAACGCCAAGGGCGCGCAAGTGTCAATGGTGGAGCCGGGCGGTCCGGCCGACAAGGCGGGCATCAAGCCGGGCGACATCATCCTGAAATTCAACGGCGCCCAGATCGAGCGCTCCTCCGACCTGCCGCGTCTGGTGGGCGGCGCCGCCGTCAATGGCAAGTCCACGGTCACCGTCTGGCGCAAGGGCGCGCAGGCGGACATTCCCGTCACCGTCGTCGAGCTGGAAGGCGAGAAAACGGCGAAGAAGGGCGCCAGGGAGCCGGAAGCGCAGGCCGTCAATGCACTGGGGCTGAAGGTCAGCGACGTGCCGGCCGCGAAGAAACAGGAATTGAAGATCGACGCGGGCGTGCTGGTCGACGATGCCGATGGCGTGGCGGCTCTGGCCGGCCTGCAGCCTGGCGATGTGATCTTGCAATTGAATAATGTTGCCGTGAAAGACGCCAAGCAGTTCAACGCCTTGGTCGCCAAGCTCGATCCGAAGAAATCGTCGGCCGTGCTGGTGCGCCGCGGCGATACGGCGCAATTCGTTTCGCTGCGTCCATCGGCCAAGTAAGTTTCTGATCTACCTGCGTCCCGGCCCCGGCCGGGATGCTTTTCCCCATATCTTCATGCACTTCACCCTCTATTCCCGCAGTTATTGCCACCTTTGCCAGGACATGCTCGACGCCTTGCTCCTGCTGCAGCCGCCCGGCAAGCCGTTTACGGTGGACGTGATCGACATCGACGCCTCGCCTGACGCCTCGCTGCTGGCCCGTTTCGACGAGCTGGTGCCGGTGCTGTTCGGCGACCTGGCGCAGCCCGAGCTCTGCCATTATTTTCTCGACGAAGCGGCGGTACGGCGCTGCCTGGCGTAGCTTAATTGCCAATATTGACACTGCATTGCACCATTCTGGTGCTGAAAACAGCCGAAAATGTCGGCTTGCCCCGGTGCCGGCCTCATAAGACGGGCTTTCTACTCTGAAATCCGGTAAAATGGGGAGGTCGAAAAAGCTACTGTCCGAGGCAGCAGCTTCTGTCGCTTCAAAAGCGCTCGCCTGGGCATGCAGATGTCCTGCTCGGAGCGCTTTTTTCATCATGAGTGGGGCGCCTGATTTTGGCCCTGTTTGGCCCGGACATGATCCCCCTGATTCCTGTTAAAGCAGTGTCGTCAACTTCGCACTTATATTAGTTAATGAACAACATACGCAACTTCTCCATCATCGCCCATATTGACCACGGTAAATCGACCCTGGCTGACCGCATCATTCAATTGTGCGGCGGCTTGTCCGACCGCGAGATGGAGGCGCAGGTGCTCGATTCGATGGATCTGGAGCGCGAGCGCGGCATTACCATCAAGGCGCAAACGGCGGCCCTGCACTACAAGGCGCGCGATGGCCAGATCTACAACCTGAACCTGATCGATACGCCGGGCCACGTCGACTTCAGCTATGAAGTGTCGCGCTCGCTGTCGGCGTGCGAAGGCGCGCTGCTGGTGGTGGACGCATCGCAAGGCGTGGAAGCGCAAACGGTGGCCAACTGCTACACGGCGCTGGACCTGGGCGTGGAAGTGGTGCCCGTGCTGAACAAGATCGACTTGCCGAACGCGGATCCGCCGAGCGCGATCGCCGAGATCGAAGACGTGATCGGCATCGACGCGGCTGACGCCGTGCACTGCTCGGCCAAGACGGGCTTCGGCGTGCTGGACGTGCTCGAGCAGCTGATCGTCAAGGTGCCGCCACCGAAGGGCGACCCCGATGCGCCGCTGCAGGCGCTGATCGTCGACTCCTGGTATGACGCCTATGTGGGCGTGGTCATGCTGGTGCGCGTGATCAACGGCACCCTGAAACCGAAAGACAAGATCCGCCTGATGGCCACCGATTCGGTGCAGCTGGTGGAAGACATCGGCGTGTTTTCGCCCCGTTCGCAATCCTTGCCGCAATTGTCGGCAGGCCAGGTGGGCTTCATCATCGCCGGCATCAAGGAATTGAAAGCGGCGAAAGTGGGCGATACCGTCACCCTGGCCAACCGTCCTGCCGCCGCGCCATTGCCTGGCTTTAAGGAAGTGCAGCCGCAAGTGTTTGCCGGCCTGTTCCCGGTCGAAGCGAACCAGTACGACGCGCTGCGCGACTCGCTGGAAAAGCTGAAACTGAACGACGCGGCCCTGATGTACGAGCCGGAAGTGTCGCAGGCGCTGGGCTTCGGCTTCCGCTGCGGCTTCCTGGGCTTGCTGCACATGGAAATCGTGCAGGAACGCCTCGAGCGCGAATTCGACATGGACCTGATCACCACGGCGCCTACCGTGGTGTACGAAGTGATCCAGCGCGACGGCACCATGATCAACGTCGACAATCCGTCGAAGATGCCCGATCCGTCGCGCATCGAGGAAGTGCGCGAGCCTATCGTCACGGTCAATCTGTACATGCCGCAGGAATACGTCGGTTCCGTGATCACCCTGTGTATCGGCAAGCGCGGCATCCAGATGGACATGAGCTACCACGGCCGCCAGGTCAAGCTCGTGTATGAAATGCCGATGGCCGAGATCGTGCTGGACTTCTTCGACCGCCTGAAATCGACGTCGCGCGGCTATGCCTCGATGGATTACGAGTTCAAGGAATACCGCGCGGCCGACGTGGTCAAGGTCGACATGCTGATCAACAGTGAAAAAGTCGATGCGCTGGCCATCATCGTCCACCGTTCGAACAGCCAGTACCGTGGCCGCCAGGTGGCCGCCAAGATGCGCGAACTGATCCCGCGCCAGATGTTCGACGTGGCGATTCAGGCGACCATCGGCGCGAACATCATTTCGCGCGAAAACGTGAAAGCCTTGCGCAAGAACGTCCTGGCCAAGTGCTATGGCGGCGACATCAGCCGCAAGAAAAAATTGCTGGAAAAACAAAAAGCGGGTAAGAAACGCATGAAGCAAGTGGGTTCCGTGGAGATCCCGCAAGAAGCATTCCTGGCAATTTTACAAGTGGATGGTTAATCAATGAACCTGCAAGTGATTTTAGGAAATTTCGCTTTAATCCTGTTCGTGCTGATGGTGTTGACGGGCCTGGTCTGGTGCCTGGATGTATTTTATCTGTCCAAGCAGCGCCGCAAGGCGGCCGACCGCGCCCTGGCTGAATTCGATGCGCGCCAGTCCAAGCTGGCCGCCGAGGGCATCAAGTCCGATGCGGGCGGCAGCCGCGCCACCATCGAGGCGGCGCTGTTGCGCCAGCCGACCTGGGTCGAGTATTCGGGCAGCTTCTTCCCCGTCATCGCCCTCGTGTTCTGCCTGCGCTCGTTCCTGTACGAGCCGTTCAAGATTCCGTCGAGCTCGATGGTGCCGACCTTGCTGGTGGGCGATTTGATCCTGGTCAACAAGTTTACGTATGGTATTCGTTTGCCGATCGTCAACAAGCGCATCATCGAAGTCAACGATCCGCAGCGCGGCGACGTGATGGTGTTCAAGTACCCGAAAGATATGTCGCAAGACTATATCAAGCGCGTGATCGGCGTGCCCGGTGATAAAATTACCTATGAAAACAAGCGCTTGACGGTCAACGGCAAGGAAGTGCAGTACACCCCGCTGGACGACTACCTCGATGACGAAAGCACGGTCTACCACAAGCAGCTGGAAGAAAACCTGACGGGCGTGAGCCACCGCATCCTCAACGACGAGCCCGCTCCCACGTTGAACTTGCGCGAAGTGAAGGATTTCCCGCACAAGGATGCGTGCAACTACAACGAAGACGGTTTTACGTGTGTAGTGCCACAAGGCAATTACTTCATGATGGGCGACAACCGCGACAATAGCGCGGACAGCCGTTACTGGGGCTTCGTGCCGAACGAGAACATCGTCGGCAAGGCTTTCCTGGTGTGGATGAACTTCAGCAATCCGAAAAGAGTGGGTGGCATACACTAAGCCGCCCGTATGGCCGCCGTGCCGATTCCCCGCGCGGCGGCCAGCCGAATTACTCAGATGACACAGAAACAACAATGAATCTTCAGCTATTGCAAACCCGTTTAGGCTATACGTTCCAGGATGCTGGCCTGTTGCAGCAAGCCTTGACGCACCGTAGCCACAGCAGTTTGCATAATGAGCGGCTGGAATTCCTCGGCGACTCCATCCTCAACTGCGTGGTCGCTTCCATCCTGTACGAACGTTTCAAGACCATCGACGAGGGCGACCTGTCGCGCCTGCGCGCCAATCTGGTCAAGCAGCAGTCGCTGTATGAAATCGCGCAAAAGCTGGAATTGTCGCAATTTTTGCGCCTGGGCGAAGGCGAGCTCAAATCGGGTGGTTTCCGCCGCCCATCGATCCTCGCCGACACCCTGGAAGCCTTGCTGGGCGCCATCTTCCTCGACACGGGCTTCGACGCCGCCAGCACGGTGATCCGCGCCTTCTACATCCCGATACTCGACTCGGTCGATCCGCAAACCCTGGGCAAGGATGCCAAGACCCTGCTGCAGGAGTTTTTGCAAAGTAAGAAAATTTCGCTGCCACAGTACAACGTGGTGGCTACCCATGGCGCCGCCCACAGCCAGGAATTCGAGATCGAATGCCTGGTGCCGAAATTGAACATCCAGGTTTACGGCCGTGGCGGAAGCCGCCGCGCCGGTGAGCAAGCTGCCGCCAAACTGGCGCTGGACGTGGCCGAGCAGGCGCTGTTGAAGTCGCCTGCCGCCAGCCGCAAGCCCAAACCGCGCGCCGCCCAGCTCAAGCTGGCCGGCATTGCCACCATCCAGAGCGACGACGCGCAAGCCCCGGCTGCCCCGGCGATCGCCGCTCACACTAAACAGAATCGACACTAGCATGACAGCCACCAAAATGCCCGACAACTTCCGCTGTGGCTATATCGCCATCGTGGGCCGCCCCAACGTGGGCAAATCGACCCTGATGAACGTGCTGATCGGCGCGAAGGTCAGCATCACTTCGCGCAAGGCGCAAACGACGCGCCACCGCATCACGGGCATCCAGACGGTGCCGGACGCGCAGTTCATCTACGTCGACACGCCAGGCTTCCAGACGCGCCACTCGAACGCGCTGAACAAGACGCTGAACAAGACCGTCACGAACACGCTGATTTCCTCGGACGTCATCCTGTACGTGATTGAGGCGGGCACGTTTGGTCCGGCCGACCAGCAAGTGATGGACCTGCTGCCGAAGGAAGTGCCGTGCATCCTCGTCATCAATAAATCGGACCGCGTGAAGGACAAGGCTGTCTTGCTGCCGTTCGCGCAAAAGATCGCCGCCATGCGCGACTTCGCCGCCATCGTGCCCGTCTCGGCCAAGCTGCATTTCCAGCTGGAAGGTTTGCAGAACGAGATCAAGCGCTTCCTGCCGGAAAACCAGCCCATCTTTGGCCCGGACGACATCACGGACCGCAGCGAGAAATTCCTCGCCTCGGAAATCGTGCGCGAAAAACTGTTCCGCTTTGTCGGCGACGAACTGCCGTACACGAGCACCGTGCTGATCGAGAAATTCGAGCAGGAAGGCGATTTGCGCCGCGTGTTCGCCGCCATCCTGGTCGAGCGCGATACGCACAAGTCCATGATCATCGGCAACAAGGGCGCGCGCCTGAAGGAAGTGTCCACCCAGGCCCGCCTGGATATGGAAAAACTGTTCGGCGGCCCCGTGTACCTGGAAATCTGGGTCAAGGTCAAGTCGGGCTGGGCCGACAACGAGGCGGGCTTGCGCGCCTACGGCTACGAGTAATCCGCAACCCGGGGGCGACGCCACACGCATGAGCACCACCACGCCAGCGCTGCACGATCCTGCGCCAGCCTCACCCGTTGTCCCCGCGACGGCGGCCATCGCGCCGCCGGCCGCACCCTCCGCACCGCCCACGTCCGCCGCACCCCGGCGCAGCCGTCCGCCCGCGCGCGACGGCCGCATCACGGGCCAGCCAGCCTTCGTGCTGCACAGCTATCCGCATAAAGAAACCAGCCTCATCGTCGACGTGTTTACGCGCGAATACGGCCGCATCGCGCTCGTCGCCAAGGGCGCCAAGCGGCCCCATTCGCAGTTGCGCGGCGTGCTGCAGACGTTCCAGCCGCTGCAGGCGGGCTGGACCGGCAAGTCCGAACTGCGCATCCTGACGGGCGCGGAATGGGTGGGTGGCATGTTACCGTTGGAAAAGACCGCCTTGCTGTGCGGCTTCTATCTGAACGAATTGCTGGTCAAATTGCTCGCGCGCGACGACCCGCATCCCGTCCTGTTCGATCACTACGTTGCCACCTTGAATCAACTGGCGCACAATGAGCCGCCGCCCATCGTGCTGCGCAAGTTCGAGCGCGCCCTGCTCAAGGAAACGGGCGTGGCGGCCGACCTGACGCGCTGCACGGGCACGCGCCAGGCCGTCGAGGCGGGGCAGGTGTACGTGGTCGACCCGGAGCGGGGACCGCGCCCGGCGCGCGCGGCCGACGCCTGGCCGAAGATCACGGGCAAGACCCTGCTCGACATGGAGCGCGAAGATTATTGTGACGTGGCCACGCAGGCGCAAAGCAAGCTGCTGATGCGCTTTTTGCTGGCCCATCAACTGGGTGGCGCCACCTTGAATACGCGCCAGATACTGATCGATTTAATGCAGCTGTAGCGGCGGTTTGCCGCGCGACAGCACTTTACGGATACCATCACTATGAGCTTTTTGCAGCCTTCCGGCCCCGTCATCGACCTGGGCGTCAATATCGACCACGTGGCCACCTTGCGCAATGCGCGCGGCACCGCGTATCCGGACCCGGTCCGCGCGGCCCTGCTGGCCGAACAGGCGGGCGCCGACGCCATCACGCTGCATTTGCGCGAAGACCGCCGTCACATCAAGGATGCGGACGTGATCGCCATCGCGCCGCAGCTGCTCACGCGCATGAACCTGGAAGCGGCCGTGACGGCCGAGATGATCGATTTCGCCTGCCGCATCAAGCCTGCCGACGTCTGCCTGGTGCCGGAAAAACGCACGGAAGTGACGACCGAGGGCGGCCTGGACGTGGTGCGCTTCTTCAAGGAAGTGCAGGCGGCGGTGAAACAATTGCAAGGCGAGGGTATCCGCGTGAGCCTGTTCATCGATGCGGACGAGCAGCAGATCGCCGCCGCCGCCGAGCTCGGTGCACCCGTGATCGAGCTGCACACGGGCCGCTATGCCGATACGGACGGCGCCGAGCAGTTGGCCGAGCTGGAGCGCATCAAGGCGGGCGTGCTGTTCGGCGTGGGCCGCGGCTTGAAGGTCAATGCGGGCCACGGCTTGCATTACACCAACGTGCAGGCGATCGCCGCCATTCCCGATATCGCCGAACTCAATATCGGCCACGCCATCGTCGCGCATGCCGTGTTCGTCGGCTGGGAAAACGCCGTGCGGGAAATGAAGGCCATCATGGTGGCCACGCGCCTGGGCCACAGGGCCTGACCAGGGAGCAGGGCATGATCTACGGCATCGGCACCGATATCTGCAAGATTCCCCGCATCGAGGCGGCCCTGGCGCGCCATGGCGAGCGTTTCGCCAAAAAGATACTGGGGCCGCAGGAGCTGGAAAAATTCCGCGCCCGCAGCGCCAAGAACGCGGTGCGCGGCGTGCGCTTCCTGGCCACGCGCTTCGCGGCCAAGGAGGCGTTTTCCAAGGCCATCGGCCTGGGCTTGCGCATGCCGATGACCTGGCCCGCCGCGCAGATGCTGAACCATCCCAGCGGCAAGCCGATGATCGTCTGCAGCGGCGTGCTGGCGGACTTCATGGAAAAAAACCGGCTGAGCGCGCAAGTGACGATCAGCGATGAAGAAGAATATGCGGTCGCGTTCGTGATCGTGGAGCAAGCAGTGCAAGAATGAGCCAGCAATGACCGAAGCAAGCCCAGAACCATCCTTGGCGGAAACGCCGCCCGACCCGCGCGCGCAGGTGCTGGCCACCGTCGCCAGGCTGCCGAACCTGCCCGGCGTGTACCGCTATTTCGACGCTGCCGACAAGGTGCTGTATGTCGGCAAGGCGCGCGACCTGAAAAAGCGCGTGTCCAGCTATTTCCAGAAAAATCTGGCCAGCCCCCGCATCGCCATGATGGTCGAGCGCATCGCGCGCCTGGAAACGACCGTCACGCATAGCGAGGCGGAAGCCCTGATCCTGGAAAACAACCTGATCAAGGCGCTGCAGCCGCGTTACAACATCCTGTTCCGTGACGACAAGTCCTATCCCTACCTGAAGATCACCAATGGCGACGCGCCGCGCATGGTGTATTACCGGGGCGCGGTGGACAAGAAAAACCAGTATTTCGGGCCGTTCCCCAGTTCCTGGGCCGTCAAGGAATCGATGCAGATCCTGCAAAAGGTGTTCTTGATCCGCACCTGCGAGGACAGCGTCTACGCGAACCGCACGCGGCCCTGCCTGCTGCACCAGATCGGCCGCTGCAGCGCGCCGTGCGTGGACCTGATCAGCAAGGAAGATTATAAAAACGATGTGGAAAACGCGGCGCGCTTCCTGCGCGGGCGCCAGAGCGAGGTGCTGGCCGACCTGGAAAAGAAGATGCACGCGTTTGCCGCCGAACTGAAATTCGAGCAGGCGGTGGTGGTGCGCAATCAGATCACCTCGCTGTCGCGCGTGCTGCACCAGCAAAGCATGGAAACGACGGGCGACGCCGACGTCGACATCCTCGCCGTGCTGGTGCAGGGCGGGCGCGCCTGCGTCAACCTGGCCATGGTGCGGGGCGGACGCCACCTGGGCGACCGCGCGTACTTCCCCAGCCAGCTCAGCGATGCAGCGGCGATTGCCGAGGAGCCGATCGAGGTGGAGGTGCTGGCCGCCTTCCTGGCCCAGCACTACACGGAAAAATTCATTCCCGGCACCCTGATCCTGAATATCGAATTCGACCAGCCGGCCCTGATGGTGGCGCTGATGGAGCAGTGCGGCCACCGCATCAACCTGATCTTCCAGCCGCAGGGGCAGCGCCGCCAGTGGCTGGAAATGGCGCAGAAGGGCGCCGAGATCTCGCTGGCGCGCCTGCTGTCGGAGCAGGGTTCGCAGCAGTCGCGCACGCGCGCGCTGGCCGAGGCCTTGCGCCTGGAAACGGAAGACCTCGACAGCCTGCGCGTAGAGTGCTTCGACATCAGCCACACGCAGGGCGAGGCGACGCAGGCCTCGTGCGTCGTGTTCCACCACCATGCCATGCAGAACGGCGAATACCGGCGCTACAACATCAACGACATCACGCCCGGCGACGATTACGCGGCCATGCGCCAGGTGCTGATGCGCCGTTACGAAAAAGTGGCGAATGGCGACGGCGTCATGCCCGACGTGGTGCTGATCGACGGCGGCAAGGGCCAGATCGAAATGGCGCGCCAGGTGTTTGCCGAGCTGGGACTCGATATCAGCTTGATTGTCGGCGTGGCCAAGGGGGAAGGGCGCAAGGTGGGCCTGGAAACCCTGCTGTTCGTCGATGGCCGCGCGGCGCAGGAACTGGGCAAGGAATCGGCGGCCCTGATGCTGATCGCCCAGATCCGCGACGAGGCGCACCGCTTCGCCATCACGGGCATGCGCGCCAAGCGGGCCAAGACGCGCCAGACCTCGCGCCTCGAGGAAATCGAAGGCATCGGCGCCAAGCGCCGCCAGAAACTGCTGTCGCGCTTTGGCGGCTTGCGCGGCGTGGTCGACGCCAGCGTCGAGGACCTGATGTCGGTGGAGGGGATTTCCACGCAGCTGGCAGAGGAAATTTACAAGCAGCTGCATTAGAACGCCCCACCAAACCTGCTGCGCGTCGCGACTTGCGGCCTGCGGCCTGCGATGCTCACTGGCTCGGCGCCCCCGTGTCAAGCACAGTTGCGCTTCTCGGTCGCAATTCGCTGCCGCTCGCTACGGTTTTGTGAGGATTCTATGACGGCCTGGTCCGGCGCTGCGGCAACCGGACTAGGCTAATACCCCGGGGCCATGTAGACTAGTGGCGCTTTCTTCACGCTTTCTTCATGTTCAATTTACCCGTCGGCCGATTGCTCTCTTATGCCTTTTAATATTCCCATCCTTTTGACCTGGCTGCGCGTGGCCCTGATCCCGCTCGTCGTCGGCGTGTTTTACCTGCCGCCGTCGATGCTGCTGCATGGCGACCAGAACCTGGTTGCCACCCTGGTCTTCATCGTTGCGGCCGTGACCGACTGGTTCGATGGTTTCCTCGCGCGGCGCTGGAACCAGACCTCGGCCTTCGGCGCCTTCCTCGACCCCGTGGCCGACAAGCTGATGGTGGCGGGCGCCTTGCTGGTACTGGTGCAGCTGGACCGGGTCAATGCCGTGCTGGCCTTTATCATCATCGGCCGCGAAATCACGATTTCCGCCTTGCGTGAATGGATGGCGCAGATCGGCGCGTCGAAATCGGTGGCCGTCAGCTCGATCGGCAAGATCAAGACGGCCGCGCAAATGACGGCCATTCCCTTGCTGCTGTACCACGAAGTGATCTTTGGCGCGGTCGACACCCATGTGTGGGGCGAGAAGCTGCTGTGGATCGCCTGCGTGCTGACGGTGTGGTCGATGTTCTATTACTTGCGCCTGGCATGGCCCTTGATCAAGGAAAAGGCCGGCAACCTGCATTGAACGGTTTGGCCCAAACGCAAGAGCTGGGGTCAGGCCCAATGGGGCTGACCCCAAATATTTTGCAAAAGACCAGATATTGCCCGTTGACAGCCCCTGTAATCCCTCTATAATGCTGGCCTGTTGTTGATGACGCGGGAGTAGCTCAGTTGGTAGAGCGCAACCTTGCCAAGGTTGAGGTCGAGAGTTCGAGACTCTTCTCCCGCTCCAGTTTTCTGGATCGTGTCATAGGTAAAAACAGCGAATGCAGTAAAAAGTAGTACTGGCGATGTAGTAGAGCTTCTGATACAATGTTGTCCACTGCGGGAGTAGCTCAGTTGGTAGAGCGCAACCTTGCCAAGGTTGAGGTCGAGAGTTCGAGACTCTTCTCCCGCTCCAGTGAAGACTGGATCAGCAGTAAAGCAGCACTGGTAAACGGTAGCAAAAAGCAGTAAAATAGCGGTTCGTATGCGGGAGTAGCTCAGTTGGTAGAGCGCAACCTTGCCAAGGTTGAGGTCGAGAGTTCGAGACTCTTCTCCCGCTCCAGCGAACGCTGAAGCAGCACAGCAAGATGACAGTAGCAGAAAATAGAAGCTCCAATGCGGGAGTAGCTCAGTTGGTAGAGCGCAACCTTGCCAAGGTTGAGGTCGAGAGTTCGAGACTCTTCTCCCGCTCCAGAATTCTAAAGGGAAGCTAAGCTGGCTTCCTTTTTTTATCCGCCGCACAGCAGTTGGCGCGGCGCGGTTAAGCGGTAAACAAGCTCCAATGCGGGAGTAGCTCAGTTGGTAGAGCGCAACCTTGCCAAGGTTGAGGTCGAGAGTTCGAGACTCTTCTCCCGCTCCAGTTTTCAAGGTGGGCCGCAAGGCGCATCGAAGCAGTTCCTCTGGCGAGGTAGCAAAGAGGTTATGCAGCGGCCTGCAAAGCCGTTTAGACGGGTTCGATTCCCGTCCTCGCCTCCAGATGAAAAAAATAGCCCGCTTTCGAGTGGGCTATTTTTTTGTCTGCGCTTTCGCCAGACTGTTGCCGGCGGCGCATCTTGTATAATGCCGGCAAGCTCAGCCGCGCCGCCTGGCGCCTTGATGAAACTTCCCCTTTCCGCCATACCGATGTCGTCACCGACGCCTTTCCTGTGCCATTCGACCTCGGCGCTGCTTTTCTGTGACGCCCGCTGGCCTGGCTGCGCCTGATGATTGCCCATCAGGCAGGCATTTTCCTGTTCCGACTTTGGATTTGACTCAATGATCAACACAACTTTTCGGGATGAGTGGTTCCCGAACGTACAAAAAAACCTGCTGGCGGGTCTGACCACCTCGTTCGCCCTGGTGCCCGAGTGCATCGCCTTTGCCCTCGTGGCGCAGTTGAATCCCCTGATGGGACTGTATGGCGCTTTTATCATCTGCGCATTCACTGCCATCTTTGGCGGGCGCCCCGGCATGATTTCGGGCGCCGCCGGTTCCATGGCCGTCGTCATCGTGGCGCTGGTGGCCCGGCATGGCGTGCAATACCTGCTGGCGACCGTGGTGCTGAGCGGCATCATCATGGCGCTGTTCGGCCTCTTGCGCCTGGGTAAGCTGATCCGCATGGTGCCCCATCCCGTGATGCTGGGTTTTGTGAACGGCCTGGCCATCGTCATCGCCCTGTCCCAGTTCGAACATTTTCGCCAGTCCACGCCGCAGGGCGCAACCTGGCTGCAAGGCACGCCCCTGTATGTGATGGGCGCGCTGGTGGTACTGACCATGGCCATCGTCTACGTGTTGCCGCGCGTGACAAAAGCCGTGCCGCCCGCGCTGGTGGCCATCCTCGGCGTGGGCGTGCTCAGCCATTTCCTGCACCTGCCCACGCGCACCCTGGGCGACCTCGCGCATATCGCCGGCGGCTTGCCGGCCCTGCACTGGCCCGCCGTGCCGCTGGACATGGCCACCTTGCACATCATCTTCCCGTATGCGGCGCTGATGGCCATGGTGGGTCTGCTGGAAACCTTGCTCACCTTTAATCTCACCGATGAGATGACGGAAACGCGGGGCCAGCCCAACCGCGAATGCATCGCCCTGGGCGCCTCGAACGTCGTGTCGGGCCTGTTTGGCGGCATGGGCGGCTGCGCCATGATCGGACAGACGATGATCAACCTGAGCTCGGGTGGCCGCTCGCGCCTGTCGGGAGTGACGGCCGGCGTGATGATTTTATTGTTCATCCTGTTCCTGTCGCCGCTGATCGAGCGCATCCCGCTGGCCGCGCTGGTGGGCGTGATGTTCGTCGTGGCGCAGCAGACGTTTGCCTGGGGTTCCCTGCGCGTGCTGGGCAAGGTGCCGCTGCAGGATGCGCTGGTGATCGTCGCCGTGACGGTGATCACCGTGTTCACGGACCTGGCGATGGCGGTGCTGTGCGGCATCGTCATCGCCGCCTTGAATTTTGCCTGGCAACATGCACGCGACATGCGCGCCGACATCGATGATGGCAGATCCGGCGTGCGCGTGTACCTGCCGCACGGCACCCTGTTTTTCGCCTCGACCACGCATTTCCTGGAACTGTTCCAGGCGGCGACCGATCCGGCCCGCGTCATCCTCGATTGCCGGCATCTGCATATGGCCGATCACTCGGCCATCGCGGCCATCGAAGCCTTGTACGAGCGCTACGACAAGGCGGGCAAGCACCTGCAGGTGACGCAGTTGTCCGCCCGTAGCCAGGCCTTGCTGCTGCGCGCCGGCGTGGACGTGAGCGTGGCGTAAAATAGGGGAAAGTCTGATCCGCGCCATTTCTCGGGATGGACGCGATTGTTGAATGTCTGTGGAGTGTGAATGCTGTCGAAGGAACAAGAACAATTATTGCAGCAAAGCCAAACGGCTTTTGATGCCTACTATGACGCGCTGGGCGCGTCGCTAGTGAATTTTGTCGAGCGCCTGGGCATCCAGCCCGCGCACGAAGTGCTGAGCAATGCGGCCGAGTACCTGCCGTACATCGATGCGGCCATGCGCACCATCGTCATCCGCGACGAGAGCTGGCAATGGGTGAAAACCATGCTTGGCTACTTTATCGGCGAATACTTCGTGCAGGGGCATGCGGGTTGCTGGTATGTGGAAACGCGGGCCGAATCGCCGCATTTCTGCCGCATCATGGTGGGCGGCTTTGAGCATGGCTTGCCCGCGGACGCCGCCATCGATCCGGAGGCGCTGGCGCTGGAGTTTCTGGGGCAATCGGTACCGCGCGAGCTGGCGGCACTGATCGCCACAGCGCAAGCCTGCGCGGCGTGATGCCGCGCGGCTTGCCGAGCTAGATTTAAAACTCTTCCCACTCGCCTTCGGCAGGTGCGCTCGCCTTGCTGCTGGCGCGCGTCGCGGGCAGGCGCAGGGCAGGGGCCGAGGCCTTGCGGACTGGCGCTGCCGGGGTTGCGGGCGCGCTGCGCTGCGCCGCTTTCACGCTGAAACGATCGGTGGCCGCCGCGTTCGCATCGAGGCGGAAGACGCTGACCACCTGCGCCAGTTCGCTCGCCTGTTCCTGCATCGCTTCGGCTGCGGCCGAGGCTTCCTCCACCAGCGCCGCATTTTGCTGGGTCACCTGATCCATTTCGGAAATGGCCTGGTTGACCTGCTCGATGCCTGCGCTTTGCTCTTCGCTGGCGTTGCTGATTTCGCTCATGATGGAGGTGACGAAGCCGATGCTTTGCACGATTTCTTCCATCGTCTTGCCCGCCTTGTCGACCAGGTCCGTGCCCACGTCGACCTTTTGCACGGAGTCGTCGATCAAACCCTTGATCTCTTTCGCCGCCGCCGCCGAGCGCTGCGCCAGGTTGCGCACCTCGGTGGCCACGACGGCGAAGCCGCGTCCCTGTTCGCCGGCGCGCGCCGCTTCCACGGCCGCGTTCAGGGCCAGGATGTTGGTCTGGAAGGCGATGCCGTCGATGACGGAGATAATGTCGACGATTTTCTTCGACGAGGTATTGATCTCGCCCATGGTGGCGACCACTTCGGCCACCACGGCGCCGCCGCGGCTGGCGATGCCGGCCGCGTCGCCGGCCAGTTTATTGGCCTGGCGCGCGTTGTCGGCATTCTGTTTCACGGTCGAGGTCAATTCTTCCATCGACGAGGCGGTCTCTTCCAGCGAGCTGGCTTGCTGTTCCGTGCGCGAGGACAGGTCCTGGTTGCCGGCGGCGATTTCCGCCGATGCCGTGGCGATGGTGTCGGTGCCGCTGCGCACCTGGCCCACGATACCGACGAGGCTGTCGTTCATGGTTTTCAGCGCGTGCATCAGCTGGGCTGTTTCATCGCGGCCTTGCGCCGTGATGGTGCTGCTCAGGTCGCCCGCTGCGACGGTTTCCGCCACTTTCACGGCGTCGCGGATGGGGCCGGTGATCGAGCGCGTGATCCACCACGCAAAACCGATGCCCATCAGTACGGCCAGCACGCCCATGGTGATCAGGAAGATGCGCGTGCTGCTGTAAGCTTCGATGATGCTGGCGCCGACGCCGTCGGCCGCCTTGATCTGCATGCCGGCGAAGCGCTTCACTTCGGCCAGATAGGCCACGGTGATGGGCGCGACTTCCTTGTCGAACACGATCTTCGCGCCGGCCATGTCGCCGTCAGCCTTCATCTTGAAGGCGCGCGCACGCGTCGTCACGTAGTCGGTGCGTACCTTGCGCACGACCTTGAATTGCTCGATCACGGCAGGGTTGAGCAAGGATGCGACGATGTCGTCCTGCAGCTTGCTGGAGCGCTCCGCATCGACCTTCAAGTCTTCCTCGATCTTGGCGCGCACGACAGGATCGGTGATTTCGAACGAGGCGACGCCGCGCACGCTGTTGAGTTCAATGATCTTCGACCATTCGGCCACCATGCGCTGGTTCTTGATGCTGGTATTGATCAGGCGGTAAGTCAGGTCGCTGGCCGTTTGCATGCGCACGAGGGCGGTGATGGTCAAGGCGGCAAGCAACAGCAATACGACAGCAAAGCCGACGCCAAGGCGGCTGCCGATGTTCAGGTTTTTCATGTAATTCCTAACAGTTTAATAGTCATGATCGCCGCCGCCAGCAGGGGCGGACAGGCGCCGCGAGGCGCAGGGGATCGGGGTCTTCGGGTGCCGCGTGATGGCTGTGCGGCGCGCCGCGCTGAGCGTGGCGTCGGAGGTGAAGCAAGGGGCATATCGGTCAGGCTGACCGCTGCCCAGCAAGCCGCAAGTATAGCATTGACGCAGAGAAATAGTTTCTGGCGGCAATTTTAATTATTTTTTGACATTGATTTCCTGTTGTGTTTTTACATCAAGTACCTAGTCCATAAGTACTATCACTTACAGAAATGCTTACTTTATGCCTGTCTGCCTGATAAAATACTAATGATAATCATTCGTATTAAAACATCGACCAGGGAATTGTATGCAGCAACGTCGCAAGCCAGGATGTAAACCGATCACCATCGCCGTACTCGGCGCCTTGACCTTGGGCGCCACGCCATTGGCGGCCTGGGCGCAGGAAACATTGCCCGCCGTCACCGTGACGGCGGCCAAGGACAAGGACGGCTATGTCGCCGCCACCTCCGCCAGCGGCACCAAGACGGAAATGGCCCTGCGCGACGTGCCGCAAACGATCAACGTGGTGCCGGCCGCCGTCATCCGCGACCAGAACGCCATGTCGATCCAGGACATCATGAAGAACATCCCCGGCGTGGGCCTGTCCACGGGCGACGGCCAGCGCGACCAGGTGTTCATTCGCGGCTTCACGGCCATCGGCGACCAGTTCGTCGACGGCTTCCGCGATGACGCGCTGTATTTCCGCGACCTGTCGAATGTGGAGCGCCTGGAAGTGATCAAGGGACCGGCCGCCGTGCTGTACGGCCGCGGTTCCTCGGGCGGCCTGGTGAACCGCATCACCAAGAAGCCGGGAATGGACATCACGGACGTGGCCCTGAGCTTGACGAACACAGCGGGGCGCCGCGGCGAAGTCGACGTGGGCCGCGTGGGCGAGACGGTGGACTGGCGTGTCACGGGCGCGCGCGAACTGTCGGACAGCTACCGCGACCAGCAATTCATCAACCGCACGGCGCTGGCGCCATCCGTGGCCATCCGCCTGTCGAGCGCGACGAAACTGCTGCTGCAGGGCGATTACCTGGAAGACCGCCGCCTGACGGATTTCGGCATCCCGTCTTACCACGGCCGTCCCGTGGCCGTCGATGCGGGTAGCTATTATGGCGCCGCGAATGCCCGCGATGCGGACTTCAGCCAGTCGCGCGTGGTGTCCACGGCCGCCACCCTGACGCACAAGTTCAGCGATACCTTGTCGCTGCGCAATGCCTTCCGCTATTACGATTACCACCTGGATCGCAACAACACGAATATTTCCGGCAACGTCAACGAGGTCAAGGGCACGATGAGCCTCGGTCATGCCAAGCTCAACCGCGACGAGAGCGGCTGGTTCAACCAGACGGAACTGACGCAAAAGCTGGTCACGGGCAGCCTGCGCCACGAAGTGCTGTACGGCGCCGAGTTCGGCAAGCAAAACAAGGATGCGTCGAGCTGGGCCTCGACCGTGGTGGCGACGAATGTATCGATCTTCCATCCCGTCCTGCCTGTGGTCAACCGCGGCAAGCTGGGCGCGCGCAGCGATACCTTCGGCACCTACGACACGGCCGCCGCCTACGTGCAGGACGCCATCAGCTTCAGCGACGAGTGGAAGGCGCTGGCCGGCTTGCGCTACGACCGCTACAAGCAGCAGTCGCGCCTGGCCAATGCGCTTGGCGTGACGACGGCCAACCTGTCGCGCACGGATTCGGCCTACAGCCCCCGCGCCGGCCTCGTCTGGCAACCGGGAGCGACGCAATCGTACTACGCCTCGTGGAGCCGCTCTTTCCAGCCCAGCGGCGAGAACTTCGCCCTGGCCGCCAACAATGCGGACCTGGCGCCGGAAACCACGCGCAACACGGAAGTGGGCGCCAAGTACGACCTGTGGGGCGGCCGCGCCAATGCCACCGTGTCGCTGTTCCGCCTGGAGCGCGACAATATCAAGACCAGCGACCCCATCACCAACCGCATCGTGCCCGTCGGCACGCAGCGCACGGATGGCCTGGAACTGACCTTCAATGCGGACTTGCATGACGGCTGGAAGATGATGGCCGGCTATGCTTACCTGGACGCCACCATCACCGATTCCATCGCCGTCGACCGCAGCGTGAATGCGCCGGGCACGACGACGGCCAGTTCGGTGGCCATCAAGGGCAAGCGCGCCACCCTGACGGCGCGCAACACGGCCAACCTGTGGCTGACGAAAGACCTGGGCCACGGCTTCACGGTGGGCGGCGGCGCGAATGCCGTCGGCAGCCGCTTCGCCAATCCGGGCAACACGGTGGTCTTGCCAGGCTATGTGACGGCCGACGCCATGGCCGTGTACCGCACGGGCCGCTATGAAGTGCAGTTGAACATCAACAATATCGGCGACACGCGCTATATCGTGTCGGGCCACGGTTCCAGCCCGAACCTGAGTTTGCCTGGCGCGCCGCGCAACGTGGCGCTGACCTTGCGCTACAGTATGTAAGCTAGCCTGTCAGTTCGGCGCCTCCCTCAAAACCCGCTCGCGAGCGGGTTTTTTCATGCCCGCCGCGCTGCCCGGCCTGGCGGCTTTCCTGGCGCCGCGTGGCTGCGCAAACCGGCCTGGGTTGCGGCTTGGTCCATTTAGAGGAAGTATTCGGTATGGATAAATTAATGTTGACTACGGGTAATTTTTTCCGGCGGACTGAGCCTTGACTGGCTTTGAGGGGTAAAATGGGGTCATACGGCACAGGCATGGTGCTTATATCTTAGCGATATGACACTGTCATGACGCCGTATGACTTTTTATTTACTCACATCATAGAGGTCTGATATGGTTCAGATATCCAGGCGCCAGTTCCTTCGGGTCACTGGCGCCACGATTGCTGGCTCCAGCCTCGCCTTGCTCGGTTTCGCGCCGGGGCAGGCGTTGGCAGAGGTACGGCAATACAAGCTGGCTCGCACGACCGAGACCCGCAATACCTGTCCTTACTGTTCCGTTGGCTGCGGCGTCCTGCTGTATGGCCTGGGCGATGGCGCGAAAAATGCCGTCTCCAGCATCATCCACGTGGAAGGCGATGCCGATCACCCGGTGAACCGCGGCACCCTGTGCCCGAAAGGCGCCAGTCTGGTCGACTTCATCCACAGCCCGAACCGCCTGAAAGTGCCCGAATACCGCGCACCGGGCGGCACGGAATGGCAACCGATCTCCTGGGATGTGGCGCTCGACAAGATCGCGCGCCTGATGAAGGATGACCGCGACGCCAACCTGATCGAAAAGAATGCCGACGGCAAGACCGTCAACCGCTGGCTCTCCACCGGCATGCTGGCCGCGTCCGCCGGCAGCAACGAGGTCGGGTATCTGACCCACAAGACAGTGCGCAGCATGGGGATGCTGACCTTTGATAATCAGGCGCGTGTATGACACGGACCGACGGTGGCAGGTCTTGCCCCGACGTTTGGCCGTGGCGCGATGACGAATCATTGGGTCGATATCAAGAATGCCGACGTGATCCTGGTCATGGGCGGCAATGCAGCAGAAGCACATCCTTGCGGATTCAAGTGGGTCACGGAAGCGAAGGCGCATAACAAGGCCAAGCTGATCGTTGTCGATCCGCGTTTTACCCGTACCGCATCCGTGGCAGATTACTACTGCGCCACGCGTACCGGCACGGACATCGTCTTCCTCGGCGCGATCATCAATTATCTGCTGACGAACGACAAGATCCAGCATGAGTACGTGCGCAACTACACGGACATGCCTTTCATCGTGCGCGAAGACTATGCGTTCGAGGACGGCCTGTTCTCGGGTTTCGACAAGGAAAAAGGCAAGTATACCAACAAGGCCACCTGGGATTACGAGATCGGCGACGACGGCTACGCCAAGGTCGACCCGACCCTGGAACACCCGCGCTGCGTCTACCAGATGATGAAGAAGCACTACGCGCGCTACACGACCGAGATGGTCGAACGCACGTGCGGCGTGTCGGCCGACAAGTTCCACAAGGTGGCGGAAGCCCTGGCTTCGACCGCCGTGCCGGGACGCGCCGGCACCATCCTGTACGCGCTGGGCTGGACGCACCACTCGACGGGCGCGCAAACCATCCGCACGGGCGCCATGGTGCAGCTGTTGCTGGGCAATATGGGCATCGCGGGCGGCGGCATGAACGCCTTGCGCGGCCACTCGAACATCCAGGGTCTGACCGATCTGGGCCTGATGTCGAACCTGTTGCCGGGTTATATGACCTTGCCGAACGAAGCCGAGCAGGATTTCGACGGCTATATCGCCGCGCGCGCCACCAAGCCGCTGCGGCCGAACCAGCTCAGCTACTGGAGCAATTACCGCAAATTCCACGTCAGCTTCATGAAGACGTGGTGGGGCGATTTTGCCACCGCGGACAATAACTACGCCTTCGACTACCTGCCGAAACTCGACAAGCCGTATGACTTGATGCAAGCCATCGAGAACATGCACCAAGGCAAGATGACGGGCTATATCTGCCAGGGCTTCAATGTGCTGGCGTCCGCGCCGAACAAGCAGAAGGTCACGGAAGCGCTGTCGAAGCTGAAGTTCCTCGTCATCATGGATCCGCTGGCCGTGGAAACGGGCGAATTCTGGAAGGCGCACGGGCAGTACCACGAAGTCGACCCCACCAAGATCATGACGGAAGTGTTCCGCTTGCCGACCAGCTGCTTCGCCGAAGAACGCGGTTCGCTGGTCAGTTCCTCGCGCGTGCTGCAGTGGCACTGGCAGGCGGCCGAACCGCCGGGCCAGGCGCGCAGCGACCTGGAGATCATGTCGGGCCTGTTCCTGCGCATGCGCGACATGTACAAGAAGGAGGGCGGCAAGTTCCCCGATCCTATCGTCAACCTGACGTGGAATTATGCGCAGCCGCATAACCCGCAGCCGGAAGAAATCGCCCGCGAATTCAACGGCAAGGCGCTGGCCGACTTGTACGATCCGAAAGATCCGACCAAGCTGCTGGTGAAAAAGGGCGAGCAGCTGGCCTCGTTTGCGCAATTGCGCGACGACGGCACGACCACCAGCGGTTGCTGGATCTTCGCCGGCAGCTGGACGCAGGCGGGCAACCAGATGGGACGGCGCGACAACAGCGACCCGACCGGTATCGGCCAGACCCTGGGCTGGGCCTGGGCGTGGCCGGCCAACCGCCGCGTGCTGTACAACCGCGCCTCGTGCGACTTGAAGGGCAAGGCCTTCGATCCGACCCGCAAGCTGATCGAATGGAATGGCACGAACTGGAGCGGGGCCGATATTCCCGACTTCAAGGTCGATGAACCGCCGGAAAACGGCATGGGTCCGTTCATCATGCTGGGCGAGGGCGTGGCGCGCTTCTTTGCGCGCGGCGCCATGGCCGAAGGGCCGTTCCCCGAGCATTACGAGCCGTTCGAAAATCCGCTGGGCTACAACCCCATGCATCCGAAAAACCCGCAGGCGACCAGCAATCCGGCCGCGCGCGTGTTCGCCGATGACCGGAAAATGTTCGGCACGCATGAGGAATATCCGCATGTGGCGACCAGCTACCGTTTGACCGAGCATTTCCATTACTGGACCAAGCATGCGCGCCTGAACGCCATCATCCAGCCGCAGCAATTCGTCGAAATCGGCGAAGAGCTGGCCAAGAGCATCGGCGTCGTCGCCGGTGGCGAAGTGCGCGTCAGTTCCAAGCGCGGCCACATCATCGCGAAGGCCGTCGTCACCAAGCGCATCAAGGCCTTGATGATCGAAGGCAAGCCGGTGCATACCGTGGGCCTGCCGCTGCACTGGGGCTTTACGGGCGTGGCCAAGCCGGGGTATCTGATCAATACCCTGACGCCGGGCGTGGGGGATGCGAATTCGCAAACGCCGGAATTCAAGTCCTTCCTCGTGAAGGTGGAAAAAGCATGATGGGAGCTCAATAATGGCACTGCAATCTTTAGATATCCGGCGCCTGTCGGCGACCACGGTGACGTCGCCGCAGGCGCGCAACCCGGTGACGGGCACCGTGGCCAAGCTGATCGATGTGTCGAAATGCATCGGCTGCAAGGCTTGCCAGACGGCGTGCATGGAATGGAACGACTTGCGCGATGAAGTCGGCGAAAACCATGGCACCTATGACAATCCGACGGACCTGACGCCGCAATCGTGGACGGTGATGCGTTTTGCCGAACACGAAAACAACGACGGCAACCTCGAGTGGCTGATCCGCAAGGATGGCTGCATGCACTGCGAGGACCCGGGCTGTCTGAAAGCCTGTCCGGCGCCGGGCGCCATCGTGCAGTACACGAACGGCATCGTCGATTTCCACCAGGAAAACTGCATCGGCTGCGGCTACTGCGTGGCCGGTTGTCCTTTCGACGTGCCCCGCATTTCGAAAAAGGACGACCGCGCCTACAAGTGCACCTTGTGCTCGGACCGCGTCGCCGTGGGCCAGGAACCGGCCTGCGTGAAAACCTGCCCGACGGGCGCCATCGTCTTCGGCACCAAGGAAGACATGAAGGTGCATGCGGAAGAGCGCATCGTCGACCTGAAGTCGCGCGGTTTCGAGAATGCGGGCCTGTACGATCCGCTGGGCGTGGGCGGCACGCACGTGATGTACGTGCTGCACCATGCGGACAAGCCGAAGCTGTATTCGAACTTGCCGGAACGCCCGCGCATCAGTCCGATGGTGGGCTTCTGGAAGGGCTGGTCCAAGCCGCTGGCGGTGGCCGGCATGGCTGCCACGGCGCTGGCAGGCTTCTTCCACTACACGCGTGTCGGTCCGAACGAAGTGAGCAAGGATGAAGAGCACGAAGCGCTGGAAGAGGCCAAGCGCATCCGGGAGGAACAGCATGAAGCATAGTGAACTTCACGATGGCAAGCTGCGCGACAAGGATGGCAACCCGCTGATCCAGCGCTACGACCCGAACGAGCGCACGAATCACTGGGTGACGGCCATCACCTTCGTCATGCTGGCCCTGTCCGGCCTGGCCATGTTCCATCCCTCGATGGCGTGGCTGGCGAACCTGTTCGGCGGCGGGCAATGGACGCGCATTTTGCATCCGTTTGCCGGTCTGGTGATGTTCGTTTCGTTCGCGATCCTCGTGGTGCGCTTCTGGCACCACAACAAGTTCGAGGACGGCGACAAGCAGTGGCTCAAGCAGATGGACGACGTGCTCCACAACCGCGAAGACAAGCTGCCGAAGATCGGTAAATACAATGCCGGCCAGAAGATCCTGTTCTTCGTGCTGCTGTTCTGCATGGTGGGCTTGCTGTTGTCGGGCATCGTGATCTGGCGCGCGTATTTCGCGTTCTATTTCCCGATCGACGTGGTGCGCTTTGCCGCCTTGCTGCATGCCGGTTGTGCGTTCGGCATCATCTGCGCCATCATCGTGCACATCTATGCGGCGATCTGGGTCAAGGGCTCGATCGGCGCCATGGTGCGCGGCACCGTCACCTATGGATGGGCGCGCAAGCACCATCCGAAGTGGTTTGAGGCCGTGGTCCGTCATACGGAAAAGTAGGCAGACGGGTAGGTCGGCTTAGCTTCGCATAAGCCGACATGCTCGGCCGCCGGCGTTTTTCTCTGCCAGCGGCAGCCAGGGCCAGTCCCCCAGGACTGGCCCCTTTCTTTTTATCGATTAAAATACTTTTACAGCACAGCCGTATCCGCTGGCTATGCCTTGCCTTTTTTGATGGGAAAACTCCATTGGTACAACGTATTCTTCAGCCAGGCGAAATCGAAGGCCTGGACCATAACGCGATTCCGCGCCTGCTGCTGCCGCAGCCAGCGAGCCTGTTTACGGCGCGCGCCTTGCGCTTGCGCGAACTGGCGCAGGGCAATATCAAGGGCATCCCCGTCGACGCGGGCATGCAGGGCTACCTCGTGCTGATGGCCGCGCTGGCCGATGCGCAGGCCGCCGTGGTGGGCAAACTGGCGCCCGGCGCCGTGCCTGCCGCCGACCCCGACGCGCTGCGCCGCGCGATCCAGCACCGCATGCCGGTGCTGCCCGTCAATGGCGCCCGTCCGCCCGTCTGGCGCGACATCTTTGCCAGCCTGCTCGATGAACTGGCCGCCACGGCGGCACGCCAGCCGGCCCTGTCCGGCGGCTTGAGCCAGGTGCTGGCCCAGCTGCGCGCGCTCGACGCGCAAGCGCTGGACGCCTGCGCCGATGCCGTGCTCGATGAAAACGGCGACAACCTCAATCCCATGCACGCGCCGTTCGTCGCGGCCGCGCTGCAAATCCTGTGGTCGGTATCGGCCAGCGAACTGCGCGCCGCGCGCGTGCCGGACCTGGAAACGGGCACCCTGTGCCCCGTCTGCGGTTCGCACCCCGTCGCCAGCGTGATCCGCATCGGCGGCGGCTCGCAGGGCTATCGTTATCTGCACTGCGGCATCTGCGAAAGCGAATGGCATATGGTGCGCGTGAAGTGCTCGACCTGCGAACAGAATGGCAAGATCGCCTACCAGGGCCTGGATGCGGCGGACGCGGCGCCGTTCGACCCCGTGGCGGCGAAGGACGACAAATCGCCGAACAAGGCGAATGATCCGAAGAAGGTGGCGCGCGCGGAAACCTGCGACGATTGCCATACCTACCGCAAGGTCTTCAACCAGGAACACGATTACAACGTCGAGCCGCTGGCCGACGACCTGGCCAGCCTGATGCTCGACCTGCTGGTGGGCGAGGCGGGCTACCAGCGCGCCAGCGGCAATCCGCTGCTGTGGCTGGGCAAGGGCGACAGCGGCGAGGACCAGTCAGCATGACGACGGGGCAAACCGTGCGCCTGCCGTCGGTAGACCGCATCCTCGGCGACGCGGCTTGCCTGGACCTGATCGCGCACCATGGCCGCGTGCAGACGCTGGCTTGCGCGCGCGCCGTGCTGGCCGAACTGCGCACGGCCATGCTGGCGGGCGCAGTGTGCGAAGTGGGCGCATCGATCGCCGCCATCGCCGCGCAGATGGCCGAACGGCTGCAATCGCAATCGCATTCGCAACTGCGCGCCGTCTTCAACCTGACGGGCACCGTGCTGCACACGAACCTGGGCCGCGCGCTGCTGCCCGACGCCGCCGTGCAAGCCGTGGTCGAAGCGCTGCAATGGCCGATGAATCTGGAATTCGACCTGGAGACGGGCAAGCGCGGCGACCGCGACGACCTGGTCGAGGAACTGCTGCGCGAACTGACGGGGGCCGAAGCGGCCACCATCGTCAACAACAATGCGGCCGCCGTGCTGCTGATGTTGAATACCCTGGCGCAGGGCAAGGAGGTGGTGGTGTCGCGCGGGGAGCTGGTGGAAATCGGCGGCGCCTTCCGCATCCCCGACGTCATGACGCGCGCCGGCGCCGTGCTGCGCGAAGTGGGCAGCACCAACCGCACGCACCTGGCCGACTACGCCAACGGGGTGAATGCGGATACGGCCCTCCTGATGAAGGTCCATTGCAGCAATTACGCGATCACCGGTTTCACGAAAAGCGTGGAGCTCGACGAACTGGTGCCGCTGGCGGCGCAACACGGCGTGCCGACGGCCGTGGACCTGGGCAGCGGCACCCTGGTCGACCTGGCGCAGTATGGCTTGCCGCATGAGACGACGGTGCGCGAAACCATAGCAGCGGGCGCCGACCTGGTGACCTTCAGCGGCGACAAGCTGCTGGGCGGGCCGCAGTGCGGCGTCATCGTCGGGCGTGCCGATTTGATCGCGAAGATCAAGCGCAACCCCCTGAAACGCGCGCTGCGCGTGGGAAAACTCACCCTGGCGGCCCTGGCCCCCGTGCTGCAGCTGTACCGCGCGCCGGACTTGCTGGCCGAACGCCTGACCACCTTGCGCCTGTTGACGCGTCCCGCGGCCGCCATGCGCGCGCAGGCGGACACCCTGCTGCTGCCGCTGCAAGGCGTGCTGGGCAGCGCCTATGTGGTCAGCGCCGAAGCGATGACCAGCCAGATCGGCAGCGGCGCCTTGCCCGTCGACCAGCTGCCCAGCTTTGGCCTGGCCGTGCGCAGCGCGCCAGGCTCACGCCTGAGCAATCCGCTGGGCGCGCTGGAACAGCGCCTGCGCGCCTTGCCGCGCCCCGTCATTGGCCGCATCGGCCAGGACACCCTGTGGCTCGATTTGCGCTGCCTGGAAGCGGCGCACGAGACGGCCTTCATCGCGCAGCTCGGCGAGTTGTCCGCATGATCGTCGGCACCGCAGGCCATATCGACCATGGCAAGACGACCCTGACGCGCGCGCTGACGGGCGTGCATACGGACCGCCTGAAGGAAGAGCAGGCACGCGGCATTTCGATCGAGCTCGGTTATGCCTATCTGCCGCTGGCCGACGGCACGGTGCTGGGCGTGATCGACGTGCCAGGCCACGAAAAATTCATCCGCACCATGGCGTCCGGCGTGACGGGCATCGACTTCGCCCTGCTCGTGGTGGCGGCCGACGACGGCGTCATGCCGCAGACGCACGAGCATCTGGCCATCTTGCAGCTGCTGGGCGTGACGCGCGGCGCCGTGGCGCTGACCAAGATCGACCGCGCCGACGGCGCCCGCGTGGCGCAGGTGGAGGCGGACATCGAAGCGCTGCTGGCCGGCACGCCGCTGGCGGGCAGCCCGGTCTTCCCCACCGCCGCCAATCGCGACTGCGATGCGGGCGTGGCGGCCTTGCTGGCGCACCTGACGCAGGTGGCGCGCAGCTTGCCGCAACGCGACGAGCGGCGCCTGTTTCGCCTGGGCGTGGACCGCGTGTTCACCTTGTCGGGGCAGGGCACCATCGTCACCGGCACGGCGCTGGCGGGCCGCGCGCAGGTGGGCGATCTGATGCAGCTGGCGCCCGGCGGCGCCCCTGCGCGCGTGCGCAGCATCCATGCGCAGAACCGCGCGGCCGAGACGGGCGTGGCGGGCCAGCGTCTGGCGCTGAACCTGGCCGGCATCGACCGCGAACGCATCGAGCGGGGCAACTGGATCGTCGCGCCCGAGCTGGCGCAGTGTTCCGAGCGCCTCGATGTGGAACTGACCCTGCTGCCCGACGCCGGCGTGCAGCTGAAAGCCTGGTCGCCGCTGCACGTGCACCTGGGGGCGGCGCACCAGCTGGCGCGCGCCGTCATGCTCGACGGCGAGACCCTGTCGCCGGGACAGACGGGCAGGGTGCAACTGGTGTTCGAGGCGCCCATGCACGGCGTGCCGGGCGACCGCTTCGTCGTGCGCAATGCGCAAGCGACGCAGACGGTGGGCGGCGGCATGGTGCTCGATCCGTTCGGCTCGGCGCGCAAGCGCCGCAGCCCGGCCCGGCTGGCGTGGCTCGATGCGCTGGCGGCGTTTGTCGCGCACGGCGACTATGCGGCCCTGCTGGCGCAAAGCCCGCTGGGGCTGCGCGAGTCGCTGCTGGTGCGCCTGTCCCTGCTGCCGGCGGACGCCCTGGCGTTGCCGCCCGATACACGACGCATCGCCGTGCGCGGCGGCGATGCACTGCTGGTGGCGCCGCCAGCGTTGCAGGCGCTGCAAGAGAGGGTACTCACCGCACTGGCGGCCTTCCACGCGCGCGCCCCCGACGAGGCTGGGCCGGAACTGTGGCGTTTGAAACGCATCGTCGACGCGGAGATGGAAGACGCCTTGTGGAGCCAGCTGGTCGAAGGCTTGCTGGCGCAGGGCGGCATCCTGGCGCGCGGCGCCAGCCTGCACTTGCCGACGCACAGTGTGGAGCTGACGCCGCAGGAGCAGGCGCTCGCCGAGCCCTTGCTGGCGGCCTTGCTGCAGGGGCGTGCCGATCCGCCGTGGACGCGCGACCTGGCGCGCGACTTCGGCCTGGCCGAGGACGAGACGCGCCGGCTGTTGCGCAAACTGGCCAAGGCAGGGCAGATCAGCCAGGTCGTGCACGACCTGTTCTATCACCAGGCGGCGCTGGCCGAACTGGCGCAGCTGGTGCGCACCCTGGCCGAAAAAGCGGAGCTGGACGACGGCCTGGCGCCCGGTGCCGGCGCCGTCGGCGCGGCCACCTTCCGCGACGCCAGCGGCCTGGGCCGCAAGCGGGCGATCCAGGTCTTGGAATTCTTCGACCGCGTCGGTTATACTCGCCGTGTTGGCAATGGGCATCTATTACGCCCGCAAGCGCTGTGGTCCTATACCGCGGCCTTGCCCAACAGCTAGCTCAGGCACCGCGGAAAGCACACTCATCCGGTGATGTGGCCGGGCTTCAAACCCGGTGGAGGGCGTCAGACGTTCTCCCGTAGGTTCGACTCCTACTGTTTTCCGCCACTTGTTTTTCTCGCCATCTCCCCCTCGCATGATGATCCCAGCGTTGGTCCTGAGCCACGTTACGGAAAAATAATGGTTTAACTGACAATCTTTGGTCATGGCCGCCGGGGGGCGATGGTACCATCCTGCAGGTGCAGGAATGCGTATCCCCTGTGGTAGAAGAAGGCAAGCATGAAACAAGCAAGCATGGCATGGCTGCTGGCGGCGCTGTTGCTGCCCGCGGCGGCCGGGGCGGCGGGCCTGCGCATCGTCGGCGAGCATTTGCCGCCGTCGAGCATGATGGAAGGCAATGTCGTCGTGGGACGCGAAACGTTGAAGGTGCGCGACATCATGGCGCGCGCCGGCATCGGCTATACGATGGAACTGCTGCCGTGGAAACGCGCGTATGCGCAGGCGCTGCGCGAGCCTGACACCTGCATCTTTTCCACCACGCGCACGCAAGAGCGCGAAGCGCAGTTTCGCTGGATCGGCCCCCTCAACGAAGCAGAGTGGATACTGTATGGCCTGGCCGATCGGCATCTGACGCTGCGCACCTTGGCCGATGCGCGCGGCCTGGTGATCGGTACGGTGCTCGGCGACGCGCGCGACGACTACCTGCGCCAGCACGGCATGAACGTGGCGCCTGTGACGCAGGAGTGGATCAATCCGCAAAAGCTGCTGCTCGGGCGTATCGACCTGTGGGCCGTGGGCCTGGCGGTGGGCAGCAAGCCTTTCGTCGGCAAGGAATGGGAAGGCAAGGTGGTGCCCCTGCTGACCTTCAACCGCGTGCAGACTTACCTGGCCTGCAACCTCAAGGTGTCCGAGGCGCAGGTGGCCGCCATGCAGCGCGCGGCAGCGGCCATGCGCCGCGACGGCAGCATGGCGCGCGAACAGCTGCGCTAGGAGCGCTGCTTCAGCTTTCCAGCCACTGACGCACGCAGTTGCGTCCTTCGCGCTTGGCCTGGTACAGGGCCTGGTCCGCATGGCTGTAGGCCGTTTCGAACGGCGTGCCGGCGCGGTTCCAGCTCAGTCCCACGCTGATGGTGATGGCGCGCGTGATGGGCGCCGCATGGCGCTGGCGGCCGACCGTCTCGCAGATGCGCTGCGCCACTTGCGCCGCCTCGTCGCGCGAGGAGGTGGGCCAGACCACGGAAAACTCTTCGCCGCCGACCCGGCCGATGGCCGTTTCCTGTCCCAACAGCCCTTTTAAACAGTCGACCACGGCCTGGATCACGCCGTCGCCGGCCGGGTGGCCGAAGTCGTCGTTGACTTGCTTGAACAGGTCGATATCGAGCACGATCAGCGCCATGTCGCCCTGCGCCAGGCAGCGCGAAGCGTGGTCGATCACGGCGCCGCGGTTCAGGGCCCCCGTCAGCGGGTCGTGCGTGGCGCGGTATTCGAGCTGGCCGGCCAGGGTTTGCAGCTGGCGGTTCAGCAGATGCATGTCGCGCTCGGCGCGGTCGCTGCGGCCGATCAGGCGGCGCGTTTCGCGCATCAGCCGCTCGTAGTGATTGATCAGTTCACCGAGCACGCGCCGTTGTTCCGCGCCCGAGGCGTTGGCATCGGCGTGCATGCGGCGCGCGGCGGCCAGCGCCGCCGCTTCCACGGTGAACAGGTCGGGTTCCAGGCCGGATTCGGAAATGGCGGCGTGCATGCTCTAGCTGCCCTGCACGGGGTGGTCGCGGAAATCGAGGGCCGTGAAGTCCTGCTGCAGCTCCTGGCCGAATTCCAGGATGGTGTCGTCGTCCTCGTCGTGATACCAGTTCAGGCGCACCTGGTTGCCGTCCACGGCCGCCTGGTTCAGGGTGTCGAACAGGGTAAACAGCATCTTCGTGCTGGAGCTGTTGAAGTAGGCCAGCGAGACGTTGACGGTGATGGCAGCTTCGCGGCAGCCTTCCAGATAGGCGCGCACGGCGGCGATCAGCGGGCCATAAAAGGCGGCCGCGTTTTCCGGATACGACTCGCCCTTGATCGACAGGGTGTGCTGCTCGAAACGGAAGTCGATTTCGGGCGAACTCGGGGTCGCGGCGATGAACAGTGGTGACGGTAATTGCATATGCTTTCCTGAGTCGGCTCTTTCAAATGATGGCTTTGATGCAGAAGATGGTGTGGCCAGGTTCCTGTGGGTCCTGGACGAATTCGAATTCCAGCGGCTCGCTGGCGTCGCGCGCCATGGTGAGAAAACCCAGGCCCGCGCCCTTGCTGTCCGATGGGGCTTCCTCGCGCAGGGCCTTCTTGTAGGCGAGGCGGATTTCTTCCATCGTCATCGTGTGCAGCGGCTCCAGGCGGGCGCGGATCTGCGCCACGTTGTCCGTCGAGACGGGATTGGCGCACAGCAGGAAAAAGCTGTCGCCGCGCGTGCCGATGCAAAACGAGCCGCGCCGCATCTGCTGGTCCAGCTGCGCATCGGGCGTCAGGCTGTCGGCCGAATAATGCATGATGTTTTGCGACATCTCGATGAACGAGGAAAAGATGCGCCGCCGCGTGGGCCCGGCCGCGCCGGCCGTATCGAGGCGCGCCTTGATGGTTTCGGAAATGGCGCTCACCACGTGCTGCGAGAAATAGCCCACGTAAAAAAAGATGATGTTGCGCTTGCGCGCCACATCCCAAAACTCGTTGAATTCTTCGTACAGCACGTCCGTGCTCCTGGCTAGCCGGTGACCCGGTGTCTTGTTGATAAGATGGCTCGATGGCGCCAAAACTACAGGCGGAAACAGAAAAAGGTCAGGTCGTCGCGGCGTGGCTGTTTTCCCTGCCAGGCGGCGCTGTCCTGCAGCAGGGCCGCCGCCACGTCGCTGGCCGGAGCGTCGCGTCGCGCCAGCAGTTGTTCGCGCATGCGCCGCTTGCCGTAGGCGATGTCGCGCGCGCCGCCGATCTGGTCGAGCAAGCCGTCGGTGGTAAGGAACAGCAGGCTGCCGGCGGGAATGGCCAGCGTCTCGTTGTGCCAGTGGTAGCCGGCCGGCGTGTCCACATAGCCCACGCCCATGCGCGCGCCATCGATGGCGCGCACGCTGTCCTCGCCCGGCGCCACCACGTGCAGCGCCAGTTTCGCCCCCGCGAAACGCAGGCTGGCGCTGGCCGCGTCGTAGCACAAAAAGGCGCAATCCATGCCGTCGTTCGAGCCGGCGTGGCCGGTGGCCGCGCCGCTGTCGGCGCCGTCCTGGCCCAGCAGGGTCTTGATGGCGCGGCTGACGGCCCCGATCAGGGCGGCCGGATCGCGCGGCCCGCGTTCGCGCAAGGCCTGGCTCAGGGCCGACGAGGCGATCAATGTCATGAAGGCGCCCGGCACGCCGTGGCCCGTGCAGTCGGCGATGGCGGCGAACCAGCCCCCTTCGTGGCGTTCGAAAAAGTAGAAGTCGCCGCCGACGACGTCGCGCGGCTGCCATTCCAGGTGGGCGTCGGGCAGGGTGGCGCGCAATTCCGCATCGGAGGTGCGCAGCAGGGCGCGCTGGATCACGCTGGCGTAATCGATGCTGTGCATGATCTGCCGGTTCTTTTCGGCCTGCATGGTGGCTACCACGTTCATCAGCTGCAGGCCGAAGCCCACGCCGGCCAGCGCACCATCTTCGGTGATGATGAAGCCGTCGGCCAGCGCCTTCTCTCCCGCTTCCACGGCGCGGAAGGTGAGGTCTTCGATGCTCATGGCGCCATCGACGATCAGCGGTTCCTTGTCCATGAAGGCGATGCAGCTCTTCTTGCCGTACACCTCGTGATAAAAGGGCTTGGACATCTGCGACATGAAGATATTGCGGCTGATCAAGCCGATGGGCTTCTGCTGCTCCGTGACGGGCAGGCTCATCATGTCACGCCGTTCCGTGAACAGTTCCAGCACGGCGAAGTTGCTGGCGTCGGCCTGCACGGATTCCGTGGGAACGCACAGGTCAGACGCCACGGACGTGCGATAACGGGGAAGATGCAATCGAGAAGCGTTGAACTCCACAGCGGCTACCTTTACATGACGATCGGACCCTTGTTGTCGCGAGAGCAAGGCGACTGACAAACAGGCAATATCATCATGGTAGCCTGTGAATATGACGGCTTGATTACCTGCTTGTCAAAACCGTATGAAAGATGGCTGCATGGCAAGCCGTTACCGGGCTTACAGGCGCCGCGCCAGCGCCTGCGCCTGTTCCAGCCAGCGCGTCCGCTGCGCTTCGCTGGAATTAATCATGGGGCCAAAGCTGGCCACCTTGACGGGCTTGACGCCGCAAAATTCCAGGGTCGTCTTGCGCAGCTGGTGAATGCCCGGCATGCGGTAGACCCAGCGGAAATACCAGGGCGGCGTGTCCATCGCCACCAGCAGCTGCGCCGTGCGGCCTTTCAGCAGTTGGGCGGGAAAGGCCTTGCCAGGGCGGTATTTGAAGGCAAAGCCGGGCAGGAAGATGCGGTCGACAAAACCTTTCAGCAGGGCCGGCGCGCCGCCCCACCAGATCGGGTAGGCGAACACCAGGTGGTCGGCCCAGCTGATGGCTTCCTGCGCGGCCAGCAAGTCCGGCTCCAGCGGCTGCACCTGGCGGTAGCCTTCATGCAGGTTCTGGTCGAAGTCCAGCTGGCCCAGGCGCAGTTCGCGCACGGTATGGCCTGCGCTGCGGGCCGTGGCGGCGTAGGCCTCGGCCAGGGCGGCGCAGAAACTGTCGCTGGACGGGTGGCCGAGGATGATCAAGACGCGTTTGGGTGCTATTTGGGGCATGATGCGGGCTTTCCAGTAAAGAACAGCCTGCATGCTAAAGCCTGCCCCTAGTGGCAGAGTCAAGCGGCCGCTTGCAGACGCTGGCGCGCCAGGCAGTCACGGATTTCCGTGTCGATGTCGGCCAGCTGCGCGTCGAGCTGGCGCAGGCGGGCGATATCCTGCCGCACCTGCGCGCGCTTGGCGTTGATGTGCCGCGACAGGGCGGCCCAGTCGGTATCGTCGCCGGCCAGGACGGGCAGCAGTTCGGCCAGGCGGAAGCCCAGCACCTGCGCCTGGCGTATCAGTTTGACCTGCACCAGGTCGTGCTGCGTGTAGACGCGATAGGCGCCGGAACGGCGCACGTCGCCCAGCAAGCCCAGCGCTTCATAGTGGCGCAAGGCCTTGGGCGAGGTGCCCGCCAGGCGGGCGATTTCTCCGATGTACATGCGTGATCCTTTCTCAAGCGTGAGCGAATCTTACCGCAAGGCAGTGGCGCCCAGGCGGCCCAGGCCGCTTCAGGCCCGGCGCGGCGGAATCTTTTTCGCCGTGCATTCGGCGCAAGTGCCGTACAGCGACAGCGCGTGTTCATGCAGCACGAAACCGCGTTCGGCGGCGATCTCGTTCTGGCGCAGTTCGATGCCTTCGTCGACGAATTCATCGACCTTGCCGCACCCCGTGCAGACGAGGTGGTCGTGGTGCTGGCCTTCGTTCAGTTCGAAGACGGCGTGGCCCGATTCGAAATGCCGGCGAAACAGGATGCCGGCCTCGGCAAACTGCATCAGCACGCGGTAGATGGTGGCCAGGCCCACGTCGATCTTTTCGGCCAGCAAGAGTTTGTAGACATCGTCCGCACTCAGGTGCTTGATGCCGCCTTCTTGAAACAGCTGCAGAATCCGCAAGCGGGGGATGGTCACTTTCAAGCCCGATTCACGCAGTTCCCTCAATATATCCATGTCTCCCATTCCTTTTTGTAGTCGTTGAGCGAGGTAAGCCATTATATCGCAAATGATAATCATTACCATTCTCATGTGCGCACTGAAAATAGTATGCGGCAAGGGCAGGCGGCAATCCAGTGACATCGGCGCAAGTAGCCATTGCGCGGCCGGCTGGCCGCCGGAATGGGGGCATGCAAGCGCTCACGCTGCATTGCCGCATTTTCTTGACCTGCGCAAAGGAAAAAATCCCTGTAGTGATGCTATCTAGCACTATTTGATGTGGATCAAAGTTTTTGTTGCACTGCACTCTTAGACTTCGCAGCGTTACTTAACGACAAAAAGAGGGAACTAGAATGAAAAAGTCCGCAACTGCAGCAGCAATCGTCCTGGCCGCCATCGGCGCCTTCGCCGGCAACGCCATGGCACAGGAAAGCCCATGGCTGGTCCGTGCCCGCGCCGTGCACATCGATCCGGCCAACAAATCTGCTCCTGTTGGTGGCATCGGCGCATCGGACACGATCCACGTCAGCAGCAAGACGATTCCTGAAATCGATATTTCGTACTTCTTCACGCCGAACATCGCTGCCGAGCTGATCCTGACGTATCCGCAAAAGCATGACGTTACCTTGTCCGGCACGAAGATCGGCACCTTCAAGCACCTGCCGCCGACCCTGTCGCTGCAATACCACTTCATGCCGGAAAAACAGTTCAGCCCATACGTGGGGGCCGGCATCAACTACACGAATATCTCGGATGTGAAATTGCTGAACGGCGCAGGCCGCCTGGAGCACGACAGCTGGGGCTACTCGCTGCAAGCCGGTGTCGATTACAAACTGGACAAAAACTGGTCCTTGAACTTCGACATCAAGAAAGTACAGATCCGCAGCGACGTACTGGCCGGTGGCGCCAAGATCAGCGAAGTCAAAGTCGATCCTATCCTGATCGGCGTTGGTGTGGGTTACCGTTTCTAAGCATTGAATGACAGCGCCCGCAAGGCGCGGACAATAAAAAAGGACGGCTTCGCCGTCCTTTTTACGTTTGGTGCACGCCGTTTATTTTTTCAGCGTCTTTTCCAGCGCCAGCTGGTAGTCCGTCTTTTCGTAGCCGGCCAAATACTTGTTCGTCGCGTCGAGGAAGGCGCGCGAGCGGTAGGCCGCTTCCAGGTCCTTGACCCATGGCTTGGCCTTGTCGGCCGTGCGGATGGCGACAAGGTTGATGTAGCTGTCCGAGATCTTTTCCACGGCGAGGGCCGACGTCAGCTTCATGCCCGCAGCCAGGGCGAAGTTGCCGTTGACAAAAGCGTAGTCGGCGTCGGCCAGCGAGCGTGGCAGCTGCGCCGCTTCCAGCGGCACCAGTTTCAGCTTCTTCGGGTTTTCCAGCACGTCGCGTTCGGACGCGCGCAGCGGGTCGACGTTCGGTTTGAGCTTGATCCAGCCCATCTTGGCCAGCATCACCAGCGCGCGCGCCTGGTTGGTCGGATCGTTCGGCATGGTGATGGTGGCGCCGTTCTTGACTTCCGCCAGCGTTTTCTGCTTGCCGCCGTACAGGCCGATCGGCATGGTCGGCACGGTGATCAGTGCGCTCAATGGCAGCTTGTTATCGGTGGCGAACTTGGTCAGATACACGATGTGCTGGAACACGTTGGCGTCCAGCGAACCTTCGGCCAGGGCGTAGTTCGGCTGCACGTAGTCGTTGAATTCCACGATCTTGACCTTGTAGCCCTGTTTTTCCAGGATAGGCTTGATGCCCAGCTTCAGCTGGTCTGAATACGGGCCGGAGCTGGTGCCGATGACGAGTTCTTTCGGGTCCTTGGCATGGGCGGCGGTGGCGAAGGCCAGGCTGGCGGCGGCCAGGAGCAGATTGCGGCGAAGGTGGTTCATGCAGGTCCTTGTTTCTGAATAGGGATTAACGTTTGTCGAGGCGCTTGGCGATGCGCGTGCCGGCGAACTGGATGGTTTGCACCAGCACGATCAGGATGGCCACGGTGGCGACCATGATGTCCGTCTCGAAGCGGTAGTAGCCGTAGCGGATGGCCAGGTCGCCGATGCCGCCGCCGCCCACCACGCCGGCCACGGCCGAATACGACAGGAAGCTGATCGACAGCACGGTCAGGGCCAGCACCAGGCCGGAACGCGCTTCGACCAGCAGCACGCGGAAGATGATCTGCATTTCCGACGCGCCCATGGCGTGCGCCGCCTCGATCACGCCGCGCGGCACTTCGCGCAGGTTCTGTTCCACCAGGCGCGCCAGGTAGGGAATGGCGGCAAACGACAGGGGCACGCTCGCTGCCAGCGGGCCGATCGAGGTGCCCGCGATGATGCGCGTAAACGGCGTCAGCGCGACGAGCAAAATGATGAAGGGGAAGCTGCGCACGGTATTGACCAGCCAGCCGAGGATGGTCGACAGCGGACGGTTTTCCAGCGACTGGCCTTCCGAGACGAGGAACAGCAAAATGCCCAGCGGGCCGCCGATCAGGACGGCGGCCGTGAGGCCGATGCCCAGCATGGTCATGGTCTGGCCCAGCGCCACCCAGATTTCCGGCAGCAGCTTGATGACGTTATTGATCGATTCTTCAAACATGTGTTGCATCCTTCCATGCGGTGGCTTCAAACGCCTCGGTGCCGTAATACGCCAGCTCGCGTCCCAGCGCCGTCTTGCGCGGGGTGGCCGTGTCGCTCAGATCGAATTGTTCGGCGATGGCGCCGTTTTCCACGACGGCCACGCGGTTGCAGATGGCGCCCAGCACCGACAGCTCATGGCTGACGATGACGATGGTCACCCCCAGGCGCGCATTGATGTCGCGCAGGGTGTCGAGCAGGGCGCGCGTCGTTTCCGCGTCCAGCGCGGACGTCGGCTCGTCGCACAGCAGCACGTCGGGGTGGCTGGCCAGGGCGCGGGCAATCGCCACGCGCTGTTTCTGTCCGCCGGACAATTGCGCCGGATAGCTGTGCAGCTTGTCGGACAGGCCGACGAGCGCCAGGCACTCCTCGACTCTGGCGGCGATCTGCTCGCCCTTGGTCGTGCCATGGATTTTCAGGGGGAAGGCGACGTTGTCGAAGACGCTGGCGTTTTGCAGCAGGTTGAATTGCTGGAAAATCATGCCGATATTCTGGCGCGCGTCGCGCAGGTCGCGCTTGCCCAGGCGGGTCAGTTCGCGTCCGGCCACGGTAATGGTGCCGCTGTCGGGGCGCTCGAGCAGGTTAATCAGGCGCAGCAAGGTCGATTTGCCGGCGCCGCTCTTGCCGATCAGGCCGAAAATATCACCGGGATAGACTTCCAGCGTGACCGATTTGACCGCGTGGAATTGTTCGCCTTTGGGCAGCGCGAAGGTCTTGTTCGCGCCATCGATGCGAATCACCGGCGTACGGTGTGGTGTGGTCATGCAGTGTTTCCTTTTTTATTGGACCGTCACAGGCTTGCTTGCAGGGGCCAAATCGCCCAGCCTGTTACGTCGGTTGCGTAGTATACCTCCGATCGTGTTATTACTCCTACGACAGAATCTTGCTTTGAATATGCAAATAATGTCTATGCGCCCGTTTACAAGTGGAAAAAGCGGGAAAGCACCGTTCTTGCCGAATTTAATCACGCACACTGGCGTGGCGGAGCCGCATCTTGGTGAAAAGTTCGACACACCCTGTGCAGGCATCGCGGTGATTTTATGTGCGGTTCGGCTCAGTTGCCGTTTTTTCGACGCGGGCGCGGCCGCTTACTGCCCGCCGCTACCGTCTTTGCGGGCAGATTCTGCTCGGCTGGCCGCAGGACCTTCTGGCCGCCGCAACAGGTAGACGAGGACGGCGAGCTCCATGGCGCCCACCATGGCGACGACCCACCACGGCGGGTGGCCCAGGCACATGGCGACAAAGCCGATGGCCATGCCCAGGCAAGCCATGGCCTTGCCGCGCCGCGAGACGGCGCGGTGTTCGCGCCACTGGCGCAGCGGCGGACCGAAGCGGGGGTGGTGCAGCAGCCAGTGCTCGAGCCGCGGCGAGGCGCGGCTGAAGCAGGCCAGGGCGAGGATGAGGAAAATCGTCGTCGGCATGACGGGCAGCATGGCGCCGATGATCCCCAGCAGCACCATCAGGGCGCCGGCGGCCGTCCAGGCCCAGCGGCGCAGGCGCGCGCCGTGCGCTTCGCGCAGTGGGGCCTGGAGGTGCGGCTCGCGCATCAGGCGGGGGCGCCGGCTGTCAGCCCCTGGCTGGGGAGCGGGGTGACGATGGAATGGGCGTTCAAGGTGTGCGTGTCGTGGCGGGTGGCCGTCATGTTTTTCTGCCGTATGTGCTGCGCTATTATGGATGAATCAAGGCGAAGCTGCAGGCTTGCCGGGGCCGCAATGATAACAATCCCGCAGGACAATAACAAGAATCATTCTCATTTGATGTCGGGTCTGAGGCGCCGGATAACGCTGGATATTTTTGGCATTGCAGACAATAATCGGCAGCAGAAGACGCTGTCGTGGACATTATTGCCCTTATTATCGATTTTTTCGATGCTAACTAGGTATATTTTCCGTTTTACATCGATCTTCATGCCATGCATAATCTGTTGCAACTGAAGCCAGACAATCAGCCGCAGCGCTTCCCGCCTGCAGCTGCTTGCGGTTTTGACATCCTCCACTTTTTGTTAGGAACCAACAATGAAAAAACTGCTCGCTTTTATCGCCGCCGCCGGCTTCTCGCTGTCCGCTTTTGCCGCCCCTGAAGTCTATGTCATCGATGGCAGCCATACCTTCCCCCGTTTCGAGTACACCCACATGGGCTTCTCGACGCAGCAAAGCCGTTTCAATAACACCACCGGCAAGGTCACGCTGGACCGCGCCGCCAAGACGGGCGCCGTCGAAGTGCTGATCGACACCAAGTCCGTCGATACGGGTTCGACCCTGTTCAACTCGCACATCCAGGGCGAGGATTTCCTCGACACGGCCAAGTATCCGGTCGCCACCTACAAATCGACCAAGTTCAACTTCGATGGCGACAAGCTGGCCTCCGTGGAAGGCAACCTGACCCTGAAAGGCGTGACCAAGCCGGTGACCCTGACCGTCACCTCGTTCAATTGCGCACCGCACCCGATGCTGAAAAAAGACGCGTGCGGCGCCAACGCCACGGCCAAGATCAAGCGCTCGGAATTCAACGCCGGCAAATATGCGCCGGCCGTCAGCGATGACGTGACGTTGACTTTCGCTATCGAAGCCATCAAGCAGTAATTGTTGGCTGCATGATGCAAAATGGCGGCGGACTTCGGTCCGTCGCCATTTTTTTTCATTGGTAGGTCGGATTAGCGCGGCAAAGCCGCACGTAATCCGACATGAGCCGCCAGCAATGTGTCGGATTACGCGCTTCTCGCGCTAATCCGACCTACACGGCTTGCTGCTTACGATCACGCCAGGTGATGCACCTGCTGCTGCCCATACACGGGCGTGTTCAACCCCTCCATGCGCGCCTTCAGTTGCAGCGAGAGGTATTGCGAGTAGTGGCGCGACTGGTGCAGGTTACCGCCGTGGAACCACAGCGCCTGCTGCTGCGTGGGTTTCCACATATTGCGCTGCTCGCCCTCCCACGGGCCCGGGTCTTTCGTCGTGGCCGAGCCCAGTCCCCACACCTTGCCCACCTTGTTGGCCACCTCGGGCGAGATCAGGTCGGCCGCCCAGCCGTTCATGGAGCCGTAGCCGGTGGCGTACACCACCAGGTCGGCCGGCAGTTCCGTGCCGTCGGACAGCACGATGGAATGGGCTGTCAGTTCCTGCACGCCGACGCCGCTTTTCAGCTTGATCTTGCCCTCGGCGACCAGCTCCGAGGCGCCCACGTCGATGTAGTAGCCGGAGCCGCGGCGCAGGTATTTCATGAACAGGCCCGAATCGTCGTCGCCGAAATCGAGCATGAAGCCCCGTTCCTCCAGGCGCGCATAGAAGTCCGCATCGCGCTCGCGGATGGCCTTGAAGACGGGCTTCTGGAAGTCGGCCAGGATCTTGTACGGAATCGAGGCGAACGTGAGGTCGGCCTTGGCCGTCGTCATGCCGGCGGCCAGCGCCCGTTCCGAATACAGGTCGCCCAGCGCCAGGTCCATCAGGGAATCGGACTTGACGATGTGCGTCGACGAGCGCTGCACCATGGTCACGTCCACGCCCGCTTCCCACAGGGCGGCGCAGATATCGTGCGCGGAATTGTTCGCGCCGATGACGACCACCTTCTTGCCGGCATACGCGTCCGGCCCCGGATGCTGCGACGAGTGCTGCTGCTCTCCCTGGAACACGTCCATGCCCTTGAACTTCGGCATGTTCGCCTTGCCCGACATGCCCGTGGCCAGCACCAGCTGCTTCGGCTTCAGGGTGACGGGCTGGCCGTCGCGCAGCACCTGCACCGTCCACTCGCCGCTGGCCTCGTCGAAGCTGGCCGATTCGCATGACGTCGAACCCCAGTAATTCAGTTCCATCACCTTGGTGTACATCTCCAGCCAGTCGCCGACCTTGTCTTTCGGTGTGAAGACGGGCCAGTTGTCGGGGAAGGGGATATACGGCATGTGGTCGTACCAGACCGGGTCGTGCAGGCACAAGGACTTGTAGCGCTTGCGCCAGCTGTCGCCGGGACGGGCGTTTTTCTCGATGATGATGGTGGGGACATTGAGCTGGCGCAGCCGCGCGCCCAGCGCGATGCCGCCCTGGCCGCCGCCGATGATGACGCAGTAGGGCTGGCGCGCGTAACCGAGTTCCTTGGCTTCCTGTTCGCGGTTTTCCAGCCAGCTGCTGCGGTTGGTGCGCGCCCCGTGTTCGGCGCCCATGGGCCGCCGGCCGCCCTTGGCTTCCTCAAAACCCTTCAATTCGCTCATGGTGGTGAGCAGGGTCCAGATCTTGCCGTCGCGGATGCGGATGAAGCCCACGCCGCGCGCCACGTTCGTTTCCACGGTGATCCAGCTTTGCAGCACGCCGCCCGCTTCCACCGCATGTTCGCCGTCGGCGATGCGGATGGACACCGGCTGCACGGCGCCCAGCTGGGCGGCCAGCATGGCGGCGATCTGCCCGCGGCCTTCCAGGGTTTTCAGGTTCCAGGTAAACAGCACCAGGTCGCGCCAGTAGCCATCCTGTTCGAACAGTTGCGCGGCGCCCGTACCGTCGCTGGCGCGCAGAAAGCCTTCGAGCTGCTCCAGGATGCCGGCCACGGCCAGGTCGTGCGGGTTGATTTCGGTTTGCATCGTGTCTCCTCCAAGTCTGCTGACTTTATGATGGGATGCGGCTGTGTTGCCGCTGACGATGTTGTAACACTGGCGTTTTGAACCCGCATCCCGCAGCGCAGCATGGCGGAATATGAGACGGAAATCTCAGCTTGCCGGATGCCCTACTGGCGGTGCGGCGGCACGATGTGCAGCTGCTTGAGGCGCCGGTACAGGGTGGCGCGCGAGACGCCCAGCATGGCGGCCGCCTGCAGCGGGCGCCACTTGGCGGCGTTCATGGCGTTGACGATGCGCGTGCGCTCGGCCAGCTCCGGCGGCGTGCAGGCCGGCGCGTCCTGCGTCACGGGGGCGGCGTTCTTGACGCGTGCCCGCGCGCTGGCCTGGCGCAGCGGCGCGCGCACGCGCGCGTGCAGCCAGGTGCTGCCGCCGGCCAGGCGCAGCGACAGCAGACTGTGTCCCGTACGCGCATCGAACAGCCGCTCGGCGCGCACTTCCAGCACCTCGGCGACGGGGCGGGGAAGGGCGTCCAGGCCGCCGATGACGTCGCGCGCGCAGCGGTTGGCGGCGACGATGTCGCCATGCTCGTCGATGGCGAGCAGCATCTCCGGCTGCACTTCCACGAAATGGCGGTTGCGGTGCGCCAGCAGGATGCAGCAATGGCCATAGGACTTGAGAAAAAAGCCGTCCTCGATCAGGGTTGCGCCCTGGCGCACCAGCTGTTTGACCAGGCGCTGGCTGTCGCGCGCGTCGGGCGAATTCAAGGCCGAGGCATCGAGCACGCCGATCAAGTCGCCGTGCGGCGAAAAGATGGGGGCGGCGCTGCATGTGAGGCCCGTGAAGGCGGCGCGGAAGTGGTCGGTCTTGTGCACGGTGATCGCTTCCTGGTCGAGCAGCACGGAGGCGATGCCGCACGTGCCTTCCTCCTCTTCCGACCAGCACGAACCGGGATACAGGCCCGCCTTCTTGAAATCCTTGCGCTGGTCCGTGTCGACCGCGTAGTCGATCGTCACGCCGCGCGCGTTGGCGAGGATGACGCAGTAGCCCGCTTCGCGCACCATGGCGTGCAGGCGCGGCAGGCACTGGCCGGTCGAGCGCAGAAAATTTTCCTCGGACTGCTGGATGGCGCGCAGCTCGGCGCCCGTCAGGATGCGCGGCCCCGTGGTGGAGGCGGGGTCGAGCCGGTAGTCGTCCAGCGAGCGCCGGTACGACGAGGCCAGCCTGGCCGTGTCGGCCCCTGGGTTGACGATATGCCCGGCGATCAGGTCGCGCACGCGGTCGATATGGCTGGTCTGGCGGACGTAGGGCATGGCGCTCTCCAGTGTCTCGGTATTTTTTATGGTATGCCCGTTTTTAGCACGAAGCGCAGGCATATGCATGCCGCATTGCAGCATGGGACTGCCGTGAGACGTTCGTCTCACCACAGCCGCGCCGCACAATAGGATGCTTTACAACAATAAAAAAGAGCATCTCTGATAACATCCGCTCAAATTGACAGTCAGCCAGCGCAAGGGATATCTATGGCAATGCAAGCGATGTTCCTGGCACGCAGAACGATGGTGCTGGCCTTGCTGGGAGCGAGCGCCGCCTGCGGCGCCGCCGGCCAGCTCGATCCCGATGGGCAAAGCAGCATGGAAAAAGAGGTGGCCCGGCGCGCCGCCGTCGAACCGGCAATCGGCGCCGACTGGCACATGACGCGTTCCGTGGAAGCGGGCGTGCAGGTGGCCGGCGAGAGCAATCTGTTCTGGAAGCTGTCGAATAAGCCGGCGCGCAATCCCGACTTCGATTTTCATCCCTACTGGTACGAGTTCTATGTCAAGCCGGCCCTCGGCTTCAAGCGCAACCTGAGCGACGGCAGGCAGCTGTATGCGCGCATCTCCGCCGTCGGCTCGGGCACCTTGCGCCACGATCCTTTCGGCGCGGGTGACACGGGCCGCATCTCGATCGAGGAATTCGTCGCCGGCATCCGCATGCCGCTCGGCGGCACGCGCGCCATGCTCGACCTGTCGGCCGGCGCGCAGAATTTCACGCTGGGCACGGGCATGCTGATCGCCAATGGCGGCTCGAACGGCTTTGACCGCGGCGCGCTGAAGCTCGGCCCGCGCAAGGCCTTCCAGAATTCCGTGGTGGCCAGGGTGAGCCAGGATGCGTTCAGCGCCCAGGCGTTTTACCTCGACCCGAATGAAAAACCCCGACAACGATAGCGGCACGCGCGTTGTCGGTGTCGACGTCAGCTACGCGCCGTCGAACGACCGCAAGGCCGGCATCGCGTATGGCAAGGTACCGCGTTCGCATGCCGCGTATCCGCAGGCGGCGCCGCGCGGCATCGGCGCACCGCTGGCCGTGCCCGATGGCCGCAAGGATCTGCAGTTCGTGTATGGCTACGCGCGCGTTCCCGTACTGCCCAGCGTGCTGTCGAAAGGCTGGTTCGGCTTTGACGCGGCGCGCGAATGGAATACGCGTGAGCCGATGCGGGGCTGGGGCTGGCGTACGGAAGGGGGCTTTTCTCTGCCCGACGTGGCCTGGACACCGAAGTTCACGCTTGGCTACCAGAGTTTTTCAGGCGACGATCCGCGTACGGCGCGCAACGAGCGCTTCGACCCGCTGTTCTTCGAAGGCACGCCGGGCGCCTGGGCTTCGGGCAGCAAGGCTACCTGGGTTTTTGTGAATGCCAACGTGAACGCGCTGCAAGCCACCATCGAGCTGCGCCCGACGCCGAAAGACACCGTAACCGCCTACCTGGCCCAGGTGCGGGCCAACCGGATGGGCAGCCCGCTGCAGTTCGGCCAGGCCACCCGCCTCGACGTGCCGGGTGACGCGCCCGTGGTGATCGCCGGCGTGCTGCGCCCGATGCTGGCCAACGATGTCTTCGTCAAGTATGTGCGCGTGGTGAACCCGAATACCTATCTGACCCTGGGTTTCAGCGCCTCGTTCGCACAGTCGGGCGTCAACCAGCTGGTCAATGGGCGGGCCAGGACGTGGACGGGCTGGCTGGCCAACGTCGTATGGGTCTATTGAATATTCTGTCTATCAAGGAGTGCATCGCATGAACGATTTCCCCAGCATCAAACGTCTGGCCCTGGCCGCAGCCTGCCTGGCGCTGGCCGCCGGCGCCCATGCCGCAGAGCCGACGGCGCCGCTGTCGGCCGCCGCCAGCGATCCGGCCGCATTGAAATGGATGGTGGGCGCGCCGCCGCCTGCCGATAAGATCATCCGCTTTGACGACGGCAGCTATTTCACTTTCCCCCAGTTGCGCTGGAGCGTGTCGCACTTTCGCCAGCTGATGCCGACGGTGGACGTATCGCGCGGCTTGGGGGCGCCCGTGCCCTTGAAGCGCGCGCTGCGCAAGGATATCGACGGCCTGCGCTTCACGCCGCTGGGCAGCAAGGACAGCATGACCTGGGAACAGTCGCTGGGCGCCAACTACACGGACGGCATCGTGGTGCTGCATCGTGGCCGCATCGTGTATGAACGTTATCTTGGCGTGTTGAAGGACAGCGGCCAGCATGGCGCCATGTCGGTGACGAAGTCCGTGATGGGCACCATCGGCGCAGCCCTGGTGGCCGAAGGCAAGCTCGATCCAGGCAAGAAAGTGGCCGACTACGTGCCGGAACTGGCCGCATCCGCGTTTGGCGACGCCACCGTGCGCCAGGTGCTCGACATGACCACGGGCCTGAAATTCAGCGAAGATTATGCGGACCCGAAAGCGGAAGTGTGGCAGCACGCGGCGGCCGGCAACCCGCTGCCCAAGCCCAAGGATTACACGGGGCCGCGCAGCTATTTCGAGTACCTGCAAACGGTGCGGCACGAGGGCCGGCACGGCGAGGCGTTCGGCTACCGCACCGTCAATGCCGACGTGCTGGGCTGGCTTATCGCCCGGGTCACGGGGCAGAACGTCAACGATTACCTGTCCGAGCATATCTGGCAAAAGCTGGGCGCCGAGCAGGACGCCTATATGAGCGTCGATTCGACGGGCACGCCGTTTGCGGGCGGCGGCTTGAGCGCGGGCTTGCGCGACCTGGCCCGCTTCGGCGAGATGCTGCGCAACGACGGCCGCTACAACGGCCAGCAGATCCTGCCCAAGGCGGCGGTCGACGATATCCGCCGCGGCGGCGACAAGCAGCTGTTCGCCAAGGGAGGCTACGATCTGCTCAAGGGCTGGAGCTACCGCGACATGTGGTGGGTCACGCATAACGACCATGGCGCCTACATGGCGCGCGGCGTGTACGGCCAGCGCATCTATGTCGATCCGAAGGCGGAAATGGTGATCGTGCGTTTCGCCTCGACGCCGACGGCGGCCAATGCGGCGAACGACCCGACCACCACGCCGGCCTTCGAAGCGCTGGGCAAGCTGCTGCTGGCCAAGCCGAAGTAGGCTGCCAGCCGTGCGGCGGACTGGGCACAACTGCAATATACTGTCCTTCCGTCATCGCTTGTTGCTTGGGTGATAATTTATTCGCCGCACGCAAGGAGTACGCCCAGTGGAAACCAGCCCGCCAGACCAACCGCGCCCGCCGCTCTGGCGGCGCCTGCTGTGGCCGCTCGCCCAGCTGGGTTCGGCCTTCAAGCTGACGGGCACGCATCTGCTGCATCACGTGATCGGCGCCAGCCTGATCGCCGCGCTGATGCTGGTGCTGGAAGGTTTTCACGTGCTCGAATGGCTCGATGCGGCCATGCTGCGCGCCAGCGCGGCACAGGGGCAACTGCTAAACCGGGGCAAGGACCCGGGCGCCGCCTACCGCCCCGGCATCATCGAAATCGACCAGCCCGCGTTCGAACAGGTTTTCGACGAGCGCGAACCGCTGGAACGCACGCGCCTGGAGCAATTGATCGCCAGCGCCGCCACGCGCGGCAGCAAGGTGCTGGCCATCGACCTGGACCTGGCGCCGGCCGTGTACGAGCAGCACCAGGATGGGGAGCGGCCGCTCGACAGCCTGCTCGACCGGCTGGCCGCCGATGGCCGGCAACTGGTGCTGGTCCTGCCCGAACAATCGGACCGGAACGCGAACCTGGCGTGGATACGCGCGCGCTGCGCGGCCGGCATTCACTTCGCCAGCCCGCGGATCCGCGAGCGCATGGGCGCCGTCACGCGTATCGAGCTGAAAAGTCCCGTGCTGGCGGCCGTGGCCTTCGAGCTGGCGCATGGCGCCGACGAGCAGGAGCAGAAGCAGCCCATGCCGGCCGTCCTGTCCGAGCAAAAGGAAGGGCTGGCGCTGGCCGGCCGCGTGTGCCAGCTGGCGCGGCGCACGGGCAGCGAAAAGGAATTGGCGCGCTGGGCGTTCGAGCCCGTCATCCACGGCGACGCCAAGGCGGCGGCGGAACAGAACGCCGTCACGGCGCCGTTCCACCCGGCCGCCGTGGCGCCCCAATTTCTGAACCCCACGCGCACGCGCGTCAAACTGATCGATGGCCAGGCCGGCGTGGCTGCCGGGGCGCTGCGCAAGAATGTCGTGTATATCGGCAGCACCTATGACGTGCGCGACCGCTATACGACGGCCGAAGGCGAGCAGGCGGGCCTGCACCTGCATGCGGCCGCCCACACGTCGCTGGGCATCGGCACGGCCGACGTGAATAAATACGTGGTGTTCGCGGCCGACATCGTCATCGGCGTGCTGCTGGGCTGCCTGTTCGGCGGCCTGTGGACCCTGTACGGCCGCGCCGAGCTGGCCATCGACAAGCGCATGGAAGACCACGATTTCAGCCGCCTGCACCGCGTGGGCACCCTGGCGGAATTCTACGGCATCCGCCTGATGCTGGCGCTGGTGTGGGCTTCGCCGTTTGCCATCGGCGCGCTGGCCATCTACCTGTCGCGCGGCTTGCTCGAGCAGGGCTGGTGGGTCAACCCCGGCCCCCTGATCGCCGGCATGTTCCTGCACGCGATGTCGCTGCGCGACGAAGCCCACCACCCGCACGAGGAAGTGCCGGGGCTGTCCGTGTGGGCCCAGCTGCGCCGCACGCATCCCGGCATCGTGCTGGTGCAGGCGCCGCTGGCGGTGGTGCTGTTCGTGGTGGCCGTGATCTAGCTGGCCGATGGCTTACCGCGATATCGCCGTTCGCGCAGCGCAGGATGAATCGCCTTGGCAAGCAGGTCGGATTAGCCCGCAGGGCGTAATCCGACGGGTGCCGCCGCCAATGTCGTCGGATTACGCGCACGGCGCTCATCCGACCTGCGCTTCATCCAGGGCGATGGGATGAATCTTGTCACCCGATCAGCTTCAAGCCCGGCGGCAGCGCCTCGCCCAGCATGCGTTTCGTGTTCGCTTCGTCCAGCTGCGTTACTTCGCTGACCATCGTTTGCCACAGGGGCGGGGCGCCGACGGCTTTCAGGCGCGCGAGGATGGTGGCGCGCAGCGCGTCGGCGATGTCGCGCGAGCGGTCGCCCGTCATGCGCGCCAGGTGGGTGGCGGCAAACGCCGCCGGTTCCACTTTTTTCCAGTCCAGCGCCAGCAGCACGGCCAGCCACTCGGCCACGGTGGCGCTGTCGACCACTTCGTGCGCGCTGCCGTGGAAGGGCTGGCGCGCGCCGACCCTGGCCAGCGCCCACAGGGTATTCGTGTCCGCCGCTTCGCCCTTTTTCTCAGCCTTCTGCAGGCGCTTGATCAGCCAGGCGCCCACTTCCGCCTTGTAGGCGCCGGGGATGCGCTCGAGCGAGGCGCCCAGGCGCAGCATGTCGTCGTCGCTGCCGTTCACCAGGGTGACGGGGCGGCTGCCGCGTTGGGCCGCATCGGCCTGCAGGTTGAAGGCGAAGTCGTCGAGCAGCCGCAGCTGCTGCTCCGAGCTCAAGCCGCCGGCGACCCTGCGCCACAGGGTCCACCATTCTGCGCAGACCTGGTTGTCCTTGTGATGCTGCACGCCCGCGTCGAACATGGCCCACAGCTGTTCGATGCGCCACGGATCGAGCGCATCGCCGTAGCCGGGCCGCAAACAGTAGCCGGCCAGGTTCAGCCAGACACGTTCATGCTCGGCGGAGCGGCGCCGGCCACGGGCGCGCAGCTGGAGGGCGTCGAACAGCTGGCGCAGCAATGGCGTATCCCAGCTTTCGCGCCCGCCCAGTCCCCGTTCCAGGTGCTGGCGCAGCTGGCGCACTTCTTTGACTTCGACCTTTTGCGCCTTGCCGCCGAAGATGCGCTCGATCTTCTCGATGGCTTCCTTCACGCGTGGCGGCAAGCTGGACGTTTCGGCCTGCGTTTCCTCCTCGCCCCGTAACTGGAATTCCAGCAGCCAGCGCTGGCCGGCATCGGCTTCGGCCACGCAGTGCACTTCCAAAGTCCCTACCTCGGTCATGACTGTCGCCAGCTGCACGGTGATTTCGCGCCTGTCATTGCCGTCGCTGGCGTGCAGCACGCTGGCCAGCGGCGGCAGGCGCAGGTAGTCGCCCGCGTCCAGGTCGACGATCTCGCCCAGTTGCGGCGGCGTGCCCGCCTCAGAGAGGGACGTGGCCAGGTGGAAGCGCACGGGCCGGCCCAGGCGCAGCGCGAACAGGCGCTCGGTCAGGCGGATTTCTTCGCCGCTGGTGCTGCCACGGGGCAGGATGCAGACGGCGCGATGGTCCTTGCCCGCCTCGCCCAGCACGAGGAAATAGCTGCGCGGCGAGCCGCCGCCGATGCGCGGCGCCTGGCCGCGCCTGGCCAGCGCGTAGGCGACGGCGCCACGCGCCACGGCCACGTCGGGATTGTCGTTATGCAGGATGGTGAGGGGCTGGCCCCGCCAGTGCTCCAGGGTCTCGGCCAGGCGGCGGGCCAGCGCGTCGGCGCGGAACACGCCGCCGTTGAGCAGCAGGGTGTCGGGCAGCTCGCCTTGTTGCTGGTGCAAAAAGCTGGCCAGATGGCGCGTGATGGCCGCGTCCTGCGCATACGGCAGGCCGAATGCGACGATGCCGGCGCGGCCTTTTTTTGCCGTATCGCTCAGTTCCACCTTTGGAAAGAAGCCGTCAACCACCATGGCCGCCACTTCCTCGCGCGTGACGGCGACGGAACCGCTGCCGCCGATCAGGCGCGATCCCGCGCCCAGTAACGTCACGGTGGCGCTCTCGGGCGCGTCGTTCGACAGCAGCAGTTCCTTGGCGGCGCGGCAGCGTTCCATCAGCTGCGACAGGCGCGCGGCGGACAGCTTCATGCCGCCTTCCTGGCCCTCGGCCATGCGCGTTTCGACCAGGTGGGCCAGCGCCAGGTCCATATTGTCGCCGCCGAGGATCAAATGGTTGCCCACGCCGCTGCGCGTGAGCTGCGGTGCGCCATCGTCGTCGAAGGCCACATCGATCAGGCTGAAATCCGTGGTGCCGCCGCCCACGTCGCACACCAAAATGCGGCGCGAACCGGACAAGTCTGCGCGCAGGGTGGCGCGCCGGCGCTGCAGGAAATCGTAGAAGGCCGCCTGCGGCTCTTCCACCAGCCGTAAAGTAGGCAAGCCCGCCATGCGCGCCGCTTCCAATGTGAGTGCGCGCGCACCCTCGTCGAACGAGGCGGGGATGGTCAGCACCAGTTCCTGCTCTTCCAGCGGAGAATCCGGGAAGCGGTGATTCCACGCGGCGCGCACGTAGGCGAGGTAGCTGGCGCTGGCCGCCACGGGCGACACCTTGGCCACGTCGGCATCGGCCCCCCACGGCAAAATCGGCGCCTGGCGGTCCACGTTCGCATGCGACAGCCAGCTCTTCGCGCTGCTGACCAGCCGGCCTGGCACCTGGGCGCCCAGCTGGCGCGCGAAGGCGCCCAGCACGGCATGCTCAACGTCCTGCTGCGGCCACGGCAGCTGCACATCGCCCGCCGCCAGTTCGCCGGCGGCGGGGTGGTAGCGCAAGGAGGGCAGCAGGGGGCGTGCGCCCACTTCGCCGGGAGCGACCAGCTGCTCGATGCCGAACAGCTGGATTGCCGCCTGCGCATCGGCCGCATCGGCCGCATCGGCATAGGCCACCACCGTGTTGGTGGTGCCCAGGTCGATGCCGACCAGGAAGGCCGGCTTGCCCGCAGCGCTGCGCATGTTTATTGCTGCGGCGTGCCGCGCACGTCGAATTCCACTTTCCAGCGCTCGGCGCCGTCAGGGGACACGGCCAGCAGTTCCAGCGTGCCCGCTTCCGTGACGCGCGCGTGCAGTTTGACTTGCACCACGTCGCCGGCCTGACGGCCTTCGGCGGACAAGGTCGCCTGGATTTCGCTCAGCTCCTGCAATTCATCGGGACCCCAGAAGTCGAGCAGGTCGCCGATCTGGTCGTTGCGGCGCGTGGACGAGGCGAAGAAGCGGAAATGCACGGGTTCGCCCACGACGAGGCCGAATTGCTGGCCCGGCAGTTCCAGTTCGCTGCCTTCCTCCATGCCGAAAGGCGCCACGCACAGGGCCTGGATCGGCGGTTCCATGCCGGGGATGGCGGGCATGGCCGATTCGATGGCGACGTAGAAGGCGCTGGCCGTGCCGCCGCGGATGCGCACGCCATGGCCGCGCCGCACGTAGCTGTAGTAAGCGGCGCCACGGGCGACGGCCAGGTCCAGGTCGGCCCCGGCCAGCATGCGCGCCGGTTCCGCGCCTTCCATGTACAGCCAGTCGTTGACGGTGGCCATGATGCGCTGCACCAGCAAATCGGACTTGAATACGCCGCCGTTGAACAGCACGGCCGTCGGGTGCAAAAAGCTGGCGCCTTCCGCCTGGCGGCCCGCGAAGCCTTCCAGTTCGGCGGTCGCCGCCACTTGCCGGCCCAGGAAGGCGGCCAGGTGGCGCGTGATGGCTGCGTCCTGCGCATACGGCAAGCCCAGTTGCGTCAGACCGGCGCGCGTGCGCACGGCAGGGCGGCTCGATGCTTCCACCTGCGGGAAGAAGCCGTCGAGAATGAAGGTGGACACTTCCGCGCGCGTCAGTTCCGTGCGGATGGAGCCGCCGATCAGTTTCGAGCCGCGGCTCGGCACGACGATCGGTGCCACATCGAGGCCGCTGTCGGCCAGCAGGCTTTCCTTGGCGCTGCGGCAGCCGTAGGTCAGCGCGCGCATCTGCCAGGCATCGAGCTGGGTGCCGTTGGCGGCCAGCTTGCGCGCCACCAGGTGGGCCAGGGCCAGGTCCATATTGTCGCCGCCCAGCAGGATGTGTTCGCCGACGGCCACGCGGTGCGGTTCCAGCACGCCGTCGCGCTCGAGCACGGCGATCAGCGAAAAGTCGCTGGTGCCGCCGCCCACGTCGACGACCAGAATGATGTCGCCCGGCTTGACTTCCTTGCGCCAGCGGCCTTCGCTGGTCTGTATCCAGCTGTACAGGGCCGCTTGCGGCTCTTCCAGCAGGGTCAATGAAGTGTAGCCGGCCGCCTGCGCCGCTTCCATCGTCAGCTCGCGCGCGGCCGGGTCAAACGAGGCGGGAATCGTCACCGTGATTTCCTGTTCGGCGAACGGCGCTTGCGGGTGGGCGTGGTCCCAGGCCTGGCGCAAATGCGTCAGGTAGCGCGTGGCGGCCGTGATCGGCGAGATGCGCGCCACTTCGGCCGGCGCATCGTTCGGCAAGATGGCCGCGCGGCGGTCCACGCCCGGGTGGCACAGCCAGCTTTTCGCGCTGGAGACGAGACGGATGGGCGTGGTGGCGCCGCGGCTGCGGGCCATTTCGCCGACGACGAACGGCGCTTCGGCTTCCTCCGTGACCCAGGGCAGGGCCAGGTCGCCCGCCGCCACTTCGTCGGCGTGCGGCAGGTAGACGAACGAGGGCAGCAGCGGCAATTCTTCGACCGTGCCCGGCGCCGACAGCTGCGGCACTTTCTGCACGCCATGGCTCGATTGCTCGCCGTCGCTCTCGACCAGGTTCACATACGACAGGGCGCTGTGGGTGGTGCCCAGGTCGATGCCGATGGCGTAGCGCGCGGTGGTGTTGGTTTGATCGTTCACAGTTCCACCTCGGCCGGCGCCAGGATGGCGGCGTCGTGCTGCTCGCTCAGTTTCGGCAGGCGCACGCTGGAGGCGCGCCAGCCGCGGTGGCTGAGGGTGCCCGTGAAGGGCGCGGAACCGACCACGTTGCCCGTCAGGCGCACTTGCGCGGAATCAAAACCTTCCTGCAGGACGATGCGGCTGCCTTCGGCTTCCTGGCGCACGGCCTCGATGGTGAAGTATTCGCGCATGACCTTGGCGCAGCCTTCATGCACGACGCGGGCAGCCATGCCGATGTCGGCATCGGCATGGCTGCCCAGGTTTTCCTGGGTGAAGTCTATCAACCGCGCTTCGCGTTGCAGCAGGGCCAGCAATTGCAGGGCCGCGTCCGGCGTCGCTTCTTTCAAAATGACGGGGGCGGCGGCCGGCGTCGGCATGGAGGCCGGCGCCGGAGCAGGGGCTACTGGCGCCACCGGGGCGGCCTCGGGCAGAGACAACTTTTCCACGCGGGCCGCATAGGCGGCGTCCGACAGGGTGCTGAAGAAGGCGCCGAAGGCCAGCGGGACACGGCGCCAGAACGATGGATGGGACGATGAAGTGCTCATAGGAACTCGTTTCTCTGATCTGTAGGGAGGCGTCGGCGGCGGGGGCCGCTTCGCAGGGTAGTGCATGTGCCGTGCCAATCAGGCCGGCTGCGTTTGCCCGCATGATACCAGCTACCGGGCCGGCGCCAAAGTCGCCGCCCCCCGCGCAGCGCGCCTGACGCGTGGATTTTCTTTGTTCCTGCGCAAGGAAACGCTTGATTGCGTGCCGCTTCGACTAAAATCGCGCATTATCTTTTCGCATTGCCTTTATGCCATGTCTACCGACTTCTCCCTCTATCTAGCCAGCAGCCTGTATATCGACAGCGATCATCCGGCCGTGCGCGCCAGGGCGGCCGCACTGGCGGCAGGCGCCGTGGGCGACGCCGCCGTCGCGGCGCGCTGCTTTGCCTTCGTGCGCGACGAGATCGCCCACAGCTGGGATTACCGGCGCAATCCCGTCACCTGCCGCGCTTCCGACGTCTTGCAGCATGGCACGGGATACTGTTATGCGAAGAGCCATCTGCTGGCCGCGCTGCTGCGCGCCAACGGCATTCCTGCCGGGCTGTGCTACCAGCGCCTGGCCGTCGGCGAGGTGGGTCCGCCGTTCTGCCTGCATGGCTTGAACGCCGTGTATCTGCAGGACTTCGGCTGGTACCGCATCGATGCGCGCGGCAACAAGCCCGGCGTCGTCGCCGCCTTTGCGCCGCCGCAGGAACAGTTGGCCTTTCCCGTGCTGGCGCCCGAGGAGCGCGACTTGCCGGAAATCTGGCCGGCGCCGTTGCCGCAGGTGATCGCATCGCTGACGGGCCACGCGACCGTGCAGGATGTGGCCGCGCACTTGCCCGATATCGAATTGTTGCCGCTGCAAAAATAATCTCAAGAAAGAAACCATGAAAAAAATCCATATTGGTCTGTTCGGCCTGATGCTGCTGGCCGGTTGCGGCGGCAAGGGCGAGAGCGGCGGGCAATCGAGCGCTGCGCGTCTCGAAGGCAAGGAAAAGGGCAGCGAGTTTCTTGCCTATGAACACAATGTCAGCATCGATACGCGCGAGGCGCAAGTACGGCCCCTGTATGAAAAGGTGGTGGCCGCCTGCAAGGCCGATACGGAAAACGGCTGCCTGCTGCTCGATTCCAGCCTCGACAGCGGCCGCTACGTGCATGCGCGCATCAGCATGCGGGCCAAGCCGGCCGGCATCAAAAAGCTCGTCGCACTGGTCGCGGCCGAAGGCGACGTCACCAGCCAGGGCACCAAGGTGGAAGACCTGGGCCGTCCCGTGCTCGACAGCAAGAAACGCCTGGACATGCTCAAGCAATACCAGGCGCAGCTGCAAGACCTGGAAAAGCGCTCGGGCACCAACGTCGATGCCCTGATCAAGGTGAGCAAGGAGCTGGCCACCGTGCAAGTCGAGCTGGAGCAGGCGACGGCGGCCGATGCGCTGTTGATGCAGCGCATCGATACGGACTTGCTGAACGTGGCCATCAGCGCCGAAGGCAAGCAATCGTTCTGGACGCCCGTCAAGCGGTCGCTGGGCAACTTCACGGACAACCTGTCGGAAGGCGTGGCCAACGCCATCACGGCCATGGCCTACATCTTGCCGTGGCTGATCGCTTTCGTGCTGCTGTTTCCGCTGGGACGCAAGGGGTGGCGCCGCCTGCGTGGAGCGCCGCGCAAGGACTAAAGCCTCCGGCGCACCGTTTTACGGCAATTTGAAACCTGGCTGCACAGTCCTTGTGCAGCCAGGTTTTTTTTCGTGCGGCGAGCGCCGCGTGCACCATGGCGGACACCTGTAGGCGCTGGCATGCATTCTGCTTTAACAACATCGTAGCCCAGCTCGACCCCCACGAACCCATCACAGGAGTCCCCATGTCACGACGCATCATCCTGAAAGCGGCGGCCGCCGGCGCGTTCGCCCTGGCCACATCCACCTGCATGCAGGCAGCCCTGGCCGCCGACACGATCAAAGTAGGCATTTTGCACTCGCTGTCGGGCACCATGGCCATTTCCGAAACGTCGCTGAAAGACGTGGCGCTGATGACGATCGCCGAGATCAATGCCAAGGGCGGCGTGCTGGGCAGGAAGCTGGAAGCCGTCGTCGTCGACCCGGCGTCGAACTGGCCGCTGTTCGCGGAAAAAGCGAGACAATTGGTGGCGCAGGACAAGGTTGCCGTCGTGTTCGGCTGCTGGACGTCCGTGTCGCGCAAGTCGGTTTTACCTGTCTTCAAGGAGCTCAACAGCCTGCTGTTTTACCCCGTGCAATACGAGGGCGAGGAGCTGGAAAAGAATGTGTTTTATACGGGCGCCGCGCCGAACCAGCAGGCGATTCCCGCCGTGGAATATTTGATGAGCAAGGATGGCGGCGGCGCCAAGCGCTTCGTGCTGCTGGGCACCGATTACGTGTATCCGCGTACCACCAACAAGATCCTGCGCGCCTTCCTGAAAAGCAAGGGAGTCAAGGATAGCGATATCAGCGAGGTCTACACGCCGTTCGGCCACGCCGACTATCAAACCATCGTCGCCAACATCAAGAAATTTTCCACGGGCGGCAAGACGGCCGTCATTTCCACCGTCAATGGCGACTCGAACGTGCCGTTCTATAAGGAACTGGGCAATGCGGGCCTGAAAGCCACGGACGTGCCCGTCGTCGCGTTTTCCGTCGGCGAAGAAGAGCTGCGCGGCATCGATGCCAAGCCGCTGCTGGGGCACTTGGCGGCGTGGAATTACTTTGAATCCGTCAAGAACCCCGTGAACGCGTCCTTCATCAAGCAGTGGAAGGCGTATGCCGTGGCGCAAAAGCTGCCGAACGCCGGTTCGGTGGTGACGAACGACCCGATGGAAGCGACCTATGTCGGCATCCACATGTGGGCGCAAGCCGTGGAAAAGGCGAAATCGACGGACACGGACAAGGTGATCGCCGCCATGGCGGGCCAGAGCGTCAAGGCGCCATCGGGCTTCACCCTGACCATGGATGCAACGAACCACCACTTGCACAAGCCCGTGATGATCGGCGAGATCAAGGCCGATGGGCAATTCAATGTCGTGTGGAAAACCAAGGAAGCAATACGCGCCCAGCCGTGGAGTCCGTATATCAAGGGCAATGAGGGCAAGCAGAAGCTGTAGGCGCTGATATTTAACCCAGCAGCAACTGCCGGGGTCGGACCCTCAGGGACTAGGCGTCCCCATCCGATCCCAGTCGTCGCCTTTGGGGGCAGCATGCGCCCCCGTGCAGTCATTCTTTGGAACGCACATGCAGCTTCTCCTCAAACTGGTGGTTCTCGCCTGCCTGTTTTTATCCTCGCTGGCGCAGGCCGCCATCCCTCCCGACTTGCTCACACCGCTGTCCGGCGACGACCCCGACGCCAGGGTCGCCGCCGTGGCGCAGATCGCCGCCCTGGCCACGTCCGAGGCCGCCCGTGTGCTGCAAGCCTTGCAGGACGACGCCTTGTACGCCGCGCCCGATGGCAAGGTGTATGTCGTCGATGGCGAGCAGGCATATGACCCGGCGCTCGGTCGGAGCGTACCGCTGCCCGATGGCATCGATGGCGTGATGGTCAACAACCGCTTGCGTGCGGCCGTGGCAGGCGCCTTGTCGGGCTTGCAGCTGCTGGCGCCCGAACGCGGCGTCCGCCTGGCCGCCGCGCAAGCCTTGCAGAAGGCCGTCGATCCTGTGCAGCTGCCCCTGATCCGCACGGCCTTGGCGCGGGAAAACGATGCTGAAATTCAACAACTATTGCAAGTGCTGATCGCCAGCGCCAACCTGCATGCGCCCGATGCCGCCGCGCGCAAGGCCGCCGTGCTGGCGCTGGCGGGCAGCAGCGATGCGCGCCTGTTGCCGGTGTTGCAAGCGATGCTGGAGAAGGATGGCGAGCCGGACGAATCCGTGCAGCTGGCCGCCATCGAGACCATGCGCCAGATCAAGGGACGAGTGTCACGCATGGAATTGGCCGGCAATGTGTTTTACGGCATTTCGCTGGGCAGCGTGCTGCTGCTGGCCGCGCTGGGGCTGGCGATCACCTTCGGCTTGATGGGCATCATCAATATGGCGCATGGCGAATTGCTGATGATAGGCGCGTACACGACGTATTTATGCCAGCTGTTTTTCCGCAGCTATCTGCCTGGCCTGCAGGATGCGTATCTGCTGGCCGCCTTGCCGGCCGCCTTTCTCGTCGCGGGACTGGTGGGCGTGGCGCTTGAGCGCACGGTGATCCGCTGGCTGTATGGCCGGCCGCTGGAAACCCTGCTGGCCACCTGGGGCATCAGCCTGATCCTGATGCAGCTTGTCCGCACCATCTTCGGCGCGCAAAACGTGGAAGTGGCCAACCCGGCCTGGATGTCGGGCGGCGTGACGGTACTGGGCGGCCTCGTGTTGCCGTACAACCGGCTGGCCATCATCGCCTTCGCTGTCGTCGTCGTCGTGGCCGTGTGGCTGATCCTGAACAAGACGCGGCTGGGCCTGTTCGTGCGGGCCGTGACGCAAAACCGCCGCATGGCCGATTGCGTGGGCGTGGCCACGGGCAAGGTCGACATGCTGACCTTCGGCCTCGGTTCCGGCATCGCGGGCCTGGGCGGCGTGGCCCTGTCGCAGCTGGGCAATGTGGGGCCGGACCTGGGCCAAAGCTACATCGTCGATTCCTTCATGGTGGTGGTGCTCGGCGGCGTGGGCCAACTGGCCGGCACCGTGATCGCCGCGCTGGGCCTGGGCGAAGTCAATAAATTCCTCGAACCGGTGGCGGGCGCCGTGCTGGCGAAGATCGCCATTCTGGTCTTCATCATCATTTTCATCCAGCGCCGGCCGCAGGGTCTGTTTGCCATGAAGGGACGCAGCGTCGAATGACTACCTCCTACCCGATCAAACAAGGCCTGTTCACGCGGCCCGTCTGGCTGGCGATTGCCGCCTGCACGCTGCTGGCGGCGCTGCTGCCGATTTGTAACCTGATGTTTGCCGAAGGGCATGCGCTGCACGTGTCCGCCTACACGGTGGCGCTGGTGGGCAAGTTCATGTGCTATGCGCTGGCCGCGCTGGCGCTGGACCTCGTCTGGGGCTACACGGGCATCCTGTCGCTGGGACACGGCGTGTTCTTTGCGCTGGGCGCGTATGCGCACGGCATGTATCTGATGCGCGCCATCGGCGACCAGGGCCAGTATCACAGCAGCTTGCCCGACTTCATGGTCTTTCTCGACTGGAAAACCTATCCGTGGTACTGGGCCTTCACGGAACACTTCTGGTACTGCATGGCCCTCGTCGTGCTGGTGCCGGGTGTGCTGGCTTTTGTCTTTGGCTATTTTGCGTTTCGCTCGCGCATCAAGGGCGTGTATTTTTCCATCATCACGCAGGCGATGACGTATGCCTTCATGCTCTTGTTCTTCCGCAATGACACCGGCTTTGGCGGCAACAACGGTTTCACGGACTTCAAGACGATCCTGGGCCACAGCATCACGGCGCCCGCCACCCGGGCCGTGCTGTTCCTGCTGACCCTGGCCTTCCTGCTGGCAGCGCTGGTCGGTGCGCGCGCCATCGTCCGCTCGAAGCTGGGCCGGGTGCTGCAGGGCGTGCGCGACAGCGAGGCGCGCCTGATGTTTCTCGGCTACAACCCGCTGTGGTTCAAGCTGTTCGTCTGGACCCTGTCCGCCGTGCTGTGCGGCATCGCGGGCGCCCTGTATGTGCCGCAGGTGGGCATCATCAACCCGTCCGAAATGTCGCCCGCGAACTCCATCGAGATGGTCGTGTGGGTGGCGGTGGGCGGGCGCGGCACCTTGCTCGGCCCCATCCTGGGCGCGTTTACCGTCAACGGCTTGAAAAGCTGGTTCACGGCCGTCTTGCCGGAACTGTGGCTGTTCGCACTGGGCTTGCTGTTCATCGGCGTCACCCTGTTCATGCAGCAGGGCATGCTCGGTGTGTTGAACAAGCTCAAACGTAAAAAGACCGCCATCGTGGCGGAGGAGGCCGCATGAGCATCCGCATGTTGCCCGGCATGGCCGGCACCGAGGCTGGCCCCACGTATGCGCGCGTGAAAGGCGAGGGCGTCGATACGACGCATGGCGCGATTCTGTATCTGGAAGACATCAGCGTGTCGTTTGACGGCTTCAAGGCCATCAACAAGCTGAGTCTCGATATTTCCGTGGGCGAGCTGCGCTGCATCATCGGCCCGAACGGGGCGGGCAAGACGACGATGATGGATGTGATCACCGGTAAGACGCGGCCCACGTCCGGCACGGCCTGGTTCGGCCAGACCATGAATCTGGCCACGATGACGGAAGCGCAGATCGCCCACGCGGGCATCGGCCGCAAGTTCCAGCGTCCCACCGTGTTCGAGCAGCACACGGTGTTCGACAACCTGGAACTGGCGATGAAGATGGACAAGCGCGTGGCGCCCACCCTGTTTGCGCGCTTGTCTTCCGAGCAGGCAGGCAGGATCGAAGCGGTCTTGCGCCTGATCCGCTTGAACGGCCACGAGGCGCGGCCGGCCGGACTGCTGTCGCACGGGCAAAAGCAGTGGCTGGAAATCGGCATGCTCTTGATGCAGGAGCCGCAGCTGATCCTGCTGGACGAACCGGTGGCCGGCATGTCGGACGCGGAAACGGCGCGCACGGCGGAACTCCTCAATGAATTGCGCGGCAAGCATTCGATCATGGTGGTCGAGCATGACATGGGTTTCGTCACGGAAATCGCCCGGCAAGGCATCGTCACCGTGCTGCATGAGGGTTCCGTGCTGGCCCAGGGCCGCATGGATGAAGTGCAGGCCGACGAGCGTGTCATCGAAGTCTATCTGGGAAGGTAATAGGGGAGATCACAGACTATGCTGGAAGTCGAACAATTGAACCAATACTATGGTTCCTCGCACACCTTGCGCGGCATCAACCTGTCGGCGCGCAAGGGAGAATGCCTGGCCTTGCTGGGGCGCAATGGCGTGGGCAAGACGACCCTGCTGAAATGCCTGATGGGCGTGCTGCCCGTGGCGCAGGGCAAGGTGGCGTTCCATGGGCGCGACATCACCAGGCTGGCGCCGCATGCGCGGGCCAAGCTGGGCATCGCCTACGTGCCGCAGGGGCGCGACATCTTTGCGCGCCTGACGGTCGAGGAAAACTTGTTGATGGGCATGGCGGTGAAGCGGGGCAGGCAGGCGTCGCGCATCGATCCCCACGTGTATGAACTGTTTCCAGTGCTCAAGGAGATGCTGCAGCGGCGCGGCGGAGATTTGTCTGGCGGGCAACAGCAGCAACTGGCCATCGCCCGCGCCCTGCTGGCCGAGCCCCAACTGATCATCTTTGACGAGCCGACCGAGGGCATTCAGCCTTCCGTCATTAAGGATATCGGCCGTGTCATTTCCTTGTTGAAACAGCGGGGCGACATGGCCATCGTGCTGTGCGAACAGTATTTCGATTTCGCCCGCGAACTGGCCGACGACTTCATCGTGCTGTCGCGCGGACAGGTGGTGGCCAGCGGCACAGCGGAACAGATGGATGGCGAAGACGTGAAGCGGCACCTGGCCGTGTAGCACTACACCAGTTGCAGCCACCCCAGCACGGCGCCGGCCGCCAGCAGCCACAATAAATGGATCTTCGTGCGCCAGATGATGATGCCCGCCACGATGGACAGGGTCCACAGGGGCCAGTCGGTGCTCCATTGGTGGTTGGCGCCGCCCAAAATCATGCCGCTGGAAATCAGCAGGGCGACGACGATGGGCGCCATGCCTTGCTTGAAGGCGCGCACGGGGCGCAGGTCGCGGTTGCGGTAGCCCCACTGGGCCGCCACGTAGGTGAGGGTGGTGCTGGGCAGCATGATGCCTACCATCGTGATGAATACGCCAAGATACGCTGCCGTGTAGCTGCCCGCATTCATGCCCACGTTCCAGCCCATCAGGGCGACGAACAGCACGTTCGGGCCGGGCGCCGCCTGCGCGATGGCGATCGACTCGTTGAATTGCGCCTGCGTCAGCCAGCCATGCTGTTCGACGAGGAAGCGGTGCATTTCGGAGGTGGTGGAAATAGCGCCGCCGATCGACATCAGCGACAGCATCAGGTAGTGGCCGAACAGGTTCAGCCAGTCGCCCGCGCTCAAGGCCAGCTGCAGGGGCGGATTCATGCGGACAGCTTTCGATACGTCAGCAGGCAGCCTATGCCGCCCAGTCCCAGCAGGATGTAGAGCAGGGGCCAGCGGAAGATCGCCACCATCAGCACGCCGAGCACGGTGATGGGCAAGGTCAGCCACAGGGGCAGCGGATGCCTGGCCAGCGCGGCCGCCAGCTTCACGCCCGTGGCCGCGATCATGCCGGCCGAGACAGCCGCCATGCCGCGCAGGGCGCCCGCCATCTGCGGATTGTCGCCAAAGCGCGTGTACAGTACGCCCAGCACGAGCACGATGACGAGGGGCGCGGTCAGCATGCCGGCCAGCGCCGTCAGCGCGCCTTTCAAACCGAAATAGCGCCCGCCCACCATCAAGGACAGGTTGACCACATTCGGCCCGGGCATGATCTGTGCCACGGCCCAGTCTTCCAGAAATTCCTCCTGCGTCAGCCAGCACTTGCGTTCGACCATTTCGCGCTGGATCACGGCCAGCACGCCGCCAAAGCCTTGCAGGGCCAGCCAGGTGAACGAGAAGAACAGGTCGGCAAGCGAGGCGGGCTGCGGGCGGGGCGGGTCGGGCTGGATGGAGGCGGGGGCGGGCATGGCTGATTATCGCCGTGGCCGATCGCGCTTGTCCATCGCTTTCGGCTGCGGTTGTGCCTGGAAGAAAAAAACCGTGACTCATGTTTCCCTGCCATTGACATCGAGAGTTTATCAGCAATACTTTTATCGGCAACATGACCGCTGTCCCTGTCCGCGCTGGCGCGGTGCGCACCGCTACGCCATCTCCCTCCCTCCGTCCCCTTCGCAGGAGTCGCTTATCATGCCTCATTCCACAGAAACGCTGCATATGCCCGCCAAAACCGTGGTGCTGCATGCCCGCATCGACCAGAAGATGTCCGATATCGTCAATCTGGGCATCGCCGTGCAGGCAGCCTTCAGCACCTTGTGCGCGCTGGAATACCTGAAGTCATACAATGTCGCCCCCGACCTGATCGAGCGCGTGCTGCTGCATCCGGAGCAGCGCCGCCAGACCGTGCATTGAGTATCCGAACGGCAACCGTGTTGCCGACAACGTCAGCCCGGTGTTGTCGGATTGATCATTACGGCTCAGTTATGCACAAATGATGGGCTAACGAAATTGGCGAAATATTTTTCTTGTGATTATGTGTGACTTTCTAAGTGTTTGATTTTAATGGATTTTATTTTTGCTGTTTGATTGAGCAGTTTATTGAAAGCCGCACGGGCTGTGGCTTTGAGGGCTGTCAATAGGCCCTTATCCACAAAGATATCCACAGTCCGTGTGGATATCTGAAAAAGCGCTTAACAATCCGCCACTTAGGAAATGGGGGCCGCTCGGCGCATGCAAAGGGGCGTCAAGATGGGCCAAAATGGGGCATGCCACAAGCCTGTATGCCTATCCAGTGCTCTTGTTTTTATGACTGAAAGTAGCTGCCCCGTTCAGGGCGTGCCGCCGGCCGGCGCCGCTGGCGTGTCGCCGCACTGGGCCAGGGCGGCAGCCAGTTCGGCGACCTGCTGCTCCGCTTCGCGCAAGGTGGCATAGGTGCGCAGCGAGGCGATCACGGTGGTAAACAACTTGCGCGTGGTCAGGTCCGTCTTGCACCAGAAATCGTTGATGTCGTAATCGATGATGATGCGGTGTTCCAGTGCCTGGCCGGGCTGGCCCGTACGCAGGATGATGCGCACGGCGCTGTTGTGCAGCTCTTCGCGGACCTGGCGCGCTACTTGCAGTCCGGCATCCTGGGTTTCCATGATCACATCGAGCAGTACCACGGCGATATCGGGAGTGCTGCGCAGCAAGGTAAGCGCCTCGGCGCCCGAGTACGCGTGCAAAAAGCTCAGCCTGCGGCCCTGGAAGCTGGCCTGACTGAGGGCGAACTTGGTCACCACGTGCACGTCGACATCGTCATCGACGATCAGCACGCGCCATGGCGCCGCGGTGGCAGGCTCTGCCGCCGCGTCTGCCCGTTCCAGCGGTTCGTCGACCAGCCAGTCCGGTTCGTCCGCTCCCTTGGCGGCGCTGTCGCTATCCATGTTCATGCGTTTATCCACCGTTGATCGTGCTTGCTACTCCACACTATGCCAGTCTACGGGGTTTGTCAAAACAATGCTGTTCAAGCAAGACGGCCAGGCGCCAGGATTGCTTATGCACAGCAAAATATATTTTCATGGTGGTGAAGTAACTTTGCTTGAGCGCAAATTCGTGATTGCAAGTCATTGATTTCATTAGGGTAAAAAATTGCCTGTGAAATCAGCAAATTGTTGAAACCCGCATCAATACTGGTGTTGCGGCTTGTCAAGAGGGGCTTATCAACAACTTTATCCACAGTTGCTGTGGATATCTAAAAAAGCTGTGCAAAAACCGGGGCTTAGCGCCCATTCATGCGGCAAGGTGGCAGCATGTCATGCGGCCAGCCCAAGCCCGCCCAGCTGGGCAAAAGCGTGCAGGAAGCGCTGCTTGGCTTCGGCCGGACCCATGGCCTCGATTATACCGGGCAAGGGGGTGATGCCGTCAAGGTAAGCCCAGCGTTCGGCCGAGTGCGGCATCAGGTCGCGCTTTTCCGTGGCCAGCGCGATCAGGTCGGCCCGCTTGATCGGTGCGTAGTCGGAAAAATCCAGCCCATACGTGGCGGCGATGATGGCGCTGACCTTGTCTTCCAGCACGGCAAATTCCGGCAGCAACACTTTCAAGGGTTTCACCATGTCGCCCAGGTAGGCTTCGGCCGCGTCGTGCAGCAGGGCGGTCAGGCGCAAATGGGGCGGCACCAGTTCGGCGACGATCAGGCTGTGCTGGGCGACCGAGTAAAACACTTGCGTCTGTCCATTGAAGCGGCACTGGTACGCGAGGCCGTGCGCGATGTCCTCGATGGCGACCTTGTCGATATGCGGGCGCAAGGGATAAAAACGGTTGCCTGAATAAGTGGAAACGTAGTCGGTGGTAATCATTGCCATGGCATGGTGCTCGGAACGCTCAAGATGCTTCATCGTACACCCGATGGCATGGGCTTGCCCCGGCTGCCGTGCACAGCGTCTGGCTGCTGAGCCTATGCATCTTGGCAAATCCTTTAATTTATTTCATATCATTCATTGTTCTTTCTCAAATACACTATAGCAATCTTGTTTGTCTGAAACTTCATTTAGGGGCAGGGCAATGACGGCGATACCTTCGGCAAGACCTTCGTATATTTATCAGGGCGGTTCGGTGATGATGCATTCGCCGCTGCAATTGAAGCAGTCGGAAATGTACGGCTATTTCGTCAGGGGCGACCTGGCCAAGCTGCAAGCGACCGTGAACACCACCCTGAACCAGGTGGCGGGCAGCAAGATGACGCTGAAAGCCCTGTCGCCGTATGTGATGCTGACGTTTACGCGCGTCAACCATGCGGACTCGGCCAACCCCGTCGACCAGGCCAAGGGCTGGATCACGGAAGTCGACATCGTCACCTGGATCATGGTGGGGCAGATGGATGAACGCGGCAAGCTCGCGCATGTCTATTGGTATCCGTGCCATATTTTCGTCGATGACGCGATGGCCCTGATCAACGGGCGCGAGCTGTTCGGCTATCCGAAATACCTGTGCGACTACGAGATTCCCGCCGCCGGCAGCGAGCCGCTGCGCTGTTCCGTCGCCGCCAAGGGCTTCCAGCATTTTTCGCCGGAAACGAAACTGGCCCTGCACCCGCTGCTGGAAGTCAATGCCACCGTGCAGACGGGGCCGCACAAACCCGTCAACAGTTTCCTGGAGCTCATCGAGCAGGCGTTCCAGATTTTCCTCTCGATTCCCGATTTCTTCGACATGGACCAGGCTGGCTGGGCCGATATTTTGTCCTTGCTGCGCAACCCGCGCATCGACCAGATATTCCTCAAGCAATTCCCCGACAGCGCGGGCGTGAAAGCCGTGTACCAGGCCCTGGTGGCCGCGCCGGCCGAGATCAACCGCCTGCACAGCGCGCGCCTGCTCGGCTATGAGTACGAGTGCACGCTGCACGCCTTCGACAGCTTCCCGCTGGACCAGACCCTGGGTTTGCAGCTGGGACCGCAGGCGGCGATTTTGCCCTTCAATGTGAATTTCGATTTCACGGCCATGCCGGGCGAGGAACTGGTCGACAATTCCCGCATCGCGCCGGAAAAGATCGCCATCCTCGGCGGCGGCGTGGCGGCCATGACCGCCGCGTATTATCTGACGAACCAGCCGGGCTGGCAAAACCGGCACGCCATCACCGTCTACCAGCTGGGCTGGCGCCTGGGCGGCAAGGGCGCCAGCGGGCGCAATGCGCAAGCGGGCCAGCGCATCGAGGAACACGGCCTGCACATCTGGTTCGGCTTTTATGCGAACGCCTTCAGGATGATCAAGGAAGCCTACGCCAGCCTGGAGCGCCCGCCCGGCGCACCGCTGGCCACCTGGCGCGACGCTTTTAAACAACACGATTACGTGGCCCTGTCGGAAGACGTCAAGGGACAATGGCGCAACTGGTCCATCGTCTTTCCCACCTTGCCGGGCGAGCCGGGCGAGGGCGGCGAAGACGTCACCCTGTGGCAGATGGCCATCGCCATGGTGGGCTGGATCGAGCAGTGGATACGCCAGATCCGGCAGGTGGCGGACGCCGACGCGCGCATCGTGCGCGCCAGCGCCTCGCAGGGCGAGGGCGTGTGGCCGGGCTGGCTGCGCCGCCTGGCCGACGAAGTGGTGGGACAGGCCGATGAGCTGGGCCTCGACGTGGGCCTGTCCGTGGGCGCGCTGGCGGCGCTGGTGGCCGACCTCGCGCCCGACTCCAGGCGCCACGATCAGGCCCGCCACCAGCTGCTGGCCAGCACCCTGAACGGCATCCGCGCCTGGCTGCGCCTGCGCTACCGGGCGCTGATCGATGGCGACGATGAATTGCGCCGCCTGTTCACCTGCCTGGACCTGGGCATCACGGTCATGAAGGGCATGTTCGAGGATGGCGTGTTCAAGAACGGTTTTGACGTCATCAACGACATCGATTTCCGCGCCTGGCTGCGCAAGCATGGAGGCGACGAGCAGTTCAGCGTCAACTCGGCGCCCGTGCGCGGCTTTTACGACCTGGTGTTCGCCTACGAGGGCGGCGATTTCGCCAAGCCGAACATCGAGGCGGGAACGCTCTTGCGGGCGATGGCGCGCATCGGCCTGGCCTACAAGGGCGGCATCATGTTCAAGATGCAGGCCGGCATGGGCGACACGATTTTCACGCCGCTGTACGAAGTGCTGAAAAAAAGGGGCGTGGAATTCAGGTTCTTCCAGCGCGTGGAGGAACTGGTGCCGGGCGCGGGCGACATCGACAGCATCCGCATCACGCAGCAGGTGCAATTGAAGGACCCGGCCGCCGGCTACGCGCCGCTGGTGGACGTGAAGGGCCTCGCTTGCTGGCCCAGCGCGCCCGATTACGCGCAGCTCGAACCGGCCCAGGCGGCGCTGCTGCAGGCGCAGGACGTCAACCTGGAATCGTACTGGAGCGACTGGCCGCAGCAGTATGCGCAGGCGTTCGGCCGCGCGCTGCCCGCCACGGTCTTGAAGAAGGGCGTCGATTTCGACAAGGTGGTGTTCGGCATTTCCATCGGCTCGCTGCAAGCCCTGTGTCCGCAACTGCTGGCGCAAAGCCCGGCCCTGCAACTGGCTGCCGACAAGGTGAAAACGGTGGCCACGCAGGCTTACCAGGTGTGGCTCAACAAGGATTTGCATCAGCTGGGCTGGACCACGCAGCCGAAGGGCCAGCAACCCGTGTTGTCGGCCTTCACGGAGCCGTACGACACGTGGGCGCCGATGGACCAGCTATTGGCGCGCGAGGACTGGCCGGCGGGGCTGGAACCGAAAAACGTCTCGTATTTTTGCAGCGCCTTCCCCGTCGACAGCTACCCGCCCGTCACCGACACGGGTTTTCCCGCCCGCTGCGCCGCCCAGGCGAAACAGGGCGCGCTGCACCAGCTGGAACGCGAGATCGGCGCGCTGTGGCCCGAGGCGGGCGGGCCGGGCGCGTTCCCGTGGCGATGGCTGGTCGATGCGAAGGAGGGGACGGGGCCGGCGCGCTTCGACAGCCAGTACTGGCGCGCCAACGTCGACCCGTCCGAGCGCTACGTGATGTCGGTGGTGGGCAGCACGCAGTACCGGCTGGCGACCGACCAGTCGGGCTTCAGCAACCTGTTCCTGACGGGCGACTGGATCAGGACGGGCTTGAACGCGGGCTGCGTCGAGGCGGCCGTGATGGCCGGCATGCAGACCTCGCGCGCCATGACGGGCTATCCGGCCGTGATCCAGGGTGAGACGGATTTCTAGGCATGCGGGGCCTGATGCTGTTGTGTCTTGTCCTGATCCACCAGCACGCGGGCGCCGCGCCGCCGTGCGCCATTGTGCTGTGGCCCGGTGCGCCGCCCGGCGGCGCGGCACCGGGTCCGCAGCGCGACAGCGCCAAGGGCGCCATCACGCAGGTGGAGCAGCCTTACCTGATCGCACACCGCCCGGCGCGGCCGAACGGCACGGCGATCTTGCTGGTCAGCGGCGGCGGCTATGCGCATATCGAGGCGGGCAAGGAAAGCGGCCCCACCGCCGCCTGGCTGCAAACGCAGGGCATCACGGCGTTTGAGCTCGTGTACCGCTTGCCGCAGGAAGGCGGCGGGGCGGCCGCGCCGTTCCAGGACGGCCAGCGGGCCATGCGCGTGATCCGGGCGCGTGCGGCCGAGTGGGGCGTCGACCCGGCGCGTATCGGCATGCTCGGTTTTTCCGCCGGCGCGCACCTGGCCGGCATGACGGCCGTCCAGCCGGACGCCGCCCTGTATGCGCCCGCCGATGCGCTCGACGCCGTCTCCGCGCGGCCCGATTTCGTCGTGCTGCTGTACCCCGTGCTGACCATGGAAGCGCCTTTCGACACGACGCATGCGAAGAAAGAGCTGCTGGGCGCTCACCCCACGCAGGCGGCGCGCGATGCGCTGTCGGTGGACAGGCAGGTCGATGCGCGCACGCCGCCCGCCTTCATCGCGCAGGCGCTCGATGACCGCGTGTCGCCTCCTGAAAACAGTACATTGATGGCGAGCGCCCTGGACCGCGCGGGCGTGCCTGTGGAACTGCACCAGTTCCGGCACGGCGGCCATGGCTGGGGCCTGGGCAAGCCGGGCAGCGAACCGGCCGCGTGGCCGCAACTGCTGCTGGCGTGGCTGCGATCGCGCGGCTGGATGTCTCAGCCTGCGGGCTGAGTTTCCAGGTCCCGCCGCGCCACGTCCAGCGCTGCCCGCAGCTGCGGCAGGAACTGTTCCACGTTATCGAGCTGGCCGTTCGAGGCCAGGGTTTCCAGCTGGTGGCACAGGCCGTGCAAGGTGGGGCGGCTCAGGTAGCCGGCGCTGCCCTTCAAGGCGTGGAAGGCGGCGGCCGCGGCGCTGGCATTGCCGTCGCGTACGGCGTGGCAAGCCAGGTCCAGGCGCCGCGGCGCTTCCGTCAGGAACGCTTGCGCGATGCGCTGCAAGTGCTGCGGCGACAGGCCTGCCAGCGGCAGAATGTGCACGGGCGCCGTCATGGGATCGGCCGGCGCCGGCGTTTGCGCCTGCGCGTCGTCGGCTTCGTCCAGGCCGAACTGGCTCGCCAGGGTGTCGTCGTCGGCCTGTATGGCCTGCGGCAGCGCGTGACCGCGCGCCAGCAGCAGGTCGATGATGGCGTCGATTTTCTCGAACAGCAGCGCCTCGTCGACGGGCTTGCTGAGGAAGTCGTCCATGCCGGCGGCCAGGTAGCGTTGCCGGTCATGTTCGCTGGCGTTGGCCGTCAGCGCAAGGATGGGAATCTGCGCGTCGGGAATGGGGAATTGGGCATTGCCGCCGTCGCGGATCAGGCGGGCGGCCTGTTCGCCATCCATTTCCGGCATGCGGCCATCCATCAGCACGCAGTCATAGGGGCCAGATCCCAGCGCGCGCAGCGCCTGTTCGCCGTTTTCCACGATGGTTACCTCATGGCCCATGCTTTCGAGCAGGGTGCCGATGATGATCTGGTTGGTACGCACGTCTTCGGCGCACAGGATGCGCAGGCGGCAGGCGTGGCGCGCCTGCCGCACCGGCCGGCGCGCGTCGGCCGCCGGCGCGCTGCCGTCTTCCAGCGGCAAGCTGAAGTGGAAGCGCGAACCGATGCCGACCCGGCTTTCCACGCCGATCGTGCCCTGCATCAGTTCGACCAGTTCCTTGCAGATGGCCAGGCCCAGGCCCGTGCCGCCGTAGCGGCGCGTGGTGGAATGGTCGGCCTGCTCGAATTTCTGGAACAGGCGCGGCAAGGTGTCCGCGTCGATGCCGGGACCCGTATCGCTGATGATGAATTCGATCTCGCTTCGGCCATCGCGGCGCGGCGGCGTGCGGGCGCGCCGCACTTCCAGCAGCACTTCGCCATTGGCCGTGAATTTCAGCGCGTTCCCCAGCAGGTTGATGAGGATTTGCCGCAGGCGCGTGGGGTCGGCGCGCACGTAGCGCGGCAGGTCCAGCGCCAGTTCGCGGCGCAGCAGCAGGCTTTTGGCGTCGGCCTGGCCCTGCACGATGCCGGACGCGTCGCCGATCAGCGCCAGCAGGTCGAAGTCCACGGTTTCCAGCGTCAGCTTGCCCGCGTCGATCTTGGAAAAGTCGAGGATGTCATTGAGGATGGTCAGGAGCGACACGCCATTGTGCAAACCGATGCGCAGGTATTCCTGCGTGCGGCCCTTGACGGACTGGTCGCGCAGGGCGAATTTCAGCATGCCGATCACGCCGGCCAGCGGCGTGCGGATGTCGTGGCTCATGGCGGACAGAAAATCGATGCGGTGGCGGCTGACCACTTCCGCGTGCTCCTTGGCCTTCAGCAGGGCGTCGTTGCTGAGGGTGAGGGCCAGGGTGCGTTCCTGCACCCGCTGTTCCAGGTTGTTGCGCAGCAGGCGGATCTGGTCGGCCAGGGCAAAGGCCAGCAGCAAGCCGTCGAAGGTGCCGCCGAGCAGGGTCACCAGCTGGGCGTTGGCCACCATGGCCGGCATCAGGCCCAGGTTGGCCGGCAGGATCAGAAAGCCGGGCAGCATCAGCGCGACGAAGGCCAGCACGAAGAAGCGCGCCGGCTGGTAGCCGCGGCGCCAGACGACGATGCCGCAGATCAGCGCCAGCAGCATCCAGATACTGATGGCGATGGTGGCCAGCGTGTGCGCATACGACAGGGCGAAAAAGCAGCTGGGCAGCAGCAGCAAGGGCAACGCCAGATTGACCTTGCTGAGACGGTACAGCAGCAGAGAGTAGTCGCGCAGGCGCAGGAAATGCATGTAAAACAGGGTACTGAAGACGGGCAGCAGGAAAAACGGCACGTAATGCAGCTGCAGCTGGTGCCAGTCGAACAGGTCGGCAAAGACGTGGAAGGTCATGGCCCAGGCCAGGCCATACGTCAGCACGTACAGCGCGTAATAGGCCGATGCCTTTTCCAGGGTGATGGAAAAGATGAAAAAATTGAACAGGCCCAGCGCCAGCAGGGCGCCGATGGACGCCACCATCAGGAAGTTTTCCTTGCCCACCAGCTTGCGGTAGTCCTGCTGCGTCTTCACGCCGAACAGGGGGGCGCGCGCGTAGTAGGGGCTGGAAAAGCGGATCAGGATGTCGTACGTGGCGCCAGGCGCCAACTGTACATTCATACCGTAGTGCAGCAAATATTCGTGCGGACGCTGGTAGCCCGTCAACAAGGTCCGCGGCGCCGTGTGCGCCCCGGGGCCATACACGTGCAGGTCGACCAGGTCGATCAGGGTGTCGTTCGGGTCGATGACCCAGGCCGCTTCGCTGCTGTCGTTGCGCACCTGCGCATGCAGCCAGTAGGCGCCGCCGAACAGGTCGACCTGGTCGGCCGGGCGCCGGCGCGCCAGCCAGGCGGGCAGGGCGGCGGCATCGGCAGGCGCGGCTTCATTTCCGGCAAGAAATAGTTGTCCCCCCTTGCCCAGGTGAGCGATGCCTTGTTGGCTCAGAGGCAAGGGCGTCGCCTGCGCCGCACCCGCCAGACCCAGCAGGCCGAACAGCAGGCTGAGCACGAGCGGCCAGCCGCATAGCCAGGCGCTGACGCGGAAGCTGGAAGCGCGGTGGCAGGGAGGGGGCGAGTGGGCTGGCATCGATGGAATGGGAGATGGTCGCGCGGGAATGGGCGGCAACGCCGTTTGCTGTGGAGTGCCCATTTTAATCGACTCTCGGTGACATACGGGCAATTTCATGTCCTGTCCGCTTGGCGCCCGCTCCGGTATCATGGCGCTTTTGCCCGCGAGATATTCATGCTCAGTCCCGACCAGTTCCTGGCCTTCCTGGCCGCCGCCGTCTTGATCACCGCCAGCCCCGGCCCTGACAACCTGATGGTGCTGGGCGTGGGCATGTCGCGCGGGCGCCGTCAGGGCATGGCCTTCGGCCTGGGCTGCGCCCTTGGCTGCCTCACGCACACCGTGCTGGCGACCATCGGCGTGTCGGCCCTGCTGGCCGCGTCGCCCACGGCCTTTACGACGCTGAAAGTGGCCGGCGGTCTGTACCTCGTATGGCTGGGCATCGGCGCCTTGCGCAGCCGTGGCGGCGCCAGAGTCGATGGCGCGGCCGCCTTGCCCGACGAGTCCTTGCTGCGCCTGTTCGGCAAGGGACTGTTTGCCAACAGTATCAATCCGAAAGTCGTGCTGTTTTTCCTCTCGTTCCTGCCGCAGTTCATCGTCGCGGGTCACGGCAATGCCAGCTGGCAGACGGCACAGCTGGGTCTGGTCTTCACGGCACAGGCTTGCGTGCTGTTCGGCCTGCTCGGCTATTTCTCCGGCGCCGTCGGCCTGTGGCTCAACCGCCGTCCGCGCGCCGGCCTGTGGCTGGACCGGGTGGCCGGCACCATCTTCATCGGCCTGGGCTTGCGCCTGATCCTGGCGCGCTGACCTCTTGCCGGGCGGTGATGCGGAACGCCAGTTCCATCTGGTCCTGCACGGCCATGGCGCCGCCCAGAACGGCGAACGGCACGATGCCGAAGTCGCTCTGCTTCAGCAACAGGCTGCCGCTGGCCTGCAGGCGGCGTCCATCGGCCGCTTGCTCGACGCGCACCGGCAGCTGCACCGTGCGCGTCACGCCATGCAGGGTGATGTCCGCATCAAACACTTGCTTGTCGCCCGTGCGGCGCGCCTCGATGCTGACCCAAGGATAGCGTTCCGCCTCGAGCACGCGCACCAGCATGTTGTGGCGCGTGCCGGCGATGGCGTCGGCCGACGGCGTCGTCGTCAAGCCGGCCGCCTGGCGCAGGCTTTCCTCATCCACACGCATCTCGTCGAGCCGGAAGCGCAACTGCGCGCGCCCCAGCGCGGGCGCCACGACGCCCTGCAGGGTATGGCTGGCCACCACGTGGTCATGCCCGAGCCGCGCCAGTGCGCCGCCGCGCCGTACGGTGATGGTCAGCAGCGATTCTTCGGGCGCGATGTGCAGCAGCTGCACGCCTTGCCGCTGCCATGCGGGCGCGGGCAAGGCGGCAGGGGCGGCAGGAACGGCCAGCGCGGGAGCCGGCGCGGGCGGCAAGGGCGTGCACGATGCCAGCAAGGCGCAGGCAAGCAGAAACGTGGTGCGGATGGCTGACGGCAGGCGGTGGTTCTGGGTGGGCATGGGTAGACGGGACAAGGGCGATGGGAGAATAGTACGTGATCCGCGCGGCGGCGCGCGCGCAATGTTAGAGCTACGTCATATGGCGGTCATATGCCGCTGCTATGATGCTTTCGTTGGCACACAGCATGCATTGCGCACATCACTACGCTCCGGGAGCGATAGGATGCAGGCATGACTCAACAGCTTAGCCGGTGAGCTCAACCATCGGCACCAGACACGTAAAACTTGTTTTATAGTAATGATTGCAGGGCAGGGGAAATGCAGGAATCGGGCGGGGGCTTTAATGAAGTCCTAAGCCTGCCAGAGCGAAGGACTGGCATAGTGGATACATGGCGCACGGAGACCCCGGGCGCAAGGTTGCCGGACACCTCAATGACCGGCACGATTTCCACTTTTTCATGTGTTTTTCATGTTTTCCCGTTTTATCCCTGCGCTCTGAAACAGCGTTTCAACCGGCTACCGCACTTTGCGAAGCCGGTTTTTTTTGTCTGCGTTTTCGTCGGTTCCCGGCGCCGCGGCGCCGGGAAAGCACTTAGCCCGCCTGTTTCGCCAGCCACGCATCGACGGCCGGCAGCCGTTCGGCGCGCAGCTTGATGCGGTACTTGATGCCGGCCACGGAACTGTCGGCGTCGCCGCGCGCGCCGGCCGGCAGGTGCGCCTGCGCGTACGCTTCCAGCTTGGCGACCATGTCCGGCTGTGCCGAGCCGGCGGCCAGGCGCGGGAAGTAGCGGCTGCGCGAACTGGCGTCGATGCGCGCATTGACTTGCTCCAGGTGCGCCAGCGCGAAGTCGAAGGCCAGTTCCGGATGCGTGCGCGATACGCGCGAGATCATGGCCGGGCTGTTGGTCACGCCCGGTTCATCCGTCAGCGCCAGCGCCAATGCGCGCCGCGCCAGGGCGGGATCGTCGCTCGAGGCCAGCAAGTCGTACAGCTGGTTCTTGACCAGCGGCGTCTTTTCCTGCTGCGCCCGGGCGTGCAGCTGCTCCCACGTGGCGGCGTCCGCATGCTGCGCCACCACGCCCAGGATGGTGCGGCGCAGCGGCGCGGGCATGGCGGCCCGCTCACCGGCCTGCTCGCTGGCCGCGTAGCGGCGGCGCGCCTCGGCGATCACGCCCGGCTCGCCCATGTCGCCAAGGATGGCGATCAGCTGTCCGCGCAGGGTCGCCACGCTCGATGCTTCGCCCGCGCGCGCTTCCCAGCCCGTCTGCGCCATCATCGGCGCCAGGCGCGCCACGGCAAAGCGGCCGAAGGCCTGCTGGCGCACGGCATCGCCGGCGTACTGTTCGTACAGGCTGCCCAGGGAGGCGGCCACCTTGCCCAGCACCTGCGGATCGGCCGACAGCGGCGTCGCTTTCACCAGTTCCAGGAAATCGGCCAGGTTTTGCGCACCCGCCAGGCCCAGCGACTGGCTGTCCGCCAGCAAGCCCAATTGGTCGATCGGCGCCAGGCGCGCGAAGCTGCGCGCCAGCGCGCGCGTGTTGGCGGGCGCGTACACGGTGCGGTAGTAGCCGCTCTGGCCCGCGTTCACCAGCAGGGCGCCGCAGCCGGGCACGTTGAATGTCGCTTTGCCATTCCTGACCAGCACCGTGGCCAGCTTGCCGTTGCCGACCGTCGAGGCGATCACCGGCACTTTCCACGACAGCGGTCTTTTATTCGGCTGGTCCTTGGAAAATTCCGTCTGCGTCAGGCGCACGCGCGTATTGCCGTTCCTGCACACGGCGTCGTTCACCGTGATCATCGGCACGCCCGGCTGCAGGGTGAAATCATGGGCGATGGCGCTGACAGGCTTGCCGGCGGCCGCATCGACTTCGCGCCACAGGTCGTCGGACACCGTATTGCCATACGCATGCTTGCGCATGTAGCTGCGCACGGCCGTGCGCCACGTGTCGGCACCGACATACGCTTCGAGCATGCGGATCACCGCCTCGCCCTTTTGATAGGTGATGCCGTCGAACGCCTGGCTGGCCTGTTCCACGGTGGCGATGCGCTGCACCACCGGATGCGTGGTGCGCAGCGCGTCCTGGCTCATGGCCGACTCGCGCCCGCTCACGCTGGACAGGGCCGTGTTCCACTCGGGGTGCAGACGCTCCGTGGTGCGGCTTTCCATCCACGACGCAAAGCCTTCGTTGAGCCACAGGTCGTCCCACCAGCGCATGGTGACCAGGTCGCCGAACCACTGGTGCGCCATTTCATGCGACAGGGTGGTGTAGATGTTTTCCTTGTCGGCCTGGGTCGAGATGGCCGGGTCGAGCAGCAGGCCGTATTCGAAGGTGAAGACGGCGCCCCAGTTTTCCATGGCGCCGAAGAACTGGCTGCGGCCCGGCGCGGCGATGTTGTCGAGCTTGGGCAGCGGATAGCGCACGCCGAAATAATCGTTGTATTCGCGCAGCAGGGCGGCCGACTCGTCGAGCGCGAAGCGGCTTTGCGCCAGCGCGCCCTTCTTCGTGATGACGCCGATCTCCGTGCCGTCGGCCATCTTTGTCGCCCGTTCGAAGTCGCCCAGGCCGAAGAACAGCAGGTAGGTCGACATGCGCGGCGTGGTGGCGAAATACACGTGCTTCTTGCCATTGCCCAGCTCTTCGCTGCGGACGATGGGCATGTTGCCGACGGCCATCTGCTTGCTCGGGACGACCACGTCCAGGGCGAAGGTGGCCTTGTAGTCCGGTTCATCCCACGACGGCAGCATGCTGCGCGCATCCGAGTTTTCGAACTGCGTGTACAGGGCGCGCTGGCGGCCTTCGGGGGTGTCGTAGTCGAGTGAGAACAGGCCCGCGGCCTGCGTGCCGATCTTGCCGCTGTAATCGATGCGCAGCAGGTACTCGCCCTTGGCCACGGGCTCGGCGAAATGCACGGTGGCTGTCTGTTTGTCCGCGTCGAAGTCGATCTTGCGCGTCACCTGCTTGCTGCCGCCCGCGCCTTCGATGGCGGCGGCGGCAAACGCCAGGTTCAGGGCATTGAAGGTGATGCTGGCGGTCGGTGCATCGACCGCCACCTTGATGGCGGCCTCGCCCTTGAAAGTGGCGGCCGCGGCGTCCGGCGTGATCGACACGATGTAGTGCAGAGGCGTGACGCCGCGCGGCAGCTGCGTGGTGGTGCCGGGTGCATGGCTGGCCGAGACGTACCTGGCGGCGGGAGCGGCGTTGCCCGCATGGGCTGCGGTGATGGAAGCCAGTGCCAGGACGGCGGCGGCCAGTTGGCTGCGCCGGAAGCGCGGAGTCGGTGTGCGATGCATGGTATGCCCTTGGTTCATGGATAAAACGCCCGCCAGCCGGATAGGCTGCGGGCGTTGATGACGTGTGGGGGACATCGCTGGAACTGGCGGCCAGCGTTCCCGTACAGCAATCTAAGGCGAAACGCGGGCAAAGTCAACGCGCCAGGGGCGCCGCACCATCACTGTGCGCTGGTATGATGGGCGTCTGACTACATTGCCACAGGCTGGTGCCGCGCCTGATTGGCCACCACCATAACGAGACGAGACCTGCACATGAAACTGACTATCAGCCCCCGCACGCCCAATCCGCGCCGCGTCACCATGTTCATTGCCGAGAAGGGCATCACCGGCATCGAAGAAGTGGCGCTCGACCTGATGGCGGGCCATCACCGCGACCCCGCCTTCCTGGCGAAAAACCCGCTGGGCCGCGTGCCCGTGCTGGAGCTGGACGACGGGCGCGTGCTGACCGAGACGCGCGCCATCTGCACCTACCTGGAAGGCTTGCAGCCGCAGCCGAACCTGATGGGCGAAGGTTTCGAGGAGCGCGCCTTCATCGAGATGGCCGACCGCCGCGTGGAACTGCATTTGTTCAGCGCCGCCGCCAACTGGGTGCGTCACGGCCATCCGGCCCTGGTGGCGCTGGAAAACCCGCAGTTTCCCGATTTCGCCGCGGCGCAGGCGGGCAAGCTGCGCGAGACGGCGCAATGGCTGGACCAGGTGCTGTCCCGCCAGCCCTACATCGCCGGCGAGCGCTTTACGATTGCCGACATCACGGCCTTTTGCGCGCTGGAATTTGCGCGCGGCCTGATGAAGTACCGTCCCGGCGCGGAAGGCTTGCAGCATCTGCAGGCCTACCGCGACCGCATCGCCGAACGCCCCAGCGCGCAGGCGAAGTAGGCAATGCGTGCGGCCCGCTTCAACGATGTTGTCGGCTTACGCCCGTTGGGCTAAGCCGACCTACGCCGACCTACGTCTACCGACAGCCCGGTAGGTCGGATTAGCGCGTGAGCGCGTAATCCGACACCACCACATTACTTCAGCTGCTCCAGCAGGAAGGTGTAGGTCAGCGCCCACATCAGCGCCTGCTGGTCGTTGTTGGCCGCGCCCGCGTGGCCGCCTTCCGTGTTTTCCCAGTACAGCACGTCGTGGCCTTGCTCTTCCATCTTCGCCACCATCTTGCGCGCATGGCCGGGGTGGACCCGGTCGTCGCGCGTCGAGGTGGTAAACAGCACGCGCGGATATTTCTTGTCCTTGAAGACGTTCTGGTACGGCGAATACTTGCTGATGTACGCCCATTGTTCCGGCACGTCCGGATCGCCGTACTCTCCCATCCACGAAGCGCCCGCCAGCATCTTGTTATAGCGGCGCATGTCGAGCAGCGGCACCTGGCTGACGACGGCGTTGAACAGGTCGGGACGCTGCACCAGCACGGCGCCTGTCAGCAGGCCGCCATTGCTGCCGCCCATGATGCCCAGGTGGCGCGGACTGGTGACCTTGCGCTTGATCAGGTCCTGCGCCACGGAGATGAAATCGTCATATGCGCGCTGGCGGTTTTCCTTCAAGGCCGCCTGGTGCCAGCGGGGGCCGAATTCGCCGCCGCCGCGGATATTCGCCAGCACATACACGCCGCCCTTTTCCAGCCAGGCCACGCCCGTGGTGCCGCTGTAGCTCGGTTTGAGCGACACTTCAAAGCCGCCATAGCCATACAGCACGGTGGGGTTGCTGCCGTCAAACTTCGTCTTCTTGCCCATGATGGCGAAATACGGCACCCTGGTGCCATCCTTCGACGTCGATTCGAACTGCTCCACCTTGTACGGCGTGGCATCGTAGTAGGCGGGCAGCGACTTGATTTTTGTCCGCTTGTCGCTCTGCGCCGTGGCCAGGTACAGGGTGGTCGGATTGAGGAAGTCGGTCACCGTCAGGAAATACTGGTCCGAGTCGACGGGGTCGAGCGCGCTGACGGCCAGGGTGCCCAGCTTCGGCGCGTCAACGGCGCGGCGCTGCCACTTGCCGTTCACGTGGCGCAGTTCCGTCAGGCGGTTCTTGACCTTGTCCAGGGTGGTGACGAGGATGGCCGATTTCGTCGCCGTGACATTGTCCAGCGACGAGGTGGCCGTGGGCGCGTACAGCACTTCCAGCTCCTGCTTGCCCTGCATGAAGGCCTTGAAGTCGGACGCCAGCAACGAGCCTTGCAGATAGGTCTTGCCGTTCACTTTCCAGTCCGAGCGCAGGGTGAGGATCAATTGGTCGCGCACGGTGAAGGCCGTCGCGTCGTCCGGCTTCGGCACTTTTTTCAACTCGGCGCCATCGCGCAGGAACATTTCGCCGCTGTAGAAATCGATTTGCCGCTCGATGAACTGGTGTTCATGGCCGGGCGTGAAGTCCTTGTAGGCGCCCGCGCTCAGGTCGTCGGGTTTGGCCTCATACAAGGTGTGCGCCTGCGCCAGCGGCGTGCCGCGCTGCCACTGTTTGATGATGCGCGGGTAGCCCGAGCTGGTCATCGAGCCGGGGCCGAAATCGGTGGACACGAACAGCGTGTCCTGGTCGATCCAGCTGGCGCTGCCCTTCGCTTCGGGCAGGGTGAAGCCGCCGTCGACGAAGGCGCGCTTGGTCACGTCGTATTCGCGCACCACCTTGGCGTCGCCGCCGCCGCGCGACAGGGAAATGAGGCAGCGTTCGCCCTTCGGATACAGGCAGGAGGCGCCGCCCCAGACCCAGTTTTCGTTCTCGCCGGCGGCCAGCTGGTCGAGGTCGATCACGGTTTCCCACGCGGGTTCGGCCAGCTGGTACTGCGCCAGGGTGGTGCGGCGCCAGATGCCGCGCACGTGCTGGGCATCGCGCCAGAAATTGTAGTAAAACTCGCCTTCCTTGCTGACGTAGGGAATGCGCTCCTTCGAGTTGAGGATGGTTTTCAGGCGCGCCTGCAGGGCCTGGAAGCCAGGCTGGGCTTCCAGCTCTTTGGTGGTGACGGCATTGTGCTGCTTGACCCAGGCCAACGGCTTGTCGCCGAGGACTTCTTCCAGCCACAGGTGGGGATCGGTGGTGGCGGCGGCAGGGGCGGGGGCTTGCGCATGGGCGAGGCCCGCTGCGGCCAGGCCGAGCAGCATGCTGCCGGCGAGAATGCGATATGACGACATGTAAGGTTCCTGGTTGGTCCGATGGAGGCCGCGTTGCAGGCAAAACGGCGCAGCCATGGTGCCATGGATTGCTGCGAGGAACCAGTGTCTATGGACGGCTACCTGAAAAAATAGTTACTTTTCCAATATTGTTTGCTGGAAAAGAGCGGGGCCGTAGAATCTGCGGCACTCGGTGTACCAATCCGTGCCCTGATCCGCGGCGTTCACGGCAGCTGATTGACCCACACGGGCGCCGACCAGACGATGTTGCCGTCGTCCTGCGTCAGGCGCACATAGTAGAAATGGGGGCCGGGCGCGGGCGTGACCATGAGCTCGGCCTGGTTCGATACTTGCGTGACGGAGCCGTTGCCGCCCGGTACGCCGTGGAAGATGGCGACGGCGGCAGCTTGCCGGCCCGCGCTGTTGCTGAAACTGGCGGATAGTTGCAACGGCCCGTGGTTGTCGAAACGCTCGCCCATCAGCTTGCCATTGGCCGTGAACAGCAGCTGCGCGTGCTTGTCCATGGTGGCAAACACACGGCGCGCGCGCAGCGCGTCGAGGAAGCTGTCGCGTGACACGGGCATGCCGGCGGCCGGGCTGGCCACCAGCACGGCCGTGCGGTTGCTGAAGGCGGCGCCCCAGTTGGCGCAGTGGTTGTCCTGGTTGCTGCTGAAGGCCACATGGTAGCCGGCCGCGAGGGCGCGGTTGCAGGCCGCCTCGTAATTGCTGCGCCGCGTTTCCGTTTCCTGGACGTTGGTGGAGAAGGCGGACGTGTTCATCACCTCGCACAGCACCATGGCCGCGTCGCCGTCCGGCGTGTAGCCCAGGGGCTGGCCATCGACGAGAAACTGGCCCGCATAGGCAGGGTGGTTGAACTGGCCGATCCAGCCCCGTTCGCGCATCAGCGCATACAGGGCGGCGTAGTCGCTTTTCGGCGTTTCCACGTCGGCCAGCAATTCGCCCTGGGCATTCTTTTCCCAGCCCAGCAATTGGTCGCTATTGAATATGTTCAGATGGCCACCCTTGTTGATGACGCCCCATTCCATGCCGTACAGGGCCAGGAAACCGGGGTGGGCTGCCGTGTAGGCGGCCGCTTTGGCCAGCCCCGTCTGGTACAGGGCCTTGGCTTCGGCAGGAGTGGCTGCGGGGTTGGTGCCGTCCGAGCCGTCATACATATGGTTGTGCTCGGACGTCAGCAAGGCGTCCAGGCCGTGATCCTGCGCATACTTATAGGCATCGATGGGGCCGAACGGCGCCGTTTGCGGCTCCTGCGCTCCATGGCAGGCGTCTAGCGCCGCGCCGCCGTCGCTGTGGCGCGTCTGGCTGTGCAGGTTGGCGTAGACGATGCGGTAGTCCACCTGGTCATCCAGGCTGGACAGGTGTCGCAGGCCGGCCTGGAAGGAGGGCACCCTGGGCGCCGTGCTGGCGCCCCGCTGCACCTGGATTTGCCATTGCTGCTCCACTTGTGCCTCTTGCGGCGTGCCCGCATCGGCCACGGCCAGCAGGCGCAGTTGGTACAAGCCGTCCGGCGCCAGCATGCGCCGTTCGCGCGCATCGGCGTCGGCGCGGCCATCCCAGGGCAAGCTGACGCTTGTGCCGCCGGCGCCCACCTGTTGCGTGCCCGACCAGCGCCGCAGCACGGCGCCCTGCGGGCCGGGACCGGACAAGGTCAAGGTCCAGCGCACGGCATGGGCGCGGCCTTCGTCCGGATAGCTGAGCCGCACGACAAATGCGCGCGCCTGCGTGACCCGCTCGCCGCGCGCCGCGTGGAAGGGCGCGAATACCGTGGCGTCCAGTTCGCTGTGCTCCCTGGGTTCGGCAGAACCATCTTGCGCTGCGGCAGTGTTACTCCAGGCGATCAAGAGCGCACCCACGCAAACGCATGCCAGCGCGCGCGCCAAGCCGCGCCGTGGCTGCCATTGCCGCAGTTGCCAGAACATGCCGGCCTCCGCTTCATGAACTCAATATCAATTAGACAAACATTGCACTTTTGAGTTCCTTTGCGCACCAAGAAGAGGCGTGCCTGCACCGCCAGGTGCCATGACCTGGCGCAAAGTCCGTCCAAATCGGCAGGCGGCCCCCTGGGACGTGCCTGGCACGGCGCTTGCTAGACAGAAGGTACGGATCAACGGCGATCCCCTGAATAAACGCACAACGGTCCAACGACGGACCACCTGGACAACGGCGTCCGCTCTGGCTGATTTTTTTCATCGGCGGGGGCGGGCGCCGTTTTTGTTTGCATCTTTGTTATTTTCGGGATACTTCGGGAAACCATCATGGCCAGCCAAAAAGCTACGCGCATCGCGCTCTTCTCCCTCGCCACGCCGCCCATGCGGGCATTCCACCTGACGTGGATGGCATTTTTCGTGTGTTTCTTCGCCTGGTTCGCCTGCGCACCGCTGATGCCCGTCATCAAGGGCGAGTTCGGCCTGTCCCTGGCGCAAGTTGCCAACATCAATATCGCGGCCGTCGCCATCACCATCCTCGTGCGCCTGATCGTCGGACCCTTGTGCGACCGCTACGGCCCGCGCAAGACCTACACGGGCTTGCTGCTCCTGGGCGCCATTCCCGTGCTGGGCGTGGCCGCATCGCAAAGCTATGAAAGCTTTCTGTTCTTCCGCCTGGGCATCGGCGCCGTGGGCGCCAGCTTTGTCATCACGCAATATCACACGTCCGTGATGTTCGCCCCGCGCGTCGTCGGCACGGCGAATGCGGCCGCCGCCGGCTGGGGCAATGCAGGCGGCGGCGCGGCGCAGGCGCTGATGCCGCTGCTGCTCGGCGCCGTGCTGATGCTGGGCGTGTCCGAATCGCTGGGCTGGCGCATCGCCCTGCTGGTGCCGGGCGTGCTGATGCTGGTGATGGCCGCCCTGTACTGGCGTTATACGCAGGATTGCCCTGAAGGCAATTACTCGGACTTGCGCGCCGCTGGCGTGCCTATCGAGGGTGGCAAGAAGGGGGGCTGGGACAGCTTCAAGGCCGCCAGCAGCAATTATCGCGTCTGGCTGCTGTTTGTCACCTACGGCGCCTGCTTCGGCATCGAAATCTTCATCCATAACATTGCCGCCGTCTACTACGTCGACCATTTCGGCCTGTCCCTGAAATCGGCCGGCCTGGCCGCCGGCAGCTTCGGCTTGCTGGCCCTGTTTGCCCGCGCTTTGGGCGGCTGGCTGTCCGACAAGCTGGCCCTGCGCGGCAACCTGAACAGCCGCGTGACCCTGCTGTTCATGCTGATGATCGGCGAAGGCGTGGGCTTGCTGTGGTTTGCCAAGGTCGACAGCGTCACCTACGCCGTCATCGCCATGCTGGTCTTCGGCCTGTTCACCCACATGGCTTGCGGCGCCACCTACGCGCTGGTGCCCTTCATCGACAGCCGTGCCCTGGGCGGCGTGGCCGGCATCATCGGCGCGGGCGGCAATGTGGGCGCCGTGGCGGCCGGTTTCCTGATGAAGGGCACGGGCGACATCCGCCAGACCCTGATCATCCTCAGCGCGCTGGTGGTGATCTCGGCCCTGTGCGCCATCGCCGCCCGTTTCACGGGCCTGGCGGCCGAACCGAACATGGCTGCGGCCTGAGGAGAACACCATGCACCACCCCTTGAACATCGTCGTCCTTGGCCATGGCATGGTCGGGCATAAATTCCTCGAACGCCTGGCCCTGGAAAACGCGCCGCACCTGCACGTCACCGTGCTGTGCGAAGAGCCGCGCCCCGCCTACGACCGGGTGCACCTGTCGGAATTTTTCAGCGGCAAATCGGCCGAGGACCTGTCGCTGGTGGCGCCCGGCTTCTTCGACAAGGGCAACGTCGTCCTGAAACTCAATGCGCGCGCCGTGTCCGTCGACCGCGCGGCGAAAACCGTCACGGCCAGCACGGGCGAAGTGCTGGCCTACGACAAGCTGGTGTTCGCCACCGGCTCGACGCCGTTCGTGCCGCCGCTGCCGGGCAAGGAGCGCGACGGCTGTTTCGTCTACCGCACCATCGAAGACCTGGAAGCCATGCTGGCCTGGGGCGCCAAGTCCACCACGGGCGTGGTGATCGGCGGAGGCTTGCTGGGTCTCGAATGCGCGAAAGCCTTGCGCGACCTGAAACTCGACACCCACGTGGTGGAATTCGCGCCGCGCCTGATGGCCGTGCAGGTCGACGAGGGCGGCGCGCGCGTCCTGCGCCGCAAGATCGAGGAACTGGGTGTGACCGTGCACACGCAAAAGAATACGCTGGCCATCGTCGACGGCGAGGCGGCCACGCACCGCATGCAGTTCGCCGACGGCAGCCACCTGGAAGCGGACATGATCGTCTTCTCGGCCGGCATCCGCCCGCGCGACGAACTGGCGCGCGCCTGCGGCCTGGAGGTGGGGCCACGCGGCGGCATCGCCATCGACGACAGCTGCGTCACCTCCGACCCGGACATCTACGCCATCGGCGAATGCGCGCTGTGGGGCGGCCTGGTCTTCGGCCTGGTGGCGCCCGGCTATGAAATGGCGCGCATCGCGGCGCGCCATGTGCTGCAGGAGGAAGAAGGAGAAGCGGGCGAAGCCTCGTTCAAGGGCGCCGACATGAGCACCAAGCTCAAACTGATGGGCGTGGACGTGGCCAGCCTGGGCGACCCGCACGGCAATGCGCCGGGCAGCCGCTCCTACCAGTTCATGGACGAGCGCAAGCAGATCTACAAGAAGATCGTCGTCTCCGACTGCGGCAAGTACCTGCTGGGCGGCGTGATGGTGGGCGACGCCAGCGAATACGGCACCTTGCTGCAGATGATGCTCAATAAAATCGAGCTGCCGGCATCGCCCGAATTCCTGATTCTGCCGCAGGCGGACGGCCAGCAAAAGGCGGGCCTGGGCGTGGACGCCTTGCCCGACTCGGCGCAAATCTGCTCGTGCAACGACGTGTCGAAAGGCGCGCTGTGCGCGGCCGTCGCGGAGGGCGCCACGACCATAGGGGCACTAAAATCCTGCACGAAAGCCGGCACCGCGTGCGGCGGCTGCGTGCCGCTGGTGACGCAGATCATGAAGGCGGAAATGCAGAAGCAGGGCCTGATGGTGAACAACCACGTGTGCGAACACTTTGCGTACTCGCGCCAGGAACTGCACCACCTGGTGCGCGTGGGCAAGATCCGCAGCTTCGGCGCACTCCTGGGCGCGCATGGCCAGGGTCTCGGTTGCGACGTGTGCAAGCCCGTGGCGGCGAATATCCTCGCCTCGTGCTGGAACGATTTCGTGCTCTCGCCCGTGCATGCCAGCTTGCAGGACAGTAACGATTATTTTCTCGGCAATATCCAGAAGGATGGCACGTATTCGGTCGTGCCGCGCATGCCGGGCGGCGAGGTGACGGCCGACGGCTTGATCGCCGTGGGCATGGTGGCGAAAAAATACGGTCTCTACACGAAAATCACGGGCGGCCAGCGGGTCGACCTGTTCGGCGCGCGCGTCGACCAGTTGCCAGCCATCTGGGAAGAATTGATCGCGGCCGGCTTCGAATCGGGCCACGCCTACGGCAAATCCCTGCGCACGGTGAAATCGTGCGTCGGCTCCACCTGGTGCCGCTACGGCGTGGCTGACAGCGTGGGCTTTGCCATCGCGCTGGAAAACCGCTACAAGGGCTTGCGCACGCCGCACAAGATCAAGTTCGGCGTGTCCGGCTGCACGCGCGAATGCGCCGAGGCGCAGGGCAAGGACGTCGGCCTGATCGCCACGGAAAAGGGCTGGAATCTGTACGTGTGCGGCAATGGCGGCATGAAGCCGCGCCACGCGGAACTGCTGGCGTCCGACCTGGACGAAGCGACCCTGGTGCGCTATGTCGACCGCTTCCTGATGTTTTACGTGCGCACGGCCGACCGCCTGCAGCGCACCAGCGTGTGGCGCGACAACCTGGAAGGCGGGCTCGATTACCTCAAGCGCATCATCATCGACGACAGCCTGGGCTTGGGCGCCGAGCTGGAAGCGGACATGCAGCACGTGGTCGACACCTATGCCTGCGAGTGGCAGGAAGCCGTCTCCAACCCCGCCGTGCGCCAGCGTTTCCGCCATTTCGTCAACAGCGAGAAGAACGATGAAAACGTGGTGTTCGTGGAAGAGCGGGGCCAGATCCGGCCCGCCACGCCAGATGAACGTCGCGGCACCGTGATCCCCATCCTTGCCGTGGAGGCGTGAGCCATGAATGCGATGAATGAACTTTCCGGCGCCACCGCCGACAACTGGGTGGCCATCTGTCCCTTGACGGACATCGTGCCCGACACGGGCGTGTGCGCGCTGCTGGGCGGCCGCCACGTGGCCGTGTTCCGCGTCGGCGACGCATCGCCGCGCGTGTACGCCATCGACAATATCGACCCGAACGCCAGTGCTTCCGTGCTGTCGCGGGGTCTCGTGGGCAGCATCGGCGAGCGCGTCGTCGTCGCCTCGCCGATCTACAAGCAGCATTTCGACCTGGCCAGCGGCGAGTGCATCGAAGCGCCAGAACACTCGGTTGCCGCCTGGCCCGCGCGCGTGTTTGCCGACATGGTGTGGGTGGCCCTGTGAACCCGCCAGTCAGGGCCACTGCGCGTCCCTCGCTGGTGGTGGTCGGCAACGGCATGGCCGGCATGCGCACGGTCGAGGAACTGTTGAAACTCGCGCCGGACCTGTACGACATCACCGTGTTCGGCGCCGAACCGCACGGCAATTACAACCGCATCCTGCTGTCTCCCGTGCTGGCCGGCGAAAAGACGGTGGACGACATCATGCTGCACACGCGCGACTGGTATGCGCAGCACGGCATCACCCTGCACGCGGGCGACCCCGTGGTGCGCATCGACCGCCAGGCACGCACCGTGCAGGCGCTGTCTGGCATCGAAGTGCGCTACGACCGCCTGCTGCTGGCCACCGGTTCCACGCCCTTCATCGTGCCCGTGCCGGGCCACGCGCTGCCCGGCGTGATCGGTTTTCGCGATATCGACGATGTCGACACCATGTTGCGGGCGGCGCGCCAGCACCGCCACGCGGTGGTCATCGGCGGCGGCTTGCTGGGGCTGGAAGCGGCCAACGGCCTGCAGCGCCAGGGCATGGACGTCACCGTGGTGCACATGAGCGGCGCCCTGATGAACCAGCAGCTGGACGCACCCGCCTCGATGCTGCTGAAATCGGCGCTGGAAGCGCGCGGCCTGCGGTTTTTGATGCAGGCGCAAACGGCGGAAATCCTCGGCACCGACCGGGTGCAGGGCGTCCGCTTTGCCGATGGTACGTCGATCCCCGCCGACCTGGTGGTGATGACGGCCGGTGTGCGCCCCAACATCGCCCTGGCGCAAGCGGCCGGCCTGCACTGCGAACGGGCCATCGTCGTCGACGACTGCCTGCAAAGCTACGACCCGCGCGTGTACGCGGTGGGCGAATGCGTGCAGCACCGCCGCGCCACCTTCGGCCTGGTCGCACCCATCTGGGAACAGGCGCGCGTGTGCGGCGCGCATCTGGCCGGCGCCGGGCACCGCCGCTATGTGCAGCAAGCCAGCGCCACCAAGTTGAAAGTGACGGGCATCGACCTGTATTCGGCCGGCGACATCCTTGGCGGCGAGGGCAGCGAAGACCTCGTGCTGCGCGATCCGAGGCGCGGCGTCTACAAGCGCCTGGTGGTGCAGGGCAGCCGCCTGGCCGGCGCCGTGCTGTATGGCGACGTGCAGGACGGTCCCTGGTATTTCGACCTGATCCAGCAGCGCCGCGACATCAGCAAGCTGCGCGCCCATTTATTGTTTGGCCAGGCGCTGTGCGCCCAGGCCGCCTGACAGCGACCAACAGGATACTTTCATGACCAGCTGCACGTCCGTGAAAACCACTTGCCCGTATTGCGGCGTCGGCTGCGGCGTGGAAGCGACACGCCTGCCCGACGGCGCCATCCGCATCGCCGGCGATGCCAGCCACCCGGCCAACCTGGGCCGCCTGTGCGTGAAAGGCTCGGCCCTGGGCGACACCCTGGACCTCGACCAGCGCCTGCTCTACCCGCAGGTGCGCGCCAATGGCGTGCTGCGGCGCGCTTCCTGGGATGCCGCGCTGGACCGGGTGGCCGGCGGCCTGCGCGCCATCATCGATGAACACGGCCCCGACGCCGTGGCCTTGTACGTCTCGGGCCAGCTGCTGACGGAAGACTATTACATCGCCAACAAATTCATGAAGGGCTATGTGGGCAGCGCGAACATCGACACCAATTCGCGCCTGTGCATGTCGTCGGCCGTCGCCGGCCACAAGCGCGCGTTCGGCGAGGACATCGTGCCGGGCTGTTATGAAGATCTGGAGCTGGCCGACATGGTCGTACTGGTGGGCTCGAACACGGCCTGGTGCCACCCGATCCTGTTCCAGCGCATCGCCCGCATCCGCGAAACCCGGCCCGAAGTCAAACTGGTGGTGATCGACCCGCGCCGCACGGCCACCTGCGAGCTGGCCGATCTGCATCTGCCCGTGAAACCGGGCACCGACGTGTGGCTGTTCAACGGCTTGCTGTGCTACCTGGCGAAGGAGGGCGTGATCGCGGGCGATTTCGTCACGCGGCACAGCCGCGGCCTCGACGCAGCACTGGCGGCCGCGCATGCGGACTGCGGCGACCCGCTGCAGGTGGCGCGCATCTGCAAGGTCGACCCGCAAGCCTTGCTGGCGTTTTACCAGGCGTTTGCCGCCACGCGCAAGGTCGTCACGGCCTTTTCGCAGGGCGTGAACCAGTCGTCCTCCGGCACGGACAAGGTCAACAGCATCATCAACTGCCACCTGGCGACAGGGCGCATCGGCCAGCCGGGCATGGGGCCGTTTTCGCTCACGGGCCAGCCGAACGCCATGGGCGGGCGGGAAGTGGGCGGCCTGGCCAACATGCTGGCGGCGCACCTTGAACTGGACAATCCGCTGCACCGCGATACAGTACAAACCTTCTGGGACTCTCCCCGCATGGCCGCCAAACCGGGCTTGAAGGCGGTGGACCTGTTCCACGCGATCGAGGCGGGTAAAGTCAAAGCCGTGTGGATCATCGCCACCAATCCGCTGGTCAGCATGCCGGACGCCGACCAGGTGCGCCGCGCGCTGGCCAAGTGCGAGCTGGTGGTGGTGTCGGACATCAGCTCCGGGTCGGATACGAACGTCCATGCCGACGTGCTGCTGCCGGCCCTGGGCTGGGGCGAGAAGGATGGCACTGTGACCAATTCCGAGCGCCGCATCTCGCGCCAGCGCGCGTTTTTGCCGGCGCCGGGCGAAGCGCGCGCCGACTGGGACGTGCTGTGCGACGTGGCGCGGCGCATGGGTTATGCCGGCTTCGATTTCGCGTCGCCGCAGGCCATCTTCGACGAACACGCGCGCCTGTCCGCCTTCCGCAACGCGGCGGAAACGGCGCGCCTGTTCAACCTGGGCCACCTGGCGGGCCTGGACGCGGCGCAATACGACGCCCTGGCGCCGCAGCAGTGGCCGCAGGGCCGGGCGCGCCTGTTCGGCGACGGCCGCTTCGCGCATGCGGATGGCCGCGCGCGCTTCGTGCCGACGGCGCCGCGCGCGCCGCACAACATGCCCGGCGAGGACTATCCGTTGATCCTGAACACGGGCCGGGTGCGCGACCAGTGGCATACGATGACGCGCACGGGCAAGGCGGCCAAACTGTCGGGCCACGTCGCCGAAGCGTTCATCGACATCCACCCGCAGGATGCGCTGCTGTACAGCGTGCGCGAGGGCGAACTGGCGCGCATTTCCAGCGCCTGGGGCGCGATGGTGGCGCGCGTCGTACATGGCGGCGGCATCGCGCGCGGCCAGGTCTTCGTGCCCATCCACTGGAGCGACGCGAATGCGTCCGACGCGCGCGTGGGCGCCGTCGTCAATCCGGTCGTCGATCCCGTCTCGGGCGAGCCGGAATTCAAGCACACGCCCGTGCGCATCGAGCAATTCCGCGTGCACTGGCATGCGTTTGTCCTGAGCCGCACGTCCCTGGACCTGGACGGCGTGGCGCACTGGACGCGCATCCAGGGCGAGCAGTTCCTGCGCTACGAACTGGCGGGCCGCCAGCGCATCGACGACCTGGGCGCCTGGGCGCGCACGCTGCTCGGCGTGACGGACGACAACGCCGACTGGCTCGATTACGCGGATGCCAGCGCCGGCGTGTACCGCGCCGTGCACCTGGACGAAGGACGCATCGCGCAATGCGTGTATGTCTCGCCCCGTCCCGACCTGCCGTCGCGCAGCTGGCTGGCGGGCCTGTTTGCGCATGCGCAAATGGATGCGCTTGATCGCGCCGGCGTGCTGCTGGGCCAGCCCATCGGCAAGGGCGTGGACGCCGGTCCCACCGTGTGCTCGTGCTTTGGCGTGGGGCGCAACACCATTTGCGCGGCCATCGCCGAGCAAAAACTGACGACGACGGCGCAGGTGACGGCCTGCGTCAAGGCGGGCGGCAATTGCGGCTCCTGCGTGCCGGAGATACGACAATTGCTGCTTGAGGCCCGCAGCGCGGCCTGATAATCTGTCCTTTCCCGCGCGGCTTTGCTATATTGCCAGCTCTACAAGGGGAGAGGCAATGTGATGACGGCAGGACAATACGACACGGTCTGGCTGACGGGCTTGAGCGGCGCCGGCAAGTCCAGCATCGCCGACGCGCTGGCGCGCCAGCTCAAGGCGCAGGGGCGCGCCGTGGCGGTGCTCGACGGCGACCAGTTACGCCATGGCTTGAACCGCGACCTGGGTTTTACGCCGGAAGACCGGCATGAAAACATCCGCCGCGTGGCCGAAGTGGCGCGCCTGATGAACGGGGCGGGCTTGACCGTCATCGCCGCCTTCATCTCCCCCTGCCGCGCAGACCGGGCCATGGCCGCCGCCATCATCGGCGCGGCGCATTTCATCGAAGTCCACGTCAGCACGCCGCTGGCCGTGTGCGAGGCGCGCGACCCCAAGGGCCTGTATGAAAAGGCGCGGGCGGGGCGGCTGGCGCAATTCACAGGCATTTCCGCGCCCTATGAAGCGCCGCTGGCGCCCGCGCTGACCCTCGATGCGGGTGCCCTGGCGCTGGACGAGTCGGTCGCGCGTCTGTGCCGGCTTTTGCAGCAGCGCCAGTGATGAACTGGCGAAATCGGCTGCGCCGGCGCCTGCCCGCCAGCCTGAAGGCGCGCATGAGCGTGGTCGTCTTCCTGCTGGTGCTCGCTGCCGTGGCCTCGCTGGCGCTGGCCACCCTGGCCGTGGCCGAGCGCGGCATGCGCGACGTGACGGGGCGCCAGCAGTACGTATCGCTGTCCAGCGCCGCCGTCTTCATCGATGAAGAGCTCGACGCGAAGCGCAATGTGCTGCGCGCCATCGCCGACAGCCTGGCGGCCAGCGGCGCGCACGACGGCGCCAGCCTGCAGCGTTTCCTGGCCGCGCAAACCGTGCTGGGCAAGGAATTCTATACGGCCGGCGTGGTCGGCATCGACGGCGCCGTGCTGGCCAGCGTGGGTCCCTTCAAACCGCAGGCGGGGCTGAACGTGAAGGGCCGCCCTTACTTTGAACAGACGCTGGCGACCCGGCGCTCGGTGATCTCCGCGCCCCTCAACGGCAGCATTTCCGGCATGCCCATCGTCGTGGTGACGCAGCCCGTCTTCGACGCGCAGGGCGCCGTGCGTTATGTGCTGGCGGCCAGCGTGAACCTGCGCCAGCCCGATTTCCTGGGCCGCCTCGGCGCGCTCAAGCCGGGCACGGGCGGCTACCTGTATATCATGACCGGCGAAGGCATCATCGTCGAGCATCCCGACAAGTCGCGCATCATGCAGCATATCGAAGCCCATGGCCCCCTCAGCGTGCCCACGCGGCGCGCCATGCAGGGTTTCGAGGGCTGGCTGACGGGCACCACCACGCATGGCGTCGATGCCCTGTTCGCCTACCACCGCATCGCGTCGACGGGCTGGATATTGGCGTCCGTGTATCCCATGAACGACGCGTTCGCGCCGCTGCACGCCATCCGCAGCAAGATATTGCTGGCCGCCGTGCTGCTGGCGGCGCTGGCGGGCCTGGCCGGCTGGCGCGTGGTGCTGCGCCTGTTGCAGCCATTGGAGCGCTTGCGCCGCCAGGTGCACCAGATCCGCCGCCAGCGCCTGGGCATCGAGGCGCTGCAAATCGAGCGGCGCGACGAGATCGGCGACTTGAGCCGCGACTTCTACTCGCTCGTGGCCGAGCGTGAAATCGCCGAGGCGCAGACGCGCGACAGCGAGCGGCGTTTGAAACTGCTGACGGACCACGTACCCGTGGTGATCGTCTACATCGACCGCGAGCACCGCTACCAGTTCATCAACGCGACGTTTGAAAAATGGTTCGGCAGGTCGCAGCAGGAAAGCATGATGCAGTCGATCCGCGAGGTGCTGGGCGAGGAAGCCTACCAGTTGCGCGAGCAGTACCTGCGGCGCGCCTTCTCGGGCGAGGAGGTCGAATATGAGTTCACCATCGGCGGCGACGGAGACGCTGGCCAGCGCGCCTTCCAGACCAGCTACGTGCCCGATGTGGGCGAGAGTGGCGCGGTGGAAGGCGTGTACGGCCTGATCCACGAAATCACCAAGACCAGGGCCGTGCACACGGCGCTGCAGTTTGCCGCCGCCACCGATACCCTGACGGGCATCGCCAACCGGCGCCGCTTCGACGAGCAGCTGGCGCAAAGCATGCAGCGCACGCGGACCGCGCGCGCGCCGATGGCGCTGGCGTATCTCGATATCGACCGTTTCAAGGCCATCAACGACAGCCTGGGACACAAGGCGGGCGACGAGGTGCTGAAGGAATTCGCCGCGCGCCTTGTGCGCAGCGTGCGCGCCAGCGACCTGGTGGCGCGCCTGGCCGGCGATGAATTCGTGATCATTCTCGAAGGCGTGAACGGCGCGGCCGAAGTGCGCCAGGTCGGCGCCAAGATCGTCGAGGCCATCCGTCAGCCGTTTGCGTTGGCCGGCGGCCCGCTGCCGGTGACGACCAGCATCGGCATCGCCATCTTTCGCGAGGGCGCGCTGACGCCGGCGCAGTTGCTGGATCTGGCCGACCAGGCCCTGTATGCGGCCAAGGGGCAGGGCCGCGACGGCGTGGCGCTGCGCGAGGCGGCGCCGTAGCGACTACAGGGTGGCGCTCCAGTGGTCGAGCTGCTGCGTGGTGGCCGTCACGCCGCCGCAGACGATGACGAGCACATTGCGGTAGGGCGCCAGTGCCGGCGCCTTGCCGTAGACGGCCGCCAACGCCGCGCCGCAGGCCGGTTCCACCACCAGGCGCTGGTCGGCGATAAAGCGCTGGCAGGCCTCGACGGCGGCGCGGTCCGACACCACCACGCTGTGCAGCAAACGCGTCTGACTGATGGTGTATGCCTGGGCGCACACCTGGCGCGCGGCCAGCGACGTGGCGATGCTGGTCACGGCGGGCAGGGCCACGTGTTCGCGCGCGGACACGGCCGCCGCCAGCGAGGCGGCGCCTTGCGTTTCGACGGCCACGATGGCCACGTCATCCCAGCCGTTGCGCTGCAAGCCCTCGGCCACGCCGGCCAGCAGGCCGCCGCCGCCCACCGACAGCACGACGGCGTCCGGTTTCAGGCCCGCGCGCGCCACTTCATCGATCATGCCGGCATGGCCCTGCCACAGCAGCGGGTCGTCGAACGGGTGCAGAAAGGCGTCTTGCGGCGTGAGCATCGATTGGGCCAGCGCGTTCGCTTCCTGCCAGGCGGCGCCGTGCACGATGACTTCGGCGCCTTCCTGGGCGATCAGGGCCCTGGCCCGTTCGCTCGTCGTTTCCGGCACGACGACGATGACGGGAATGCCGAGCTGGCGTCCCGCATAGGCGACGGCGATGCCGGCATTGCCGCCGGAAGAGGAGATGAAGCGGCTGGCGCCGCGCCGCGCGTATTCTTCGCAGGCGAGGCCGATGCCGCGGATCTTGAAGGAGCCGGGCGGCTGCAAGGCTTCAAGCTTGAGCCAGATGGCGCGTTCGCTGAGCAGACTCAGGGCGCGCGAGTTGAGCAAGGGAGTTTCGATGTGCAGGGCCATGCGTGTTCCTGGTAAACAGTCAGGCCAGCATCATAGCCGAAGCACCCGTGCCGCCGCGTCACCCTTGTCGCGTGTGTTACTGCTGTTAGTTCAGCGGGGCGCTTTTGAGCTGGTGCGTGCGCGCCACTTCCTTCATCGCTTCGAGCAGGTCGTCGCGCAGCTGGCGCGGCAGCTTGCCGAAGAATTCCTCGTCGTTCTGATCGGCCATCTCGGCCAGCACGGGCACCAGCGCCTCGCCTTCCGTGGTCAGTTCGATCGAGTGCTGGCGGCGGTCGGCCAGCAGAATGGACTTGCTGACCATGCCCTTGCTTTCCAGGCGGTCGATCAGTTTCGATACGGCGCCCTTGCTCATGCCCGACACTTGCGCCAGCACCGTGGGCGAGGTGCAGCCCAGGCGGAACATTTCACGCAGCACCACCCATTCGGACACCGTCACGCCATTGGCTTCGGCTTTTTTCTGGAAGCTGTGGGACACGTGGTTGGAAACGAAACGCAGCCAGTAACCGAGATGGGCTTCCAGTTCGCTGACGGGAACGCTGTCGGGATGGGCGGCTTGCGTGGCGGCCGATTCAAAATTATGGCTCATTTCTCTTCCTTCACTGGGCGGCGTTGCCGGCATGGTTAAGGCCTTCACGCTTGCTGTCGAGTGGTTTGTTTGGGAACAATCGTCGTGCTTGAGGTATTTCTAACACTGTTTGCACAGGAAATCATTCAGCGGTAAAAAGTTTTTCCTTTTTTCTTGCTCTAAATATATAAAAAGCAATATCAAGCGAATAATCGTATTGCTAGAGAGGAAGATTAAAAAAATAACTCATGTTGTATCAATGGTAACATGAATTTTGCCGAATTGATAAATATTTCAACCGCGATGACTGTCGCATGGCACAGGTGTGTTGCCGGTGCGAATCAGCTGAACCGTTCCACGAGAAAATCGACGAAGCTGCGCAACTTGGGAGAGCGATAACGGTCCGGCAGGTAGACCACGTGCAAGGGGCGGCTGGGCAGCGCGTGCGCGGGAAACAGCTGGACCAGGCGGCCCGCCCGCACGTCCGTTTCCAGCAGGAGGGCCGGTTGCAGCACGATGCCCATGCCATGCAATGCGGCAACGCGCAGCGCCTGGCCGTGGTTGACTTGCAGGCGGCCCGAGACGGGCACGCTGCAGACGCCGTCCTCGCCTGTCAGGCGCCAATGCGCCAGGGCGGCGGGCGAGAAGGACAGGCAGTCGTGCTGGCTCAGCTCGGCCGGGTGGCGCGGCGTTCCCCTGCGCGCCAGATAGTCGGGAGAGGCGCAGATCATCAGCCGGTAGGGCGCCAGCGGCCTGGCGATCAGCAAGGAATCGGGCAACTGGCCGATGCGGATGGCGGCCTCGAAACCTTCCTCCACCAGGTCGACCACGCGGTCGCTCAGGGAGACATCGATACTCACGTCGGGATAGCGCTCCAGGTACGCGGCCATGGCCGGCATCAGCGCTTCCGCGCCGAAGGTGAGGGGCGCCGTGATGCGCAGCTTGCCGGCGGGCGCCAGTTGCAGGTTTTGCGCCTGGACATCGGTTTCGGCCACCAGCCTGAGGATTTCCCTGCAGCGCGCATAGTAATCCTCGCCGAAGGCCGTCAGGTGCTGGCGCCGGGTGGTACGCTGGAGCAACTGCATGCCCAGGCGCTTTTCCAGCGTCCGCAGGTGGTTGCCGGCCATCGTCGCGGAGATCCCGCAGGCCGCCGCGGCGGCGCTCAAGCTGCCTTTTTCCACGGCCAGTACATACACCTTCATGCTGTCGAGCAAGTCCATTGGCAATCCTGAGTGTCAAATCATTGAATCAAACCATAGTTTATCTATTAATGATTTTAAATGACACTGCTGTTTGTCCCGCCAGCGCGCGGCCACCCTGACACATTGCCTGAGAACAGACCATGAAAGCCATACAACTGACCGCTCCTTCCCTCACCGCGTTTCGCCAGACCGAGCTGCCCGAGCCGCAGGCCGGCCGGGGCGAGGTGCTGCTGCGCCTGCGCGCCGCCACGCTGAACTTTCTCGACGTGGCCATTGCGGCCGGCAACTTTGCCGGCGCGGCCTTTCCGCTGATTCCCGTCGCCGACGGCGCGGGCGAGGTGGCGGCGCTGGGCGAGGGCGTCAGCGGCCTGGCCGTCGGCGACCGCGTCATCCCGCACTTCATGCCGCACTGGCAGGGCGGCGCCATCACGCCGCACAACGTGGGCGCGATGCGCGGCGTCACCTTGCCAGGCTCGCTGGCCGAATACGTGGCCGTCCCCGCCGCCAGCCTGGTTGCCTTGCCGGCCCACCTTGATTTTGTCCAGGGCGCGGCGCTGCCCATCGCGGCGACGACGGCGTGGAATGCCGTGCGTTCGGCGCAAGTGCGCCCCGGATCGGTGGTGTTGCTGTTGGGGACGGGCGGCGTCAGCCTGTTTGCCTTGCAGTTCGCCAAGGCGTCGGGCGCCACGGTGATCCTCGCGTCGTCCAGCGATGACAAGCTGGAGCGGGCGCGCCAGCTGGGCGCCGATCACCTGATCAACTACCGGGCCACGCCGGCCTGGGATGTGGAAGTACTGAAACTGACGGGCGGGCGGGGCGCCGACCTGGTGGTCGAAACGGTGGGCGGCGCCACCATCGCGCGCTCGCTCAACGCGGCGGCGGTGGGCGGCACGATCTTCACGGTGGGTTTTGTCGGCGGCACTGCGGCCAGCATCGACTTGCTGCCCGTCATCGTCAAGGCCTTGCGCATCGTCGGCAACAACACCGGTTCCGTGGCCGACCTGGCGCAGGCGGCTCAGGCCATCGCCGCGCATGGCATCGTGCCCGTCATCGACCGCGTGTTCGGCCTCGGCGACACGGCCGAAGCGTATGCGCAGCTGGCTGCCGGCGGGCGCCATTTCGGCAAGCTTGCCATCGCGCACTGAGCCGGCCGGGACACCGTCGCCGTCAGGCGGCGACATGCACTTTCACGCTGGCGTCGCGCAGCACTTCGGCAAAGCGGGGCGGCGGCGGCGCGTCCGTAAACAGGATGTCGACTTGCGCCAGGTCGGCCAGGCGCACCAGCGCCTTGCGGCCGAATTTATGCTGGTCGGCTACCAGCCACACTTCGCGCGACTGTTCGATGATGGCTTGCGCCACCTTGACTTCGCGCGCGTCGAAGTCGCGCAGGCTGCCGTCCTCGTCGATGCTGGAAATGCCGATGATGCCGATGTCGACCTTGAACTGGCGGATGAAGTCGATGGTGGCTTCGCCGACGATGCCGCGGTCGCGCCCGCGCACCACGCCGCCGGCCACGATGACTTCGCAGGCGGCGTTGTCGGCCAGGATGGCGGCCACGTTCAGGTTGTTCGTCACCACGTGCAAGCCCGTGTGCCGGCCCAGCGCGCGCGCCACTTCCTCGGTCGTCGTGCCGATATTGATCAATAACGAACAGCCGTGCGGCACCTGCGCGGCGACGGCGGCGGCGATGCGCCGCTTGGCGTCGCTGTTGAACACTTGCCGCTGGCTGTAATCGATGTTTTCCACGGACGAGGGCAAGCCCACGCCGCCGTGATAGCGGGCCAGCAGGCGCGCTTCTTCCATCTGCTTGACGTCGCGGCGCACGGTTTGCGGCGTCACGTCCAGCTGCTGGGCCAGCTCTTCGACGGACATGGTGACCTTCTGGCGCACCACTTCGAGCAGACGGCGCTGGCGGGGATTCAAAATCATGGCTTTGTCTCTTTAAAAATCACAAACGAACAAAAACGAACAAATAGTGATAAAAATATGTTGCTATCGATTCGCAATCTGGCGTATCTTATCCATATTGCATTCGAATTACATCTGTATTGATCTTAACGACAGTCGCCGGCGATGCCTAGTCTTTCCTCGCCGGCGAGTCCCCGACAGACATGGAGTCCCGATGGCGGCAGCACGGCAAGGTGTGGAGACAACGATGGCATGCGACGTGCTGGTGGTCGGCGGCGGCATCAATGGCGCCGGCATCGCGCGCGATGCGGCCGGGCGGGGCTTGTCCGTGGTGCTGTGCGAAAAGGACGACCTGGCGGCCCACACCTCGTCGGCCTCCACCAAGCTGATACACGGCGGCCTGCGCTACCTCGAATACTATGAATTCGGCCTCGTGCGCAAGGCGCTGATCGAGCGCGAAGTGCTGCTGCGCTCGGCGCCGCACATCATGTGGCCGCTGCGCTTCGTCATGCCGCATGCGCAGGGCCAGCGCCCCGCCTGGCTGATACGCGCCGGCCTGTTCCTCTACGACATGCTGGCGAAGCGGGAAATCCTGCCCGCCTCCAGCGGCATCGACCTGACGCGCCACGCGGTCGGCCAACCGTTAAAACCCGAGTTCAAGCGCGGCTTCGTGTATTCCGACGGCTGGGTCGACGATGCGCGCCTGGTGGTCCTGAACGCCATCGACGCGGCGGACAAGGGAGCGACCATCCTGACGCAGACGCGCTGCACGGCCCTGCGGCGCGACGGCGCGGGGGCGGACGCTTGCTGGCAGGCGACCCTGCAGCAAGGCGACGGCCGCGAACTGGCCGTGCGCGCGCGCAGCGTCGTCAATGCGGCCGGGCCGTGGACGGCCGAATTCCTGCAGCAGGCGGCGCCCGGCGGGCAGGGCCGGCATTTGCGCCTGATCAAGGGCAGCCATATCGTCGTCAAGCGCCTGTTCGCGCATGATCACGCGTATATCTTCCAGCATCCGGATGGGCGCATCGTGTTTGCCATTCCGTATGAGCACGATTTCACCCTGATCGGCACGACCGACCTCGACTATCACGGCGACAGCGGCAAGGTGGAAATCGACGACGAGGAAATTCGTTACTTGTGCGAGCTTTCCAGTTACTATTTCAGCAAGCCCATCCTGCCGGCCGACGTGGTGTGGACGTATGCGGGCGTGCGTCCGCTGGTGGAAGATGCAGCGGCCGACGCCAAGGCCGTCACGCGCGATTACCGTTTCGAACTGGACCGGGAAGGGGCGCCGCTGCTCAGTGTTTTCGGCGGCAAGATCACCACCTTCCGCAAGCTGGCCGAGGAGGCCATGGACATGCTGGCGCCCTTGCTGGGTAACACGCTGCCGGCCTGGACGGCCAGCGCCTGCCTGCCCGGCGGCGATGTGTTCGGCAGCACGCCGCAGAACCGCTCCGTGCGCGAGTTCGGCCAGTTCGTGCAAGGCTTGCAGCGCGAGTATGCGTGGCTGCCGGCGGCGCTGGTGGCGCGCTATGCACGCGCCTACGGCACGCGCATCCACGTGCTGCTGGCCGGTCGGGCGGACGTGGCGGCCATGGGCGAGGAAATCGCCGCCGGCCTGTACGCGGCGGAAGTCGATTATCTGCGGCGCCACGAATGGGCCGCCAGCGCGGCCGACATCCTGTGGCGGCGCTCCAAGCTGGGCCTGCACCTGCCGCGCGAAACGGCGGACACGCTCGACGCCTGGCTGTTGCAGCACCCGTTGTCATAAGCAGCAGCCGTAAGCAGCACACGTAAGCGACCGCGCCCCGCAGAGGGTGCGGCGAAGAATAAGAAACCATCACTGGAGGAGAAACGCGTGCAACTGGTACTGGACAAGATCAGCAGGAAGCAGGGGGCTGACGACTTTTTATATCCGATGTCGCTGGCATTGGTGCCCGGCGCCATCAACGTCTTGCTGGGCACCACGCGTGCCGGCAAGACGACCCTGATGCGCGTGATGGCGGGCCTGGACAAGCCCAGCGCGGGCACGGTGACGGCCGATGGTGTCGACGTGACGGGCGTGCCCGTCAGCAAACGCAACCTGGCCATGGTGTACCAGCAATTCATCAATTATCCGGCCTTCACCGTCTACGACAATATCGCTTCGCCCTTGCGTTTGCGCAAGGTGCCCGAGGAGCAGATACGGACGAAAGTGCTGGCGCTGGCCGAGCGCCTGCACATCACGCCCTACCTGCAGCGCACGCCGGGAGAGTTGTCCGGCGGCCAGCAGCAGCGCACGGCGCTGGGGCGCGCGCTGATCAAGGATGCATCGTTGCTGCTGCTCGACGAACCCCTGGTCAACCTCGACTACAAATTGCGCGAGGAATTGCGCCGTGAATTGACGGAACTGTTTTCCAGCGGCAGCACGACGGTCGTGTACGCGACGACGGAACCGCTGGAAGCGCTGCAGCTGGGCGGCCACGTGGCCGTGCTGCACGAGGGACGGCTGCTGCAGCAGGGACCGACCCTGGACGTCTTCAACGCGCCCAATTCCATAGCCGTGGCGCGCACCTTCAGCGACCCGCCCATCAACCTGATCCCCGCCCGCGTGGATGCGCAGGGCGTGGCGCAGGCGGCGGACGGCCTGTCGATCCACCTGAGCGGCGCGCAGCGCGCCCGCCTCGGTGAGCGGCGCGACGTGATCCTCGGCGTGCGCGCGCACAGCCTGCATCTGTCGCCCCAGTCCGATGGCGACGTGGCCATCGCCGCGCAGGTGGACCTGGCGGAAATCAGCGGCTCGGAAACCTATGTGCATGCGCGCCGCGGCGAGCTGGCCCTGGTGGCGCAGCTGGGCGGCGTGCACAACCTGGAGATCGGCAGCGCCTGCACCGTGTATTGCCAGCCGCACGCCTTGCTGATCTTTGCCGATGATGGCGGGCTATTGTTCGCTCCTGTGCAAGGAGGAGCTTGACATGGCGCGCATCGAACTGGTGGACCTGGCCCACGCCTACAAACCGAACCCGACGGCGCCGGCCGATTACGCGCTGCGGCCCATGAGCATGGAGTGGCATGACGGCGGCGCGTATGCCTTGCTGGGGCCATCCGGCTGCGGCAAGACGACCTTGCTCAACATTATTTCCGGCCTGGTGAAGCCGTCGCACGGCAAGGTGCTGTTCGATGGCAAGGACGTCACGCAACTGCCGACCGAGGCGAGGAATATCGCGCAAGTGTTCCAGTTTCCCGTCATCTACGACACCATGACCGTGCACGACAATCTTGCCTTTCCGCTGCGCAATCGCGGCTGGAAAGAGACGGAAGTCAAAAAGCGCGTGCAGCAGGTGGCGCAGATGCTGGAATTGACGGGCGACCTGAAACTGCGCGCCAGCGGCTTGTCCGTGGACGCCAAGCAAAAGATTTCGCTGGGCCGCGGCCTGGTGCGTCCCGACGTGGCGGCCGTGCTGTTCGACGAACCGCTGACGGTGATCGACCCGCATTTGAAATGGCTGTTGCGCAGAAAGTTGAAGGAAATCCACCACGAGCTGAAATTGTCCCTGATCTATGTCACGCACGACCAGGTGGAAGCGCTGACCTTTGCCGACCAGGTGGTCGTCATGACGCAGGGCGAAGTGGTGCAGACGGGCAGCGCGCAGGCGCTGTTCGAGGAACCGGAGCACACGTTTGTCGGCTATTTCATCGGCAACCCGGGCATGAACTTGCTCGATTGCACCCTGGACGATGGCGGCGTGCGCGTGGCGGGGCAGCTACTGGCCGTATCCGCCGCCGCCCGCGCGGCGCTGTCTGGCGCGCCAGGCAAAATCACGCTGGGCGTGCGGCCGGAATTCGTCGAATGCCGGAAGGCGGGCGAGGGTGGCGATGGGAGCGAGCATTGCCTCGACGCCACGGTGACGGCCGTGCGCAACATGGGCACGCATTACCTGGCGGAATTCCAGCTGGGCGGCGCGACGGTGGCGGCCAAGCTGCGCGCCATCGATGCCGTCGCCGGCGATGCTGTGCGGCTGCGCTTTCCGCCGCAACGCACCTTGTTCTATGTCAACGATAAGCGGGTGGCCTGATGATACATAACGGTAAAACCGATAACAACCGCCGCGCCTGGCTTTTGATCCTGCCTGTGCTGCTGTGCGTGGCCTTTTCCGCCATCCTGCCCCTGATGACGGTGGTGAACTATTCCGTGCAGGATATTTTGAGCCCCACGCAAAAGGTGTTCGTGGGCACCGAATGGTTCCGCATGGTCATGCTCGACGGCGACTTGCACAGCGCCTTGCTGCGCCAGCTGCTGTTTTCCGGCTCCGTGCTGGCGATCCAGATTCCGCTGGGCATTTTGATTGCCCTGTGCATGCCGGCCGATGGCTGGAAGGCGTCGCTGGCGCTGGTGCTCATCGCGCTGCCCCTCTTGATTCCCTGGAACGTGGTGGGCACCATCTGGCAGATCTTCGGCCGCGGCGACATCGGCCTGATGGGCTACACCCTGAATCAATTGGGATTCGACTACAACTACAACGGCAACTCGCTCGACGCCTGGCTGACGGTGATGGTGATGGATATCTGGCACTGGACGCCGCTGGTGGTACTGCTGTGCTATGCGGGTTTGCGCGCCATACCCGACGCGTATTACCAGGCGGCCCGCATCGACGGCGCCTCGCGCCTGGCCGTGTTCCGCTACATCCAGCTGCCGAAGCTGCGCAATGTGCTGATGATCGCCGTCTTGCTGCGCTTCATGGACAGTTTTATGATCTACACGGAGCCGTTCGTGCTGACGGGCGGCGGACCAGGCAATGCCACCACCTTTTTGTCGCAATACCTGACGCAAAAGGCCGTGGGGCAGTTCGACCTGGGGCCGGCCTCGGCGTTTTCATTGATTTACTTCCTCATCATCCTGCTGTTCTGCTTTGTGCTGTACACGTGGATGCAGCGCGTCGGCACGGGAGACCAGAAATGATGCACAAGAAAATGAGCAGCGCCATCCTGACCGTCTTCCTGCTGGGCTCCTTGCTGCCCATCTACTGGATGCTCAATATGTCGCTCAAGACCAACGAGGAAATCGTCGGCGTGCTGAGCCTGTGGCCCCAGAAACTGACGTTCGCCAACTACCACACGATCTTCACGGACCGGTCCTGGTACAGCGGCTACATCAATTCCATGATCTACGTGGCCTTGAACATGGTCATGTCGGTCACGGTGGCCTTGCCGGCCGCGTATGCGTTCTCGCGCTACAACTTCGTGGGCGACAAGCATCTGTTCTTCTGGCTGCTGACCAACCGCATGACGCCGCCCGCCGTCTTCCTCGTGCCGTTCTTCCAGCTGTATTCGACGGTGGGCCTGATGGATACGCACCTGGCCGTGGCGCTCGCGCACATGGTGTTCAACGTGCCGCTGGCCGTGTGGATACTGGAAGGCTTCATGTCCGGCGTGCCGAAGGAAATCGACGAGACGGCGTATATCGACGGCTACAGCTTTCCCCGCTTCTTCATCCGCATTTTCTTGCCGATGATCAAGTCTGGCGTGGGCGTGACGGCCTTCTTCTGCTTCATGTTCAGCTGGGTGGAACTGCTGCTGGCGCGCACCTTGACTTCCGTCAATGCCAAGCCCATCGCCGCCACCATGACGCGCACCGTGTCGGCGGCCGGCATGGACTGGGGCGTGCTGGCGGCCGCCGGCGTGCTGACCATCGTGCCTGGCGCGCTGGTGATCTGGTTCGTGCGGCATTACATTGCCAAGGGTTTCGCGATGGGGAGGGTGTGACATGGAAAATACTAGCGATAGTACGGCCAGCCTGTTCGGCTGGATGGCCTGGACGCCGGAAGTGGCCATCTTCTTCCTTTGCATCGGCTTGATGCTCGCTGGCATGACGGTTTGGCAAATCCGTTCGCCCAGCATCGAACGAAAAGGCTTCCTGCCCATGCCGACCACGCGCGGCGACCGCCTGTTCATCGGCTTGCTCACGGCGGCCTATGTCAACCTGGCCTGGGCGGGGTTCACGGAAATGCAGCAGGCCATCGGGGCCGGCATCAGTTTTGTTTTACTGCTAATTGTAATGCGTTGGGGATAACCGGCTTGCCGGTGTTGATGGATGCCGGACCGCCAGCAGGCGGCCGGTAAAAACTATAAAAGGAGATTCACGATGAAATTGAAGTTCACGGTCTTCGCGGCTGCGGCCATGCTTGTGTCGAATGCGGCCCTGGCGGACGCCAAGCAGGCACAAACCTGGATCGACAAGGAATTCCAGCCATCCAGCCTGAGCAAGCAGCAACAGCTTGCTGAAATGAAATGGTTCATCGATGCGGCGGCCAAGCTGAAAGCCAAGGGCATCAAGGAAATTTCCGTGGTCTCGGAAACCATCGACACCCACGTCTACGAATCGAAGACCCTGGCCAAGGCCTTCGAGGAAATCACGGGCATCAAGGTGCGCCACGACATCATCCAGGAAGGCGACGTGGTGGAAAAGCTGCAAACGTCGATGCAGTCCGGCAAGAGCATCTATGACGGCTGGATTTCCGATTCCGACCTGATCGGCACCCACTACCGCTATGGCGCCGTCGAGCCGCTGTCCGACTACATGGCCGCCAAGGGCAAGGAATTCACCAATCCCGGTCTCGATTTGAAAGATTTCATCGGCATCAGCTTTACTACGGCGCCGGACGGCAAGGTGTACCAGTTGCCCGACCAGCAATTCGCCAACCTGTACTGGTTCCGTGCCGACTGGTTTGCGCGCAAGGATTTGCAAGCCAAGTTCAAGGCCAAGTATGGCTACGAGCTGGGCGTGCCGCAGAACTGGTCCGCGTATGAAGACATCGCCGACTTCTTCACGAACGACGTGAAGGAACTGGACGGCAAGAAAGTCTATGGCCACATGGATTACGGCAAGAAAGATCCTTCCTTGGGCTGGCGCTTCACCGATGCGTGGCTGTCGATGGCTGGCGCGGCCGACAAGGGCATTCCGAACGGCATGCCCGTCGACGAATGGGGCATCAAGGTGGCGGCCGACAAGTGCACGCCCGTGGGCGCCTCGATGTCGCGCGGCGGCGCCACCAATTCGCCGGCGGCCGTATTTGCGCTGACGAAATATATCGACTGGATGAAGAAATATGCGCCGCCGCAGGCGAACGGCATGAATTTCTCGGAATCGGGCCCCGTGCCAGCGCAGGGCGAAATCGCCCAGCAAATCTTCTGGTACACGGCGTTTACGGCCGGCATGACAAAACCGGGCTTGCCAGTGGTCAACAAGGACGGCACGCCGAAATGGCGCATGGCGCCGTCACCGCACGGACCGTACTGGAAAGAGGGCATGCAGAACGGCTACCAGGACGTCGGTTCCTGGTTCCTGTTCAAGTCCACGCCCGATGACCGCAAGGCGGCCGCCTGGCTGTACGCGCAATTCGTCACCTCGAAAACCGTGTCGCTGAAGAAATCGATCGTCGGCCTGACGTTTATCCGCGATTCCGACATCCGCCACGATTATTTTACGAAACACGCGAACGAGTACGGCGGCTTGATCGAGTTCTACCGCAGCCCCGCCAGAGTGGCGTGGACGCCGACGGGCAACAACGTGCCCGACTATCCGAAGCTGGCCCAGCTGTGGTGGAAAAACGTGGCCACGGCCATCACGGCGGAAAAAACGCCGCAAGCCGCCATGGATAACCTGGCCGAGGAAATGGACCAGGTCATGGCGCGCCTGCAGCGGGCCGGCATGAAGGCGTGCGCACCCAAGCTCAATCCGAAAGGCGATCCGAACCAGTACCTGTCGGACCAGCATGCGCCGTGGAAAAAGCTGGCGAATGAAAAGCCGAAGGGTGAAACGATTGCCTACGATAAATTATTGCAGGCTTGGAAAGAAGGCAAGGTAAAGTAGTCGTGTAAACTTCTGCCGCCGCTTTCCCGGGGCACGGGCCTTTGCCCGTGCCTTTTTTTACTGTATAGCCGTAGTAGCGACCATGACCAAATACATACTTGCTTTAGATCAGGGCACCACCAGTTCGCGCGCCATCCTGTTCGACCATGCGGGCCGGCCGCACGCCAGCGCGCAGCGAGAATTCCGGCAGATTTTCCCCCAGCCGGGCTGGGTCGAGCATGACGCGGGCGAAATCTGGGCGTCGCAGGAAGGCGTGCTGCGGCAGGTGCTGCGCGACAGCGGCGTGGCGGCCTCCGACGTGGCCGCCATCGGCGTGACCAACCAGCGCGAAACGACGGTGCTGTGGGACCGCGCCACGGGCGAGCCCGTCGCCAACGCCATCGTCTGGCAAGACCGCCGCAATGCCGCCTATTGCGAGCAGCTGGTCGAGCAAGGCAAGGCGGACGTGATCCAGAAAAAAACGGGCCTGGTGCTGGACGCCTACTTTTCCGCCACCAAACTCAAATGGCTGCTCGACAACGTGCCCGGCGCCCGCGCGCGCGCCGAACGGGGCGAGCTGGCCTTCGGCACGGTCGACAGCTGGCTGATCTACAAGATGAGCGGCGCCCACTTGACGGACACGAGCAACGCGGCGCGCACCATGCTGTTCAATATCCACACCCTGCAATGGGACACGGACCTGCTGGCGCTGCTGGACATTCCCGCCTCCCTGCTGCCCGACGTCGTGCCCTCGAGCGGCGTGGCGGCGCACACTTACACAGAATTGCTGGGCGTGTCCGTGCCCATCGCCGGTATCGCAGGCGACCAGCAGGCCGCCACGTTCGGCCAGGCGTGCCTGAAACCGGGCATGGCGAAGAATACCTACGGCACGGGCTGCTTCATGCTGATGAACGTGGGCAAGCGCCCGCTGCCCTCGAAAAACCGGCTGCTGACGACGGTGGGCTGGAGCCTGGGCGCCGGTAGCGACCAGACCGATTACTTACTCGAAGGCAGCGCCTTTATCGCAGGCGCTGCCGTGCAATGGATGCGCGACGGTATCGGCATCATCCGCGATTCGTCCGAAGTGGAAGCGCTGGCCACCAGCGTGCCCGATTCGGGCGGCCTGGTCTTCGTGCCCGCGTTTGCTGGCCTGGGCGCGCCGTACTGGGACCCGTACGCGCGCGGCACCCTGATCGGCATCACGCGCGGTACGGGCAAGGCCCACATCGCGCGCGCGGCGCTCGAAGGCGTGGCGTACCAGAACGTGGACGTGCTGTCCGCCATGCAGGATGACGCGGGCATTGCGCTATCGGAATTGCGTGTCGACGGCGGCGCGGCCCGCAACGACATGCTGATGCAGTTCCAGGCCGACATTCTCAATGTGCCCGTGGTGCGTCCCGTGGTGACGGAAACGACGGCCCTGGGCGCCGCCTACCTGGCGGGCCTGGCCGTGGGTTTCTGGGCATCGCAGGAAGAAATCGCCGCCCAATGGCAGGTGGGACGCCGCTTCGAGCCGGCCATGGCGGCCGACGAGCGCTTGAGCCGGCTGCACAAGTGGCAGCGCGCCGTGGAGCGCTCGCGCGACTGGAGCGAGTGAAAACGCGTGGTCAGGGCCGCATGAAATATACGGCGTAACCGACCGTTTCGCGCGGCACGGAATACAGGTCGCGCAGCTCGAAGTAGGGGGCATGTACCTGGCCGCTGACGGCGATGCCGGCCCGCTCCAGGGCCAGCCGGAAGCGGGGCACGTGAAAGTATTGCGTGGCGACCATGGCTGTCTTCCAGCCGTGCGCGCGCATGAGCAGCGCCGCGTTGCGGGCCGTGGCGTCCGTGGTCCAGCCTTGATTATCCTCGATGATGGCGCCGGCCGGCACGCCGCGCGACTGCAGGTAGCGGACCATCGATGCGGCCTCGTCGAATCCTTCCTTGCCTGTCGCACCGCTGACGAGAATGCGCGGCGCCCGGTGTGCCTGGAACTGTGTCAGCGCCGCATCGAGCCGCGCCTGCAGGCGGGGGCTGGGCGTGCCGTCGGGAAGGATCGTGTTGCCGGGCACGACGATCACGTCGGCCGGGGCCAGTTTGTCGTTCAGCCCCGCCAGTACCAAGGCGGCGGTAGCCAGCAGGAAAACAGCAGCAGTCGTCAAGCCCAGCACAATTATTTTTCGCATAGAGCATCATCAAATAAGAAGGAATGGACGCATGATACCCGCCCATTCCCGCCGGCGTCAGTTCGCCTGCGCCTTGCGCGCGCGCTGGTTCGACAGATAAATATTGTCCTTGTCCAGCGGCTTGCCCTCGCGCACGGCATCGAGCCACGCCTGCGTGCTGGCGACGGCGGCGAAATTCGAATGGAACACGGCGCTGAAGACGCGGTGGATTTCCTCGGCGCTGGCCGTGCCGCCCGCATTCGCGTAGGGCAGGGTGCCCGTGGCGTCCTGCAGGAACTCGACCTGCAAACCGTCGTGTGCGGCGTGGTAGATGGTGGCCGCGTCGCAGTTGTGCGTCATGTAGCCGATCACCGTCAGGGTGTCGATGCCGTGGCTGGACAACCAGGCGCGCAGGTCCGTGCCCGCGAAGGCGCTGCCCATGACCTTGTTGATGCGTTGGTCGGCGGCAAAGGCGGCCACTTGCGGATGCAATTGCCAGCCGTCGCTGCCCCTGGCGAAGATGGGCGAGCTTTCCGGCGCATCGTGCTGGACGACGATGACGGGCACGCCGGCGGCACGGGCGGCGGCCATGGCCGTGACAATGTTCGGCAGGGAAATATCGACGGACGGATATTCGATGGGCAGGTCGCCCGTGAAGTATTCATTTTGCACGTCGATGACGAGCAGGGCGCGGCGTGGTGCGGTGGAAGCTTGGCTAGACATGGATTCTCCTGAATGGGTGAAAGAGGAAGGTCTTCCTCGATGCAGTCATTTTCAGGCCGCGCGCTGCAAACAAAAAAGTGGCCCGAAGGCCTATCTGCGATAAAATCGGGCCATGCCTATTTCTTCTGCTCCTGCCAGCCCCCTGACCATCGCCGTGATCGCCTTCGACGGCATGACGCCATTCCACTTGTCCGTGCCCTGCCTCGTGTTCGGCGCCCAGACGGACGAGGCCGACCTGCCGCCTTTCCACGTGTGCGTGTGCGCCGCCGACCCCGCGCCCCTGCGCACGGCGGCCGGCTTCGGCATCACGCCCGAGTTCGGCCTGGAAGGGCTGGACGGCGCCGATATCGTCATCATGCCGGCCTGGCACGACGATTGCCGCGACGCGGCGGCGCCCCTGGTCGCGGCGCTGCAGACGGCCAGCCGGCGCGGCGCGCGCATGGTGGGCCTGTGCCTGGGCGCGTTTCCGCTGGCGCAGGCGGGCTTGTTGGATGGCAAGAGTGCCGCCACGCACTGGGGCATGGCGGACCGGCTGGCGGCCCGCTATCCCAAGGTCAGGGTGGACCGCGAAGTGCTGTACGTGGATGATGGCGGCGTGCTGACGTCGGCCGGCGTGGCGGCGGGCCTCGATTGCTGCCTGTACCTGCTGCGCCAGCTGGCGGGCGCCGAAGTGGCCAACAGGGTGGCGCGCCGGCTGTTGGTGGCGCCGCACCGCCAGGGAGGGCAGGCGCAGTTCATCGAGCGTCCGCTGCCCGTGTCCGGCAGCGAAGGGCGTTTCGCCGAGGTGCTGGCCTGCGTGACGGCCAACCTGGGCATGGCCCACAGTATCGATGCATTGGCCGAACGGGCGGCCATGAGCCGGCGCAACTTCACGCGCCACTTCCGCCAGGCCACGGGCACGTCGTTCAAGCAATGGCTGCTGAACCAGCGTCTGGCGCATGCGCAAGGCTTGCTGGAAAAGAGCGCGGCGTCGATCGATGTCGTGGCGCAGGAAGCCGGCTTCGGCACGGCCCTGTCCTTGCGCCAGCATTTCCGGGCCAGCTTGCAGACGTCGCCGTCGGCCTATCGCAAGCTGTTCAGGCAACAGCTAGGCCAGCTCGCTTGACCATAGCCTTGCCGGGTCCCGGCTGCCCTGCGGCAGCATCGCGCTGACGGCGATTTGCCGTGCGATGAAGGCGGCCGGCGCGAAGGCGTAGCGTTCCTGGAACGAGACGGTTTCCGCGCTCATCAGTTCGGCATACGTCTGCATCAGGGTCGAGGCGGAAAGATGCTTGCCTTGTTCCAGATAGGTGTCGATGGCGGCCAGCAGCACGGGGTAGTCGGCATTTTCCTTGCTGCCGCCGAAGTTGAACGACAATTGCCCGCAGGCGCGCCAGATGGGGTCTGGTTCCCCATCCGGCACCGGCTGCGTGCGCAGCCATTGCAAGGCCTTGAATGGCGGGCCGCCAAACGACGGTGGAGAGATGATGGCCTGGATGGCCACCTTGACGGCGTCATCGATTCTGCCCGCGCGCACATACTGGCCATGCAGCAAGGTCAGAGCGTCCGTGTATTCGGGCACGATGGCCAGCGCCGCTTCCAGCAGCGCGATGGCGGCGTCCGGCTTGCGCTGCGCAATCAATTCCTTGGCCTCCAGGAACGCAGCGCGCGGCGAGGCGGGGTCCTCGGCCAGAGACGGCATGGCGACGTACTCGTCTTCCGCCGTTGCGTAGGCTGACAGAAACGCCGCCAGGCTGGAAAAGTGCGGCTGCAGGCGCCACTCGTCGTGCCAGGTTTCGACGACGATCGGTTCCGCCGCTTCGCGCCCGATGGGCCAGTACAGGCCGAACGTGTCGCCATTGCCCAGCGCGCCTTCGGCGAACGGAGTGAAGCCGAGCGGTGGATATGCTGTCGTGTGTTGCCAGTCTTGTTCGACCGAGATGCGGGCGAGGTTTACAGGTAATTGCATGGAGGTTGCAGAGGATAAAACGCCAGTGTAGAGCAAGAGCGCGTCCACCGGCGTTCCCTGTCACGGCACCTGGGCAGGGGCAAGGCCCTTCAGTCGCGTTCCGGCACCGGCACGTTGAAGCCGTTCAAGGTGGTCGAGACCAGCGCGTACAGGCCCACCAGGTAGATCAGCTCGTTGGTGCCGTGCTGGCCAAAGGTGGCCAGCGCCAGCCGGTACAAGGGCTCCGGCAGCGTGCCGCCGCCGCTGAGCGCGTAGGCCAGGTCGTAGGCGATGCTCTCATGCTTGTCGAGGTCGACGGGCTTGACGTCGGCCACCAGCGTGGCCAGGCGCTCGGCCGACATGCCTTCGCGCTCCGCGACGGCGATGTGGGCGTAGATTTCATAGGCGGCGTTGTAGCGCGCGCCGACCACCAGGATGGCAATCTGGCGCACGTTGTCGGGCAGCGTGGCGTTGGCCGTCATGGCCAGCGTCAGGTCCCAGATGGCCTTGCCGATGGCCGGTTCGTGCAGCCAGGGATTCCATGGCCCCATCAGGGCGCCGTCTTCGCGCACGGCGATGAAATCGTTGAAATTGCTGGTGATGCCTTTGCGCATATCGTCATACAGCGGCTGCTGTTCGGGCGTCAGGTCTTGCGGAGCGATCAGGGGCAGGCGCATGGGAACTCCTTGCTGGGTAGGTGAGCGGTGGGCGGCGGTAGCCAGCAGTCAGTATAGCCAGCCAGCGTGGCAGGCGGCGCCCGTTCGCTGTGCGCCTACTTGCGCGGCTCGTGTATCCGGAATTTCCTGACGATGCCCGCCTGGTCGAACATGACGGCCACTTCGCGCGTGCCTTTTTCGCCCAGCAGGGGGATCAGCCGCGTCACGCTCGGTGTTTTCAGCTGATTCTTGTAGACCCAGACTTCATAGCCGGGATCGAAGCTGACGACGGTGGCGTTGCCCAGGGCCGCGTCGAGGTCGAGGCGGGTGGTCTTGCCGACCTGGATGTTCTGATAGATGGCGCCATTGTCGGGCGCGCGGTTGACCTTGTATTCACTGGCGGTGCACATGGCCACGGCCAGGCCCGCGAGGCAGGAAGCTGCCAGTTTTATCAATGTGTTCATAGGGACTCCCAGTGTGCATCACTGCTTCCAATCTCAGAGGGGACGGGCGTGATGTCAGGATAGGAGTGTGCTTGCGCCGCTGCGAATGTGCTACAAAATTATACAAAGGCGCAAAAAATGATGCCGGCGGTGCCGGCTGACGGTACTTTTACCGGTTCTGCAGCACGTCGGTCGAGAGCGCCAAGGTTTCCTTGATTTCTTCCATCACCACATAGCTTTTCGACTGCGCGGCACCCGGCAGCTGCAGAAGCATGTCGCCCAGCAGCTTGCGGTATTCGGCCATTTCATGGATGCGCGCCTTGATCAGGTAATCGAAGTCGCCCGATACCAGGTGGCATTCCTGCACCTCGGGAATCTGCAGTACTTCGCGGCGGAATTGCTCGAAGGCGGACGCCGACTTTTGATTGAGAGTAATCTCTACAAAGACGAGCAGCTTGGCGCCCAGCGCGGCCGGGTTCACCTTGGCGTGGTAGCCCGTGATGACGCCGTCGCGCTCCATGCGCTTGACCCGCTCGATGCAGGGCGTGATGGACAGGCCCACCTGTTCGCCCAGGTCTTTCATCGAGATGCGGCCATCCTGTTGCAGGATGCGCAGGATGTGGCGATCCAGCTTGTCGAGGCCACGTGCCGATTCTTTAAGGATTCTCATGATTTATTGCTGAATATCTCGATTTATACGTGAACAAATACTGGCTCTTTCCCAATATGATAGCGGTTAATCTGGCGTCAGCCTAAAAAAATATAATGAGGAAACTATGCGTATCGTGATTCTGGGTAGCGGCGTCATCGGCGTCACCAGTGCTTACTATCTGGCCAAGGCAGGACATGAGGTGACCGTCATCGACCGCCAGCCGGGCCCGGCACTGGAAACCAGCTTTGCGAATGCGGGGCAGATCTCGCCCGGCTACGCTTCGCCATGGGCTGCGCCCGGCATTCCTTTGAAAGCCGTGAAATGGATGATGCAGCGCCACGCGCCGCTGGCCATCTCGCTCGACGGCAGCGCCGCCCAGCTCAAATGGATGTGGCAGATGTTGCGTAATTGCACACCGGAAGCGTATGCGGTGAACAAGGAACGCATGGTGCGCCTGGCCGAATACAGCCGCGACTGCTTCAAGGTGCTGCGTGCCGAGGCCGGCATCACGTATGAAGGCCGCCAGCAAGGCACGATGCAATTGTTCCGCACGGAAAAGCAATACAACGACGCCGCCAAGGATATCGAAGTGTTGAAAGACGCGGGCGTGCCGTACGAAGTGCTGCAGCGCAATGAGTTGTCGCGCGCCGAGCCGGCCCTCGAAGCGGTCAAGGGTAAACTGTTTGGCGGCTTGCGCCTGCCCAACGATGAAACGGGCGATTGCCAGTTGTTTACTACCCGCCTGTCCGAGATGGCCGAGGCGCTGGGCGTGAAGTTCCGCTATGGCGTCTCCATCGATGCCTTGCTGACGCAGGGCGATGAAATCGCCGGCGTGCAATGCGGCGCGGAAGTCATCAAGGCCGATTCCTATGTGGTGGCGCTCGGCTCCTACTCGACGGGCTTCATGAAGCCGCTGCTCGACATTCCTGTCTATCCATTGAAGGGCTATTCGATCACCGTGCCTATCGTCAACGCGGCCAAGGCGCCCGTGTCGACCATCCTCGATGAAACGTACAAGATCGCCGTGACGCGTTTCGACGACCGCATCCGCGTGGGCGGCATGGCGGAAATCGCCGGCTACAACCTGAACCTGAACCCGCGCCGCCGCGAAACCCTGGAAATGGTCGTCAACGACCTGTTCCCCGGCGGCGGCAACACGGCCGAGGCCACGTTCTGGACGGGCTTGCGCCCGATGACGCCGGACGGCACGCCGATCGTCGGCCGCACGCCGCTGCGCAACCTGTTCCTGAACACGGGCCACGGCACTCTGGGCTGGACCATGTCCTGCGGTTCGGCGCAATTGCTGGCCGACCTGATGTCGTCGAAAAAACCGGCGATTCTGGCCGACGACCTGTCCGTCAGCCGCTACAGCGGCGCGCAGGCCAATGGCAAACTGCAACACGCGGTGGCTTGAGATGGGGGCCAGCATGCCTGCGAAAGAACGTAGCGGCGCCATCCTGACGGTGGATCTCGATGCCGTGCGCGCCAACTACCGCTTGCTGCGCGACAAGGCGCACCCGGCCGCCTGCTCGGCCGTCGTGAAGTCCGATGCGTATGGCCTGGGCGCCGCGCAAGTGGGCGCGGCCCTGTATGAAGAAGGGTGCCGGCACTTTTTTGTGGCGCATCTGGAAGAGGGCATCAGCCTGCGCCCGCACGTGGCGCCCGACGCGGCCATCTTCGTGCTGCACGGCCCGCCCGTCGGCACGGAAGGCGAATTCACGGCCCACGGCTTGATTCCCGTGCTTAACAGCGAGCCGCAGGTGGCGGGCTGGCGCCAGCACGCAGCAGCGCTGGGCACCGCCCTGGACGCCGTCGTGCAGGTCGACACCGGCATGTCGCGCATGGGCTTGTCGCCGCAGGAAATCGACGCCTGGCTGGCTGATGAACACTTTCTCGACGGCATCAAGGTGCGCTACATCATGAGCCACCTGGCTTGCGCCGACGAGCGCGCCAACCCGATGAACGGCGAGCAGCTGGCCCGTTTCATCGCCATCCGCGCCCGTTTGCCGCAGTATCGCGCCAGCCTGGCCAATTCCTCGGGCATCTTTTTGTCGCCCGACTACCACTTCGACCTGGTGCGCCCCGGCGCTGCCTTGTACGGCATCGGGCCGCAGGGCGGCGAACCGAATCCCCTGCGCTCGGTCGTGCGCCTGCAAGGCAAGGTCATGCAGACGCGCACGATCGCCGCCGGCGACCACGTGGGCTACAGCCGCCGCTACACGGCCAGCGAGCCGCGCCAGGTGGCGACTATTTCCGTCGGCTATGCCGATGGCTGGCTGCGCAGCATGAGCAACCAGGGCTTGGCCATCGTCGACGGCGTGAAAGTGCCGCAGATCGGCGCCATCTCGATGGATTCCATCACGCTGGACGTGAGCGCCATCGCCGAGGAACGCGTCGCGCCGGGCAGCCTGGTCGACCTGATCTGCGCCGAACACCCGGTCGACGCCGTGGCGGCCATGGCCAATACCATCGGCTACGAGGTGCTGACTAACCTGGGCGGACGCTATTACCGTGAGTATCAAGGCCTGGCTGGCGGCGCACGCTAAGCAGCGCAAAACCCATGATTGTGTGGCAAGATAGTCCTGCAGTGAAGTTCACTCCAGGGCTATTTTTTTCACCATCATCGGGGATATCTATGAGTCAATATAACGTTGCAATCATCGTCGGCAGCCTGCGCAAGGATTCCTTCAACCGCAAGCTGGCCGACGCCATCATCAAGCTGGCGCCGCCCGAGTTTTCCTTCAAGCACATTGAAATCGGCGACTTGCCGCTGTACAACCAGGACGACGATGGCGCGCAGGCCGAGCAGGTGCTGCGCCTCAAATCCGACATTTCCGCCTCGCAAGCCTTGCTCTTCCTCACCCCCGAATACAACCGCTCGATCCCCGGCGTGCTGAAAAACGCCCTCGACCACGGTTCGCGTCCGTATGGTCAGAGCGTGTGGGGCGGCAAGCCGGGCGCCGTGCTCGGCGTGTCCGTGGGCGCCACCGGTACGGCCCTGGCGCAGCAGCATTTGCGCAATGTGCTCGCTTACCTGGACGTGCCGCTGCTGGGCCAGCCAGAAATGTTTATCCAAGCCAAGGACGGCCTGTTTGACGAGCACGGCGGCATCGGTCCGGCCAGTCTCGGTTTCTTCCAGGGCTGGATGCAGCGCTACGTGGACTGGGTCCGCAAGCACGCCATCCACGCTTGATTCCACGCTTGATGCAGGTCAAGGCGGCAGCGTTCTATGTTGCCGCTTCTACACTTTCTTTGAGCATAGATGCCAGGATTTCAATATTGGCACGGGTGTCTCGGTATAATGCGCCCTTTCTTTAGCGCAATACTTTCCCGATTCTTGCCGACCTCATGTGGAATAAACCTGTTCTGCGCATGAATTTGCGCCGTTTGATCGTGCTCGTGGCCTTCGCCAGCGCCCTGGTGTCCCTGGCCAACACGTTTTATGCCAGCTACAGCGTGCAGCGCCAGTTGCTGATCGATACCACTCTCGAAGCGAACCACGCGTATGCGAGCAAGCTGGCCAGCACGGCCGAGGATTTTCTGCAGTCGGCGCGCCAGCAGCTCGCCTACAGCGCCGGCAGCCTGCCATCGCGCATGGGGGACGAGCAATGGCTGACGGGCGAGGCGCAGCGCCTGCGCCTGCAAACGAACAGCTTCAATTCCGTGCTCATCGTCGATGCCCAGGGCAAGGTGCTGGGCGTGTCGCCGGAAACCCTGGCCCTGAAAAACCGCACGCTCGATTCGGCCGGCGCCATCCAGGCGCTGCGCGAACGGCGCCCGCTGGTGACGCAGCCCTATGTCTCCTCGGTCGGCAACCTGGTGGTGTTCATTTCGCATCCCATCGTCGGCAAGGATGGCCGCTACCTCGGTTATGTGGGCGGCAGCATCTACCTGAAACAGAAAAACATCCTGTACACCATGCTGGGCCAGCATTACTACCGCGACGGCTCCTACCTGTACGTGGTCGACCAGAACCGGCGCCTGCTGTACCACCCGGACCCCGAGCGCCTGGGCGACGTGGCCGGCAGCAATGCCGTCATCGACACCATCATCGCGCAGCGGGGCGGCGGCAACCGGCGCATGCATAACAGCCTGGGTGTGGACATGCTGGCCGGCTACGCCGTCATGCCGTCGACGGGCTGGGGCATCGTGGCGCAGCGTCCCACGGCCATGACCCTGGCCCCGCTGAACCAGCTGATGGCCAATACGGTATGGCACTCCCTGCCGATCGCCTTGCTGAGCCTGCCATTCATCTGGTGGCTGGCCAGCCTGATTTCGCGGCCCCTGATGCAACTGGCCGAGGGCGCGCGGCGCATGGATGTGCCTGGCACGGCTGAGCACATCGCCTCCATCCGTGCCTGGTATGTGGAGGCGGCGCAGATCAAGAAAGCCTTGCTGAAGGGCCTGGCGCTGTTGCAAAACAGGATAGGCAAGTTGAAGACCGACGTGGAGACGGACCCGCTGACGGGCCTGTCGAACCGGCGCGGCATGGCGGCGGCGCTCGACGTCTGGCAGGCGCAGGCACGGCCGTTTTCCGTCATCGCCATCGATATCGACCATTTCAAGCAAGTCAACGACCGCTGGGGCCATGCCGTCGGCGATGAAGTCATCCTGCGGCTGGCGCAGCTGATGCGCGCCTGTTCGCGCGATGCCGACGTGCTGTGCCGCAATGGCGGCGACGAATTCATCATGCTGCTGCCCGATGCCGACCTGGACGTGGCCATGCAAGTGGCCGAGCGCCTGCGCGCCAAGGTGGCCGCCGCCGTGATTCCGGGCGCGGGCGCCATCACGGTCTCGCTGGGCGTGGTCTCGTCGTCGCACGGCGAGCGCAGCACGGACGCCGTGCTGCTGGCCGCCGACGCGGCCCTGTACGTGGCCAAGGAAAATGGCCGCAATTGCGTGCGCATCACGGAACCGGCCTGACAGTATTGCAGTACAGCATGAACTGATCCGTTGTTTTCTGTTGCATCTGAGCCTGTCCCGTTTGCCCGACAGCGCTTACCATGTGGTAATCAGACGTATAACGAGGACAACGGGCATGGCAGGGATGGATATCAATGACGTTTGAGCAAGAGCTTGGCATCCGCTGCGAGGTCGGTGATCAGCTCCATCCGCTGGCCTTCCTCGGATGCCGCGAACTCAATTACGGCCAGCACAGCGTGCTGCCGCTGCACCCGTTCCGCCTGAGCGTGCCGGAAGCGGTGCTGGCGCCGCTGCTCGACGAACCGTTCAACAGTTTTATCCAGACTTGCCGCGAAGACGACGTGCAGTACGAGGAAAGCGATTTGCCTGAACTGATGCACGCCGGCTACCCCGACATCACGGCCATGCTGGCGGGCCACCGGCCGCTGTTGGCCGAAATGCTGCATGACTTCATGATCGGCGACCTGATGGGGGCGATCGGGCGCGCCAGCGGCTACTGTCCACCCCGCGCCCGTTACTGGGGCGACGTGGAGGCGGCCGATGGCCGCGCCTATTTCACCGTCAATGAAGTGCAGAAAATCTCTTTTGCCGACGGCCAGGTCATCTTGGAAGGGCAGGGCTACTACGGCGTCTACGTCGTCTGGCTGACGCACGGCGACGGGCGCAAATAGGGGCTTGACCTTCCTCGTATGGGAAGGTTTATAGTCGTGCCATGAACCGTGCCTTTTTCCGCTTTCTCGCCCGCTCGCTGCTCTGGCTGCTGGCCGTCACCTTGCCCTTGCAGGGCTTTGCGTCGGCCATGCGCAGCTGCTGCGTGGAGGAGCGGGCGGTCGCCGTCACCGTGACGGTGGAGGCCATGCAGGCGCCCCAATGCCACGACATGGGCGACATGATCGCCATGCAGATGGCGGACCAGCCGCTGAACGTGGCCATGGACGATGGCGGCGCCACGCACCACGGCCACGATTGCAGCAACCATGGCGCCTGCACGGTGGGCGCCACGGCGCCGCCCGGCATGCCTGCCGTGCACGCCTTGACCCTGCGCGCGCCGCCTCCGGCGCTGGCGCCCGACTCCCTGTTTGCCGGGCATATCCCCTCCGGCCTCGAACGTCCCCCGAGAAGCACGCGCTCCGCCTGACCGCCCGTGAACCCGGCGGTGCCGCCGCCGCACGTCCATCGGGGCCGTGCCGGCCGTACGCCGACGTTCCAGTAGCGCGCCCGCCGCGCCATACCCTGTCATTCAAGGAATACCATGAAACACCTGTTCAGCTTCGCGCTGGCTGTGCTGCCGCTGGCCGCCAGCGCCGCCGGCCCGGTCACATCCACGCCAGCACCGCAAGAGGCGCAAGCGCCCGTGCCGGCCACCACTTACCGCTCCGCCTTCGCCGGCTACCGTCCCGCCGCCGAGGAGGACGCCACGCCCGACCAGGCCTGGCGCGCCCTCAACGACAAAGTCGGCAAGGCCGGCGGCCACATGGGCATGATGAAGATGGAAGGCCACAAGATGGAGGGCAACAAGATGGAAGGCCACACGATGCCGATGGAGAAGCCCGGCCCCAAGCCGGCCGCCCAGCCGGCCCCGCAACATCAGCCATACCAGCATGAAGGACATTGACATGGCCAGCTACACAAAATCAACTTGTTTGACGCCGCTGGCCCTGGCGGCCGTCCTGCTGCTCGGCGGCTGCGCCAGCTTCAGCCCCGATGGCGGCATGCAGGACGTGTCCGCGCTGGCCGACGCCCGCACGGGCGCCCCCGCGGCATTGACGGACAAGGGCGGCGAGGAAAAGCTGGCCTCTTTGCTGGCCCAGCCCCTGGACGCCGACAGCGCCGTGCGCATCGCCCTGATGAACAACCACGGCATGAAAGTGGCGCTGGCCGAACTGGGCGCGTCCGAGGCGGACCTGGTGCAGGCGGGGCGCTTGCGCAATCCCGGGCTGTCCTTCGGCCGTTCGCACGGCAGCCACGGCAATGAAATCGACCGCGGCGTCAGCTTCGACCTGGCCGGCTTGCTGACCATGCCGATGCGCGTGAACATCGAGCGGGGCCGTTTTGAACAGGCCAAGTTGCAGGCCGCCGGCAGCGCCGTGCAGCTGGCGTCGGACACGCGCCGCGCCTACTTCAACGCCGTCGCCGCCGTGCAGACGGAACAGTTCATGCAGCGGGCGCTGCTGTCGGCCGAGGCGGGCGCGGAACTGGCCACGCGCTTGCAGCAGGCGGGCAACTGGAGCCGCCTCGACCAGGCGCGCCAGCAAGTGTTTTACGCGGACGCCGTCGGCGACCTGGCCCGCGCCCGCCACCAGGCCACGGCCACGCGTGAACACCTGACGCGCTTGCTGGGCCTGTGGGGCAAGCAGACCAGCTTTACTTTGCCGTCGCGTTTGCCCGACTTGCCGGCCAAGCCAGCCGAGGCGGGCAATATCGAGGCGCAAGCGATGGAGCAGCGCCTCGACGTGCAAAGGGCGAAACTCGACGCGCACGCGACGGCCAGCGCGCTGGGCCTGTCGAAGGTGACGGGTTTCATCAATGTGCTCGACGTGGGCTATACCAACAAGAGCACCAGCGAGGCGCCGCGCGAGAATGGCTACGAAGTGTCGCTGGAATTGCCGCTGTTCGACTGGGGGTCGGCGCGCAATGCCCGGGCGCAAGCGTTATATGAACAGTCGCTGCAGCGCACGGCGGGCACGGCCGTCAAGGCCCGCTCGGAAGTGCGCGAGGCGTATTCCAGCTACCGCACGGCTTACGACCTGGCGCGCCACTACCGCGATGAAGTCGTGCCGCTGCGCAAGACGATCTCGCATGAAGTATTGCTGCGCTACAACGGCATGCTGGCCAGCGTGTTCGAGCTGCTGGCCGACGCGCGCGAGCAAGTCGCCAGCGTGAACAGCGCCATCGACACCCAGCGCGATTTCTGGATCGCACAAACCGAACTGCAAGGCGCCATCAATGGCAGCGGCCCAGCCAACAAGGAATAATGATGATTACACGTAGAAACTTTTTCATGAACGCGGGCGCCGTCGCCCTCAGTGCCGCGGCCGTCAGCCGCGTGGGTGCGGCATCGCTGCCGGAAGCCGTCAGCATGGCCGGCGCCGAGACGAAGGCGCCGCCACCGCCGCCGAACGGGCGTCCGTACAATCCCGTCGTCACCCTGAATGGCTGGTCCTTGCCCTGGCGCATGAACAACAACGTCAAGGAATTTCATTTGGTGGCCGAGCCCGTCGTGCGCGAACTGGCGCCCGGCATGCAAGCCAACCTGTGGGGCTACAACGGCCAGTCGCCCGGTCCCACCATCGAAGTGGTGGAGGGCGACCGCGTGCGCATCTTCGTCACCAACAAATTGCCGGAACACACGAGCGTGCACTGGCATGGCCAGCGCTTGCCGAACGGCATGGATGGCGTCACGGGCCTGACCCAGCCGGGCATTCCTCCCGGCAAGACCTTCGTCTATGAATTCGTCGCCAGGCGGCCCGGCACCTTCATGTACCACCCGCATGCGGATGAAATGACGCAGATGGCCATGGGCATGATGGGTTTCTGGGTCACGCACCCGAAAGACCCGAACTTCATGAAGGTGGACCGCGATTTCGTCTTCCTGCTCAGCAACTATGACATCGACCCCGGCAGCTACACGCCGAAGATCATGACCATGACGGATTTTAATCTGTTCACCTTCAATAGCCGCGTGTTCCCCGGCATCGACCCGATGGTCGTGCGCCAGGGCGACAAGGTGCGCGTGCGCGTCGGCAATCTGACCATGACGAACCACCCGATCCACATGCATGGCCATGAATTCGAAGTGACGGGCACGGATGGCGGCTGGACGCGTCCCGAATCGCGCTGGCCCGAAGTGACGACCGATATCGCCGTGGGCCAGATGCGCGCCGTGGAGTTTACCGCCACGGACCTGGGCGACTGGGCTTTCCACTGCCACAAGTCGCACCACACGATGAGTGCCATGGGGCACGACGTGCCCACCATGATCGGCGTCGATCACCAGGGCGTGGCGGCAAAGATCAACCAGCTCGTGCCCGGCTACATGGTAATGGGCGAGCGGGGCATGGCCGACATGGGCGAAATGCAAATGCCGATCCCCGACAATACCTTGCCGATGATGGCCGGCGACGGGCCCTTCGGCGCCATCGGCATGGGCGGCATGTTTACCACGGTCAAGGTGCGCAAGGATCAGAAACCGGGCGATTACCGCGACCCGGGCTGGTACAAGCACCCGGTCGGCAGCGTGGCCTATGAATGGACGGGCGCCTTGCCGGAACCGGTGCGCGGCCAGGGCGCGGGCAAGCCGGCGGCAAAAAGCGGCGTGGAAATGACGGTGCGCAAGCCAGGCGGGCACAGCGGTCATTGAGGCGCTCCCGGGAATTGCTAGCATGGCAAGTCCCGGGGCATGTTGCTTTGTATCAAGGAATTGTTGGTTAGTGACAATCCGAGCATTTTAGTGACAGTTTTTTCCTTATATTCAAGTCAGAGCTTAAATTATTGGCTACCGTCTTGTCTGGGAGGAAACATGTTGAGTAAAATGAAAGTGGGGACGCGCCTGCTCGCTGCCTTCTTTTGCGTCGCGCTGATGGGGGCCATCGTGGCCGGCATCGGCATCTTCAACATGGGCAAGATCGATACCATGGCGGGGCAGATGTACAACCATGAATTGCTGGGGTTGTCGTACATCAAGGAAGCCAATATCGCCTTGATCAAGGTGGGCCGGGCGCGCAGCAATTTCTTGCTGGCCACGACTGCCGAGGAGCGCGCCACGCGCCAGGCCGACATCGGCAAATTCCTGGAGTTGAATAAAAGCTATCTGGCCAAGGCCCAGCCGCTGTTCGTCACGCCAGCCGCCAAGGAATTGTTTGCCCGCTTCGCCGCTGTCGAAGCGGAGTACATTGCCACCATGCAGCAGGCCCTGGCGCTGGCGGCGGCCGAGCCGCTGGCCCAGCGCAGCGCACGACTGGTCGAACTGCTCAACAAGACGCGCCAGCATGCCGATGAACTCGACGGTATGCTGGATAAACTCTCGCTGCAGAAGGAAGCGCGCGCCAAGGCCGCTTCCGAGCAGGCCTCGGGCGTGTACCAGGCCAGCCGCAGCTTCATGGTCGCGCTGGTGCTGGGCAGTATGGCGGCCGGCCTGGCGCTGGGGGCGCTGATCACGCGCGGACTGACGCGCCAGCTCGGCGGCGAACCGGCGTACGCCGTCAGGATCGCCGGCGCCATCGCCGAGGGCGACCTCACCGTCGATATCCGCACGGCCAGCCATGACAATGCCAGCCTGCTGTTCGCCATGAAAGCCATGCGCGACAAGCTGGTGGGCATCGTCAGCCAGGTGCGCTCGGGTACGGACACCATCAACACGGCCTCGAGCGAAATCGCCCAGGGCAACCTCGACTTGTCGTCGCGCACGGAAGAGCAGGCCAGTTCGCTGGAAGAAACGGCGTCATCGATGGAGCAGCTGACCTCGGCCGTCCGGCAGAACGCGGACAATGCGCGCCAGGCCAATGCGCTGGCCGGCGCCGCGTCCGACGTGGCCGGCAAGGGGGGCGCCGTGGTGGGGCGGGTGGTGCAGACGATGGAATCGATCAATGCGTCTTCGCGCAAGATCGTCGACATCATCAGCGTCATCGACAGCATCGCCTTTCAGACGAATATCCTGGCCTTGAACGCGGCCGTGGAAGCGGCCAGGGCGGGTGAGGAGGGGCGCGGTTTCGCCGTCGTCGCAGCGGAAGTGCGCAACCTGGCGCAACGCTCTGCCAGTGCCGCCAAGGAAATCAAGACCTTGATCGGCGACTCCGTCGAGCAGGTGGAAATCGGTTCCAGACTCGTGCATGACGCGGGCAAGACGATGGATGAAGTGGTGATCAGCGTGCGCCAGGTGGCCGACATCATGCAGGAAATCACGGCCGCCAGCGCCGAGCAAAGCGCCGGCATCGAGCAAGTCAACCAGGCCGTGCTGCAAATGGACCAGGTGACGCAGCAGAATGCGGCCCTGGTGGAAGAGGCGGCTGCGGCGGCCGAATCGCTGCAGGACCAGGCGCAGACGCTGACAGAACTGGTGGGTGTGTTCCGCCTGCATGCCCACGCCGAACGCATCGCCGTGCCGGCATCGAGCAACGTCACGCCGCTGCGCCGGCCAGTACCGGCCGCCAGGCAGGAAGTGCGGCGCCTGGCCTGACAGCGGCTGGTTCGGGCGCAATCGGCGCGGCGGTGGTAGGCTGTCGCTATTGCGCGTTTGCCACTTCCGGGTTCCCCATGCCATCTTCTTTCCTGTCCTCCTTAAGTTTCTCCCTGTTGCTGCTGTCCCTGGCGCCCCTGGCGCAGGCGCAGGAGGGCGATCCCGTCCTGCCTTACCGTCCTTCGGTGGCCAGTCCCGCCCAGCTGCCCGTGCCGGGCCAGCTGGAATTCGAGGCCGGCGGCCTGCTGTCGAAAACGGACGACACGCGCCGCGCCAGCTTGCCGTACACGTTCAAGCTGGCGTTCACGCCAGAATGGGGCGTGCTGCTCGAAGGCGAGGGCTTCGTGCGCGCGCGCGATGGCACGGGCCGGCGCGAGACGGGCGTGGGCGACACGACGGTCGTGCTCAAGCGTGCCTTTTTGCTCGACAGCGCCACGGCGCTGGGCCTGGAGCTGGGCTGGAAGTTGCCCACTGCCAAGGACAGCATCGGCAGCGGCAAGAGCGACGTCTCGTTGAACGGTATTTTCAGCCGCGACCTGGGCGCCGTGCACATGGACGCCAACCTGAACGCCACGCGCCTGGGAGCGTCCGACCCCGGTGCGGGCAGGGTGCAAACGGGCTGGGCGACTTCCTTTTCCACGCCCGTCAGCGAGCGCTGGGGCGCCACGGCGGAAGTGTCGGGCACGCGCTTGCGCGGCGCGCCGGCCACGGCGCAGCTGCTGCTGGCCGCCACTTACAGCCCCACGCCGCGGTTGGCCATCGACATCGGCATGGCGCGCGGCTTGACGGCGGCGTCGCCGGACTGGTCGCTGTTCAGCGGCTTGGTGGTGCCTTTGGGCAAGCTGTGGTGAGATTGCGACGGGATTCCTTATGTGTCCTTGCGAACAAACAGTTGGTTGCACAAGGTCTACAATTGCGGCATAACTGATAAAAGGAGTGTCCTCATGAAAACCCTCATTCTCGCCGCCGTCCTGCTGTCGGCAGGTACCGCCGCCGTTGCCCAGGTTTCCGTCACCGTCGGCCAGCCCGGCTTTTACGGCCGCATCGACATAGGCGACTATCCCGCGCCGCAATTGATCTACGCCCAGCCCGTCATCGTGCAGCGCCCGCAATACTATTCGGCCGCACCGATCTACCTGCGCGTACCGCCCGGCCATGCCAAACACTGGTCCAAGCACTGCCGCAAGTATAATGCCTGTAACCAAGAGGTATATTTCGTCCAAGATGGTTGGTATAACAACCAATATGTGCCCCGTTACCGCCAGCAGCATGGCGACCATGGCCGTCCCGATTACGGCGACCGCGGCCGTCATGACGACAAGCATGACAAGCACTACGACAAGCACTATGACAAGCGCGACAAGCATGATGACAAGCCGGGCAAGGGCCATGGCAATGGTCACGGCAATGGCAACGGGCACAGGGATTAACAAGCAGGAGGATCTTTGCATAGTAAAATCGTTATCGTAGGAGGAGGTGCTGGCGGCCTGGAGCTGGCCTGCAAACTCAGCCGTAAGCTCGGCCCAGGCCAGGTCACCCTGGTCGACAGCCGCCTGTACCACATCTGGAAGCCGTCGCTGCATGAAGTGGCGGCCGGCACCCTGGACATTCATCAAGAGGGCCTGTCGTACCAGATGCTGGCCCATGACAATGGTTTTACCTATGTCTATGGTCCCCTGATCGGGCTCGACGCGGCGTCGAACAGCCTCACCGTGGGCGCCATCGCCACGGACAAGGATGAGCAGCTCTTGCCGCAGCGCCAGGTCAGCTACGACCAGCTGGTGCTGGCCGTGGGCAGCACCTCGAATTACTTCGGCGTACCCGGCGCCCAGGAAAACACGATTTCCCTCAATGCCACGGAAGACGCTGAACGTTTCCGTTTGACCCTGCTGAAACTGCTGGCCATGGCCGAGCAGCGCCAGGGCGACGCGGGCCACCCCGGTGTGGACATCGTCATCATCGGCGGCGGCGCGACGGGCGTGGAACTGGCGGCCGAATTGCGCGAAGCGAGCGGCGTGTATGCCGCGTATGGTTTCCAGAATCTCAACGCCATCAAGGATGTGCGCATCACCCTGCTCGAGGGGGCGCCGCGCATTTTGGCGCCGCTGCCCGAGCGCGTCTCCATCGCCGCCTCGAAACTGCTGCACCAGCATGGCATCACGGTGGTGACCGATACGCGCGTCACCACGATCGAAGCGGACAAGGTGACGGTGGCCAGCGGCACCAGCTATGCGGCCGACATCTGCGTGTGGGCCGCCGGCATCCGCGCGCCGGAATTCCTCGCCACTCTGGGCCTGCCCACCAACCGCGCCGGCCAGCTGGAAGTGACGGGCATGCTCAATGTGCAGGGCCATGCGAATATCTTCGCGCTGGGCGACTGCGCCGCCTGTACGGGCCCCGACGGCAAGCTGGTGCCGCCGCGCGCACAGGCTGCCCACCAGCAAGCCGATTACCTGCTGAAAACGTTCCTGCTGCAGGCGAAGGGCAAGCCGCCGCAAACCAGGCCGTACGAATATCTGGACTACGGTTCGCTGGTATCGTTTGGCCGCACCACCTCGGTCGGCACCCTGATGGGGTCGCTGAAGGGCCTGAGCTGGTTCGTCGAAGGCTTTGTCGCGCGCATGATGTACGTCAGCCTGCACCTGATGCACCACAACGCCGTGCTGGGCACCGTGCGCACGGCCGTCATGGCCATGGGCCGTTTCCTGATCAAGCGCAGCTCGCCGCAGGTCAAGCTGCACTAAGCAGTGCTGCATGAAGCGGTTTTGCGCCGCATCAAAACCAGGGGCCTTGCGGCCCCTTTTTTATTGGCTATGTCACCGTCAGATGTGGGAATGCGCCCAATGTTGCTTTCAATAACGTTTCGGGTGAGCGGATGCGCCTGGCATCGAGTATCCAGCGCCATCCCAGGTAGTTTGGCAGGTAGCGCGTGGCCACGCCGTGAAACGGCCTTAACCATTCTCGCAAGCGGCTGTGATACGCATTGACGTTCTGCATGTGCGCGGCACCGCGCACGCGGATGCCGGCGCGCACATTGACCGCCTGGTGGCTGAGGCCCGCTTCCCGCGCAAACGCCCGGTAGGCGGCATGGCCATCCGTGACCAGCAGGATATCCTTATCGACGACAGGCAACAAATAGCGGTGCAATTGCGCCTTCGTCAGTTGCCCTTTGCCCGCGACGAAATCGAGGGTCTGGCCCGTGCGGTCGCGCGCCACCAGGATGCAGACTTGCTCGGTCGATATGCCGCGCCGTTGCGCATGACCATGCCGGTGCAGGTGAGCCGAACAGCAGGCGGGACAGGCCAGGCGCGGCTGCGCCACGCCCTCCAGCAGCGCGACGGTCGCGTCGTGTGGCGTGTTGCCACGCAGCAGGGCCATGCCTGCCTGCCGCTGGCGCCGGTTCAACTGCGCAAACTGCGCGATAAAACGGATCCATTCGGCTGGCTGCATGATCTGCTCCCTGTGTGGCGGGTATGCAGAGTCAGACAGCACCGCCATGGGAAGATTCCGGCATGTCCCCTACTTGCCGATGACAGAGCCTTTTTATTTGCCGCGCGCGAGGGGCGCCGCTTCGCAGCGGCCCCGCGTCATGGGGAAGGCGATGGTGGTGAGCTTGCCCTTCAAGGTGCCAACAATGCTGGCATGCAGGATGCGCTCGCTGTCGTGGCGGTAGATGATGCGACTGGGGAAGTCGTTGTCCAAGTTGGCGAAGATGAATTCATTCGGCTTGTCCTGGCGCAGCAGGTTGAAGGTCACGGGCGGCTCGCCCGACGGCTGCACGATGTAGGCCAGCTGGCCCGGCTCCGTGAGGCGGATCTGCACGAATTCAAAGGCCGTCGTCTTGCCGCCCTTGACGGTGCGGCTGGTGCCGAGGATGGTGCCGCCGGCGGCCGTGCTCCATTGTTCTCCGGAACCGGGTTCGGCGCCGTCGACGTTCCAGCAGCCGGCCAGCCAGGCCAGCTTGTCCACGGTTTCCGGCGGCGGCACGGTCTTGTCGGCGGCCTGGGCGGCGCCCACGGCCAGCAGCGCTGCCAGCAGCGTGCTTGCGTATCGTTGCATGCGGTCTCCTGTCGTTGAAATATGTCATCTAAGAATGACGGCCCAGCAGTGTTCTGGCGCGGTGTAGCCGATGCGCGCTGCACAATTGAAGCGTCCGTGGAAAAAACCTATACTTTATGGAATGACATGCACGGCTTAAACCATACCAGGAGCAATCATGCACGATTCTTTCACGCCGCAGCGCAGCGATGGTTTCCAGGGCGGCGAAGGCCAGTGGAGCATGCACGCGCGCGGCAACCAGCTTGTCCGCGTCGCCTGGACGGGCGGGCAACAGGCATGGTTGGAATGCCAGGTATCCACCGACGCGGCGCCGACGCCGTCTGTCTTCCGCTTATCGCCGGACGGTCCGTATCCATCCCGGGAAACGGTTCAAATTGGCAATATTGACGTGACCCTGTCCTTGCGCCGCGACCCGCCTGGCGCGCAAGGCGGCATGCTGGCGCTGGTCTGCGAACTGCCGTTGTCGGCGCAGGAATTTTTTCATGGCGTGATCGCCGCATGGGCGGTGACAGGCGGGCAGGCCCGTGGCGCGCCAGTGCCGCTGCCGGACCCGCTACCGTTCCCCGGGCCTTGAGGCGGGAGAAAGTGCGGGCTATTCCTTCGGGCTAATGCGCGGCAGGACGGCGGTCAGGGCCATGCCGCCTTGCGGATTCGCCGTCAGGCTCAGGCTGCCGCCGAGGTAATGCACGCGCTCGCGCACGGCGCGCAGGCCGTGCTTGCTCATTTCGACGGGCTCGCTGGCCGGCAAGCCGCTGCCGTTATCCTTGACGGTCATCATCAGCGCCTCGTCGTTGTCGTCGATGATGATATCCACTTCACTTGCCTGCGCGTGCGCGGCGATATTGCTGAGCGCCTCTTCCAGGGTGCGCAGCAGGGCCACGCCCACGTTGCGCGGACAAATCAGCTCATCTTCGGGCAGGCTGCAGCGCACGGTGATCTTGTGCTGTTCCGCAAATTGCGCGGCCAGCTCGCCCAGCGCCACATTCACCCCGAGAAACTCCAGCTTGTCGTTCCACAGCTTCATCTGCATCTGCCGGTTGGTCTCGATCACATTCAGCAGCAATTGCTTCATGGTCGCGGCGCGGTCGAGCAAGGCCGCTTCCTGCGGCATTTTTTGCGTCAGCAGCGACAGGTGCATGGTCAGCGCCGTCAGCGACGAGCCGAGGCTGTCGTGCAGCTGGCGCGACAGGGCGCGCCGTTCATTGTCCCAGCTGGTGTTGACATGACCGAGCAACTCGCTGAGATCGGCGGCGCGTTCCGCATCGGCCTGGGCCGCTTCCTTGTTCGGATCTGTTTGTGCGGACATAGCGCCCCGTGAATGGTGAAAGGTGGACCAAATTCAAGTTGTGGATCATACATGAGGATTTCATCGCGGGGCGCATGGATGGAAAATTTCTGTCTTTTCGGCAATTTTAATCTCCTCCCATCATTTTTATATGATAAGCAATATTTCTGTTTGCGCCAGGAGGAAGTTGTTCCAGTCTTTACGTACGGCTGCGCACATACCGGGACGCCGCACGCTGCCATAGTGGGGTTGTGCATTTTTCCATGCAGCATAGCCGCCCCGCGGCGCAGGGTGCAGTACAGGCCCGTTTACCGAAACGAAAGGACATGCCATGAATATCGAAACCATCGTCGACAAGGAATACCTCGACAAAAGCTTCCGCGACATCGTCAATGCCCCCATCAGCGCCTTGCGCGGTGTCAGCGCGAAGGATGCGAAGGCCTTGCAGCAAGCGTTTGGCGTGACCACCGTACGCGAATTGTCCAACCTTAATTTCGTCAAATGGGCCAGCGCGCTGGCCATCCTGGCCGATGAAGAGGGTATGAGCGGCGAAGAGCGGGCCAAGGAAGAGTTGCTTGACGACGCCGTGGAAATGACCTTCCCCGCCAGCGACCCGATCTCAGTCGATGCCGGCATCACGCGCATCGAAGTACCGCCGGAAACCGTCGATGCGCAAACGGACCACCAGCATGCGGGCCAGCATGAAGTGACAGCTGGCAAGAAATAAAAGACCGTGCACATGAAAAAAACCGGCAAGCCATCAACGTGGCTTGCCGGTTTTTTTCATGTGCGGCGCGGCGTAAAAACTCAGGCGATCGAGGGAATGTTGTTTTTTTGCATATTCACCTGCAAGGCGATCACCTCGTGCGGGATGCAGCAAAAGCGGTTCTTGCCCGCGCGCTTGGCTTCGTACAGGGCCGTATCGGCCGCGCCCAGCAGGGATTCGACGGTGCTGGCGTCGTCCGGGTAGATGGCGATGCCGATACTGGTAGACAGGCGCAGGGTCAGGTCGTTGATGAAATACGGCTCGGAAATGACTTCGATCAGCTTGGCGGCCGGTTCGCGCGCGTCGCCCTTGCCGGCCAGATTGCCCAGCACGATGACGAATTCGTCGCCGCCGATGCGCGCAACCGTGTCTTCCTTGCGCGATGCGCTCACCAGGCGGGCCGCCACCATTTTCAGGATTTCATCGCCATAGCCGTGGCCGTAACTGTCGTTGATGGCCTTGAAGCCGTCCAGGTCCAGGTACAGGATGGCCGACTTGCCGCGGCTGCGGGCCGACTGCTGCAAGGTATGTTCGATGCGGTCTTCCAGCAGGCGCCGGTTCGGCAAGCCCGTCAGCGGATCGTGCAGCGCCAGTTCCTGCTGCTGCTTGCTGTATTGCGCCAGTTCCTTGTACAGCAGGCGCACTTCCAGCATGTTGTGGATGCGCTTGTGCACTTCCATCAGGTCGAAGGGTTTGCTGATGAAGTCGCGCGCGCCCGCTTCCAGGGCGGCGATCTTGAAACTAGGCTGTGCCGTCAGGGCCAGCACGGGCAGGTAGCCGCCATGCTCGATTTCTTTCAAGCCTTTCATGACCTGGAAACCATTCAGTTCCGGCATTTGCAGATCCAGCAAGATCAGGTCGTAGCAATGCTCCCGGTGCAGGGGGCAAACCTGGGCTGGACGCATGGTGGCCGTCACATTGGTGTAGCCGGCATCGCGCAGGATTTCCAGCATCAGGTCAACATTGTCGGGTGAATCGTCGACGACCAAAATTTTGGCTTTCAAAATCTCATCTTGGCTGGGCATGTAAGGTCTCGGTTATACGGTCTATGCAACGCTGGCTTCCACCGCAGATGATGGGCTGACGGCGGTGGGGAAGATATTAGCGCCTTGCAACAAGTTAGGGCGCACAACAGCGTTTGAGCTCGCTTTTGACGTTCTCGTCGGACAAGGCCGCCGTCTCCAGCCTGCCGTGCAGGTGCGCTTTTGCATTTCAGTGTAGCAAACTTTATCTCAGTTGCTTGTAGGACAGAGCCGCGTCTGAAAGTAGGAAGGCCAACCCATGAAAATAGTCATTTTGTACTGCATCATGTATTTCTTTGCATCATCTTTTTAGGGCGGCGCATTGCTGCCCTCTTCAGGCCGCTGCGTGAGCGGGCGCGTTGCGGCCAGTTGCGCCACGGCCGCCAGCAGCTCGGCCGGGTCCAGCGGTTTCGAGACCCAGGCCTGAAAGCCGCTGGCCAGCGCCCGCTGGCGGTCCTGCGGTTGCGCGAACGCCGTCAGCGCCAGCGCGGGCAGCCGCGCCGCATCAGGGGAGGCATGCGCGCGGATTTGCGCCAGCAAGTCGAAACCGTCGGCGTCGGGCATGCCGATGTCGCTGACCAGCACATGCGGGTGTACCTGGTCCAGCAGTTGCAGCGCTTGCGCCACGCTGCCGGCATCGTGCACTTCGGCATGGTGCTCGCGCAGGATGCGCGCCGTCAGTTCGCGCGCATCGGCCTCGTCATCGACCAGCAGTACAGTGACGCCTCGCAAGTCATGGCTGGCGGGTAACTCGCCGCCCTTTGGCAGCGCCCGCGCGGTCGGCGTCCCCAGGGGCAGGCGCACGGTAAAGCTGGCGCCCTGCATGTCGCCGGCGCTGCTGACCGTGACCGTGCCGCCATGCTGCTCCACCAGGTGCTTGACGATCGCCAGTCCCAGCCCCAGGCCGCCATGCCGGCGTGTGGTGGAGGCGTCGGCCTGGCGGAAGCGGTCGAACACGTGGGGCAGGAAGTCTTTCTTGATACCGACACCGTTGTCGCTCACCGTGATGGCCAGGCGGCTTGCCTCGCGGCGCACGCCGATCTCGACCCGGCCGCCTTGCGGCGTGAACTTCAGCGCATTCGACAGCAGGTTCCAGATCACTTGCTGGATACGGCTGGGGTCGCCCGTGATCCTGCCCGCATCGCTGGCGATGTTGCTGTGGATGGCGATGTGCTTGGCGTCGGCCGCCGGGCGCAGGGTTTCGACGGCCGAGGCGATGATGCTGGCGGGCACGATGGTTTGCAGGTCCAGCAGCACCTTGCCGGAAGTGATGCGGCTCATGTCGAGCAAGTCTTCGATCAGTTGCGCCTGCGCGCGCGCATTGCGTTCGATGCTTTGCAGGCCGCGATGCAGGTCGGCCTGGTCGCGCGTGCCGCGCCGCAGCACTTGCGCCCAGCCCAGGATGGCCGACAGCGGCGTGCGCAGTTCGTGCGACAGTGTGGCGAGAAAATCGTCTTTCAGCTGGTTCGTGCGTTCGGCGTCGGCGCGTGCCTCGCGTTCGCTGTCGAGCAGCACCTTGCGCTCTTCGGCGGCGCGCGTGGCGGCCGCGTACAGGCGCGTATTGTCGAGCGCGACGGCGGCCTGGGCCGCGATGGCCGAGACGATGCGTTCGCTGCGCGCGCTGAACATGCCCGCCTGCGGATGACCGAGCAGCAAGCGCCCCAGCAACAGGCCCGAGCGCGAACTGACGGGCAGGCTCAGGCAGCTGCGCAGCGGCGGCGCGCCGCCAGCGCTGGCCTCTGGCGCGGCTTGCAAGTCATTCTGGCGCATGGCCGCTCCCTGGCGCAGTTCCGTGGCGATGGCATCGGCCTGGCGCAGGCTGATGCCGTTGATGGCCCGTGCCGCGGGCAGGGCGTCGGGATCGTCGTGGAGATCGGCCGCATCATCATAGTAAAAGGCGCCGAAGCGCGCGCCGCTGATGCGCGTGGCCGCATCGACGGTTTCCTGCAGCAGGGCCGGCAAGTCGAGGGTGCTGGCCAGGGCCGCGCCCGTATTGTTGAGCAGCTCCAGCACGCGCGTTTCATCGCGCAAGGCTTCCTGCGCCCGCTTGACCTGGTCGACGTCGGTGCTCGTGCCAAACCAGCGCAGCAGCTGGCCGCCCCGGTCGCGCACGGGATTGGCGCGCGTCAGGAACCAGCGGTACTGGCCGTCTGCACCGCGGATGGGAAACTCCATTTCGAAGGGCGTGCCATCGCGCAAGGCCGTCTTCCAGGCTTGCAGCATGGAAGGCAGGTGCTGCGCGTCATAGGCGATGCTCCAGCCGTCGCCCGCCATCTGTTCGGCAGTGGTGCCCGTGTAGTCGTGCCAGCGCTGGTTGTACCAGGCGATGGTGCCGTCGAAGCCGGCGATCCAGGCCAGTTGCGGGATGGAATTGGCCAGTGCGCGCAAGTCTTCCTCGCTGTGGCGCAAGTTTTCCTCGGCCGCCTTGCGCTGGCTGATGTCCTGGATATACGTGGTCAAGCCTTCGCTGGATGGGAAGATGCGCACTTCCAGCCAGCGCCCCAGCGGCGGATACAGCAGTTCGAAGCTGCAGCTGAGCTGCTGCGCCATGGCTCGCCGGTACTGCGTTTCCAGTTCCGTGCCATGCAGGGCGGGGCAGGCATGCCACAAGTTCTTGCCTGCCATGCTGGGCCCAGGCGCGTGTTGCGGCGCGAGCATGGCGGCGCCGCGCGTATTGAGGTAGCGGATGGTCCAGTCGCGGTCGAGCAGGCAAAAGCCGTCGGTAATACTTTCCAGCAAGTTGGACAGGCGCTCGTCGGATAGGCTCAGCGGCGCTGATGGGGGAAGCAGATCTTGCTCGCGGTCATGCTTGGCCATCGGAAATCCTGCAACAATGAATCTGCCGCACGGGCTCTTGTCCCGGCGGGCCGCCGTCGCTAAGCTCAGTTAAATAGGTCATGATGCTCAATGTCCGCCGTCATGCATCAGGGGAGGCAAAAGCGCCCCTGTCTGGCTGGTATTGTAGCCCCAAGCGGCGCACCGCCACCGCACGCTTGCGCGCCGCCTGCAGATAGCACTGGACAGGCTGGGAAGCAGTCCCTATAATCCCGCTTCTTTCGAGGCAGCAACTCCTCGATTCGCTGGACATGACTGTGGAAGCAGAAGTGCCTATCGATAAAAAGGCGTCAGCTTTTTGGCAGTGAAAAGGTAGTCGATCATGTGGGGCGGTATTCTGCAAAATCAGCTAAGCGATTGAAAAATCGAACTTTTCAAAGCGAAATGAATACGCTATAATGTTTGCCTGCGCGGCTGTAGCTCAGCTGGATAGAGTACTTGGCTACGAACCAAGGGGTCGTGGGTTCAATTCCTGCCAGCCGCACCAGAATACTGAAAATCAGACTTTGCCTGGTTTTGTTGTGACAAGTTTCACCTCCATGTTGTTGATGGAATGTTGTAGAAGTTTTGCGGCTGTAGCTCAGCTGGATAGAGTACTTGGCTACGAACCAAGGGGTCGTGGGTTCAATTCCTGCCAGCCGCACCAGTATTTATTAGTATCGTTGCCGGAATGAAGTTCGCTTCGTTCTGATGAAAGTTTCAAGCTTCGCGCCGTTCGGCGAAGTGTGTCAGAGTTTGCGGCTGTAGCTCAGCTGGATAGAGTACTTGGCTACGAACCAAGGGGTCGTGGGTTCAATTCCTGCCAGCCGCACCAGTATCAGCAGTAGTGAAAAAAACCCGGAAAGTTCGCTTTCCGGGTTTTTTTTTCGTCCGCCCGAAAGGCAAGCCTGCAGCGCGCCGCCCCCATCGCGGCGCGCTGCAGTGGCCGGGCCCCGTCAATTCGGATAAGGCTGGCCCGACGACGCCTGGTTGCCCAGGACGATGGTGGTCACCCACAGTCCGCCGCTGGTCACGGGACCGGTGAACTTGAACAGCGAGGCGCCCGCCTGCGCCGGGTCTGCCGCGTTCGACGCCAGCGCATTGAGCCCCGAGGTCGTGAAGGTGCACGAGGTTTCCTGTCCAACCGCATTTTGCTCCGCGTTCAGCACCGGCGTGGCGCCATTGAACAAGTACAGGCCGCAATTATCCATTTTCGATCCGTAGGTGGCCGACTGCGTATAGTTGAAGGTCACCGCCCCATCGAGCAGGGCGGCGGCCGGGATGGACGACAGTTTCGCCGGCGTGATGCTGGTGAGCGTGGCGAACAGGCTGGCCTGGTTGGCCTTGGCAAACGCTTTCGACAGGGGCACGGCATTGATCTGGAACGGGAAGGCGCTGACGGCGCCATTCGGCGTTTTCAGGGTCCACACGTAGATTTTTCCAGGCGCCACTTTCGTTTCGTCGATGCAAGCCGTACCCGCGCCCAGGCCCGGCGTATTGGCGGGCAGGCTGGCCAGGTCCTGGCAGCTCTGGATGGCTTCCGCGTTATTGTAGAAAGAGCTGGCGGCGCCATTGCTGTCGGCCACCCGCATGTGGGTGTAGCCGGTGGCCGGCAGGATCAGCTGCAGTTTGCTGCCGGCCGAGCCCGGTATCTGGAAGTCGCCGAACGTCGTCAGGCCCGGTCCCCGTACGTCGATCTTGTTGACGGCCGGATTTTCCTGCAGCACGGTGTCGAGCTCGACGTGGGCAGCCCATTCTCGGGCAAAGCTGGCCGTGCCCGCCGTATCGACGCTGCGCTGGATGCGCGCATTCATGTGCATGTCCAGGTGGCCGCTGCCGGCCAGCTTCCAGCCGCCGGCGCAGCCGCTGGTGTCGCCCGTCTTGACCAGCTTCCAGTTGAGCATGCCCGCATCTGTTCCGATGCGCAACTGCACCCATGCACTGCTGGGCTTGCCGGAGGTGAAGGCGATGGCCGTCGCCCCGGCACCGAGGCGATTGCCGATGAAGTCGGCGACGCGCGTCGTCGAGGTGCTGCTCGCGGACGTCAGCGTGGCAATCTCGCCCGAGCTCAAAGGCTGCATGTCCACGCCCGCTAAACCCAGCGCTTCGATGGTCAGGCCCGCGTGGGCGGCCTGGTCCTTGCTGGTCAGGGCGGCCAGGATTTCAGCCTTGCCCACCGCCGCGCCCATGTTGAAGGAGCTGTCGATGAACGGCGACACGGCCGCCGCCGACGGCACGACGAAGCCCGTCTTCGGATACAGGGCGCTGAGCGAGGCCATGCAGGCGCGGATTTCCGGCAAGACAGTGGCCGCGGCCGTCGCCTTGGTCAGGTCGGCGTCCGATGGCGGCGTCGCTGCCGGTATCGTCGGCGCGCCGCCGGCGGCGGCCGGCAGGGTCACGCTGCCCAGCGCGCTGTTGGTGGCAATCAGGGTAACGGTGGCCATGGCGCCCTGCGCTTCCGCGGGCGCGACGAGGATCTGGTCCAGCACGGCGTCCATGCCCGTGCCGTTGGCAACAAAGGCGCCCGTCAGCGGATTGGTATTGCCGGTATTAATCGGTTTGATCATGGCGACGACGGCGGCCACGGCCGCATCGAGCCGTTGCTGGGTCGCGGCATTGGCCAGGGCCGAGGTGCAGGCGGCCGATACCGTATTGGCGACGGGCGCGCAGACGGCGGCCAGGGCCGTGCCGCCGGGCTGGCCCGACGCCGTGGAGACGATCAGATCGGTCAGCGGCGTGATGTTGACGGTCTGCCCCGCCGCGGTGGCGATGGAATTGAGCGTCACCTGCCTGCCGCCGGACGAGCCGGTGATGCTGAGGAAAAACGGCGCCGTCATGCCGGCCACGTCGACCGTAAATGCCCCACCGGCGCCGGTACTGACCGCCGTGGAGACTTTGCCCTTGCTGTCGATGGCCACCACGCTGCCCGAGATGGGCGCGCCGACGGCGGCAGTGCCGCTGAGCGTCGTTTCCGGCGGCGGCGCGACGGGCGGAACCGGGTCGGCGGGACTGCTGCTACTGCCGCCGCCACAGGCGGCAAGAAGGAGGGCGGCCGCGCAGGCGGCGGCCAGAGGCAATTTATGCAAGTTTATTTTCATGACATCCCCTTGGTATTTTTTTGGAATTACTGCCAGTAAACATTCTCAAAGTTTTCCATGAATTGCAATTTATTTTTCTTGGATGCATTAATAATGGCCAATCAGTCATCAGCGTGTCGGTTTTGCGCCGCAATCAGAAAATCAATGTGATCAAGAATGCAAGTGAGCGGGGCGACTGCTGACAAACCGGGGGAGGGCGTCAATTGTGAAATATCGCCGCCACGCCCTTTGCCATTCTGCAAAGCCCTGCTATAATCTTGTCTTAGGCGGCTGTAGCTCAGCTGGATAGAGTACTTGGCTACGAACCAAGGGGTCGTGGGTTCAATTCCTGCCAGCCGCACCAGAATATCGGGGGTCAGATTGTAAAATCTGACCCCCTTTTTCGTTTCCGAACGGATTTAGGATGGGTCGTTGGCGCCGCGCCGGTATTGCAGGCGAAACGCGCGCGGCGTGACGTGCTTGGCGGCGCGGAACTGGCGGTTGAAATGCGCGAGGTTGCGGTAGCCCGCCTCTTGCGCGATGACGGCGATGGCGAGATTGCTCTCGATCAGCTGTTGGCAGGCGCGGCCGATGCGCAGCCGCGCCAGATACTCGCCCGGCGTGCAATGCGCGTGGCGCTTGAAACAGCGGTGAAACGCGCCCAGCGACAGGGCCGCCCGCTGCGCCAGGCTCTCCAGTGCGATCTCTTCCCGGAAATGCGCGTGCATGAAATCGAACACGCCGGCCATGCGTTTTTGCTGCCCATCGGGCAGCGGCGCCTGCGCCGTCGAGGCCAGCGGCCGCGCGCCCGTATCGCCCGCCAGGTCCAGCAGCACGTCGAGCAGCAGCGGCAGGCGCTGCGGCACGGGCAGGGCATTCAGTTGCAGCAGCCTGGCCGCGCAGCGCGCGCTTGTGTCCGCTGAAAAATGCAGGGCCGGGCCGGCGCGGGCCGCCAGTTGCCGCAAGCTGTGCAACTCCGGAAAGCAGGCCGCCAGCCGCTCCAGCCACTCCAATGAAAACCAGACGACGACGGCCAGCATCGGCTGGCGGCTGTCGATGCGCTCGCTGGCCGACCACGTGTGCGGCAGGTTCGGCCCAAGCAGCACCAGGTCGCCCGGTTCGAAGTCGCCCAGGTGGTCGCCGATGTAGCGCTGCCCCCGCGCATTCACCGTCAGGGTCAGCTCGAATTGCGGGTGGTAGTGCCAGATGAAGGGAATGGCATCGAGTTCGCGCCACAGCAAGCCCCAGGAGTGGCCCGTCGGGATCGTGACTTGTTCAAATAAAGGCGTCATTGTGACGTTTGCAGCGTATGAATAGTCAGGATAGTATCAGTATTGGCCGCTCAGCGCGCATTTCAGCGGACGCAGGCATCGCACAATCTGTCTCACACCAACACAGGAGACAGCGATGCAAGAAGATCGATATCAATACGGCGAAGACCGTCCCGGCAATCCGTCCGTGGCCTACACGGAACAGACCCAGTTGCGCGACATCCGCAAGCAGCTGCCCCTGCGCGTGCTGTCCGCCAGCGATTTCCTGCACTGGCAAACCTATGGCTACGTCATCGTCAAGGACGCGGTGACGCCGGAACAGGTGCGGCGCACGACAGATTTCCTGTGGGAATTCCAGGGACTCGACCAGCATGATCCCGCCACCTGGAACCGGGAGCAATTGCGCGACCACGCGATGAAAGAGCTCAACGGTTCCGGCATGGTCGAGGCCTATCACAACCAGACGCTGTGGGATAACCGCCAGACCCAGCGTGTCTACGACGCCTTCGTCGACATCTGGGACCGTCAGGATTTGTGGGTGACGATCGACCGCGCCAACCTGAACACGCCGAACAACGGCAAGCGCAAGTTTGGCGGCTTCATCCACTGGGACGCGGACACCACGCTCGACCCGCTGCCCGTCAACGTGCAGGGCGTGCTGGCCCTGTCCGACACCTCGCCCGAGAGCGGCGGTTTCCAGTGCTATCCGGAACTGTTCAACAACTTGCTGGCGTGGCGCAAGACCGTGCCGCTGGACCGCAACCCGTGGCAGCCGGACCTGGCGACGGTGCCGTACCCGATGGAATTCATCGCCATGAAAAAGGGCGAGCTGTTGATCTTCAACAGCCTGCTGGCGCACGGCATCCGCCCGAACACGTCGACGGACCAGGTGCGCCTGGCGCAATACATTTCCTTTACGCCCGCCCAGGAAGACAATCAAGCCTTGCGCGACTGGCGCGTGCAAAGCTGGCGCGAGCGCAGCGCGCCACAGGGGTATGCGTTTCCCGGCGACCCCGAGCAAAAGGAACAGCTGCGCTACCCGCAGGCGCGCTTGAGCGAACTGGGCGAGAAGATCCTCGGCGCGCGCGACTGGTAAGCGTGGCGTCGGCGCCGGCGGCATTGCCTGCCGGATAGACAATTGCCGGCAAATGCACGATCATGGTCCGACTAGCCATCGACCGAGGAAACGCATGAGTATCATCACCTGCATCGAAGACTTGCGCGTGCTGGCCCAGAAACGGGTGCCGCGCATGTTTTACGACTACGCCGATTCCGGCTCCTGGACGGAATCGACGTACCGCGCCAACAACAGCGATTTCGCCAGGATCAAATTCCGCCAGCGCGTGGCCGTCAACCTGGAAAACCGCAGCCTGGCCTCGACCATGGTGGGGCAGGCCGTCTCCATGCCGGTGGCCCTGTCGCCCACGGGCTTGACGGGCATGCAGCATGCGGATGGCGAAATCCTCGCGGCCCAGGCGGCCGAGCGCTTCGGCGTGCCGTTCACCCTGTCGACCATGAGCATCTGCTCGATCGAGGACGTGGCGGCGAACACGACGAAACCGTTCTGGTTCCAGCTGTACGTGATGAAGGACCGCGAATTCATCAACCGCCTGATCGACCGCGCCAAGGCGGCGAAATGCGGCGCGCTCGTGCTGACCCTCGACTTGCAGGTGCTGGGCCAGCGCCACAAGGATTTGCGCAACGGCCTGTCGGCGCCGCCGAAACTCACGCTCCCCAACATCCTCAACATGGCCACCAAGCCGCGCTGGGTGGCCGGCATGCTGGGCACGAAACGCCGCGGTTTCGGCAACATTGTCGGCCACGCCACGTCCGTCTCCGACATGTCGTCGCTGTCGGCCTGGACGCAGCAGCAGTTCGACCTGAGCCTGTCATGGGCGGACGTGGAATGGATCAAGCAACGCTGGGGCGGCAAACTGATCATCAAGGGCATCATGGACCCCGAAGACGCGCGCCTGGCAGTGGAAAGCGGCGCCGACGCGCTGATCGTCTCGAACCATGGCGGGCGCCAGCTCGATGGCGCGCAATCGTCGATCGAAGCCTTGCCCGCCATCGTCGACGCCGTCGGCAGCCAGATCGAAGTGCATATGGACGGCGGCATCCGCTCGGGCCAGGATGTGATCAAGGCCGTGGCGCTGGGTGCGAAGGGCGTCTACATCGGCCGCCCGTTCCTGTATGGCCTGGGCGCCATGGGCGGGCCGGGCGTGACCAAGTGCCTGGACATCATCCGCAATGAACTCGATTTGACGATGGCCTTCTGCGGCTTGCGCGACCTGCAGCAGGTGGACAAGAAGATCCTGCTGCCGGGGACGTTTTAAGCGGCAATCCGCACGATATCAAAGCCTTCCTCTGCTGACGGAGGCACGAAGTGGCGCGTGATGTCATCAAATTGCGCGTCGCTGGTGGAGAACGGGTGCAGCCCGCTGGCATTGCGCCGGCGCAAGCGCGCCTTGCATTCTTCGTCCGGCACGTCGAGGTAATGCAGCACGTGCGGCGTACCCGCCTGCTGGAACAGTTCGCGCATCCAGGCGCGGCTGGCCGGCGTATTCGCGGGGAAATCGAGCACGACGGACACGCCCGCCCGCAGCATCTGCAGGGCCAGAGGGGCGATGGCCGCGCGCAGCCGCGCCGCGCACGCCACATAGTCGGCCAGGCTGGCGATCTGGCCCGGATACAGCTGCGCCAGCAAGCTGTCTTCGCTGATGCGCACGGTATGCGGCGCGCTGGCCAACCGGGCGGTCAGGGTGGATTTGCCCGAGGCAATCTTGCCGCACACGAGGTGCAGGGTGGGCGTGGTGGGAACGGTGGTACCGGAAGTGGTGTGCATGGTCGCTCGCTGAAAGTGAAAACTAAAACCTGCGAGACGTCTTGATTGTTTGTTGCAGATCAAAGCCGCCTTGCAGGCGGCTTTGGCAATCTCATTCCTGCCCAGCCACCCTCGTTGGAATGGCGGCAATAATGGAGGGCAGGGGGCGGTGTATCGATTGCATGGAGCAACAATGCCATGCGGTCGATGGCGTTGTCAATTGTCCTGTTCGAATAACTGCCGGTATTGCGCATAGGGTTCCATGCCCATGCTGGCGCGGCGCTGCTCCAGGCGCTGCGGATCATCGATGGGGCAGGGGGCCGTCTTGCCGTCGCTGCCAGTCTGGAACTGGCTGCCGTACAGCTGCGGCTGATTGTCGCTGCACAAGTCGCGGTCGATCGCCAGTGCCAGCTTCGAAGGCGTGATCTCTCCCCGTGCCGCTGCTGCGCGCATCAGGACCAGGCTGCTTTTGAGGAAGGCACTTGATCCATGCTGGGCGATCAGCCAGGCGCTGCCCGCCGCCTTGTAGCCGACCATCGTTTGCGTGGGCCAGCCTTTGCTGGCGATGATTTGCCGCAGCCGCGCTTCGTTTTTGTCGTCCGTCTCGCGCATGCGCCGGCGTGCCTGCGCATCGGATCCCGTTGCCGGCCACGCCGTGCGCGCGGCCTGGTCTTCCTGTTCCATGGTCCGCAATTCCTGCGCCAGCGCCGCTTCGGGCAGCGCGGCCGGATACAGCAGGAAGTCCAGCGCGCCCGCCGTGGCCGCGCTGAAGATGAGCTTGGGTTCCGCTTCCCAGCCCGGCGATTGCAGGAGCAGTGCCAGTGTGCTGCCTTCCGGCACATCAATGCGGTAGCGGCCATTTTCGACCGTGCCATGTATCTGCTGCTCGCCGTGCATGCGCTCGGCAACGATGCTGATGGCTTGCGGCAGCGGCGGGCCGTTGCTGCGGATGGTGCCGCTCAGTTCGAAGGCGCCCGCATGGACGCTGCAGCACAGCAGGATGGCGAAGGTCAGGCGTGGCATGGGAGTCCGTTCATGCATGGGGGAGGTCGAGCAAGGTCCACTTTTCGCGGAACGTGGCGTCATCGAGCGGGTGCGCATGCGGGTCGTCTTGCCGGAACAGGCCGCCGATCAGCATATCCTGGATGGCATCCGTGAAACCGCCGTAGGGAGAGGCGCTGCCCCACTGGCGTTGCCTGCGGGCGAAGACGACGGCGTCTTGCTGCGCGGCCAGTTGCGCCAGCGCTGCCTGCAAGGTGGCAGCGGCGTCCGCTCCCATGTCCGTGGCGATGGCGCACACCAGGCGCTGGCCGAATTGCAGGGATTTGCCGGCCAGTCCCAGCAGCGATTCATTGGCCAGGGCCAGGAACACGTCGGGCGCCTGGTCGTCCTTTTCGCAGCTGGTCCAGGTGGGCGCCCATGCTTCCAGGCTCATGAAGCGCGCTTGCGTCGTGGCCGGCGTGTGCGTCCACTTCGCGTGCGATTTGGCATCCCAGCCCAGGCGGCCAAAGGCAATCGGCTTGCCCTTGGGATTGTATTGATGGCTGCGCACGCCGGCCTTGCCCCGCGCTTGCGCCATCAGGCCGTCGAGGCTGGCGGCAAACGGCGTCCATTGCGCCGCTTCCCACAGCGGCGGCGCATCGGGCGCGGCCAGCAGCAGGAATACTTCGTACTCGCGTGAAAAAAACGCCATGTCTGTTCCTATCGTTGCAGTTGAGATATGGCCGCCCGCTGGCTGGGGCGCAACAGGTAGACGCCGTACAGGCACAAGGGCAGCACGGCCAGCAGGGCGATGTACGGCAGGATCGACGCGCCGTCCTCGGCCGGGTTCGGCAAGGTGGCCGTCACCAGCGCGTAGTCCCACAGTCCATGCACGAGCACCATGGGCCAGATGGAGCGGGTGCGCAGGCGGATGGCGGCGTAGCCGACGCCTTGCAGGGTGGCGGCCACGGCTTGCCACAGGGCGCCGCTGACGTCGCCAGTGCCCAGGCCGTTGGCCGTATGGGCCAGGCCGAACAGTGCAGAGGACATCAGGACGGCGGGCCAGACGGCGTAGCGGTCCAGCATACCCTGCAGCAAGATGGCGCGGAACATCAATTCCTCCGAGATGGCCACCAGCGCCGCATTGCACGCGACGATCAGCAGCACGCGCGGTTGCGGCCAGCCGCCGGCCCAGGCCAGCACCAGCATCAGCAGCGCATACAGCAGGGGCGGACAGACCAGCCACGTGCTTTTCCATGGCTGCGGCGCGCACAGGCCCGCTTCGCGGCGCTCGCTGGATGCCAGCAGCAACGCCAGCGCGAACAGGGCTGCCAGTGCCCATGCCAGGCCGATACGGCCGGTGACGGCTGCGCCCGGCAAGGCGTAGCCGGCGGATTCCAGCCAGCGGCCGCCCATGCTCAAGGCCAGCCAGACGGCCAGTGCGCCGAGGGCAAGCGGCATGGTGAGGTGGATTTTAGGGATGGACATGGTCGGCTTCGGGGTTGGCTGCGTGTTTTACTACGTGCATGAGCAGATCATGAAGTTGCATCAATGATATGGTCGAAAATATTGCCATATTACATTAAAAGCACCGTCACAAAATTGCCACTTCGTTATAGTTGCATGGAATAATAAGCATTCGTCCGTTTGCCGCCAGACTGGAGCGCCATGACCTACAGCAAGACCATCGCCACCGAACGCCTGATCCTGCGCAAGCCGCAGCCATCCGATGAGGCGGCCCTGTTTGCCATGCATGCCGATCCCGAAGTGATGCGCTATTTCAGCGAACCGCCCTGGGACGATGCCGGCCGCGCGGCGCGCCAGATCGCCGAGGACAGCGCCGCCTTTGAGAATGAAGAGTTCTTCCGCTTCGCCATCGAACTGCGGCAGACGGGCGAATATCTGGGCAGCTGCACGCTGTTTTCCGTGCACCGCCAGAACCGCCGTGCCGAGATCGGCTATGCGCTGGCGCGTCCGCACTGGGGCCGTGGCTATATGCATGAAGCGCTGTCGGCGCTGATCGAATACGCCTTCGTCGAGCGCGACCTGAACCGCCTGGAAGCCGATATCGACCCGCTCAACGCCGGCTCGGCCAGCGCCCTCGAGCGTCAGGGTTTTAACAGGGAAGGCTTTTTGCCTGAACGCTGGATCGTGGGCGGCCACGTCAGCGACTCGGCACTGTACGGCTTGCTGCGGCGCGAGTGGGAAGCGCGGCGCAAGGGCGTAGCGTGAACGGGCAAGCGATCGACGCGCTTGAACGCTGGCTGGGCGCCCCCTTGCCGGCGCATTACCTGCGTTTTCTGCAGGATGGGCAGGAAGGCATGCGCGGCGAGCAGGTATTGCTGTACGGGGCAGAGAGTTTGATGGAACGCAACGAAACATATGACACGCAGCAGTCCTGCCCCGGCTACCTCACTATCGGCGACGACAGCGGCGGGCGCGCCGTCATGCTGGCCCTCGACGGGAGCGACCGCGCCGTGTACCTGGTGGGCCATGGCTCGATGCAGCGCGACGATTTCGAGTGGGCCGCCGATGATTTCGCCGCCTGGCTGGCCGCCGATTGCCCGCTAGCCTGAGGAGGATGCAAAGCAATGCACGCTGTTGATTTACCTGCTGTTGCCCATCCGTTGGTGGCCTTGCGCCCGCTGGAACGCAGCGACGCGTCCGCCTGGTATGCCTACCTGGCCGACCCTGCCGTCGTCGAACACACGAGCTGGGACTTGCGCAGCATCGACGATCTGCAGGCCAATTTCGATGATTATGCATCGGCTCAGCCGGCGTCATCCCTTCGGCTGGCCGTGGTGCTGCGCGAAGGCGGCCAGCTGGTAGGTACCATCGGCTTCAATGCGATTTCCCCGCAGCACCGTACGGCCGAAATCGCCTACGATCTTTCTCCTGGCGTGTGGGGGCGGGGCGTGGCCACGTCCCTCGTAAATGCTGTCGTGGACTGGGGTTTCCAGCGCCTGGGCTTGCTGCGCATCCAGGCGACTGTGTTGGAGAGCAATGCACGTTCACTGCGCGTGCTCGAACGCTGCGCTTTCGAGCGAGAAGGCTATTTGCGCAGCTATCGGCAAATCCGTGGAAGATCGGGCAACTTCTGGCTGTATGCACGTATCGCCGGTATTCCATGAGCAAAGCTCCCTTGAGCATCCTGCTGGTGGAAGACCACCTGGCCATCGCGCGCCAGGTGCTCGACTTCCTCGACGGCCTGGGCTGGCAGACCGACCATGCGGGCACGGGCGCGCTTGGTGTCGCGCTGGCCACGCGCAACGCTTATGACGTGGTGCTGCTGGACCTGAACCTGCCCGACATCGATGGCTTGCAGGTGTGCCGCGCCATCAAGGCGGGCGCGCCCAGCAATGTGCCGATTCTGATGCTGACGGCGCGCGACGCTTATGAAGACAAGGCACGCGGCTTTCGCGACGGCGCCGACGACTATCTGACCAAGCCCTTCGACTTGCGCGAGGTGGCCTTGCGCTGCGAAGCGCTGGCGCGCCGGCAGCAGTTGCACGTGCACCAGGAAATGCGCGTGGGGCCGTTCACCTTGCAGACGCGCGCAGGGCGCGCCCTGGTCGGCGACGTACCGCTGCCATTGACGCAGACGGGTTTCAAGATACTGCTATTGCTGTGCCGCGAACATCCGCACGCCGTGTCGCGCTCGGCCTTGCTGCAAGCCCTGTGGGGCAGCCAGCCGCCCGACAGCGACGCGCTCAAATCGCACATCTACGCGCTGCGCAAGCAGCTGGAACTGGTTGGCGGGGCCGGTGCGGCGGGCGTGCTCGTGACCATACCGCAATTGGGCTACCGCCTGGCCTTCGATGCGGCGGCCGGCGATGGCTAAGTCGATCCGACACCGGCTGTTTGCGGCCCTGGCCGGCTTCACCGTCCTGCTGTGCCTGTGCTACACGGGCCTGGCGCTCGTGATCGCCTATGTGACGGAAGACATGCTGGTGCAGCGCCTGCTCGAGCGCGAAGCGGCGGTGGTCAGCCAGCGTTTGCGCCAGTACGGTGAGCTTACGCCGTCTGGCAGCGACCTCATCACGGTTTATGGCCGCTACCTTGACTTGCCTCAAGCCGTCCGCGCGCAAGTGTCGCCGTCTGCCCCGCGCGGGGAAGTGTTTACGACGGCGGGCCAGCATTATCACGTGCTGGCGCTGGACCTCGTTGCCGCCGGCCAGCCGCGGCGCGCGTATCTGCTGGCCGACGTGGCGCCCTTGCTGGTGGTGCAGCGCCTGGTGCGGGAGGTGGGCGGTGTCGTCGCTGGCGTGGCGCTGGCGCTGATCTCCCTGGCCTTGTTGCTGGCGTACTGGCTGGCGCGGCGCCTCGTGCTGCCCCTGCAGCGTTTGGCCCGGGAAGCGCGCCAGCTGGCGCCGGGCGGCGCCGTCCATTTCAGCGAGCGCGATCGCCCCGACGAGATCGGTTTCCTGGCGCGCCGCCTGGAAACCACGTTTACCGAACTGCAAGCGGTGTTGCGGCGAGAACAGGCGTTCGCCCGCGACGTCAGCCATGAACTGCGCACGCCGCTGACCTTGATGCACAACAGCCTGGCGCTGGCCGGCGCGCAGCCCCTGGCGGCAGACGGGCAGGCGCAGCTGCGCCAGGGTGTCGACGAGATGCGCGCCACCATCGAGGTGCTGTTCGCGCTGGCGCGGGCCGAGCAGTTGCCGGGTGACGTGGTGGAGTTGCGCGGCTGTATCGAGCAATGCCTGCTGCGCCTGCTCGACGAATACCGCTGGGACGCCAGCCTGCTGGCGCTGGACTTGCCCGAGCGCTTAGATGTCGTCGGCAATCCGCAACTGACGATGTTGCTTCTCAATAACTGCCTGGCGAATGCCCTGTTCCATGGCGGTCCCGCTTGCCGCATCCGCATCGCGTATGCGCAAGGTTGCCTGAGCATCAGCAATACCGTGCAGGCGGGGCAGCCACGGCGCATCCAGGGATTTGCGCATGGACAAAGTTTGCTGGGGCGCGTGACGCAGGCCATGCGCTGGGATATCCGTTTCCATGCGGGCGAGGATTACTACCGCGTCGACATTCTTCCGCTCCTGAGGCGATAAAAAGCAGGGAGATTTCACCGCGATTTCACCGGCGCTTGCATAAGCTGCAGGCTCTTGATTAAGGGAGAAAACCGCATGAAATTTCTTATCAGCCTGCTGGTGCTGGCGTGCACCAGCATCCCCGCGCTGGCGCAAGTGAGCAGCCTCGTCCACAAGGAGGAAAAGCGCCGCTACATCGTCTATACGCCCGCCGCCTACAACCAGGCGCCGCAGCAAGCGTTTCCCGTCGTCTTCAATTTCCATGGCGGCGGCATGAGCATGGCGGAACAGATGCTGTACACGCAGATGAACAAGACTGCCGAGCGGCACCGGTTCATCGTTGTGTATCCGCAAGGCATCAAGCACGACTGGAACGTGGGCTTCGGCATGGATTACCTGGCGGGCACCGATGACGTCGGTTTTACGCAGGCGATATTGAGCAAACTCAAGCAGGATTACCGCATCGATGACAAGCGCGTGTATGCGACGGGTCTGTCGCGCGGCGGTTTCTTTGCCCTGCGCCTGGCAGCCGAGTTGCCGCAACAGTTCGCCGCCGTCGCCTCGGTGGGGGCGCCCATGCCGGAACCGGTGCTGCAGCACCACAAGCAGACGGAGAAGGTGGGCATGCTGCTGATGCAGGGCACGGCTGACAAGGTCGTGCTGTTTGAGGGCAAGGCGGCCAGCTACCTGTCGGCCGACGACACGTTTGCCTACTGGCGCAGGCACAACGGCATCGACGGCGCCGCGCCGCAGCCGCGCCTGATTCCCGGGCCTGCCGGCGACGCCACGCAAGTGAACTGGCTGGAGCAGGAGAGTGGTGCCGGCGGCGCCAGCGTGGCCTTGGTCACCGTCAAGGACGGCGGCCACACGTGGCCCGGCGCCGACGCTTTTAATGTTGGCCTGCCGATCGGCAAGACCACGCGCGCCATCGATGCGAATGAGGTGATATGGGAATTTTTCAGCCGCCATCGGCGTTGACGCCATGCTAGGATGGCGGCGCATGGCGTAACCATCAGGCAACAGGAAAGGCAGGCACAGTGGGATTATCAACAGCAGGTATCGCGGCCATGGCCGAGGCGATCTTTGCCAGGCCCGGCGCGGCCGTGGCGCAGGCGTATTCGGAGGCGGAACGGGAAACGCTGCATTTCCACTCGCCTGCCGAGCTGTGCGCGTATGCCGCCAGGCTGGAGGCCGAAGGCGCCAGCGAGGTGCTCCTGGCCGTCCATTACCCGGACATGGGCGGACACTTTGCCTCGCACCGTATCGCGCTCGATCCGGCCCAGTGCGGCGGCCTCACCTACCGTTATGTGTGCGAAGGCTGGGGCGTCATCCGCGTCTACCTGCGTTTGTCCAGCGGCAAGGGCCTGGCGTCGCATGTGGGCGCCAATTCGCAGAAGCGCGCGGAAAAATGGCAGCGCCATTACCCGGCGTTCGGCCCGACCGACGCCTGGGACTGGGCCGCCGTGGGCCGCCATGAACGCCGGCTGATCCGCGTGCTGAAGCAGGTCGCCGCACAGGAGGGCTTGTCATGACGGACGCGATGCCGATTCACCCCGCCGCCATCTTTTGCCGCTCGCTGGCGCAGCTGTCGTCCATGCTGGACAAGACCGGCACCGCGCCGCAGCTTCTGGCGGCGCGGCTGCACCCGAACATGCTGCCCTTCGCCCAGCAGGTGCGCGCGGCCGTGAGTTTTTCCCTGCGCGGCTGCTGCCCGCTGGCGGGGCTGGAGGTGGCCGATTTCAGCGCCGCCGCCAGCCTGCAGCAACAGATCGCGCAGACCATGCACTACCTCCAGGCCATCCCCCCCGAGCGCTTCGACGGGCCGCCTGAGCGCATCTGCCGCGACCGCGCCGGCTTTGCCGACATCGCGCTGCCGGCCGATGAGTACTTGAATCTGTACATCCTGCCGAATTTCTACTTTCACTTCAGCATGGCGTATGCGATCGCCCGCAGCGCCGGCGCGGCCATCGGCAAGGGCGATTTCGATGGTTATCACGCGTATGCGCCTGGCTTTTCCTTTGAGCGGCCCGCCGCGCCATAGTTCCTACAAGCCCGCTTCTTTCCATGAGGACAAACCGAGCCGTTTCAACAGCCGGCCCGACAGCCCGCAGCTCCAGCAGCTGATCTGGATTTGCCGGTGTCGTGCCGGGTCCGCGTGCCAGGCTTGCTCGGCGTAAGCGAGCAGCGCGTCGCTGAGCGGGGAGGCGTCGGCCACGGGCGGCAGGCGGCTCATCAGTTCCAACACGCCGTGCGGCGTCTCCTTGACCTGCAGCAAACCGGCCAGCAGGGCGCGCAGCACGGCGCCGTCGATGTTGCTGCCCGCTTGCGTGAAACGCTGCTGCCAGGATAGCTTGCGAACTCGCCACAGCGCCAGCAGCGCCGGCACGTCGGCGAGCTGCAGTTGCCCGATCAGCTCGTCCGCCTCGAGAAACAGGTCGAGGCGGTCGTATTCCTCGTCGTCGCTGCGCAGCAGTGCATCGAGTGCGTGCACGACGTTCATGCCACCACGTTCCTGGGGGCGCCCCGCTCGAACGCTTCGATATTGCCGATCAGGATGTCGGCCAGCTTTTGCATGGCCTCGCCGCTGGCCCAGGCCGTGTGCGGCGTGAGGATGAAGTTGGGCAGGCGCAAGTTCAACAGCGGGTTGTCGGGCGGGGGCGGTTCCTTGGAAAGCACATCGAAGCCGGCGCCGGCGATCACGCCACGGGTCAAGGCGTCGGCCAGCGCCGCCTCGTCAACGAGGCCGCCCCGCGCCGTGTTGATCAATAGCGATGTCGGCTGCATGCGTGCCAATTCCTTTGCTCCGATGATGTTGCGCGTCTTCTCCGTCAGGGGCAGGTGCAGGCTCAGCACGTCGGAGGTGGCCAGCAGCTCATCAAAACTCACTTCCTGCACGCCATCTTCCTGGACCGGGGAACGGTTGTGGACGAGCACCTGCATGCCGAAGGCGCACCCCAGCTGCGCCACGGACTTGCCCAGCGCGCCGTAACCGAGCAGGCCCAGGCGGCTGCCCGCCAGGTCGCGGATCGGGTGGCCAAACAGGCAGAAGCGGTCGGACGCCTGCCACAGGCCCGCTTCCACGTCCTCGCGGTAGGCGATGAGCTGGCGGCGCAGGGCCAGCATCAGCGCCAGCGTATGCTCTGGGACGGTGGCGCGCGCATAGTCGCGGATGTTCGCCACGACGATGCCCCGCTCGCGGCAGGCGGCCAGGTCGAGGATATCCGTGCCGGTGGCGGCCACGGCGATCATTTTCAGGTCCGGCAGCTGCGCCAGCTCGGCCGCGCGCAGCGGCACCTTGTTCGTGATGGCGATCGTGGCGCCCTGCAGGCGGGCTACCGTCTGTTCGCTGCCCCTGGTGTGCGCATGTTCTTCCCAGCTGTGGGCGAAGGCGGGCGGGCGCACGCTGGCGATCAGGCTGTCGCGGTCGAGAAAGACGATGCGGTGCGGTTGCGGCGATGTGCTTGCTGCGGTCATGGCTGGGCCTCGGTCTGGGCGGCACGCGCGGGAAGGCTGCTCTTGCCCTTCAGCTGCGTGGCCGGGTGGTTGGTAAACATGTCGGCGACCCATTCGACAAACACGCGCACCTTGGCGGACAGGTGGCGGTTGGGCGGATAGATCACGTGGATGGGCAGCGGGTCGCATTCCCAATCGCCCAGCAATTCCACCATTTTGCCCTGTTCTATCAGGGGCGCAAGCATGAAGTGCGTCATTTGCACGATGCCCAGGCCCGCCAGGCCGGCCGCCGCGTAGGCGTTCGAGTCGTTCAGGGCGATATGGCTGGGCATGGACATCTGGATGCGTTCGCCAGCGCGCGTGAAATCCCACTCAAACGTTTTACCAGTCTTGGCGGAGAAAAAATTCACGCCGCGGTGCTGCGCCAGGTCGCTCGGGTGCAGCGGCGTGCCGTACCGGGCCAGGTAGCCGGGCGAGGCGCAGGTGATGAAATGCAATACGCCGACCCGGCGCGCGATCAGGTTCAGGTCGCCCAATTCTCCGCCGCGCACGGCGCAATCGACGCCTTCCTCGATCAGGTCGACGGGGCGGTCGCTGCAACCGAGTTCCAGCGAGATGTCCGGATAGCGGGCAAAAAAATCGGGCAGGGCGGGGATGAGCAATTCGCTGGCCAGCGCCGTGGGCGCATCCACGCGCAACCGTCCGCTGGGGCTCAAGCGCGTGCGCGACAGCGATTCCTCGGCCTCGCGCACATCGGACAGGATGCGCACGCAGCGCTCGTAATACGCGGCGCCGTCGGCGGTGATGCTGACGTGGCGCGTGGTGCGGTTGAGCAACTTGACCGACAGGCTCGCTTCCAGCGACTGGATCAGGGTCGACACGGTGGCTTTCGGCAGCTGCATGTTTTCCGCCGCGCGCGTAAAGCCGCCCGCATCGACGACTTGAATGAAAACTTCCATGGCTTGCAGCTTGTTCACTTGACTCCTTATCATGTTCAGCGCGATTATTCAGAATTCTGAACAATCAATTCGTCATTGCACTCTTTATCAGATTGTAGATCAAGTCTATAGTTGTTGTACTGCAGCATAAATGTGATGCCGCAGGAAGTACAACAGGAGAAAAATCATGGGTCATCGGAATGGAATCTTTGCAGTGCTTGCTCTCGCTATGAGCTCGCTCGCTCTGGCCGCGATGGTATCGACGGATGCATACTCGATGGCGGCGCAAAGCGAAGCGAGCGGGTATAGCGCCCTGACCCATGAAGTTGGCGGCGGCGTCCTGTTGTGCCTGAACGACACGGTGCTCGATGTCGCGGTGCAGCCGGTGGTGGCGCAATGAGCGTTGCCGACACCGCCGTCGAACTGGCGCCTGGCCAGGCGCTGAAGATACGCGACATTGAAGTGCAGGGCGCGCAGGATGCGCTGGCCGCGCGCGTCTACACGGCCGGCGTGCCGGGCGCAAAACAGCCCAGCCTGATCGTCTTCTTCCATGGCGGCGGCTTTGTCGGCGGCGACCTCGACGACGCGGACGACTTCCTGCGCTGCCTCGTGCTGAGCAACCCCGACCACGTGGTGCTGGCCGCGAACTACACTTTGGCGAAGGTGCGGCCCTTTCCCGCCGCCGTGGAAGACGCGCATGCCGTGCTGCTGTGGGCGAAAAAGAACAAGTCCAAGCTGGGCTGGACGGGCAAGCAGATGGTGGTGTCGGGCATCGAAGCGGGCGCCAATTTGGCCGCCGTGTGCGCCATGATGTCACGCGACCGGGGCGGACCGCCCCTCGCGGGCCAGGTGCTGATCATGCCCATGCTCGACCCCGGCCTGTCGACCTGCTCGATGCGCTCCTTGCCGACCTGTCCGGACCTGGCCGAAGTGGCGGACCAGTGCGCCGCCGCCTACCGCGGCTACCTGCCGAATGCCGCTGACCGTACCCATCCGTACGCGTCGCCATTGCAGTCGAGCCGCCTGAAGAACCTGCCGCCAGCCTTGATATTGTCCAGCGAAGACGACCCATTGCGCGACGAGGCTGAACAATACGGCAGCAAATTGATTGCCTGCGGCATCAAGACCACCGTGCGGCGCATGGCCGCCGCGCCGCTGCAAGACGCTACCGCCCGTAATGAATGCGCCTGCAAGGTGCAGGTATTGAGCGAAATTAGCAGTTTCGTCGCCGGACTGGGGCAGGAGCCCGAGTCATAAAGCCGCCATCTGCGGCACTGCAAAAAAATTACACTAATCAGTTTACTTTTTGAATTTCGGTTGCTACACTACGCAGTGTAGTTCCCTTCCTGTCTGCGTTGTGCGTTCGCACAGCCAGCTTCGTCGTCCCCGTCCGCTTTCAAGCAGCTGGCGGCCTGTTTACCTTTGATCGAGCGCCGTCGGGCGCCATGGCACCACCATTCACTTTTTCAGCTGGGTTGCTTCCTGCCGCCCATACCATTAGAAATTTTCATAAAACAGGGAAATAAAATGAAAAACGTTCAACAATTTTCCACTCTGCTCAAGCCCCTGGCGGCCTCGCTCGCGCTGGCGGGACTGGTGGCGGTGAGCCTGGCCGGCTGCGATTCGGCCAACAGCAAGGTACCCGACGCGCCAGCGGCCGGCGGCCCGCCCATCTCGGCCGCCGCCGTCGTTGAAAAACAGATCACGGAAACGCAGGAATTCTCGGGCCGCCTGGAAGCGATCGAGCGCGTGGAAATCCGCTCCCGCGTCGGCGGCTTTATCACGGCCGTCAACTTCAAGCCGGGCAGTGAAGTCAAAAAAGGCGACGTGCTGTTCGTGATCGATCCGCGCCCATTCCAGGCCGAAGTGTCGCGCGCCGAAGGCACGGCCGCCTCGGCCCGCGCCAAGGCGGAACTGGCCAAGCTGGAACTGTCGCGCGCTGAAAAGCTGCTGGCCGAAAAAGCCATCGCCCAGCGCGAATTCGATGAAAAGGCGTCGGGCCTGAAAGAGCTGGACGCGAACGTCCGCTCAGCGCAAGCCGCGTATGAAGCGGCCAGGCTGAACCTGTCGTACACGCAGGTGCAGGCGCCGATCAGCGGCCGCGTCAGCAAGGCGGAAATCACCGTCGGCAACCTGATCGACGCGTCCGCCATCCTCACTTCGGTGGTATCGACGGACCGCATCTACGCCAGCTTCGACGGCGATGAAGATACGTATCTGCGCGTGGCCGGCACGGCGCAAAAGGGCACGCCCGTCACCGTCAAGGTGGGCCTGGCCAACGAAACGGGCTTCCCGCACGAAGGCAAGCTGGAATTCGTCGACAACCAGCTCGACCCGGCCACGGGCAGCGTGCGCATGCGCGCCACCTTCGCCAACGCCGAGCGCCAGCTGGTACCCGGCCTGTTCGCGCGCATCCAGCTCGATGGCGGCAACGGTCCGCACGCGCAAAGCACGGCGCTGTTGATCTCCGACCGCGCCGTCGGCACGGACCAAAGCCGCAAATACGTGTACGTGGTAGGCGCCGACAACAAGGCCGAATACCGTGCCGTCAAGCTGGGCCCGACCTCGGACGGCTTGCGCGTGGTGCGCGAAGGCTTGAAAGCGGGCGAGAAAATCGTCGTCAACGGCTTGCAGCGCGTGCGCCCCGGCGCGCCCGTGACGCCGCAGATGGTGGCGATGGATTTCGACCCGACCGCGCCCGTCGCTCCCGCAAAACCTGAAGTAAAAGACGCCAAGATCGCCGCGAAAGCAGCATCGACTTCCAAGGAATAAACATGAATTTTTCCCGCTTTTTCATCGACAAGCCGATTTTCGCGGCGGTGCTGTCGATTGTCATATTCGTGGCCGGGCTGCTGTCGATATTCGGCCTGCCCATCTCCGAATATCCCGACGTCGTGCCGCCATCCGTGGTGGTGCGCGCGCAATACCCGGGCGCCAACCCGAAAGTGATCGCCGAAACCGTGGCCGCGCCGCTCGAAGAGCAGATCAACGGCGTCGAGAACATGCTTTACATGTCCTCGCAAAACACGTCCGATGGCGCGATGATGCTGACCGTGACCTTCAAGATCGGCACCAACGTCGAGCAGGCCGAGACGCAGGTGCAGAACCGCGTGCAGCGCGCCTTGCCGCGCCTGCCCGAGGAAGTGCGCCAGATCGGCGTGACGACCGTGAAGTCCTCGCCGAATCTGACCATGGTCGTGCACCTGGTCTCGCCCAACAAGCGCTATGACGATATGTACCTGCGTAACTACGCGGTGCTGAACGTCAAGGACCAGTTGGCACGCCTGCCCGGCATGGGCGACATTCAGATCTTCGGCGCGGGCGACTATGCGATGCGCATCTGGCTCGACCCGCAAAAGGTAGCGGCGCGCGGCATGACGGCCAATGACGTCGTCGACGCCATCCGCGAGCAGAACGTGCAGGTGGCTGCAGGTGTCATCGGCGCCTCGCCGGCGAAGAACTCGGACTTCCAGCTGACCGTCAACACCCAGGGCCGTCTGCAGACGCCCGAGGAATTCGGCGCCATCATCGTGCGTACCAACGCCGACGGCGCCGTCACGCACCTGAAGGACGTGGCGCGCGTGGAAATGGGCGCCAACAGCTACTCGCTGCGTTCGCTGCTGAACAATAATCCTGCCGTCGGCATGGGTATTTTCGAAGCCCCGAACGCCAACGCGCTGCAACTGTCGTCCGACGTGCGCGCCAAGATGGATGAACTGAAAAAAGACTTCCCGCAAGGCGTGGAATACCGCATCGAGTACGACCCCACGCAGTTCGTGCGCTCGTCCATCGAAGCCGTGATCCATACCCTGCTCGAAGCGATCGCCCTGGTGGTGCTGGTGGTGATCATCTTCCTGCAAACCTGGCGCGCATCGATCATTCCGCTGCTGGCCGTTCCCGTGTCGATTGTCGGTACCTTTGCCGTGATGCTGGGCTTTGGCTTCTCGATCAATACGCTGTCGCTGTTCGGCCTCGTGCTGGCCATCGGTATCGTCGTCGATGACGCCATCGTGGTGGTGGAAAACGTCGAGCGCAATATCGAGGAAGGCCTCTCGCCGCGCGACGCCACCATCCAGGCCATGAAAGAGGTCAGCGGTCCCATCGTCGCCATCGCCCTGGTGCTGTGCGCCGTGTTCGTACCGATCGCCTTCGTGCCAGGTTTGTCCGGCGAGTTCTACCGCCAGTTCGCGCTGACGATCGCCATTTCGACCGTGATTTCCGCTTTCAGCTCGCTGACCCTGGCGCCAGCCCTGTCGGCTGCGCTCCTGAAACCGCACGATGCGCCGAAAGACGCGCTGACGCGCGGCATGGACATGGTCTTCGGCCGCTTCTTCGCCTGGTTCAACCGCTTCTTCGGCCGCGCTTCGCACCGTTACGAAGCGGGCGTGAAGGGCGTGTTGGGCCGCAAGAGCGCCTCGCTGGGCGTGTATGCGCTGCTGGTCGTCGCCGCCATCTTCACCTTCAAGTCCGTGCCGGCCGGCTTCGTGCCGGCGCAGGACAAGCAATACCTGGTGGGCTTTGCGCAATTGCCCGACGCCGCTTCGCTGGACCGCACGGAAGATGTCGTGCGCCGCATGTCCGACGTCATCAAGTCGGTGCCCGGCGTCGAATCAACTATCGCCTTCCCCGGCCTGTCGATCAACGACTTCACCAATGCGCCGAACGCCGGCATCGTCTTCGCCACCCTGAAGCCGTTCGATGAGCGTACTACCAAGGAGCTGTCTGGCGGCGCCATCGCGGCCGAGATCAACAAGCGCCTGGGCGGCATCCAGGACGCCTTCATCATGGTCTTCCCGCCACCGCCTGTGAATGGCCTCGGTACCATCGGCGGCTTCAAGATGATGATCGAAGACCGCGGCAATCTCGGTTACGACGCGCTGTACAACGCCACCCAGGCACTGGCCGCAAAAGCGTACCAGACGCCGGAACTGGCGGGCGTGTTTTCGGGCTACCAGATCAACGTGCCGCAGCTGTTTGCCGACGTCGACCGCGTGAAAGCCAAGCAGATGGGCGTGCAGCTGCAAACGATCTACCAGACCTTGCAGATCAACCTCGGTTCGCTGTACGTGAATGACTTCAACCAGTTTGGCCGCACCTACCAGGTGCGCGTGCAGGCCGATGCGGCATTTCGTTCGCATGCGCAGGATATCGCGCAGCTGAAGGTACGCAATGACAAGGGCGAAATGATCCCGCTGTCGTCGCTGATGCGCGTCAAGGACAGCTATGGTCCTGACCGCGTGCAGCGCTACAACGCCTACGCCGCAGCCGATTTCAACGGCGGCGCAGCCCCTGGCGTATCGAGCGGCCAGGCGCAAGTTGCGCTGGAACGCATCGCCAAGGAAGTGCTGCCGCAGGGGATTTCGTATGAATGGACGGAGCTGACCTACCAGGACATCTTGTCCGGCAATACGATGATCTATGTCTTCCCGCTGTGCGTGCTGCTGGTATTCCTGGTGCTCGCTGCCCAGTACGAAAGCTGGACCCTGCCGCTGGCCGTGATCCTGATCGTGCCGATGTCGATCCTGTGCGCCTTGTTGGGCGTCAAATTGACCGGTGGCGACAACAACGTGTTCACCCAGATCGCGCTGTTCGTGCTGGTGGGGCTGGCATCAAAAAATGCCATCCTGATCGTGGAATTCGCCCGCGAACTGGAAGAGCATGGCCGCACCGTCGTGCAAGCGGCGCTGGAAGCGTGCCGTCTGCGTCTGCGTCCGATCCTGATGACGTCGATCGCTTTCATCATGGGCGTGGTGCCCCTGGTGTTCTCGCACGGCGCCGGTTCGGAAATGCGCCATGCCATGGGCGTGGCGGTCTTCGCCGGCATGCTGGGCGTGACCTTCTTCGGCCTGTTCCTGACGCCCGTGTTCTACGTACTGCTGCGCACCCTGGCGCAGCGTTTTGAGAAAAAACCAGCCGCCGCTGCCGCCAAGCCTGTCGCCGCGCCAGCGCTGGACCTGGAAGGAGATATATATTGAAAACCAACGCAACTACACGGGCAACCGTCCTGCGCACGGCCTTGACCGCCATGGCCGCCGCGGTGCTGCTGGCCGCCTGCGCGGCGCCCGAGTTCAAGCAGCCGCAGATCGACACGCCGGCCGCGTTCAAGGAAGCGCAAACCTTGCCCGCCGTGCAGACGGCGGCCGATGGCACGCGCTGGAAGCAGGGCGTGCCAGCCGAGCGCCAGGCGCGCGGCGAATGGTGGCTGGCCTTCAATGATCCGGCCCTCACAAGCCTGATCAACGAAGCCACGCAGGCGAATGCCAACCTGGCCGTGGCCGCCGCCCGCGTCAAGCAGGCGAGGGCCATTGCCGGCATCGCCGAAGCGGACCGCATCCCGCAAGTGGGCGTGAACGTGGGCGGCCAGCGCAACCGCGCCTCGGCCGTGTCGCTCGGCTTGCCGAACGGCGCGCCGGTGGCGGCCGCCAACGTCTACCAGGCCAACCTGACGGCCAGCTACGAAGTCGACCTGTTCGGCAGAGTGGCATCGAATGTCAGTGCCTCGCGCAGCGATGCGCTGGCCGTGGAAGCGACTTACCGCTCGGTGCTGCTGTCCTTGCAGGCCGACGTGGCGCAAACCTACTTCCAGCTGCGCGCCACGGACGCCGAGCTGGCGACACTGGAACAGACGGTGCGCCTGCGCGAAGAAAGCGTGCATGTGAACCAGCGCCGCTACGACCTGGGCGACATCGGCGAATTCGATTTGTCGCGTGCCCGCACGGAGCTGTCGACCGTGCGCGCCGAAGCCATCGGCCTGCAGCGCCAGCGCGCCACCAGCGAACATGCGCTGGCTGTGTTGCTGGGCAAGCCGGCCGCCAGCTTCACGGCGACCGTCAACCCGCTGCAGGATAGCGGCTTCCTGCCCGTGATCCCGGCCGGCATGCCGTCGTCGCTGCTGGAGCGCCGTCCCGACATCGCGTCGGCGCAGCGCACCATGGAAGCGTCGAATGCGCGCATCGGCGTGGCCAAGTCGGCCATGTTCCCCGCCTTGACCCTGAACGCTTCCGGCGGCGGCGCATCCGACACGTTCTCGGACATCTTCAAGTGGAGCAGCCGCTCCTGGCTGCTGGGCGCCCTGATGTCGATGCCGATCATCGACGGCGGCCGCAATAAAGCTGCCGTGACGCGCAGCGAAGCGCAGCTGGAAGAGTCGGTGGCGACGTATCGCCAGAGCGTGCTGGTGGCCTTCGCCGAGGTGGAAGACAACCTGGCCGGCCTGCGCATCCTGTCGGGCCAGACGCAGCAGATCGACGAAGCCGTCGTCTCGGCGCGCCGCTCGGCCGACCTGGCGCAAAAGCTGTACGACGCGGGCCGTTCCAGCTACCTCGATTTGCTCGACGCGCAGCGCAACCTGGCGGCCATCGAGCGCAACGCCGTGCAATTGCGCGGTAACCGCGCCGTCACCACGGTGGCGCTGATCCGCGCCCTGGGCGGCGGCTGGGGCGAGACGGAGCCGCAAGTGGCGGCCAACTAGTTTCCCGGCAGCGCGGGCTGGAGTACTCCAGCCCGCGGCAAGGGATACCTATCGGGAACGGCGTCGTGCGCTTGCACGGTGCCGTTTTTTTATGGCTTGCGTAGGTCGGCTTAGCGCGCAGCGCGTAAGCCGACAATCAGTTCAATCCGTTTGCGGACAGGTCGCGTAATTAGTCCTGCAATCACGCAAACGCAGTCATCCAGGAGATACTATGATGCGCACCATCGTTCCCGCAGCTCTGTTCATCACCTCCATGCTGCGGCCTTCGGCAAGCTGCCGGCCGGCACCGTCGAGAACTTGGTCAAGCCGGAAAACAAGGCACCCTGACGAAATCCTCACCTACCGCGCGGTGCCCGGCAAATACGACTTCAAGGCGCTGGCGAAGGAAATCAAGATGCACGACGGTAAAGCTACCTTGCCGACGGACGGCGGGGGCAAGCTGATGTTCGCCATGAACGGCATGCACAACATCGTCGTGATGGCTGGGGGCGGCAACAGCGCCAACATCAGCACCTATGACGTGTACCAGTCGAATGGCGTGATCAATGTCATCGACACGGTGCTGATGCCAAAATAAGCGGACGAAAAAAAAGACAGGGAAGACCCTGTCTTTTTGCTTGCTGCCGCCGCGATTACTTGGCTGGCGCTGCTGCCGGTGCGGAAGCTGCCGCTGCGGCCGGAGCTGCAGGCGTCGCAGGCGTTGCCGGCGCAGCTTTCTTCGCCTTGTGATGCTTGGCTTTCTTGTGCGTCGCCGGCTTGACGGCGGCTGCCGGGGCTTCAGCCTTGACGACAGGGGCGACGACAGGAATCGGTGCCACTGGAGCGACTGGGGCGACGGCTGGCGTCTGGGCGAAAGCGGCGGTGGCGAACAGGCTGGCGATCAGGGTGGCGATAACTTTTTTCATGATGAGATCCTTGGTATTTTTTCGGGTGGATGCAGTGTGAAGGAATTACTTCGCTGGAGCCGCTTCAGCGGTGGCCGATGCCAGCTTTTCGTCAGCCTTGGCCTTGGTTTTCTTGGCTTTGTGGTGGGCTTTGGCCTTGGTGGTGGACGCTTCCGCTTTGGCGCTGGCGACGTCCGTCTTGGCGGCGACGACAGCTTTCGCTTCTTTGGCGTCCGCTTTGACGACGGCTTGCGCTTCCTTGGCGTCGGCTTTCACGACGGCCTTGGTGTGGGCCGCTTCCACTTTGGCGGGAACCGAGGCCGCCGCGGTGGCATGCACTGCAGGAGCTGCTGGCGTCTGGGCAAAGGCTGCAGTTGCGAACAGGCCGGCGATCAGGGTAACAATTGCTTTTTTCATGGTGCAGTCCTCAGTGGTGGTTTGTCTTGTATGTCTGTTGGTGCCGGGATGATTCCCGTGTCACTGAGCATAAAACGCGCCCCGGGACGCTTGCGTTGACTGTCATTACAAACGCTTACATCTGCGTGGCGTCCGCTTTCAGGATGGCCTTCAGGATGTCCTCCGAACGGCGCTGTCCATAGCCCTTGCCATACGCGCTGGACGCCACGCTCACCACCATGCGGCGCGCGGGTATCACATAGATCTTGTTGCCTCCATTGCCCGAGGCGAAATACACGGGAATTTTTCGGCCGCCGATGTCCTGCGTCTTCGCGTACCAGAAATAGCCGTAGCTGTAGGCGTAGCGGTCGGCGGCGCCGATGGCCACGCGCGGCGCCAGCGCCGCGTGCAGCCAGGCGGCGTCGATGATTCTCTTGCCGCCGACTACGCCGTCGTCGAGCACCATCTGGCCGATTTTCGCCGTGTCGCGCGCGCGCAGCGACAGATTGCCCTGTCCCTTCGGATGGTTGGCCACGTCGCGGCCCCAGCGCCAGCGCGTGATGCCCAGTGGCGCGAACAAGACCTTGGCGGCGTAGTCTTCCAGGTCGGCGCCGCTGGCGTTTTCCACCACTCTGCCGGCGATGTACGCCCCCAGCGAGTTATAGCGGTACGCGCCGCCCGGCGCCGTGGCCGCCGGCACGCCGCGCACGAAGGCGGCGGGGTCGGGCGCGGCATCGAGCTTGTCTTCATTGCCGGGCGACTGTTCGTCTTCATCGAAGGCGGCCAGGCCCGAACGCATGGTCAGCAAGTCGTCGAGGACGACCTTGCCGGCCGGGCTGCCGGCCACTTCGGGCCAGTAGTCGCCCACGGTTTTTGTCGTCGCCAGCTGGCTGCGCGCCACGGCCGCGCCCGCCAGCAGGGCGGTAATGCTCTTGCCGGCCGAGCGGATGTCGTGCAAGGTATCGGCAGTCTCGCCGTTGTAATAGCGTTCGGCGACGATGGCGCCGTTGCGCAGCACGACGACGGCGCGCAGATCGCCATGGCTGTCGCGGTCCTGGGCTTGCAGCACTTGCGCGATGGCGGCGGGGGCGCTGTCCTGCGCCAGGGCGGAGCAGGACAGGAGGAGGGGAGTCAGCAGGGACAAGGACAGGCGGCGCATGGACAGCTTTCGTGGCGATGGTCGGATTGCCAGTGTCGCCCAGTTGCGCCGTTTTGTGGCGTTTTACTGCACCTGTTTGCTGAAGTTGGCATGCAGCGGCGGCGCCGCCTTGCCGGTTTGTGCCGCGCAGGCGCGGCGTTTTCTCAGCCAGATGATCAGGCCTGTCGCACTCAGCATGGCCACCACCAGGCCCATGGCGGAAATCAGGATGCGCCCGGGCAGGCCCAGGATGCGGCCCGAATGCAGCGGGAATTGCGCCTGCAGGAAGATGTCGCCCGCGCTGCCGGTGCCGGGCACCACGCCGCCGGCCGGCTTGCCGTCGCGCCCGTCGAAGTACAGCCATGCATTGCCAAGGCCACCGTCGCCATGATCGTTGTCCGCCGTGAAGAACCCGACGCCATACAGGCCGTAGGCGGAAGAATAGAACACGCCGCCCGCCGGCAGCGTCCAGCCCCGCCTTGCCGCTTCCGTCTTCGCCAGCGCCACCGCCTCTTCGCGCGTCAGCAGCGGCTCGATGGGGTGCTCTGGCGGCTGCGGCGTGCGGCTGTCGAAGGCGTTCGGGCTGAGCGTGGACAACTTCGCCACCAGGGGACGCATCACCTGGGTTTGCAGATTCATCGACACGGAGGTGACGGCCAGCACCAGCAGCAGCAACCAGACCCACACGCCGCCCGAGCGGTGCAGGTCGAAATTCAGCTTGTGGCCCCCTTCGCGCCAGCGGAAGGCCAGCGACTTGCGCCAGCTGCGCCAGTTCGGAAACGACAGATACAGGGCGATGCCGCAGTCAACGACCCACACGATGCCGATGATGCCCATGAACCAGACGCCCAGTTCGATGCCCCAGCCATCGGGAATGTGCATGGTGTAGTGCAGTTTATACAGGAAGGGCAGCAGATTTTCGCGCGTCAGCGAGACCGCGCCCCACTGGCGCGTGCCCTGGATCGCGCCTGTGGCCGGGTCGACGGCCACCTGGTTGAAGCCCGGTTCAAACGGCTTGCCGGTGGCCGGGTCGGGCCGGCCTTCCACCGAGATCAGCGCCGTGTGGCCAGGCTCGATCGCCGTGAGCGCGTAGTTCACGCGCAGGCGACGGTCCTGCGCCTCGAGCTGGCGCGCCAGTTCCAGCCCCGATTTTGCGGGGCCGTCACCGGCGGCGCCGGCGGCGTGGAACAGCTGCGGATTGAGCCAGGCGTCGAGCTCGTGATCCCACGAGATCACGGCGCCCGTCAGGCCGGAAATGAACAGGAAGAGCGCCACCGCCAGGCCGAACCAGCGGTGCAGAACAACCATGGGGGGACGCAGTCGCATGGCGGCTCCCTAGTATTTCCAGTTCAGGGTGGCGCTGCCGTTGCGCCCCGCCGCGTACAGCGACTGGGTCCAGTACAGGCTGGTCAGGTGCTTCTTGTCCGTCACGTTGTTCAGGTTCAGCGACAGGCTGACGTTGCGGCTGATGTCATAGCTGGCCATCAGGCTCAGTTGCGCGTAGGCGCCCTGGTGCAGGGTGGTGCTGTCGTCGACCTTGTTGTAGATGGCGTCCTGCCAGGTGAGGCTGGCGCCCACCTTCAGCGCCGGCACGGCCGGCATGTGATAGGTGGTGGCCAGGTGGAAGCGCTTGCGCGGGATGAAGGTGCGCGCATCCTTGCCGTCGTCGCCCTGGATGCGCAGCTGCGCATAGCCGGCGTTCGCCTGCCAGCCTTTCGCCAGCTCGCCCGAGGCATCGAGCTCGAAACCCTGCGACTCCGAATCGACGCCCTTGTAGAACGTCTTGAGGCCGGGCGTGGTGCCGGCCGCTTCGGCCACGTTCTTCTGGCGCGTCTTGAACAGGGCGCCGGACAGGTTCAGGCGGCCGTCGAACCAGTCGCTTTTCAAGCCCGCTTCGAGGCTCTTGCCGGTGGCCGCCGCCAGGGTCTCGCCCGTGCGGTCGATGTTGCTTTGCGGGTTGAAGATTTCCGTGTAGCTGCCGTAGGCCGATACATGGCGGCCGATGTCGTACACCAGGCCGACATAGGGCGTCGTGTCGCTCTGCGACTTGGCCTGGCTGACGCCGTACGCGCTGCCCGTGCTATCGGCCTTGACGGTGTTGACGCCCGCCAGCAGCTTGGCGTTGTCGGCCAGGTTGAAACGGGCGGCCAGGTATGCGTTCTTGCGTTCGTCCTTGTAGGCGCTGCCATCGGTGGAGGCGTCGAAGAGCGGTTCGGGGTAGGAGCCGTCGAAGGCCGTGCCGTTCGGCAGGGCCGTGCCGATGCCGCGGCCATAATACGACACGTCGTCGAGCGTGGACTTCGACCAGGCCAGGCCCATGCTGAGGTCATGCTGGCGCCCGGCCAGCGTGAATCTGCCCGTGGCCGCGACATCAAGCAGGCGCTGCTTGTTGGTCGAAGCATAGCGCGAAGGGTAGCTGAACAAGCCGTCGCCCGTGGCCTTGTCCGGCGTGCCGTAGACGTAGAACAGTTTCGAGTCGGAGGTGGAGCGGTTGTAGGTGGCCGTGGCTGTCACGCGCCAGTCGGCATTGAACTGGTGCGCCAGTTCGGCGAAAGTGCTGTTGTTGAGGATGCTCCAGCGCGACCAGTCGGCCGACGTCGAGGCGGAAATCGGGTAGTCGGTCGGCGTGCCGTCCGTGTAGGCGACGGGCAAGGCGCCCCACATGCCGCCCCTGGCCAGGTTGTTCTGGTAGCTGTGGCCCACGGCCAGGCGGGTGTCCGGCGTCAGTTTCGCTTCGACGATGGCGTAGGCGACATCCTTGCGCGGCGAGTAGCGGTCCAGGTGGGAATCGCCTTCCTCGTGGGCGACGACGAAGCGGGCCGCCACCTTGCCGTCGGCGCCGAGCGGCGTCGAGACATCGGCATCGACGCGGCGCGTATTCCAGGAGCCCAGCGTGACGCCGGCGGCAGCGGCCAGGCCTTGCGTCGGGCGCTTGCGCACGAAGTTGACGGTGGCCGACGGATTGCCGGTCGAGGAAATCAGGCCATTCGCGCCGCGCACGATGTCGACGCGCTCGAACAGCGCCGTATCGAGGTCGCCCATCACATTGCCGAAGACGAAAGGAATGCCCACGCCGTCGAACTGGAAGTTGGTGATGTCGTAGCCGCGCGCCGTGTAATAGGTGCGGTCCGTTTCCACCGCCTCCACCGTCACGCCCGTCGTTTGCGCCAGCACCTTGCTGGCGTTATCGAGCCTGAAATCGTCCATTTGCGCGCGCGTGACCACGGAAACGGCCTGCGGCGTCTCGCGCAGCGACAGGTCGAACTTGCTGGCCGAGGCGCTTTTGCGCGCGGTGTAGGCGGTCGCGTCGCTGCTGCCCGTGACGGTAATGGTTTGCATCACGGGCGTATCTTCGCCAGCGTCATCGGCGGCGGCGCCCTCGGCGCCATGCGCCATGCCGGCGCCGAGCGCCAGTGAAATGGCCAGGGCCAGCGGGCGCAACGACAGCGTGGCGGGGGAGGATGGGGTGGACGGTGCGGCGGAAGGGGTGATGCGACCTGGCATTTAAACGGCTCCTGAATCAAGGATGAGAATGAGAATAATTCTCAATTCTATTTGAGGAGGCGCCGGAATGGGAACTTTTTGTGACTGAAAAGCGTTGTTTTTTTACATCTTCACATGGTTTTACGTCGAAGGCGGCGGCTTCCGGGCGTAAGTATCGGTCATGCGCAGCCATTGCCGGGCATAAAAAAAAGACAGCCGAAGCTGTCTTTTTCCTGAGTCGCAGCGATTACTTCGCTGGCGCTGCCGGCACGGCTTCTGCCGCTTTAGTTGCGTCCGCTTTCAGCTTGGCTTTGCTGGCCTTGTGATGGGCTTTGGCCTTGCTGACCTTGGCGTCGGCCTTGGCGCTGGCCACGTCGGCTTTCGCATCGGCGACGACGGCTGCTTCTTTCGCATCGGCTTTCACGACCGCCTTGGTTTCCTTGGCTTCAGCCTTGACCACGGCTTTCGTGTGGGCTGCTTCCGCCTTGGCGGGAGCCGGTGCTGCCGGGGCGGCAGGGGTTTGGGCGAAGGCTGCGGTAGCGAACAGGCTGGCGACGAGGGTGGCGATAACTTTTTTCATTGTATTGTCCTGGCGAGTGGTAAACGATTGTATGGGGGATTACTTGGCTGCTGCCGGCGCTGCTTCAGCGGTGGCCGAAGCCAGCTTTGCATCGGCCTTGGCTTTCGTGTGCTTGGCCTTGTGGTGCGCCTTGGCTTTCGTGGTGGCCGCTTCCGCCTTGGCGCTGGCAACTTCCGTTTTCGCGGCGACGACGGCTTTCGCTTCTTTCGCGTCCGCTTTCACGACGGTTTGCGCTTCCTTGGCGTCCGCTTTTACGACGGCCTTGGTGTGGGCCGCTTTGACTTTGGCGGGAACCGAGGCTGCCGGGGTGGCTGCAGGAGCCGCAGGCGTCTGGGCAAAGGCAGCGGTTGCGAACAGGCCGGCGATCAGGGTAGCGCTCAGGTTGAAAATGCGTTTTTTCATGGTGCAGTCCTCAGTGGTGGTTTGTCTGTTATGTCTGTTGGTGCCGGGATGATTCCCGTATCACTGAGCATAAAACGCGCCCCGGAAGCTTACCGTTGACCTTGTTTACACTTTCTTACAATCAGGTGTTTTATCGGCTGTTGCTGTGTGATGTGGGCATGAAAACGAAAAAAGACAGCCGAAGCTGTCTTTTTTCGTGGCGCAAAAAAGGCGCGGAGCCGATTATTTGGCTGCTGCGGCGGTCGCTTCAGTTTTGGCTTCGTCAGCCTTGGCCTTGGCTTTTTTCGCTTTTTTGTGGGCTTTGGCTTTGGTGGCGGCGGCATCGGCCTTGGCGCTGGCGACATCGGCTTTCGCATCGGCGGCGACGGCGGCTTCTTTCGCATCGGCTTTCACCACGGCCTTCGTTTCCTTGGCTTCCGCTTTAGCCACTTCCTTGGTGTGCTTGGCTTCGGCCTTGGCCGGCGCTGCTGGTGCTGGGGTTTGAGCAAAGGCTGCGGTAGCGAACAAGCCGGCGATCAGAGTAGCGATTACTTTTTTCATGGTGCAGTTCCTCGAGAAGTGGGGTTGTAGTTCAGGAGATCGATCCCCTGTCACTGAGGCAAAAACGCGCCGTGCGGCAATTGCGTTGACACGTTCCCGGTTAATTACAAACACTTACAATTGCCGGGGCAGGCGCTCTGTTAGCTGGCGTACCGCGCCGGGGCCTGCGGCGGCCTAGACTCGATGCCATCGTCACCGCATGGGGCCGCCATGAAAGCCGCCTTGAAAACCTATCAATCCAAGCGCAATTTCGCCGTCACGCCCGAGCCTGCAGGCGGGGGCGAGGACGCGCACGACGTGCTCACCTTCGTCATCCAGAAGCACTGGGCCAGCCGTTTGCACTATGACTTTCGCCTGGAACTGGACGGCACGCTGAAAAGCTGGGCCGTGCCGAAAGGCCCCAGCTACGACCCGCGCGATAAGCGCATGGCCGTGCAGGTGGAAGACCATCCGCTGGACTATGCCAGCTTTGAGGGCACGATCCCCGAAAAACAGTATGGCGCGGGCAAGGTCATCATATGGGACAAGGGCACGTGGCAGCCCCAGCCGGCCACGCCCGATGCGCGCAAGGCGCTGGCGGCCGGCGAGCTGAAATTCACCGTGCATGGCCACAAGATGCACGGCAAGTGGGTGCTCGTGCGCATGAAGGACAAGGGCGAAAAGCAGCCCGCCTGGCTGTTGATCAAGGAAAAAGACGAATATGCCCGGCCGGCGCTGGAATTTTCAGTGGTCGACGAGTTCCCCGACAGCGTCAAGCACAAGGCCATGCCCAGGCGCAAACAAGGCGCGCCGCAGGCGGCAGCGCCGGCCGCGAAGCTGCCCGCCGCCCTGTCGCCGCAGCTGGCCACCCTCGTCGATGCGCCGCCGCCAGACGCGCAAGACTGGATTTTCGAGGTGAAATTCGACGGCTACCGCATCCTCGCGCGTTGCGATGGCGATCATATTGCATTAATCACGCGCAATGGCAACGACTGGACGGCGAAACTGCCGAAGCTGCGGCAGGCGCTGGAACAGCTGGGCTTGCCGGCTGGCTGGTACGACGGCGAAATCGTCGTCAACGACGCCAGCGGCCACCCGGATTTTGGCGCCTTGCAGCGCGCCTTCGATGTGGAAACGACCAGCGACATTGTGTATTACCTGTTCGACGTGCCGTTTTTCGATGGCCACGACCTACGGGGCCAGCCGGTCGAGGCGCGCAGGGCCTTGCTGCAAGGGCTGCTGAAGAGCTTGCCCGTTTCGCCGCTGGTGCGCTTTAGCGAAACGCTCGACGCCAAGCCCCGGCAACTGCTGGCGCACGCCTGCCGCCTGGGGCTGGAAGGGGTGATCGGCAAGCGGCGCGGCTCGGCCTATGTCATGAAGCGTTCCGGCGACTGGATCAAACTCAAATGCGGGCTGCGCCAGGAATTTGTCATCGGCGGCTATACGGCGCCGCAGGGGGAGCGCGAAGGCATCGGTTCGCTGTTGCTGGGCGTGCACGATGACCAGGGCAAGCTGCGCTATGCGGGCAATGTGGGCAGCGGCTTTGACGCGGCAAGCCTGCGCGATGTGCGCCGCCGCCTCGACGCACTGGCCAGCGATGCCAGTCCGTTCACGGGCAAGGCGGGCGGCGTGCGCCAGCCCATCTGGGTCAAGCCGGAACTGGTGGCCGAGGTCGGTTTTGCGCAATGGACCAGCGGCGGCGCCGTCCGCCACGCCGTGTTCCATGGCTTGCGCGCGGATAAACAGCCGGCCGCCATCGTGCGCGAGCGGCCACAGCGAATCGACAGGGAGAAGACGATGCCAAACCAATCCGAGCCGGACAGCGTCTTGCCGGCCAGTTTCAAGGTCAGTCATGCGGACAGGGTGATCGACAGGGACAGCGGCGCCAGGAAGATCGACCTGGTGCGCTACTACGCGCTCGTGGGCAAGTTGATGCTCGTGCATTTGCGGGGCCGGCCCGTGTCGCTGGTGCGCGCGCCGTCCGGCGTGGGCGGCGAGCTGTTTTTTCAGAAGCATGCGGACACGTCCAGCATGCCCGGCGTCAGGCAGCTCGATCCCGGCCTCGATCCCGAGCATGCTTCCATGCTGGAAGTGGCCAGCGTACAGGGTCTGTTGTCGGCGGCGCAGTGGAATGTGGTGGAATTTCACACGCAAAACGCGCTGGCCAGCGCCTACGACACGCCGAACCGCCTGGTGTTCGACCTGGACCCGGGCAAGGGCGTGGCCTGGCCCGCCATCCGCGAAGCGGCCGTGCTGCTGCGCGCCTTCCTGACGGAACTGGGCTTGCCCGCCTGGCTGAAGACCAGCGGCGGCAAGGGCTTGCACGTGGTCGTGCCGATCCGCCCGAAACACGACTGGGATACCGTCAAGGCGTTTTCGCAAGCCATCGTGGCGCACATGGCCCAGCACATTCCCCAGCGTTTCGTCCTGAAAAGCGGACCGTCTAACCGGGTCGGCAAGATCTTCATCGATTATTTGCGCAATGGCCGGGGCGCCACCACCGTGTGCGCGTGGTCGGCCCGCACGCGTTCGGGGCTGGGCATTTCCGTGCCGCTGGCCTGGGATGAGCTCGACAAGCTGAAGGCGGGCGATCAATGGAACGTGGGCAACGTCCACAGCCGCCTCGACGTGGGCAACGCGCCGTGGGCTGGCTATGCGCGCAGCGCGAAAGGGCTCGATGCGGCGATGAAAAAGCTGGCCTCTACGCCTCCGGCTTGAATGGCACGGTGGCGCGCGCCAGTTGCAGGGCTTCGTCGATGGCGGCGTTGAGCTGGGGAATTTCGACGGGTTTGGTCAGGTAGCGGAAAAAGCCCGCGGCCAGGCCATGCCGGATATCGCCCTTCATGGCGTTGGCCGTCAGGGCGATGACGGGAATGTGCGCCGTGCGCGGATCGTTGCGCAGAATGCGTTGCGCCTGGTTGCCGTTCATGCCGGGCAGGTTGATATCCATCAGGATGACATCGGGTTGGCGTTCCAGCGCCAGCGCAATGCCCTGGCGCGCATCGGTGGCCGAGATCATGCGCAGATGCGGCAGGAAGCTGACGATGTCTTCCACCAGGCGCAGGCTGGCCGGATTGTCTTCCACGTACAGCAGCAGGGCCTGGCCGCTGGCGTCGTTCCCGGCGTTGCCGGCAGGCTCGGGCAACCCTTCCATCTCCAGCGGCATGCTGTTGGGCGGCGCGGCCATGGTGTCCAGTTCGATCCAGAACACGCTGCCCTCGCCAAGGCAGCTGTGCACGCCCATGCGTCCCCCCATCAGTTCGACTAGGCGCTTGGTGACGACCAGGCCGATGCCCGTGCCTTCTTCGCTGCCGGCCTCCTGCCCCAGGCGGTTAAACGGCTGGAACAGTTCGGCCATCTGCGCGTCGTCCAGCCCCTTGCCCGTGTCGCGGATGGCGATGCGCACGCACTGCGTATCGGGCTGCGAAATTTCCAGCTCCACCTTGCCGGCCGGGCGGTTGTACTTGATGGCGTTCGACAGCAGGTTCAGCAGCACTTGCTTGAGGCGCGTATGGTCGGCCCTGAGCGTCAGTGCGTCGCAGGCCGGAAAGATCAGGTGGATCTGGCGCTGCTGCGCCTGTTCTTCCACCATCACGCGCACTTCCTCGATCAGCGCGGGCAGCGTCACCGCTTCCATCGACAGGCTCAGGCTGCCTGATTCGATCTTCGCCAGGTCGAGGATTTCATTGATCAGGGTGAGCAGGTGGCGGCCCGAGGTGACGATGTTTTGCACGAAGGTGCGCTTTTGCTGCACGGTGGCGGGCAAGGCTTCGTTGGCCAGCAGCTGGGCAAAGCCGAGGATGGCGTTCAGCGGCGTGCGCAGCTCGTGCGACATGCTGGTGAGAAAACGGTCCTTCGCCTGGCTGGCCCGCTCCAGTTCGACTTTCTGTTCGTTGAGCGTGCGTTCGATGCGCTTGCGCTCGGAGATGTCGCGGATGGCCGACGACACGAGCACGCCTTCGTCCGTTTCCAGCGGCGACAGGCTGATTTCGACGGGGAATTCGGTGCCATCGCGGCGCAAACCGTACAGTTCCAGTCCTGCGCCCATGGAGCGGGCGCGGGGCGCCGTGGAAAACGCATGACGGTGGCGCGGATGGTCCATCGCGTAGCGTGCCGGGATCAGCACTTCCACATTGCGCCCGAGCAACTCCGCGCGCGAGTAGCCGAACAGGCGTTCCGTCTGCGAGTTAACGAGCACGATCTCGCCATCGCCGTTGACGATGACGATGGCGTCCGGCGCCGATTCGAGCAAGCCGCGGAACTTCTGCTCGGCCCGGCGGCGGTCGCTGACGTCGCGGATGGCGCTGATGACGAAGGTGCCGATCTCCGTCTGGATGGGCGACAGGCTGATTTCGACGGGGAATTCGACGTTGTCCTTGCGTAAGCCCAGCAATTCCAGGTCGGCGCCCATGGTGCGCGTGCGGGGCTGGTCGAAATAGCGCGCGCGGTGCGCCACATGCGAATGGCGCAGGCGTTGCGGCAGCAGGCTATCGATTTGCCTGCCGTTCAATTCGCCTTCCGCGTAGCCGAACAGGCGCTGCGCCTGCTGGTTGGCCAGCACGATGGCGCCGGTGGCATTGACCATGATGACGCTGTCCGGCGTCGATTCGAACAGCACGCGGTAGCGCACCTCGACGAACTGGGCGTCGCGCGCCGCCTTCAGCAAGGTCGTGTCCTTCATGGTGGAAATCAGGTAGCGGGGCGCATCCGCCCCGGTCTGCGCGGCCTGGCACGCCACGTCAACGTGGATGAGTTCGCCATCCTTGCGCCGCCGCAGCGATTCGCGGTCGTAGCTGCCGTGCAGGGTCAGCTGTTCGTCGATCAGCAGGGCCGCTTCGGCCTGTCCGGGCAAGGAGATCAGTTCCCACAGCGTGCGGCCCAGCGCCTCCTCGCTGGCATAGCCGAAAATGCGCTGCGCCCCATCCGTCCAGCGCACGACGGCATGGTTTTCGTTGGTGACGACAACGCCGCCAGGGGCGCCGCTGAGGATAAGCTGATCTAACTCGGCATCCATTTTTTCCGCACACATGACAGGGCTTGCCGGGTGGCAGGCCTGTGCATAACGTAGCGAGAAGCTTGATCAAAGTCAATGCATTTATATGGCTGCCGATCTTGCCGGGCCGGGTGGCGTGGTTCAGGCCGCCTTGCGCCTGGCTGGCGCCGGCTTGCGGGCAGGGGACGAGGCCGTTCGCTTGCGGGCCGGCGCGGCGGGCGCTTTCTTGCCCAGGCTTTGCTGCAGCAGGGCGACCAGGTCGATCACATTGCTGCCGTGTTCCTCTTCCGGTTCGGGCGCGGGCGGCGTGATGGTCTTGGTCTGTTTCGCCTTGATTTTCTTCTTGACCAGCGCCAGCACGTCTTCGCGGTAGCTGTCGTGGTATTGCTCCGGTTCCCACGCTTCGCTCATGCCTTCGACGAGCGACAGGGCCATCTTGAGTTCCTTGTCGGAAATGCCGGCCGCCTTCAGGGTGCTGGCGGGCAAGTCCAGATCGTCCGTGGGGCGGATTTCATCGGCGTAGCGCAGGGTGTTGAGCACGATGGCGTCTTCCACGCAGACGAGTGCGCACAGATGCTGCTTGGTGCGCATGACCACGCTGGCGATACCCACTTTATTGGCTTTGCGCAAGGTTTCGCGCAGCAGCGCATAGACTTTCTCGCCGCCCTTGGCGGGCAGCAGGTAATACGGATGCTCGTAAAAGGTCAGCGGCACTTCCGCCGCATCGACAAAGGTGAAAATGTCGATGGTTTGCGTGGCCTTCACGTTCGCCTGCCTTAAATCCTCGTCGGATAGCACCACGTACTCGTCCGTCTTGTATTCATAGCCCTTGATGATGTCGTCCCACTCGACTTCCTTGCCCGTCTGCTTGTTGTAGCGCTTGTAGCCGATGGGCGCGAAGTCGCGCCGGTCCAGCATGGACAAGTCCAGTTCGTGGTCGAGGCTGGCAGAAATCAGCTCGACGGGGATGTGCACGAGGCCGAAGCTGATGGCGCCTTTCCACAGTGCGCGCGCCATCGCCTAGTCCCCCACGCTGCCGGTGACGGGCAGGACGATGCCGCTGATGTAGCTGGAACAGGCGGGCGAGGCCAGGAAGACGTAGGCGGGCGACAGTTCCTCGGGCTGGGCCGGGCGGCGCATGTCCGTGTCCTGGCCGAATTTCTCGATGTCCTCGGGCGACTTGTCGGCCGGATTGAGCGGCGTCCAGACGGGGCCGGGTGCGATGGCGTTGACGCGGATGCCCTTGTCGAGCAGATTGCCGGCCAGCGCCATGGTAAACGCATGGATGGCGCCCTTGGTGGTGGAATAGTCGAGCAAGTGCTTGGAACCCTGCAAACCCGTCACGGAACCCGTGTTGATGATGGAGGCGCCCCGCTGCAAGTGGGGCAGCACGGCCTTGGCCATGTGAAAATAACCGTAGACATTGGTCTTCATGGTCAGGTCGAAGCGTTCTTCGCTCAGGTCCAGCAAGGATTCCGCGTGTTCCTGGAAGGCGGCGTTGTTGACCAGCACGTCGATGTGCGTGAACTTGTCCAGCACCTGGCTGACGGCTTGCTGGCAAAAGCCCAGGTCGCGCACGTCGCCGGGGATCAACAGGCAGCTCTGGCCTTCCGCTTCCACGTAGCGCTTCGTTTCGTTGGCGTCCGCGTGTTCGTTCAGGTAAATGATGGCGACATCGGCCCCTTCGCGCGCATACAGCACGGCCACGGCGCGGCCGATGCCCGAGTCGCCGCCCGTGATGACGGCGACCATGCCGGCCAGCTTGCCGCTGCCGCAGTAATCGGGCGCCAGGAAGCGCGGTTTCAACTGCATTTGCCCCTCGATGCCCGGCTTGTCCAGGTGCTGGGCGGGCAGGGGTGTGCCGGGCTGGCTGCGGTGGCCCGTCTGCACGGGGGGCTTGCTGGCCTGTTTGCCTTTTGCTACGGCGTCGCGGCCATCCTGCTCCTGCTGGATGGCGCGCTGCAAGTTGCCGGCGGACTGGTCTTTGTTTTCGTTCATGCTGGCCTCCCTGGAAACGAAGATCCAGTATCGGCGCGGCGCCGCCATCAAACGGTGCGCTTGCTAACAGAGTGGCGCAAACGGGCGCAAAGTTATATGATGACCGACATAAATGTAGGAGGGCAGCATGAAAGTGAGCAGGGAGCAGGCGGCGCTGAATCGCGAGCGCGTCGTCGACGTGGCGGCAAGATTGTTCCGCGAAAAGGGCTATGACGGCATCGGCGTGGCCGACCTGATGAAGAACGCGGGCCTCACGCATGGCGGCTTCTATGGCCATTTCGCGTCCAAGGAAGACTTGATGATCGAGGCGTGCCAGCATGCCTTGAATACGTCGCTGGACGGCTGGCGGGCGAAAGTCGCCAGCGACCCGCAGCGGGCGCTGCCGGCCATCATCGACAGTTATCTGACCGCCCGGCACCGCGACCAGCCGGGCGGCGGCTGCCCGGCGGCGGCCATGGGGGCGGATGTGGCGCGCATGTCGCCCGGCGCGCGTCCCGCGTTTACGCAAGTCACGCGGCAGCAGTTCGCGCTGCTGGAAGGCTTGCTGCCTGATGGTACGCCCGAGCGGCGGCGCCAGCAGGCGATCGCCACGTTTGCCGCCATGGTGGGCGCCATGGTGCTGGCGCGCGCAATCGATGACGAAGCGCTGTCGATGGAAATCCTCGACGCCGTGAAGGCGCAATTGCTGCAAGACTGATGGCGCTCCCCCTGTCAGCCGGCCTCGTCGCATGATAGGCTTCGGTTTTCAGATTTCGGGATTATCCATGCTGCTCTGGCTCAGGCAATACCGGCGTCCTCTGTTGGCCGGAGACATCACCGCCGGTATCGTGGTCGCCATGATGATGGTGCCGCAAGGCATGGCTTACGCGCTGGTGGCGGGCTTGCCGCCCGTCGTGGGCATCTACGCCAGCATCTTGCCGCCCGTGCTGTACGCCTTGTTCGGCAGCAGCATGACGCAATCGGTGGGCCCCATGGCCATCGTCTCGCTGATGACGGCCGCCGCGCTGGCGCCGCTGGCCGACCCCGGCTCTTCCCTGTACATCGTGCTGGCTGCCCAGCTGGCCTTCATCAGCGGCCTCGTCCTGCTGCTGTGCGGCGTGCTGCGCCTGGGCTTCATGGCCAGTTTCCTGTCGCGCCCCGTGATCAGCGGCTTCAGCAATGGCGCGGCGATCCTGATCATCTGGGGCCAGATCACGCCCTTGCTGGGCGCCACCTGGCCCCACTGGCATGCGCCCAGCCTCGTGCTGGGACTGTCCGGCCTGCTGTTCCTGTGGCTGGCCAAGCGCTACGCGTCGCGCCTGCTGCAGCGCTGCGGCTTGAACCAGGTGGCGGCCGACGTGGGCGCGCGCCTGGCGCCGATGGCGCTGGTACTGGCCGGCATCGCTCTCGTCGCCTATGGCGGCCTGGAAGCGATGGGCGTGCAGACGACGGGCCACGTGCCCAGCGGCTTGCCGGGCCTGAACCTGGCCACCTCCGGCGCCCATTGGCGCACCCTGCTGTCGCCGGCACTGCTGATCGCCTTCATCATCTTTTTGATGAGTATGTCCGCCGCCCAGACCCTGGCGCAAAAGCGCGGCGAAAAACTGCATACGAACCGTGAACTGCTGGGCCTGGGCGCTGCCAACGTGGCCAGCGCGCTGTCGGGCGGCTTTCCCGTCACGGGTTCGATTTCGCGCTCGGCCGTCAATTTCCAGGCGGGCGCCAACACGCCGTTGGCCAGCATCATCACGGCCGTCCTGCTGGCGCTGGCGCTGGTGGCGCCCACGGGCTGGCTGGCCCTGCTGCCGCTGCCCGTGCTGGCGGCCACCATCATCTTTGCCGTGTCCAGCCTGCTGGACTGGGATACCTTGAAATTGTCGTGGCGCTACGACCGCAGCGATGCGCTGGCCCTGCTGGCGACGACGGCCGGCGTGCTGGTGCTGGGCGTGGAAGCGGGCGTGGTCATCGGCGTGCTGCTGTCGATGGGCACCCTGATCTGGCGCGCCAGCCGCCCGCACATCGCCGTGCTGGGGCGTATCCCGAATAGCGAGCACTTCCGCAACGTGGAGCGCTACGAGGCGCAGACCTTGCCCGGCGTCTTGCTGCTGCGCATAGATGCGGGCCTGTTCTTTGGCAACATCGAAGCCGTCACGGAGCGCGTGGAAGACGAGCTGCGCGGCCACCCGACGGCGCGCCACCTGGTGCTGGTGCTGTCGGCCGTCAACCAGATCGACAGCACGGCCTTGCTGGGCTTGATCGAGCTCAACAGCACGCTGGCCAAGCGCGGCATCAGCCTGAACCTGGCCGAGGTGAAGGGCCCCGTGATGGACCGTTTGCGCCAGAGCAGTTTATTGAAAGACCTCAGCGGCAAGCTGTATCTGAGCACGGCGCTGGCGATGAACGATTTGAGCGGGAGCACAACATGACAATGGAATTGAATCTGCATGGCGCGCCGCGCGCCGTTGATACCATTGCTGCATTGGAACAGGCGCTGCAGGAAGCGCGCGCCCTGGCGCAGTGCGAACTGTGGCTGACCCTGGCCGAGGATGCGGAGCAGGGCCCGGCCCTGTGCATGCTGCGCAATGGCGGCAACGCCTGGCTGATGTATCTGTCGGGCCAGGATGACCTGAGTTTTCACTCGCTGGGCGACGAGGAGGCAGACGGCGTTTGCAGCTACCTGCTGGCGAACGGCCAGGTGGATGAATATCCGGAAAGCTGGTGCGTGGACGTGGAACACTGCCAGCAGGCTTTCGTCGCGTTTTTCAGGACAGTCGGCGCGCGGCCTGCCGGCGTTGCGTGGGAAGCGGATTGATATGCCGCATACCGTCATCGCCGACATCGACCGGGACTTGCTGGCCGCGCTCGACGCCAGGGCGGGCTTGCTCGCATTGCGCACCATTCTGCTGCGCTACAAGGCCAGCGGCGTGACGGCCGCGCAAGTGGCTGCCTTGCTGCAGGAGCTGCGCGCGTCTGCGCAGGACGGCGCGCAGGATGAGGCGCGGGAAGACGTGATACTGGACGCCCTCGACATGGTGACGGGCTGGTGCACGCCGCAGCTGCGGGTATGGGACGAGCTAGGGGAAAACCGTGCATCCTGAAAAGTTCAAGCAGGTGATGGGCCTGCCGTCCGCCGAACGCCATGGCTATTTTGTGCGCAAGGTAGCCGATACGCAAGAAGTGTGGGGCTTGTACCACGACGGCTGGGCCACGGCGCAGGTGGACGGCAAGGTGGCGATACCGTTCTGGCCGGAAGCAGCGTTTGCACAGGCGTGCGCCAGCGGCGACTGGGAACATTGCCAGCCGCGCGCCATCGCGCTCGGCGATTTCTTGAACAAATGGCTGCCCGGCATGGCGGGCAATGACCAGCTCGCTTTTGTCTTTCCCGTGCCGCAAGGCAGCGCCAGCGTCGCGGCGCCCTGCGATTTACTGGCTGAGTTGAAAGAGGAGGCAGAGCAGTATGAGTGAACAACGCCTCGACGCCTGGTACGACGGCTCGGCCATCTGCCTGATCGCCGTCGGCTCGCTGGGCGACCCGCTGGACCTGGGCGACGACGAAGTGCGCGCGCTGATCGCGAAGCTGCAGCAATGCCTGGCCGAGTCCGAGGCGGGCGCGGCGCCCGACTGAAGGCTCAGGCAGGCGTCAACTCCTTTTCCATCGCCACGCTGGCCAGGCTGATGCCGCTCGGATGCGCATACGCTTCCGCGCGCAAGGCAACAAAGCCGGCGGCCTGGTAAAACGGCACGGCGTTCAGCGACGCGGACAGGCGCAGGCGCGCCATGCCGCGCTGACGCGCCAGCTGCTCCAGCGCCATCAGCAACTGCCGGCCGATACCGAGTCCCGCGCGCGCCGGATCGACAAACACGGCATCGACTTCATGTTTGTCGACGTTCAGCATGGCGTAGCCGGCAATGGCCTCGTCCTGCATCGCCACGACGCCGCCACCCGCGGCCAGCATGGCGGCATATGCAGGCGGCACGGGCGAAGCCCTCCACGCGGCAATCTGCTCCGGCGCATAGTGCGTGGCGCAACTGACACGCACGGCCACGGTGCGCAAGGCCCACAGGGCGGCTATGTCAAAGGGCAGGGCGGGGCGCAGGGTGATGGTCATGGAAGCTTTCCGGGCAAAAGGCCATGCTAGCGCAATGGCTTGCATGGTGCCAGCACGAGCTTATCCGGCCGTCACTGCGCCGGCTGGTCCGGATCGATATAGTACGAACCCGGTGGCGCGCCCGGCACTTTCACGCGGAACTTCAGGCCGGACAGCAGCTTGTCCCATAAGGCAATGGCTTCGTCATCAGTGAGCGATGCCGCCTTGGCTGCGCCTACTGTGTTGTAGGCAACCTTGGTGTACATATGCACCTCCAGTACAGACGGATTCGCGACATCGCGCGGTTTGCCGACCAGGGCCCATTCAAAATCGTGTACGCCATCTGTTCGTCGTATCAGCGATTCTTCGCCCTGCCAATGTTGCACTTGTCGTTTGCCTTCACGCAGCAAGGTGCGGCTGGGATAGTTCTTGCCTTGTCTTTTTTTGGCTATATTAATACGTCCCAATAGGGATAGCTCAGTTTGCATTTTTTCATACAAATCACTTGAATAATCCATATATGCATTTTTATTTGAGCTTACTGAAAATGTGACGTCAGGAAAAGTGGGAAAATGCAGGCCTGCACTAACTATTTCTTGTTCGTCATAGCTGTTTTCCTTAATAAATCCGTAAGGAATGCAATTTCCCGGTTCAGTCGGTATATCGGATTCTTCACGTAATCGCAGGCTATTTGCACGAACTATTTGTTTGGCACTGGCATCTATTCTTGTTTTTCCTTCCGGCGTAGAATCTCCAATAGTAAATGTGATATTTCCTTTGGTGATGTATGTATTAAAATATACATTTCCTTCATCTTTGGCATATTTATTGGAGAAATATTGAATCTGCCAGCTGTCTTCGATTGGAGATTTTCCACTGTAGATGATTTCCGAAGTGGGGTTGTTGAATTTTATTCGTTCAATATCATCTGAAACTTGCTTGTCCCGCCCTGCTAGTCCATCGGTTCTTATTTCAATCGTCGATGGTAGCGATGTTTCCCCAAAAATCAACTCTGTCTCTTGCGGTATACGCAGGGCATAACGCCCAAAACATACCAATTTCGTTTTCAGAAAGAGCATCTCAAGACGTTTAGTATGAGCGATATTCTCTGACACGGGATTCTCCTCAATCGCACTTCGCGCTTTGAAAGGTTTAACTAATCCAAACACTGCAATGGTGGTGAAAAGAATTAATATTTTCTTTTTTTGACTGATCATGATGAAGTCCACTTTGCTGTTTTTGCAATTTTTATGATGGAATACAACATTGAGGAAAGGACATTGGGATGTGAATAGCTATCTTGATGTCCGTAATCAGTGCCATCTTTCACACCATGAATAAATAGTCTTTCTTTTTTAAAACACTTTTCTAAATTTTTTGAGGGCACTGTGTCATCGCCAGCGGCACTGGCTGGCATTAGATTTAATCGTAATTTTCGAGATCCAGCTTGGACAATCAGCTCATTTTTGGCGTTGTCTCCATGTAGTATCCATTTTTCGGGAGGGAATGAATTGAGTTTTTCTTTGGCGGCTGGTAACCCGCTGTTGAGTCCATCGATTACTTTGAATGTGACATTGCCATAACTTGAACGCTTCGGTGAAGCGCAGTAGCTTGCATAAGTAAGAGGGTGAAACGTATCTTTTATTGATTCTAAAAATTCAAACGCGTTTTTAAGTCTGCGATTAACTTCCATCAAACCACCACCATTTTTTTCTTCTATATTTGCCGGATTTATCCATTCCGGATTTATCAGCCGCCACCACGCATTCGGTGGCTGCAAATATATAGAATCCAGTGCTGTTGCACCCTCGCGCGGCCAGCTCCACAGTTCTTTGTCTTGCTGATCTACCACCCTGAGCCATTTTTCACCGTAGACGACGCCAGGCATCATCTCCAGCGGTGCCGGAGCATTCGCCAGAATAGCGGTCGCATGGATGCCATTAATGCCAAGTACCTCTGCTTCGTATTCACCCGCAGTAGTGTCTTTTTCCTGAAAACCGAAGCGCATGCGCTTATATGCTCCGGCGGCGCCGATGGCTGGCATAACACTATGATAAATACCAAGTATTGTCAGGTCATTGTCGTTGACTATTTTTCCATAGTCAGGATGTATCAAGGCGCGGGCCAGCAGGCCCCCCATGCTGTGCGTGACTAGAATGACTTCATGACATTCGAATCCTCGCTCACGATAACCTTTGACCAGGCCTTTTAGGCGTTTGGTAATGGTCACGGCAGTGACGCCATTGCTCTGCACAAAGTTGTAGCCCATCGCGTGAACTGGGTACCAGCATGCCGCGATTTTTTTCAAGTCTTCTTCCGTTATGGGATTGCCTGCTAAGCCGCCAAACGTGGAAGGATCTTTCATCACCGACGCACTCAAGCCACTTGTCCCGCGCCAGACTGGATGCAGTTTTCCGCCTGCCACTATATTGTTCATGTGCTTTTCAGTATGTTGGAGCATGGAGCCATAAGCTCCATCAAATAACACTTCGCTCCAGCCGCGCCATCGCGCTACCTGCGCTGGAGTTGCGAACGCTTGCGGTTTCCCTTGTACAGGACGACTACCAGGGGCGATTCTGTTCGAGCCCATCAGAGGAGGGATGGGTGTCAGACTGTCAGGAACGTTCTGATGTCGTGTATCGGAAGCCATTGTTTGTGGTCCCTCCGCGTCAAATCGCCCATTGTTTTCTGTGTAATGGTAGTATTCGACTTCTGTTTCATTTGGGTCAAACACCAGCTGACGTTGTTGAGGCGTAGCCTCTTTGAACCATCCTCCCAAACCAGTTCCGGCGGCAACATCTGCCATTCCTCCCACCCCCATCAAGTCGTCCGGTCGCCATGCTCGATTGTCTGGGCGCTCCAACCGCTTTTGCCGCGCCTTGGACATACGTAAGTTGCTGCCCATGACACCTGGCAGAAAAATGATCGGTATCACTTTTCCGGGTGGCTTTGCGACTTCATGACGTGCTGTATCGCTAGTTCTGGTCATCTGTACTGCATACTCTGCCCATCCGCCCACACCTTGTGTAAATTGTCTTGGATGATTACCTCGTTTGTTCAACTCATCGTTGTCACTCATGGCAGTTCTCCCTTATAGCGAATGATGTAGCTGTCCATGCCGGTGGATTTTTGTAGTTGCGTGGAGCCATCCTCCGCGCTTTTGCCGGCCACGTTGCCGTCATCGCGCAGGATTTCAAAAGCAACGCCAATGGCCGGCGTATCGTCGGCATTCACCAGCAAGACCTCCTGATCAAAACTGCTATGCGGCCGCTCATTGAATTCCTGCGACACGCTCTTCGGCGCCAGGGTTTCCAGGTTGCCGTTGAAAAGCACGGGCGAGGAGGTGAAAAATTGCACTTTGTCGCTGATTTCCAGCATGTGCTTGGCGCCGTGCAGGCGTACGCCTTTCTTGCCCTTGATGTTGACCCAGTCCGCTTCGCTGATCAGCGACAGCACTTTCTGGGCGAGGATTTCCACCTCGTCGCTGTGGGCCTCGATGGACACCTTGCCGCTGGCGGCGATCAGTTTCATGCCGGCCTTGTGCACGAACAGGCTGAAGGATTTGGCGATGCTGGCAAAGATACTGTCGCCGCTGGCGAGTGAAATATGCTTGCTGCTGGTGAGCGCCACATGCTCGCTGGCGGCCAGGTGGATCGACTGTGCCGTGCTCAGTTCGATGCCGGCCGGGCTGGCCAGCAGCAGATGCGGTTCGGACAGTTCCGGGAAATCGCCGCCGCTGCCCTTGATGGCGGCGTTTTGCCGTTGGATGGCGTCGGCCACGGCGCCTTGCTGTGCGACGCTGTCCTGCGCGCCCGCGTCGACGGCCATGCCGGCCAGTCCCTCTTGCAGTTGGCGGGCCTGCGCCAGGCGGGACTGTGTTTCGTCGAGCTGTTTGACCGATCCCGTTCCTGCCGGCGTTTCCGTGGTGATCAGCATGCCTCTGGCAGCGCGCAGGGCGCCCCAGGCATTGCTGCTCAATTCAAAGCCCACGCCGCGTGCTTCCTTGCGCCCGGCATTGTCGTCGATGCGGGTGATGTTGCCCAATGACAGCCTGCTATCCTGGTGCTCGCTGCGCAGCTGTGCCTGGATCGCTCCCTTGGTATCGTCGAGCACGAGATGGTTGGCACTGCGGGCGCCCAGTTCGCGGCTGCGCACGCCGGACAGGGCGCGCTGCTGCGGCAGTTGCCATGGCGGCGGATTGGCGCTGTTGTAGACCACGCCGATGACGATGGGGTGATCGATATTGCCATCCTGGAATTGCACGACGACTTCCTGACCCACGCGCGGCAGGGCGATCTGTCCCATCTGCGGTCCCGCCATCGGCATCATGACCCGTATCCATGGCGAGCTGCGCTCATCAAATTTGCCCAGGCGGTCCCAGTGAAATTGCAGGCGAATGCGTCCCAGGGCATCGGTATGGATTTCTTCCCCGGCCGGCCCGACCACCAGTGCCGTTTGCACGCCGGCAACCACGCACGGCGTGCTGTTGTGGCCGCGGCCCGGGCGCCAGCGGATGTCCCGCCGCACGCACACCAGCGTGTTCGCATAATCCGATGGCGCGCTGGGCCCCGCCTGATAATTGTTGCTGGCGGTATGCTCGACCGACAGGATCAGGTATTCGCGTTCGGCGATACTGTCCGGGCGCTCCTGGCCAGGCTGATAGCGCTTTTCCTCGGCGCTGAAATGGCCGTCGAGCCGGAAACAAAGGCCGGGCTGTGCGCCACGGTGATTGCCTGCCGCCTCGAAATACTGGCGCAGATGGTCGCTTTCTTCCATGCGGCGCTGTGCCAGGGACTCTCCATCATCGACATTCCTATAGCCATAGGCGCCCGTGTTTTCATACAACTCGTGGGCAAATACGTCGCCCTGGCGATTCAGCGAGTAGCCGCTGGCAAGGCGTGGCTGCGGATTTTTATAGTCGAAACTGGACAAGGTCAGCTGTCCCGAGCCGATCCGGCGCACGGCTTGCCATTGTTGCAGGCCATCGTCTTCCAGGGAACCCGACTCGGAGTGGAAACGCATGGCGTCGTCGCCGGATGCCGTGGCGATCATGTCAGCCAGGGTGCTGTTGTCCGCGAGCCACAAGGTATGGCCATCGGCACGGTGCTCGTACCAGTAATGCCAGCCGAGGGCTTCCCAGCGCCGGTGCAGGTGGTTGTAGTTGGTTTCATTGTGCTGGTTGGCGCAGGTGATCTGTGGATCGTCGCCATGGATGCTGGTTTTCCAGTCGCGCTGCCCGTAGTGCGCAAACGTTGTTTCGGTCAGCTGCATCACGCTTTGGCCATGAAAGGAGACGTTGTCCTGGCGCAGCCGGGCAAAGGCCAGCCACGGCTGCAGCACCATCCGGTACCAGGCGAAGCCGCCGTCGGCGCGCAGCAGGCAAAATTCGCCCACATAGCCGTTAAAGTGGCGCAGCGTGCCATCGTCGCGCACCATGGAAATGGTCACCATGCGGCCCATCATGGCCTTGAGGGCAATATGCGCATCGTCCGACAGCAGTTCGGCCTCGAAACGGAAGTCGCGCGATACTTCTTCCCTGGCGGTCAGCGAATTGACCAGCAGGATGGCGCCGGCCGGTCCATCTGCATGGGGGAAATCGATCTTCAGCAGGCGCCGCTCTTGCGCGGCGAGGTCGAAGGCCGATAACGCCGCCTGTATGCTTGCATGCATGGCCTGCCTCCCTTATAGCGATGTGATCAGGCGGGCGCCGCAGGCGGTGGCATCGCCGTCATAGGCGTACGGCTTGCCCATGTGCTTTGCGCCGGCGCCGTCCGGCGTGATCGGAAAGCTACCCTTGCACTTGGGACAGAAAGTCATGTCGTCGGCCAGCGCCGCCGTCTTCCCCATCACCGTGCTGTCCGACGATGCACTGGTGACCTTGCCGCCGTGATCGGTTGCGTCTCCGAGCCGGATGACGCCGCGTCCCGCATGTTGCATGCTTGCCTCGCTTTCAGGGATAAACTGCTCAAGCCAGTTGCAGCAAATAACGCACTTCGGCGCCGCGTACCTTGCCCTGTGCCGTCTGCAGGAACGTCGTCCAGCCGAGGCGTCGTCTTTCTGACGGGTTGGAACTGAGGAGCAGGGGCCGGATGCACGGCGGACTCAGTATCAGCCGCACTTCATATTGCAAATCCGGTACGCCAAACAGCGCCAGCATCTTTGCCAGTGCCGCCGCACCTGCGCTGTGCGGCAGGAAGCGTTGCAGGCCGGCAGTATCCAGCGGGCCGATATGCAGGCAGACGCGCATGTCCTGGCGCCACAGCCGCAGGCCAATAGTTGCGCCGCGCGCCAGAACGAAGTTGACACTGCCCAGCAGGCTGCGCCGGTTTTTTTCCAGATAGTCCCAGCCCCCGACAAATTGTTGCAGGGCGACGGGTACGCCGCAATATTCGGCCAGCACGGGGCCAATCGCTTGCGCGGAGACGGGACGGCAGCGCAGCAGACCCGCGTACCAGGCTGCGACGTCCTGCGTCACGGCGCCGGCTTCGCCGTTCGATGGCAGCGCATCGCGCGGTACGCCAGCGAGCGCCGTCAGCAAGGGCAGTTGCGCATCTTTTGCATGGGTCTCGCGTGCGGACTCCAGGCGATATTTTTCCCATGCCTGGCAATACAGCGAGACCATGCGGTGCGAAAAGATATCAAGGAAGGCCGAGACGCCGGCATCCCTGCTCGACAGGCGGTAGGCGGCAATACGTTCCGAGTGATGCAAGGGCAAGGTGCCGCCGACGCCCAGAAAACGCATGAACGTCGGTATCAGAGACAGCTGTTCATTGTCGTCGAGTGAAAGCCGTTCGATTTCACTGGCTGGAAAATTCAACGACAGGCTGTTCTTGAAGCGCAGCACCTGGCTGAAGGCTTGTGTATGGGACACGTTCTGCTGACGTAGCCAGCACAGCAGAATACGCACCGCCTGTACGAACTGGTAGCGGTAAGGCTCGGCGAGCAAGTGGTGCATTACACCAGATTCTGCAATCCGCTTCTTGGCTTGCATCGGATCAGCTCCTCTCCGCTTTGCAGTGACAGCACTACCAGTTCGATGAAACTGTTGATTTGCACATACAGGCCAAGAAAGTGGTCGATCACCTGCACGAACAGGTGCATGCCGCTGCCGATAAAGGCTTCCTCGTCCAGCGTGATGCGCACTTCCACGCCATGCGCCAGCGAGGTGCCGCGCCTGTGCCGCAGCCATGTCGTGGTTGGCGAGTGCGCCAGCGCGGCGATGCCGCCTATCTGGCGTTGCGAACTTGCCGATTGGGACAGGTCGTACAGCGTCAGCATTTCGCGCAGCGCCGGCAGTCCCTCCTGGACCAGTGCGTGATGATTCAGCGCCAGATGCGAAATCAGGCGCCAATGCAGGCCTGCGCCTGGCGAAAAGCGTCGCGGCTGGCTGGGGCGTCGCAGCATGTGCAGCGCGGGTCCGCCAGCGCACGGTTGCAAGTCTCCTTGCGGCTGGCCGTATTTGAGTGCCAGCGGAAGATCGCGGTTACTGCATGTCAGCGACAGCGACAAACTGGCCTTTTCATGGATCAGGGGATTGAAGTCGCTGTCGACCAGCGTGATTTTCTTTTCGTGCCCCGGACTGTTGATGGCCAAGGCCGTATCGTGGCGCATGATCCAGTAATGGCCTTGGTGCGCCGTACCCTCGCCGTGGCGCAGGCTGTACAGCGGGCGGAATTCGGTCAGTGTGCTTTCGCCGCCGCGTTGGCGCAGCAAACGCACGGAGTCGATGGAGACGACTTCGTAACCATGCGCATGGGTGGCATGGGCCAGCACGGAATAGTCGGTTTTCTGCCGGGTGACGGAGATCGGCACGCCTTCCTGGCGGAAGAGATTGACCGCCGGACTGCAGCCCAGCTTCAAGTTTTCGCTGGAAATGCTGGACAACATGCGCGCCGTAGCGGAATCGGGTCGCAAACCGGCCATGCACAGATGCAGGGTGAAGCGCTGGCAAGCAAGCGGCAAGGCGGCAGTCAGCGCCGCGATATCGATGTCGAAGAAATTGAATTTTTCCGGATACGCAAAATACTCGCTCAGGATGCGGTATGCCGGCTGCGAACGGGCACCGAACGGTATCAAGGCGTCCGTGTCGGCGAAGCCGACGGGGGTCAAAGGGACGGCGGGCAAGGCCGTCCATTGCGCCGCGTCGGTCGACACAAAAGCACAGACGGTATGCATGAACAAGGCATCGCGCAATGCGGCGGAAAAGGAAGCTTCTCCATCGATGAAAACGCGCAGCGACGCGGGCGCCGCATCGAGATGCCGGATGCCGATGTTCAGCGAGGAGCTGGCCGATGCTGGCAGGCGTACGCCTGGCGGCGCCTTGATCATCGCATCGAAAACGGCGCTGTCCAGTACCGATGCCCCGGTCGTCATATCGTAGGCCGTCTTGAAGCGGCAGCGCACGCCGCGCACCGGCGTTGCGTCCATTTCACTGCCGGCCGGCAGGTGCAATGCGCCCGCCCCGGCCGCTGGAGGGGGCTGATGCACGATGGTGCACGATGGGAAGGGGCGCAGATAATGGGGGAACAGGGCTTCGAACAAGGCTTCGGTAAATTGCGGATAGTCGTCATCGAGCCGTTTTGAGATGCGTGCCGCCAGCATGGCCACCGATTCGATCAAGTGTTCCACGTGCGGATCTTCGCAAGATTCGCCGGACATATGCAATTTGCCGGCGATTCGCGGATAGCGTTCGGAGAATTCACGGCAATGCCGCCGCAGCATCACCAGTTCGCGTTCGAAATACGGCAGCAAGTCCTCCATCTTTCATTTCCTGTGTCTTCGCGGCGGAATGGCCAGTATCCGAGCGTTTACTCCAAGGTAAATTGCGTTTGCGCAAATAATTGAACAGGGTTACTGCGCAACATCAAGGACTTCCACGCTGGCAACATCAGACTGGCAAAGCAGAAAGATTCCAACGGTCAACACGGAGAACGCAATGACATTGCCATCCAAATTGCTTTGGTCCGAAGGCCTGGCCATCGGTCCCCAGCAATTCCAACAGCTGGACCGCTACCATGAAGCGCGCCTGCAACGTCTGGCTTCATTAATCAATCCACATTTATGGGGCGTGTACGGCGTCAGCTGGAATGCGGATGCGCTGGCCAACAATAGCCTGCGGGCGGACGCCATGTCGCTTGTCTTTCAGGATGGAGAACTGTTTGAGGCGCCGCTGGGCGATGTGTTGCCCAGTGCGGTCGACCTGTCCAAACTCCCTTCCAGCGAACATAGTTTTACTTTTTATGCCGCGCTGCCCGCGCTGCAGGCACATGGCGGCAATGTGAGCTCTGCCGGTGCGCGCTATGTCCAGGCGGAGATCGAAACACCGGATCTGTACAGCGAGGCAGTCAGCATAGACGTGGCTTTCCTGAAGAAACGCGTGTATCTGCTGTCCCAACTGGACCCTCTGAACGATTACCTTGCCATCCCGGTGATCCGTTTGTACCGCGCTGGCAATGGCGGCTTTGAAATCGATGCCTCCTTCATCCCACCCGGCCTGACCATCAGTGCAGAGCCCTCGCTGCGGAAAATGCTCGATTCGCTGATCGACCGTATGGGCGCGAAAATCGAGGCCTTATACAGCCGCCACCGTCAGCCCGGTAACAATACGGTGGAATTTCATGGCGGTGATGTTGCCTCGTTCTGGATGCTCCATACCTTGAGCATGGCCAGCGCCACGCTCAGTCATTGCGCCAGTTACCGGAGCCACCATCCCGTGTATCTGTTCGAAAAATTGATGGCATTGGCTGGCGGGTTGATGACGTTTTCGAAGAAATACACACTGAGCGACTTGCCGGCCTATTGTCACGATGACGCGGCTGCCGGCTTCGGCAAGCTCGATGGCATCATTCGTGACCTGATCGATACTGTGCTCCTGTCGCGTTATTTCCCGATCGCGCTATCGAACGACGCGCAACAGAACACCCACTATTACGGCTTGCTCGATGCCAAGCGGATTGACCGTCAGACCGAACTCTGTCTTGCGGTAAACGCAGAGATGCCGGCCCTGGAACTGGTCGCCACGGTGCCGTTGCAGTTCAAGATTTCATCTCCGGACAATATCGAACTGCTACTGGGCCGGGCGCTGCCGGGTGCCGAGTTGCGCCATATGGCTCAGGTTCCCGCCGAGGTGCCAGTACGGCCCAATACGTATTACTTTTCGATCGATAACAAGGGCAGTATCTATGACAGCATGATCAAGGCCCAGGCGATTGCGATTTATGTGCCGTCCGGCATAAAAGGGCTGAAGCTGGAATTGTTCGGTATCAGTGGCACCGCCGCGTAACGATGGTTGGCCGTTACGAGCCGGTGTATTGTCAAAAGATTGCCCTAAGGAATAGACTTGCCCCAGCAGTTGACGTTATCATGTTTTTGTAAGTGTCGGTGGCTGAATGGTCGGCGCATAGTTGAAACATGGTGACAGGCGAGGGTGAGCATGGGCATGGCGAATGATGCGTGATGTGCCTGGCGGCGGGACGGGCAGGGCAGCGGTGTACCGCTGCGGCCGCGCATTGCTGCTGGCATTCTGCGTCGCCGCGGCTCCGGCCGCCGTGTCGGCCGCTGCGCCGCCGCACCAGGGCCAGCGCGTGCTGGTCCTCAACGCCTACGATTACGGCCGCGCCGGCGTGGAATCGTACACGCGCACCTATGTGGCCGCCATGGCCGCCGCGGGCCTGGCCAGCGAAGACATCATGGTCGAGCACCTGAACCTCAATACCCAGGGCGACCCGGCGCTGCGCAACGAGATGCGTGATTTGTTGCTTTTAAGATACACTCAGATGATGGGGCGCAAGGCCGACCTGATCATCACCATGCAGCAGCCGGCGCTCGATTTTTTGTTGTCCGACCTGGCGCCGCTGGCGCGCGGCGTGCCCGTGCTGGCGATTAACACTTCGGGCAAGGCCTTGCCGGCCGGCAGTCCGCTGGCCATCTGGCAGCAAGAGGCGAACGTCGATTTTCCCGGCACCCTGGCGCAAGCGATGGCGCTGTTCCCGGAAACCAAAACCATCGTCATGGCCGTTGGCGTCAGCGAGGGCGACCAGGCCTTGAAACGCGGCATGCAGCAGGCGGCGCAGGCGTTGCAGGGCAGGGTGTACATGGAGTATCTCGACGGCTTGACCCTGGCGCAGATGCGCGTGAAGGTAGCGCACCTGCCCGCCGATACGCTGCTGGTGGCCGGCAATGTCAACCGCGACGTGGCCGGCGCCATCGCCACACCCGTGCAGTTTGCCGGCGAACTGGCGCGGCTGGCGAACGTGCCCGCCTTCGGCATGTACAACACGAACGTGGGCAAGGGCATCCTGGGCGGCTCCCTCCTGCACATCGAAGGAGCCGCGCAGCAGGTGGCGCAGATGTCGCTGGCCGTGTTGGCCGGCAAGGCGCCAGCCGCGCCGGGCGCCTTGCTGCCGCCGGTCCGCCCCGTGCCCATGTACGACTGGGAGCAGCTGCAGCGCTGGGATGCCGACATCAGCCAGCTGCCGCCAGACACGCTGTTCTTCAACCGCCCGCCGCAGCTGTGGCACGAACACCGCGCCGCCGTGCTGCTGGCGGCCGGCGTCTTCATCGTGATGGCCGGCTTGCTGAGCGCCTTGCTGCTGCAGCGGCGGCGTTTGCGCCGCGCAGAGAGCGAGGCGCGCGAAAGCGAACAGCGTTTCCGCATCCTCGTCGAGCATGCGCCTGAAGCGATCGTCGTGTATGACCTGGACCAGGACCGCTTCATCGATGCCAACAGCAGTGCGCAGCGCATGCTGGGCATGTCGCGCGAAGCGCTGCTGGCGCGTGGGCCGTTCGATCTGTATAGCACGGAGCAGCCCGACGGCATGCCTTTGGGCCTGATGATGGAAGAGCATCTGCGCCGCGCCATGCTGGGTGAACCCATCCTGGTCGAGCGCCATGTTCGGCGCGCCGACGGCAGCGTCTTTCCCTGTGAAGTGCGGCTGGTGCGCTTGCCGATGGAAGGGCGGCGTCTGGTGCGCAGCGGCATCGTCGATATTTCCGAGCGCAAGCAAAGCGAGCAGGAGCTGCTCGGCTACCGCGACCACCTGGAAGAACTGGTGCAGCAGCGCACGGCCGCCCTGTCGGTGGCCGTCACCGAGGCCGAATCGGCGAACCGCGCGAAAAGTGTTTTTCTCGCCAACATGAGCCACGAATTGCGCACACCGCTGAATTCCGTGATCGGCTTCTCGCAGATGATGGCCGATTCGAGCAGCATGTTCGAGGAAGAAAAACACAACCTGGCCATCATCAACCGCGCCGGCCACCATTTGCTGACCCTGATCAACGATATCCTGGAATTGTCGAAAATCGAGGCGGGCCGCATGCAGCTGCAGGCGGGACCCGTGGACTTGAATGGCTTGCTCGACGAGGTGCTCGAGATGGTGCGCATGCGTTCGAGCGACCAGGGCATCGCGCTGCGGCTCGAGCGCGACGGCGTGCCCCCGCTGGTGCGCCTCGACGGCGCCAAGCTGCGCCAGGTGCTGCTCAATTTGCTGTCGAACGCGCTCAAGTTCATCGAGCAGGGCAGCGTGACCCTGTCGCTAGCCTGCCAGGCGGGCGGCGATGGGCAAATGGCGCTGGCGTTTGCCGTGCGCGATACGGGCAGCGGCATCGCGGAAGAGGACCTGGAACGCATCTTTGAACCGTTCGTGCAGGCCGACAGCGCCGTGGCGCAGGCCGGTACGGGACTGGGGCTGACCATTTCGCGCGAATTCGTGCGCCTGATGGGCGGCGAGCTGCGCGTCGAATCGACCTTGGGCGCCGGTTCCCGCTTCAGTTTCGAGTTGCACGCGCCCGCGCTGCGGCAGCCGGCCCTTGCGGCGCAGGCGCCGGGCCGCGTGGCGCGCCTGCCGCCGGCGCAGCGCGGGCGCATGGTGCTGCTGGTCGATGATGACGACAACTGCCGCAAGCTGCTGGCCGGCTTGCTGGCGCCGCTGGGCTTCCAGCTGCAGGAAGCGGCGGGCGGCGTGCAGGCGCAAGCGATGCTGGCGGCGCAGCGCTACGACATCGTGCTCAGCGACTGGCGCATGCCGGACATGGACGGTTTGGCGCTGACGCGCTGGCTGCGCGCGCAGCCGGCGCTGGTGCAGCCGCGCCTGGTGATCATGACCGCCTCGGCCTTCGAGGAAGAAAAGCAGGAAGCGCTGGCGGCCGGCGCCGACGGCTTCCTGCGCAAACCGATCGAGCAGGAACACCTGTTCGCCATGCTGGAGCAGCAACTGGGCCTGCGCTTCCAGCGCACTGCCGCCCAGGCGCCGCGCGTGCCGGGCGCCGCCTTCGACCTGCAACAGGCGCTGGGCCAGCTGAGCGCCGCTCAGCGGCAGGCGCTGCTCGAATCCGTGCAAGCCCTCGATTTGCGGCGCAGCGCCATCGTGCTGGCCGGCGTGGCGACCAGCCTGCCGCAGCTGACCGCGCACATCGCCGCCATGCTGGAGCAGCACCAGTACCAGCCGCTGTGCGCCCTGCTGGTGCAGCCGGCCGGCGAGCCGCAGGGCGAAGGCGCATGACGCCATACGCACCCAAAGAGGCGCGCCTGGGCGGCGTCTCCATCGTGCTGGCCGTCAGCGTGGCGCTGACCTTTGTCGTCACCGCGCTGCTGCTGGTGTTTGCCGTGCTGTTTTACCAGTCCGAACGCGAGCAGCGCTGGCAACACCTGCAGCGCAGCCTGTCCGTGAGCGCGGACCAGCTGGCCGTGGCCATCGAACTGCCCTTGTGGAATCTCGATGAAAAGCAGATGCAGGCCATCATGCGCAGCATGCTGGGCAAGCGCGACCTGGTGGCCAGTTCCCTCACGCCGGGCATCGGCAAGGAAGCGCTGGTCCTGCGCCGCACTGCGTCCGGCGCCATCGGCAGCTTTTCTTCGCTGTCCGCGGAGCCGGGCTGGCTGGTGCAGCGGCGCCCCGTGACGATGGGCGGACAGGTCATCGGCAGTGTGGCCGTGTATGCGACGCCGGCCCTGCTGCACGCGCAGCTGCGCCAGCGCGCGCTGGGCATCGGCGCCATGATCGTGGCGCTCGACGTGATCCTCGTGGCCAGCATCTGGCTGCTCATGTGGTGGCTGATGCTCAAACCCCTGAAGGCGATCGGCCAGTATGCGGCCGGCATCCAGGCGGGGCAGGGCGAAGCGTCCGGCACGCCGCCGGAAGCGTGGTTCCTGGGCGAGCTGCGCACCTTGTACCGTTCCATCCGCGACATGGTGGCGCTGCTCGACAGCCGCTACCGCGCCCTGCAGCGCAGCGAAGAGCGCGTGCAGATGGCCACCGGCGCGGCCAGCATCGGCATCTGGGACTGGAACGTCAGCCGCGATGCATTGCAGTGGGATGAGCAGATGTATGCGCAGTTCAAGGCCGATCCTGGCGGCGGCGTGGCGCCCGAGGCGATCTGGCGCGCGGCGCTGATGCCGGACGACGTGCCTGCCGTCAAGGAGGCCCTGCGCGCCGCGCTGGGCGCCGGGCAGGCGTTCACGCACGAGTACCGCATCCTGTGGCCCGACGGCACCATCCGCTACATCAAGGCCGACGCCGTGATCTTCCGCGACGGCCAGGGGCGCCCCATGCGCCTGGTGGGTTCGAACTACGACATCACCGCGCACCGCGAGGCGGAACTGGAACTGCTGCGCCACCGCCATCACCTGGAAGAGCTGGTGGCCGAGCGCACGAGCGCCCTGTCGGTCGCCGTCAGCCAGGCGCAGGCGGCGAACCGCGCCAAGAGCACCTTCCTGGCGAACATGAGCCATGAGCTGCGCACGCCCCTCAATTCCGTGATCGGCTTTTCGCGCCTGATGGCCGCCTCGCCGAACATGCAGGACAATGAGAAGCGCAACCTGGCCATCATCCACCGCTCCGGCAACCATTTGCTCACCCTGATCAATGAAATCCTCGAACTGTCGAAGGGCGAGGCGGGGCGCCTGCAGGCGCAGACGGTCGTGGTGGCGCTGGCGCCGCTGCTGCAGGAAGTGATGGACATGCTGGGCATGCGCGCCGAGCAGCAGGGGCTGGTCCTGCGCCTCGATTGCGCGGACCTGCCGGCGGCCGTGCTGCTCGATGCGACGCGCTTGCGCCAGGTGCTGCTGAACCTGATGTCGAACGCCGTCAAGTTCGCCGGCGGCGGCGAAGTCACCCTGCGCGTGCGCGGCGAGCGGCGCGATGGCGATCAATGGCTGCTGTCATTCGCCGTCAGCGACACGGGCATCGGCATCGCCCCGGAGGACCAGCAGCGCATTTTCGAGCCCTTCGTGCAGGCCGACAGCGCGGGACCGAGGGATGGCACGGGCCTGGGCCTGGCCATCTCGCGCGAATTCGTGCAGCTGATGAACGGCGAACTGACGCTGGAGTCCAAGCCGGGGCAGGGCGCCACCTTCCGCTTCAGCATACCCGCGCAGGCGGCCGAGGCGCCCGTGCAGGCGACCATGCCGCTGCCCGTGGCGCCCGTGCCCGAGGCGTTGCCGGCACTGCGGGCGCAAGACTTGCTGCTGCTGACAGGGGAGGAACGCGCCGCCTTGCTGGTGGCGCTGCGCGAATTGAACCTGGCCAGGGTGGCCCTGCTGCTGGCGGCCTTGCCAGCGGCGGCGGCGCCGCTGCAGGCGCCGCTGCAGGCCATGCTCGACCAGCATCAGTACCGCCAGCTGTGCGGCTTGCTGGAGAATGAGGGAGTGCTGACGCACACGTAAAAGTGTGGGCTGACAACATCGGTTTCGCTGAAAAGACGGACTAAGTGGGGCCGATGGATGGTGCTGAATTGCAATAAAGATTATGATGATAGTACGTAGTTCATCGCAAAGAAAATGTCTTGTCCAGCGTGGCAACGGACCGCCGCGCCTCATCCAAAGCTGAGAGAACTGCTACATGCACCGCGATTTTTCCGAAGTGAATGCTAAGGGCGAAGTACTGATCGTTGAAGATACGCCGGCTTCGCTGAAGCTGTTGAGCGATTTGCTGGGCGGCGCCGGCTACGCGGTGCGCCAGGCGCCGAACGGCGAGCTGGCCCTGTGGACAGCCCAGGCGCGCCCGCCGGAGCTGATCCTGCTCGACGTGCGCATGCCGGGCCTCGACGGCTTTGAAGTATGCCGCCGCCTGAAGGAGATACCGTCCCTGCGCCAGGTGCCGGTGATCTTCCTGTCGGCCCAGTACGATACGGACGACAAGGTGCGCGGCTTTGCGCTGGGCGCCGTCGATTTCATCGCCAAGCCCTTCCAGGCCGAGGAAATCCTGGCCCGCACCGACGCCCACGTGCGCCTGGCGCGGGCGCAGCTGCAGCTGGCGCAGGAGCGCGCCAACCTGGAACGGCGCGTGGCCGAACGCACGGCCGAACTGGAGCAGGTGGCCAGCACCCTGGCGCGCGAAGTGCAGATCCGCCGCGCGAATGAGGAATTGCTGCGCCTGTCGGGCCAGGTCTTCGAAGCGACCCAGGACGCCATCCTGATCACCGATCCCGCCGGCGTCATCGTCACGGCCAATCCCGCCTTTACGCGCATCACCGGCTACGCGGCGCAGGAAGTGGTGGGCACGGACATCCTGCGTCTGCACGCCGAACACACGGGCGAAGCGGTGCTGCAGGCCCTGCGCCAGGGCTTGCGCAGCAGCGGCTGCTGGTCGGGCGAGGTGCAGACGCGGCGCAAGAGCGGCGACACCTATCCCTGCCTGCTCAGCGCCTCCACCGTGCACGGCCCGGATGGCGCCGTCGTCAACTACATCGGCGTCTTCCTCGACATCAGCGAGCGCAAAGCCGAACAGCATCTGATCGACTTCCTCTCTTACCATGACGCGCTGACGGGTTTGCCGAACCGCGTGCTGCTGCGCGAACGCTTCGAACAGGCGCGCGCGAACGCCGTGCGCGACAGCCAGCAGGTGGTGCTGATGTGCCTGGACCTGGACCGCTTCAAGAACATCAACGATTCGCACGGCCAGGCCGTGGGCGACAAGGCGCTGCAAGTGGTGGCGCGCTTCCTGTCCGGCTGCGTACGCGAGGGCGATACCGTGGCGCGCCAGGGCGGCGACGAATTCCAGATCCTGCTGCAGGACGATGCCCTGCTGGGGCGCACCCTGGGGCTGGCGCAAACCATCCTGGCCGGCTTGCGCGAAGAATTGAGTGTTGACGGCGAGCGCCTGGCGCTGACCACCAGCATCGGCATCGCCATGTGCCCGGCCGACGGCGACAGCCTCGACGACGTGCTGCGCCACGCCGACACGGCCCTCGTGCGCGCCAAGGAAATGGGGCGCGACCATTACGCCTTCTTCACGGAGCGCATGGGCAGCGATATCCGCGCCCGCCTGGCCATGCAGCAGCAGCTGCGCGGCGCCATCGGCCGCGACGAATTCGAAGTGCACTACCAGCCCCAGATGTGCCTGCGCACGGGCGCCTTGCTGGGCGCGGAAGCCTTGCTGCGCTGGGAAAATCCGGTGCTGGGCAAGGTGCCTCCCGGCCTGTTCATCGCGCTGGCGGAGGAATACGGCTTGATCACGGCTATCGGAGAATGGGTGCTTGAAAGCGTGTGCGCGCAGATCCGCGTGTGGCACGATGCGGGCCTGGGCAGCATCAAGGTGGCCGTCAACCTGTCCGGCAAGCAGTTCGCGCAGGACCGCACCGTGCCTTTCGTCGAGGCGGCCCTGCGCAAGTACGGCATCGCGCCCGCCTGCCTCGGCATCGAGATCACGGAAAGCACGGTGATGGGCGACCCGGACAAGGCCGTGGCGGCCCTCACGCGCCTGAAGGATATCGGCGTGGGCATTTCGCTCGACGACTTCGGCACCGGCTATTCCAGCCTCGGTTACCTAAAGCGCTTTCCCATCGACGTGCTGAAGATCGACAAATCCTTCGTCGACGACGTCACCACCAGCAGCAGCGACGCGGCCATCGCCCGCTCCGTCATCTCGCTGGCGCACAACCTCGATATGCGCGTCATCGCCGAAGGCGTGGAAACGCGCGAGCAGGTCGCCTTCCTGACGGAACACGGCTGCGATGAAATGCAGGGCTATTATTTCAGCCGCCCCCTGGGCGCCGCACTGTTTACGGCCTTGCTGCGCGAACGGCGCACCCTGGCCATGGCCTGGGCATAAGCGCCGCGGTGCGGTCGATGCACCAAGCCGGTGCGTCCGCTGCAGCGCGGTGCACGATTCTCATTGTTCCGTCACCTGACGCTGGCACATATCCTGCTTAGGTAATCGCTTATTTACGCGATTGCCCCGCATGCCAGACAGCAGCCATCCTCCAGTCATGCCGACACCAGCGAGCGCACACGGCGCCTGGCAGGCGCACCTGCGCCTGGGCTTTGCGCTGCACGATGGCGTCAGCCGCCTCGTCGAGCGCGCGCACAGCGGTCCCCTGCGCGTGCAAAAGCCCCTGTACCCGGAAGGCGATGCAGTCTGCCACGCCATCATCATCCATCCGCCCGGCGGCGTGGTGGGCGGCGACCAGCTGGCCGTCGACGCCACGGCGGGCGAGGGCGCGCACGCCTTGCTCACGTCACCGGGCGCCGCCAAGTGGTACCGCGCCAACGGCCATGTCTCGGGCCAGCACATCGCGCTGCGCGCGGGCAGCGGTGCGGCGATCGAGTGGCTGCCGCAGGAAAGCATTTTCTTCGACCAGGCTTGCGTACGCCTGCGCCATGAGGTGGAACTGGCGGCGGATGCCGGCTACATCGGCTGCGACATCGTTTGCCTGGGCCGCAGCGCCGCAGGCGAAATTTTTAACACGGGCAGCATCAGCCAGCAGGTGCAGATCCGCCGCGGCGGCAAGCTGCTGTGGTGGGAGCAGGGCGTGCTGGCCGCCGGCGGCGCCTTGATGGCCAGCCCGCTGGGATTGGGTGGGCACACCGTGTGCGCCACCCTGATCGCCGTCGGCACGCAAGTTTCGCCCGCCGTGCTGGCGGCCGTGCGCGAGATCGCCGTGCCGGCCGGCGCCGCGTTTGGCGCCACGCACATGAAATCGCTGGTGGTGGTGCGCCTGCTGTGCGGCGACAGCGAGGCGGCGCGCCGCATCATGCTGGCAGCATGGCAGTTGCTGCGCCCCGCCATGCTGGGACGCGACGCCGTCGTGCCCCGCATCTGGAACACTTAATCAGGAAAGAAGCGCAAGGAAAACCATGGACCTGACTCCCCGCGAAAAAGACAAACTGCTCATTTTTACGGCCGCGCTGCTGGCCGAACGGCGCCTCGCGCGCGGCTTGAAATTGAATTATCCGGAAGCGGTGGCCCTGATCAGCGCCGCCATCATGGAAGGCGCGCGCGATGGCAAGTCGGTGGCGCAGCTGATGTCGGACGGCACCAAGATACTCTCGCGCGCCGACGTCATGGACGGCATCGCCGAGATGATCCCCGACATCCAGGTGGAAGCGACGTTTCCTGACGGCAGCAAGCTGGTGACCGTGCACCACCCGATACCGTAACCAACCAAGCGACATTGACAGGAGCCCCTCATGATCCCAGGCGAATACCAATTGGAAGAAGGCGAAATCAGCTTGAACGCGGGGCGCGCCACGGCCACCGTGGTGGTGGCCAACCGGGGCGACCGGCCGATCCAGGTCGGTTCGCACTTTCACTTTTTTGAAGTCAATCCGGCATTGGCCTTCGAGCGCTGGCGCGCCTACGGCATGCGGCTGAACATCACTGCCGGCACCGCCGTGCGCTTCGAGCCGGGCCAGCAGCGCACGGTGGAACTGGTGGCGCTGGCGGGCGAGCGCAAGGTTTACGGTTTCAACGGCGCAGTGATGGGCGAACTGCAGGACACACCACCGGGAAAGGATTGAGATGGCCAGCATTCCCCGCAGCGCGTATGCCGAGATGTTCGGCCCCACCAAGGGCGACCGCATCCGCCTGGCCGACACGGAACTGTTCATCGAGATCGAGCATGACTACGCGATCTACGGTGAGGAAGTGAAATTCGGCGGCGGCAAGGTGATCCGCGACGGCATGGGCCAGTCGCAGCGCTGCGCGGCCGAGGTGATGGACACCGTCATCACGAATGCCGTCATCCTCGACCACTGGGGCATCGTGAAGGCCGACATCGGCCTGAAAAACGGTCTGATTTTCGGCATCGGCAAGGCGGGCAACCCCGACATCCAGCCCGGCGTGACCTTGGCCATCGGCGGCGCCACCGAGATCATCGCCGGCGAAGGCATGATCGTCACGGCCGGCGGCGTCGATACGCACATCCACTTCATCTGCCCGCAGCAGATCGAGGAAGCGCTGATGAGCGGCGTGACGACCATGCTGGGCGGCGGCACGGGGCCGGCCGTGGGCACGGCCGCCACCACCTGCACGCCGGGGCCGTGGCATTTGCACGCCATGCTGGCGGCGGCCGACGCCTTCCCGATGAACCTGGGCTTCATGGGCAAAGGCAACGTCAGCTTGCCGCTGCCGCTGGAAGAGCAGGTGCGCGCGGGCGCCATCGGCCTGAAACTGCACGAAGACTGGGGCAGCACGCCGGCCGTCATCGACAATTGCCTGTCGGTGGCCGAGCGCATGGACATCCAGGTGGCGCTGCACAGCGATACCCTCAACGAAGGCGGCTTCCTCGAGCACACCCTGGCCGCCTTCAAGGACCGCACCATCCACACGTTTCACACGGAAGGGGCGGGCGGCGGCCATGCGCCCGACATCATCGCCGCCGTGGGCCAGTCCAACGTGCTGCCCTCGTCGACCAACCCCACGCGCCCCTTCACCGTCAACACGCTCGACGAGCACCTGGACATGCTGATGGTGTGCCACCACCTGGATCCGGCGATTGCCGAAGACGTGGCGTTCGCCGAGTCGCGCATCCGCCGCGAAACCATCGCCGCCGAAGATATCTTGCACGACATCGGCGCCATCTCGATGATGTCGTCCGACTCGCAGGCGATGGGGCGCGTCGGAGAGGTGATCATGCGCACCTGGCAGACGGCGCACAAGATGAAGGTGCAGCGGGGAGCGCTGGCGCCCGACACGGCGCGCAGCGACAACTTCCGCGCCAAGCGCTACATCGCCAAGTACACGATCAACCCGGCCATCACGCACGGGATTTCGCACGTGGTCGGCTCCATCGAGGCGGGCAAGATCGCCGATATCGTGCTGTGGAAGCCCGCCTTCTTCGGCGTCAAGCCGTCGATGATACTCAAGGGCGGCATGATCGCGGCCGCGCAGATGGGCGACCCGAACGCGTCGATTCCCACGCCGCAGCCCGTGCACTACCGCATGATGTTCGGCGCCTTCGGCGGCGGCCTGAAAAAGTCGTTTACGTTTGTGTCGCAGGCGGCCTACGACCTCGATATCGGGCATCAATTGAAACTGAATAAATCCCTCATCGCCGTGAAAAACATGCGCGGCCTGCGCAAGGCGGACATGATCCATAACGGCGCCACGCCGCACATGGAAGTGGACCCGGAAACCTACGCCGTGCGCGCCGACGGCCAGCTGCTCGTGTGCGAGGCGGCCGCCGTGCTGCCCATGGCGCAGCGCTATTTTCTATTTTAAGCGGGAGACAAGCATGCTCACTTTGCATACCAAACTGGCGGCGGACGATCACCGCGCCGCCGTTGCCCAACTCGTGCTGCCCTACGACCAGCGCGAAAAATGCCGGCTGCGCGCCGTGCTGTCGAATGGCGAGGACGTCGCCGTGTTCACCGTGCGCGGCACGGTGCTGCGCGACGGCGAGCGCATGACCGGGCCGGAAGGGCAGGTGGTGCAGATCGTCGCCGCGCGCGAGCCGACCTATCTGGTGCGCTGCGCGGATGCGCACACCCTGCTGCGCTGCGCTTTTCATCTGGGGAACCGCCATACGCAGGCGCAGGTGGGTGACGGCTTTTTGCGCATCCGCAAGGACGTGGTGCTCAAGGAGATGCTCGAAGGCTTGCAAGCGACTGTGACGGAAGAAAGCGCGCCGTTCGAGCCGGAGGCGGGCGCGTATGGCGGCGGCCATGGCCACCACGACGGCCACGGCCAGCACTTGCTGGCTCCCGTGCCGCTGCGGCAGAAAATCCACCGCCCCGGCGACACGCCAGGCGCCGCATGATGCAGGCATCGGCCCTGCTGCATCTGCTGCAGTTCGCCAGCCCGGCCTTGCCGATCGGCGCCTACAGCTATTCGCAGGGGCTGGAAGCGGCGCTGGAATCGGGCCTGGTGCACGACGCGGCCACGGCGCGCGACTGGATCGCGCAGCATCTGGCGCAGGTGGTGGCGCGCTGGGAGGCGCCCCTGTGCTGGCGCTTGATGCAGGCGTTTGAAGCGCAGGATCTGCGTGCCGTGCAGCGCTGGAGCGAGCGCTTCATCGCTTCGCGCGACACGGCGGAATTTCGCGCCGAAACCATCCAGATGGGCTATTCGCTGACCAAGCTCCTGGCCGAGCTGGGCGTGGCCGACGGTGTGCTGATCGACATGCTGCAGGGGCAGCCCGAAGTGGCCCTGCCCACGGCCTATGCCTGCGCCGTGGCGGCGCTGACCATTCCGCGCGAAGAGGCGCTGCTGGCCATGCTGTTCGCGTGGGCGGAAAACCAGGTGCTCGTCTGCGTGAAATCCGTGCCGCTGGGGCAGGTGGCGGGCCAGAGACTATTGCTGTCGCTGCGGCCGGACCTGGAAGCGGCGGCCGTCACGGCGCAAACCTTGGCAGACGACGAGATGGGCAACTGGGCGCCAGGTCTGTCGCTGCTGTCGATGCGGCACGAAGTGCAGTACAGCCGCTTGTACCGTTCCTGAACTATTCAACGAGAGAGCAAACATGACATCGATTACCTCCAATCCCTTGCGCGTGGGCATAGGCGGCCCGGTCGGCTCGGGCAAGACGGCCCTGTGCGAAATGCTGTGCAAGGGCATGCGCGAGCGCTACGACATGGCCGTCATCACGAACGACATCTACACCAAGGAAGACATGGAAATCCTGCTGCGCGCCGATGCCTTGCCGGCCGAGCGGCTGATGGGCGTGGAGACGGGCGGCTGCCCGCACACAGCCATCCGCGAAGACGCGTCCATCAACCTGGAAGCGATCGCGCGCATGCAGGCCGATTTTCCCGATCTTGACTTGATCCTGGTCGAATCGGGCGGCGACAACCTGGCCGCCACCTTCAGCCCGGAACTGTCGGACCTGACGATTTACGTGATCGACGTGGCTGGCGGCGAAAAAATCCCGCGCAAGGGCGGGCCCGGCATCACGCGCTCGGATTTGCTCATTATCAACAAGACGGACCTGGCGCCGTACGTGGGCGCCAACCTGGACATCATGGCGCAGGACGCCAAACGCATGCGCGGCGAGCGCCCCTTCGTGTTTACCAACCTGCGCAGCGGCGACGGCGTGCAGGTCGTCATCGATTTTATCCGCGAGCAAGGTTTGCTCGATCAACCAGGCAAGGAGCTGCAATGAGGGCAAGACTGATGAAGAAAACAGCCGCCGTGGCGGCCCTGTGCCTGCTGGCCTTGCCAGCGATGGCCCACCCCGGTCATGGCGAGAGCGCCGGCTTCCTGGCCGGCTTCGTCCATCCGTTCACGGGCATCGACCATTTGCTGGCCATGCTGGGCGTGGGTCTCTGGGGCGGCCAGCAGCGCCTCAGCCTGGCCCAGCCCGCCGCTTTTCTCGGCATGATGCTGCTGGGCGCACTGGCCGGCATGGCGGGCTTGACGGTGCCCGGGCTGGAAGCGGGCATCGCCGCCACGGTGGCGCTGGTGGGGCTGGCCATCGCGCTGGCGCTGGCCTTGCCGAACTGGCTCGGCATGGGACTGGTGGGCCTGTTTGCGCTGGCGCATGGCAATGCGCATGGCCAGGAATTGCCGGCCGCAGCGGCCGCATGCGGCTTCATGCTGGCCTCGGCTATCCTGCTGTGCGCGGGACGTTTCATCGGCCAGGTGCTGGCCGAGCGCATGCTGCGCCTGGCAGGCGTGGCCTTGACGGCCGCCGGCGTGGTGCTGATGGGACTGAATTAAGAACCGGGACGGCGCTCCGACAGCACGATGGGCGCCGCTTTTTCAGGATGCAGGCCCTGGTGGCCCGCATACACGGCGGCGATGGTGGCCATGTCGGCCTCCTTGTCGCCCGTCAAGTATAAATGGTCGACGACGCCCAGCACCTTGTTCGGGTAGTCGATGTAGACCAGCAGCAAGGGTACCTTGGCGGCCACGGCCAGGTGATAAAAGCCGCTTTTCCAGTTCGGACGGTAGCTGCGCGTCGCTTCCGGCGTGATGGCCAGCCAGTACCAGTCGGCGGCCAGCATGCGTTCGGCCTGGCGCTGGATCGTGCCGCTGGTGGTGCTGCGGTCGACGGGTTCGCCGCCGAGGTAGCGCAGCACCTTGCCCATCGGGCCGCGGAACAATGAATCCTTGGCCAGCCAGCGGAAGGGCAAGGACAGTGCCCATTTGCCGAACAGACCCACCATGAAATCCCAGTTGGACGTGTGCGGGTAGACGACGGCGATGCCGCGCGGCCCCGGCAAGGGGCGAAAGCGCATGCGCCAGCCGAACAGGTGCAGCACGCGCAGCGCGCAGCGCTGGTGCCAGGTCGGCAAGTCGCCCGCTTGTACAAATAAATCGTCCATTGATACCCTTCAGTGACACTGTTCTAATGGGATGGCGCTGGTGGCCATTTTCCTTGAAGCAAAATTCTGCGCAGGCATTCTATACGGGGCTGGCGATGGCGACAAGCAGCCGAGGCCGCTATTCATGCGGTGTCGGGGCCGTTGCTGCCGCTATTTTAACGATGCATTGTCACTGTGTCGGGCACTAAATGCGCACAATGTGGTCAAAACTTGATGCAGCGTTGATCCACCCGACAGGGAGCCAGGGCATGAAAAACAGCAGCGACGATGTAACTGGGGAGCAGGTGCGAACGGACAAAGTGATGGCCGAGCTCGTCGAGCGGGGCGTCGCTTTCCATCACACTCTGGGGCGGACGGTGGCGACCGCCTATTTGCGCGAACACGCGGTACCGGTCGAGGTGATACGCCGCGTCTTCAGCAGTGTGCAGGCGCGTCGCCCGGCGCGGCCGGCACGGCGCCGATGGCGCTGAAGCCGGGGAAACGGTGGCGCAATAAGAAGGCGGCGGGCGCTGCGATCGTCACGCAGTCAGTTGCGTTGGTATCGTTGCGTCCGCCGCCAAGAGGGTGAGCGGCGCAGTGCCGCTCAGCGTGCTTTCAGGGTGCCGTTCAGGCTTGTGCCGCCAGTGCCGGGTAGTCCGTGTAGCCGGCAGCATCCGGTGCATACAGGGTGTCCGGGTTCAGCGGATTGAGCGGCGCGTCACTGTGCAGGCGAACGGGCAGGTCGGGGTTGGCGATGAACCAGAGGCCAAACGCCACGGCATCGGCTTCTCCCTTGGCCAGCAAGGCTTCGGCTGCCGCCTTGTCCATTTTCTCGTTGGCAATGTACACGCCGCCAAATTCCTGCTTCAGGTACGGGCCCAGGCGGTCGTCACCGAGCGCTTCGCGAGCGCAGATGAAGGCGATGCCCCGTTTGCCCAGCTCACGCGCCACATAGCCGAAGGTGGCGCGCGGGTTCGAATCGCCCATGTCGTGCGCATCGCGGCGCGGCGCCAGGTGCATGCCGACCTTGTCGGCGCCCCACACGGCTATGCACGCGTCCGTCACTTCCAGCATCAAACGGGCGCGGTTTTCAATCGAGCCGCCGTAGTTGTCGGTGCGTAAGTTGGTGCTGTCTTGCAGGAACTGGTCGAGCAGATAGCCATTGGCGCCATGGATTTCCACGCCGTCAAAGCCCGCTTTTTTCGCATTTTCGGCGCCCAGGCGGTAGGCTGCCACAATGCCGGGAATTTCTTCCGCATCGAGCGCGCGCGGCGTGACGTATTCCTGTTTCGGGCGGACCAGGCTGACATGGCCGGCCGGCTTGACGGCGCTGGGCGCCACAGGCAGGTCGCCATCGAGGAAGACGGGCGCGGAAATGCGGCCCACATGCCACAGCTGCAGCACGATCAGGCCGCCCGCGTCATGCACGGCCTTGGTGACGTGTTTCCACCCTTCCACCTGCTCGTCGGACCAGATGCCGGGCGTGTCGGCATAGCCCACGCCCTGCGGCGTGACGGCCGTCGCTTCTGAAATGATCATGCCGGCCGAGGCGCGCTGCGTGTAGTACTCGGCCATCAGGGCGTTGGGCACGCGGCCAGGATTGCCGGCGCGCGAACGCGTCAGCGGCGCCATGATGATACGGTTTTTCAGTTGCAGGCTGCCAATGGTGATGGGGTCGAATAAAGTTGCCATGATTGCTATCTTTCCTGTCGAGAGTGCCGCGAACGGCGATATGGATGGGGTTGCTGTTACAAACCTTGCTGCATGTGGTCCAGAAAGGCCTGGATGGTGGCTTCATTACGCTTGAAAAAGCTCCATTGGCCAACTTTTCTGGTGGAAATTAAGCCGGCCTTTTGCAGGGTGCTCAGGTGTGCCGAGACGGTCGATTGCGATAGTCCCAGCCGGCGATCGATCAGGCCGGCGCAGACGCCGAAGTCGAGCGGATGGTCCTGTTCGCAAAAATACTGCTCCGGCTCCTTCAGCCACTGCAAAATCTGCCGCCGTACGGGATTGGCCAGCGCCTTGTGAATGGCGTCGATGTCCATGCTGTTTTCTCCTGGTCATATTCGTCTTCAAACGATATATGGTTCGTCTTTTATGAATTTCAATATCGGAATTTTACGATATATTCAAAAAACATGCTGGCCGGCGGATATTTCAGGCAAGTATCAGGCGAAGTGGAACAGCAGCAGGGCGATGACGGCAGGCACCGTTTGCAGATAGAGGATGCGCGTCATGACGGTGGCCGCGCCCCACACGCCGGCCACGGCGATGCACGCGAGGCCGAAGACGGTGAATGCATGGGCGATGGCGGCGTCCGGGTGAAAAAAGCCCAGCGCCAGGGCGGCGACGAGAAAGCCGTTGTAGCAGCCCTGGTTCGACATGGCGGGGCGCACGATCTCCGCCTTTTCCTTGGACAAGCCAAACACCTTGCGTCCGCGCGCATCGAACAGCACGGTTTCCAGCAGCACGATGTAGACGTGCAGCAGCAGGATGAGGGCGGTAAGGATTTGGGCCAGCAGCAGCATCATTGTTCCCGGGAGTGGATGGATGCCCAATTATGCTGCCATCCGCATATCTTTTGGCAATAGCACCAGAAAAAATGTTCTGGCGGCAAGAGCCTTCACCCGATGGTATACTTTTCCTTTTGCTCCTGTGGGGACGACCCCGCTCGATGTGGGGGCTGCATGGCGGGGACGACCCTGCCGCCTCAGGAGAGTACGATGGCGTGGATTATTTTAGTATTGGCGGGTTTGCTGGAAATCGGCTGGGCCATCGGCCTCAAGTACAGTGCCGGTTTTACCCGCCTCGTGCCATCGGTCTTGACGGCGGTGTCCATGCTGGGCAGCGTGGTGATGCTGGGCCTGGCCTTGCGCACCTTGCCGCTGGGCACGGCCTACGCCATCTGGACGGGCATCGGCACCGTCGGCACGGCCATCTTCGGCATCATGGTGCTGGGCGAGCCGGCCAGCGCCGCGCGCATCGCCTGCATCGCCCTGATCGTGTCGGGCATCCTGGGCTTGAAGCTGCTCAGCCCTCAATAAAGGATGCGAGCATGAGTCTTGCCATGACGTATTTCTACCTGGCCATCGCCATCATCGCCGAAGTGATCGCCACCAGCGCCTTGAAGGCGTCCGACGGCTTCAGCCGCTTGTGGCCCAGCATCATCACCGTGGTCGGCTACAGCATCGCCTTCTGGTGCCTGTCGCTGACTTTGAAGGTGATTCCTACCGGCATCGTGTATGCCATCTGGTCCGGCGTGGGCATCGTGCTCATCTCTGCCGTCGGCTGGTTCTGGTTCAAGCAAAGCCTGGACACGCCAGCCCTGATCGGCCTGGGGCTGATCATTGCCGGCGTGTTAGTGATCAATTTGTTTTCAAAATCCGTCGGACATTAATCAAAAGCTGCTGGCCACCCGCGCCAGGTAATACCACTCGGCATTGGCTTGCGCGTTGACGTCCGGGAACAGGATGTAGGCGTCGTACTCGGCCGTCACGGGCGTGCCATCGGCGCGCACGCCGATCTGCTCGCCCTGTTTCACCTTGTCAAAGCTGGACCAGGTCTTGATGAAGCGGTCGCTTGCATGCAGCTTGTCGTGCACGACGACCATGTTCAGCGCTTCCATGTCGGCGTCGGCGATCGGCTCCGGCTGCGGCGCGTCGATGAAGCCGAGGAAGGCGAGGGTGTTCATGATGGCGCGGTAGGCCACGTCCGGCGCGGCCGGGTCCGCATGCTGGCCGCACTCCAGGGTGAGGGCGTAACCGCCCGTCGAGCGCATGTATTCGGTCGTGCCCACGCCGTAGCGCAGGACCAGGCCCACCTGGTCGCTATTGCCCAGGCGGCGCTGCACGCCCTGGCCATACGCATGCAGCCAGCCGTCGACGAAGCGGCGCACGCCCAGGCGGCGCGCCAGCGCGCGTTCCTTGTCTTCATGTTGAAACGGTTGCAGCGGACCATCGTTGTTGCGCGGACCTACCATGACGAAGGGCTGGCTGTCGGCATTGAACGAGTGCAAGTCCAGCAGCACGTCGTGCTGGCCCAGCAGCGGGCACAGCCAGTTGGCGATGCGGTCCTCGAAATCCTGCGGATGGTCGTTCGGGAACAAATTACGGTTCAGGTTGCGGTCGCCGCTGCGCACGCCCTTGGCGTAAGCGAGCGGGTTGGTGATGGGCACGAAGGTGACGCTGCCGGCGAGAATCGAGAGAGCGCCGCTGTCGAGTTCAGCCATCACGCGGTGGATGCCCTTGGTGCCGCAGGTTTCATTGCCGTGCACGGCGCCGGTGACGATCAGGCGCGGGCCGCTGCCCTGGCCCGTGTAGTTGATGGACTTGAAGTGGAGTGCGCTGCTCATGCTGGACATATCCTATGCTGTTGCGGGAGGGGGAAAGCGGGGTCGGCATATTTTAGCGGGATTCGCCGTGCACGCCTGCAAAAAGTTGGCCATGGCAGGGTGCGCCATGGCATGATCGGCGCCACCGTTGTTTTTCCTTGCCGAGATCCATGTCGTTTTCTTCCTCTTCTTCGCGCCTGTACGGCCTCGATACCTTGCGCGCGCTGGCCATCGTGCTCGTGTTCATGAACCATTATTTGCTGTTCGTCAGCGAGGGCGGGGCGTTCGGTTTCTGGGGCGAAATCGGCTGGGTGGGCGTCGACCTGTTCTTTGCCCTCAGCGGTTATCTGATCGGCAACCAGATCTTTGCAGCGCTGCGCAGCGAACACGGTTTTTCCCTGTCCCGCTTCTATGCGCGGCGCTTCCTGCGCACCTTGCCCAGTTTCTATGCCGTGCTGGCCCTGTATTATTTGTGGCCCGCGTTTCGCGGTGACAGCGCGCTATTGCCGCTGTGGAAATTCCTGACCTTTACGCAAAACATCCATCTCACGCCGGGCACGGCGTTCTCGCATGCGTGGTCGCTGTGCGTGGAAGAGCAGTTCTACGTGTTGCTGCCGGCCGTGGCGCTGGCGATCGCCGCCTGCCGCAAGTCGCTGCTGTGGGCCTGGCTGGCCGTGGCCGCAAGCTTTATCGCCGGCATGCTGGTGCGCGCGTATCTGTGGGATGAATACGTGCAGCTGCCGCGCGGCGGCTTCGGCTATTACAAGTACATCTACTATGCCTCGTGGTGCCGCTTCGACGAGCTGGTGGCGGGCGTGGCGCTGGCGCTGCTGAAGAACTACCACCCCATCGCCTGGACGCGCCTCACCTCATACGGCAACCGCACCATGCTGGCGGGAATCGCGGGCACGGCGCTGATGTTTTATGTGTTTTTGACCGATCACTATGGCTATTGGGTGACGGTGTTCGGCTATCCGGCCCTGGCCGCCAGTTTTGCTTTGCTGCTGATTGCCGCGCTGAGTCCCGGCAGTGCGCTCTATCAACTGCGCGTGCCGGGCGCGGCCAGCCTGGCCCTGTGGTCGTATGCGATTTACTTGCTGCACAAGCAGTTGTGCATTCTGCTGCGCCCGCTTTTGCAGGATATCGGATATGGTCCGGACAGCATCCCTGCGATATTGGCCAGTATCGCTGTCAGCATCGTCACGGGCTGGCTCTTATATAGAGTGGTGGAAACGCCGTTCATGCGCTGGCGAGCGCGCTACGTGCCCGCGAATCACGCTTGACGATCACATATCGATCACGTCCAGTCCCCGCGGCGTGCCCACCAGTAATTCCAGGATCGCATGCACGCGCAGGTTCGTGTCTTCATGTTCCGTGTTGACGATCAAGGCGCGCAGGCCGGGCACGGCTTCCGCGATGTGGTCGCTGGCGTAGGCATTGATCAATAACAAGACCAGGTCCGTGGCGCCCGCGCCGGGCTGGCGCCGCAGCCGGTCGTGGATCACGTTCAGCAGCGCGCGCTGCATGCGCGGCGTGGGATTGGTGATATAGGCGAAGACGCTCGGCGTGTTGGCGATGGCCGCGCAGATGCGCCGTTCGATCTCGTCGGGCTTCACGTCGGAGGCGATATCGAAATACGCGGCTTCCCAGCGCGTGCGCGCGTAGGGGTGATTGGGCGGGAAGGAGTCGGCCGTTTCAAAACCGCAGATGCGGCTCAGGGTTTTCAGCCAGGCGAATAGGGTGGAGTTCATGCCGCGATTCTAGCGGCATTCCGCGCGCGCCGGGCCGACTCTGTATAAAGAGGGCTGACGCCCGGGAAGCGGATCAAAAACAGATTAAAGTTTCCTGTAAAACAGCCCTTGTCATTCTGGGAAAGCCTCTCTATAATGCTGGTCTTCGGGGCGGTTAGTTCAGCTGGTTAGAATACTTGGTCGACATCCAAGGGGTCGGGGATTCGAATTCCTCACCGCCCACCAGAATTTAGCAGCAGGCAGTTTTCAAGAGTTTTAAGCTGGCGCAAGCCGCAAGCGGTCATTCGAAATACAATGATCAACAAAAGTTTTACGGGCGGTTAGTTCAGCTGGTTAGAATACTTGGTCGACATCCAAGGGGTCGGGGATTCGAATTCCTCACCGCCCACCAGAATGCAGTTAGAGAGAAAGGGTAAACCGGTTATGACACCGCGAACTACTACCAAGCTTTGGGAGTGACGCTAGTCGAACGGGTTTCCTTTGTCTCAAAAAAGTGAAAAACGCGGCTAGTCCGCGTTTTTTTGCGTCTGCGTTTTCCTTTCAGTTTTTCAGTCCACACCATTCATTGCAGTTTTACCTGGCGCCAGCGCCGATATGGAGATCAATATGCTTACAATCCGACTTCCCGATGGTTCCGCCCGTCAATTCGACGGTCCGGTCACCGTGGCCCAGGTTGCGGCCAATATTGGTACCGGCCTGGCCAAGGCTGCCCTGGCGGGCAAGGTTGACGGCAAGCTGGTCGATACCTCCTATCTGATCGAGCAAGACGCGGAACTGGCGATTGTGACGGACAAGGACGCCGACGGCCTGGAAGTGATCCGCCACTCGACGGCCCACTTGCTGGCGTATGCTGTCAAGGAATTGTTCCCGGACGCGCAAGTGACCATCGGCCCCGTGATCGACAACGGCTTTTATTATGACTTCGCCTACAAGCGCCCGTTCACGCCGGAAGATCTGGTCGCGATCGAAAAGAAAATGGCGGAACTGGCCAAGAAGGATGAGCAAGTGACGCGCAAGGTTGTCGCGCGCGACGAAGCCATCGACTACTTCAAGGGCATCGGCGAAGCCTACAAGGCTGAACTGATCGGCTCGATTCCGGCCGACCAGGAAGTGTCGCTGTATTCCGAAGGCAAGTTCACGGACTTGTGCCGCGGCCCCCACGTGCCGTCGACGGGCAAGCTGAAAGTGTTCAAGCTGATGAAGCTGGCCGGCGCCTACTGGCGCGGCGACTCGAAAAACGAGATGCTGCAGCGTATCTATGGTACGGCCTGGGCCAAGAAGGAAGACCAGGAATTGTACCTGCACAACCTGGAAGAGGCGGAAAAGCGCGATCACCGCAAACTGGGCAAGCAGCTTGATTTCTTCCATTTCCAGGAAGAAGCGCCGGGTCTGATCTTCTGGCACCCGAAAGGCTGGTCGATCTGGCAGCAGGTCGAGCAATACATGCGCAATGTGTACCAGGTCAACGGCTACCAGGAAGTCAAGGCGCCGCAAATCCTCGACCGTGGCCTGTGGGAAAAAACCGGTCACTGGGATAATTACCGTGAAAACATGTTCATCACGGAATCGGAAAACCGCGCCTATGCGCTGAAACCGATGAATTGCCCCGGCCATATTCAGATTTTCAACAATGGCATGCGCAGCTACCGCGACTTGCCATTGCGCTACGGCGAATTCGGTCAATGCCACCGCAACGAGCCGTCGGGCGCCTTGCACGGCATGATGCGCGTGCGCGGCTTCACGCAGGATGACGGCCACATTTTCTGCCTGGAAGAGCAGATCGCCGGCGAAGTGACGGCGTTCCACCAGCAGGCGATGGATGTGTACACGGCGTTCGGCTTTACGAATATCGATGTGAAACTGGCCCTGCGCCCCGATAACCGCATCGGCACGGAAGAATCGTGGGATTTCGCCGAGGAATCGTTGCGTTCGGCCCTGCGCGCCTGTGGCGTGGAATGGACGGAATTGCCGGGCGAAGGCGCGTTCTACGGTCCGAAGATCGAATACCACCTGAAGGATAGCCTGGGCCGTGCATGGCAGGTGGGCACCGTGCAGATCGACCCGTCGATGCCGGGCCGCCTGGGCGCCGAATACGTGGCCGTGGACAATACACGCCAGGTGCCTATCATGCTGCATCGCGCGATCGTCGGTTCGCTGGAACGTTTCATCGGTATCCTGATCGAACACTATGCAGGCGCCATGCCGCTGTGGTTGTCGCCGGTGCAAGTGTCGGTGTTGAATATTTCCGACGCTCAAGCCGACTATGTACAGGAAGTTACAACAAAACTGCGCAAAGCGGGGCTGCGCGTACAGGCTGATTTGCGTAACGAGAAGATTACCTATAAAATACGTGAACATTCCGTACAAAAATTGCCTTACATCTTAGTAATTGGCGACAAAGAGCGGGATGCGAATACAGTGGCCGTGCGGGCGCGGGGCAATGTCGATCTGGGCGTCATGTCCGTCGATGCCCTGATTGAGCGACTCAAACATGAAGTCGACACCAAGGCCTGACGAGGAAACTCGCTGCACGACCGTCTTACAAGATTTTTAAAGGAAATTACAATAGCTACTGACAAGTCACATCGCATCAATGGCGAAATCACTGCCCCTGAAATGCGTTTAAGCGGGGTCGATAACGAGCCACTCGGTATCGTAAGTTTGGCTGAAGCCTTCCGCCTGGCGGAAGAGGCAAACGTCGACCTGGTGGAAATTGCGCCTACCGCGCAGCCACCGGTGTGCCGTTTGATGGACTACGGCAAATTTAAGTATTCGGAGCAAAAGAAAGCTCACGAAGCCAAATTGAAGCAAAAGATCATCCTCGTGAAGGAAGTCAAATTCCGTCCGGGGACTGATGATGGTGACTACAATATCAAGTTGCGTAATCTCATCAAGTTCCTCGAAGATGGCGATAAAACCAAGATCACCTTGCGTTTCCGCGGTCGTGAGATGGCGCACCAGGATATTGGCTTCCGCATGCTGGAACGTCTGAAAGCCGATCTGGAGCCGTACGGCCAGGTCGAGCAGTTCCCGAAGATGGAAGGCCGCCAAATGATCATGGTTCTTTCGCCTAAGAAGAAGAAGTAAGCTACAATAGCGTTTTACTGTGGATCGACGTGGTTTGTGCCAGCATTGGTGCGACACCAGATTCCAGGCAGAATTTGCGCGGCCCGCTCAGCAATGTGCGGGCCGCGTGAACTGTAGCGGACTCGCATCCGCTGCACAACATGTGAAAGCAGGCATCTAAGCGCAGCGTCGTGTTGCCACCTGCAATCCTGTTATAAATGGAGCTGTCCGTAAGAGGACAGATTGCTATGCCTAAAATGAAGACCAAAAGCTCCGCGAAAAAACGTTTTCGCGTGCGTCCAGGTGGAACAGTCAAGTCGGGTCACGCGTTCAAACGCCACATCCTGACCAAGAAAACCACCAAAAACAAACGTCAGTTGCGCGGTACCCGTAACATCAACGCATCGGATGTCACATCCGTCATGCGCATGATGCCGACTGCTTAATCTCACACTCAATTTAAGGAGTTACTATGCCTAGAGTAAAACGTGGGGTTACAGCTCGTGCCCGTCATAAGAAGATTCTTGTTCAAGCTAAAGGCTACCGTGGTCGCCGCAGCCGTGTATACCGTGTTGCCAAGCAAGCAGTTATGCGCGCTGGCCAATACGCTTACCGCGATCGCCGCAACAAGAAGCGCGTTTTCCGCCGCCTGTGGATCGCCCGTATCAACGCCGCTTCCCGTGAGCATGGCGTGACGTACAGCGTATTCATGAACGGCTTGAAAAAAGCAAATATCGAACTGGACCGTAAAGTCCTGGCCGATATGGCTGTGATGGACAAGCCAGCATTCGCTGCGATTGTCAACGCAGTGAAAGCAAAAATCGCTGCGTAAGCATCGGTTATTGCACAACGTCATCCCCAGGGTGACGTTATAAAGAGCGGGGCAGGGGTGTGAACCTTATGCCCCGTTTCCGTTTTTGATTGTTGGGTTCTAGATTACTAAATCCAGGATTGATTTCCAAAACAGGAAAAGCCGCATGAACTCCCTAGAAGAACTCGTCGTCTCGGCCCAGGCTGACTTTATCGCCGCCGCAGACGCTGCCGCACTTGAAAACGCCAAAGCCCGCTACCTGGGCAAGACTGGCCAGATTACCGAAATGATGAAGGGCCTGGGCAAGCTGGACCCGGACGCGCGCAAGGCGCAGGGCGCCCTGATCAACGCCGTCAAAGTGCAGATCGAGGACGCGCTGACGGCGCGCCGTGATGCGCTGGCCGATGCCCAAATGCAAGGTCGTCTGAACGCCGAAGCGATCGACGTGACCCTGCCAGGCCGTGGCCGCATGCCAGGCGGCATCCATCCCGTGATGCGCACGTGGGAGCGGGTCGAGGAAATCTTCCGCTCGATCGGCTTCGACGTGGCCGACGGCCCCGAAATCGAGAACGACTGGACCAACTTCACGGCGCTCAACAGCCCGGAAAATCATCCGGCCCGTTCCATGCAAGATACGTTCTACATCGACGGCAACGACACCGATGGCAAGCCCTTGCTGCTGCGCACGCACACGAGCCCGATGCAGGTGCGTTATGCGCGCACGCACACGCCGCCGATCAAGGTCATCGCGCCTGGCCGCACCTACCGCGTCGACAGCGATGCCACCCATTCGCCGATGTTCCACCAGGTCGAAGGCCTGTGGATCGCCGAAGACATCAGCTTTGCCGACCTGAAGGGCGTGTACCTGAACTTCGTCAAGGCCTTCTTCGAGACGGACGACCTGCAAGTGCGCTTCCGTCCGTCGTACTTCCCGTTCACGGAACCGTCGGCCGAGATCGACATCGCCTTCGGCTCCGGTCCTTTGAAGGGCCGCTGGCTGGAAGTGTCGGGCGCCGGCCAGGTGCATCCGACCGTGGTGAAGAACTTCGGCCTCGATCCCGAGAAATTCATCGGTTTTGCTTTCGGCTCCGGCCTGGAACGCTTGACGATGCTGCGTTACGGCATCAACGACCTGCGTCTGTTTTATGAAGGCGACTTGCGTTTCCTGAAGCAGTTCAACTAAGCATTGTTCCGTTTGATTCATGGCGCTTGAGCGCCTGTGCGCTCGCGCTGTGAGCTTTGACCCTTTGAAGGCTTGATTATGCAATTTTCCGAAAACTGGCTCCGTACCATGGTCGATCCGAAGATGACTTCGGACGAACTGGCCCATCTGCTGACCATGTCCGGTCTCGAAGTCGAGGACGTTGATCCTGTCGCCCCGCCGTTCTCGAACGTGGTGGTGGGCCAGGTCCTGGAGATGGAAAAACATCCGAATGCGGACCGCCTGAATGTGTGCCAGGTCGACGTCGGCACGGGCACCATGCTCAACATCGTCTGCGGCGCGCCGAACGTGCGCCCGGGCTTGAAAGTCGTCTGCGCGATGGCGGGCGCCGTGCTGCCCCCTGGCGCCGATGGCAAGCCGTTTGAAATCAAGGTGGGCCAGCTGCGCGGCGTCGAGTCGCAAGGCATGCTGTGCTCCGCGCGCGAATTGAAATTGTCGGAAGAAAACGCCGGCTTGCTGGAATTGCCTGACGACGCGCCGATCGGCCAGAATTTCCGCGATTACTTTGCCTTGAACGACTTGAAATTCACCATCAAGTTGACGCCGAACAAGGCGGATTGCCTGTCCGTGCTGGGCGTGGCGCGCGAAGTGTCGGCATTGACGGGCGTGCCCCTGAATGCGCCGCAGTTCCGTACCGTGCCCGTTTCCAGCGACGAGGTGTTGCCAGTGACAGTCAGCGCGCCGGACCTGTGCGGTCGTTTCACGGGCCGCGTCATCCGCGGCTTGAACGCCAAGGCGGCCACGCCGGACTGGATGAAGCAGCGCCTCGAGCGCAGCGGCCAGCGTCCGCTGTCGGCCCTGGTCGACATCTCCAACTATGTCATGCTGGAACTGGGTCGTCCCAGCCACGTATTCGACCTGGCAAAGATCCACGGCAGCCTCGACGTGCGTTGGGGCAAGGCGGGCGAATCCGTCAAGCTGTTGAATGGCAACACCATCGCCGTCGACGAGTGGCTCGGCGTCATCGCCGATGAGCAGGAAATCGAATCGCTGGCCGGCATCATGGGCGGCGACGCCAGCTCCGTGTCGGACGATACGGACAGCATCTACCTGGAAGCGGCATTCTGGTGGCCGAACGCCATCCAGGGCCGCGCCCGCCGTTTGAATTTCTCGACCGATGCGGCGCACCGCTTCGAGCGCGGCGTCGACTTCGCCACCACCGTCGAGCATATCGAGCGCATCACGGCCTTGATCGTGGAAATCTGCGGCACGCCGGCCACGACCGTCGGCCCCGTCGACGACCACGTGGTGAACTTGCCGCAACGCCAGCCCGTGGCCATGCGCACGGCGCGCGCGCAAAAAGTCATCGGCGTGCCGCTCAACGACGAGTTGATCGCCGACATCTTCACGCGCCTGGCCCTGCCATTCACCCTGGCCGACGGCGTGTTTTCCGTGACCTCGCCCAGCTACCGTTTCGACATCGAGATCGAGGAAGACTTGATCGAGGAAGTGGCGCGCGTGTACGGCTTCGAGAACATCCCGACCTTGCCGCCCGTGGCAGCGAACGTGATGCAGATCGCACCGGAAAATACCCGCTCCTTGTTTGCGGTGCGTCATGCGCTGGCCGACCTGGGCTTCCAGGAAGTGGTTAACATGAGCTTTGTCGATGCGGCGTGGGAGCGCGATTTCTCGGGCAACACGAACCCGATCAAATTGCAGAATCCGATCGCCAGCCAGATGAGCGTGATGCGTTCCTCGCTGATCGGCAGCCTGATCGCCAATGTGCGCTATAACCTGAACCGCAAGACGAACCGCGTGCGCATCTTCGAAGTGGGCGCCATCTACCAGCGCGACGACAGCGTGGAAAACGGCCCCTTGTCGGTGGCCGGTTACGCCCAGCCCAAGCGCGTGGCCGCCATGGCCTACGGCGCGGTGGCCGACGAGCAGTGGGGCCAGGCTGCGCGCACGGTCGATTTCTTCGACGTGAAGGCGGACCTGGAAGCGCTGTTCGCGCCGCTGGTCTTGCGTTTCACCAAGGCGGAACATCCGGCCCTGCATCCTGGTCGTTCGGCCAACGTGGAACTCGACGGCAAGGTCATCGGTTTCATCGGCGAATTGCACCCGCGCTGGATGCAAAAGTACGACTTGCCGTTGGCGCCCGTGCTGTTCGAAGTCGACGCCGCTGCCCTGACGCAAAGAGTCGTGCCCGTGTACCAGGAAATCTCGAAATTCCCTGGCGCCAGCCGCGACCTGGCCGTGGTCGTCAAGCAATCGGTGGCCGTGCAGGATCTGCTCGACAGCTTCCATGCCGCCGCCAAGGCAGGCCCTGCGGCGCGTATCGTGCAAGCCATTGTTTTATTTGATGAATATCGTGGAAAAGGTCTGGAAGCGGATGAAAAAAGCCTTGCTTTCCGGATTAGCTTGCAAGATACTCAAAACACCCTGCAAGACGATGTCGTCGATGGCCTGATGGCTGTCCTGATCGATGCCGCCAAGCAGGGCCACGACGCGAAACTGCGTTCGTAATTACCGGACTGGCCGTCGCTTTTTGCGTGACGGCCTTTCCGTCGTCAACCGTAGACGAGCTTGCCATGTGGCGGGCTCGGGCGCACAGAAAAGGCAGGGCAGGAAAATTAATAACAGCGACGTTGATTCCGCCGTACTGCAATCCGCACTGGCCGCCGATTTGCATCGGGCCATGCTGGTTGCCAAAGTGCGCCAGGAAGCGGAAAAAGATTTACCCACCTTGACCAAGGCGGAACTGGCCGAACTGTTGTTCGAGCAAGTGGGCCTGAACAAGCGCGAAGCGAAGGATATGGTCGAGACCTTTTTCGACGAGATCCGCAATGCGCTCGAGCGTGGCGAAGCCGTCAAGCTGTCCGGTTTCGGCAATTTCCAGTTGCGCGACAAACCGCAGCGGCCGGGCCGCAATCCGAAGACGGGTGAAGAGATTCCCATCACGGCACGCCGTGTCGTGACCTTTCATGCGAGCCAGAAGCTGAAGAGCATGGTCGAAGAGACCAGTCCGTTGGCACGTGCTGCCTGAGTGAGTGGCGATGAACGAGCGAATCAGTAAAACCGAGTTGATCGCCTTGCCGCCCATTCCGGCGAAACGCTATTTCACGATCGGCGAGGTGAGCGAGTTGTGCGGCGTCAAACCGCACGTACTGCGCTACTGGGAGCAGGAGTTTTCCCAGCTCAAGCCGGTCAAACGACGCGGCAACCGCCGTTATTATCAGCACCATGAGGTGCTGCTGATACGCCGCATCCGCGAATTGCTGTACGAGCAGGGCTTTACCATCAGCGGCGCGCGCAACAAGCTCGACAGCCGTGGCGCATCGCATGCCATCGCCGAAGAACTGCCCGTGCTGCCGGCGATGCCTGCCGTGCCGCAGGAAGCGCCGCTGGACCGCGTGTGGATACGCAATGAATTAATTGCGATTTTAAACTTGCTAAAATAAGATTTGTACCAATATAGGTGGGGTTGTCCGGTAGCGGTTGACTAAGTTGACTATACTGCATGGGCGCTCCGCCTTGGTGCTGACGCTACCGTACGGCGCGCCATATTTTGAATATAATGTTAATGTTGCGTTTTTGTTAGTGACGCTAAGCCGGAGCAGCGTTCAGGTTCCGGTAGTCTTTCCCAGGCCAGGAAAATTTAAGGGGAAACAATGATACGCGTTGCCATTTGTGATGATCACCAAATAGTACGAGCTGGATTCAAACAGATTTTTTCGTCGTCAGACGATTTCAGTGTGGTGGCGGAAGCCGGTACGGGGCGCGAAGCGCTCGATATCGCCCGCCGCGAAATTTGCGACGTGCTGTTGCTCGATATCGCCATGCCCGATCAGAGCGGCATCGATACCTTGCGCACGATACGCCAGGGCCAGCCGGAATTGCCCGTGCTGATCCTCAGCGGCTATCCCGCGCAGCAATATGCGCTGAACCTGTTCAAGATGGGCGCGAATGGCTATCTGAACAAGGAATGCGAAGCCGACGAGCTGATGACGGCCGTGCGCACCGTATTCCAGGGACGCCGCTATGTCAGCTCCACCGTGGGCGAGTTGCTGGCGCAGTCGTTCGACCGCGACACGAATGCCGCGCTGCATACGGAATTGTCGGACCGCGAGTTCCAGGTCTTCCTGCGCCTGGCGCGCGGCGCCACCGTGTCCGATATCGGCGTGGCCTTGTCGCTCAGCATCAAGACGGTGAGTACCTACCGTACGCGCATCATGGAAAAAATGGGCTTGCAATCTAACAGCGACTTGACCTATTACGCAATGAAAAACAATTTGCTTGACTAGCGCTGCGGTGCGATCATGGAAACATGATCGCTCAGCCAGCTAGCCGGGCACGACTTGATGTTGTGCAGTGCAGCAGTTTGTGGCGAGGACTATAATTGGCCGGCGCCGGCGCTCTCTCCCGCGCCGAACCTTGCTAAGGATGCACACCAGGATGTATTTCACCGCTGAACCGGCCCCGAATCACCGCCTGCCCCTGTACAAGACGATCCTGTGCGTGACGTGCGCCTTGTTGCTTGTATTGAATGGTTTCAGTCTTTACCATAACCTGGAGTCGCTGAAGGGCACGAATGCCTTGCTCAGCCAGAGCGCCCGCGTGGCCGACCGCCTGCAGTATTTGAACGTGCTCGTGCTCGATGCGGAAAGCAGCTTGCGCGGCTATTTCATTTCCGGCTCCGAAACCTATCTGGGGCCGTCGAAGACCGCCGCCACTGAAATCGACAATGAATTCAATGAGCTGCAAACCTTGCTCGCGGGCAGTCCGACCCAGCTGAAAAACCTGGGCCAGCTGAAAAGCCTGATCCGTCGAAAAATGTCGATGTTGCAACAGTCTATCGATGTCTACAAGCAGGGCGGATTGGCCGAGATCGTCAACATTTCCCGCGTGACCGATGACCGCGCCACGATGGACGAGATCCGTCTGCAGGTGGTGATCATGACGCGCGAGCAGAATGAAGCGCTGTCGACCGGCAGTGCCGCCTTTTATCATGAGTACCAGAAAGCCGTGCTGCTCGGCATCGGCATCAATGCCCTGGCCATCCTTGTGCTGATCATGTTTTACCAGCTGGTGCGGCGCAGCTTCCAGAACCGCGCAGCCGTCGAGTATGCATTGCAAAATGCTAACGACACCCTGGAATCGACGGTCAGTAAGCGTACCGAGCAGTTATCCGTGCTGTCGCGTCATTTGATCAGTGTCAACGAAGTGGAAAAAGCACGTCTGGCGCGCGAGCTGCACGATGAACTGGGCGCCAACTTGACCTCGATCAGCATGGATCTGGGCGCCGTCACGCAGCAGTTGGCGCAAACGCAGCCGGAACTGGCCGCGCAGTTGCGCCATGCCAAGGCTACCTTGCTGGAAACGGTGGAACTGAAGCGCCGCATCGTGGAAGACCTGCGCCCCAGCCTGCTGGACAACCTGGGACTGTGCGCCGCCATCGAAAGTTATTGCGAGGATTTTGCGCGCATGAGTTCGGTGCGCTGCGAAACGGACGTGGCCATCAATATAGACAACCGCGAAGCGACGCTGACGATCGCCCTGTTCCGCATCGTGCAGGAATCGCTGACGAATATCCTCAAATATGCGCGCGCCGGCATGGTCAGCGTGACCTTGAAACGCAACGAGCACGGCCTGGTGCTGCGCGTGATCGACGACGGCATCGGCATCACGGAAGACGCGCTGCAAAAACCGATGTCGCACGGCTTGCTGGGCATGCGCGAGCGGGCCCTGCTGCTGGGCGGCACCCTCACCGTGCGCCAGGGGCCGGAAGGGAAGGGGACTTGTGTGGAAGCCGTGATTCCCATGCCGCTGACGCCGGAGCCGGAAGATATCGATGCCGATGCCGATGCCGAGGCGTAATTTTCCTTCAAGCAAAAAAATGGCCGGGCATGCAGCCCGGCCATTTTGTTAACTATCTTTCCCGATCAGCAGCGTGAAACGTCGCGCAGCAAGCGGTCGTATTCCGTCTTGGCGACCTTGTAGCACTCGCCCGCATAGCATTCCAGGCCGGCGCGGTCCAGCACCGTGATATTGCCGCGGCGATAATGGATCAAGCCTTCTTCCTGCAGCTTGCCGGCGGCGGCCGTGATGCTTTCGCGACGCACGCCCAGCATGATCGAGATCAGCTCTTGCGTGACTTTCAATTCATTCGATGGCGAACGGTCCAGGCGGTCCAGCAACCAGCGGCACAGCTTTTGCTCGATCGAGCTGTGGCGGCCACCGACGGCGTTCTGCGCCATCTGCGCAAACAGGGCGTTGGTGTAGCGCATCAGCAGCTGGGGCAGGGCGCCGCCTTGATTGAAGGCGTCGCGCAGGCTTTGCGTTTTCAGACGGTAGCCGTAGCCGGCGCTTTGCACAACAGCCGTGCACATGGCGCGCTCGCCTGCCAGCAGCGAGGCACCGGCCACGCCTTCATGGCCGACCACGGCGATTTCCGTCGTGGCGCCGTCTTCCATGACATACAGCAGCGAAATGATGGCGGTGGTGGGGAAGTAGCTGTATTCCAGGTTGTTACCGTAGGCATACAACTCCTTGCCGAAAGGCAGTTCCACCAGTTCCAGGTCTTCGAACAGCGATTCGAGGGCGGCGCGCGGCAGGGCGGCCAGCAATTCATTCTGTTGGGCACTGCTGAGGCTAACCCGCGACGCAAGCTTGATTTCCCGTCCGGCCGCCGGCATGGCGCGCGGCAGCAACTGGTTCTTCTGGACCGGGGCGATAAGTTGAGTATGGCTCATAGTATTCCTCACAGGCTTTTTACATCGGAGTGCGACTGCCGCGTTGCTGGTCAAAAAAAAGCTGCCGTACTCATGTGATAACGGCGTTTTGTTCGACCGCGCGGTGCAGATCGCGATGTAGCTACTTTAAGAGCTTATGTAAGTGGCGAACATAAGATTAGCAGTCGCCACTTTGTAGTCTCTTTTGAGGCGAAATTGTAGTCCTTGTCCTACGTGCGCACTTTTGACTAGCTAGCCTTGCGCCGTTCCGCGCGATTTTGTGATATGACGCGCGGTTTATTGGCGCTCCACAGGCCGGCCGGACGCACGCTGGGCAAGCCGTCGCGCACGGCCGCAGCGGACGTCTGGCGTGCGTTTGGCGTCTCGTGTTCTCCCAGGCGGAAGCGGCTGACCGCCTGCGTCAGCGCCTCGCCTTCCTGGTGCAGGCGCTGCGAACCGGCGCGGGCCTCGTCGACCAGGCCCGCGTTCTGGCGCGTCATGTCGTCGATTTGCGCCAGCGCGCCGTTGATGCGGGCGATCTCGCCATTCTGCTCGGCGCCCGCGCTGCTGATGCGTCCGATCACCACGGCCACCTGCTGCACGGCGTCGACGACTTGGCGCATGGTGCTGCCGGCTGCATTGACCAGGTCGCCGCCCGCGTCCACGGTGGCGACGGAATCGCCGATCAGGCGTTTGATTTCCAGCGCTGCCTCGTTCGAGCGCTGCGCCAGGCTGCGCACCTCGGACGCCACGACGGCAAAGCCGCGCCCTTGTTCGCCCGCGCGTGCCGCTTCCACGGCCGCGTTCAGGGCCAGGATGTTCGTCTGGAAGGCGATGCCGTTGATGACGCCGATGATGTCGACGATCTTGTGCGAGCTGGCCTTGATCGAGGCCATGGTCTCGACCACGGCGCCGACGGTCTGTCCGCCTTTCAGGGCCACGTCTGCCGCCGTCGCCACCAGCGTGCGTCCCTGTCCCACGTGGGCTTCGTTGCGGCCCACGGTGGCCGTCAGCTCGCGCATCGAGTCCACGGTGGCGCCCAGTGCGTCCGCCTGCGTGGCCGTGTGGCCGGACAGGGCGGCGTTGCCCTGGGCGATATCGGCGCCGGCCGCCGCGATAACGGCCGCGCCGCCGCGGATTTCCTGTACCAGGGCGGCCAGGCCGTGCGTCATGGCGCCGAAGTCGCGCACCAGGTCGCCGATTTCGTCGTGCGCCTGCGAGGTGATGCGCTGCGACAGGTCGCCCGCCGCCGCCGCGCCGACGGCCACGCGCAATTGCGTTACGTCGCGCGCGAACGCGGTATAAAAGCCTGCGCACAGGTAGGCGGCGGCCAGCAGCACCAGCAGCATGGCCGCCAGGATCAGGGCGCGGCGCGCCTCGTCGCGGGCGATGCGTTGCGCCAGCAAGTCGTCCAGCGCCGTGGCCGAGGCGTCGGAGAGCGCCTGCAGGGCGTCGATCGCCAGCATGCCGGCCGCGTGGAATTGCGCGCCCGAGGTCTGGTCGTAGGAATTCGTCACTTCATTTTTTGTCCGTTCGAGGAAAGCCAACGCGGCCGGCACGGCTTTCAGGGCCGGCTGCAGGCTGGCGCGCAATTCCGGCCTGGCGGCGAGGATTTCGTCGAAGCGGGCTGGCAGGCGTTCCAGTTCATGGCGCGCGATCAGGGCGTTGGCGTTGACGAGCTGGTCTTCATTCGCCTCGAACAGGCCCGTGTCGATGTAGGCGGCGCCGCGCCCGCCGATGTCCGACAGGCTCTCGGCCAGGTCGGGCAGGGTGGCGGTGAAGACGGCGCTCAGATGGTTGGCGCCCGCGTCCGGGTCCAGGCTCAGGTGCGAACGGTCGGCCACCAGCTGGCCCAGTTTGGCCGCCTGGCGCAGCAGCGCCGTGTGCGCCGCGTAGCTGTCGCGCGCCGCCAGGCCCGCCTGGCGGCCCAGCAGGGTTTGCCATTGCTTCGTCAGTTCGGCCGCCTGGGGCAGGCCGGCGCCCGCCGGCAGGCGCGCCAGGGCCGCCAGAGACGCCGTGATGCGCGCGTTGAGAGCCGTGTTGTCCATGCCCGCCTTGCCGCTCAGGCGCAAGTGCTCGAGGCCACGCCGTTGCTGCAGCAGGCGCGTGCCTTCCTGCAGCTGGCGCACGTAGGCCACGCCCCGCTGCGCATCCTGCGCCTGGGCCAGCGACTTGCCCAGCTCCGAGATCAGCAGGGTGGTCGCCAGCGCCAGCGGCAGCAGGAAGACCAGGCAGACAAGCATGAATTTGGGCAGCAGGCGCAGGCGCTGCATGAGGCGGATGGCGGGAGTGAGGAGCATTTTCATCGGGTTTCCAGGGTAGGGTGACAACATTTCTGCAGTGCAATGTTGCCTGCGTATTGTGACCCCTTGATGAAGTGCGCCGCGATGCAGCCAATTTTGCCGTTCGCCAGAGTGAAGCAGTTCACACGGAAGGCCGATCCTTCTGTAAAATCGAGGGTTTTTTGCGAGGGCCATATTATGGTCACCAATATGGCCAACGAGAACGACATCACTACCCCCGATTCCAGCGACAGCGCGGACAACGCCGCAGCGCCGGCGAGCAGCAAGGCGCCGGCCGTGATCGCGCGCGAAGTGCAGCGCCGCCGCACCTTCGGCATCATTTCCCACCCGGATGCGGGTAAAACCACGCTGACGGAAAAACTGCTGCTGTTCTCGGGCGCGATCCAGATGGCCGGTACCGTCAAGGCCCGCAAGTCGGGCCGCCACGCGACGTCGGACTGGATGGAGATCGAGAAGCAGCGCGGCATTTCCGTCGCCTCCTCGGTGATGCAGTTCGAATTCCGCGACCACGTCGTCAACCTGCTCGACACCCCGGGCCACCAGGACTTCTCGGAAGATACCTACCGCGTGCTGACGGCGGTCGACTCGGCGCTGATGGTGATCGATGCGGCCAAGGGCGTGGAAGCGCAGACGATCAAGCTGCTGGCCGTGTGCCGCATGCGCAATACGCCCATCGTCACCTTCATGAACAAGATGGACCGCGAGACGCGCGATCCGCTGGACCTGCTCGACGAACTGGAATCGGTGCTGAAGATCCAGTGCGCGCCCGTCACCTGGCCTATCGGCATGGGCAAGAACTTCCGCGGCGTGTATCACCTGCTGAACGACGAGATCATGCTGTTCAAGGCCGGTGAAGAGAAGGCCGACGGCGCCTTCGAAATCATCAAGGGCATCGACAACCCGCGCCTGCAGGAGATGTTCCCGCTGGAGATGGACCAGTTGCGCATGGAAGTGGAACTGGTGCACGGCGCGTCGAACCCGTTCAACCTGGAGGAATTCCTCTCCGGCGTGCAGACGCCCGTGTTCTTCGGTTCGGCCATCAACAACTTCGGCGTGCGCGAGATCCTGTCGGCCCTGGTCGACTGGGCGCCGGCGCCGCGCCCGCGCGACGCCACCGTGCGTTCCGTCGATCCGACCGAGCAGCCATTCACCGGCTTCGTCTTCAAGATCCAGGCGAACATGGATCCGGCCCACCGCGACCGCATCGCCTTCCTGCGCGTATGCTCGGGACGTTTCGAGCGCGGCATGAAGGTCAAGCATTTGCGCCTGGGGCGCGAGATCAAGGTGTCGAACGTGGTGACCTTCATGGCGTCCTCGCGCGAACAGGTGGAAGAGGCGTACGCGGGCGACATCATCGGCTTGCCGAACCACGGCAACATGCAGATCGGCGACAGTTTTTCCGAAGGCGAGATGCTGACGTTTACGGGCATCCCGTACTTCGCGCCAGATTTCTTCCGCTCGGTGCGCATCCGTAATCCGCTGAAGATCAAGCAGTTGCACAAGGGCCTGCAGCAGCTGGGCGAGGAGGGCGCGGTACAGGTCTTCAAACCGGTGCAGGGCGGCGAGCTGGTACTGGGCGCCGTCGGCGTGCTGCAGTTCGAAGTGGTGGCCAGCCGTTTGCTCAACGAGTATGGCGTGGACGCCGTGTTCGAAGGCACCAGCATCAGCAGCGCGCGCTGGGTCAGCTGCGACGACAAGCGCGTCCTGCAGGATTTCGAAAACGCGCTGGGCCACAACGTGGCCTACGATGCGGCGGGCAACATGGCTTACCTGGCCACGTCCGGCGTGAACCTGCGCCTGACGGAAGAGCGCTGGCCTAAATTGACGTTCCACGCGACGCGCGAGCATTCGGCCAAGCTGGCCTGATGTGGGTGGTGTCGGCTTACGCGCTGCGCGCTAACCCGACCTACGGGGGGCATGGGCGCGTTGCGCTAACCCGACCTGCCTGTGCATGACGTAGGTCGGATTAGGCCGAAGGCCGTAATCCGACAATATCGTTGGCCAGACCTCAAGCCGGCAAGCTCGTGCGCGTGCTCCAGTCGCGCCGCTCCAGCAGCAATGCCGTCAGCTGCGCCGCCGTCATCGGACGCGCAAAGAAAAAGCCCTGCACGTTGTCGCAGCCCGCTGTTCTCAAAAATTCCACCTGCTGCAAGGTCTCCACCCCTTCGGCCACCACTTTCAGGTGCAGGCTGTGCGCCATGGCGATGATGGCCGTGACGATGGCTTCGCCCTCGCCGGGCAGGTCGTGCACGAAGCTGCGGTCGATCTTCAGCTGGTCGATCGGGAGGCGTTTTAAATACGACATCGAGGAATAGCCGGTACCGAAATCGTCGATCGACAAATGGATGCCCGTTTCCTGCAGGCGCCGCATCAGTTCCACGTTGGCGTGGACGTTGTCCATCAAGACCCCTTCCGTGATTTCCAGCTCCAGCAAGCCATGCGGCAGCTGCGTTTCGTGCAGGATGGCGCGGATGTCGTCCATCAGGCCCGGGTCGCGCGCCTGGCAGGCCGACAGGTTGACGGCGACGTGCTCGAGCGAGTCGAGCAGGCCCGCCTTGCACCAGAGGGCGGCCTGGCGGCAGGCGCTTTGCAGCACCCAGCGTCCCAGATCGACGATGATGCCGCTTTCCTCGGCCACGGGGATGAATTCGGCAGGGCTCAGCTGGCCCATCTCGCGGCAGTTCCAGCGTATCAGCGCTTCCACGCCGACGATGCGCCCGCTGCGCAAGTCGATCTGCGGCTGGTAGTGCAGATACAGTTCCTCGTTTTGCAGCGCGCGGCGCAGGTTCGCTTCCATGCGCAGGCGGCGCTGGGCGCGCAATTCCATTTCGGCCTTGAACACCGCGTAACGGTTCTTGCCCTGGTGCTTGGCGTGGTACATGGCCGTATCGGCATTGCGCGTCAGGGTGGCCACGTCCTGCGCGTCGAACGGATACAGGCTCACGCCGATGCTGGCGCTGACATACAACTGGTGGCCTTCCAGGCCGAACGGTTCGGCCAGCACGGCGAGGATCTTGCGCGCCACGCTGGCCATTTCCGAGGCGTCGTCGGCCGGTTCGACGATGACGACGAATTCGTCGCCGCCGATGCGGCAGATGATGTCGGTGCCGCGCAGGATGGCCACCAGGCGCTCGGCGACGAGCTTGAGCAACTGGTCGCCGCAGTGGTGGCCCAGCGTATCGTTGACCACCTTGAAGTTGTCCAGGTCCAGCAGCAGCAGGCCCACGCTGCTGTCCTGGCGGTCGGCGCGCGCCAGCGCGTAGGCCAGCGCGTCGTTGAATTCATGGCGGTTCGGCAGCTGTGTGACGGAGTCGACGTGGGCCAGGTAGTGCAAGTGGCTTTCCGCATGCTGGGCGGCGGTGCGCGTGCGGCGCACCATCAGGAAGGTCAGGCCGAACGCGCACAGGCAGACGAGCAGGGTGAAGGCGGCAAATTGCGCCAGGCTGGCGTACAGCGGCGCCAGGCTGGCGCGCAGGTACAGGGCGCCGCCGCCGGGCAAGGCCGTCAGGATGGCGGCGCTGCCGTCCAGGTAATCGAGGTGCGCGCCGTTGCGCGGCGCGGTGGGCGCGGCATCGGTGCCGCTGCGCGCATAGCGGGCAAACGGCGTGCCATACGGGCTGTAGAGGATTGCTTGCCGGACATGCGGGGCGGCGGCGAGGGGAGCGAGCAGTTGTTGCGCCGCCAGGCGATTGTCCTGGCGCATGGCCTCGGTGGCGGCGGGCGCCAGCATGTCGGCCTGGATCTGCAGGTTGCGCTGGAAAGAGGCCTGGAGGGAAAACAACTGGAAGAGGATCAGCAGCACGCTGGCTATGGCCAGCATGGCCGCCGCGGCCAGCAAGTTCAGCCGGGCTATCCGGTCGCCGCGCAATTGCACGGACGGCAGTATCAACGGCGTCATCATGACGCTTCCTCCTGCCGGCCCCATTTGCCGCCGCCCCGTGTGATCGCGCCTCGCCCTGCCATACTTTACGTTCCAGTCTGATGAAAACCGAAGTGAGCCGGAACTCTCAACGTGTTGCCAAGTGTTGCTAAGGCCGACATATTGTCATTTTGCAGCGTGAAAGTACAGGGTGCGCGGCAATTTAGTATGCATGCCAGGCACCGCTGGCGGCAGACAAGGCGACAAGACAGGCGGAAAAGGCGGACGTGTCTTTCTAATAATAATCCATGCCGAAGTTTAATCCTTTTTTTGCCTGCCGGTTTTTTTCTCTAAAAACATGCTGAAGGTAAACAAAATACCGCCAAGAATAACTTCAATGTGCCCGGCCATTCCGGCACGGATTAACTTTTTGACTGTATCGGTCATTGCAAGTCATTGATTTTTATAAATTTTAATGAAGAATGCGCGAACGCTATGGCCTTGCTTCGCGAGTTCGTCCATAATCCGCTGATGATGGACGTTCTGATGCTGTTTGTTTTGTCTGCCGCGGCCAAGCAAGTCGCCGCCAGCAAAACCGGACGCCGCCCTAATGATCAATAGTGAGGATATCTTGGAAAAAAAACCAAAAATTATTTTGTCGTCACAAGACCTGGAACGACTGGAAGCGTTGTTGTATGCCTTGGGTAATAACTTATCGCCGGACAAGGCCGCCTTGCTCGATGAGCTGGGCCGCGCCGAGGTGCTCGAGCCGCAGGAGATTCCACCGACCGTCGTGACGATGAATTCCACCGTGCGCTTCACGGTGGAAAACAAGGAAGAGTTTTGCCTGACGCTCGTGTATCCGAAGGATGTGGAAGGCCAGGCCGACCGCATTTCCGTGCTGGCGCCTGTCGGCAGCGCGCTGCTGGGCCTGTCCGTGGGCGACAGCATCGCCTGGCCCATGCCGGGCGGCGTGGTGAAGGTGAAGATCGAGGAAATCGTCTATCAGCCTGAACGGGCCGGCGAATACCACCGCTAAGCAGTGACGGCGGACGGCGCCTGCCGTTCGCCTGCCAGGCCGTGCCGGGACGGAAACTAACTGTTTCGCTGCACGCGCACCACCAGCCATCCCGCCACGACCGTAAATGTGACGATGATGGCGACGATGATCCAGAAGCCCTGCGGATGCTGGGCCAGCGGAATACCCCCCACATTCATGCCCAGCATGCCGGCGATGATATTGATCGGCAGGGCCAGCACGGTGACGATGGTCAGCACGAACAGGCTGCGGCTGTTTTCCTCGTTGACGCTGGCGGCGATCTCTTCCTGCAGCAGCTTGATGCGTTCTTGTAGCGAGGACATATCGCTGAGCACCACCGAAAATTCCTCCGTCGATTGGCGCAGTTCCAGGCTGTCCAGCTCAGACACCCATGCGGGCGGGCGTTGCAGCAGGCGGAACAGGGCGGCCGGTTCCGGCGCCAGCAGGCGCTGCAGCCGCACCAGCACGCGCCGCATGGCGCCCAGGTCTTCGCGTTTCGGCACCAGCCGCCCGGCCAGCAAGTGATCCTCGATATCATCGACCCGCGCCACGGCGTCGCGCACGATGTTGACCAGCACGTCGGCCTGGTCGCGCAGCAGATGGATCAGCAATTCCACCGACGAGCGGATCGGCTCGTGGTTCTTGATGACGGCCTGGCGCAGGCGCTCGATCGACTGCAGCGGCGCGCGGCGCGCCGTGATGACGAGATTTTGCGCCACGCTGGCCCACATGGTCGAAATGTCGGACGCTTCGAACGAGAAATTGTGCACCACATCGTTGACCACGGCGATCAGGGTGTTTTCCGCCTGCTCGATGCGCGTGGAACGGGAACCCTGGTGCAGGGTTTCATAGAATTCGTCGGCCAGCTGCGTATGCGTCATCAGCCATTTTTCGCTGGCAGCATGCGACAAATTAAAATGCAGCCAGACGAATTCCTGCGCCGGCCGCGCCGCGCCATCGGCCAGCCAGGCCAGCGCGGCCGTCGAGTCGAGCGCCAGCGGCTGCCCGTCGCGGCCAAACAGGAAGCCCCAGACCAGGCCCGAGGTGTCCGAGCCGTAGGTGAAACCGGCAGTTTCCATCGCCATCGTGAATCTTTCTCGCGCAGTGTGATTGATCGTCGCGCGATGTTAATACACGGATATGTCCGGAAAATGACAAGGCCACCGCGAACGGTGGCCTTGTCGGTAATTACAAGCGCGTGTCAGCTGCGGTTCGGGTTGTCCGGACGCCGGTCGTCGCGGTTGGGGACGCCATCGCCGTCGCGGTCGCGGCGGTTGCCATTGTCGCGGTCGTGGCGGTTGCCATTGTCGTGGTCATAACGATTCGGGATGCCGTCGCGGTCACGGTCGCCGTTCGGTCCGCGTGGCGACCAGCGGCCTTGCTCCATCTGCCAGCGGCCATCGCGCTGGTTCCAGGCGGGCGCCGCATACACGTAGCCGGGGCGTTCGGCGATCCACACGCCCGGCGTCCAGGCGTAGCGCTGGCTGCGCCATTCCCAGTGGCCCGGGGCCCAGACATAGCCATGGCGCGCGCGCGGGATGGCTTCGCGGCGCGGCGGCGGCGGGGCGATGCGGATCTCGTCATAGCGCACTGGCTGCACCTGTGCGGCGACCCAGCCGCCACGGTCCAGGCGCCAGCGGTTGTTCTCTTGTATCCAGGCGGCGCGGCGGTACTGGTTGCCGCCGCGTTCGCGCAGCCATTCGCCGTTGTTCCACACATGGCGCTGGCCATCCCAGTTCCAGTAGCCTGGCGCCCAGACATAGCCGGCGCGCGGTGCTGGCACGCTTTCAAACCGTGGCGGAGGCGGGGCGTTGCCGACGACAATGCTGACGCCGAGCTGATTCTGTGCCATGGCCTGCACGGGCAGGAAGGCCGCGGTGCTGATGGCAAGCATGGCTGCTGCGTAGAGTGTGATGGGTTTCATGATGTGCTCCATTTCGGTGATTGCGTGAAATGGACTATAGGCGCTTGCCGGCGGTTTTTCGCCTTTGATTCAACTTATTACAATTGACACAATGCTGTGTGTCCGTGTATCCGTCGCCGATACAAATGGCGGCCTGGCGCGGGCGCGTGCACACTGGCGCCAGGCGGCGTGGAGTCAGCATCGGTGGCTCACAGAGCGCTGGCGGTGGTGTTGCCCAGCACGGCCTGGCGTTCCTCGATCAGCGAGATTTTCTTTTCCTGTTCCGTCAGGCGCTTGGCGCTGACGACGACGACGGGGATGGCGTTCGCCTGCGCCGCAGCGGTCGTCCTGGCTGCCGATGGCTGCATGAAGCTGACATAGCTGGCGCCGCAGGCGATGGCGACGGCGACGGTGAAAATGACTTCCATGTTTTTCAAGGTTTTCATGATGGTTCCTTTCGGGTGGCGGGTGGGTATGCATGCACTGTAGCCAGGCGCGCGCCGACGCGCCATGCGCATGCGACCAGCCGTGGTTTTGGCGGGATGGCCTGCAAAAAAACGGCGCTGAAATGCCTGCGCGGGCGACTGCTTGAATTGAGGCCTAATTAGCCCTGTATCCGTGCATATGAATGCACTTGCCGCATGGCATTATTTGACACTGCACCGTGTTGTGCGCCGTGTTGCGCACGCTCGGCGCGCGGCAGGTGCTGCGCCGGCTGTCCTGCTAGAATCGGCATGGCAGCCGTGCTGCGCGCACAATAATTCTCATCAGGAGTGATACATGTTCCAATTGTTTGGTTTTGGCGGCGCCCGCTGCCCGCGCTGCGAGCACAAGAACGGCGCTGCCGCCGGCTATTGCGCGCAATGCGGCTTGTCGCTGGGCGCGCCCGACAGCGACGCGGTGCTGCATGCCAATCAATGGCATCTTGCTGATGGGCAACTGGCCCTGTTCTTCGGCGTGCGCGAACTGTCCTCGCTGTTCGGCAGCGCCGCACGCCGCCTGCAGGTGCCGGCCGAGTCGCGCGCCTGGATCGTGCAATCGGACGCTTTCACCTTGATACCGGCTGGCGATTACGACAGCGCCGCCTTCTTTGCGCGCCTGCCCGCGCTGCTGCCGGCGCGCCCGGCCGAAGTGCTGATCGCGCGCGCCGACGCCGTCAGCCTGGAATTCGACCTGCCCGGCCTGGCCAGCACGGAACTGCTGAACATCGCCGCCTCGCTGCGCGTGGACATCGCGCTGGGCCAGCCCGATGCGTTCGCGCGCCAGTTCATGCGCGCGCCGGGCGCCGTCACGCGCGCCCACCTGCACGCCTTGCTGCTGCCGTCCGTGCGCCAGATTGCGCTGGAATTCATCGGCAGCCGCGCGCTGCGCGAGATGGATGCGAATGCCGACCTGCGGCCCGAATTGAACGAACGCCTGCAATCGGCCCTGACGCAGCGCCTGGCGCCGTCCGGCCTGGCCGTGGCGCGCGTGGAAACGCTGAGCCTGCGGCACGACAAGCGCGACGGCAACGGCGATGCCGCCATCGGCACCCTGTGGCTGGGCGGCGTGCCGGCGCAGGAACTGGAGCAGCACAGCCTGGAACGCATGAAGCAGCTCGACCAGCTGTATGACGAGGAAGAATGGCAGCGCATCCGCCGCGAGGAACTGGCGGCGCGCCATGCGCACCGGCGCGCCGAACTGACGCAGGACGCGACGCTGGAAAAAGCGGAACTGAACCATCAGGAAGCGGAGCGCCTGCAAGCGCTGCGCGGACGCCAGATCGACCTGTATGGCCGCATCCTGGAAGCGAAATCGCGGCGCCAGGCGCTCGACCATGGCGCCGCGCTGGCGCTGGGCGAGCTGGAACAGGAACTGGCGCAAAAGGGCGCGCAGCGCGCCGATGAAGCGGCCAGCTGGGAACACGTGCGCGCGCTGGCCGCCATCAAGATGCGCAGCGAGCTGGAATTGTCGCAGCTGCACGGGCGCGAACAGATCCAGCTGGCGCAGCAGCGTTTTACGCATCAGGTCCACTTGCAGTCGATCGCGCAGCAAGTGGAAAGCGCGCTGCTGATCGACGACGAGACGGGCCGCCGCACCCAGCTGGCGCGCCTGCGCCAGGCGGAAGCGGATGCGGCGCAGCGCGAGGCGCAGCTGGAGGCGGAGCAGCACCAGGCGGCCTGGCAGGGCCTGATGCTGGCGAATGCGGCGCGCAAGCGCGAGGCCGAGCGGGTGCAGGAGTGGGAAGACCAGATGCAGCTGGCGCGCCAGCGCGAACTGCTGCGCGCCGAGGCGCACAAGGATGAAGCGGCCCAGGTGCAGGCGGCGGAGATCGCGGAAAAGGTGGCGGCGCTGCGGCGCGGCGGCGCGCGCGAAGAGGCCGTCGCGCAGCAGGAAAAACTGCTGCGCACCATCGAGGCTGACGGCGTGCACGCGCGCCAGCTGCAGCAGCAATTGCAGCTGGCGCAGCTCGACGCGCTGGCCATCGAGGAACAGCGCCAGCAGCTGCGCCAGCTGGAGCAGGAGGCGCAATGGCAGCGCGACCTGCTGGCCATGGCGCAGCAGCGCGAAAGCGATTACGCGCGCTGGAAGGGAGAATATGAAGCTTTGCTGGCGCAACAGGCGCATGCGGCCGAACTGGCGCGCATCGATATCGACCGCATCGAGAAAATCGGCAGCTTGAGCGACACGGGCAAGGTGGCCATGGCCGCCGGGCAAAACGCGGCCGCGCTGGCGCAAGTGCTCAAGGTGCAGCTGCAGGCGGGCATGAGCGCCGAACAGATTCACGCGCTGGCGGCGCTGGCGGCGGCCGAGAACAGCGTCGCGCCGCTGGACGCGCTGCGCATGGCGCAGGACAGCGTGGCGCAGGAGCGCAGCTATCTGGAAGGCCAGGCGGAGCGCGAACGGCGCCAGCAGCTGGACCTGATCAACCTGCAGAACGCGGCGCACGCGCACGGCCTGTCAGCGCAGGCGCAGCTGGGCGTGGCCGTGGCGCAGGCGCTGCAGCCCGGCGCCGTTGCCGCGCCGGCCCGCTGCAAGAACGGCCATGCGCAGCGCGCCGGCCATCCGGAAGATAAATTCTGCGCCGCCTGCGGTGTCGCCCTGCAGCCTTGATGGAAGCGTTTCACCCCAGATGATGCAAAAAGCACGAGACAAACTGCGGGAACTGCGCGCCCTCCACGATGACGGGCTGCTCAGCGAGCAGGAATTTGAACGCCGCAAAAACGCCATCCTCGACGCCGAGTACGCGCCGCCCGGCGCTGCGCCTGTGGCCGCGCCGCTGCCCGTGCGCCAGGGAACGGAGCTGGGCTTCATGACGGGCCAGGAAATCGGCCCGCAGAACCGCCGCTACCGGCTCGAACGGCTGATCGGCACGGGCGGCATGGGGCAGGTGTGGCAAGCGACCGACCTGGCCACGCACGCGGAGCTGGGCAGCAGCGAAATGGTGGCGCTGAAGATCTTGCCGCCGCAGCTGACGCAAAGCGCCACGCACGCCAAGCTGCTGATCGAGGAAGCGACCCAGGCGAGAAAACTCGCGCATGAAAACATCGTGCGCGTCTACGAGTGGGCGCAGGACCCGGCCACGGCCAGCTATTTCATCATCATGGAATGCCTGGACGGCGAAGACCTCGAGCACTATCTGGCGCGCGAGGGCGCGCTGCCCCTGTCCACCGTGCAGCAACTGCTGCAGCCGGTTGCCGACGCCCTGTCGTATGCGTGGGAAAAGCACAAGCTGGTGCACCGCGACATCAAGCCGGGCAATGTCTTCCTGACGGCGAAGGGCGACGTCAAGCTGCTCGACTACGGCATCGCCTCGCGCGTGCGCAATGCGGACAGCAGCCTGGCGCTGGACATGCCGAATGCGGGCACGCACGGCTACCGTGCGCCCGAGGCAGGCGCCAACCAGCGCCAGCCCAGCCCGCGCCTGGACGTGTATGCGGTGGCCGTGATGATTTACCAGATGCTCGAAGGGCGCATGCCGTTCGACGACGCGCGCAGCGCCAGCCATCTGCCATCGGCGCCGCAAGCGCTCAACGCGCAGCAGTGGCAGGTGCTGCAGAACGGGTTTTCGCTGACGGCGGAATTGCGTCCGCAATCGGTGCAAGCCCTGCTGGAAAACTTGGAACGCGCGGCCGGGCCGTCGCCCGAGGAACTGGCGGAGCAGGCGCGCCAGCAGCAGGCGCGCGCTGCGCAGCAGCAAAAGGAGGCGGCGCTGGCCGCCGAACAGGCGCGCGAGGCGGCGGTCAAAGAGGCCCGTGCGCGCCAGGAAGAACTGGACCAGCGCCGCAAGGCGGAAATCCAGGCCGCGGCGCTGGAAAAGCAGCGCCAGGACAAACTGCGCCGCGAGCAGGAGGCGCAGCGCCATTTCGAAGCGGAAGAGGCGCGCAAGCTGCGCAAGGAGGCGCTGCGCGGTCAGTTGCGCGCGCGCCGCGAAGCCGATGCCGCCACGGCCCTGCAGGAACACCAGGAATTGCAGCGCAAGGCCATCGTCGCCAAGGCGGAGGCGGCCTACCGCGCCGAGCAGGAACGGGCGCGCCGCGAAGAGGCCAGCCGCGCCGCCGCAGCCGCTGTACCGGCGCCGGCATCCGCGCCGACGCCGACGCCGGAAGCGGAACACGTGGAACCGGTGCCCAATGCGGAAGGCGTCTTGCGCGACGATTTTCTCGATGGCTCGGGACAGGGGCCGGAACTGGTGCTCATTCCCAGCGGCCGTTTCCAGATGGGCGCGCACGAGACGGAGCACAAGGCCGCCATTCAGGCCGGTTCGCAACAGGCCTGGCTCGAGCGCGAGATGCCGCAGCACTGGGTCGGCATCGAGCGCCCGTTCGCGCTGGCCCGGCATCCCGTCAGCGTGGGCGAATGGCGCGCCTTCGTCAAGGCGACGGGATGGGCCGGCGGTTCAGAGACGGACTGGGACAATCCCGGTTTCGTGCAGAACGACCAGCACCCGGTGGTGGGCGTGAGCTGGAATGACGCGCAGCTGTACCTGGCGTGGCTGAGCGAGCGTACCGGGCGCAAGTACCGTCTGCCCAGCGAAGCGGAATGGGAGTACGCCTGCCGCGCCGGCACGCGCACGGCCTTCAACGTGGGCGACACCATCAGCACCGAGCAGGCCAACTACGACGGCCTGTACGTGTACAACGGCGGCCCGCGCGGCGTGTACCGGGGCGGCACCACGCCGCTGGGCACGTTCGCACCGAATTCCTGGGGCCTGTTCGACATGCATGGCAATGTGTGGGAATGGGTGCAGGACGTCGTGCACGACAATTACGAGGGCGCGCCCGTCGACGGCAGCGCATGGGAAGAGGGCAGCGACAGCAGCCGGCGCATCCTGCGCGGCGGCTCCTGGCTGTACCACCCGCGCTACCTGCGTTCTGCCCTGCGCAACGGCTTTTCCACCGTGCTGTCGAACGATATCGTGGGATTTCGGGTGGCGCGCACGCTCGATTAGGCAAGTACGGCGCATAGCGTCGTCACGCCGGATCCGGGAGAAATGGCGCTGGTGACCGACGCCGTCTTCCGTATCATATGACCAGGTGGCAGGGGCGCGGGCTGCGCCAGGCGGGCAAACGGTGTAAATTGTGGCTTTCCAAACGCACCAAGGAACGCCATGACCATCAAAGCCATCCGCGACCAGTCGCAACCCATGCGCCATATCGTGCACGTGCGCGATCACATCATTTCCGCCGACGCCTCCGTCGAGGAGGGCGGCGGCGACGCCGGCCCTTCGCCGCACGACCTGTACGACGCGGCCCTGTCAGCCTGCAAGGCGCTCACCGTCGTCTGGTACGCCAGACACAAGGGCATCCCGCTGGAACACGTGGAAGTGTCGACCGAGCGCGATGCCAGCGACGAGCGCAAGGGCGTGTACCGCCTGGCCGCCACCGTGCACCTGACGGGCGAACTGACGGATGCGCAGCGCCAGGAATTGCTGGCCGTGGCCGGCAAATGCCCGATCCACAAGCTGATGACGGCCGTCACCACGGAAATCACGACGGTGCTGGCATGAGCGCGGCCATCCTGAAAAGCCACGAGAAGGACCTAGGCGGCGGCTTCGTCGTGCGGCGTTTGCTGCCTGCCGCGGCAAAACAGGCGGTCGGCCCCTTCATCTTCTTCGACCATTTCGGTCCCATCGACGTGGCGCCCGACGCCAACCACGACGTGCGCCCGCATCCGCATATCGGCCTGGCCACCGTCACTTATCTGTTCGAGGGCGCGATCGATCACCGCGACAGCATCGGTTCGTACCAGCGCATTGAGCCGGGCGCCATCAACTGGATGACGGCCGGACGCGGCATCGTGCATTCGGAACGCACGCCGCACGACCTGGCCGGGCAGCCGCACCGCACGCACGGCTTGCAGCTGTGGGCCGCGCTGCCGAAGGCGCACGAGGAAGATGTGCCGAGTTTTACGCACACGCCGCAGGCCGACATTCCCGTCGTGACGCTCGATGGCGGCGTGGTGAAAGTGTTGATCGGCACGGCGTTTGGCCGGACGTCGCCCGTGCGCACCTATATGCAGACCTTGTATCTCGACGTGACGCTGCAGGCAGGCAAGGAGCTGCGCCTGGCAGGCTTGCCGCCGGAAGCGGCGATTTATCCGGTCAGCGGGGAGGTGCTGCTCGACGGCGTGGCGCTTGCGCCGCACACCATGGCCTTGGTCGAGGCGGGCGCCGCGCCTGTGGTGACGGCAGGCGGCGGCCCGGTGCAGTTCGTCGTCATCGGCGGCGAGCCGCTGGACGGCCACCGCTTCCTGTTCTGGAATTTCGTTTCGTCGAGCAAGGAGCGCCTGTCGCAGGCGGCCGACGACTGGAGCGCCCAGCGCATGGGGAGCGTGCCGGGCGAAACGGAATTCATTCCGTTGCCGAAGGCGCCATTGCGTCCTCCGGCATAAGCTGGCTTAGAAGCGCGCGCGCAAGGTCAGCTGCGCCTTGCGCGGCTCGCCATAGAAATTGCCCCAGGCCGGCGCGCCCACCGTCTGGTAGTAGCGCTTGTCGAGCAAGTTCGTCACGGACAGCGAAGCCGTCCAGTTGCCGTCGATCTGGTAGGCGGCGCGCGCGCTCCACAAGGCATACGCGCCCTGCGCCACCGTGATGTTCTGCGTGACGCGCGAACTCTCCGTCTGGAAGTTCACGCCGCCGCCCACGCTCCACTTCTGCAGGGCGCCGGGCAGGCGATAGTCGCTCCACGCGCGCAGCATGTGGCGCGGCGAGTAGGTGCTGGCGAACATCACGCCCGCGTTCGACGTCTGCTCCAGGTATTTGAAATTGTTCAGCGTGTAGCCGGCGAACAGCTGCCAGCCCGGCGCCACTTCGCCGCTGATTTCCGCATCGAGGCCTTCGCTGCGCACCTTGCCCGCCGAGAAATAGCACTCCGTGCCGCTGGAGCAGGTATTGACCAGGTCGAGCTCCGCGCGGTTGCGCTGCTCGATGCGGAACAGCGCCAGCGAGGTGTTCACCTTGCCGTCGAACAGTTCACCCTTCACGCCCACTTCCAGGTTGCGGCCCTTGAGCGGGTCGAGCAGGGCGCCGTCGGCCGTGCGCTGGTTTTGCGGCTGGAAGATGTCGGAAACGCTGGCGTAGCCGGACCAGCGCGGGTCGAAGGCGTAGATCACGCCGCCATAGGGCGTGACGACGCCGTGCTCGCGGTACGGGTCGATGTACACCTCGCCCGTGTCGCGGTACACGCTGCTCGACTTGTAGTTCGATACGCGCGCGCCCGCCACCACGGTGAGCGGATCGCTGACGCTGAAGCGCGCCACGCCGTAGGCGCCCGTCTGCGTCATGGTCGTCACACTGGGATCGCCCCGGTAGCTGTTTGCACGGAACCATTCATCGCTCGGTTCGGCCACGCCGTGATTGGGCTGCAGCGGGTTGTTCGCTTGCTGCAGCAGGGCCAGGCTGAAATCGCTGTCGCTTTCCAGGCGGTTGGTGCTGATGCCGGCGCTGAAGCCGTGGCGGCGGCCGAAGGCGTTGAACTTGCCATCGAGCGACAGGTCGATGCCCTTGTTGGTGGTGCCGTAGTCGAACACGCCGCCGTACATCATCATGCCGGCCAGGGTGGCGGGATGGATCGCGCCCTGGCTGAACATGTATTTCACGTCATGCCGCTCGCGCGTGTAGTTGGCGCTGGCCTTGAACAGCCAGTCGGCATCGAAGCGGTGCTCGAATTCGGCGAATACGGCCGTCTGCTTGCTGTTCCAGCGGTTCCAGTCGGCGCCCAGGAAGGTTGCGCGGGGCAGTTTCGGGTCGCTGCCGTCGCGGTAGCGGGGCATGCCGGAAAAGAACGGCGTCGAGTGCAGTTTCTCGTAGCTGGCGCCCGTCGTCAGCTTGCTGCCCGGCGCCAGGTCGAATTCCAGCACGCCGTACAGCACGTCGGTGCGGCTGTCGGCCACGTCATAGAAATAGTCGCGCTGCTCATGCGCGGCCACGGCGCGGCCGCGGATGCTGCCCGATTCGGTCAAAGGACCGGTGACGTCGACTTCGCCGCGCACGTCGTTCCAGCGGCCCGCGCCGAGCGCCAGCTGCACCTGTTTTTCCGCCAGCGGGCGCTTGCGCACCATGTTGATCGCGGCGCCGGGCGCGCCCGTGCCCTGCAGCAGGCCCGTGGCGCCGCGCACGATTTCCACGCGGTCGAGCATGGCCGTATTGCTGGTGAAGCTGTTCGCCTGCGGGTAGTACATGGCGCGGTTGACGCCGTCGAACTGGTAAGTGTCGACCATGAAGCCGCGCGAATACACATAGCGCCCGCCCATCGGGCTGTCGTACATGGTGATGCCGGTGGTATTGGCCAGCACGGCGTCGATGGTGTTGAGGTTCTGGTCGTCCATCTTCTGCCGCGTGACGACGCTGACCGATTGCGGGATTTCGCGCAGGGTCTGCACGCCCTTGCCGACGGTGACGGCGCGCGCCGCATACGAGTTGCTGTGTTCACTGACGGGGTCGCGCTCCATGCTGGCGTTCACGACCACGGGAGCCATGGTCTTTTCGACGCCGGACGCCGAGGCGGAGGATGGCGCCGCCTGGCGCAGCACATAGGCGCCGTTCGGCAGTTGCACCGCTTCCAGGCCGCTGCCGGCCAGCACCTGGGCAAAGCCCTGTGCCACAGTGTGGCTGCCGCGCACGCCGGGCGAGCGCAGGCCGCGCGTCTGCGCGGGATCGGTCGACAGGCTGACGCCGGCGGCGACGGCAAAGTCGTTGAGGGCGGTGGCCAACGGCCCGGCTGGCACGGCATAGGCTTGCGGCGCGGCGGTGGCGGCGACCTGGCCTTGCGCCAGCGCGGGCGCGGCGACAAAGGCGGCGGGTGCGGCGCACGCCATGGCGATGACGGCCAGGCGGATGGCGCGGGCGGCGGGATGGAGGACGGGGGTGGTCAGCTGCATGCTCGGTCTTTCTGCTCAGAGGGATAAGAATTGGCGTATGAATCGGCTACTTACCTATCAAGCCGAAGCAGCGCAGCGAAACACCAACCCCTGGCGCAAAAAAACTGAAAATAGTCAGGCCGGCCGGGCCGACACCGTGGCCCAGTAGCGCGTGAAGTAGGTCACTTGCAGTCCGTGCGAGGCGCACAGGCTTTCCAGCACGGCGTCGATATCGTCGAGCCGGTAGGTGCCTGTGACGGGGCGTTGCGCCACGCTCGCGTCGCAGGCCAGGTGTCCGCGCCGGTAGCGCGCCAGTTCCGTGACCAGCCGTTGCAGCGGCCAGTCTGCCGTCACCAGCATGCCGCGCAGCCAGCTGTCCTGGTGCGCCGGCATGGCCAGCACGGCTTCCAGACCGGTGCCGCTAAAGCGCAGCTGCTGTCCCGCTTCCAGGCGGCGGACGGCGTCCGGGCGCGCCGCGCAGCGCACTTCCACGGCGTGTTCGAAGACGCTGACGACGCTGCCACCGTCGTCGCAGCGCACGCCGAAGCGCGTGCCCAGCGCGCGGATCACGCCGTGCGGCGTGTCGACGAGGAAGGGGCGCGCATCGGGCGCCGTCGTGATCATGATTTCGCCGTGATGCAGGCGGATGCGGCGGCGCGCAGCGCTGTAATCGACGTCGACGGCGCTGTCCGTGTTCATCTCCATGCGCCCGCCATCGGCCAGCGCCACGTGACGGCGCTGGCCCGGCGCCGTGCGCAAGGAGGCCGTCCACGCTTGCCAGGGTGCGGACTGCAAGCCTGCCTGGCCCAGTGCGATGCCGCCGCCGGCCGCCACCAGCATGGCCAGCACTTTCGCGGCGGCGCGCCGGCGCTGCTGCGCCGCCTGCAGGGCAGGAATTGCCAGCGCTGCCGGTATCGTGGCCAGCTGGCCGTCCATGCGCTGCAGCAGTTCCCAGGCCCTGTCATGCTCGGCGCTGGCATCGCGCCATGCCTGCAGGGCGGCCGGGTCGGCGCTGCCGCACTGGAGTTCCACATGCCAGTGGGCGGCGGCGGCCAGCACCGTGCGGGGGATTGGCGCTGACTGCGGGATGGAAGGGGGAAACATCAGCCGGCCGCCAGCATCAGGCATTCCGTGTAGGCCCGCACCAGGTGCTTTTTCACGGTGGGCAGGGACACGCCGAGGCGCCGGCCGATGTCCACATAGCTGAGCTCCTCGATTTGCGCCAGCAGGAAGATGGCCCGCGTGCGTGCGCCCAGGCGGTCGAGCAGGCGGTCGATGGCGAGCAGGGTTTCGATGATGATGGCGTGCGTTTCGGCGCAGATCGATATCGGCTCGGCTTGCTGGGCCAGCGCTTCCAGGTAGGCCTGTTCCAGCGCCTGGCGCCGGTAGCGGTCGATCAGCAAGCCGCGCGCGATGGTCGCCAGGTAGCCGCGCGGTTCGCGCAGCGGTGCCGCGTCGTGCTTGCCCAGCAGGCGCAAGAACGTGTCCTGCGCCAGGTCGGCCGCCTCGGCGCGGTTGCCCAGCTTGCCGCGCAGCCAGCCATACAGCCAGCCGTGGTGTTCGCTGTACAAGGTGTTCAGGTGGCTGGCATGGGTGGGACTGACGGTACTCACTGCGTTCTCCAGGCAAGGGATGGGCTGGGCTGACGGAACGCGGGGTGCCGGCTGGCTGGGCTGTTTGAGAATGATACTCATTATCACATTGCCATGCGGGCGGCGTCAATTACTGTCCGCCACCGAGGCGCCAGCGCTCCTGCCACTGTTGCAGATCCGCCCAGGCTTGCTGCAGGGCAGTGGCGGACCAGCGCAGCAGGCCCTCGAACGCCAGCACGGTGCGCTGCCAGTGGATGCCGTCGAAAAACACGTGGTCGGCCACGATGGTGGCGGCCAGCCAGGCGGCGATGATGACGATGATGTCGTGGCGGCCGCTTTTCCACCAGCGCAGCGAGTGGCGGCGGAAAATCCACGGCACGCCCAGCGGATTGGGCCAGTCCGCCAGCAGATGCATGATGCCGCCGGCGGCAAAGCCGAACAGGGGCGGCGCCCACAGGTGGTGCGGCAATTGCAGATACGTGTAGACGAGCAGGGCGATCCAGGCCAGGCCCCAGTGCGTCCACGTGCGGTGCGTGATCCACAGCTTGTGCGTGCGCGCCCACCAGGCCACTTCCAGCCAGTCCGGCGCCGTGCCGCCCAGCGCTCCCATGACAAAGGCGAGCATGCTCAGCACTTGATAGGGACCGCCGGCGCCAGCGTGCGCGACGAGGGCCGCGGCGATCACGCCGGCAGCCCAACCGGTCGCATGATGCGCTTTGTTGGAAGCCATAGAAAATGTAAAACGCCCTCTGGGCGTTTTGTGAAATGTCATGGATATTAACTGGATGAATATACAGTACGCAAGGGCGTCGTTGGGGCTATTTGCGCAATATCTGCTATTAAAGTGTTAAATTATGTGTCGGGGCCGCCTTGCCAGCGAACCGGGCAAGGCATGCCGGCCGGTCAAGAGTGTTATGCGGCTGATAATGTAATTGGCGCCGGGCGCGCTATGCTGAAAGCAGTGCTACGTTTGGAAGAGGTTTCGCCATGAAAATCCCGCGCGAATTGCAGATTCCCGCCATCGTGTTTACGCTGGAAGCGGTGTTTATACTCGGCCTGTCGATGATTTTTCTCGTGCTGGTACCACGCTAGCGTCCGAAGCCATAGCTGCGTTGCACTGCCTTGCCGTACATTCGTACTGTCTTCGGCAGCGCGCCTTGCTCTGACCATTTTTCAGACGCTAGCGGTCAGGTGGCGGGAGGCGTTGTATCAGGCAGTTTGCATGGTGCTATCGCACAGCGCCGCGCCTTCGGTGCGGATGATCCAGCATTCCGGATACGGTTCGCTGGCGAAACGGTTGTGCCGGGCGAAGCCGCTGAGCTTGTCGAGTGCCGTGACCGGGGCCAGCGCGGTTTCCTTGCCGCTGGCCGTGTCCAGGTGCCAGAAACCGCCATGGCGGTGGAATAGTACGGGCAGGCAGCTGGCCTGCGGCGTGGCCAGGTGGCTGGCCGGTGCAGGCTGGGCCTCAGGCAGCAGCAGGTAAAAACACTCGGCGCGGGCGCCGTGGTCGATGCGGTGCAGGATCACGCCGTGCGCGAGCAGGGCCGTGACACTGAGCACGACGATGCCTTTGATGCTGGCGGACAATTCGATGCGCATGCCCAGACGCAGGGCGACGGGTTTGTGCTTGCCGGGCCACACGCCGTCGAGCAGCACGCCGTAGCGCGACACGTCTTCGATTTCAAAGCCTTGCTGGCCGCGCCGGATGATGGCATGGCGGCCTGACAGGCGGCGCGTCAAGCCATTGTTGTCCTGGCCGTCGGGGCTGAAATGGCTGAGCAGCACGTCGGCTTCCGGGTCCACCAGCTCGAAGCGGCCCAGCATGCATTCTTCCAGCGCGAACAGGCGGATCTGGCGCTGTTCGCCCGCTTCCGGCGCCGCATTGACGAGGCAGGCTGCCTGGCTCGGGTGCGGATGGCAGTGGCTGGCGGCGGGCAGGTCGACTTCGATCAACTCCTCGTCCCAGGCGATGGTGGTAAAGCCCATGTCGATCTTGCCTTGCGGCGCGGATAAATCCACGTGGGCGATGCCGGCATTGCGCGCCGTGACGTCGAGGTTGCAGCCGTCGCCGCCCGTCACGCGGGCGATCGAGGCGTCGTCGGCCATCACGCGCACGTTCTTGTGCGTGCTGAGGAAAATCTGGTGGATTTCCGTCAGGGTGGCGTCGCGGCGCGGCACGAGGATGACAAACGTGCACACCCATTTCTGCGCGACGGCGCCGTCGACGTGGCTGTGCACTTCGACCTCGATCTGGTATTGCCCATGTTCCTTGTTACGCGAAGAAAACTCGACAAACACGGGGCGCCAGTCGCCGCGCGTGGTGCGCACGAAATCATGCTGGACGGCGCCGCGCGGGATCAGATCCGAGCGCAGGCGCAAGGTCAGCTGCGGCGCGCACGCGGCGCTCATGCCGCGCAATTCCATTTTCAGGGTTTGCCGTCCGCCTGCCGCGCGCGGGTCGAAGCCGCTGATGTGCAGGTGCGCTTGTATCGGCTGGTAGGCGGGCGCAGTGGCAGGCTGCGCAACTGGCACTGGGGTAAACGCTGGCAGGCCGGCGGAGGGCGAGGCCGGCACGGGGCTCGTCACCGTTTGAGCAGCATCGCGAATAGCAGTAGCTCGGGCATGGGCGCGGGCGTGCGGAAGCGCCGTTGCCGATGGCTCGGAACGGGTGCTGCGCAGTGCGGTCAACAGGTCGTAGCTGCTGGGGGCATTCGTCGCCTGCGGATGGTTGCCCGCGCAGACGGTTTCCCCAGGCAAGACCCAGAACGTACAGTGCGGGTGCGCCGGGTTGCTGCATTTTTTCATGACATTCTGACTCGAATCGAGCGGGGACATTGCGCCCTCTGTTATACATGAGAGCTTACGCGCTTTTGCGCCTGCTTGGCAACTTCCGCGGCGCCGGACTGCGCTCTTTTTGCCCAAATTCATCCCCTTGGTCACATCTTGCCATGCATGCCATGGAAACTATTGCTCAAAAACACATCTTATGTCTTTCCGGATATGTTATTTTGATATCGATAATCCTGCTGGGTTCAGCTGCGCCGTTTGCTGACGATGACTTCCAGATACTCGCCCGGCACCACCAGCGAGTGGGCGCCCGCCGTATTCAGGCGTTCGAGCAAGGCGAACAGTTCCTGCTCCAGCGCCTCGGCGCCAGGCGCGTCCAGCGCGGCAAAAGCTTTGTGGACGGGGCCGTAATAATCGCGGAAGACCTGCACCCAGTGGTGCGCGGAGGCGTAGCGGAAATTGAAGACCTTGCGCTGGCTGTGCACCTGTTCGGCCGCCTGGCCGAACAGGTCGCGCACATACGCTTCTTCGCCCCAGCGGGCTGGCGACACCACGCCTGCCGGGGGCGGCACATATTTGCCGATGGTCTTGAAGAGTTGTCCGACGAAGCCGTCCGGGGTCCAGTTGGCCATGGCTATGCGTCCGCCGGGACGCAGTACGCGCAGCATTTCGCTGGCCGCGCGCCGGTGGTCCGGCGCGAACATGACGCCAAAGGTCGACAGGGCCGCGTCGAAACTGGCATCGGCGAAGGGCAGGGCTTCGGCGTCGGCCACGCGGAAGGTCACGGCCAGCCCTTCGGCCTCGGCGCGCGCGCGGCCCTTGTCCAGCAGTGCCGGCACATAATCGGTGGACACGACGCGGGCAAAGCGCCGCGCCGCCGCCAAGGTGGCGTTGCCGTTGCCGGCGGCAATGTCGATGACGTCTTCCAGGGCGCGGATATCGGCGGCCTCGGCCAGCGATTCGCCGACCGGCTGCAGGGTCACGCCGATGACGGCGAAGTCGCCGCTGGCCCAGCCTGCTTGCTGGCGTTGCTTGATGGCGGCGTAGTCGGGTGCGCCGGCGGCGCCGGCCTGCGGTGTAGCAATGGTGTTGCTCATGGCATGCTCCTATGACGTTGGCGAGGTCTTTCCATCAGACCGCGCGCCACGGGCATGGTTCACTGCCTGCTGCATTGATGCGGGCCGACGTGAGCGTGGCGGCGTTTTGCATTATGCTGGCGCAACTGTTGCCCACAACGCCGCCTGACGCCGAAAGATGACCATGCCTGCCCAACGCCCATTCCAGCTTGCCATTGCCTATGGCGCCACCTTGTGCGTCTTCGTGGCCGTCGACGCCCTGTGGCTGGCGGTGCTGATGAAACCCGTATACGCCGCGGCGCTGGGCCCGTTGCTGGCGGACACGCCACGCTGGGGGCCGGCCGTGCTGTTTTACCTGCTGTACGTGGCGGGGCTGCTGGTGTTTGCCATTTTGCCCGGCTTGCGGGCGCGCCGCGGACGCACGGCGGCGGCGTTGGGCATGCTGCTCGGGCTGCTTGCCTACGGCACCTATGATTTGAGCAACTATGCGACCTTGCGCGACTGGCCGCTGGCCTTGACGGCGATCGACATGGCGTGGGGCGCCGTGCTGTCGGCCGTGTCGGCCACGGCCGGCTACCTGGCCGCTAGCCGCCTGGGACGGTGAATGCCGCATCGAAGCGCAGCACCACCACGGTAATGTTGTCGCTATACAAGCCTTTTGGCGGATGCAGGAGGAAGTCGTCGAACAGGGTGCTGACGGCCTGAGCCGCAGTCTTGCCGGCACACAAGGCAGGCCAGCGGGCTGTGAGGGCGAGCGGATCCTCGCAGGCCCAGAAGCCGTCGCTGGCCAGCAGGTAGTGGGCGCCGGGGCGCACGCGCAGCACGCGGCGGTCGCCCAGGTGCGCCAGGAAGGGCGGCAAGGTGGCTGCATCAAGGCCGCGCAGCGGCTTGTCGAGCTGCAGGCTGTCGCTGATGGCGTTGCCTAAAATGAAGGCCTGCGAGATTTGCGGATGGTGCTCGCCATGCACGGCGGCCCGCCAGCGCGCCTCGTCGAGCGCGCCGCGCATGGCGTACACGGTGGCTGGAACGTGGTCGACGGTGAGGATGCTGGCAACCCCGTCGGCAATTTCATACAGGCGCGAATCGCCCACGTGATACAGCAGCGGCGCTTCGCCGGGCGGCACTTCCAGCAAGGTCAGGGTGGTGCCGGGCGGGCGCGCCTGGGCTGGCGCGGTTCTGGCGAAGGTGTCTTGCAGCCGCGTGTGCAATTGGTCGAGCCTGGCTGCCAGGCTGGCTGCGTCGAGGCAGGCGGGTATGGTCAGCAAGCCTTGCACGGCCGCTTCCGCCGCTTCGCGCCCATGGCCGTGGCCGCCCATGCCGTCGAGCACGGCGGCACGCACATGGCCGCGCGGCCAGCCCGGTACCTGGCAGTGGAACGGCGCTTGCCGCGACAGGCAGACGGCGTGGCCGCTGGCATCGATCAGCAGGAAGTTATCCTGGTTCTCGCGCCGCGGCATCGCGCCGGCGCCCACGCTGGTGCCGGCGGCGGCATCGAGCCAGGGGCCAAAGTCGAGCTCGTCTTTGATTAAATGCATCGGTTGGTGCGGTCCAGGCGGCCAGCAATGTTGATCGTAGGACACAGCTTAGCCGAAATCGTGCAGGTGCGATACCTTGCCTGTTTCGCAAAAAAACCTGCGGCAGCAGGCTGGCGCAGGTTTTTCATGGTGCAGGGCGGTGCTTAGCGGCGATGGCCCCAGCCATGCCCGTGACCGTGGCCACGGTCATAGTAGTCGTAGCGGCCATGGTCGCGGTAGTAGCCGCGGCCCGGCTGCACGTAGACGACAGCCGGCGGGCCGTAGTAGCGCGGTGGCGGCGCGTAGTACACGGGCTGCGGCGCCGGGGCGTAGTACACCGGTTGCGGCGCAGGCGCGTAATAGGTTTCGCGGTAGCCGCCGCGATAGCCGCCACGGTCGTAATAGCGGTCATTCGTGCTGATGCTGTTGCCGACGGCGGCGCCCAGCACGCCACCGACGATGGCGCCATTGCGTCCGCCGGTGCTGTTGCCAATGGCCGCCCCGACAACGGCGCCTGCAACGGTATTGAAGTCGCGGTCACCGGCGACTGCGGCCGAAGACACAGCCACTGCCGCTACCATTACCGCACCCAGGAGTTTCTTGTTCAACATGGCATTTCCTTCCATTCCGGCGAGATCACAATGATCTGCATGAACTGGACTATATCTGCTGCCGCAAGCTTGTTCCACGTCTAATACAACTTATTACAATCGGGGCGGGGCGGTAACAAGTCAGCGCCGGCGCGCCTGCCATTCGGGACGAAGCAGGCTGTACATTTTGACGTCGCGCATCACGCCGTTGATAAAGAAAGCCTGGCGTATCAAGCCTTCCTGGGTAAAACCGTTCTTTTGCGCGATCCGCTCGGAGCCGATGTTCAGCGGGTCCATCAGCAGCTCCAGCCGGTGATACGGATAGGCGCTGAACAGGTAATCGACCACCAGGCGCGTCGCTTCGCTGATGTAGCCGCGCCCGTCCCGCTGCCGGTCGAACAGGCGGTAACCGATTTCGCGCGAGGCTGGCGTGCGGCTCTTGAAGTGCGTGATCGTGCCGATGATGTGCTGTGAGTGATCTTCGATGAGGAACAACTCGCTGTCCTCGGTGACAAAGCCCGATTGCAGGAAGTCGCGCCGCATGGCCTCGGGCGACTTGAACTGCATCGAGAAAAACTCGCCGCGCGAGGGCAGGTCGTTGACGAGGGAAATATAGGTATTCAGGTCGGCGGCCTGCAAATGCCGGATGGAGCAGAGGGTTCCCTTGAGCATGGCGGTTTCCGGTGGCGATCACGAATCTTCATGGTAATCGACTCTGGGGGCAAGAGGCAATCGGTCCGGTAAAAGTTGCTGCAATGACAGAATAAATACGCTATCGTAGACAGCCGCGCCTTGCCCATGGCCACGGCGTACCCGCTTCGACCTCGTTGACTGGAACTGACATCACATGCCTACCATCCTGACTGGCGCGCCATTGCGCCGTTCCGTTTTATCCATCGCCCTTGGCTGCCTCGTCAGCGCCGGCGCCTTTGCCGCCGCACCGGGCAATACGCCGCAAGCGCTGGCGCAGGTGCGCGATACGGCGCTGCAAAGCGACTGGGCCTACGCCCGTCTGGCCGACATGACGGACTTGATCGGCCCGCGCCTGTCCGGCTCCGCCGGCGCGGCCGCCGCCGTGCAGCACGTGGCTGACACCATGCGCCGGCTGGGCGCCACCGTCACCTTGCAGCCCGTGAAAGTGCCGCACTGGGTGCGCGGCGTGGAAACGGCGGAAATCGTCGACTATGCGGGCCGTCCGCAGGGCGTGTCGCAGCGCGTGGTGCTCACGGCCCTGGGCGGCTCCGGCGCCACGCCGGCCGCCGGCCTGACGGCGCCCGTGGTCATCGTCAGGAGCCTGGATGAACTCAAGGCGCGCGCGGCGGAAGTGAAGGGCACCATCGTGCTGATCGACACGCCGTTCGACCAGGAGATGGCCGAGCGGGGCCTGGCCGGCGTCACGTATGGCCAGGGTTCGCGCGCGCGCTTCCTCGGGCCGAAAACGGCGGCGGAACTGGGCGCGGCCGCCGCGCTGGTGCGCTCGGTCGGCGGCGCGAACTTCCGCATCCCGCACGCGGGCGCCACGGGCCTGGACGAGAATAAACGCATTCCCGCCGCTGCCGTCACCGTGGAAGACGCCTTGCTGATCGGCCGTCTGGCCGCGCGCGGTCCGCTGAAAATGCACCTGACCCTGACGCCGCAAAACCTGCCGGAAGCGGACAGCTACAACGTGATCGCCGACTGGCCGGGCACGGACAAGGCCGACGAAGTGGTGGTGGTCTCGGGCCACCTCGATTCCTGGGACCTGGCCACCGGTGCGCACGACGACGGCGCCGGCGTCGTGGCGGCCATGGGCGTGGTGGAAACCCTGAAAAAGCTCGACTACCGCCCGCGCCGCACCATCCGTGTGATCGCCTGGATGAACGAGGAGAACGGCGGCCGTGGCGGCCAGGCCTACTTCGAGGCCCACAAGCAGGCGCTCGGTAAACAATACGCGGCCATCGAGATGGATAGCGGCGCCGGCCGCCCGTTCGGCATCCTCGCCAGCGTCGGGCCGAAGTCGGAAAAACTGTTCGCACCGCTGCGCGCCGCCCTGCAGCCGATGGGCGCGCACGCGTTCACGCGCCGCGACGCGCTGGGCACGGGCGACCTGCATCGCCTGGAAACGGGCGGCGTGCCCAGCTTCGAGCCGCTGGTCGACAGCCACAGCTATTTCCATTACCACCACACGCCGGCCGACACCCTGGACAAGGTCGAGCCGGAAAACCTCAAGCGCAACGTGGCGCTGATGTCGTCGCTGGCGTGGTTCCTGGCCAATCTCGACGGCGAGATCGGGCGGGCGCCGGAGCAGTCGGAATAAGGGGCGGCTTGTCTCCTCACTTCGAGTAACCCTGCATAGCGTCCGCCGCGTCGTGGCGGATGCCCCACCACGGCAAATACGCATGGTTTTCGCCGCGCGCGCGGAACCACGGCTGGTCGTGATGGATGGGCCGCACCGTGGCCGGCGGCGACACCAGCACGCCCGTGACGCTGGCAGGATCGCTGGTGCCCGCCACCAGCACGGGCTTGCCGACGTGGTTCGCATGGGCGATGGCGAGGGCGACATTGGTCAGCGCCGTGCCGGCACCCATTTCGCCCAGCAGTGCCGGCGTATTGAAGGTCTGTGGCAGGAAGTCGAAGCCCGGCACTTCCAGGCTCAAGGCGTGCGCCAGCTGACCCAGACGGTCGGAGGAGGTGGGCAGGGTTTTATTGGCATCGTGGATGACGTAGCCGATGTCTTCTTCCGTCTTGCCGCCATGGCGTGCCGCCTCGGCAAATACGGCCTGCCACGCTTGCACGGCGCGCGGCGGCTTGTTCTTGCCCGGTTCGAAATCGGCCACGCTCTTCGTGGCCGGATAGCCTATCCACGCCAGCGCCGCGCGCTCCGTTTTGTAATCAGGGCCGGCCAGCACCAGCAGCACGAGGTTTTCATTGATCTGCATGGTCTTCGGCCGGCTCGGCGCATCCCAGTTCATGACCCACACGGTTTCCTTCGGATGCGCTTCCAGATAGGCCAGCGCGGCTTGCAGGGAGACGAAGCCCGCATTGTTGCCACCCAGGGTGATGCGCACGTCGGGTGGGGTGGCGCGGGTCCAGAGGGTGGGGAAATTGACATTGCCGATGCTGAAGGTGTCGGTGATGCGTTCGCGCGTAGTGTTTCTTGCCTCTTCTGGGTCCAACTTGCCAGCAGGCAGGGCATATTCGACGCGGATGCCTGCCAGTTCGCGCCAGTTCTGTTTTTTATCCTTCGGGTAGACGTGGTAGAAGTAGGTGGGGCTGGAGTAGTAAATGTCATGAAATAGGCTGGTTAATTTTCGCACATATTTATAGTGATAGCCGTTGAACGTTTCCGTGCAATCGAGATCGTGGGCAATGGGGGCGACGGCCTGCAGGGTGCTGAAACCCCTGGGATCCGTCCTGACCATATCGTCATTTTCGTTGGGCTTGGCCAATCCCAACGTCCATAGCAGTTGCCACTCGGTCGGATAGTCGAGCCGCTGTAGCGGATTGAGCCACTGCAGGCCCACCACTTGTGCCCGGAAGGGAACGTGGGCCGTGAGTGTTGGGAGATCGTCTTCCTTCTGCGCAGGTTGCACGGCGCAGGCCGTCAATAGCGCAAACATGGCGAAAGCGGCGACGGCGGCCAATGTGCGCAGTTCGCGCTGACTTATTACGTAAGCCATCAATCCACCTCACTGCGAGTAGCCCTGCATATCGTCCGCCGCATCGTGGCGGATGCCCCACCACGGCAGATACGCATTGTTTTCGCCGCGCGCGCGGAACCATGGCTTGTCGTGATTGATGGGGCGCACGCTGGCCGGCGGCAAGACCAGCACGCCCGTGACGCTGGCAGGATCGCTGGTGCCCGCCACCAGTACCGGCTTGCCGACGTGGTTCGCATGGGCGATGGCCAGGGCGACATTGGTCAGCGCCGTGCCGGCACCCATTTCGCCCAGCAGGGCAGGCGTATTGAAGGTCTGCGGCAGGAAGTCGAAATCCGGTACTTCCAGTGTCAGCGCGTGCGCCAGCTGACCCAGACGGTCGGAGGAGGTGGGCAGGGTTTTATTGGCATCGTGGATGACGTAGCCGATGTCTTCTTCCGTCTTGCCGCCATGGCGTGCCGCCTCGGCAAATAGCGCCTGCCAGGCCTGCACGCCGCGCGGCGGCTGGTCCTTGGCCAGTGCAAAGTCCGCCATGCTTTTCGTGGCCGGATAGCCTATCCACGCCAGCGCCGCGCGCTCCGTCTGGTAATCGGGGCCGGCCAGCACCAGCAGCACCAGGTTTTCATTGATCTGCATGGTTTTTGGCCGGCTCGGCGCATCCCAGTTCATGACCCACACGGTTTGCTGCGGATGCGCTTCCAGGTAGGCCAGCGCGGCTTGCAGGGAGGCGAAGCCCGCATTGTTGCCGCCCAGGGTGATGCGTACGTCGGGTGGGGTGGCGCGGGTCCAGAGAGTGGGGAAGTGGGTGTTGCCGATGCTGAAGGTGTTGGTGATGGTTTGCTGCGTGAATTGGTGTACTTCTGTCAGATCGAATTTTCCTTCAGGCAAGGCATATTCCACGCGGATACCCGCCAGTTCGCGCCAGTTCTGTTTTTTATCCTTGGGATAGACATGGTAGAAGTAGGTGGGGCTGGAATAATAAATATCGTGGAAATTGCTCATCAGCTCGCGCAGATATTTATGGTGATAACCCTTGAACGTTTCCGTGCCATCGAGATCGTGAGCAATGGGGGCGACGGCCTGCAGGGTACTGAAGCCCCTGGGATCCGTCCTGACCATATCGTCATTCTTGTTGGGTTTGGCCAGACCCAACGTCCATAGCAGTTGCCACTCGGTTGGATAGTCGAGCCGCTGCAGCGGATTGAGCCACTGCAGGCCCACCACTTGTGCCCGGAAGGGAGCATGGGTCGTGTTTTTTGGGAGATCATCTTCCTTCTGCACAGGTTGCACGGCGCAGGCCGTCAATAGTGCGTACAGGGCGACAGCGGCGAGCATGGGCAGCGCAAGGAACTGTTTCATGAGTTCTCCAGGTGAATGGATAGTCTGGTGATCTGCATAGCTTGGCCAGTTGAGCCAGAGCGCAAGGCAAATGACAATGAAAGATGCGGCGAGCGCCCAGGCCAATCGCTGGCGCGGCGTGGCAATGAACTTACGCACCGTCAGTCCTCAGCGCAAAGTTGGTGGAAGGGTCGGTAGGCCTGGCGTTCTGACGCTCGTCTATGATGTCTTTTGGCTTTCTGGCAGGGCTGTCTTTGTCATTTGCCCATGTAAATAAAGATACATTTTTAAATGTGCCATTGTCGTAGTATTCAAAGAACTCTCCAGACTCGAAAGATGCACCCTTCAGCAGACTCCAATCCGCCGCAACCCGTAACTTGCGCAACGCCTCCTGCCTGATCGTGCACACCCCCACCGCCACGTCATACGCCAGTGCCTTTTGCGCATGCTCGGGATTGGTCATGATGGTCGAGTGATCGGTGGCGTGGGTGTCGATGTTTGCGGCCAGGTAGTTCTGAATTTCGTTCTTGCGCCAGGCATTGAATTCCTTGCTGGCCTCCTCCGGCTTGTCCACCGCCGTCACAGGCTTGCCTTTTTCGACCAAGCCGTCGCGCCTGGCCTGCATGCGCAGCATGCCATTCTGTTCGTAGCGCAGCGCCGCCTCGGCTTGCGCATCGCCCTTGCCCTGGGAACGGTAGGGCGCGTACGCGTCATCGGCTTCGGCGGCGCGGTCCTTGTGCAGGGAGTCGGCCGGGGCATCGCAGCCTTCGTCAAATTGTTCGCTGATGTCGGCGAAGCGTTTGGAGTGCGGCAGGAATGCCTCGGGCAGCTTGGGCGCCTTCATCGGCAGCCGCCAGGACTTGGGCGGCAGGGCGTTGATGCGCGTGCCGGCAGTCTTGGCGAGAATGATGACGATGGGCGCGAACAAAAAGGTCAGTATCTTGCGCCCGATACCTTTGCTGGCCCGCATGCCCTTTTCGATCGAGTACTCGGCGACCAGTGAACGCGGGTGCCAGAAATCGAGGCTGTCCGGCGTCAAGGGCTGGCCATGGCGCTGCCAGATATCGTAGTCCTTTTCATTTTCCTGGCCAACAAGGTGGTTTTGTGCAAACACGCGCTGCGTGAAGACGCCTTCGCCGCCCGTATCGGTAATTTCCTGCGCCGACATGCCGCGCCAGCCTATGCCCTGCACGGGCGTGGCCGAAATCACCTGGTCGTGCGGATTGAAATACACATAGGTGGAGCCATGCAAGCCGTGGTCTGCGCGGTCGAACGCCGCCGTGTAGCTGTCCTTGCGTTCAGGCTTGCGATTGGCGCTGCACTCGTCGACAAAGGCGGCATCCTGCTGCATGGCCGAGCGTGTGCGCAGGATGTCGAAAAACGCTTTCAAGGTTTGCGTGCGTGCTTCGTACTTTTGCCGGCCCGTATTGCCATGTTCATCCTTCAGATGGCCGCTGACCCAGTTTTCCGTGAAATTGCTGTCGAGCAGGCTGTAGGGTGGATTGCACAGCACGTAACTGTCGGCCACGGCGGAAGCGCCCAGCGTTTCACCGAGAAAGGCGGCCGCCATGGCCACCATATTGCCCTGGCTATGGCAGACGATGGTGACGGGTGCGTCGTGCTGGCACGCCCTGATCGATTGCACGAGATGCGCCAGGCGCCACGCGGCGAACACGAAATACGGGCGCGGCGGGCAGGCATACACTTGCCGGTCATTCGTCGGGTTCATGTGCTGGATATGCATCCACAGGAACAGTTCCTCGGACAAGCCCTGGCCCCACAGATCGGGCAGGGCGCTGCAGCCGTTGGCGAACGGCCCGCCGCCCCAGTAATTCTTTTCGTTGAGATAGATGCCGTCGCCAAATGCCTGCAATTCCTCGCCGTTGGCCTTGTAGCCCCAGCGGAAGCGGATCACGGGCGAATTGGCGTCGTCGGCCTGCAGGAAGGTGGTGGCATTGCGCTTGGGGTTGAGGAAACCGTCATCCGTCAATTCGCGTGTGTAAGTGGCAGCCTGCATCTGCCCGGCGGCCGGGCCGGGGATTGCCAGGTCCTCGTCGCGGCGTTTCAGGCGGGCATTCAGGCCTTCGCACAGGCCTTGTTCGGCCTGCTCATACCATTCGCCGTCGGAATTGACGCCGTGCACAAAGATGATGATGCCGGGACGCGGCAATCGCGTGACGGCCTTGAGCAGCGCATGGCTGAACAAGGTCGTGCCTTCGGCTTCGGCGAGCAGGATGCAATTGGTATCGAGCGTAGGGTCGGGCGACATGCGGGCGCTCCATCCAGGATGGGGAAGGAAAAATAGCTGCGCCCAAGCAAACCCAGGCAATCTGCACTGTATGCGGATTGCCTGAGGTGGAACTTGCGTGGTATCAAGAAAGGAAGAGCTGCGGGCGGGGAGTGCCCGAGCCAATCAGATCGCGTTCAGCGGTATTTTAAGGTAGCGCACGCCGTTGTCTTCCGGCTCGGGCAGCTTGCCCGCGTTGATGTTGACCTGGATAGCGGGCAGGATCAGGGTCGGCATGTCCAGCGTGGCGTCGCGGCCCGTGCGCATGGCCACGAACTGTTCTTCCGTGATGCCGTCGCGCAAATGGATGTTGCCGGCGCGCTGTTCGGCCACCGTCACTTCCCAGCGCGGCGCGCGGCCGTTGGGCGGGTAGTCGTGGCACATGAACAGCCGCGTCTGCGGCGGCAGCGACAGCAATCGCTGCACGGAACGGTACAGCAGGGCAGCGGAGCCGCCGGGAAAGTCGCAGCGGGCCGAACCGACATCCGGCATGAACAGGGTGTCGCCGACGAAGACGGCGTCGCCGATCTGATAGGCCAGGTCGGCCGGCGTGTGGCCGGGCACGTGCAGCGCGCGCACTTCCAGCTTGCCAATATGAAACACCTGGTCGGGCGCGAACAGCTGGTCGAACTGCGAGCCGTCGGCCCTGGCGCCATCCTGGTGGTAGACGGCGGCGAAGGCGCGCTGCACCGTCTGGATGGCGGCGCCGATGGCCACGTCGCCGCCCAGCTGCTGCTGCAGGTAGGGCGCGGCGGACAAGTGGTCGGCATGCGCATGGGTTTCCAGCAGCCAGCGGCACTGCAAGCCGTGTTCGCGCACGAAGGCGATCACCTTGTCGGCCGAGGCGGTCGAGGTGCGGCCCGCCTTGGGGTCGTAATCGAGCACGGAATCGATGATGGCGCAGTCCCCGCCATCGGCCTCGTAGACAACATAGGTGACGGTGGCGGTGGCGGGGTCGAAGAAGGCTTGAATTTGTGGAGTCATCGCGGCAGCAAGGGGCGGGCAAGGGAATAGCATTATATCGCCAGAGTTCGCTGAAAAAATGCTGCGAAGTGACATTTGGCATGCGAAAAACAGATAAGCGCCCGTCGCAGTCGTGCGCACCCTGGCGCTTGCAGCATGGTAACCTCATTCTTCCAAGGAGGAATTCATGAACGATATCACTGCACGCAGCGAACAGTACCGTGGTTTTACGATTTCCGTGACCCCGCAAAAGGACAATGACGATTTATGGGATTTTACCTATCGCCTGCAGCGCGATGGCGAACCTGCGGCGCAAGCGATCACGCGCAGCCGCACCCTGGGCGGCTACGCGGCCCCCGAGACCGCTTGCACGGCTGGCCTGGAAGTGGCCAGGACGGAAGTCGACAATCTGCTGCGTCCTTGAGCCAGCGTAAATCGTTTAGCCCGATTGCCCGCTGGCGCGTGAAACACGTCGCTAGCGGCCCCGCTTCATGCTACGATTTCCAGTATTGAGTCAGTCACCAAGGAGGCACCCCATGAATAGCAGTTCTAAAATTCACTATAAAGGCTGGGAAATCGTTCCCCTGGCCGTGCCCACCACCGACGGCAAATGGTCGGCCAGCTGCGACATCGAACGCGCTACCGCGGAAGGCCTGGAAGTCTTCGAAGGCTCGACCATGCAATTCGTGCGCGACGACGAGGACGGCGCCATCGCCGCCGCCTGCGAAGAAGCCGTGCGCCAGATCGACAACATCATCGCCAATCCGCTGGTGCGGCTGGCCTAGTTCTTTATTCTTTCAGTCATTGTGTTCCCGCAGCCGGCATCCGCCGGCTGTTTTTTTTGCGCGCTACCGGCCGCGCGTCGGCCTGCCTCTTTCCCCTCAGTGTTGTTTCATGTTTCAATATAATGTTTCAAAATGAAATATTGAAACAAAAATGAAACGCTGCACATGGCAAACGTGACGTCGCTGTTCCCTGGCGGCACAGTGCTGGAACGGCGCTGGCCAGCGCAGCGTCCCTTGTTTTCAATCTGCGGTCACGGCTTTTTCGCCGTGCCGCGCTGGCCTGGCACGGCATTTGCAATATTGATGCTCATAGCCACTCCGTGAAACATTCGCGACCATCCGAAACCCATAAGGTGAACACATGACTCAATACTCCGCAGGTGCCGCATTCCGCAAGGCCGTCCAGGAAGAATCCCCGTTGCAAGTCGTCGGCGCCATCAACGCCAACCACGCCTTGCTGGCCAAGCGCGCCGGCTACAAGGCCATCTACCTGTCCGGCGGCGGTGTCGCGGCCGGTTCGCTGGGCTTGCCCGATCTGGGCATTTCCAGCCTGGACGACGTGCTGACCGACATCCGCCGCATCACCGACGTGTGCGACCTGCCGCTGCTGGTCGATGCCGACACAGGCTTCGGCGCCTCCGCCTTCAACGTGGCGCGCACGGTGAAATCGATGATCAAGTTCGGCGCGGCCGGCCTGCACATCGAAGACCAGGTGGGCGCCAAGCGCTGCGGCCACCGTCCGGGCAAGGAAATCGTGAGCAAGGAAGAAATGGTCGACCGCATCAAGGCCGCCGTCGATGCGCGCACGGACCCGAACTTCGTCATCATGGCGCGCACCGATGCGCTGGCCGTCGATGGCCTGGAAGCGGCCCTCGAGCGCGCCGTCGCTTGCGTCGAGGCGGGCGCCGACATGATCTTCCCGGAAGCCATCACGGACCTGGACATGTACGCCACGTTCGCCAAGGCCGTCAACGTGCCGATTCTGGCCAACATCACGGAATTCGGTGCCACGCCGCTGTTCACGCTGGACGAACTGCGCAGCGCCCACGTGGGCCTGGCCCTGTACCCGCTGTCGGCTTTCCGCGCCATGAACAAGGCGGCGGACAACGTCTACCGCGCCTTGCGCCGTGACGGCACGCAAAAGAATGTCGTCGACACCATGCAGACGCGCATGGAACTGTATGAATCGATCAATTATCACGACTTCGAGCAAAAGCTCGATGCGCTGTTCGCCGCGCAAAAGAAATAAAGAAAGAAGCAGGGACCGCAAGCCGGTCCCGCAGTGACGCAACCGAGACTAGTCAATTTTTGGAGAAATCAATGAACGCACCGCAAGCCGCCACTTTCAAGCCTAAAAAATCCGTCGCCCTGTCCGGCGTCACCGCCGGCAACACGGCGCTGTGCTCGGTCGGCAAGACCGGCAACGATTTGCATTACCGCGGCTACGACATCCTGGACGTGGCCGACAGCTGCGAGTTCGAGGAAATCGCCTACCTGCTGGTGCACGGCAAGCTGCCGACCGCCGCCGAACTGAAAGGCTACAAGGCCAAGCTGAAGTCCCTGCGCGGCCTGCCGTCGGCCGTGAAAGCGGCGCTGGAAGCGCTGCCTGCCGCCGCCCATCCGATGGACGTGATGCGCACGGGCGTGTCCGTGCTGGGCTGCACCTTGCCGGAAAAGGACGACCATAACGCGCCGGGCGCGCGCGACATCGCCGACCGCCTGATGGCGTCGTTCGGCTCCATGCTGCTGTACTGGTACCACTACAGCCATAACGGCAAGCGCATCGAAGTGGAAACGGACGACGATTCGATCGGCGGCCACTTCCTGCACCTGCTGCACGGCGAAAAACCGTCCGCGTCGTGGGAAAAAGCCATGCACACGTCCTTGATCCTGTACGCGGAACACGAATTTAACGCCTCGACCTTCACCAGCCGCGTCATCGCCGGCACGGGGTCGGACATCCACTCGGCCATCACGGGCGCCATCGGCGCGCTGCGCGGCCCGAAACACGGCGGCGCGAATGAAGTGGCGCTGGACATCCAGAAGCGCTACGACAATGCCGACGAAGCGGAAGCGGACATCCGCGAGCGCGTCGCCAACAAGGAAGTGGTGATCGGCTTCGGCCACCCCGTCTACACGATTTCCGACCCGCGCAACGTGGTCATCAAGGAAGTGGCGCGTTCGCTGTCGCAGGAAGCCGGTTCCACCAAGATGTTCGACATCGCCGAGCGCCTGGAATCGGTCATGTGGGAAATCAAGAACATGTTCCCGAACCTGGACTGGTTCTCGGCCGTGTCGTACCACATGATGGGCGTGCCGACGGCGATGTTTACGCCGCTGTTCGTCATTTCGCGCACCTCGGGCTGGGCCGCCCACATCATCGAGCAGCGCATCGACAACAAGATCATTCGCCCGAGCGCCAACTACGTGGGTCCGGAAGACCTGGAATTCGTGCCGATCAAGGACCGTAAATAATGGTTACGAACATGAATACACTGCACCGAAAATCCTTGCCGGGAACAGGGCTCGATTACTTCGACACGCGCGCCGCCGTCGATGCGATCGCCCCAGGCGCCTACGCCACCTTGCCCTACACCTCGCGCGTACTGGCGGAAAACCTCGTGCGCCGCTGCGACCCGGCGACCCTGAACGCCTCGCTGAGCCAGTTCATCGAACGCCGCCGCGACCTCGATTTCCCATGGTTCCCCGCGCGCGTCGTCTGCCATGACATCCTGGGTCAGACGGCCCTGGTCGACCTGGCCGGCTTGCGCGACGCCATCGCGGCCCAGGGCGGCGATCCGGCCCTGGTCAACCCGGTGGTCCCCACGCAGCTGGTGGTCGACCACTCGCTGGCCGTCGAGTGCGGCGGTTTCGACCCCGACGCCTTCGCCAAGAACCGCGCCATCGAAGACCGCCGCAACGAAGACCGTTTCGATTTCATCGACTGGACCAAGAAGGCGTTCAAGAACGTCGACGTGATCCCGCCCGGCAACGGCATCCTGCACCAGATTAATCTGGAGCGCATGTCGCCCGTGATCCAGGTGCAGGATGGCGTGGCCTATCCCGACACCCTGGTGGGCACGGATTCGCACACGCCCATGGTCGACGCGCTAGGCGTGATCGCCATCGGCGTGGGCGGCCTGGAAGCGGAGAGCGTGATGCTGGGCCGCGCCTCGTGGATGCGTCTGCCCGACATCATCGGCGTCAAGCTGACGGGCAAGCCTCAGCCGGGCATCACGGCGACCGACACGGTGCTGGCGCTGACGGAATTTTTGCGCAAGCAGAAGGTCGTCTCGTCCTACCTGGAATTCTTCGGCGAAGGTGCGTCGCACCTGACCCTGGGCGACCGCGCCACGATTTCCAACATGGCGCCCGAGTTCGGCGCCACGGCCGCCATGTTCTACATCGACGAGCAGACTATCAAGTACCTGAAATTGACGGGCCGCGACGACGAACTGGTGAAACTGGTGGAGCTGTACGCCAAGGAGACGGGCTTGTGGGCCGACAGCCTGAAAGACGCCGAATACGAGCGCGTTCTGAGCTTCGACCTGTCGTCCGTGGTGCGCAATATCGCCGGTCCGTCGAATCCGCACAACCGCGTGCCGACGTCGGAACTGGCCGCGCGCGGCATTTCCGGCGTGGTGGAAAACGAGCCGGGCAAGATGCCGGACGGCGCCGTCATCATCGCGGCCATCACCAGCTGCACGAATACGAACAACCCGCGCAACATGATCGCCGCCGGCCTGATCGCGCGCAATGCGAACCGCCTCGGCCTGACGCGCAAACCGTGGGTCAAATCGTCGCTGGCGCCCGGCTCGAAAACGGTGGAACTGTACCTGCAGGAAGCGGGCCTGATGTCCGAGCTGGAGCAACTGGGCTTCGGCGTCGTGGCGTTTGCCTGCACCTCGTGCAACGGCATGTCGGGCGCGCTCGACCCCGTCATCCAGGAAGAAGTGGTATCGCGCGACCTGTACGCCACGGCCGTTTTGTCGGGCAACCGCAATTTCGACGGTCGCATCCACCCGTATGCGAAACAGGCTTTCCTCGCCTCGCCGCCGCTGGTGGTGGCCTATGCGATTGCCGGCACCATCCGCTTCGATATCGAGAAGGACGTGCTGGGCCATGATGCGGACGGCAAGGCTATCCTGCTGAAGGATATCTGGCCGTCCGACGAGGAAATCGACGCCATCGTCGCTTCCAGCGTCAAGCCGGAGCAGTTCCGCAAGGTGTACATCCCGATGTTTGCCGCGCAGGTGGACGACGGCATCAAGGTCAGCCCCCTGTACGACTGGCGTCCGCAGACGACGTACATCCGTCGTCCGCCATACTGGGAGGGCGCGCTGGCTGGCGCACGCCCATTGAAAGGCATGCGTCCGCTGGCTGTCCTGGGCGACAACATCACCACCGATCACTTGTCGCCATCGAACGCCATCATGCTCGATAGCGCGGCTGGCGAATATCTGGCGAAGATGGGCTTGCCCGAGGAAGACTTCAATTCCTACGCCACGCACCGGGGCGACCATCTGACGGCGCAGCGCGCCACGTTTGCCAACCCGACCCTGAAGAACGAGATGGTCATCGAGGACGGTAAGGTCAAGGCGGGTTCGCTCACGCGCATCGAGCCGGAAGGCACGATTTCGCGCATGTGGGAAGCCATCGAGGTGTACATGGAGCGCAAGCAGCCCCTGATCATCATCGCCGGCGCCGACTATGGCCAGGGTTCCTCGCGCGACTGGGCCGCCAAGGGCGTGCGCCTGGCTGGCGTGGAAGCCATCGTGGCCGAAGGCTTCGAGCGCATCCACCGCACCAACCTGGTGGGCATGGGCGTGCTGCCGCTGGAGTTTTTACCTGGCGTGAACCGCAAGACCCTGAGTCTCGATGGCAGCGAAACCTACGACGTCGTGGGCGAGCGCACGCCGCGCTCCACCCTGACCCTCGTCATCCACCGCAAGAGCGGCGAAACGGTCGAAGTGCCTGTCACCTGCCGCCTCGATACGGCGGAAGAGGTGTCGATCTATGAAGCCGGTGGCGTGCTGCAGCGATTTGCCCAGGATTTCCTCGAATCTTCGAAAGCCGCGTAACGGTAGGTCGGATTAGCGCTTGCGCGTAATCCGACGCTGTCTGCCAAAACGCGCCAACAATGTGTCGGATTACGCGTGGCGAAGCCACGCTGATCCGACCTGCCTCTTTCCAGGAAAACTTATGACCCACACCCCTCAAATCAAAATCCCCGCCACCTACATGCGCGGCGGCACCAGCAAGGGCGTGTTCTTCCGCCTGCAGGATTTGCCCGCCAGCGCGCAAGTGCCGGGCGCAGCGCGCGATGCGCTGTTGCTGCGCGTGATCGGCAGCCCCGACCCGTACGGCAAGCAGATCGACGGCATGGGCGGCGCCACGTCGAGCACCAGCAAGACGGTGATCCTGGCGACAAGCACGAAGCCGGAGCACGACGTCGACTATCTGTTCGGCCAGGTCTCGATCGACAAGCCCTTCGTCGACTGGAGCGGCAACTGCGGCAACCTGTCGGCCGCCGTCGGCTCGTTCGCCATTGCCAGCGGCCTGGTGGACGCCGCCCGCGTGCCGGCAAACGGCATCGCCACGGTGCGCATCTGGCAAGCCAATATCGGCAAGACCATCATCGCCCACGTCCCCATGACGGATGGCGAAGTGCAGGAAACGGGCGACTTCGAACTCGATGGCGTGACCTTCCCGGCCGCCGAAGTGAAACTGGAATTCCTCGACCCGGCCGCGGACGAGGAGGGCGGAGATGGTGGCAGCTCGGCCATGTTCCCTACCGGCAACCTCGTCGACGACCTCGACGTGCCCGGCATCGGCGTGTTGAAAGCCACGATGATCAACGCCGGCATCCCGACGATTTTTGTCGATGCGCACGCGATCGGCTACACAGGCACGGAACTGCAGGACGCCATCAATGGCGATCCGGCCGCGCTGGCCCGTTTCGAGACCATCCGCGCGCATGGCGCGCTGCGCATGGGTTTGATTTCCCATCTCGATGAAGCGGCGAAGCGCCAGCACACGCCGAAGGTGGCCTTTGTCGCCAAACCGGCCCGCTATGTCTCGTCCAGCGGAAAAAAGGTGGAGGCGGGCGACATCGACCTGCTCGTGCGCGCCCTGTCCATGGGCAAGCTGCACCACGCCATGATGGGCACGGCGGCAGTTGCCATCGGCACGGCGGCGGCCATTCCCGGCACCCTGGTCAACCTGGCGGCCGGCGGCGGACCCCGCAACTCGGTGCGCTTCGGCCACCCGTCCGGCACCCTGACGGTGGGCGCGCAAGCGCAGCAGGTCGATGGCCAGTGGCGCGTCACCAAGGCCATCATGAGCCGCAGCGCGCGCGTGCTGATGGAAGGGCGTGTGCGCATCCCCGGCGACGCGTTTTAAGGCCAGGTAGGCGGATGCGCAGGCAGATCAGTTGATATTTCTGCTAGCAAAGAAACTGAGCGACAAGGAAAATGGGGGAGCGTCAGCCGCGATGCGTGCAGCGCAGACGCCGGCGATCTCCCATTTTTCCCGACGGGTGAACTGATGTTATTTAACTCTTACGTCTTCCTGTTCGCGTATCTGCCCATTACGGTGGCCGGTTTTTTCATCCTGGGACGACGCAGCGAATTATGGGCTGCCGCCTGGCTGGCGTCGTCGTCGCTGTTCTTCTACGCTTACTGGGATTACCGCTACCTGCCGCTGTTGCTGGGCTCCGTCGTCTTTAACTATGGCTGCGCGTCGTGGCTGGCGGCCAGCCCCCGGCCGCGCAAGACATGGATGCTGGCTGTCGCCATTGCCGCCAACCTCGGCTTGCTTGCCTACTATAAATACGCGGGATTTTTCGTTGCCAGTCTGGCGCAATTGCTGGAGCAGCCAATTCCCGCTTTGCACGTGATTCTGCCGATCGGCATCTCGTTTTTCACATTTACGCAGATCGCCTTCCTGGTCGACACCTGCAAAGGCAAGGCGCAGGAAAGCCGCTTCGTCCACTATCTGCTGTTCGTCACCTATTTCCCGCATCTGATTGCCGGCCCTGTCTTGCATCACAAGGAAATGATGCCGCAATTCGCCGACCGGCGTACCTTCCGTCTGTCGGCCAGCAATATCGCCATCGGCAGCACGATTTTTTTCATCGGCCTGGCCAAGAAGGTGCTGATTGCCGATAATGTCGGCGCCTATTCGGCGCCCTTGTTCAGTGATCCCGTCGCGCCATCCTTGCTGATCGCCTGGGCTGGCGTGCTCGCGTACGCCTTCCAGCTATACTTCGATTTCTCCGGCTATTCCGACATGGCCATCGGCTTGTCGAGATTATTTGGCGTGCGGCTGCCGCTGAATTTTGCTTCGCCCTACAAGGCGCGCAATATCGCGCAATTCTGGCGCCGCTGGCACATGACCCTGTCGCGCTTCCTGCGCGACTACCTGTATATCCCGCTGGGCGGCAACCGCTGCGGGCCCGTGCGGCGCTACCTGAATCTCATGATCACGATGGTGCTGGGCGGCCTGTGGCATGGCGCCGGCTGGAATTTCATCGTCTGGGGCGCGCTGCATGGCGCTTACCTGGCTATCCAAAAGGCCTGGAGCACGGTGACGCGCAAGCTTCACCTGCCGTCCGATACGCGCGTTGGCAACATCCTGGCGACGGCCCTCACTTTCATTGCCGTCTGCGTCGCCTGGGTCTTCTTTCGCGCACCCGACATGGCAACCGCCCTGACAATCATCAAGGGCATGGCGGGCGGTTTTGGCCTGGACTTGCCCGATGCGCTGGCGCCCCATTTGCTGCCGCTTCAGCCTGTGCTGGCCGCCATGGGCATGGGCTATTACCTAGACGGCGGCACGGTGTTCATTGAAAGCTGGACGTGGATAGCGGTGGCGGCGCTGATTACTTTTTCCATGCCGAATACGCAGCAGATCATGCGCCACTTTGATCCGGCGCTGGATTTTTCTGCCGGCGGGCGACACCTGCGCGCCTGGCTCACCTGGCGCGCCTCGCCTGCTTGGGCGGCCGCCATCGCCGTGCTCGCGCTGGCGAGCATGCTGGCCCTGAACCGGCCTGCTGAATTCCTGTATTTTCAATTCTAGAAAGGGCACATCATGACGGCATCCCCTTTCAAATCCTATCTGGCCGTACTCGCGCTGGTGCTGGCGGGGGGCGCCGTGCTGGTGGGCGTCTTCGTTTTCGTCGTCGACCCTTATGGCCTGTATGGCGTCATCCGACGCGATAATTTCAATGCCGTCAAGCCGGGCCTGAGCCGCTACCAGAACCAGATCAAGCAGGAACATGCGCTGCGCAGGCAGCCGCGCTTCATCATCCTCGGTAATTCGCGCGCGGAGATCGGCTTCGATCCGCGCGCCAGCGCCTTGTCGGCGCTGGGCGCCGGCTACAATCTGGCGATTCCGGGCACGGGCCTGGCGACGTCCGCCAGCCAGTTTGCGCAACTGCGCCAGGCCGGCGTCCGGCCACGCACTGTCATCGTGGGCATGGAATTCATCGATTTTCTCAATCCCGCCGTCGCACCGTCCGCACGTCCGGCGCCAGCGGCCGCCGCGCCAGCGCATGGCCGCGCCTTCTGGCGCTTCGATGCGCTGTTTTCGCTGGCCTCCGTCAAGGATGCGGTGCACACGCTGTGCATTCAGCACGACGATGAGGCTGCCACCTTGTCGGCCGATGGCTTCAATCCCTTGCTGGAGTACGGCGCCCATGCGCGCCGGGATGGCTACCACAAGATGTTCACGCAGCGGGCGCAGGAAAGCGCCGCCAACTTGCGCCGCAAATCGACGCGGGGGCTTGCCACCGAGGACTTTCAATTGCTGCGCACTTTTTTGCTGGCGATGGCGGCCACCGGGACCGATATCAAGCTGGTGATCTATCCGTATCACGCGCAAATGCTGGCCATGTTCGAGGCTGCGGGGCTGTGGCCCCTGTTCGAAGTATGGAAAGCACAGCTGGTGCAGGAAATTGGCGCAGTCAAGGCGCGCTACCCGGATGCGCATATTTCCCTCACTGATTTCAGCGGCTACGGCGCATACAACTGCGAGCCGATACCCGCCGCCGATGAGCGGGGCACTGCCACGCGCTGGTACTGGGAGGCAGGACACTTCAAGAAGGCGCTGGGCGATATCGTGCTGCAGCGCGTGATGTCGCCACAGGATAATGCGCCTGGCGATGGGCAGTTTGGCATGCCGCTCGATGACGCCAGCCTCGAGGAAAACCGCGCGCGGATCGCGCAGGAACGCAACAGTTGCGCGGCGGCGCAGCCGGCATTGTTTTCAGGGCAGCTGCTCGCCGCACAGCATAGCCACAATGGAGGAAGCAGATGAACAGATAAGCAGAACCTGCACGAACAAAAAACACAGATTGCACGCCTACCGGAGGAGACATGAATTTCGCAGCATTCTATCAACACTCGATCGACGCGCCTGACGCTTTCTGGCGCGAAGAAGCGGAAAAGATCGACTGGCATACCCCGTTTTCGCAGGTCCTCGATTATTCCCGCCCGCCGTTCGCCAAATGGTTCGTCGGCGGCACCACAAATTTGTGCCACAACGCCGTCGACCGCTGGGTGGACCGGCAGGGCGATGCCGCCGCGCTGATCGCCATTTCCACCGAAACGAACACGGAGCGCAGCTACAGTTTTCGCGAACTGCAGCGGGAAGTGGAGCGCTGCGCCGCCATGCTGCAGTCGCTGGGCGTGGTCAAGGGCGACCGCGTATTGATCTATATGCCGATGATCGCCGAAGCGGCGTTTGCCATGCTCGCTTGCGCCCGCATCGGCGCCGTCCATTCCGTGGTGTTCGGCGGCTTTGCCGCCAACAGCCTGGCCAGCCGCATCGACGATGCGCAGCCCAAGCTGGTGTTTTCCGCCGATGCCGGCTCGCGCAACGGCAAGGCGATTGCCTACAAGCCGCTGCTCGACGAGGCCATCCGCATCGCCGCGCACAAGCCGCAGCGGGTGCTGCTAGTCGACCGCCACCTGGTGCCGATGGAACGGACGCCGGACCGCGACGTCGATTACGCGGCCCTGCGCGAGCAGCATCTGGACGCGCGGGTGCCCGTCGCCTGGCTCGAATCGAACGAACCGTCCTACGTGCTGTACACCTCGGGCACGACGGGCAAACCGAAGGGCGTGCAGCGCGACGTGGGCGGCTATGCGGTGGCGCTGGCATCGTCGATGCAGTACAACTTCTGCGGCAAGCCCGGCGAAACCTTCTTTGCCACCTCGGACATCGGCTGGGTGGTGGGCCACTCCTACATCGTGTACGGCCCGTTGATCGCCGGCATGGCCACCATCCTGTACGAGGGTTTGCCCATCTGCCCCGATGCGGGCATCTGGTGGAGCATCGTTGAAAAATACAAGGTCACGCGCATGTTCTCGGCGCCGACGGCCATCCGCGTGCTGCGCAAGCACCCGGTGGAACTGATGCGCAAATACGACCTGTCCTCGCTGAAGGCGCTGTACCTGGCGGGCGAGCCGCTCGACGAAACCACGTCGCAATGGATCGCCGACGAACTGAAAGTCGACATCATCGACAACTACTGGCAGACGGAGACGGGCTGGCCCATCCTGTCGGTGGCCAAGGGCGTGGCCGACACGCCGACGCGCCTGGGCAGCCCGGGCATGGCCATGTACGGCTACCAGGTCAAGCTGCTCAACGAGGCAACGGGCGAGGAGTGCGGCGCCAACGAGAAGGGCGTGCTGGTGCTGGAAGGCCCGCTGCCGCCCGGCTGCATGCAGACGGTCTACGGCGACGACGAGCGTTTCGTCGACACCTACTGGTCTACCTTCAGCGGCCGGCAAGTGTATTCCACCTTCGACTGGGGCGTGCGCGACGCGGACGGCTATTACTTCATCCTGGGCCGCACCGATGACGTGATCAACGTGGCCGGCCACCGCCTGGGCACGCGCGAGATCGAGGAAAGCATCACCAGCCATCCGAACGTGTCGGAAGTGGCCGTGGTGGGCGTGGAAGACAAGCTCAAAGGCCAGGTGGCGATGGCTTTCGTGATCCTGAAGAACCCGCAGGGCTATGACAGCGTCGAGGCGAAGGCGGTGCTGGAACGCGAAGTGATGGGCGTCGTCGACCGCCAGCTGGGCGCCGTGGCGCGGCCCGCGCGCGTGCTGTTCGTGGCGCAGTTGCCGAAGACGCGCTCGGGCAAGCTGCTGCGCCGCTCGATCCAGGCTATCTGCGAAGGCCGCAGCCCGGGCGATCTGACGTCGATGGACGATCCGGCATCGCTGCAGCAGATCCAGGCGGCGCTGGCATAAACGCCATGAAGAAAGCGAAGTTTATCAACCGATAAACTTCGTTCTCAAATCCGGTCGCTTTCCTTGCGCACGACCCTGCCCACGATCAGGCATTCATTGCCGCGGCATAGCTTGCGGTGGTATTTGCGCTGGTCGGGGTTGTCCGAGGTCAGCCACCATTCGCCGATATCGCGCGCCATGCGCTTGACCACCGGCTCGCCTTCGTAATTGATGGCAAACACGATGCCGTCGGCCGGCCGGTTGTCGGCCGTATTGATGATCACCACATCGTCCTCGTACAGGGCCGGCTCCATGCTCTCGCCCTTGACCTTGATCGCCACCAGTTTTTCAGGGTGGTAGCCATTGCGCTCGACCCAGCTGCGCGGCACGCTGATGGTGCTGCCGTCGTGCGTTTCCGGCTCGATGGCAAAGCCCGTAATGCCGGCCGACAGGCGCAGCTTCACCTTGCGAATCGGGTAGAAGCGCTCATCTTCGCCATCTTCCACGATCACGGGCTGCACGCCGGCCAGCGCGCGCGCGGCCATGGCCGCCTGGTCGGGCGCCGCGCCCTGGTCGAAATACATGCTGCCCAGCTGCAGGTCCGCTTCCAGCTTGCGCGCGATCTTTTCGCTGAAGGCGCGTCCCTCGCGGTACGTGGGCGAGAGGATTTGCGAGATGCGCGCCTCGCTCCAGCCGCTGACGTCGGAAATCTTCTTGCGCGTGTTGTCGTAGTGCTCGCGGATCAGGGCCAGCAGGCGGTCGCGTCTGTATTGATACATATTCATCTCCACATTAAACCTGAAATTTACCGTTTGATAAATTACCAAATGCTTGACTTTAACATTAGCGATTGATAAAGTCCACTCGTTGCCTGTCGCAAACGCACTACAGCGTTTGCCGGCGGGCAGCACCACGGGAGGTCAGGCAGATGTTGAACAGCAGTCAGTTGGTTGAAAGCAGGGCGGCGCCGCGGCAGGGGCGCCAGTTACAGGGACGCAGCAAGAAATCGCAGCTGCATATCGCCCGCATCGCGCAGTACATCCGCGAGCAGGGCCAGGCCAGCGCGGCGCAGTTGTCCGCCTTGCTGGGACTCGATGCGGGCACCATGAGCCGCTATCTGCGCCACATGTGCGGCATGGGGCAGATTCACCTGGCGCAGCGCCATTGCACGGAGCCGGGACGCCAGCGGCCCGCCCTGTATGCGCTGGGCGAGCAGGACGACGAGGTTGACGGCTGGGCCGAACTGCCGCCGCAGGTGCGGCGCACGGCCAGCTGGCCGCGCGGTGCGGCGCGCCGCGATCCGCTGGTGGCGGCCCTGTTCGGACCGGCGCAAGGGTAGGGCAGCAAGCCGCCTTCTCAAATGAATGACAGCAAGCAAGCTGCCAAGCGCAGCTTTTTTTGCCGCAACTGAAAGCACATCATGCATATCGATATCACCGCCGCAGGGGCTGCCTGGATCAAGCTGCTGGGCGTCCCCTTGCTGGCCGCCTTCTTTGCCACCTTGCTCAGCTTCATGGTCATGTGGCCACGCAACTGCAAGGAGGCGCTCATCCGTATTTGCTCCAGCATCATCATTGCCACGTTTGCCGGTCCCGTCCTGGTGTCGGCGGTGCTGGCGTGGTGGCCCGGCTTGTTTGACAGCGCGCAAACGGTGGCGGCGCTGTATGGCTGTGATCCGGCCACGGGCTTTCTGTTCATTGCCGCACCGCTGATGGCGCTCGTCGGTTTGCCGGCGTGGTGGCTGGTGAGTGCCAGCGTGCGCTGGTTCGACCGGCGCCGCGATAAGGATATCGGTGAACTGGCGGCCGATGCGGCCGCTGCCGTCAAGGAGGTGCGGACGCGACGCTGACGGCGCTGGCGTCCCCTTTTAGTGCATGCTGACGGCAGCGCGCCTGAAATCGGTGCGAAGGGGAGGGCGCCATGCGCCTCATGCTGGTTTGTCGCCACAAACTGTATACAATTCCACCTGGCACGAAGCGTGCATGGCATACCCTGGTCGTCCAACCCAAGGAGCTTCGCATGCATCAACCGCCGCCAGTGTGTTCCTGTCGTCCCGTTTCTGTCTTGCTTTTCCCTTTCACCTGCACCCATCCGGGCTGCGGTAACCCAGGAAATGGAGCGTAAATGGCCTCCCCCCGTCTGAAATCCATCCACCGCAGCGTGCCAGGTGCCGTTCCTGCCGCGCCATCGCCTGTCGATGAAGTGCTGCCGGCCGGAAAACTGTTCACCCTGGGCTTGCAGCATGTGCTCGTCATGTATGCGGGCGCCATCGCCGTGCCGCTGATCGTCGGCCGCGCGCTCAAGCTGCCGCCCGAGCAGGTGGCGGCGCTGATCAGTGCCGACCTCTTCTGCTGCGGCCTCGTGACCCTGATTCAGTCCTTGGGAATCGGCAAGCATTTCGGCATCCGCCTGCCCGTCATGATGGGCGTGACCTTTGCCGCCGTCAGTCCCATGCTGGCCATGGCGAACAATCCGGCCCTGGGCATCACCGGCATCTTTGGCGCCGTGATCGGCGCTGGCGTCGTTTCCATGCTGATCGCGCCCTTCATCAGCCGCCTGCTGGCCCTGTTTCCGCCCGTGGTCACGGGCAGCATCATCGCCGTGATCGGCGTGTCGCTGATGCGCGTGGGCGTGAACTGGGCCATGGGCGGGCCGCCCGCCATGGCGCAGATCGCCGATCCCGCCTTTCTCAAGATGGCCGCTGCCGCCACGGCGGCCGGCTTGCCGGCGCCGGCCGGCCCCGCGCCCCTGATCGCCAACCCCGGCTACGGCGCGCTGGACAACCTGGGCATCGCTTTCTTCGTGCTGGCCGTCATCTTGTTGGTGGCCAGGTATGGCCGCGGTTTCCTGTCGAATATCGCCGTGTTGATCGGCATCATCGCCGGCACGGCCCTGTCGTTTGCGCTGGGCAAGGCCGACTTCGCCAAGGTGGCCAGCGCCAAGGCTTTCGCCATCGTCACGCCGTTCCAGTTCGGCATGCCGACTTTCGACCTGGTTGCTATTGTGACCATGAGCCTGGTGATGATCGTCGTCATGATCGAGTCGCTGGGTATGTTCCTGGCCTTGGGCGAGATGACGGGCAAGCGTATCGAACAGGCCGACATCAGCCGCGGCTTGCGCGTCGATGGTCTGGGCACCTTGATCGGCGGTATTTTCAATACCTTCCCGTACACCTCGTTTTCGCAAAACGTGGGCCTGGTGGGCGTGACGGGCGTGCGCAGCCGCTGGGTCTGCGTGGCGGCCGGCATCATTCTGCTCATCATGGGCGTGATCCCGAAGATCGCGCAGACGGCCGAAGCCGTGCCGGCGTTCGTGCTGGGCGGGGCAGGGCTGGTGATGTTCGGCATGGTCGCCGCCACGGGCATCCGCATTCTGGCCGGCGTCGACTACCAGAGTAACCGCAACAACCTGTTCATCGTGGCCCTGGCTATCGGCTTCGGCATGCTGCCGCTGGTGGCCGAGCAATATGCGCAGCACATGCCGAAAGTCCTGTCGCCGTTGCTGCACAGCGGCATCCTGCTGGCCGCCATCGTCGCCGTGCTGCTCAATCTGTTCTTCAACGGGCTGGCGTCAAGCGAAAAAGCGCGGGAGCAGGCGCGCGAGAACAGCCATGGCAGCGATTGAGGTGCCACATGCTGATCAGCCAGGCGTCAGCACCCTGAGCACCACGCAATTGCGCCCCTCGTCCTTGGCGTGGTACAGCGCGGCATCGGCCAGGCGCAGCAGGGCGTCCGGATCGGCGGTGCCCGGTGCGGGCTGGACCGCGATGCCGACGCTGATCGTCACCTGCCGCGCCTCCGCGTTCGCGTGGGAGATGCGCAGATCTTCGATCGCCCGCCGCAGTGCTTCGCCGATCTGGCGCGCTTCGTCCGCGCCGGTGTTGGGCAGCACGATCGAAAACTCTTCGCCGCCATAGCGCGCCGTCAGGTCGCCCGCGCGCCGCATGCCGGCCGCCAGCGCATGCGCGACCCGGACCAGGCATGCGTCGCCGGCCTGGTGGCCGTGACTGTCGTTGAAGCGCTTGAAGTAGTCGACATCGAGCATGATGACGGCGAGCGGCCGGCCGATGCGCGTGGCGCGCGCACATTCGGCACGCAACACATCGTCGAAATGACGCCGGTTCGCCAGGCCGGTCAGACCGTCGGTGATGGACAAGGTCGCCAGTTTGCGATTGGCGTCTTCCAGCTGTTCCGTGCGTTCGGCAACGCGCCGTTCGAGGCTGTCATGCAGCCTGGCGCTGGAGATCGAGATCATCGCCTGGGCGCCGAGCATGCGCAGGAACGCGATGCGTTCCTCCGTGAACGAGGCTTCTGCAAGCCGGTTCTCGAAGTACAGGATGCCGCCGATCTGGCCGCCGTGCCGTATCGGCAGGCACATGACGGCGCGCGGCCGGTGCAACTGCACGTACGGATCGGCGGCAAAGCGCGAGACGCCCGTGATGCAATCTTCGATCACCTCGGCGCCGGTGCGAATGACGTAGCGCAGCAGCGACAGCGGAAACTGCGGGTCGCTGGCGGCGTTCAGGTCGAACTGACGCGCTTGCAGGACAGTGACGACATCGCCATCGATATTGGCCTCCAGCTGGTAGCTGCCTTCGGACAGCAGCAGCAGACGCGCCACCTGCGCGCCGGCGTTTTCGCACACGATGGTGATGAGGCGCGTCAGTACGCCGCGCAGGCCCACTTCGTTCGACAGGATCTGCGACGCTTTCAGCAGCGACGCCAGGTCGAGCGCAGAACTGCCGTGCGCGTGGGAGACGGAATGCCGTTGCGCGCTGCGGCCGTCCATCCTTGACAGCAGTGCTCCATGGCGCGCCTGCAGCTGCGCCACCTTGCCCTGCGCGCCCCACTGGCCGTAGTGCGCGATGGCGTCCTGGATGAAGATGCCGGCCACGCGCGCATGTCCCTGCTCGCACCAGCTTTCGCCGCACAGTTCATTGCCCAGCGCTTGCATGTTGACGTAGCCCGCCAGGCCGGCCGCGTCGATCGCCTGCTGGTAGCGGCGCGTGGCCAGCTGCAGGTCTTCCCGGTAGCGTGCCATCTCGGCCATCACCAGCAGATGCTTGGCGTCGCTATTGTCCGAGCCTTGCCTGGCCCATTCGGCGAGGCTCGTTTGCAGCGTGTCGACCACGGCCAGCATATCGCCCGCATCGGGACGTGCAGGATCGCGCCGCAAGGCGCGGATCAGGATCAGCGCGGCGTAGAAGCTGCACTCGGCAACCTTGGCCTGGCCGCGCATGATCTGGGTGACGCCGCCAAGCTGGCGGGCCAGCGGCTCGGCGTCGGCGCTGTCGAACAGGTAGGCGTTGCGTATTTTCCCCTGCAAGAAGTAGGCGCGGTACAGCTGCGAGTCGCCATACTGATCGAGGAAGCGCGCCTCGCTGAAGGCCCCGTCGTCGTAGCTGTCGTGACGGGGCAGGAGACCCATCAGGCATTTGATCGGCTGGACCGCGGCGGCGACGCAGCAATCGGCCATCGCCTGCTGGCCGTTGGCGCGCATCAGTGCCAGGTCGTGCTCGATGTCGTGCATCAGGTGCGGCAGGTAGTCGCCGAGGATGATACGGTCGGTGGCGCGCACGGCCGCCACCACGCCGACCTGCACGAAGTCGGCGATTTCCAGCGCCCAGCCAAACGCTTCTTCGTACAGGGCGTCGGAGCTGCGCAGCGGCTGCGTCCAGTGGTTGCTGAGCGCGCCGAACATCAGGGCCGTGAGCGTGCGCGTCTGCAGGTTGGCACGGCGCCTGGCGAGCGCCATCGCCATCGCCCCGAAGGCGTAGCCGCGCGCGATGTCGCCGCTGTACAGCGCAAGCATCATCGCGTAGCCGACATAGGCGACAGCGCTGAAATCGCTGTTCCCCCGCTGCATCGACAGCCGCGTCATCGACACCACCATCAGCGCGCTGAGATCCTGCTGGCCGGCGTAGTAGCTGGCCATCCACAGGCCCTGCATCATCTGCATCGCGGCCACGGCGTCCGGTTCGCACATGTCATCGGCTGCCAGCAAGGTGTCGGGTGCATGCGCGCCAGGCTGACGCCCGATGCCGGCGAGGATATCGGCGAAGCGCGCCTTCATCTGCGCCACATCGTGCGGAATGTCGATGTGCAGCAGCGCCAGGCCATCGCGCTGCACGGCGATGGCGTCGAGCAGGCGGCCCTGCAATTGATACTGGTGCGCCTGGATGGCAATGCAGCGCACCTGCAGCAAGGGGCTCAAGGCGCGGGCGCGCACCAGCGGGTAGATCGCCTCGGCCGTATCGAACTGGCCGCACAGGTAAGCCGCTTCGGCCGCGCCCAGCTGCAGGTCGAGCCAAAGGCTGGCGTGGCCGCTCCATGCGTGCGCCGGCAACAGGTCGAGACCTATGCGCATGTGTTCCAGGGTGGACTGGAACGCGGCGGAACGCCGTGCCTTGACGCCGGCCTGGAGATTGAGCGTCGCCAGCTGCACACGCTCGTCCGCATCGTTGATCAGCGCGCGACCGGCGTTGAGCTGCTCGACGATTTCAAACAGTGTTGCGTCCTGGTGCTGCGGCGCCGTATGCCGCAGGAGCAAGCGGCCGATGAGCAGATGGTTGGCCACGCGCGTATCGTCGTCGGCGACCAGATAGGCGGCCTGCTGCACCCGGTCGTGCAGGAAGCGGTAAGCGACGCCGCTGTTGGCCGCATCGCTGTCGCCACTGACGTACTTATAGCGTTCGTCAAGCGGCTGGATCAAGCCTGCCCTGAGCGCCGGCCACAGGTCTTGCTGCGTTTTGCGGTGAGCGCGGTCCATTGCCAGCGCGAGCGTATCGAGCGTGAAGCGGTTGCCGCAGGAGGCGGCCAGTTGCAGCAGATGCTGTGTCACCATGGGCAGGCGGCGGATTTTTTCCAGCAGCACCTCGACCACGTTGTCGGTATATTTGGCCTGTTCTATCGCGGGCAGGTCCCAGTCCCAGCAATCGTCGGCTGCCCGGTAGCGCAGATGGCCCGTCTCATTGAGCGAAGCGAGGAACTGGTTAAGGAAAAAGGGATTGCCGGCCGTCTTGCGGTAGCAAATACTGGTCAACGGCGCACAATCGTGGGTTGCCACGCGCACGGTGGCGGAGACCATCTGCGCAACTTGTGGCTCGGTCAATGCGCTCAGTAACAGCGTCGACAGGCGTACCTCGCGCGCGAGCAGCTTGTCGCGCTGCGCGATCAGCGGATGCGCGTCGCTCACTTCGTTGTCGCGATATGCGCCGATGAACAGCATGCAGCTCTTGTCGCAGGAGACCATCAGCAGTTCGATCATTCGCAACGTGGCCGCATCGGCCCATTGCAGGTCGTCGAGGAACAATACCAGCGGATGCCCGGCGCAGGCGAATACTTCGACGAAGCGGGGAAAGAGGCGGTCCAGGCGCAGCTGGGCCTGTGCCGGGTCCGACGCGGGCACCGCGTCCGTGGGGCCGACGATCAACGCCAGTTGGGGAATCAGTTCGACCAGCATGCCGATGCCGCTGCCCAGCGCCTCGTGCAGTTTGGCGGACCACTGCCGCAGCGTTTCCTCGGGCTGGCCGAGCAGCTGGCGCACCAGCCCCTGGAAGGCCTGGATCAGCGAGGCATACGGCACGTCGCGCTGGAGCTGGTCAAATTTACCGGACAGGAAGCAGCCGCGCCGCGCGATGATGGGCTTTTGCACTTCGTTGACGACCGCCGACTTGCCGATGCCCGAATGGCCGGCCACCAGCAGCATCTCGCACCTGCCCGCGGCGCTGCGTTCAAATGCCGCCAGCAGCACGGCGATGGCATCCTCGCGCCCGTGCAGCGTTTGCGGCACGAGGAAACGGCCGTTGTGGTCGGATAGCTTGAGTGCCTGCGTCGGCTTTTGCGCGCGGCATGCTTCGAGGTCGCTGCGCAAGCCTTGCAAGCTCTGGTAGCGCTGATCGGCATTTTTTTCCAGCAGCCGCTGGATGATCGGCAGCAGCTGGCCAGGCAAGCTTGCCAGCGCCGGGTGCGACCAGTCGGGACTGCGTGCAATGTGGCAATGCACGAGTTCCATCTCGTCGCCCGTCTCGAACGGCGCCTGGCCGGTCAGCAGTTCGTAGAAGGTGGCGCCGAGCGCATAGTAATCGGCGCGCCAATCGACGCGCCGGTTCATGCGTCCGGTCTGTTCCGGCGCCATGTAGCGCAGCGTGCCTTCCAGGGTCTGGAGATTGGCGATGCCATGGCTTTCGTAAGGCAGTTCACAGGCGATGCCGAAATCGATCAGCTGCAGCAGGCGCCGGTCGCCATTCCACACCAGATTGGCGGGATTGATGTCTTTGTGGATCACGCCCTGACGATGAACCTCGTCCAGCGCCGCGCACAGTTGCAGCGCGATGTCGAAAAAGTCGTCCAGCGCCAATGCGGGTTGCGACGGCATCCTGCGCGCCGCCACCTGTGCACGCAACACCTGGTCGAGCGCCTGGCCGCCGCAATCTTCCACGATCATCGTCCAGCACCCGCCGTGCAGCTGCAGCGCCAGCGGATGCGCCACGCCAGGATGGCGGCAGCGGCGCGCGATCGCATACTCGCGCTTGAATTGCGCCAGTTGCTGAAAGGAGGGGAACTGCTGATTGGGCTTCTTGACGATCAGCGCGGTCCCATCGGCGGCCCTGGCGCGGTACACCCGCGAGCGGGCACCGCTGTGCAGCTGTTTGATGATCTCATGATCGAAAAGGGAGCGCATGGGCTGGGCTTAGCAGTACACAGACGGTTGCGGGAGCCTGGAGGCGCACATTTCGGAATATTACTTGATTGTAAGTATTATATCAGTAGGGGGCCGCAGAAAAGGGGGATGGGGTTCGGAGGGTGTTGTAAAAATGCAAGTAGGGCGAGCGAGTCCGGGAGGCTCGCTCTGGCACCAACTTCACCCATGCATGGGTGAAGTTCAGATGAGAAAGCCTTCATGTGGGTAGTGCTCACTATGATGCAAGCCCGTCGGCTTGCAATATGGGCCGCCAGACTTGAGCAATCTTTCCGAAACCCGTCGGCGTTGGATGAAGCTCATTCGCCCAGTCGTTGTCAGTTAATGTGCCGCGGCTATCGATAAGACGAACACGGCCGGGGTAACGAGTGACCAGCCCTTTCAACCGTGCGGTGAACTCGTCGATCAAAAAACGGATACAGGCATCTTGCAGGTGAATGGGCACATTTGCGACGACTAGCGCAGCTCGCAGCCAGCTGGCACTTTCGATAAATGGCAGATGGACACCGGTTGGCCGGGCATAGTCATAATTATGCAAATAGATCTTCGTGGGCCCGTTTGCATTTTGCGCCGTCTTCCATGTCGCTCCAATGATCTTGTCGATAAGAGCGATGTAGCTTGCGATCACCTTGTTTAACAGCCAGTCCACGCTTTGCTCGTCGTCGCCATGCCGGTAGCAGGCTTCAGCTGTAGTACAAGCGGAGCAGTCATTCAATAGTAGCGGGCGCAGGTCGGACAGGCCGGCGAAGTCGTTTCCTCCGCCGCTGATAAATACGGCTGACAACGAATCTCCATGCAGTTGTAACGCGGTTTGGATTCTTCTTTTGTAGGTTCCGTCTACATAATCGTAGGCTGCGGCGCCATTGTTGCCGTGAGCCAGAATGTAATGTTCTTTCGTCTCAACTAAATTTCCTAGTTTATTCAAGAGCGATCCGCCGGGAAATAAATACCAAAACCAGCTATCGCCAATTGCCAGAATCGATGGCTGATGAAAATCATTTTGCATCCTCACCTCATCCCAATAAACATTTCTATCCTGCATGATTACTCCTCCCGCGTAGGCTATATTTGAATTCATGCTGTGGAGGCTTGCCAGAAGGCAGAAGAATCCCCAGGCATTGCGAATGTTTGCTCGTACCGCCTGTAGCGATGGGCTTGCTCGGGCTACAATGCGATAGGTTTGCTGTCTATTAGTTGGCAGGGAGCCGGATTAGTTTCATGTTTGGATGCGAATGTCGGCTTCCGGCTTATTGTGCTGAAAAATCGAGCGGCAACGGTCAGGCCGCCAAGCAGTCGGCGGTCGTTCAATGCGGCGGCTCTGGGCACTCCAGACTGGCTGAATTTCCATCTCAAACCAATAGGGGGAAGTGGCCTCATAGCGTGCGCATATGTTGCAGGTTCATGCTGTTTGCGTATCTTGGCGCCTGGCTATTGCTACCCTGTCTTTTTCTCCGCCACATCTGTCCACGTGGCGACGACGCCCGTACTGCCTTCGTCCTGCTCCTTTTTCTCTTCGCGTTCTGCCGCCACCGCTTCCGTTTTCGTTTCAAGCTCCACGCGCGTAGTAAACCATTACCGTCCAGGTTGTGCATCCCCTTGAGCGGTAGTCATGCGGTGGCGTCGATCTCGGCTTGAAGCCTTGCACGGTCACGGGCGACTGGAGTCATGCGTGGTGTGGATGGTGGGGCTGGACTCGGACGCGTCAAACGCCTGCGAGCACGGCGTGGGCATGATGATTCCGAGTGTCAGGTCGCCGCCCGGGGAAAAGACGATCACTTGTTCGTCCACGGTCGGCGCCGACCAGGTGCGCGTGCTGCCGGCGCGCCGGGTGGGCCATTTCAGCCATTCGGCGGTGAGGGCTGGCTCCAGCCGCACGCGCGCCTTGGCCCCGTTGACCTCGGCGATGGTGCCCAGGCGGATCAGGTTTTGCAGCAAGCGGAGGAGGTCGGGCAGGTCGGCGTTCATGCAGTGCATGTTGCCGAAGTCCGCGTGCGGATGCACACGGGGGGGGGGTGATATGTGGCTTAATGACTATGGTGATTTCATATCGTTAAGGAAAGGTGTCTTGATTTCATATTTTATTTATATTCGAGAATCTTTGTCAGCTTTTAATCTCAGGCTTTGTGTACTCGTGTGGTTTAAAGTTTGGCGGGTAAGGTGGTACGTCTGGTTGCCATTGATTAGATTCTTCCATTTTCTTTAGAAGTGCAATTGATGAGCTATTGACGTTTGCCAAAAGCCCAGCAATTCTATTCCACTCAATTTTATTGCATTCGATATTTAAATTGTTTGCGGTGTCAAGAATATGGTCCTCGATGGCTTGTTTTTCTAAGATTTTCTCTACTTTTGCAAGGAGGATGGCGTTTTCATCGCGTAGAAATTTACATAATGCCATTCCGCCTGTGCGAGCTTGTTCGACCATATTTGAAAAATTTATTAAGTTTAGATATTGCACTTGGGTATTTTGCGGAATTATTCCGATGTTTTCCCATATGCGGGCCGCTTGCTCAGGAACAGTAACGACAAGTCCAGCGAAATGTTGAAAGTGAATCTGCGGCAATGTGTACCCATTTGTATAATTATTTAAGTCTGTAAGTCCGGCATGGCTTTGCTGTCTTAGAGTTTCAGCAATAAGAATCATATTTACTCTTATGTTTTTGTTTAGTGTTTCTTCATCCTGAGAGTTCTTTCGAAAAGTTTCTGCAGCCGCTGCTGAACTTGCATAGAAAGAGTAAAGACTTGCCGCGAGAACTGCCAAGCCACCCAAGAATGTTTGAATATCTTTTACCTTTCCACGCATCTCACATATATCAAAAATTGCCAAAGCAATAAGAATGAAAATGGCTGCAGTAAGAATTATGCCAGCCCATAATGCATATTCTCGAAATTTGGTGGTTTCTTGGGAAAATTTCATGTTTAAATAATTGTGAGTTTTATTCTGAATATTGGCTGATAGGTCGAAATAACCAGCAACATACAACTCTAACTCATTTGATAACTAAAGTCAGTCGAAGTTGGTGTTGGTGTAGTTTATTTTTTTTCAATATGTCTCAGTATGGACTCGCGTATCAAAGTCTGATCCGACTCACTCAAACCCAGCAGCGGCCGTTCCGGGTACTTGTACAACGGGCCTTTTTTCGACAAGCGGTCTTGCTGGCCAAACTGATGCACATGCGCCACGCGTGCCACCCAGCCAAAGAACCCGACCTCGATCTGATCGCCGGTCGCCTTCACTTTCAGATGTTTGGCGGTACGGATTTTGGCAAACATCACCGCCTTCTGCCGCTTGATCCGTCCGTTCTTCCCCTTGAATTCCTTGCGTCGCTTGCGCGCCGGATATGCGGCGCCATGTGGTCCCTGCTGCGCCTTGATGCGCTGAGCCTGGCTGCGGCGCAGGTCAATGGCCACCTTGTGATTGATGGCGCGGCGCTGGGCCGGTTGCAGCTTGGCCAGCAGGGCGCCGACCCAGGCTTCCAGCGCGTGCAGGTCGCCGCTCATGGCGTGGCCTCGGGCGTGCGCCATTCGGCCAGCAGGGTCTCGCCGGCGTATAGCTTCCAGAACTCGTCCGCGTAGGCCGGCATGTGCTGTATCTCAGCCAGGTGCTTGATGTCGAGGCGCCCGCCTCGCCGGTCTTGACGGCCAGGCGCTCGGTCAGGTCCAGCTTGATGGAAATGTCGATCGTTTCATGGTTATTAAAATCCACCTCGAAGGCGATGCCGTGTTTGCGGGTTTCCTCGTTGGCCATCAGGTGGAGCTGGTGGATTTTCAGCCAGGCGATCAGGGCCACCATGATGGCGCCGGCGCCGGCGTCGGCGTCGCTCGCGTAATCATGGCGTAAATCTGGCGTAATCGCTACTGTTTTTGGTCGGGTTTAGTATGGATTAACAGGAATATCGGGGCGTAAAAAAAGCCACTAACCCGTTGATTTTATTGGGATGAATGGCTTTGTTGATGTTTCTGAATTCTGTGCGCTGGTGCCCGGAGCCGGAATCGAACCGGCACGCCCTTACAGGCGGGAGATTTTAAGTCTCCAGTGTCTACCAGTTTCACCATCCGGGCAGCGCGGCGAGATTCTAGCACAGGTGATGCGCATCACGCCATCTAGTGCCTGCGCCGCGCTGTCCGGTTTGCGCCGGACGGCGCGGTTTTATCTACGCGCCGTCAAAACGTCGCCTTGAACTGCACTCCATACGTGCGCGGTTCGTTGACGATGCCGGCCAGGTTGTCGAAATCGATCGCACCCAGCGACTGGACCTGGTTGGTGATGTTGCGGCCGTACGCGGAGAGTTCGTATTTGTCCCATTTGTAGCCGACGCGCAAGCCGCCTTCGAGCAGTTCCTTGGCCTTGTATTCCTTCGCTTCATACAGGAAGAAGTTGTAGCTGGTGCGGTAGGCCCAGTCCGTGTAGGCGTAGAACTCGCCATTGGCGAGGGGAATGCTGTACTTTAATGTGAAGTTGGTTTGCCATTCCGGCGCGCGCGGCAGCGGGTTGCCATCGATGTAGGCCGTGCCCTTGAACGGGCCCAGCGGGTCGGTCACGGTGCAGCCGCTGGCCGGGTTGTTTTGCGCGTTGCCGCAGCTTTGCACGAACAGCTTCTTGTCCTGGATTTCCGTGTGGTTGTAGCTGCCGCCCAGGGTCATGCTGAGGGAGTCGCTGAGATTGGCCTGGAAATCGAGTTCCACGCCGCGGCCCGTGGCCTTGTCTGCGTTGATCAGCTGGTTCATGTTGACGGCGCCGCTGCCGGCCGTCAGTTGCTTGTCCTTGACGCGGTACTGGAATATGGCCAGGCTCAGGCGCGCGCGCTTGTCGAACAGGTCTTGCTTGATGCCCGCCTCGACGGACAGCGCTTTCTCGGCGCCCGCAAACGAGGGCCGGTCGGCCAGGCCGTTCAGGCGTCCCTGCATCGACGGCGCGCGGTAGCCGGTGGCGATGCGCGCGTAGGCATTCGTTTCCGGCGTGAGCGCATAGGTGCCGCTCAAGTCCCAGCTGACGTTGTGCGAGGTGTCGTGCAAGTCGAAGGGGCCGGCCGTGGTCGCTTCCACGCGCTTGGCGGAGAAATCCTTTTTGTCGGTCGTGTAGCGCAGGCCGGCGCGCAGTTTCAGGGCGTCCGAGACCGTGTAGTTGAGCGAGCCGAAGGCCGCGTACGACTTCGAGCTCTGGTTTTGCGTGGCGTAGTTCGGACTTTGCGGATTGCCGGCCGCCAGGCTGTTGAAGCCAATGCTGTCGATCTGGATATCTTCCTTGAAGTAGAACAAGCCGGCTATCCATTGCAGCGGGCCGCGGGCAGACGACTCGGCGCGGAATTCCTGCGAAATCTGCTTGTGGTTGGGGATCACGTCGGCCGTTTCCACGACGAATGGAATGAAGCCGGGGCCCATCGGCGGCGCGGACACGGCGCCATAGCCGCCGTCGACGTCGGCGCGGCTGAAGAAATCGAGTTTTTCGTAGCCGGTGATCGAATGCAGGGTGACGCCGGGCAAGTCCCATTTCAGGCGCATGCTGGCACCCTTGGTTTTCAGGTGCTGGCGGTTGATGCCGTCGGTCGGGTAGTTGTCGTAATCAAAGCCGTCGACGAGGTCGTTCGTGCCCTGCTTGAGGATATTGGCGCGGAACAGGGTGGCCGTGCCGTCGAGGTTGCGCGCATGCACGTTGAACAGGGCCGTGAAGTCGCGCGTGGGCTTGACCAGCACCTGCAGGCGGGCGGCGCTGTCTTCATAGCCTTCGAAGTCGCGCGTACCGGTGGGGCGCGGGTTGTGCACGCGGTCGTCGCGGCGCTGCGTCTGGCCGGAAAAGCGCAGGGCGACCGTGTCGCTGACGGGCACGTTGAACGCGCCTTCCAGGTTCTTCATGCCATCCTTGCCGAAGCCGCCGCTGAGGTAGCCTTCCGTCTTGAAGACGGGTTTGGCGGAATCGAACTTGATCACGCCGGCTGGCGAGTTACGGCCGAACAAGGTGCCTTGCGGGCCGCGCAGCACTTCGACCTGATCCACGTCGAACACGGGAAAACCTTTCAGCATGGCGTTTTCCTGCACCACGTCATCCATCACCAGGCCCACCGGCTGCGAGGCGTTCAGGTCGAAGTCGGTATTGCCCAGGCCGCGAATGTAGAAACGGGGGAAGGTGCGGCCGTAATCCGATTCGACGGACACGCTGGGCGAGCGGCTGTTGAGGAAGCGGATGTCGGCGCCGCCTGCCGTCAGGGTGTCGAGCTTGTCGCCCTTCAGGGTGGCGATGGACATCGGCACGTCCTTGATGTTTTCCGCGCGCCGCTGCGCCGTCACGATCACCGTTTCCAGCTGGCCAGCACCGGCCTGTGCCGCCGGAGCGGCAGGCGCGTCGGCGGCTGGCGCCGCGCTGCTGGCCTGGGCCTGCGCCTGCAGGGGGAAGGCGGCGCAGATTGCCAGGGCAATCAGGGTGTGGCGTATTGTGCTGGCGTGCGGTGTCATCATGAAACGGCTCCTGTCGGTCGAGATGGTTGGGGCATGCAGGCTGGCGCTGGCCAGCTGAACGAAAAATCATGCTAGCACGGGAAATTTTGGTATTCATGCCATTTTCCAATGATGGCTATTCATATCCGTTTCGACTCAATACGCGAGTAAAATCGTATTTGTCGTCAATATCTGGCGGGTGCATAGTGGAGTGCCGGCAGGCTTGTGCGGGAACAAAAAAGGCTGGACAGGACGCGGAGGTTTCCTGCGGCGACGCAAAAAAGCGTGCGCCATTTCGGCGTAGTCGCGGGATCCGGGGCGGCACAAATACAACAGTTGCCGCGGATTTTTTATGTGAGGTGCGTGTTGTTGCAACGCGACAGGGGAGGCCGGCTGCGGCTCTCCCCTGTGCGTGTGAAGCGGGGCATGCGTGGCTGCATGCCTCTATCTGCTTAAAACTCTTCCCAGTCGCCGGCCGTCACGGCTTCCGCTTGCGCCGCACGGGGTTTTGCCGGTGCGGCCTGGCGCTTGGCGGGGCTGCTGGCCGCTGCCGGTACCAGGCGCAGCGGCTTGTGGCTGGCGCGTGCCGGTGCTGGCGCTGGTGCGGGTGGCGCCACCTGGCTGCCATGCGTCTTGAAGATGCTCACGGTTTCCACCAGGTGGCCGGCCTGCTCGCGCAGCGATTCGGCCGCCGCCGCCGCTTCCTCCACCAGTGCCGCGTTTTGCTGCGTGACGCTATCCATCTGGGTCACCGCCTGATTGATCTGCTCGATTCCTGCGGACTGTTCCTGGCTGGCCACCGTGATTTCAGCGATGATGTTGCTGACGCGGGCGACGCTGGCGACCACCTCGGACATCGTCGTGCCCGCTTGCGCCGCCAGCCTGGAGCCCGCATCGACGCGGCTGACCGAATCGTCGATCAGCGCCTTGATTTCCTTGGCCGCGCTGGCGCTGCGCTGGGCCAGGCCGCGCACTTCGGTCGCCACGACGGCGAAGCCGCGGCCCTGTTCGCCGGCACGCGCCGCTTCCACGGCGGCATTCAGGGCCAGGATATTGGTCTGGAAGGCGATGCCGTCGATGACGCTGATGATGTCGACAATCTTGCGCGACGATTCGCTGATCAGGTCCATGGTGCCCATCACTTGTCCCACCACGGCGCCGCCCTTGCTGGCGACGTCCGATGCCGTCGTGGCCAGCACATTGGCTTCGCGGGCATTTTCCGCATTCTTGCGCACGGTGCTGGTGAGCTCTTCCATCGACGAAGCGGTTTCTTCCAGCGAACTGGCTTGCTGTTCCGTGCGCAGCGACAGATCGCTGTTGCCGCTGGAAATTTCCGCGGCGGCAAGAGAAACGGTGTCGGAATCCTGGCGCACGGACGACACCACCGTGGTCAGCGACTCCTGCATGCGCTGCAGCGCCGACAGTACGCTGGCGGTATCGTGCGGTGCAACGTTGAGTTTGCCCGTCAGGTCGCCGCCGGCCAGCAGGCTGACGGCGTCGCACAGCTGCTTCGGTTCTGCGCCCAGCGCCTTGAGCAGGCTGCGAGTGATGAGCCAGCCCGCCAGGCCTGCCAGCACGATGGACAGCAGGCTGGCGCCGATGAGGATATTCCTGTTGAGCATGTAGCGCTCGTTGTCTTCCTGCAAGATGGCGGTAGAGCGCCGGTCCGTCAGGGCGAAATATTCATCGCTGGCGGCGACGAGGGCGGCCAGCAGCGGGCGGCATTCCTCGTTCATCTTGACGATGGCTTGCTCGGTTTTCTTTTGCAGCGCCAGGTCCACGATAGCCAGCGCCACGGGAGAATAGCGTTTTTCGATGCCGTCGATCTTGTTGACGATGGCGCGCACTTCATCCGATACCTCGGGCTGCTGTGTCAGCTGCAGCAGATGCTGCATGTTCTTGACGACATCGGCCTGCGCCTGCAAGACCTGTTTGCGTTCGCTCTCCAGGTCTTCCGGCTTGGTGACGAGCACCAGATTCCTGGCCGCTACGGCACGCATGTCGATCGCGTCACGTACGCGGTGCGCCGTATTGGCGCGGGCGGTGATGCCGTTGACATACTGGTCAAAACTGGCGTTGAAGTTGGAAAAGCTCCGCACGGACAGGATTGATATGCCGATGAGGAAAAAGACCAGCAGGCCGAAAGCCAGAGTGAGCTGGGTGCGTACGGTGAATTTGTCCATGATGTCTCTCCAAAATACGTGGTGATGATTAGAAAGGGGGCTTGCGTGAGACCGGTGGCAGGCGCTTGCCTGGCGACGGGTCGAGTCCTACGCAGTGCTTTTCTATCCAGAACACGGATTCGTGGTGTGAGGATCGAATTAACTAAAAAACCGATTTCAATAATTTATTTGTTTTATTTATTAAATTCATTGTTGCACAAAAAATTCATTAAATCAATGATATTTTGCGTGTCAAAACACAACTTTTCGGCATGGATGCTGGTTCCTGCGCCGCTTGATCGGGCATGGGACAGTATCTGGGGGAGGAGAATCAGTCGGGAATGCGCGTGCCCTGGTGAAAAATCATTTGCCAGCGGCCGTCGCGCCATGTCCACAGCGAACTGCGCCAGCTGGCGCTGGCGGGCAGGGCGCCGCTGGCGTGGCGCTCTGAGCGGTAGGTAACCAAGGCAACATCGTCGGCCAGCAAGCGGGCTTGAAAATCGCGGATGCTGCGCTGGCAAAAGTCTTCCGCCGGCAAGTCCGCCAGGGTTGCCGCGCGCGTCCAGAGATTGCCCGAGCTGCCGAATTCGACGAACTCGTCGGCCAGCAGGGCCGCCAGCCTGGCACTGTCGGCGCGCACCGCCTGGCTTTGCAGCGCCGCTTCCAGCGCCAGCAGCTGCGCCGCCAGGCTTGCGCTGTCCTGCGTCTTGTCCGTTGCCAGGGTGTTCAGATGGGGAAGGCGCCCGCGCCCGAGACATTCAGGCAGGCGACCTTGTCGCTGGAAAAATACTTGATTTGACCCAGGCCGATGGCGTAGCAGCCGTCGCTGAGCGGGGAAATGGGACCGGTGAGTTTTTCACCGCCGACCAGGGTGACCACCCAGGGCGTGGTGGCCGGTTTGCCCGCGTGGGTCAGGGCGTGTTGTACCAGGTCTGACATGCTGCCTCCGTTGGAAATCAAAACCCGATGATAGCAGTGTACGGTGTCGGATAGCCGCTGGATTGACGATACGAAAGGCGGGCGCTTTACGCGTCGGCCAGCAAGTTTTTTGGCAGGGCCACCGACACCAGCTTCCAGCGCCACAGGCCGTCGCGCGTCAGGGTCAGTTCGCCGATATGGCTTTTGCTGTGGGCGCGCTGCACCACGACGCTGTTCCATGAGGTGTAGCGCAGCCTGTAGTCGGGTTTGGTGTTGCGCTTGCGGCCGCTGATGTCGCTGACCTTGGCGATCGGGTTCTCGTAGCGGTCATTGAGCTTCATCAAGGCGACGATGCCTTCGGGCATCAGCATGGTATCGAGCAAGGGATCGATGACGTCGGGACTGATGTCGTCGGCCACTTCCGGCGCCGAGAACAGCGCATGCAGTTGCTGCCCCAGGCTGCCGCGCAGCTGTGCCAGGTCGATCTGCGCAGCCAAGGCCTGGGTGTCCTCGTCCATGGTCGCCGCGCGGATCTTGTTCATGGTGAAATACGGGCTGCCATAGAAGGCGCCGGCCAGCGCGACCAGTGCCACTACAGCGAGAAGCATCATTCTTTTCATCGTGCAATCTCTCGGATGCCTGGCGACCCGGTGCGCCTGAGGTGTTGGCATTCTACATAATATTTCCCAAAATCAACATGGCGGTTTAGGTAAGTGTTGTTTTAGATCAAGTTTCTTTAGAGTAATTCCGGCGGCAGGGTAATGTCCATCAATTTCCAGTCCCAGATGCCATGGCGGCGCAGCAGAAACTGGCTGGCGGCGGGGCCGGCGCCGGCGCGCCGCAGCACCACTTCATTCCATGAACGGTACGCCATGCCGAAATCGTGGCGCTTGCCGTCCGGCCCCTGCTTGCCATGCAGGATCAGCACCGTGATGCCGGGCGGCGAAACGATGGTGTCGAGCATTTCCTTGAAATCCACTTCATTCGCCGTTTCGCCGCCTGCCCGCAGCTGGCGCGCCACGCTGGCGCGTATGGCGGGCAGGTCGGCCTGCTGCGCCAGGTTTTCCAGGCGCACGGATTTCGCCGCGATGCTGATGCGGTACATGGCGATGTAGGGACTGACCCAGGTGAAGCCGATGGCGGCGACGGTAAAAATGATCGCGGTGGCGTACTTTCTTTTCATGGTCCGTGTTTTTGTATGAGCTGTGCCGCCGTGATTTTACCCGGCCAGGCACGGCGGATGGTGTAGCATTCGTGCCGGCGCGGACCATCGCGCCGCAATATTGAGGACAACCATGAATATCACTATCAATCAGGTGCTGCAGTCGTACATCGACCCGCTCACCGCCAGTGAGTACGCGGCGCTCGAGCGCAGCCTGCTGGCCGAAGGCTGCCGCGACGCGCTGGTGCTGTGGAACGACGTGCTGATCGACGGGCATAACCGCTACGCCATCTGCCGCCAGCACGGCATCGAATTCAAGACCATCCAGAACACCAGCTTTACCTCGCTTGACGACGTCATGCTGTGGATGATCGACAATCACCTGGCGCGCCGCAGCGTGTCGGACTTCCAGCGCGGCGTGCTGGCCTTGCGCAAGAAGGAAATCGTCGCCGCGCGCAGCCCGGCGCCCGTCAGCGCCCAGGATGCGCCCGATGGCGAAAACGCGCCGAAGCCCCCCATGAGCACGCGCGAAGAGGTGGCCAAGGCGGCGAGATTGAGCAGCAACCAGATCAGCCAGATCGAGAAGATCCAGAAAGCCGCTTCGCCGGAACTGGTGGAAGCCGTCCGTTCGGGCACGATCTCGATCAACGCGGCGGCCACCGTGGCGTCCTTGCCGCCGGAAGAGCAGGTGGCCGCCGTTGCCGGCGGCAAGAAACTGCTGCGCCAGGCGGCCAAGGAAATCCGCGAACAGCGCGCCGCCACGCGCACGCCGCGCGAGCCGAAAGCGCCCCACGTGTCGCAGGACACGCCGGAAACGGGCAACGAACCGTGGGCCGAGAATGCAGCCCAGGCGCCGTCCGAAGCGGAACGCCTGCGCGGCGAGATCGCCAGCCTGAAACAGCGGGTGGCCCAGCTGCAGGCGGAAAATGTGGAACTCAACCAGCGCATCGCCGCCTTGATCGACGCATCCTGACTATTGGAGTAGTGCATGCTGCACAGCCGTACCTTGTTCGCCGCCATCGCCTGCGGCATCGTTGCCGTTCCTTCCGCGCTGGCGGCGCCCGCCGTTGCTGCCGCCGACATGGTCCGCTGGCAGGCGCAGGCTGCCAACGTCAGCATCGCGCGCGACACGTGGGGCGTGCCCCATGTGACGGGCAAGACGGACGCCGATGCCGTCTTTGGCCTGATGTATGCGCAGGCCGAAGACGATTTCCCCCGCGTGGAACTCAATTACATCAACGCCATGGGGCGGCTGGCGGAAGTGGAGGGCGAGCGGGAGCTGTACCGCGACCTGCGCATGAAGCTGTTCATCGATCCGCTTGAGCTGCAGGCGCAGTACCGCGCCAGCCCGCCGTGGCTGCGCAAGCTGATGGATGCCTTTGCCGACGGCCTCAATTTTTACCTGGCCACGCATCCGCACGTCAAACCGCGGCTGATCGCACATTTCGAACCGTGGATGGCCTTGAGTTTCAGCGAGGGCAGCATCGGCGGCGATATCGAATCGATCAACCTGGCGCAGCTCGAAGCGTTCTACGACCAGCAAACCGTAGCTGTGGCGTTGACCAGCGTGGAGACCGGCCTCGACCCCGAGCCGAGCGGCTCGAATGGCTTCGCCATCGCGCCCGCGATTACCAAAAACGGCCATGCGCTGCTGATGATCAACCCGCACACCTCGTTCTACTTCCGTCCCGAAGTGCAGGTCACCAGCGGGGAAGGCCTGAATGCATATGGCGCCGTCACCTGGGGGCAGTTCTTCGTCTACCAGGGTTTTAATGACCGCCTGGGCTGGATGCATACCTCGGGCGGCGGCGACGTCATCGACGAATACCTGGAAAGCATCGTCGACAAGGATGGCGCATGGTGCTACCGTTATGACGGCGGGCTGCGCCCTTTGAAAGCCGTGCCGATCACCTTGCCCTATAAACTGGCCGATGGCCGCATGGGATCGACAACCATCACCGTCTACTACAGCCACCACGGCCCCATCGTGCGCGCGCAGGACGGTAAATGGGTGGCCGTGCGCCTGATGCATGAACCGTTGAAGGCGCTCACGCAGTCGTACACGCGCACCAAGGCGCGCGACTATGCGGCCTTCTACAAGACGATGGAACTGCGCACGAATTCCTCGAACAATACGGTGTACGCGGATGCGGACGGCAATATCGCCTACTTTCACGGCAATTTCATTCCCGTGCGCGACCCGCGCTTCAACTGGAAGCAGCCCGTCGACGGCAGCGACCCGGCCACGGAATGGCAAGGGCTGCATACGGTGGCGCAAACCATCACGCTGTTCAATCCGAAAAATGGCTGGATACAGAACACGAATAACTGGCCGTATTCGGCGGCCGGCGCCGACAGCCCCCGTCAGGGCAATTACCCCGCCTACATGTCTGTGTATGGCGAAAACGCGCGTGGCCTGCACGCCGTCAAGGTCTTCCAGAACAAGACCGGTTTTACGCTCGACAGCCTGATCGCCGCCTCCTATGACAGTGAACTGACGGCGTTCGAAGCGCTGCTGCCGCCGCTGTTCGCCGCATACGATGCGCTGCCGGCCGGCGGCGCGCAACAGCTGGCGCTGGCCGACAAGATCGCCTTGCTGCGGGCCTGGGACTGGCGCTATTCGCTGACATCCACCGCCACGTCCCTGGCCGTGTTCTGGGGCCAGGAACTGGCCGAATTGGTTGGAAAACAGGCGCGCGAGCAGGGCGTGCCCGTGGTCGATTTTCTGGCGACGGACAAGGTCACGGCGGCGCAGCGGCTGGACGCCCTGGCAAGTGCCGCGGCCAAGCTGCAGCGCGATTTCGGCCACTGGCAAACGCCGTGGGGCGAGATCAACCGCTACCAGCGCCTGACGGGAGATATCGTGCAACCGTTCGACGATGCGCAGCCCAGCTTGCCCGTGCCTTACGCTTCGGGCAACTGGGGCGCGCTGGCCGCGTATGGGCAGAGCAGCAAGAGCGCTACGCGCAGGATTTACGGCGAACGCGGCAACAGCTTTGTCGCGGCCGTGGAATTCGGCCCCCGCATCAAGGCGAAAAGCATCCTGGCGGGCGGCCAGAGCGGCGACCCGAAGTCGCCGCACTTTAAGGACCAGGCGGCCATGTATGCGCGCGGCGAGTTCAAGGAGGTGTTGTTTTATCCCGAGGACGTGGCGAAGCACCTGGAGCGCAGGTACCGGCCGGGGGAGTGAACGTTGCTGTTCATGGCAACAATGTGTCGGATTACGCTTCGCTAATCCGACCTACGGTATCCCCTGGCATGTAGATACTGTTATCCCCGTCAAGCGGCGTGCAAGGCCGGATCAAATATTTTTCCCGACCTGAGCACGCCGAATGCCACGTGCACCAGCTTGCGCATCATGGCGCCGATGATCAGCT